>NZ_JBLYIE010000021.1:18884-290884 GCF_048537125.1 Paenarthrobacter sp. PPS72 | reverse complement strand
CCAAAGCTGCCGGGCCGAGGGAAGCAGAATCGCAACATCGTCCGTGATCTTGTGCACCTGCGTGACGAGCGACGGGCCAGTTCGCAGGCTCGCGGGCCGGGTGCTGGCTATTGCTGTTCTTTCCTCGCCCCGGACTTCGCCAGCATGTAGATACCGTACAAAATGCCGCCCCCGCCAACTGCCATGAGGACTACTCCAACTTTGCTGAGTGTGATGATGGGTGTCTCAATGTCGCCGGCGAATAGCCACAGCAGTAGACCAACCACTGCGCTTATTGCTCCCCAGAGAATTTCAGTACGACCAGATGATCCACGCATGATGCTCCTTCAACATAACGAAAGCGAACCGGATAGTCCGCAGCAGTCATAGAAGAAGTCTTCCGTGCCCGCCGGCGGCCGTCATCCTCCATTCGTGCCGTTGTCCGGAGACTTAAGTATTTAGGGTGCTAACGGCGTCACTGTCGGGAATCTCTGCGCTGACCGACCATCCGAGCCCGGCATCCATGGGACCGGCGGAGAAACTGCCGCCGCGTCCCTTCGCGCGTTCGAGCATGTTTGCCAGCCCGTGGCCGCTTCCGTGTTCTGCCAGCAGATTGTCGCCATCTTGAGTATGGGGTGCCGCAGGGTCAAGGCGGTTTACAACCGTGAGGCGGGTCTTTCCGGCGGTGCGTGACAGAGTGATGCTCACACTGGACTTCGGTGCGTGTTTCAGCACGTTCGTGAGAGCTTCTTGAGCGATGAGGTACAGGTCTTCCGCGGTCTCGTCCAATGACGGTTCCAAGGCGTCTTCCACCTTGACTTCGACTCCTGATGCACGGGCAGCGCCCACGAGTTCCAAGAATCGGTCACGATGCTGGCCTCGAGTGGGGGCTGCCGGGGCATCATTGGATGTGAGGAGTTGGATCATGGCGCGCATCTCCCTGAGGGCCTCCAGACTTCCCTCCCTGATGGATGCCAGCACTTTGTCTTTGACCACGGTATCGGCGATATCGACGCCAGTGGCTGATTGCATGGCTATGGCTGAGATGCGACTGGCAACCATGTCGTGAAGATCCCGGGCCAGTGCCGTTTTTTCATGATGGCTGGCCAGTAGTTTTTCGGCGGCGAGCAGTCTCTCAGCCCGTATACTTGCTTCGGCTTCCGCTTCGGCGCGGCGACGATCTGCTGCGGCCAACCGCCGGACGGAGGCAATGTTGTTGGCCCACCAGATGGGGATCATGCACAGCATGGTTGCTTGCATGAACACTACGGCGGTTACGTTGATGGAAGCCGATTCCCACTGTGCGTATATGCTGACGGCCGCGACCAATGCGACAGCGATGGCGGCTGCCACGCGCCGGATGACTTTGGAAGCGTACAGGGTTGCCGAGAAGAACCACTCGAACATCAGGAAGTACATGAAGGTGCTGCCGCCAGTTGCGGCGCTGATCGCAACGGCAGCGGCGACGACGGTGAGCATCACGGGTGTCTTTTGCCGCCGCAGGGTGATTGCGGCGGTGGACAGGATGGTGATCATTAAACCCGCGGCCGCCGGGATATGGGGAGGGTTTCTGCCGGATAGCTCCAAAATCTGCAGACCGAGCCCGACGGCGAAATAGCTCAGAGCCACCAAGACGTCTTCGCGTGGCAGCATCTGAAAAGTCCGGCGCATCCTCATCCTGGTTTCTGTTGCGTGGCATATCTCCAACGGTTAGCCATATTACCGGGCGAAGGGTCTGTCCGGGCGGGAACGCTTGGCACCTGACCGGCTTAACTCAGAAAATATCTGGAAGAGCCCTTTCACATATCGGTGGGCGCTACTAGTCTGCTGAGGGTGCACAATGAAGCAATCCGCTCTGCAGGCCCGTCTTCAACCCCGTCAGAATCGTCGCAATCCGGCCTCGACATGAACCGATCAACCGTCATCAGCGCGCGGAACCTTACCAAGGCCTATGGTGATCTCACCGCCGTGGACAACATCTCCTTCGACGTACCGGCGGGGGAGTCCTTCGGGCTGCTGGGCCCCAACGGAGCCGGCAAATCCACCACTATGAAGATGATTGGTGGCGTCTCGCAACGCACTTCGGGAACGCTCAGCATCATGGGCTTGGACCCCGAGTCGCACGGCCCTGAGGTCAGGGCGCACCTGGGTGTAGTCCCGCAGCAGGACAACCTGGATGAAGAGCTCAAGGTCCGCGAGAACCTGATCGTCTACGGGCGCTACTTCGGCCTGCCGCTGAGCTATCTGCGCCCTAAAGCCGACGAACTGCTGGAGTTCGCGCAGTTGACGGACAAGGCCAATTCCAAGGTGGACGCCCTCTCCGGCGGCATGAAGCGCAGGCTCACCATCGCGCGGTCGCTGATCAACGAACCCCGCATACTGCTCCTCGACGAACCCACCACCGGCCTCGATCCGCAGGCCCGCCATATCCTCTGGGACCGGCTGTTCCGGCTCAAGGAAAACGGTGTCACGCTGATCCTCACCACGCACTACATGGACGAGGCTGAGCAACTCTGCGACCGCCTGATCGTGGTGGACAAAGGCAAAATCATGGCCGAGGGGTCTCCTGCTGCCCTGATTCGCGAGCACTCCTCGCGCGAGGTACTTGAGCTCAGGTTCGGGTCCGAGCGGAACGCGACCATCGGCGTCGAGCTCCAAGGCATCGGCGAGCGGCTCGAGACGCTGCCGGACCGTGTGCTCATCTACGCGCACGACGGCGAGGCCGCCTTGGAGCAGGTCACGGCCCGCGGGCTGCACCCGATGACCTCGTTGGTGCGCCGCTCTTCGCTGGAGGACGTGTTCCTGCGGCTGACCGGCAGGAGCCTCGTTGACTGACCCGGCCAACAAACCAGTCACGACGGCGGCGCCACCGTTGCGGGCACACTCACCTGAGGTCTCGGCTGCGCGGGCGCGACGCTGGGGTTCCTTCTTCTACGCGGAGCAGGTGCTTCGCGTCATGCGTAACTACGGCTGGTCCGTGATCCTGTACAGCGTAGGGCAGCCGGTAGCGTACCTCTTTGCCATGGGAGTCGGGCTGGCCAGCCTGGTGGACGCCAACAGCGAGGCGGCCTTCGGAGGTGTCAGCTACTTGGAGTTCGTAGCTCCGGCCCTGCTGGTCTCCGCCGCCGTCATGACGGCATCAGGGGAATTCTCGTACCCCATCATGGACGGCTTCAAATGGCGCCGCGTGTTCTACGGCCCTCATGCCTCGCCGCTGATTCCGCAGCAGATTGCCAGTGGTCACATCATGGCCAGTTCCTTGCGGTTTCTGTTGCAATCGGTGGTTTACTTCGCGGTGGTGGCCATGTTCGGTGCTTCGCCCAGCCCTTGGGGTTGGGTGTCAGCCATCGTGGCAACGGTTGCCGCGCTCTCGTTCGGGCTGCCGCTGATGGCCTACGCCGCCAGCATCAAGCAGGACAAAGGGCAGTTCGCGTTGGTGCAGCGCTTTATCGTCATGCCCCTGTTCCTGTTCTCCGGGACGTTCTTCCCGCTGGATTCACTTCCCATCGCGGTCCGTTGGATCGGCTGGATTTCGCCGGTGTGGCACGGAACTGAGTTGGGCCGGGTCTTCACCTACGGAATGGACCAGAACCCGTTGCTTACCATCACCCACGTGGTGTTCCTGCTGGCCACGGCCACTGTTGGCTGGGTGCTGGTCCGCCGCCAGTTCGTGAAAAGGATGGGCTCATGAGTGTCCTGACAGGTGGCCACAGCGCCACGGACGTAGCCCGCGAGCGTAAGTTCGGTTCGCTGTACTCCCGCAACGCAAAAGCCGTGGTGGGCCGCGGCCTCATGGCGGCCAAGTCCAGCACATGGCTGGTCATGGTGTCCGGGTTCTTCGAGCCGGTGCTGTTCCTGCTGGCCATGGGCGTGGGCATGGGCTCCATCGTGGGCACGGTCCAAGGTCCAGGCGGTGAGGAGATCAGCTACGCCGCCTACATTGCCCCGGCACTCCTGGCGGTCTCGGCCATGAACGGAGCGATTTACGACTCCACCTGGAACGTCTTCTTCAAAATGAACTTCGCCAAGCTCTACCAAGGGATGCTCTACACATCCTTGGGGCCGCTGGACGTGGCGATCGGTGAGATCTTCCTGGCCCTCCTGCGGGGTTTGCTGTACGCCACCGGATTCACCGCGGTCATGGGGGTGATGGGGCTGCTCACGAGTTGGTGGGCCATCCTGGTCATTCCTGCCTCGGTGTTGATCGCTTTCGGCTTCGCGAGCTTCGGCATGGGCATCACCAGCTTCATGAAGACCTTCCAGCAGATGGACTGGATCAACTTTTTCCTGCTGCCCATGTTCCTGTTCAGTGCCACGTTCTACCCGCTCAGTGTTTACCCGCAGGTCATTCAGTGGTTCATTCAGGCCATGCCCCTGTGGCACGGGGTGGAACTCCTGCGCCAGATCAGCGTGGGATCGTTCAGCCCGGCCACCGCCATCCACGTGGGCTACTACGTGGTGATGATCGCGCTCGGGATCATGTTGACTACGGCGAGATTGCGCCAGCTGTTCCTCAAATGATGGAGTTTTTGTACAGCTAATGCCCCTAAAACGCCGTCTTAGGGGCATTAGCTGTACATAAAGTTAGGCGGTCTCGATTTCGGCCATGGTCAGCTTTGCATGGTCGCGAAGGCCCCAGGAGCAGAGTCCCATCACTGCCAGCGCGAAGACGGTGTAAATCACGACGCCGATCGGGTCACCGTGGGTGGCGATCAGCAACGCCGTCGCCACAGTGGCTGCCGTACCGCCGCCCAGGGCTGAGCCGATCTGGTAGCTCGCCGAAATGGCCGAGTAGCGCGAAGCTGCCGGGAACTGTTCGCCAAGGAATGCCGGCAGGGGGCCCTGCGGCACCGTGTTCAGCGCGCCGCCCAAGGTGAACATCAGGAGTGCGAGCCATCCGGTGTGGGTTTCGATGGCCGGGAAGAATCCCAGGAAGTAGATGATGAGCATCGCTGCGCCGCCCACCATCACCGGCTTACGGCCGATCCTGTCGGAAAGGATCGCTGCGAGGGGAGCTGAGATGACGCTGGCCACGGCGCCCCACAGCTGGAATTGAAGTGATTCGCTGCCCGTGTAGCCACGCTGGAGCACGTAGGACATCAGGAAGACGGTCGCGATGTACGTGAAGGTGTTGTAGCCGTAGCTCACGCCGATGGACATTAGGATTTGTCGTGGGTGCGACTTCATGACGGCGAGCAAGGGGACACGCGGTGTCTCTCCGCTGGAGGGACGTTCGTCCTGGGGGAGGGCCAGCCGGGCAATCAGGCCGGCTACCACCAACAGGCCGCCGATCCAGAAGGGGACCCGCCAGGCGAAACTGGCCACTTCGCCACCCGCGATGGCATCCGTAAGCGAGAAGACGCCGGAGCCCATGAGTACGCCCAGCCCAATGCCCATGCTGGTGAAGCTTCCCCACAGCCCTCGACGTCCGGCCGGGGCCGCTTCGATTCCCACCAACGCAGCGCCGCCCCATTCACCGCCGGCAGAGAATCCCTGAACCAGCCGCAGGAAAATGAGCAGTATGGGGGCGGCGGCGCCGATCGAATCTGCGCTGGGAAGGCAACCAATCAGGAAGGTGCTTCCACCCATGAGGACAAGAGTAAGGATGAGGATTTTCCGCCGGCCGAGGCGGTCGCCGAAGTGGCCCAGGACGATGCCACCCAGGGGTCGGGCCAAGAACCCTGCGCCGAAGGAAGCGAAGGCAACCAACGTTCCGGTCAACGGGTCAAGGTTGGGGAAGAACAACTGGGGAAACACCAGCGCTGCAGCCAGGCCGTAGATGGTGAAGTCATAAAACTCCAGTGCTGTTCCAAAGCAGGAGATGAAGAAAGTACGCGCGGCGGAGGCAGGGCGCTGGGACGACGGACTCTGTGGTTCCAGCGCAACGTTGGGCTGAAGAGATTGCGGCAAGGAAGTGCCTTTCGTTGGGTGTCTTGTTTGGGAATGAGGGTCAGAAAATTCGGAAGCCATCGCATGCCGCATCGGCAGGGTTGGCAGCGGCGTAGGCGAGGGAGCAGTCGACGGCATCGATGCTGATGGTCAGCAGCGTCTGCCATTGTTCGTGCCTTGGCATGGAGTCATCGGGATGGAAACAGACCACGGCGGAAGCTCCTTCAGATGAGCAGAAGTGCCTGGCCCGGTCCGCCGCACCCAGGCCCACCAGCTCCGTCCGCACCCGCCGGAGGTGGGCAAGGCGCTCGGGTGACAACGCGTCGTCGTCGATTGCGTCCTCCACCGCCAGATACGGATCCAGGAAATGGTTCGTGTGGAGCAGCCACCCGTCGCTGCCGGCGTCCACGACGGCGGTTCCGGCGGGAGAAACCTCGATGCTGGCTGCCCGGCGTGGGGTGCTGTTGCTGTCGGCGGCCGGGGTGCCTGCGCTCGGCGCCGTGAACACCGTGTAGACCGTGGAGGCGCTGACGCGCGCTGAGGAAGCGATGCTGATCGCTTGGTCGATGCTGGATGCTTCGTCCAGGATGCGGCGGGCAACCGCGTGGACAGGCACGCCTGCGGAGTCGTTGTCCCTGGCGTGGGAAAGGATGTTGAAGTGCAGGCCGAGGCCTTCACTGTTGACGCCGATCTTGCCCAGCGCACCGAACTCGGTAAACGTCTTGGTGGTCCGACCAGGGGATGGGGCCAGTTCAAGCAAGAGTCCGTCGGTGGCGAGGTCATGATGCCAATCCCAGGTTTGCATGGTCTGCGGCGCCTCGGCACCGACCGGTGCGTAGACCGCCGTCGAGCACTCATGGGAGCCGACCTTCCGGGGTGCCGCCGCCAGGATTTCAGTACGCGCGTTGACCACACTGAGTTGCCAGGTTTCAAGCCCGGCGCCCTCAGCCCAGCCTTCGGCTTCCTCGGCCAGCTCGGGGCTCCACTCGTAAAGGGCCTCGTGGCTTTGCTCGGCGATCTCCCGCACCTTGCCCGTAGCGATGCCGAGCGTGGCGAAGAAGTCGCTGTAGAGCTTGGCGGTACTGCGCGTTTGGGCATCCCAGGTCCGGCCGATGTCCAGGCCGCGCTCGTGGGGGTGATGCGCGGTGGAGGTGTGGAGGTGAAGCTGCATTGGTCTTCTTGAGGGGCCATCCGGCAGGATATGGTGCCCGTCGGGATGATGTGGATCACGTGTGGCGCTCAAAGTACGGAACAAAAACGTTTTTGTGTAGCTGGCTCCGAAAGATTTATTGTTGATTTTGGAATCCTGATCTCCAAGGAAGGCAGAGTGGGGCGCATGGCACGCGAACTTCAGCAGGGCGCCACCATCTGGGATGTCGCCCGCAAAGCCGGAGTTTCGATCACCACGGTGTCGCATTCGCTCAACGGCAAGGGCAACATCAGCGCGGCCACCCGGGAACGCGTCCGGGCCGTCGCTGCAGAGCTGGGTTACGTTGCGGACGCCATGGCGCGGGGCCTGCGAAGTTCCAAGATGAACGCGATCGGGCTCGTTTTCCGCTCCCTGGACAGCTTGGGAAATTACGGCCCCAACGGGGTGGATGTCTTCATGAAGCTTGCAGGAGCGGCAGCTGGGGAGACGCTCAACCGGAATCTAGGCCTAATGCTGGTCCCGGACCTGAGCCGCGGACCTTTGCCTCCGTTCTCCATGTCCCTGGACGGCTACATAGTCTTTGCCCCGCTCCTGGATGACCCGGTGGTGGCGTTGCTGGAGAAACGCGGAATTCCCTACGTCACCTGGGATCGCCACCCCGGCCGCCCCGACCTCCGGAATTGGGTTGCGCACGACGACGCCGCATCCACGCGGGTCGTCCTGGACCACCTGAGGGCAGCGGGTGCTGAATCCATTGCCTACGTGGGCGGTACGGACAGGAATGCCTGGAACTTCGACTGCGAGGCCGCCTACGTTGCGTGGTGCTTGGAATCAGACCGGGAACCGTTGATCCACCACGTGCCGGAACGGGATGGCTTGGAGGGCGGCCGCGAAGTCGGCGCCGCGTTGCTCGCCGCAGGTGTGCCGGACGCTGTCTTTTGCCTGACGGGCAGGCACGCCACAGGTGTTGCCCAGGCCATGCAGGAGCACGGACTCACCATTCCCCGGGACCTGCTGGTGTGCACGGGGTCGGACTCTGAGCACTCACGTCAGCATCAACCGCCCATTTCGGCGCTCGACGTGGACATCCCGGCCGCCGCTGCGGCACTGGTTCAGCAACTGGTTGACGTCATGGAAGCGGATAAGGAGTCCGCGCCTGTCCTGCTCCCCGCCCGCTTCCTGGAACGCGAATCCACTGTAGGCGGTAAACCTTCCTCCCCCTGATGGAGTTTTTGTACAGCTAAAGCCCCTAAAGCGCCGTCTTAGGGGCATTAGCTGTACAAAAACTCCAATGTTCGCCGTCCGTGGAAGCGGACAGGGCACCTTTGCGCATTTGAGAGAATGGATCCATGCAATCTCTCGGTGACCCGCACCCGTCCACGTCCCCCGCCGGAAAAGGCATGTTCAAGGGCTTCCGCATCGGCGGCCTGGGGATGACAGTCGTCATCATCGCTTTCCTGGTAGCCGTCATCTTTGCGGCCAACCAGAACGATGTTGTGGGCTGGGTCGTGGCAGTAGTGGCCTTCGGGTGGCTTGCCCTTGCAACGTTCGTGGTGCTGAGCATCCGCAAGGCCGCGCGGCGGGCCGGTGCCAAGTTGACCGAAGCGCAAAATGCCTTCAATGCCGCAGCCGGCCGAGCGCCGTCGTCGTCCGCTGCCGACAGCGGGGGTACGCGCGTAGTCGCCGAGCGCAGCAAAGCCGATGAAGTCCGCGACCTCAAGCTGGACCACTCCTTCAAGATTGTCCAGGTGCAGGTCCGCGTGGTTGACGAGGAACGTGCCAAGGGCGCAACGGCGAACCAGGACACCATCAACCGCGCACTCGAAACCATCGCTATCACAGCAACGAATGCACGGGACATGATCAAGTCTTCGGGCGGCTCGGACGAGCCAATGGCCGGCACCATCATCGACTAGAGTAGAGCGGGTGAGTACGGCATTGAAGAAGGACTTCCTTCGCATCGCATCAGTTAACGTCAATGGCCTGCGGGCTGCCTACAAGAACGGCATGGCGGAATGGCTGGAGCCTCGCGAGGTTGACATTCTCTGCCTGCAGGAAGTCCGCGCCCCTGACGACGTCGTCAGGAAGCTGATCGGCGAAGGCTGGCACATCCTCCACACCGAGGCTGAGGCCAAGGGCCGTGCAGGTGTGGCCATCGCTTCCCGCGAGGAGCCAACCGCCACGCGCATCGGCGTGGGCGATGACTATTTTGATACGTCCGGGCGCTGGGTGGAGGCGGATTACACCGTCAAGAACACAGCCGGTGAATCCAGCAGCCTCACCGTTGTCAGCGCCTATGTGCACTCCGGAGAAGTGGGAACCCCAAAGCAGGATGATAAGTTCCGCTTCCTGGATGCCATGACCGTCCGCCTGCCCGAGCTCGCAAAACATAGCGACCACGCTTTGGTGGTTGGCGACCTCAACGTCGGACACACTGAACTGGACATTAAGAACTGGAAGGGCAACGTCAAGCGTGCCGGCTTCCTCCCGGAGGAACGGGCGTACTTTGACCGCTTCCTCGGCGAAGAAATCGGATGGAGGGATGTCCACAGGGGCCTGGCAGGTAATGTCGCCGGCCCCTATACCTGGTGGTCCCAGCGCGGTAAGGCCTTCGACACTGACACGGGCTGGCGCATCGACTACCACCTGGCGACTCCGGACCTCGCAGCAGCCGCTTTCTCGGCTGTGGTGGACCGGGCGCCTTCGTGGGACACCCGCTTCTCTGACCACGCACCGCTGGTAGTCGACTACCGGCTCTAAGCTTCCTAAGGTATTGCTCCATGACTAGTTCCACTACGACTGAAACCGGCGAATCGGCTGACGCTGCCGCCTTGCCGCAGCCCGCGACATCCACCAAGCTTGCCGTTGGCGCCAAGCACCGGGTCCTCTCCGGCATGCAGCCCTCCGCCGACTCCCTGCACCTTGGCAACTACCTGGGCGCATTGGTGAACTGGGTTCGGATGCAGGACGAGTATGACGCCGTGTACTTCATTCCGGACCTGCACGCCATCACGGTGCCGCAGGATCCAGCGGAGCTCGCCCGGCGCACCCGGGTTACGGCAGCGCAGTACATCGCCGGCGGCGTGGACGTAAACAAATGCACGCTCTTCGTCCAGTCCCAGGTTCCCGAGCATGCCCAGTTGGCCTGGGTCCTGAACTGCATCACGGGCATGGGCGAAGCAGCCCGCATGACGCAGTTCAAGGACAAAGCTCAGAAGCAGGGTTCGGACCACGCCAGTGTTGGCTTGTTTACCTACCCCATCCTGCAGGCGGCCGACATCCTCCTTTACCAGCCTCACGGTGTGCCGGTAGGTGAGGACCAGCGCCAGCACGTGGAATTGAGCCGCGACCTCGCCAACCGCTTCAACAGCCGCTTCGGCGAGACCTTCCAAGTGCCCGAGGCCTTCATCCAGAAGGAATCGGCAAAGATCTACGATCTCCAGAACCCGAACGCCAAGATGTCCAAATCAGCGGAATCACCGGCCGGGCTGATCAACCTGCTGGATGATCCCAAGACCGTGGCCAAGCGCATCAAGTCAGCTGTCACGGACACCGAAACCGAGATCCGCTACGACCGCGGGAACAAGCCGGGCGTCTCCAACCTGCTGACCATCTACTCGGCCATCAGCGGTACACCAGTGGACAAGATCGTGGCTGACTATCAGGGGAAGATGTACGGCCACCTGAAGGTTGACCTGGCCGAACTCGTCTCCGGACACCTGGCGCCCATCAGGGAACGCGCCAATGAGCTGCTGGCTGATCCTGCGGAACTGGACCGCCTCCTGGCCCTCGGCGCTGACAAGGCCCGCGAAATCGCGGCCGCAACCCTCGCGGACGTCTACTCCAAGGTTGGCTTCCTGCCATACCGCGGCGATGCTTCCCACGGAATCCAGGGAGCCCGCTAACTCCATGTGCTCTGCTGGCCAGCTCAACGTCAAGACCGGCACCCGACGGGGTGCCGGTCCGGACGACTCCCGCCAGCCCGCTGTTTCCGGCACTGATTGCGGCGAGGAAGAGACCATGTGCGTGGGTGTCATCCTCGGTTTCCCGCCGGAGATCGCCCGTGAACTCCAGGAATGGAGGGCCTCCTTCGGCGACCCGATGGCTGAGGTCATTCCTGCCCACATCACCCTGATCACCACCACCCCCACCCAGGACTGGGCCGCCACCCGGGAACACGTCAGGGAAGTCGCGCGGAACCAGGAACCCTTCGATATCACCATTTCCGGCACGGGTTCTTTCCGTCCCGTGTCGCCGGTGGTGTTCGTCAACGTGGAGGAGGGCTTTGAAGAGTGCGTGAAGTTGCACGAGAAACTTCAAACCGGCCCGCTTGAACGGATGCTGCCTTTCCCGTACCACCCGCACGTCACCGTGGCCCACGATGTCGCCCAGGAAAACCTCGACGAAGCCGAAACGGTCCTCAGGGATTACCGGGCAACCTTCCCTGTGGTTAGCATGGGACTTTACGAGCACGACACCAATGGAATTTGGCAGCTACGGGAAGAGCTCGACTTTGGCGGCGATACTGACCAAGCACAGCAAGCGGATCCAAGCCACAGAGGCGGACGTTCCTCCGCTGCCAACTGAGCTGGCCAAACTCAAACTTCAGCTTCTTCGCAAGAGGCAGGACTGGGGCCATGCAAAGCGCGCCGGTGAGGGCCTGCCGAAAAAGGCCGGCGCATTCTTTGCCCTTTTCCTCGCCCGGCTGAACACCAACCGGGCGCTGCGCTCCTTCCAGCACTACACCCGGCAACACGGGCCGTTGCTGAGCGCCGGAATCGGCTTCAACATGTTCTTCTCCGTGACGGGTCTGCTTACCACCGGCTTCGCCATTGCAGGGATCGTTCTGGGCGGTAACCCCGCATTGCAGGATGCCGTGATCGACAGTGTGGCAGCGGCCGCCCCTGGGCTCCTTCAGGTGGATGGCGGCGAGGGGCTGGTGGATCCGCAATCCCTGCTCAACCCGTCCGGACTCGGATGGACGGCGCTGATCGCAGCCGTTGTCACTGTCTTTGTTTCCCTCGGCTGGATCGCCAGCATCAGGGAAGGACTGCGGGGGGTCATGAAGGCGGACCCCTTAGTGCGCAATCCCATCCTTCAAAAGCTGATCGACGCCGGCACACTGCTGCTTCTCGGCGTCATCCTTGTCTTCAGCGCAGGTGTCTCGCTCGTTTTCGGTACCGCAGCGGATTGGCTTATCGCTTTGCTCAAGCTTGACGAGGGCGTTGCCGAGCCCATTGCGGCGACCGTCAAGATCGTGATTCCGCTTCTACTGAATTGCGCGACGGCGGCAGTGCTGTTCCGTATTGCGGGTGGCCTGAAGCTGGGACGCCGCGCGTTCCTGGAGGGCGTGGTACTGGCGGGCGTCGGGACTACAGTCCTGCAGTTCTTCAGCACCGAACTTCTGGCCCGGTCCGGCAACAACCCGGTCCTGGCATCGTTTGCCATCATCATCGGCCTGCTGATCTGGTTCAATCTTGTGAGCCAGGTGTATCTCGTCTCGGCATCGTGGTCAGCCGTTCGCGAGGCTGACACGGAGTCGGGGGAGTCACCCCGCAAAAAAGTCCTTGGTTCACGGCGCGTGGCGCCCCGCACCTGACAGCCCTTCCCGCACCTGACAGTTCGAACTGGAGGCAGCCGTGAATAACCAACTGTGGATTGCCTGTCTGCTCGGGGCTGCTGCGGGACTCATTGTTGGCCAGTTGGTCTTCAATTCCCCCTTTCTCGGAATCCTCATCGGAGTAGGGCTTGGGGCTCTCGTTGGTGCTGCGGTGGGACCCCGCCGCGGCTAGCCGAACAACGCGGGGTCACTTATAGCCCATCCAGAGGTGGATTTGGGACCATAAGTGACCCCGCGTTGCTTGAGCTAGGGGGCCTGCGCCAGCCCTTCCCACGCAACGGTCCAGTCTGCCGGGAATCCCGGCGCATGACTGCCCGGTCCGTTGTCCCAGCCGGCGGCCATCAGCGCCACAGCGGCCAGAAGCCCACCGTTGCCGGGCAAGTAGAGCGGGAGCGAGTCGGTTTGGCGGTTGTGCCCATTGGGCAGGACGGTATTCTTGCCTGCACTCAGGAGGAGCGCATCAACTGCAGCCTCCGGGTCCTCGAGTCGCGCCGCGGTCATGGCCATCACGGGGTAGTCCCAACCCCAGGTACTGCCCCAGTCCCAGTCCGCCAGGACATCGGAGAGCGTTGCGCGCATGATGGACGGATCAATGAGGTCGGTTTGCGGGAGGACACCCAAGGCACACAGCATTGACGGGTGATCTGTGCGAGTAGTGAACGGCTCCACATCGATCGCTGCGTAGACGCCGTCAACGACCCGCGGCGCCACCATGCCATCGGCCACCATTGACCATTCCTGCACAGGGTCCAAGCCCAGCCGCTCCCGCCAGGCTAGAGCAGTCCGCAGGCCCCACTGCCAGTACGCCAGTTCGAACGTGGGGTTGGTGACCCTGGCCCTGATGGAGCCGTAGCTCTCCTGCGCCGGAATCAAGGGAGGACCCAACTCAAAACCACGTGACGTTGGATGCGCGAAGCTGGCCATGAATGCAGCGGATTCAAAGACTACCTCGGCGAATTCCTCCAACACTTCCCGGCGGGGATCGGCGCGGTACACCAGCTCCGCCAGGTAGATGGGGTGCGGCTGCTGCCAGATCAGGAACGTACCGATAGGGCTCGGGCTTTCCCGCCCATCCGGTCCTACCTGTTTGGGCCAGCGCACGCCGTCGAATCCTTGCGCCTTCGCGGTTAGCCGCGATGTCTCCAGCACGGTGGAGTACCACCGTAAGGATGGCAGGAGCAGTTCCACTCGGTTCCACTGCGCAAAGTGCGCGGCATGCCACCAGTGCATCTCAAGGTGGAAGCGACCACGCCACGAATTGCAGACCAGTCCGGTTTCCTGCGGCGGCAACGAACCCGAGCAGTTGATGGCGGTCAGGTATTGTGACAGCACGATCCTGCGTTCCAGTTCCTTGGCCCTGGGATCATCCGTGGCATCGAGCTCGATCGCCCCTCCTGAAGACCAGAAAGCAGGCCAGTAGGCCGCTGTTGCGTTCTCCACGGCTCGCGCAGGTGAAGGCCCGACGCCGGTACCGGCAGGGGTGCCGGAGCGCACCTTGGGTGTGGGACCGGACAGCCTGTTGTTGCCTCGCGGTATGCAGTCGCCGTCCCCGGCAGATACGAAAGCGATGGAGAGGTCCATGGTGGTTGCGGCGGCGGTGGAGACCCTGAGCCGGTGCTCTTCGGTCTGTTCTACGGTGAGCTCCTGACCTGTGATGACCACTTGGTAGCGCGAATCGTCAAGTTCGCGGTTGATGGTCCACGCTGAGGTACCACTGTGCTCCTCCACAGGCTCCGGGTCCTGCAGGGAGGTGGCGTGGGAACCGGGCCGGTTCCAGTCCGCGGCGTCATGCCACGCCTCGGACCCGTACGGGAAGGCGACAGCCACTACCAACCCGGCAGCAAGCGCCGTCGACTCTACGCGAATGCCGAGCTCATCGCGGTCCGGGTGGCACGACGTCGTGACTGTGACGGGGTGGCCTGCCAGCGTGAAGCGGCTGGATACCATGCCCGTCCAGAGATCCAGCGTTTGGTTGGTGTCGGTGACGTCTGCAGGCGTGAGCGGACGTTCCGTTCCGTCTCCCATCCAGCTGAAGCCGATGCGGCCCAGATCCAAGCGATGGACGTTCGCCCTGAGCCACGTTTCGGCCAAGGACGTGTCGGTCTCGCGGTCGTTCACGATGTCTCCCACCATGTCTACGTAGGGGACGGGGCCACGGGGCGAATCGTAGAGGACTGTTGAGCCGGCAAGATCGTAAGGCTGTGGCGGTGGAACAGAGTGCCAACCCCACTGCGACTGCGTCCCCAGAAGGGTTCCCGGCGGCAGGTCATCCCGTGCGCCGACGGGGTAGTCCTTTGGGAACGACTGAAGGCCCGTAAGGTCCACAGTGAAGGCGAATTCGCCGTTGCCTACTGAAACCGGGCTTCGGGGGTCCAGGTGTTGCTGCCGGACGTTGTGTCGCTGTACCAGGGCCTTGCGAGCGATGGCAGGCCTGTTGGTATCAGCTGTTGCCAGGACCACGGTGTCCTCCAGCTCACGGAGCGGGAAGAATGCTGCCCGTTCGTCCGGGCTGCGGTTGGGCTGATGGAGCGTGAGGAAAAGACTGCCATCCAGGGCGCGGCCGATCATGCCGTGTCCGCCATCTTTGCCCCATAGCGGCTCGTCCTCCTGCGTCCAAGGCCCCAGTACGGTTCCTGACTCGCTGCGGGCAATGCCCATGGAATAGCCTTGGTCACCAAAGCTGGACCACAGCATGATGAGCTTGCCGCTGCGCAGCGTGAACAAGAAAGGGCCGTCGGTGACGTATACGGGGTATTCCCTGTCACGCACTGACGGGACGTCCAGTGCGCGGGCCCACGGCGCCTCCGAAGCGCTGAACAGGAAGGTCGGCTCGCCTATGGCGTGCCGCAGATCGGGGCTGAGACGCTGGGCCACGATGGCACCGTCATGGACCTGCTTCCACTCGTGGCAGAACACCATCCATGGCGCCCCTTGAGGGTCAACGTGGAGTGTGCCGTCAAGGCACTCCCAATCGCCGGGAGTAACGGGACCGTCGCTCCACGGCTCATAAGGACCTTCCGGAGTGGCGGCGGAGAGTATCTGCGTTCCACGGGAACGTCCTGGAGCGGTAAAGGTGGCAAGCATGAAGTAACGGCCTTGGTACTCATGCACCTCAGGCGCCCAATACTGTTCCTGGCTCCAGAATCCATCCGGTGGCCGGAAAGCCTCGATGGGGCCTTCCCACGTCACCAGATCATTGCTTCGGTAGCAGTCGAAGCCCGTGGCTGGCCCGGCCCAGATGTTCTTGTCGGTGCTTCCGAACAGCAGATAATGCCCGGATTCGTGCAGGGTGACGACGAAGGGATCCCGAATCTGGATCTGGTCCACGTGGTAAGTCATAGCATTCTCCTTCGTCGCAGAAATAGTTCAGGGTGGAAACTATTGACGAATATACACTGCCTTGATACGTTTCAGGAACCGTTTTCACACGTTCGAAAGAAGCTTACCCAATGGCGCGTAAATCTCCCCGAAACATCCGAAAATCCATAGCATTCCTCACGGCGGTGGGCCTCCTTGGCCTGACCACAGCGTGTTCCAGCCCGTCGTCCAATCAGGCCCAGGACGGCCCCGTAGAGATTCGGTTCTCCTGGTGGGGCAATGCCACCCGGGCCGAACTGACCAACAAGGCCATCAAGGAGTTCGAGGCTGCCAACCCCAACATCAAGGTGAAGCCGGAGTACGGAGACATCGGCGGCTACTTCGACAAGCTGGCTACCCAGGTGGCAGCAAACGACGCCCCGGACGTCATAACCATGGGTGGTGCCTACCCGGCTGAGTATGCCAACCGTGGCGCACTGCTGGACCTGTCCAAGGTTGAAGGGTCCCTGGACCTCTCCAAGATGGACCAGGGAGCATTGGAGAACGGGCAGGTGCAAGGCAAACAATATGGAGTCTCCACTGGCGCCAACGCCTTGGCGATCGTGGTAAATCCCGCCGTGTTCCAAGCTGCCGGAGTAGCCCTTCCGGATGACAGCAAATGGTCCTGGGACGACTTCGCAAAGACAGCCGGGGACATCACTGCCAAGAGCCCCAAGGGAACCTACGGCACGGCAACCGTCCTCACGCATGACTCCCTGGACGCCTTCGCCCGCCAACGCGGCGAATCCCTGTACACGCAGGATGGCCAGCTGGGGCTGGGCAAGGAAACCGTTCAGGATTACTTCGATTTCTCCCTTAAGCTCAGCGACTCGGGCGCGGCCCCCAGCGCCTCTGAGACCGTGGAGAAGCTCAACGTCAGCACCGAGCAGACACTCATGGGGATGGGACAAGCCGGCATGATGCTGACCTGGACCAACTCCTTGACCGCCCTCAGCAAGGCCTCAGGTGCCGAACTGAAGCTGCTGAAGCTGCCCGGCGAGACTCCTACGCCCGGCATCTGGTTGCAGTCATCGCAGTTCTACACCATCTCCGCCCGCAGCAAGCACACGGATGCCGCCGCAAAGCTTGTTAGCTTCCTGGTGAACAATGAGGCCGCGGCAAAGATCATCCAGAGTGACCGTGGCGTGCCCAGCAACTCGGGAATGCGAACAGCCATCCAGGACCTGCTGACACCGCAAGGGAAGGTAGAAGCCGCCTATATCGACCAGATCGGCAAGATGGACTTCGCCCCGACATTCATCGGTCCCACCGGTTCAACGGCGGTTTCCGAGATCACCGCCCGCATCAACACCGAGGTCCTGTTCAAGAGGCTTACCCCGGAGAAAGCCGCCGAGCAATGGCTCAGCGAAAGCAAGGCGGCCATCGGCAAGTAGGACACCTCCATGGGCGGGCATGCCTTTAGCCAGCGTCGCTGACCTCAAGGTAAGGGTCCGCCCAAGCGCCGATGATCTTTGCAACGCGTGCTGCCTGGCCCTTCCCGGTGAGGAGATGCTCGCTGCCCTCCAGGGAGATAAAGCTCCGGGGGTGCCGGGCAGTACGGAAGATTTCGCTGGCGTTGTCGATCCCCACGGTGTTATCGGTGGGGGAGTGCATCACCATCAGCGGTTTATGGAGGGTGCGGATGCAGTCGCGCAGATCGGCGCGTTCCACGTCCTCCACAAAGTGTCGGCGAACCTCCATAGGCCGTCCGCCAAGGTCAACCACTGCACTGCCATCGCGGAGAATGGAGTCGATTTCGGTGTCGAACATGTGCTCAACATGCTTGGGCTCGTAGGGTGCGGCTACGGTCACCACGGCATTGAGGCCGGGGATATCGCGGGCTGCGGCCAATACGGCGGCACCCCCGAAGGAGTGACCCACCAGGAGTGAGATTCCCCGCCCCTGCTCCCGCATGAACTGCGCTGCAAGGATGGTATCGGCCACCTTGACGCTGAAGGACCCGGCAGACCATTCGCCCGCGGAGCCTCCCAAACCGAGGTTGTCGAAACGCAGCATCCCTACGCCCTGCTCCGCGAGTCCCTTGCAAATCCTGGAGGCGGCCGGGCTGTCTTTGCCCAGCGTCAGGCCGTGCGAGTACAGGCCCCAGCCCCTGACGGGACCCTCGGGAACGTCCACGACGCCGGCCAAGGTATCGCCGGTGCTTCCCGTGAAGCTGATCTTCTCGGAGCGTGACACGCTGATCTCCCTGCGTTGCGGTTGCGGTTGCGGTGTTGACCTGTTGCGGCAGTTGATTAACGACGACGGCGCCACCCACCATCAGTGGTGAGGGGCGCCGTCGTAGTGCTTGTTCTCTTGAAGAACGGTGAACTAGATCTTGCGGGCCAGAATGGCCTGCTTGACCTCGGCGATTGCCTGGGTCACCTGGATGCCGCGGGGGCATGCTTCCGAGCAGTTGAAGGTGGTGCGGCAGCGCCACACGCCTTCTTTGTCGTTAAGGATCTCAAGGCGCATGTCGCCGGCGTCATCACGGGAATCGAAGATGAAGCGGTGTGCGTTGACGATCGCAGCCGGACCGAAGTACTGGCCGTCGGTCCAGAAGACCGGGCAGGACGATGTGCAGGCGGCGCACAGGATGCACTTGGTGGTGTCGTCAAAGCGCTCACGGTCCTCGACGGACTGCAGGCGTTCCTTGGTGGGCTCGTGGCCCTTGTTGATCAGGAAGGGCATGACTTCGCGGAAGGACTGGAAGAAGGGTTCCATGTCCACGATCAGGTCCTTCTCCACGGGGAGGCCCTTGATCGGCTCGACGGTGATGGGCTTGGTGGTGTCCAGGTCCTTCAGCAGCGTCTTGCAGGCGAGGCGGTTGCGGCCGTTGATACGCATGGCATCGGAACCACAGACGCCGTGGGCGCAGGAGCGACGGAAGGAAACGCTGCCGTCGATCTCCCACTTGACCTTGTGGAGGGCATCCAACACGCGGTCCGTGCCGTACATGGTCAGCTTGTAGTCATCCCAGCGTGCTTCGTCCGAGATTTCGGGATCGTAGCGGCGCACACGCAGCGTGATGTGGAAGGTGGGGATCTCACCGTCGCCTGCAACGCTTGCCGGGAGCTCGATTTTGGAAGCGGGTTCTGCCATTTCGGTCGTCATTAGTACTTACGCTCCATCGGCTCGTAACGGGTGAAGATGACGGGCTTCGTCTCAAGACGGATGCCCGCAACAGATTCCGCCGAGGAGTCGACGGTGACGGAAGTGTCCAGGTAAGCCATGGAGTGCTTCATGAACTTTTCGTCATTGCGGTCCGGGAAGTCCTCACGGTAGTGGCCACCGCGCGACTCTTCCCGGTGCAGGGCACCAACGGTCATGACCTTGGCCATGTCCAGGAGGAAGCCGAGTTCCACGGCTTCCAGGAGGTCCAGGTTGAAGCGCTTGCCCTTGTCCTGAACGGTGACGTGCTTGTACCGCTCTTCGAAGGAAGCGATGTCGCGAAGGACCTGTTCCAGGGATTCCTTGGTGCGGAACACCTGCATGTTGGCGTCCATGGTGTCCTGAAGTTCCTTGCGGATCTGCGCAACACGCTCGGTACCGTTGCCGGTCAGAAGGCCGTCCAGGATGCCGCGGGTCATTGCCTCGGGATCCTCGGGCAGCTCAACGTAGTCGGCTGTCTTCGAGTATTCCGCTGCAGCGATACCGGCGCGCTTGCCGAACACGTTGATGTCCAGGAGCGAGTTGGTGCCGAGACGATTGGAGCCGTGAACGGACACACAGGCAACTTCACCGGCTGCGTAGAGGCCCGGCACAATCGTGTCGTTGTCCTGCAGCACTTCGGTGGTGATGTTGGTGGGGATGCCACCCATGGCGTAGTGCGCGGTGGGGAACACAGGAACGGGATCGGTGAACGGTTCCACACCCAGGTAGGTACGGGCGAACTCCGTGATGTCCGGAAGCTTGGCCTCGATGTGTGCAGGCTCAAGGTGCGTCAAGTCCAGGAGGACGTAGTCCTTGTTCGGACCACAGCCACGGCCTTCGCGCACTTCATTCGCCATGGCGCGAGCCACGATGTCGCGGGGTGCGAGGTCCTTGATGGTGGGGGCGTACCGCTCCATGAAGCGCTCACCCTCGGAGTTACGCAGGATGGCTCCTTCACCACGTGCACCCTCGGTAAGGAGGATGCCCAGGCCGGCGAGGCCGGTCGGGTGGAACTGGAAGAACTCCATGTCTTCCAGAGGGATGCCGCGGCGGAACGCAATGCCCATGCCGTCACCGGTGAGGGTGTGGGCGTTGGACGTGGTCTTGAAGACCTTGCCTGCGCCGCCGGAGGCGAACACCACGGACTTGGCCTGGAAGACGTGCAGTTCGCCCGAAGCGAGGTCGTAGGAGACCACGCCGGCAACACGCTTCTGCTTGTACGGGGTACCGTCTTCGCGTACTGCGTCTTCTTCGACGATCAGCAGGTCAAGGACGTAGTACTCGTTGTAGAACTCAACGTTGTGCTTGACGCAGTTTTGGTACAACGTCTGCAGGATCATGTGACCGGTACGGTCGGCTGCATAGCATGCGCGGCGGACGGGCGCCTTGCCGTGGTCACGGGTGTGGCCACCGAAGCGGCGCTGGTCAATCCGGCCCTCGGGCGTGCGGTTGAACGGCAGACCCATCTTTTCCAGGTCCAGCACGGCGTCGATGGCTTCCTTCGCCATGACTTCGGCTGCATCCTGGTCAACCAGGTAGTCGCCACCCTTGATGGTGTCAAAGGTGTGCCATTCCCAGTTGTCTTCTTCGACGTTGGCCAGTGCGGCGCACATTCCACCCTGGGCTGCACCGGTGTGCGAGCGGGTGGGGTAGAGCTTGGTCAGTACCGCGGTGCGTGCTCGCTGACCGGATTCGATCGCGGCGCGCATGCCGGCGCCACCTGCACCGACAATGACGACGTCGTACTTATGGACCTGCATACCAGATGCTCTCTCTTTCAAAAATTCAGATGGTCGGCGGAGGCTGCTCCGCTACGTCAGGCGAACCGGCTGCTCGTGGGAGCAGCCGGAGGCACCGCTACGGGGCCGGGCAGAAACCGCCAGGCAACTGAACGCCGTCGACGACGGGGCACGGGTTGAAGGTGAAAATCACCAGCGTGCCAAGGATGATGATGACCAGGGTGGCCGCGTAGAGGACCATCTTGAGCCAGAAGCGCGTGGAATCCTTCTCGGCGTAGTCGTTGATGATGGTGCGGACGCCGTTGGTACCGTGCAGCATGGCGAGCCACAACATGGCAAGGTCCCAGAACTGCCAGAACGGATCGGCCCATTTGCCGGCAACAAAGCCGAAGTCGATTGCTTGGATGCCCTCGCCCACCAGCAGGTTCACGAACAGGTGGCCGAAGATCAGCACCACCAGGACGATGCCGGAGAGACGCATGAAGAGCCAGGCGATCATCTCGAAGTTGCCACGGCTGGAGCCGGTGCGGTTGTACTTCGGAGCGATCTTCCCGGCACCGATTTTTCCGCTGCGCGGAGATTCGATGGTTGTCATGGCTTAGTGGCCTCCCAGTGCGAGGGAAAGGTGGCGGATGGCGAAGCCTGCGAACGTGACAAGCCACAGCGCAAGCACGATCCACAGCAACTGGCGCTGGTACTTAGCGCCCTTCTTCCAGAAGTCGATGGCGATCACACGCAGGCCGTTGAAGGCGTGGAAAATGATCGCGGCGACCAGGCCCGTTTCACCCAGGGCCATGAGGGGGTTCTTGTATGCGCCAATGACGGCGGTGTAGGCCTCAGGGGACACGCGCACCAATGAGGTGTCCAGCACGTGGACCAACAAGAAGAAAAAGATCACTACACCTGTAATGCGGTGTCCAACCCAGGACCACATGCCTTCACGGCCGCGGTACAAGGTGCCAGCTGGTTTTGTCGGCACTGATTAAACCTTCCTGCAACACAGCGGCGCTGGCATGGGATCCATGCGGGGGGAACGCCTGCTGCGAGAGCACTCGTAGCTCACGCCTAAATCTAGGCTTCGCTAACAGCATATTCAATTTAGGACGGGCTTCTCTGCTTGTTAATTCCATGTTTCCCGCCGATATTCAGGCGATTTTCGGCACTGCCTGAGACGAACGCCACACGTGTGTCCCGCTGCAGGGCTTGTCGTCGGCACAGGATAAAGTGTTGCGGTGAGTACAGAAGACGCGAAATACCCGGAATCGCCATTGAACCGCTTCCATGCGGTTATTCCGGCGGGCGGTGTGGGGACCCGGCTATGGCCACTCTCGCGTGCCGCTGCGCCCAAGTTCCTCCACGACCTGACCGGTTCGGGCAGTACGTTGTTGAGGGCTACCTATGACCGTCTTGAACCGCTGGCCGGTGAACGGGTCCTTGTTGTCACTGGTGAGGCGCACCGCGCCGCCGTGTGCCGCCAGCTGCCCGAAATCGGGGACGACGAGCTGGTGCTGGAAAGCGAGCCCAAGGACTCCGGCGCCGCCATCGGTCTCGCCGCTGCCATCCTTTACCGCCGCGACCCGGACACCATCATGGGTTCCTTTGCTGCTGATCAGGTCATCAGCCCGGATGATCTCTTCCTGGAGACCGTCCGCGAGGCCATCTTTACCGCAGCCACCGGCAAGATCGTCACCATCGGCATCAAACCCACCCACCCCTCCACTGGATTCGGATATATCCGCTCCGGTGCAGCCCTGAACGTGGAGGGCGCCCCCAACGCACTTGCTGTTGCGGAGTTCGTGGAGAAGCCGAGCCAGGAAGTGGCCGACAAATACGTCGAGGCCGGGGACTACGTCTGGAATGCAGGCATGTTCGTTGCGCCAGTGGCGCTCATGCTCAAGCACCTCGAAGCCAACCAGCCTGAGCTGTTCAAGGGCCTCCAGGAAATCGCCGAGGCTTGGGACACGCCTCAACGCGCGGAAGTGACATCCCGCGTGTGGCCCACGTTGCCGAAAATCGCCATCGATTACGCAGTGGCTGAGCCCGCAGCGGAAGCCGGCGACGTCGCCGTCGTGCCTGGTACCTTCCGTTGGGACGACGTTGGCGACTTCGCCGCGATCGGGCGCCTGAACAATGCAGGCGATGTTGATGAAGTAACGGTGCTTGGCGAAGGTGCACGCGTGTTCGCGGAGAACGCCAGTGGCGTGGTGGTGTCCGACACTAAGCGCGTCATTGCCCTCATCGGCATCAAAGACGTGGTCATTGTGGATACCCCGGACGCACTTCTGGTCACAACGAAGGAACACGCACAACTCGTGAAAGGCACTGTCGACGCCCTGAAAGCCAGCGGCGACACGGACGTGCTGTAAGGCATCCGCTTATACCGTGAGCCACCTCTTTGGTTGTCCTGCGTCTGAACGCAGCGTAACCAAGAGGTGGCTTTCGTTCTTCGGATGCCACGCATGGCTAGAGTTGTGACGTGCGCAATTACACGACTGAAACCGAGCCCGCTCCCGTTGTGAGTCCCTGGGTTGATGAACTGCTTCCCGGACTCATTGACTTCCGGCGTGACCTCCATGCGCACCCCGAGCTGTCCTTCAAGGAATTCCGCACCACGGATAAGCTCGTGGAACGGCTTGAAGCAGCCGGACTGAAGCCGCGCCGCCTTGAGGAAACCGGACTGACGGTTGACGTGGGCGAGGGCCCCATTGCCACAGCCCTTCGCGGGGATATCGATGCACTGCCGATCATTGAGGAAACCGGCCTGCCGTTCGCGTCGAAGAACCATGGCGTTACCCATGCTTGCGGGCACGACGTCCACACCACGGCCATGCTCGGCATTGCCCTGACGCTGCAGCGGATGCACAAGAACAATCCGCTGGGCGGCACGGTTCGAATCATTTTCCAGCCCGCCGAGGAAACCATGCCGGGCGGCGCACTGTCCTGCATTGAGCAGGGAGTGCTCGAAGGCGTACCGCGTATCCTGGCCCTGCACTGCGATCCCCGCATCAACGTGGGCCAGATCGGCACCCGTATCGGTGCGATCACTTCCGCCTCGGACACCATTAAGATTGAGCTTTCCGGCCGCGGCGGCCACACTTCACGGCCGCACCTGACCGAGGACCTGGTGTTCGCACTGGCGCAGATCGCAGTGAACGTGCCGGCTGTCCTTTCCCGCCGGGTGGATGTCCGCAGTGGCGTGTCGGTGGTGTGGGGCCAGATTTCAGCGGGTTCCGCGCCGAACGCCATTCCGGGTGTCGGCTACATGGCCGGCACCATGCGTTGCCTCGATCGCGATGCCTGGCATAGCGCGGGGGAGTTGCTGGACGATGTGGTGCGACAGGTTGCCGCGCCTTATGGCGTTGATGTTCGCCTTGAGCACACCCGAGGTGTGCCGCCCGTCGTGAACTCCGAGCATGAGACGGCTATCATCGAGGCCTCTGCCCGCGCTGAGTTGGGTGAAAACGCAGTGGTCCTGACTCCTCAGTCCATGGGTGGAGAGGATTTCGCCTGGTTCCTGGCCGACCTCCCGGGAGCCATGATGCGCCTGGGCACGCACACACCCGGCGGCGAAGAGTACGACCTCCACCGTGGTGACTTCATCGTTGACGAGCGCGCGCTCGGCTATGCCATCCGTGTTCTGACCGCAGCTGCCCTCCGCACGATCCGCGACCTCGAACAGTAAACCCAACTGACTGGCATGAGTGGTTGTTCTGAGCGCTGGGAACAACCACTCATGCCAGCTACTCGGGTGCCACTGGCGAAGATAGGTTGTGCACAATTGAATTGTGCACTATCATTTAGTCCATGAGTGATGCACCCCGCCTCCGCCATCAGGTCTGCTTCTCGCTGTACTCGGCGTCCAAGGCAGCGACGGCGGTCTACCGCCCCGTGCTGGAGGACCTCGGCCTGACGTACCCGCAGTACTTGGTGATGCTGGTCCTCTGGGAGCAGGAGCCGCGCAGTGTCCGCGAACTCGGTGCTGAACTGGGCCTCGACTCCGGCACCTTGTCGCCCCTGCTCAAGCGGCTGGAGGCCATGGGGCTGGTGGAACGCCACCGCTCGGCCGAGGATGAACGCCGGGTGGATGTCTTACTGACCGACGCCGGCACCGCCTTGAGTGCCCGGGCCCAGGCTGTACCGAAGCGCCTCGCTGACGCCGCAGGCCTCTCGCCCGACGAGATCGATCAGCTCCACGCCACTCTCGGCAAGCTCACGGCAGCACTGAACAGCTCACTCTGACAGACCTCCGGAAAATCCCGGACATCCATTCCCATAGAGAACGGAAACACCATGAAGACTCTTTACACCGCTGAGGCGTTGGCATCCGGCGAAGGCCGCGACGGCAACGCCCGCACCAACGACGGCAAACTTGACGTCGCCCTCGCCAGCCCCGTGGAACTGGGAGGCAATGGCGAAGGAACCAACCCGGAGCAGTTGTTCGCTGCAGGCTATGCCGCGTGCTTCCACTCTGCCCTGCGCCTGGTAGGCCGCAAGGAGCGCGTGGACCTCAGCGATTCAGCAGTTGCCGCCAAGATCCACTTCGGTGCACTGGCGGACAGTGAAGGATATGGGCTGGCCGCCGAGCTCGAAATCGCATTGCCCGCACTGGACCGCGGCACCGCGGAGCAGTTGATGGCCAAGGCGCACCAAATCTGCCCCTATTCCAATGCAACGCGCGGCAATATGGCCGTGGACCTCAAGCTTGTGGAGTTCGCAGCATGAGCGCCGCTACCAGCACGCCGGTGGAAACCCGCGAAATCCAGCTTGCATCACGCCCTGTAGGACGCCCGGCCCCTGAAAACTTCCGGCTGGCACACGCTGCGCTGCCTGAACTCGCGGAGGGCCAGCTCCTGGTGAAGAACCAGTTCATGTCCGTTGATCCCTACATGCGCGGCCGCATGAATGACGTCAAGTCGTACTCGGCGCCGTTCCGCCTGGATGCAGCGCTCGACGGCGGTGCGGTAGGTGAGGTGATCGCGTCCCGTTCGGACGCGCACAAGGTGGGTGACGTCGTCGTGCATCAACTTGGCTGGCGGGAGCACTCGGTGGTGGACGCCGCGGCGACTACGCCGGTCCCCAGTGGCCTTGCACCAACATCAGCGTTTCTTGGTGCCTTGGGAATGACCGGCCTGACTGCCTACGCCGGTTTGCTGAAAGTTGCCGAGTTCAAAGAGGGCGACGTGGTTTTCGTGTCCGGAGCGGCAGGTGCGGTCGGCTCCATGGTTGGTCAGATCGCCAAGGCCATGGGCGCGTCCAAGGTCATCGGCAGTGCCGGATCGCCGGAGAAGGTTGCCCGTTTGGTGGAGCTCGGCTTCGATGCTGCCTTCAACTACAACGATGCTCCTGTGCTGGATCAACTGAAGGAAGCAGTGGGGGAGCGCGGCATTGATGTCTACTTCGATAACGTCGGCGGTGAGCACCTCGAAGCAGCCCTGGCGACGCTTACGGTTGGCGGGCGCGTAGCGATGTGCGGCGCTATTGCCCAGTACAACTCCACGGAGCCCTCGGTGGCCCCGGGGAACCTGGCGGTTGCTATCGGGAAGCAGCTCACCCTGCGCGGATTCCTGGTGGGCGGGCAGCGACAGCATGCCGCCGAATTCGCGCAGAAGATGGCCGGATGGCTGGCCGATGGGTCCGTCAGTTACGACGAAACAATCGTGGATGGACTGGAGAACGCACCGCAGGCATTCATTGATCTGTTGGACGGCGCGAACACTGGAAAGATGTTGGTTCGCCTCTAGCCCACAGGCGAATCGCGTGTGACTTGCACACCCGGCTACTGCTTGGTAACAAAAGGTCAACAATCTGACCTGGAGTGATCATTTGTGGTAGCTGGGTGTGTTGCAGGCCACTAGTGTTGGTTTCATCAATGCGCTTCGGCGCAGCTGCGAGCATCAGTGAAAACAGAATTTCTGCCTCAGGTATAGGAAACGGACACTCATTGACCATCCGTCGTAGCGCCAATCACTTTCTTCCTGGAGGAAAATTGAAGAAACCACTGCGTGCCACCCTGAAGCGCGGTTCAATGGCCGGTGTTGCCACCCTAGGTGCGGCAGCGCTCCTGCTGACCAGCTGCGGCCAAGCTCCCGACGCCGGATCCGGCGCGGCGACCAAGAGTGACTTTACTGGCTGCATCGTGTCGGACTCCGGCGGATTCGATGACCAGTCCTTCAACCAGTCTTCGTTCGAAGGCCTCAAGAAGGCGGAGTCTGATTTGGGCATCACGGTAAAGTCGGCCGAATCCAAGGCCAACAGCGACTTCGAAACCAACCTCAACGGCATGATCTCCGCTGGCTGTAACCTCACTGTCACCGTTGGCTTCCTCTTGGGCGATGCCACTAAGGCCGCCGCAGAAAAGAACGCCGACAGGCACTTCGCGATCGTCGACTACACGTACGAGACTCCGATCGCCAACGTCAAGCCGATTGTCTATGACACGGCACAGGCGGCATACCTGGCAGGCTACGCAGCTGCCGCAACATCCAAGACCGGCAAGGTGGGCACCTTCGGCGGCATCAAGATCCCCACGGTCACCATCTTCATGGACGGCTTCTACGACGGCGTACAGGCCTACAACAAGGCCAAGGGCAAGACAGTCCAGGTTGTTGGCTGGGACAAGAACACGCAGGACGGTTCGTTCACGGGCGACTTCGAGAAGCAGGACACGGGCAAGCAGGTCACCATCAACCTGCTGGACCAGGGCGCGGACATCATCATGCCCGTAGCCGGACCGGTCGGTAAGGGTGCCGGCGCTGCGCTGAAGGAAGCCAAAGCAGCCGGCAAGGACGTCAAGCTCATCTGGGTTGACTCCGATGGCTACCTCACCGCGCCCGAGTACAAGGACCTGATGCTGACCTCTGTGGTCAAGCAGATGGGCGAAGCCGTTGAAGCCGTGGTGAAGGACGACACGGAAGGCAAGTTCAACAACGAAGCCTACGTCGGCACGTTGGAGAACGATGGTGTGGCCATCGCTCCGTTCCACGATCTCGACTCCGCTGTCACCGCTGAAACCAAGTCCGAGCTCGATGCCCTGAAGGCTGACATCGTCTCAGGCAAGCTGGTTGTCGAGTCGGCAGCGAGCCCCAAGAAGTAAAACAATTCCTGGACGCGCCGCCAGTACCGAGCACCGGTACTGGCGGCGCGTTTTTGCCCTGACTACGCTGGGCCTCAAAGCCAGTGGCTTTGGAGCAGTACAGCCGTCCCTCGGACTCACAGAACGGTGGGAGTTGTGAAACTCGAATTGAAGGGGATCTCGAAAGCCTTCGGGACCTTCTACGCCAACCAAGACATCGACCTCGTGGTCGAATCCGGCCAGATCCATTGCCTCCTCGGCGAAAATGGTGCCGGCAAATCAACCCTCATGAACGTGCTGTACGGGTTATACGAGCCCACAGCCGGCCAGATCCTGGTGGATGACCAACCGGTCAATTTCCGCGGACCCGGTGACGCCATGGCGGCCGGCATCGGCATGGTGCACCAGCACTTCATGCTGGTCCCCGTCTTTACAGTGGCGGAAAACGTTGCCCTCGGCGCGGAACCGACCACGTTTGGCGGTGTGCTGAGCATCGACGAAACCCGGAAGAAAATCCGGGAGATTTCCGATCAATACGGCTTCGACGTCGATCCCGACGCCCTGGTGGAGGACCTCCCCGTGGGCGTCCAGCAGCGGGTTGAGATCATTAAGGCGCTGGTGCGTGAGGCAAAAGTCCTCATTTTGGACGAGCCCACGGCCGTGTTGACGCCTCAGGAAACCGATGAACTCCTGGACATCATGAGGCAGCTCAGATCCGGCGGAACGTCCATCGTCTTCATCTCGCACAAGCTGCGCGAAGTGAAGGCTGTCTCGGACGTCATTACCGTCATCCGCCGCGGCAAGGTGGTGGGCGATGCGCCTCCCACTGCGTCAGCCACGGAACTGGCCTCCATGATGGTGGGACGCCCGGTTAGCCTGAGCCTGAACAAAGCTCCCGCGCAGCCCAAGGAAACCACGTTTGTGGTGGAAAACCTGACGGTCCGCGCGGCCAACGGCACCAACGTAGTGGACGGAATCAGCTTCGACATCGCGCAGGGTGAGATCCTCGCCGTCGCCGGTGTCCAAGGCAACGGCCAAACGGAACTGACCGAAGCCATCCTTGGCGTGCAGGAACACGTGACCGGTTCCGTGACCCTGGACGGCAAGCAACTGCTGGGCCTCCCGGTCAAGGACGTCCTGCGGTCAGGGGTCGGCTTTGTCCCGGAAGACCGAACCGTGGATGGACTGGTTGGTCCGTTCTCGGTGGCAGAGAACCTGGTCCTTGACCTTTACGACCAAGCACCGTTCGCCAGCGGCATCAGCATGAAGCCCGGCAAGGTTGTGGAGCACGCGAAGGCCAAGATCGAGGAATTCGATATCCGTACGCCGTCGGCGGCGTCTGCGGCCGGAACGCTGTCCGGTGGCAACCAGCAGAAAGTGGTCATGGCCAGGGAACTGTCCCGGCCCTTGCGGTTGTTTATCGCGAGTCAGCCCACACGCGGCGTGGATGTCGGTTCCATCGAGTTCCTGCACAAGCGCATCGTTGCCGAGCGCGACGTCGGAACGCCGGTCATGATCGTTTCCACTGAACTTGATGAGGTCATTGAGCTAGCCGACCGGATTGCCGTGCTTTACAAAGGCAAGCTCGTGGGCATTGTCCCTGCTGGAACACCCCGCGACACCCTTGGCTTGATGATGGCCGGAGTCGGCCCTGAAGGAGGCTCCGATGACAACTAAAGACGAGTCAGGCAAGGACCAAACACCCGAGGAATCCACCTCCGAAGTCCGGGCGGCAGACGTCGCCTTGGACACCGCCGGAGGGACACTGGAACCATCCATAGTGCCTGTTTCCTCCCAAAGCGGGGACCCGGGACACAAGCAAGGCAGCCTCATGCGCCGGATCGTGATGGGCAGCGGCTTTGTCTCCGTCCTGGCGGTCATTGTGGCGCTGTTCCTCGGCGGCTTGCTGATTGCCAGCACGGACACCCAGGTGACCAAAACCGCAGGTTACTTGTTCGCACGCCCCACGGACTTCCTGAGTGCGTTGTGGACAGCCATGACCGAGAGCTACGTTGCACTCTTCCAGGGCGCTGTGTTCAATCCCCGTGAGGGCTTCAAGCCCTTGCTGGAAACCATGACCGTGGCAACCCCGCTGATCTGTGCCGGCTTGGGTGTCGCCCTGGCATTCCGCGCCGGCCTTTTCAACATTGGTGCGCAGGGGCAGATCATCATCAGTGCCACGCTGGCAGCATATGTTGGTTTCACCTGGCACCTGCCGTTCGGCCTGCACCTGCTGGTGGTCATCATCATGGGCGTCCTTGGTGGCGCCGTATGGGGTGGAATCGTTGGTGTCCTCAAAGCCAGGACCGGTGCGCACGAGGTCATTGTGACCATCATGCTGAACTATGTTGCGCTGTTCCTGCTGGACTTCCTGCTGAACACCGCGGCCTTCCGCCGGCCCGGGGACAACAGCCCCATCTCTCCCCGCTTGGACGAATCGGCGACTTATCCGGTGCTCATTCCGGGATCCCGGCTCCACCTGGGATTCCTGGTGGCAATCGCCCTGACCTATGGCGTGTGGTGGATGCTGAACAGATCCACCATCGGCTTCGAATTCCGGGCAGTCGGCGCCAACCCCATCGCCGCCCGGACTGCAGGGGTCAAGGTACCCCGCGCTACCATCCTGGTGATGGCCCTGGCCGGAGCCCTGGCGGCCTTTGGCGGCGTGGCCCAAGTGGCAGGTACTGAGAAGGTCCTCACGGGTGGCGTGGCGGCCCAGATCGGCTTCGACTCCATCACGGTTGCCCTCTTGGGACGCAGTACTCCGTGGGGGACGTTCTTCGCGGGCCTGTTGTTTGGCGCGTTCCGTGCAGGTGCCGTGCAGATGCAGATCCAGACGGGAACGCCCATCGACATTGTGCTGGTGGTGCAGTCCCTGATCGTCCTGTTCATTGCAGCACCGCCCCTCATCCGGTCGATCTTCCGGCTTGAGCCAAAGAAGAAGAACAAAGACAAGACACCGAAGGCGGCCCCGAAAGCTGCCCTTGCCAACGCCTCCGGAGGTGCCAAGTGAGCGCGACAACCACCGCTCCGAAGCCGGGATCAACGGCCCTGCCGGCGTTCCGGCCTTCCATGAAAGTACCGCTCTCGCTCGGGATCCTGGCACTTATAGCTCTGGTCTTCTTCGGCTTCCTTGGCCCGGACCAGACCGCCGAGATGAAAATCAGTGATGCCGGCGACGCCGTTGCCGTTCCGGCCTTGATGATTCCCGGCCAAGTGGGCGGCATTGTCCTCGGCATCCTGCTGCTCGCGATGGCCGCCTACTCGATCTATCTCTGGACGCAAGGCGAGCGGTCACCCAAGTGGCTGCCCATCGCGTTTGCAGTGGTGTTCGTGTTCGCCTTGCTTGTTTGGATCGTGGCAGGCGCCCGCCAGCCCTCCATCTCGCTGGCCGGCCTCGTTGCCGGTTCGGTAACGCTGGCAGTGCCATTGGTCTTCGGCTCGCTCTCGGGCGTGCTCTGTGAGCGGGTGGGCGTGGTGAACATCGCCATTGAGGGTCAGCTCCTGGGCGGAGCATTCACTGCGGCCTTGGTGGCCACCATGACGGGCAGCCCTTACATCGGCCTGATTGCAGCCGCCGCTGCCGGTGCTGCTGTGTCCATGGTCCTCGCCGTGTTCAGCATCAAGTACCTGGTGAACCAGATCATCGTCGGTGTGGTCCTGAATGTGCTGGTCTCCGGCCTTACCGGGTTCCTGTACGGCACGCTGATGGTACCCAACAAGGAGCAGTTCAACACTCCAGGCCGGCTGGACATCCTGCCGATCCCGCTCCTTTCGGACATCCCCATCATCGGGCCCATCCTGTTCGAGCAGTCCATCGCGGGCTACCTCATGTATATTGCGGTGGCCGTGGTGTGGTTCGGCTTGTTCAAGACCCGCTGGGGCCTCCGAGTCCGGGCAGTCGGCGAACACCCGCAGGCTGCCGACACGTTGGGTATCAACGTCAACGCAACCCGTTTCTGGAACGTCACCTTGGGTGGTGCCATCGCGGGCATCGGGGGTGCCGTCTTCACACTGGTGACCATCGACTCCTTCACCAAGGACATCTCCGGTGGCCGCGGCTTTATCGCCCTTGCTGCCCTGATCTTTGGGCGGTGGAACCCGATCGGCGCGTTCCTGGCCTCACTGCTGTTCGGCTTCGCCTACAACCTGCAGTCCATCCTGGGCATCATCGGTACCCCGGTACCGAGCCAGTTCATGGCCATGCTGCCGTACCTGGTGACCATTTTCGCCGTCGCCGGTCTGGTGGGTAAGTCGCGACCACCGGCCGCAAGCGGCATACCGTACGTGAAGGGTTGACGATGCCAGCGGAAGATATCGACTGGCAGGCCTTGGAGGATGCGGCAAAGCAGGCAATGCAACGGGCCTACGCGCCATATTCCAAGTTCCCGGTGGGCGCTGCGGCCCTCACCGGGGACGGCCGGATCATCAGCGGATGCAACGTAGAGAATGCCAGCTACGGGCTGACCCTTTGCGCGGAATGTGCACTTGTTGGGCAGCTCCACATGTCAGGCGGCGGCAGGATCGCTGCGTTCTACTGCGTGGACGGCCAAGGCAACATCCTCATGCCGTGCGGGCGTTGCCGCCAGTTGCTCTACGAATTCAGGGCTCCGGGAATGCAGCTCATGACAACTCAGGGAATCAAATCCATGGACCAGGTGCTGCCTGACGCCTTTGGTCCCGAACATCTGGAGGAAACCACGTGACCAGCACTGAAGCGTTCGACGCCGTCCAGATCATTTCCATCAAGCGGGACAAGGGCACGCTCACTCCCGAGCAGATCGACTGGACCATTGACGCCTACACCCGCGGCGTGATCGCCGAGGAACAGATGGCCGCACTGAACATGGCCATCCTGCTCAACGGCATGGACCGCGCCGAGATTTCGCGCTGGACATCGGCCATGATCGCCTCGGGCGAGCGGATGGACTTCTCGTCCCTGACAAGGCCCGACGGCGGCCGGAAGCCTACCAGCGACAAGCACTCCACCGGTGGGGTGGGGGACAAGATCACCCTGCCGTTGGCGCCGCTGGTGGCCGTGTTCGGCGTCGCGGTTCCTCAGCTTTCGGGCCGCGGACTTGGCCACACCGGCGGGACGCTGGACAAGCTGGAGGCCATCCCCGGGTGGCGGGCCAACCTGGGCAACGACGAAATCATGGCCCAGCTCCAGGACGTCGGCGCAGTCATCTGTGCTGCAGGTTCAGGGCTCGCTCCTGCGGACAAGAAGCTGTACGCCTTGCGTGACGTCACTGGAACGGTGGAAGCCATCCCGCTGATTGCCTCCTCGATCATGAGCAAGAAGATCGCCGAGGGAACAGGCTCTTTGGTGCTGGACGTCAAGGTGGGTTCCGGTGCCTTCATGAAGGACGAAGCCCGGGCCCGGGAGCTTGCAGAGACCATGGTGGCCCTCGGCAAGGATGCAGGCGTACACACCGTCGCGCTGATCACCGACATGTCCACCCCGCTTGGATTGACCGCAGGTAACGCCATCGAGGTGGAGGAATCAGTGGAGGTCCTTGCAGGCGGCGGTCCGGAAGACGTCGTCGAGCTGACCGTCCGTCTGGCCGAGGAGATGCTGGCCGGCGCCGGCATCCACGACGCCGATCCCGCAGCTGCCTTGAAGGACGGGCGCGCCATGGACGTTTGGAACCGGATGATCGAAGCCCAAGGTGGAGATCCCCGGGCCGCGCTGCCCGTGGCCAGGGAATCCGAGGTTGTCTACGCTCCGGCGGACGGCGTCCTGGTGGAATTGGACGCGCTGTCCGTGGGTGTTGCTGCCTGGCGCCTGGGTGCTGGCCGTGCCCGCAAGGAAGACCAGGTCCAAGCCGGAGCCGGAGTACGGCTGCACGCCAAGCCCGGCGCCCTGGTTCGGGCGGGAGAGCCCCTGATGACACTTCTGACGGATACCCCGGAGAAGTTCGAACGGGCCAAGGAAGCGCTCCAAAATGCCGTGGTGATTGCACCCGAGGGTTCGCGCCCGGCGCATCAGCTCATCATCGACCGCATCGCCTAGGCTTAAGTGTCCCGGGCTGTTTCCAGGAACAGCCGGGACACCAGCCATCCGGCGCCTGTGGGGGAGCCGGCTATCGTAAGGAAACCGTGCAGGGCATCAACGATTTCATCCTCGCCGCGGCCGAGCAGCCATGGGTGTTGGTCCTGGTGCTGGCTTGTTGCGTGATTGATGGCTTCTTCCCGCCCATCCCCAGCGAATCCGTAGTGGTGGGCCTGAGCGCCGTTTCCGGCAGCAGCGGCTCACCCAACGTATGGCTGCTGGGCTTGATGGCAGCCATCGGCGCGTTCTCCGGGGATAACATCGCCTACATCATTGGACACCGCATCGGCATCCAACGGTGGCGATGGATGCGCACCCAGCGGATGCAGGGCGCCTTTCGTTGGGCGGGCAAGGAACTCCGACGTCGCTCAGCCTCGCTCATCATGGTGGCCCGGTTCATCCCCATTGGCAGGGTGGCCGTCAACCTGACGGCCGGTGCCACGCACTTCAACCACCGTAAATTCGTAGCGCTCACGGCCATGTCGGCCATCTTGTGGGCAACGTATTCGGTGATCCTTGGGTACTTCTTTGGTGTCTGGTTCGAGGACAACCACCTCCTCGGTGCCGTCATTGCGATCGTCGTAGCTGTGATCCTTGGAATTATCATCGATCGCGTCATCAGCAAAGTCCGGGGATCAGTGCCCCTGGACGGTAAAAACATTCCCGAGGAAGACGCCCCGACTCCACCCACGGTATGACGCCTTTGGTCTTGGAAGATCAGCCCGGCGGTTGACGACGCCGGCATTCTCAAACCGATAGCGTTAAACGCGTGATCCCAAGGCTGGGGCGTAGCGAACGACGCCCTGGCCGTGGGACACTAGAGCGACTTCCGTCACACCGTCAAGTCAAATTCGTCTAGGAGCTACCCCCGCGTGGAGTTTTTGAATCAAATGCTCGAGCATGCAGCCGGGCAGCCCTGGATATACCCGGTACTTCTGGTCTTCTTTTTCATTGACGGATTCGCCACTATCCTTCCCAGCGAAACTGCCATTGTGGGCCTCTCGGCGCTGTCCCTTCACAGCGGAGAACCCAACCTTTGGATCTTGGGAGCCACTGCCCTGGTGGGTGCAATGGCCGGGGACAACATGGCTTACATGTTGGGCCGTAAGATCGGCCTCACCCGCTGGAAGTGGATGCGGCGTCCCAAGGTCCAGAAAATGTTCGCGTGGGCGCAGTACGAGCTGGACAAGCGCGGTGCGGTGCTTATTTTCACCGCCCGTTACATTCCGTGGGGTCGCGTAGCAGTGAACTATGTGGCCGGGCAGACCGGATTCCGGCACCGCACCTTCTTCTGGCTGGACGCCTTCGCCTGCATCACCTGGGTGGCCTACTCCATCGGCATTGGCTTGCTCGCCGGTCAGTGGGTGCACAACAACCCGCTCCTGGGTGTCGGAATTGCAGTGGCATTCGCCGTGGTTCTCGGCATCGCGGTGGACCACGCCCTCCGTTGGTGGCACAAGTACCTTGAGAAGAAGGACCTGGCCCGTGAAGCGGCCGCGAGTAGTGCAGCACCCGCAGCGGAGTCGCCCGAGCCGTCGCAAAAAGCTGTTGCCGGCGCCGACCTCTCCAACCCTGCTGGCTAAGCTACTGCGGTCCCCCTACAGTTAGTACGTGACTGAGCCCATTCTTGACGCTGCCCCTGCCCTTGACTTCGATCTGAAGAGCCTGCCCAAGGTTTCCCTCCACGACCACCTGGACGGAGGACTCCGGCCGGCCACCATCATCGAGCTGGCCGAGGCCGCCGGCCACACCCTTCCCTCCACCGATCCCGTGGCGCTGGGCGAATGGTTCCGCGAATCCGCCGACTCCGGTTCGCTGGTCCGCTACCTCGAAACGTTCGACCACACCGTTGCCGTCATGCAGACCAAGGAAGGCCTGTTCCGGGTCGCCAAGGAATTCGTGGAAGACCTCGCCGAGGACGGCGTCGTGTACGGCGAAGTCCGTTGGGCACCTGAACAGCACCTGCGGCAGGGGCTGACCCTGGACGAGGTTGTGGAAGCAGTCCAGACGGGCCTCGAAGCCGGTATGGATTCCGCGGAAGAGCGCGGCCAGCAGATCCAGGTGGGCCAGCTCATCACCGCCATGCGCCACGCTGATCGCGGTCAGGAAATCGCGGAACTCGCTGTCCGCCACCGCGCCAACGGCGCCGTCGGCTTCGACATTGCCGGCGCTGAGGACGGCTTCCTGCCCTCCCGCTTCAAGGATGCCTTCACCTACCTTGCCGAGAACAACTTCCCGGCAACGGTCCACGCCGGCGAAGCCGCCGGCCTGGAGAGCATCCAGTCCGCTTTGGTGGACGGCCGCGCCTTGCGTCTTGGCCACGGTGTGCGGATCGCCGAGGACATTTCGGTGGAGTTCGAGGACAACTCCGACGACGACGGCGAGGACACCATCGGGATGGTGACCATCGGCAGCGTGGCCGCCTGGGTCCGCGACCGTGGAATTGCGTTGGAGATTTGCCCGTCCTCCAACCTCCAGACCGGCGCCATCTCCGGCTTCGGCGATGGCATCGAAAGCCACCCGGTGGACATGCTCTTCCAGCTCGGCTTCAATGTCACCATCAACACGGACAACCGCCTCATGAGCGGAGTGACCCTGACGGACGAGTTCGAACTCCTGGTGGAGACCTTCGACTACGACCTCGATGATCTGCTGGAGCTCACACTCAACGCCGCGGAGGCAGCCTTCCTGCCCCTGGACGAGCGCGAAGCCTTGGTTGAGTACATCAACGATGCCTACGCCAACCTCGGCTAGCGATTCCAACGAGGTCCCCGAGCTGCTGGATGGGCCCACAGCAGCAGGGGTACCCGGTCGAGCTTGCGAGCTGCTGGAACTGCTGGATGGGCCCACAGCAGCAGGGGTACCCGGTCGAGCTTGCGAGGTCGGGGAGCTGCTGGGGACGATCGCTGCCTTGCGTGAGCACTGCCCTTGGATGGGTGCGCTGACGCACGAGTCGCTGGTGGAGTACCTGATCGAGGAAGCCTATGAAGTGGTGGACTCGATCGAAGCGGGTGACTCCGCGCAACGGGACAACGAGCTCCGCGGCGAGCTGGGCGATGTGCTGCTTCAAGTAGTGCTTCATGCCCGGCTCGCCGAGGAGCGCGGCAGCTTTGATTTTGCTGCCGTGGCCCGGGGCATCAATGCCAAGATGGTCCGGCGAAACCAGCACGTCTTCAAAGCCGACGGTTCCCTGCAGGAGAGTTTCCCGGCCAGCGTCGAGGAGATCATTGTCAAGTGGGATGCCGCCAAACGCGCGGAGAAGCCGGAACGGAAAGACCCTTTCGAGGGCATTCCGCCCCATCTTCCGGCGTTGGCAGCGGCGCAGAAGTCCCTTGACCGGGCAGCACGCTCAGGCTTGGACGTTGACGCGCAAGGTGCCTTGGCCGCCGTCGGACTTCCTGTCATCCCGGCCTCGGAAGAGGCGTTGGGGGAGCTGCTGCTCGCCGTGGTCGCCGGTGCGCGGGAGCAAGGACTCGACGCCGAACGGGCCCTCCGTGCCGCAGTTCGATCCTTTCAGAACAACCAGGCGCAGCCTTCATGACGTGAGCCGTTGGAAGCCGTGCCGTAACGTAAGCCACTCTCGACTACGCTAGTAGCGACGAGGACGTTGAGAATTTCCCTCCACATTCCTGTAATTCGCCCATAAGGAGCACATCCATGGCGCTTATCGATGCCATCCACGCACGCGAGATCCTTGATTCCCGCGGAAACCCGACCGTAGAAGTTGAGGTCCTGCTCTCCGACGGCCAGATCGGCCGCGCAGCAGTTCCCTCCGGTGCCTCCACCGGTGAGCACGAGGCCGTTGAGCTTCGCGACGGCGATAAGGGCCGTTACCTCGGCAAGGGTGTCCAAAAGGCCGTTGACGCCGTCATCGACGAGATCTCCCCGGCCCTGATTGGTTTCGACGCCACTGACCAGCGCAGCATCGACCAGGCCATGATCGACCTGGACGGTACGCCCAACAAGGGCAAGCTCGGCGCCAACGCCATCCTGGGTGTTTCCCTGGCTGTCGCCAACGCAGCCGCAGCTTCTGCTGACCTGCCGCTGTACAAGTACCTGGGCGGCCCGAACGCCCACGTCCTGCCCGTTCCCCTGATGAACATACTCAACGGCGGCTCGCACGCCGACTCCGATGTGGACATCCAGGAATTCATGATCGCGCCCATCGGTGCCGAGACCTTCTCCGAAGGCCTGCGCTGGGGCGTTGAGGTTTACCACAACCTCAAGGCTGTCCTCCAGGAAAAGGGCCTCTCCACCGGCCTCGGCGACGAGGGTGGCTTCGCCCCGAACCTGCCGTCCAACCGCGCTGCACTGGACCTGATCCAGGAAGCCATCAAGAACGCCGGCTACACCCCGGGCACGGACATCGCCCTCGCCCTGGACGTTGCATCTTCCGAGTTCTACAAGGAAGGGGCGTACCAGTTCGAAGGCAAAGCACTTTCTGCCACTGAGATGAGCGCCTACTACGCTGAGCTCGTTGCCGACTACCCGCTGGTTTCCATTGAGGACCCGCTGGACGAGAACGACTGGGAAGGCTGGAAGACCCTCACCGACACCATCGGTGACAAGGTCCAGCTTGTTGGCGACGACCTCTTCGTCACCAACCCGGTCCGCCTGCAGCAGGGCATCGAGACGGCCACGGCCAACTCCCTGCTGGTCAAGGTCAACCAGATCGGTTCCCTGACCGAGACGCTCGACGCCGTTTCCCTGGCACAGCGCTCGGGCTACACCACCATCACCTCGCACCGCTCCGGCGAAACCGAGGACACCACCATTGCTGACATCGCCGTTGCCACCAACGCGGGCCAGATCAAGACCGGTGCCCCGGCCCGCTCCGAGCGTGTTGCCAAGTACAACCAGCTGCTGCGCATCGAAGAAGAACTCGACGACGCCGCACGCTACGCCGGCCGCAGCGCGTTCCCGCGTTTCAAGGGCTAGCCTTCAGCGAAAACACTTAACCGGTGGCTATGGTTGAAAGACCATGGCCGCCGGTTCTGTTTAACTCCGGTTCTGATGACACCGGCCAGGTCAGCAAGAGCAAGCGCAGCAACCCGCCAGGCAAGCACCGGGCATTACAGGAGTGTCATGGCCACCCGTCGTCCAAAAGTACCCAGGGCCGACGCCCTTGGCCGTCCGTCCAGTAGTGCCCGTCCGTCCAGTGCTAACGGTGCGTCCAACGCAAACGGCACCGCCGTGAAGGGTCCCGCCGCGAAGGATTCCGAACACGCAGCTTCTGCGGGCGCCGACGTCATCAAGGCTGAGTTCGGCGGCGCTCGGGGCACCTCGAAGACGCCGGTTATTGGCGCGAAGCCTGAGAGCAGCAAAACATCCAGCAGCAAAGCGCCCACGGGCGCCAAGGCGACCACCGGAAGCAAACCGCCCGGGACGTCAACGAAGGCAACCGGCAAGGGCTCGGATAAACCAAGCCCGGCGTCGAAGGATGACCGATTGCTGGATCCAGTACCGGCTAAGGCGTTCTCAGGCCGGATGCTTGCACTGGCTGTGGTCATGATTGCCATCACCATCCTGCTGGCCCCCACCGTGAAGATCTTCTTGGAGAAACGTGCCGAAATTTCCGCGTTGGAAGCGGAAATTGCTGGTAGGAAAGCGGAGCAAAGCGAGCTGAACAAGCAGCTCTCCCGGTGGCAGGACCCCAACTACGTGAAACAGCAGGCCCGCGACCGCATTAACATGGTTATGCCGGGTGAAACAGGTTACTGGGTGTTTGGGGGAGAAGAAGCCGCCGGCACACCGGGTGGCCGCACCGGCTCCGGATCGTCGGCCAACCCGGAAAATCTGCCCTGGGTGGATGCTCTCTGGGAGACAATCAGACGATCTGCAACTGACTAGATGCGGTGCCCGCCGCCGTCGTGTCCGCATGGGACGTGACAAAAGGGGCAGGAAGGTTGGCAGCGCAAGTGGAAGAGAACACGGCAGCCGTGCCGCAGGAATCCCGCCAGCCATCAGCACATGATCTTGAGGTCCTGAGCCGCCAGTTGGGCAGGCCGGTCCGGGATGTTGTCGAGATCCCGGCAAGGTGTGTCTGCGGCAACCCCTTGGTGGCAGCTACAGCTCCCAGGCTCAGCAACGGAACACCGTTTCCCACCACGTTCTACCTGACACATCCTGTTATTACCTCAGCGGTGTCGCGGCTTGAAGCGGGCGGGCTCATGAATGAGATGAACGATCGTCTGGTCGCCGACCAGGACCTGGCCGCTGCCTACCATGGCGCCCACGACGCCTACCTCCAGGCCCGTAACCAGATCGCTGACCGCTCCGGCACGGGAGCTGTGCCCGAGATCGACGGTATTTCTGCGGGTGGTATGCCCACCCGCGTGAAGTGCCTGCATGTTTTGGTTGGTCATTCGTTGGCTGCCGGTCCGGGCGTGAATCCGCTGGGGGACGAGGCACTGGGTGCCATCACCGAGTGGTGGGCCAAGGACCGCTGCTATTGCGACGGCGCCTGGGACACCACCGGCGAGGCTCCTTCGCGCGACTTGAGCCGCCATGGTCCGCAGGGACTGCCGGACATTGTGGGGCGTCCCGCGCCGGTTCGGAAGTCGAAGTTCGAATCCGAAGATGAGCAGGAAGGCACCGCATGAGCCGCGTGGCTGCCATTGACTGCGGTACCAACTCCATCCGCCTCCTGATCGCCGATGTCTCAGGGAACGATGCGTCTGGTGGGGATGCAGCGGGCCCGCTGACCGACGTCGTGCGTGAGATGCGCGTGGTACGGCTGGGCCAGGGCGTTGATGCCACGGGTGAGTTGGCTCCGGAGGCGTTGGAGCGGACGTTTGCTGCAACCCGGGATTATGCCGCGCTTATCAAGGAACACGACGCCGTGCGAGTTCGTTTCGCCGCAACATCCGCAACTCGTGATGCCACTAACCGCCAGGTCTTCGTAGACGGCATCCGGGACCTCCTGGGTGTGCAGCCCGAGGTCATTTCCGGTGATGAGGAAGCTGCGTTGTCCTTCGCAGGAGCCAGCAGCGTCCTGCCCGCCACAGGGGAGGATTCCATCCTTGTGGTGGACCTTGGCGGTGGCAGCACCGAATTCGTCCTGGGCGATTCCGGCGGCGTTATCGCGGCACGCTCGGTGGACATTGGCTGTGTCCGTCTCACCGAACGTCACCTTCGCAGCGATCCGCCAACGGCTGCGCAAATCGCCGCAGCAGAGGCCGACGTCGATGCCGCACTGGATCTTGCTGCCGGGACCGTGCCGCTTGACCGTGCCACGGCCGTGGTTGGCGTGGCCGGTTCCATCACCACCATCACCGCGCACGCGCTGGGCTTGACCGAGTACCAGCCGGACCGCATCCATGGTGCGTCGTTGGGCCTCGGAACCATCGCTGACGCGTGCACCAGCCTGTTGGAAATGACCCGCGACGAACGGGCTGCCCTTCCGTACATGCATCCGGGAAGGGCGGACGTCATCGGGGCGGGAGCCTTGGTGTGGCGCCGCATTCTGACCAGGCTGGCAGCGGTCAGCAACGGGACCATTCTTGAGGCTGTCGCCAGCGAACACGACATCCTGGACGGCATAGCCCTGAGTATCCGGGACGACCAATGACGTTGGGACACCGACGCACCCTCTCCGCTGCGCTTGCCACCACCTTGGCGGGCGGCGCGCTTGCTGGTGCGCTGTTGTCGGCTCCTGCAGCCAACGCGGATGTGTGGCGGGACAAGGAGTATTGGCTCAAGGAGTCGGGTGTTACCAATGCCTGGCAGGTGTCCAAGGGCGCCGGAGTCAAGGTGGCGATTATTGATAGCGGTATTGACGGAAGCCACCCTGACCTCAAGGGCGTTGTTGTCGGTGGGACGGATGTCTCCGGAGCGGGGGCTCCGAACGGACAAAAGAGTATCGGTGCAAAGACTGAGCACGGCACCTTGGTGGCAACGATGCTGGCCGGGCGTGGCCACATCACGCCCACCCCGCCACCCTCGCCGTCGGCGTCAGCATCAGCATCACCGGCCCCACCGCCACCGCCCCCAACCACTCCGCCTGCCGGGGGACCGGACGGGATCACTGGAGTTGCGCCTGAAGCGGAGATCCTGGCCATCTCAACCTGGCTCGGTTCGCCCAACCCGGGCGGCAAGACCGACCAGGAACAGATACCTGAAGCAGTGCGTTGGGCGGTGGACAACGGCGCCAAGGTCATCAACATTTCCTTGGGCAGTACCTCGCCTGACTGGCCGCAAAGCTGGGACGCAGCGTTTTTGTACGCTGAGCAAAAAGATGTGGTGATCGTTGCAGCCGCGGGAAACCGGGTGGGTGGCAACGTGCAGGTTGGAGCACCGGCAACCATTCCGGGCGTCCTGACCGTAGCCGGCTTGGACGGCGAGGGGCGCGCCAGCGTCGACTCATCTTCCCAAGGCATCAGCATCGGAGTGGCAGCCCCTGCGGAGAAGCTGGTGGGTGGCATTCCCGGAGGTTCCTATGCCGAGTGGGCAGGAACGTCCGGAGCGGCACCCATTGTTTCAGGTGTGGCAGCACTCATCCGTTCCAAATGGCCGGAAATGAGCGCCACCCAGGTCATCAACAGAATTGTCAGCACGGCCAAGGACGCTGGCGCCCCCGGCAAGGACCCTCTTTACGGCTACGGCATCCTGAACGCTGAAGCCGCTTTGAAGAATGACGTGCCGGTCACCAGCACCAACCCGCTCGGTTCGATTGCCGACTGGATCCGCGTCCACCGCCGCGGTGTCTTCAGCGAGCCCTCACAGGCGCCCGTGGCTAGTCCCACCAGTGCCGCGCCCACCCTCGCTGATCCGACCGTCCCTGTTGCGAAGACGCCGGCCACGGTGGACGACGCCCTTCCTGCCGCCGTCGTACTTGGTTTTGGTGCGTTGTTCGCAGCCCTCGTAACAGGTGCTGCGATCCAGCTGCGAAGGGTCGTGAAGAACCCGCCAGCGGTGGCCGAAGAGCCCGAAACAGGCGCCCTCTTGAAGGTGGATCCGCCCGCCCGGAAGTAGTTAGTGAAGATTTTCACAAAGTACTGTACTCTGGACCCATGGCAACCACCCCAGAGCTCATTGACCGTCCCCGGGTTCTCGTCGTCGGCGGCGGCTACGTCGGCCTGTACGTAGCACTCAAACTGCAGAAGAAGATCGCGAACGCAGGCGGAATCGTCACCGTCGTTGATCCACTGCCGTACATGACCTACCAGCCCTTCCTCCCGGAAGTAGCCGGTGGCAACATCGAGGCACGCCACGCCGTCGTCTCCCACCGTCAGCACCTCAAGCAGACTGAGCTCATCCAGGGCCGCGTCACCAGCATCGACCACGCCAACCGGACCGCGGTTATCGCCCCGTCCGATGGCGGGGAGAACTTCGAGATCCCATACTTCGACGTCGTGATCGCGGCAGGCGCCATCACCCGCACGTTCCCCATCAAGGGCCTCGCGGACAAGGGCATCGGCCTGAAGACCATCGAGGAAGCCGTTGCATTGCGCAACAAGGTGCTGGAGCGCATCGAAGCCGCTTCCACCATGACGGACCCTGCAGAGCGCGCCAAGGCACTGACCTTCGTTGTGGTCGGCGGCGGCTTCGCCGGCATCGAATGCCTCACCGAAATGGAAGACCTCGCCCGCGCCGCGGTACGCAACAACCCGCGCATCCGTCAGGAAGAAGTCCGCTTCATCCTGGTCGAAGCCATGGGCCGCATCATGCCCGAGGTCACCGCCTCGCAGGCCGAGTGGGTTGTGGAGCACCTCCGCAGCCGCGGCATCGAAGTACTCCTGAACACTTCCCTTGACAGCGCCGAGGGCAACCTCAAGCTCATCAATCTCCCGGACAAGACCCCCGCCGGCGAAGTTGAAGCAGACACCCTGGTGTGGGCTGCCGGTGTGCAGGCCAACCCGATGATCCGCTCCACCGACTTCCCGCTGGAACCCCGTGGCCGCGTCCGCGTCCTCCCGGACCTCCGCATCGCAGGTGACGAAGGCATCGTTGAGAACGCCTGGGCCGCCGGCGACATCGCCGCTGTTCCTGACCTCACGGGCAAGGGCCTGCCGGACGGCACCTGCGTCCCCAACGCCCAGCACGCTCTCCGCCAGGCCAAGAAGCTCGCCAAGAACCTCTGGGCTTCGCGCTGGGACAAGCCGCTGCACGACTACAAGCACAAGAACCTCGGTGCTGTAGCCGGCTTCGGCGAGTGGAAGGGTGTTGCCAACATCAACCTGCTCGGCCGCATCGGCCTCAAGGGCGGTCTCGCCTGGCTGGCCCACCGTGGTTACCACGGCATGGCGATGCCCACCGTGGAGCGTAAGTTCCGCGTGATCTTCGGCTGGATCCTGGCCTTCTTCGCCGGCCGCGACACCACGCCCCTGATGGACCTGGACAACCCGCGTGGCGCCTTCGTGGCCGCTGCAACCCCGGCTCCCAAGCCTGCTGCCGCTCCGGCGCCGGTGGAAGCCAAGCCGGTTGCCGAGGAAGTCAAGACCCCGGTTACGGCTAACGCCAAGTAGTCCACGCACGACGGCGGCCACCCCCTTTTCGGGGAGTGGCCGCCGTCGGCGTTTAACCAGCAGCGTTTCCGCCGCTGCCCCTAGACTGTCCTCATGTCCGGTGAAACCGACCTCAAGACGTTGCTGGAATCCCTTCACCCCGTTGTGCGCGATGGCGACTACGTCTACGCCTTGTGGCCGCACGGCAGACCGCTTTCGGGTGGCATCGAGGCGGCTGTTCGAGAGGCCGAGGGCCTTACCGTTGTCCTGCCCAGGGACGAAGCTGATTCCTTGGGCCTGAGCTACGACTTCGTCGCTGCGTGGATCACGCTCCAGGTCCATTCGGCCCTTGAAGCCGTGGGGCTCACGGCTGCAGTAAGTGCCGCGTTGACGCACGCCGGGATCAGCTGCAACGTCCTTGCCGGCTTCCATCACGACCACCTCCTGGTGCCGTCGGCAGATGCTGCCCGGGCCATGGACTTGCTCCGGCTTTTGGCACGCGGTGTGGTCCTGCGCACCGAGCGCCCCGAGGACCGCACTGAGATCCTCGAACTGACAGCCCGCGCGTTTTCTGTCTCGCCGGCGACCGGTGAACCCGTTGAAGGCATACCCATTGAGGTGGACCTCCTGCGGGAGCTTTTTGAGTGCAGCGAGTATGTTCCGGAGCTGAGCATCGTTGCGGAGATGGGCGGGGAAATTGTGGGTCACGCCATCAGCACGAGAGGCTGGGTGGGGGAGTTCGAACTGCTGGGCCTGGGTCCCGTAGGCGTACTCCCACCGTTCCAGCGACGCGGGGTGGGTTCGGCCCTGATGCGCGAAACGGCGGCCCGTGCCACTGCCCTCGGGGAACCCGGGATAGCCTTGCTCGGCAGCCCACATTGTTACCGGCGCTTCGGCTATGTGCCGGCCACTTCGTTGGGTGTTGAACCGCCTGAGCCCGTGTGGGGCGAACACTTCCAGCTTCTTGCCCTACCGGGGTGGCCCGACGACGTCCGGGGCACCTTTCGCTACGCCGCGCCATTTAACAGGCTCTAGCTGGGATACCATGGTCCGGGCGCCCCAGTAGCCCAATTGGCAGAGGCAGCGGACTTAAAATCCGCGTGTTGTGGGTTCGAGTCCCACCTGGGGCACAAACGCAAGGTGAGAGCTCTTTCTCCCTTCCCGTGCACGGTTCTCCTCTTCAGCGGCTTTTCCCAGCAACCTCGTAGATTCCCCACAGGCAACGAGTGTTATAGGGATGTGACCTGAATCACTTATGTTCGCGGGGCAATTGCACTAGTTTGAGTCTTAATCAGGAACACCTGAGTAAATCGCATCAAAGGCAGTTCGCACCTTTCGATCGAGGAGACAACGAATGTTTGATCTTTCCCCAGCGGCGCCCCGAGCCGCCAAGCTAACAGCGCTTGGCATTGGGGTCGCTCTCTTGGCCACAGCTTGTGGTGGGTCTTCGACACCTACCCAGACTGGGTCTCAATCCGCCGCCCCGGCCGGTATCGCCTGCCCGGCTCCGAGCGGAGGGGCGGGAGCCGGCAACAGCCAGGCTGCCACCAAAGCGGGACCTGTACCTCCCTCGACCACCACCACGGCTACGCCGCTTAAGCTTGGATCGCTCCTGCCGACAACGGGGTCGCTGGCGTTCCTCGGCCCGCCTGAAATTGCCGGTGTCAACCTCGGCGTCAAGGAAGTCAACGACGCCGGCGGCGTTTTGGGTGCCCCCGTTGAAGTGACCCACCGCGACTCCGGCGATACCAAGACGGACATCGCCACGCAGTCCACCACAGCCCTGCTGGGCCAGGGTGTGAGTGCGGTTATCGGTGCGGCCTCGTCCGGCGTTTCCAAGACGGTCATCAACCAGATCACGGGCGCCGGCGTCATCCACTTCTCCCCGGCGAACACCTCACCTGACTTCACCACATGGGACGACAAGGGCCTCTACTGGCGAACGGCACCGTCCGACGTCCTCCAGGGCAAGGTCCTCGGCAACTACATGGCCACCTGTGGCGCCCAGACTGTTGGCATGATCGTTCTCAACGACGCTTACGGAACCGGCCTGCAGAAGAACGTCAAGGAAGCCTTCGAGGCAGCCGGCGGCAAGGTTGTTGCTGAAGAGCTCTTCAACGAAGGTGATTCGCAGTTCAGCAGCCAGGTTGACAAGGTGCTCGCGGCCAAGCCCGATGCCATCGCACTGATTACCTTCGACCAGGCCAAGAGCATCGTGCCCCTCATGACGGGCAAGGGCGTCAAGCCCACGCAGCTGTTCATGGTTGACGGCAACACCTCGGATTACAGCAAGGACTTCCAGGCAGGCACCATGAAGGGCGCGCAGGGGACCATCCCCGGTACGTTCGCCAAGGACGCCTTCAAGCAGAAGCTCCTCGCGATCGATCCCGCCCTGAAGGACTACAGCTACGCAGGCGAGTCCTACGACGCCGTGAACCTGATCGCCCTGGCATCTGAGGCAGCAAAGAGCACCAAGGGTACGGAAATCGCGGCCAAGCTCAAGGAAGTCTCTGAAGGAGGCGAGAAGTGCACCGACTTCCCGTCCTGCGTCACCCTGCTCCGCGAGGGCAAGGACGTTGACTACGACGGCCAGTCCGGTCCGGTAACGTTCTCCAATGACGGTGACCCCACCGAGGCATACATTGGTATCTACGAATACCAGGACGACAACACCTACAAGCCGGTTCGCGAAGAGTTCGGCAAGCTCTAAGCTGAACGCCAACTGGACCGCACTTAGCAGCGGGTCCTCCTCCTCACAAGGAAGGGGACCCGCTGCGCGTTAACCGTTCCGGTCAACAAAGCCCTTACACAGGCGGTGGACCTACCATGTCCTCATGAAGCTAACCCGGGACGCCCGCTCCATTGCCGTGGTCATCAATGCCGGATCACGCAAAGGTTCCGCGGCTCAGAAGCTTGTGGCCGAGTCTCTCGCAAAGGCGGGGCTCCCCGTCTCTGCTGTTTATACGGTGCATGGCGGCGAAGATCTGGGACGAACCCTGCAACAAGCGGTTACCGAGGGGCACGATCTCGTGGTGGTTGGGGGTGGCGACGGAACGGTTGCCTCGGCTGCCGGTCTCGTGGCGGGTACCGACGTCGTGCTGGGTGTGCTGCCGCTGGGCACCGCCAATGACCTTGCCAGGACGCTGGAGATTCCCCGGGATCCGGGCAGCGCCTGCGCTGCCCTCGCGGAGGGAAAAGTAGTGGACATCGACCTCGGGCGGGCGAATGGGCAGCCCTTCCTCAATGTGGCTTCAGTCGGCCTCTCCGTGGCAGTAACCGAGACGCTCAGTCCGCGCCTCAAGCGCCTCATCGGGCCCTTGGCGTATGGTGTGGCCACACTGCGCTCCTATGCCAAGCACAAGCCCTTCCACGCCCGCCTCGAGTTCCCGGACGGGGACCATGAGCCCATGGAGCTGGACAACCTGCTTCAGGTGGCAGTCGGCAACGGAAGGTACTACGGCGGCGGCAATGCGGTCTCGCCAACAGCGGGAATCGACGATCACACCCTGGACATTTACGCGATCCGGTCGGCGCCGCTGCGGGAACAGGTCAAGATCGCCCGTTCACTGAAGAACGGCAAATTTGTGGACAACGAGCGGGTGTGCCACCTGACCAGCCGGAAGGTCAGGCTGGTGACTGATCCGCTACTGCCGGTGAACCTCGACGGCGAGATCACCACCAGCACCCCCACGGACTTCAGTGTTGAACGAAATGCGGTGCATGTGGTGGTGCCCGGGAACAGCAGCAGCGCGACGTTTGAGGGACGCATCTGAAAACACCGAAGGCCTGGTTCCGGTGCGTCACCGGAACCAGGCCTTTCGGGGTTGTCGCAGCTAGACTTCGTCCGCCAGGGTACCCAGGTAGAGCTGGATGACCTTGGGGTCCTTCATGAGCTCACGTCCCGTACCCGTGTACGCATCCTTGCCCTGGTCCAGGACATAGCCGCGGTCACAGATCTGCAGGCAACGGCGGGCGTTCTGTTCCACCATGATCACCGAGACGCCGGCGCGGTTGATCTCGTGGACACGGAGGAAGGTCTCGTCCTGTTTGACGGGGGAGAGGCCTGCCGACGGCTCGTCGAGCAGCAGCACAGCCGGGTCCATCATAAGAGCCCTGCCCATGGCCACCATCTGGCGTTCACCGCCGGAAAGGGACCCTGCACGCTGGGCACGCCGCTTTCCCAGCTCCGGGAAGAGGCTGGTGACGAAGTCGAATCGTTCGGAGAAGTCCTTGGGCCGTTGGAACATGCCCATTTGTAGATTCTCTTCAATGGTCAGCGTGGCGAAGACGTTGTTGGTCTGCGGCACGAAGCCCACGCCCTGGGTCACCAGCTTGTTGGCCTTCAACCCGGTGAGGTCCTGGCCGCGCACTACTACCGTGCCGGAGTGGACCTTCACCAGACCGAACATGGCTTTGAGGAGCGTGGACTTGCCGGCGCCGTTGGGCCCGATGATGCCAATCAGCTCGCCCTTGCGGGCCTCGATGCTGCAGCCGTTGAGGATGTTGACGCCGGGGATGTAACCGGCCACGAGGTTTGTTACCTTGACGACGGAATCACCGGCCGGGGCGGCCGCCGAGGCGGGCATTGCGCTGGTGCTGCTCATTTCCCGTCCTCCTTCTTGGTTTCTTCGATCTCGGACAGGATGCCGGCGTCTTCCGTTCCCACTACCGACTCCTCGTCAGCTTCGAGTTCTGCCTCGAGCACCTTGATGCCTTCGGCGTCACCGAGGTCCACGTCGTGGTGGGCACCGAGGTAGGCGTCGATGACTGCGGGGTTCTTCATGACTTCGCCCGGAGGGCCTTCGGCAACAACCTTGCCTTCGGCCATGACCACAACCCAGTCGGCAATGTGGCGGACCATGTTCATGTCGTGCTCCACGAAGAGCACGGTCATGCCCTCCGCCTTGAGGTTCTTGATGTGGTCCAACAGAGACTGTGTCAAAGCGGGGTTCACACCGGCCATCGGCTCATCGAGCATCACCAGCTTGGGCTTCACCATCAAGGAGCGTGCCATTTCCAGGAGCTTCCGCTGACCACCGGAGAGGGACGCTGCATAGTCGTCCTTCTTGGTATCCAGCTTGAACTTCTCCAGCAGCACGTGGGCTTGGGCTGTGATTTCCTTTTCACGGCCTCCCCACATGCCTTTGAAAAGCGCTTTGGAAAGCCGTTCGCCGGGCTGGTTCGCAGCACCAAGGCGCATGTTTTCCATGACGGTCAACTTGCCCATCACCTTGGTCAACTGGAACGTGCGGACCATGCCCATGCGTGCCACCTTGTATGAGGAGACGCCGGCCAGGCTGTTGCCTTCAAACTGCCACTTGCCGGTATTGGGAGTGTCGAATCCGGTGAGCAGGTTGAACAGGGTGGTTTTGCCGGCTCCGTTGGGGCCGATCAGGGCGGTGATCTTGTGGCGTGGAATCTCGAGGTATTCCACGTCCACGGCGTTGATGCCGCCAAAGGAACGGGTGACGTCCTCTGCCACCACAATGGGATCCCGCTTCTTGCAGCCGGGGGTATTTTCCCCGACGGCGATCGGCCGGGAATCGGTCATGTAGTCGATATTTTCCGTGTTGCGTTCGTTCGTCTCACTCATGCGAAAGCAAGCTCCTTCTTATTGCCGAAGACGCCTTGCGGGCGGAAGATCATCAGGAGCATCAGCGCAACGCCCACCAGGATGTAGCGCAGCTGTCCGGCCTGGACGGTGGTCAGCCACGTGACAGCCCCTGATTCGATGAGGCCGTAGAGCAGGCTCTGGGTCAGCGAAAGCACCACCCAGAAGATCATTGCTCCAATGACGGGCCCCAGGACCGTGGCCATGCCGCCGAGCAGGAGGCAGGTCCACAGGAAGAACGTGAGTTCAGTGCCGTAGTTGGACGGCTGGACGGCGCCGCGGGGGAGCGTGAAAATCATGCCCGCCAACGCGCCCAGCACGCCACCAATGACCAGCGCCTGCATCTTGTAGGCGTAAACGTTCTTGCCGAGTGAGCGGACAGCGTTCTCGTCCTCGCGGATGCCCTTCAGGACGCGGCCCCAGGGGCTGCGCATGAGGAGCCACACCAACACACAGCAAACGATAACCAGTCCCCAGCCGACGACGCGGATAAAGAAGTCGCGGTTGTTCATGCCCATGTAGGACCCCTCGGGGAACGGGTTCATGGCATAGAAGGTGTTCTCAAACGCTGCCAGGCCGTTGGCCGATCCGGTAACGCTGGTGAGCTGGCTGGTGGTGACCACGTAGCGGACGATTTCTGCCGCTGCGATGGTAACGATTGCGAGGTAATCGGCCCGAAGCCGCAGGGTAGGTATGCCGAGGATGAAGGCGAAGATCACCGAGCAGAGAACAGAAATGATCAAGGCAAGGAAGAACGGGGCATCGAAGCTCAGGGTCGAGATTGCGAAACCGTAGGCACCAACCGCCATGAAGCCGGCCTGGCCGAAGTTCAGCAGGCCTGAGTAGCCGAAGTGCACCGCGAGGCCCAAAGCGGCAAGTGCGTACGCCGCCGTCGTCGGGCTGAACAATTCGCCAAGGGCGCTGGAGAAAATGAATCCGAAGTCCATGGCCCGCTCCTAACCCACACGCTCACGCCGGCCGAGGATACCCTGCGGTCGGAACAGAAGAACAACAATCATGATGAACAGGGCACCGACGTACTTGAGGTCGGCGGGGAGGCCGAACACGGTAGTCAGTTCCACGAAGATGCCGACGACGATCGAGCCGATCAGGGCACCGAAGACGGTTCCCAAACCGCCAAGGGTCACACCGGCGAAGATGAGCAGCAGGATTTGCGAGCCCATGTCGAAGGTGACGCCCGGGCGGTAGTACGCCCACAGGATGCCGCCGAGGGAGGCGAGGACGCCGCCCACGATCCACACAATCCGGATGACGGAGTCGACGTCGATGCCCGAGGCGGCTGCCAGTGCGGGGTTGTCGGCTACCGCGCGGGTTGCCTTACCGAGGCGCGTCTTCAGCAGGACGATGCCGATCAAGGCAATGACCACGGCGCTGATGATCAAGGACCACAGGTTGTTCGGCGAAATCGAAACAGGACCAATCTGGATCTCGGCACTCTGAGCGCCGGGCAGCTGCTGTGTTGCACCGCCGAAGAAGAACTGGATGACGTAGCGGATAGCCAACGCGAGGCCGATGCTGACGATCATCATGGGGACCAGTCCTGAGCCGCGTTTCCTCAGGGGCCGCCAGAGCCCTGCGTCCTGGACGTAGCCGAAGAGACCGCCGCCCACCAGGGCAAGCAGGATGGCCAGCCAGAAGGGGAGTCCGAAGGCGTTGAACATGAACACCAGGACGGCGCCCAGCGTCACCATCTCGCCGTGGGCGAAGTTGGTCAGGCCGGTGGTTCCGAAGATCAGGGAGAGGCCAACCGAAGCCAAGGCGAGGAGGAGGCCGAAGCTCAGTCCCGCGACCAGGCGGTTGAGGAGGTTTTGCCCGAAGTCCTGTTGCTGGACCACGATGCCTTCGCCAAAGGCGAAGATCACCGACAAGTTGGACGTCTGGCTGAACGTGACATCGCGGGGATTGTCCTGGCCCTCGGCCAGTGCGATGCCCTCCGGCAAGGTGGAGGTGTCCAGCTCGATGGTGTAGGTGCCTTGGACGGGAACGCCGATGGTCCAGGCTCCGTTGGCTCCGGAGGTGGCTTCACCTTCAAAGCCGTTGCCCGTGGCTTTGATCTTGACGCCGGGTATGGGAGCCCGGGCATCATCGCGGAGGAACCCGCTGATGTTGTTCTGGAACGTCGTCGGTGACGGCGAAGGCGAGGGGGTGGTGGTTGCCTGTGCCGAAGGGGCGGCGATCAACAGAGCGGTGATGAGGGCTGCGAACAGCGCCCCCACAACTCTCTGCAGTCCCTTGGACCGTCTCATGGACGGGTCGCGCAGTGTGCTTCTCAAAATGGAAACCTCCACAGTGGGGGTGGTCCCGGCTGCGCCATTGCAGCCGGTGCGAACGGTAAATGGGGCTTGTGAACAGTTCTTGCCTAGCTGCCTCGATTGTGATCTAAGTCACCCATGTGTGGCCTATGTTACCGCTCAGTGAGCCGAATAAATGCCCAGTTCGGGGGTGCAAAGATCGCGATCGGATAACAACTGTGAAGCTATAGGCAACTAGTGATGTAGGAATGCTTAAGTAAACCTTTGTTGTTTGAGGGTGCTCCTTAACGTTCCCCCGGGGTAACACTGCCAATTTCTTGTCACGGTTGAGTTTCGTCTCCGTGAACAAGGGAACTTTCCCTGCCGCGCGCGCGTGGTAATTGGTACCGTGAACTATCACTAGCCCTTTTTCAGGAGGACACCCGCAATGGCACTTGGCGGAAACCCAGTCTTCAACGGAAAGAATTTCCGTGGAGCAAAGCAGGCCCCGCCTGTACCGCAGAACCCGTACGGCCAGCAGTTCAACCAGGCACCCGGCCGTGCGCCGAGCCAGGTCATGGACGGCCATGCAGCATGGTCCGCCCAGCAGCAGAACATGACCAACGAGCAACTGCAGCAGATGTACAACCAGCCCGCTGCAGGCCCGGCCGACACCGGCCGCATGACCTATGACGACGTCATCATGAAGACCGTCGCCTGCCTCGTGGTTCTCATCATCGGTGCAGGTGTAACGCTCTTCGTCGCGCCTGCCCTCTCCACCATGCTCATGATCGTTGGCGCGCTGGGCGGATTCGTCCTGGCGCTGGTCAACACCTTCAAGAAGCAGCCTTCACCGGCGCTCATCCTTGCCTATGCCGGTCTGGAGGGCCTGTTCCTCGGTGGCCTTACCCGGATCCTGGACGGCATGTACCCCGGTGTCGGCCTCCAGGCTGTTATCGGTACGCTGGCAGTCTTCGGCGTCACCCTGGTGCTCTTCAAGAGCGGCAAGGTCCGCGCCACCCCCAAGATGGTGCGCTTCTTCATGATCGCCACCATTGGTTACGCAGTCTTCGCGCTGATCAACATGGTGATGGTGTGGACCGGCGCTGTGCAATCGCCGTTCGGCCTCCGCACTGAAGTAGAGATCTTCGGCATCCCGCTGGGCGTTTTCATCGGCATCCTGGCCATCGGCCTGGCAGCCTTCTCGCTGATCATGGACTTCACCAGCATCGAAGAAGGCGTCCGCGCCGGCGCCCCGGAGCGTTACTCCTGGGTTGCGGCCTTCGGCCTGACGGTCACCCTGGTGTGGCTGTACGTGGAAATCATCCGCCTGCTGGCCATCCTGCGAGGCGACGACTAGTTACCAACAGCTCCACCGCAAATGCCCCCGAAGAGATTCGGGGGCATTTTTGCGTCTCCGGGGGCATTTATTCGTTCGCGAGGGGCGACGTCTCGACCGTATGTGAGGCTTTAAGAGTCGAGAACCAACCCCTCGCAGCCACCTCACCGAACCAACTAGCTCAGCCGTTCGAAGACAACTGCCATGCCCTGACCGCCACCTACACAGAGCGTGGCAAGCCCCAAGGTCCCATCGCGTTCCTGGAGGCCGTTAAGCAACGTGCTCGTCATCCGGGCACCCGTCATGCCGAAGGGGTGTCCAAGGGCGATGGCGCCGCCATGGACATTGAGTTTGGCGGGGTCGATGCCCAATTCACGGGCGCTCGCCACCACCTGCACAGCGAAGGCTTCATTGAGCTCCACAAGGTCAATGTCGTCCATGGTCAGTCCAGCCAGTGCCAGGGCCCGTCTGGTGGACTCCACGGGGCCCATTCCCATGAGCTCGGGGGAGAGGGCGCTGACGCCGGTGGACACCACCCTGGCCAGCGGCTCCAGACCCAGTTCGCGTGCGCGGACGTCGCTCATGACCACTACCGAGGCGGCGCCGTCATTGAGGGGGCACGCGTTGCCGGCGGTGACGGTCCCCTCCGAGCGGAAGACGGGTTGCAGTGCGGATACCGCTTCAAGGGTCACGCCTGGGCGGGGTGAATCATCCCGCTCTACTACGGTTCCGTCTTTGCGGGTGTAGGGCGTGATATCCCGGGCGTAAAACCCGGAGGCGATGGCAGCTTCGGTGCGATTCTGGCTCAGGACAGCCCACTCGTCCTGCTCGGAGCGGCTGATGCCATAGCTCGTGGCGACATTCTCGGCCGTCTGGCCCATGGAAATGTAGATGTCCGGCAGTCGGCCGCCGAGCCGCGGGTCGGTCCAAGGGATATTCGACGCCGCCCGGGAGGCCGTGCGCTGTGCTGCCGCCTCGAACACGGGATTGTGGTTCGAGGGATCCGTTTCGCCTGCCCCGGCCCAGTCCTGGTACCGCGATACACTCTCCACTCCAGCGGAAACGATCGCGTGGGCTTCACCGGCCCTGATGGCATGGACGGCCATCCGCAGGGTCTGCAGGCTCGAGGCACAGAAACGGTTGATGGTGGCCGCGGGCACGCGGTCCAGCCCCGCAAGGACGGCTACCACCCTTGCCATGTTGGATCCGGCCTCGCCGCTGGGTTCGGCGCAGCCCAGCAGGATGTCGTCCAAGCCTTGCCCGTCCTCCGCTCCGGGATCGAAGCCCGGAACTTTTGTGAGCGCGGCCTGAACCATGGCCGTGGCCAGGTCGTCCGGACGTTCGTCCTTGAGGGAGCCTTTGAAGGCCCGTCCAATGGGGCTTCTGGCAGTAGCAACAATGACAGCCTCAGTCATGGCCCCAGCTTACGCCCGGCATCCACTTGGATGCCGGGCGCTCGCAGGAAGAAACTCGCAGGAAGATAGGGGAGCGCGTCAGGAGAGGCGACGTGCTCCGGCGGCCGGCGTAACGGTGAAGATGTCCGGTGCGGTAAAGCCGGCCTCGGCGAAGGAACGCACGACGGCGTCGCGAACCTGCTGCTCTTGGTCCACCGGAGTCAGTGCGATGGCTGAACCGCCGAAACCGCCGCCCGTCATGCGGGCGCCGATCGCGCCGTTGGCCCGGGAGGTGTCCACCGCGAGGTCGAGTTCCGGGCAGGAGATCTCAAAGTCGTCGCGCATGGAGACGTGGCTGGCATCCAGCAACCCTCCGATGGCTGCAGGACCGTCGGCGCCCAGGGTTTCCACCGTCTGGAGGACTCGGTCGTTTTCCGTGACCACGTGCCGGACCCGCCGAAGGGTGGTTTCGTCCAACAGTCCCGACGCTTCCTCCAGACGCTCCACGCCGACGTCGCGCAGTGCCTTGACGCCGAGGATCTCGGCACCCAACTCGCAGGAGGCGCGGCGGGAGGCGTAACCGCCGTCGGCGTGGGAGTGGGAGACCTTGGTGTCGATGACCAGCAGGACCAAACCGGACGCTTCGGCGTCGAAGGGGACCAGCTCCACATGTTGGTCGCGGCAGTCCAGGAAGACGGCCTGTCCCTTGGCGCCGCGCAAGGAGGCCGACTGGTCCATGATTCCGGTGGGCGCGCCGACGAACACATTTTCGGCGCGTTGGGTAGCCAGCACCAGGTCCTCGGCAGCCAAACCGGCGCCGGTCAACTCGTTGAGGGCGGAGATGACGGCGCACTCGATGGCGTGGGACGAAGACAATCCAGCGCCGGAAGGAACATCGGAATCCAGCAGGAGGTCAAAGCCGGGCACCTCGATGCCACGTTCCTTGAGCGCCCATGCCACGCCCCGAGGGTAGCGTGACCATCCCGCACCGGATCCGGGTTCCGAGTCCGCAAGGTCGGCCTCGACCAATCCGTGCCCGCCAAAGGTGGACAGCATGCGCACTTTCGAGTCGTCGCGGACGCGCAACGCCACCTTTGCTGTCTTGTCGATGGCAAAGGGCAGCACAAAACCTTCGTTGTAGTCAGTGTGCTCGCCGATTAGATTGACGCGTCCCGGTGCCTGCCACACGCCGTCGGCGGTGGCGCCGAAGGTTTCCTGAAAGCGTGCCGCGAGAACGCCGGCGTCGGTAGTAGTGGTCATGCTCGTGTGCCTTCCAGGGTCTTGGTTGAAGGTGCTGCGGCGACGCTGCGGAGCCGCTCGGCCACCGCTTCAGGTGTGGTGTCGTTGATGAACGCTCCCATGGCGGCCTCAGAGCCGGCCAGATACTTGAGCTTATCGGCAGCGCGGCGGGGTGATGTGAGTTGTAGGTGCAGCTGGCCGGCAGGGCGAAGAACCGGGTCCAGCGGGGCTTGATGCCAGGCTGAGATGTATGGCATCGGGGTGGGGTAGAGGGCGTCGAGGCGCTTCAGTAGGTCCAGGTAGACGTGAGAAAGCTCATCGCGTTCTTCGCCTGTCAGGGCCGCAAGATCAGGGACGCTGCGATGCGGTGTGAGGTGGATTTCCAACGGCCAGCGCGCCGCGAAAGGTACATAGGCGCTGAAGTGCTTGGCCTCAAGGACCATGCGGCTGCCGTCTTCGCGTTCAGCCCGCAGGAGCGAGGCCCCGAGCGTTTCCCTCGCGTCGACGTCGTCGTAATACTTCCGTGCCACCGTGCCGAGCTGGGCAGCGCGGGGAGTCACGTAGGGGTACGCGTAGATCTGGCCGTGCGGATGGTGCAGGGTGACGCCGATGTCCGCACCGCGGTTCTCGAACGGAAACACCTGCTTGATTCCGGGCAAGGCGCTCAGAGCCTCGGTCCGCTGGGCCCACGCTTCAATGACCGTGCGGGCACGCGTTTCACCCAGTTCGGCAAAGGATCCAGTGTGCTGCGGAGTGAAAGCGACTACCTCACAGCGCCCGTACGCCGCTCCCTTGATTTTATGGCCGGAGTGCCCCGGGACAGGAACCGGTGGGATGTCGCCCAAAGCCGGGCCCAGGGACGGGAAGCGGTTCTCGAAGACCACAACGTCATAATCCGGCGCCGGAATTTCCGAAGGGTTCGCGGCCGTGGTGGGGCAAATGGGGCACTGATCAGCAGGGGGAAGGTGTGTGCGTGTCTGCCGATGGGCGGCCACAGCTACCCAGTCACCCGACAAGGCGTCATAACGGACTTCGCCGGGCTCGCCGCGGGCCGGGAGTTCGCGGTGGTCCACCAGTGAATCCGGTGTCCGTTCCGGAGTTCCGGGGTCGTCGAAGTAGATCAGCTCTCGGCTGTCGGCGAGGCGGGTGCTGGTGATGCGACTCATAGTTACATCATTCCACAAGCGACCAAAAACGCATAGTTTCTAACAAAAGCAAACATTTCTTGATGGGACGCAGTCCGCTGATGCAGTACGGTATTGCCATGCCTGCCTCCCCATCGCTTGCCGGTGACGCCCACCAGTCCGAATCCTGTCGCTTTGCTACTGGCCGTCAGTTCGAGCTTCGCAGGGACGACGCGCTCGCGGTCGTCACCGAGCTGGCCGCTGGCCTGAGGCTCTACTCACGCGGCGGAGTCCAGTTGACCGAAAGCTACGGCGACGACGAAATTTCCCCTGGTGCCACCGGTATCACGTTGGCGCCCTGGGCCAACAGGGTGGAAGACGGGATATGGTACCTGGAGGGCAAGAAGCAGCAACTGGACATCACCGAGGCCTCACGCAATAACGCCAGCCACGGCCTGCTGCGCAACACCGGGTACGCCCTTGTTGACGAATCCGAGTTTTCCGTGACGTTGGAGGCCACGGTCTTCCCTCAACACGGCTACCCGTTCCTGGTGCGGCACCGGGTGCGCTACGAGCTCGATCAGAACCTGGACCTTCGTGTCGCGCAGACCTTGATCAACGATTCCCAGGCCACGGCACCCTTTGTCCTGGGCGCGCACCCGTACTTGCGGTTCGGCGACACGGCTCCCGAGGACCTGGCCCTGACGGTGAAGGCAGGCACCCGTCTCGTAGCCGACGACCGACTCATTCCACGCAGCACCGCTCCGGCGGATGGTCAGTTTGATTTCTCCCGCGGCGCTGCCGTGGGGGATTTGCTGGTGGATGTTGCGCTGACGGACCTGGCGTTCGACGGCGGCATTGCGCGCCACACGCTGACCGCTCCGGATGGTCGCAGCGTAAGCCTTGAGCAGGACGAGAACTGCGGCTACGTCCACGTTTTCGTCACAGACACTTTCCCCGGCAGATCCAAGGCAGTGGCCATCGAACCCATGACTGGCCCTGCCAACGCGTTCAACAGCGGGGATGGCCTCCGCTGGTTGGCCCCTGGCGAGGACTTCACCATGCGCTGGGGAATCACAGCATCCCTCTAGCTTGTTCGCCTCGGAAAAGACTGGGAAATCCTTCGGTATGTCTCGGATCGTCTCGGAAGTGAGAGCCGGTTTCCCATACGGCCCGGGCTACGGAATTATGGGTTCATGACGCCAACACCGGACGCCAAGACACGTTCTGACCGCCAAATCGCCGAAGACATCCCGTACGGGGTGCGCATCGCAGCGGCCTGGTCGTGGCGGGCAGGACTGATCCTCCTCATGATCGGTGCCTTGGTTTGGTTGCTGGGCAAGGTGAGTTTCCTCATTATCCCGGTGATGGTTGCTGCGTTGCTGGCCGGCTTGCTGCATCCGGTAGTGGCGTGGTTGCGCGGCCGGAAGGTCCCCAACGGGGGAGCAGTCGCCATCACAGTGTTGGGCTTCATCGGCGTAATCGGTGGTGCCCTGGCACTGGTCGGCAGGCAGCTCGTTGCGGGTTTCGGTGCCCTCTGGCAGGAGGCGCTGGCGGGCATCCAGCAGATACAGACCTGGCTGGCCGATGGGCCGCTGCACCTGACCGCAGACCAGATAGACCAGTACATCTCTGATGGCGCGAATGCCCTCCAGAACAACAGCAGCAGCATTCTCAGTGGTGCGCTGTCTTTCGGAAGCACTGCCGGACACTTTGCGGCTGGTCTTGTGCTGGCCCTCTTTATCCTCATCTTCTTCCTTCTGGAGGGGCCGCGGATCTGGGCCTTCCTTGTCCGTCTCCTGCCCAAGAGCGCACGGCGGGCCACCGATGGTGCCGGGCGCCGGGGCTGGACATCCATGGTCAGCTATGTGCGGATCCAGATGTTCGTCGCGTTCGTGGACGCCGTGGGCATTGGCGTGGGCGCGGCCATCATCCAGGTCCCGCTGGCTCTTCCCTTGGCGGTCCTGGTATTCATCGGCTCGTTCATCCCGGTGGTCGGTGCCTTGGTTACGGGGGCCATCGCAGTGCTGCTCGCCCTCGTGGCCAACGGGCCCATCAATGCGCTGATCATGCTGGCAATCGTCCTGGTAGTGCAGCAGCTTGAAAGCCACATCCTGCAGCCGCTGGTCATGGGCAAGGCCGTGGCACTGCATCCGGTGGCCGTGATCCTCTCGGTTGCCGCGGGTTCCTACCTCGCCGGCATCCCCGGAGCCCTCTTTGCGGTCCCGCTGCTCGCCGTAGTAAACACGGCAGTTCGCTATATTGCGGGCCGGACGTGGGAACATGATGAAGGATTGGGCGGTGTGGAACTCCAGCCGGCAGCCGCTTCGGCGGGGCCAAGCGGCGATGCCAACTTCAAGGAGGTCCACCTACCACGGCCTGAATCCCGGCTCGGCAAAGGCATCGCCGGCAAGACCAAGGCTTCGGGGAACACCTCAGTTGAGGAGCCTCAAGCCAACACCAACAAAGGAGAATAGTCAGTGAATACCCTCGAAACCCTGCCCGTCACGCTGGACGATGTCCTCAAGGCGCAGGAACTGCTCGAGGGCATTATCACCAAGACTCCGGTGGAATCGTCCCGGGCGCTGGGCAGCCTCGTGGGCGGCAACGTCTTTTTCAAGTGCGAGAACCTGCAGCGTGCAGGCTCCTTCAAGGTCCGCGGCGCCTATGTGCGCATGGCACGGCTGACGGAGGACGAGAAGAAGCGCGGTGTAGTGGCGGCCTCGGCCGGCAACCACGCGCAGGGTGTGGCAGTGGCTGCCAAGAGCCTGGGCATCAATGCCCGAATCTACATGCCCCTGGGCGTGGCCCTGCCCAAACTTGCAGCCACGCGGAGCCACGGCGCTGAAGTGGTCCTACATGGCCACAACGTAGATGAGGCGTTGGCCGAAGCGCAGCGCTACGCCAACGAAACAGGCGCGGTCTTTGTTCACCCCTTTGACAACGTGGATGTCGTTGCCGGGCAGGGCACCATCGGGCTTGAGATCCTGGACCAGATCCCCAACGTGGACACCATCCTCATGGGAGTTGGCGGCGGCGGGCTGCTGGCCGGTGTGGCTGTGGCCATCAAGGCCAGGGCCAAGGAACTCGGGCGTGAGATCAGGGTCATCGGCGTGCAGGCAGAAAACGCAGCCGCCTACCCGCCATCACTGGCTGCTGACGCCTTGGTGCCCCTGAAGAAGGTCACCACCATGGCCGACGGCATTGCGGTTGGGCGTCCCGGGCAGCTTCCCTTCAGCATCATCCGCGAGCTTGTGGACGACGTCGTGACCGTGAGCGAGGACTCGCTCGCACGGGCCCTGATCTTCCTGCTCGAGCGCGCCAAGATGGTTGTCGAGCCAGCCGGGGCCGTCGGAGTAGCCGCCCTGATGGACGGCAAGATCGAAAACCCGGGGAACACCGCCGTCGTGCTCTCCGGCGGCAACATCGATCCCATGCTCATGCTCAAAGTCATCCAGCGCGGCCTCTCGGCTGCCGGCCGTTTCATGACGGTCCGCATGATGCTGGACGACCGGCCGGGTTCCTTGGCCACCATCGCACGCATCATTGCTGAAAACGATGCCAACGTCACCGGCTTGGACCACACCCGCTTGGGTGGTTCCATCAGCATGGGTGACGTCTCCATCACTATCAACCTGGAAACCAAGGGCCACGAACACGGCGAACAGGTTCTCGGTGCACTCCGGGCCGAGGGCTTCCAGCCGATCGTGGTGCACTGACAGGAGGGGTGCCCATGGTGCTGGGAATGCCGGAGGGCTCAAAGGAAGGGGCCAGGGAGTCGCTCGCTGGCCGGGCGAAGGGCGGTCTGCTCTTCATGGGAGGATTCGTGATCGTCCTCTACGTCATTGAGATCCTCAACACCCTGATGCGTCACGGACTCAACCCGACCTTTGGCCTGCGCCCCCGTTCCATGGACGGCGTGCTGGACATCCTGACATTTCCGCTGCTGCACGCGAACCTGAATCATTTGCTGTCCAACACCCTGCCGTTGATCATCTTCGGCTTCCTGGTGTTCCTGTCCGGAATCCGGGTGTTCATCACGGCGTTGGCCTTCAGCTGGCTCGGATCAGGGCTTGCAGTGTGGCTGGTCGGCGGGGGAGGCGTGACAGTGGGAGCTTCCGGACTGGTTTTCGGTTTCTTCGCCTTCCTGTTGGTGCGGGGATTCTTTAACCGCAATTGGTGGCAGATACTGCTTTCCGTGGTTTTGTTCATGGCTTACGGCAGCATCCTCTTCGGTGTGCTTCCTACTGTGCTTGGCTACGTTTCCTGGCAGGCGCACCTCGGCGGTGCCGTGGGCGGCGTCATCGCGGCAGTCCTGCTGCGCCCCAAGGCCAAGCCCGCCATCCAACCCAAGTAAGTCACAGCTGTGCGCGTTATGAGCTCTCAGAACGCGCACTGCTGCAACCCGGTTGGGCGGGCACACGAAAAACGCCGGCCCGCCCCGCGATGGGGTGGGCCGGCGTCGTGTATTTCAGACCGGTGAAAGCCCGCTGCTTAGGCGACGTACGGCTTGGCGGAGACGATCTCCACCGGGATTTCCTTGCCGTTGGGAGCGACGTAGCTCAGGCTGTCGCCTTCCTTGTGGCCGATGATGGCGGCACCCAGCGGCGACTTTTCGCTGAAGACATCAAGGTCGGAATCTCCGGCGATTTCGCGGGAGCCCAACAGGAACGTTTCTTCGTCCCCGGCGATGCGGGCAACAACCAGCATGCCGGGCTCAACGATTCCGTCGTCGGCAGGAGCTTCGCCCACTTGGGCATCGCGCAGGAGCGCGGTGAGCTGACGGATGCGGGCCTCGATCTTGCCCTGCTCCTCCTTGGCGGCGTGGTAGCCGCCATTTTCCTTAAGGTCGCCTTCCTGACGGGCAGCTTCGATCTTCTGGACGATTTCCGCCCGGCCAGCGCCGGAAAGGTGGTCCAGCTCAGCCTGCAAGCGGTCGAAAGCTTCCTGGGTAAGCCAAGCCGCAGTGGCGCTATTGGTGGTAGACACGGATTTCTCCTTTAGATCTGACAATGCAAAAGACCCCGCCGAGTTGGCCACTCGTGAATCTCAGTAACCAACTTAACGGGGTGAAGGTTTCATCCATTGTAGTAAATCCTTTGGACGAACCCAAACCGGTTGAGCCGTGGGTCACACGATTGTTATTTGCCGCTGTCCACGATCCAACAGTTATCAACAACGCCTGAGACTGCCGGGGATTCGGTCCTCAGGACCGTCCGTTGCATGCTGGTGCTGCCGCCGTCAGGATTGTTCTCGGGTTCGTTGGGTCCGATCTCCACTACTTTCCAGCCCACCACTGCAAACTTGGAATCCAAAGCCTTGATGGCGCATTTGGCGGTGGCGGCGGGCTGTTTGGTCACCTGGTAGTCCACCTCTGCCTGAGTCTGGTCCACGGTGCTGTAACCGATGTCCTTGAACGTAACCGGGGGCTGACCCGGGCCCGTTGTGACGTAGGCAGCAAACGCGATACCGACGGACAAGGCCACAGCAACGATGATTCGCTTGGTTTTTCGTGTCAAGCGTCGCTTTTGGCCACCGTAGCGATTGGCTAGGCTATTACTTGCCGGTAGTTCGGTGGCCGATTCGTTCTGTGAAGTCACCTATTCAGTTTAGTGCGGATTGCGGCACCTCCTGCACTGGCCCTACACACGTTCCATGAAAGAGGAGCCGTCAAGTGACAGCGTCCAGCAGTTCCGAGCAGCAGCTGCGGCTGCTCGCCGTCCATGCCCATCCGGATGACGAGTCCAGCAAGGGTGCAGCAACCATGGCGATGTACGCCGCGGCCGGAGTAGGCGTGATGGTCGCCACCTGCACGGATGGCTCGCGTGGTGACATCCAGAACCCCGCCATGGTAGATGCGCCCCATCCCAAGCGGGACATGGCCGGTGCCCGGCGCCTTGAGATGGCCCAAGCGGCCGCGGTCCTTGGAATCCAGCAGCGTTGGATGGGTTTTGTGGACTCAGGCCTGCCCGAGGGCGATCCCCTCCCGCCGTTGCCGCCGGGTTGCTTCGCCCGGCAGCCGTTGGAGCGCGCAACTGCGCCCTTGGTCCGTCTGGTCCGGAACTTCAAGCCGCACGTCATCCTCAGCTACGACGAAAACGGCGGTTACCCGCATCCCGACCACATCATGGCCCACAAGGTTACGGTTGAAGCATTCGAAGCTGCGGGCGATCCTGAGCGCTACCCCGGCATGGGGGAACCGTGGACGCCCAGCAAGCTCTATTTCGATCGAGCCTTCAGTCCCGAACGATTCCGTGCGCTGCATTTTGCGCTGGAAGAAGCCGGGCTGCAATCACCGTATGCGGAGCGGCTTGCTGCTTGGCTGGAAGCGGACGCCGAAGGTCACACGGCCCCGGTGGCCGGGCATCAGACCACCACGCAGGTTGATTGTGGTGATTTCTTCGAAACCCGGGACGACGCCCTGAGGGCCCACCGGACGCAGATCGATCCTCTCGGCTTCTTCTTCGCGGTTTCGCCGGATTTGCAGCGGATCGCCTGGCCGTGGGAGGACTATACCCTGATCAAGTCCAGGGTCTCCTCCGAGCTGCCGGAGAAGGACCTCTTCGCGGGGATAAGATAGGGATTCAGGCAGTTTCTATCGCTCGTAGAAGTTGTCGTATTGCCAGCCGGCTTCCCGGCCGTGCGCTGCCAGCAGGCACGCACCAGCTCCAATAGAAGGTATGAAAGTGCAGCACTTGATTCTTGCCCTGACCGTAACTCCCTCGCCCAATCCCTCGGGTACGCTGCGGCCCGGCCTGTCCGCGGATCAGGTGACGCCGGGTACGTGGGGCTTCGTCCTCACGGCCTTCATCGTGATCCTTTCAACCTTCCTGATCGTGGATATGGTTCGCAGGATCCGCCGAGTCCGTTACCGCGCACAGGCAGAGGAGGCGCGCCTGGCTGCGGAGGCGGGCGAATCAGCCGATGCGGGCAGTGCAAGTGAAAGCCCTGCCGATGCAGGCAGTACCGCAGGTGAGAACGGCGACGGCGGCCCCGGAACCCGCTGAACCGGGTCCCCGCGGAGGGTGCAAGGAGCTCACGTGGCCTTTTCTGCCGAGCCTAGCTCACCACCGCCATCATGATCGCCACGAAGTGCGCCGCAAAGGCCAGCACCGTGAAGGCGTGGAAGAGCTCATGGAACCCGAAGTGCTGGACGCTGAAATTCGGTTTCTTGAGGGCATAGAACACGGCGCCCGCGATGTATAGGGCGCCACCGACGCAGATGAGGATTGCTGCCGGGGCGTTGGCCGAGAAGAACTGGGGCAAGTAGAACAATGCTCCGCAGCCGAGGGCTATGTACACGGGCACGTACAACCATCGTGGAGCGTGGGTCCACAGAATCCTGAAGAGCACGCCGACTATTGCTCCGGACCACACCAGCCAGAGCAGGGTCACGGCCTGTGAGCGCTCCAGCAAAGACCACGCCAGCGGCGTATAGCTGCCGGCGATCACCAGCATGATGTTCGTATGGTCCAGACGTTTGAGCAGCATCCGGACTTTTGGTGACCAGTTCCCGCGGTGATAGACGGCGCTGACCCCAAACAGCAGGAAGCCCGTCAATGCATAAACGGCGGAGGTGATTTTGCGGTCCGGGGTAGGGGCAATGGTGACCAGGACGATCCCTGCCGCGAGGGCAAAAGGAGCGGCGACAGCGTGGATCCACCCACGCCATAGGGGCTTGGTTTCGAGGAGCTCGGCCATGGGACAAGAATAACTTACGTTTCGGTAAGTTACCCAGTGGTAACAAGTCCGGGACGAATTTTGACCGGCCACTGCACCGGCCCGGCAGTTCGGGACGGTAGCCTTGGATGTGCGCCGTCGTCGTATAAGCAAGGAAGTCAGGTGAGAGTCCGGTGGAGCTGCCCGGTTTCCTCTATGGCTTCTACGAGCGCAGGTTGCTGCGCTCCCTCAAGCAAGACAGGATTCCCCGGCACATCGGCGTCATGGTGGACGGTAACCGACGCTGGGCCCGCCAGTTCAACGCGCCCACCAGCCAAGGACACCAGGCGGGCGCGGATAAAATCCACGAATTCCTCGGCTGGTGCCAGGAACTCGGCGTCAAAGTAGTAACCCTGTACATGCTTTCCACGGACAACATGAGCCGTTCCGGTGAAGAGCTTGACCTCCTCATGGGCATCATCGCCAACACCATGGACCGGCTCGATGAAGACGAAGACGTCTCCGTCCACGCCATGGGCGCCCCGGAACTCCTGCCGGACTACTTGGCCGAACGCCTCAACAAACTCACCGCCCGGACCCCGGTACACGAAAAAATCCACGTGAACGTGGCTGTGGGCTACGGCGGGCGCCGTGAAATCGTCGACGCCGTACGCGAACTCCTGCACGATGCCGACACCAAAGGACGAAAGATGTCCGACGTTGCAGATGAACTTTCGGTGGACGACATCTCAAGGTTCCTCTATACGCGCGGCCAGCCAGATCCGGACCTCGTCATTCGCACCTCGGGTGAGCAGCGGCTCTCGGGCTTCCTCATGTGGCAAAGCGCCTACAGCGAGTTCTACTTCTGCGAAGCCCTCTGGCCGGCCTTCCGCAAGGTCGATTTCCTGCGTGCGCTCAGGGACTATGCCGGGCGCCAGCGCAGGTTCGGCACCTGATCCCATTCCCGTTTACGAGGAATTAATCTGCAGGCAATGCGACTTGCCGACTCAGGTTTCGGAAATTCCTGTGAGTGGGATTACGTTAATCCCATCAGCAGGCAAAACCGCCCGCTGATCGGGGAGGCCAGTATATGGAGCGGACTATCGCACCAGTTACATGGGAGGCCACGCCCGGCCTTCCGGCCGAGCCGCTTCACCATTAGGCCGGGCGAACTGCCCGGGGCTGGAGTCGATGTGGCTATTTCTGAGCAACTGCCCGCAATGGTTTCCGACGGGGAAAGTGCAGCTACCTCTCGCACCAAGCGGGTCTCACAAAAAGCGCGGACCGAGGCGTCCGCCACAGGCCGCAGCTACGTGATTGATACGTCCGTCCTGCTTTCCGATCCCCACGCACTGTTGCGCTTCGCCGAACACGAAGTCATCGTCCCCATCGTGGTCATCAGTGAACTGGAAGGAAAACGCCACGATCCCGAACTGGGCTACTTCGCCCGGAAAGCCCTCAGGCTCCTGGACGACCTCAGGATCGAACACGGCGGACTGGACCATGCCATCCCCATAGGGAAAGACGGCGGCCTCCTCAGGGTGGAGATGAACCACATCTCCCCGGAGGTGCTTCCCGCAGGATTCCGTGGAGGCGACAACGACAGCCGAATCCTGGCCGTGGCAAAAAACCTTGCCAATGAAGGCCACAACGTCATCGTTGTTTCCAAAGACCTTCCCATGCGCGTCAAAGCCTCCGCCATGGGCCTCCATGCGGACGAGTACCGCAACGAACTCGTCAAAGATTCCGGCTGGACCGGAATGGCCGAAGTCGATGCGACCGAAGAAGAGATCACCACCCTCTACGGACACGAACCCGCTTTCATCCCCGCAGCCGCGGAGCTCCCCGTCAACACAGGACTCGTCCTCCTGTCCAACCGGGGCTCCGCACTTGGCCGGGTAGGCGCAGACAAACAAGTCCGGCTCGTCAAAGGCGACCGCGACGTCTTCGGACTCCATGGACGCTCAGCCGAACAACGCCTGGCCATCGACCTCCTCATGGACCCCGCCGTCGGCATCGTCTCCATAGGTGGCCGTGCGGGTACCGGCAAGTCCGCACTCGCCCTCTGCGCAGGCCTGGAAGCCGTCCTGGAACGCCGGGAACACCGCAAAGTAGTGGTGTTCCGTCCCCTCTACGCCGTGGGCGGCCAGGAACTCGGCTACCTCCCCGGCTCCGAATCAGAAAAAATGAATCCCTGGGCGCAGGCAGTGTTCGACACCCTCGGGGCACTCGTCAGCCAAGAGGTCGTCGAAGAAGTCATGGACCGGGGCATGCTCGAAGTCCTGCCCCTGACCCACATCCGCGGGCGCTCACTGCACGATGCCTTCGTGATCGTTGACGAAGCACAGTCACTCGAGAAAAACGTCCTCCTCACCGTCATGAGCCGCATCGGACAAAACTCCAAAATCGTCCTCACCCACGACGTCGCCCAACGCGACAACCTTCGCGTGGGGCGGCATGACGGCGTCGCTGCGGTAGTGGAGACGCTAAAAGGCCATCCACTGTTCGGGCACATCACCCTGACGCGCTCCGAGCGGTCACCCATCGCAGCCCTGGTGACGGAGTTGCTCGAAGGGGCTGAGATCTAGGTTCGCTGCTGCACAGTGGTTACCGCCGCGCGGCAACAGCCTCCCGCCGTCGCTTGGACACACCGCAAAAGGACCCCGAAGGTCGCTGGGCGACCTTCGGGGTCCGATGCGTCGCGATGCGCTCCTTCCCGGGAGACCGCAGCCACGCTGATGCTACTGGTGCGGCTACAGCTTCAGGTAGGTTTTGAGCTCTTCGTGGCCTTGGACTTTGAGGGTCCAGTTGGGGCGGGAGAAGGTGGTGGGGGTGAGGCGGACTCTTTGGACCTCTTCCACCTTTTCGCCCCAGCCGTCGCGGTAGGTGCCGTTCAGTTCGTAGCCCAGGCCGGTGGAGACGCCCAGGGATTGGTGGTTCCAGATCGCTGCTTCTGACTCGGCTACTTCGGCGCCCAAGTAATCGAAGGCGAAGCTTACGACGGCGGCGCGCATCTCCTTGCCGAAACCTTGGCCTTGCGCGGCCTGCTTGAGCCAAGAGCCGGTGCTGACTGTCTTGAGACTGTTGAAGTTTTTGGCGCCGATGTCCTGGACTCCGAGGAGTTCGTCATTGTGCCAGACTCCGAAGAGGAGGGTCCAGGAGTCCTTGGCGAAGTTGGCACGGCAGCGCCAATACCACTGGGCCATATTGGGGGCCAGTTCGTCGGCCGGAAGCTCGGCCCATGGAACGCTGAACGGACTCTTACCCGGTTCGTGGACGCCGGAACGGGCCGCTGCCACGGCTGAGGGGATGTCTTCGTCAAGGACGGGACGGATCGTCAGCCTCGGAGTGGTGAGGATGAGTCCGAACGGGGGCCATATTTCTGCCAGCGATGTCATCGCCGTAGCTTAGCCCGGCGGCGGGAGCCGTGCGAGTCACGGCGCAGGGACGCTCGCCGAGGGGTTGGATCCCGGGACTTTGGCGCCCTGATACTGCCGAGAGATCACCTCTCGGCGGGGGGCCTGCTCAGGCGGCGGGGCCGATGTCCCAGGAAATGTGGCGGCGGACGTCCGTGAGGTTCATCGACTCTGCCAGGAAGAGGTCGTCCAGCATGTACTCGTCTACGGCCAGGATCTTGAGCCAGTGTCCTTTACCTGCGGAGTCGCCGTCCAGGCTCTGGCTGGCCACGCAAACGCCTGTGGCGGCGTCGATCCTGATCAACGTCCGGCCCGGGTGCGCCAAGGGTGCATCCCGGTCTGAGGGGACGTATGTCCGGCTTGGCGTCACGATGGTTTCCAATGCCAGACGACCCTCATGGTCCACCTCACGCGGCTCCTCAAGGAAGACCCGGTTCGTGTCCGGGAACTCCAAGGGGACAGGCGCATTGCCGGCTAGCTCCACGGGATCGAGTGCGGCGGCGAGGCGGCCATTACCGAAGGAGGGTTCACCGTAGGCGGCTTCGGGACGGCGGCGGACAAGGCCGGCGTCGTCATATACAGGGGTCACAAGGTGGGCCGGAAGCAGCCACGAGCGCCGGGTGGAGCTGACGTATAGATCGTCCTTGGAGTCGTTGATGCCGGTAGTGCTGTGCAGAAGCCGGCCATCCGGGGTTTCAAGGCGGAGTGCCCCCGGGCGCCTAAGCCAGGCCCGGACGACGGCGGTGCCGGGGGCTGGCCTTTCAAGGTACTCGAAGCGGAGGCTGGTCCACTTCCACGGGGAAGAGCGGCAAAGATTTCGGAATGTGGAGGACAAGTCAAAACCCGGTCCAGCTGCACTGTAGCGCCCCATATCCACAGTTTACCCAAGCGTTCAAGCAGGCCCGTCGCCCAAAGCGGGATAGCATCCGAAGGTGATCCGACGACTCTCAGACCTCTGGACAGCCAGTCCGCTCGGCTTTTGGCTCGTGGTGGCGGCCTGCCTGTACTTCGTGGTGATGGGAGTGCGGCTCACGGTGATAGATGTCCGGAGCCACTTGCTGCCGAATCGAATCGTGTTCCCGTCCTACGCAGTGGCAGGAGTGCTGCTACTGGCCGCCGCAGTCCTGACATTCATGAACGCCGATCCCGAGGCAGAACTGTCAGCTGCCTGGCTTGGGGTGCCCGGGCTGGGCGTCATTGTCGGCGGCACCGTGCTCTGGCTGTTCTATTTCGTGCTGCGGCTTATTCACCCGCCAGGCATGGGCTTTGGCGACGTGAAGCTGGCTGGCGTGCTGGGCCTCTACTTGGGCTATTTGGGGTGGAGCCACATCTTTGCCGGTACGTTCGCTGCATTTGTTTTAGGCGGGCTGTGGAGCCTGGGCATCCTGGTGGCCCGGCGCGGCACGCTACGCTCTGCCATCCCGTTTGGCCCGTTCATGCTGGCGGGGGCAGCAGCCGCCATGGTTGTCCTGCCCGCGTGAAACGTAGAAAAGGAGCCAACTGCGGCCGAATTGCAACGCTGTCCGTATTCTCGGTGTTCACCGGGCTAAGGCATGCTTGGCGCAACAGGTGTTCGGATGTGCTCAAGGACGGCAGGAGGGGCGTTGCAATGCAGCGGATCGGGTTGAAGTCCTTTCTGGGAGCTTCCCTTTGCTGCGCAGTCCTGGTGACAGGATGCGGGCAGCCGGTTTCCGTCGTATCGCCGGCGACCGATCTTCAGTCACGTGATCCGCAACAATCGGGGGCCACCCAACATCCTGGTCCCACACCCGGAAGCGCCTGCGAGGGGAGCCCGCTGGGCTGTTCCAAATTCACGTCAGTGCGGGGAAGGGATGCTTCAGGGGATATAGCGTGGCTCGGAACAGATCCCCTGAAGGTCAGCTCCGGGCATACCAACGGCGCGTGGACCCTCCTCATCCACACGCCGTGCAATCATCTGGAGGTGGCCGTTTCAGTGCAGGCTGACATGCTGAGGCAGCTCTGGCGGACAGTGACCGACAGGGGCTGCATCGGGGCAACTGCCAGCTATCAGGCGTGGACAGAGGAGCTCTTTGAACAGCCTGTCCGGTGGGCGCTCGACGGCGACACGCTCACCTTGGCCAACTCACACGCGACCATCGAATTGAAGGAAAACTGACACCATGGGTGCACCGGAATTCGTGCTCAAACTGCGGGAAAAGATCGGCAATGATCCCCTCTGGCTGCCGGCCGTGCGGGGAGTGGTGTTCGACGACGACGGCCGGGTGTTGCTCGGCCAACGCGCCGACAACGGTCATTGGGCGCTCATCACAGGAATGCTCGAGCCGGGCGAACACCCGGCTCCCGGGCTGGTCCGGGAAATCTTCGAGGAAACTGCGGTGGTGGCCGAAACGGAGCGCATCGTCGGAGTCGGCGTCGTGGGTCCGGTGACCTTCCCCAACGGTGACGTGTGCGACTTCCTGGACATCATCTTCAGGTGCCGCTATGTGTCCGGCGAAGCCCGCGTTAATGACGACGAATCACTGGCGGTAGGGTGGTTTGCCTTGGACGACCTCCCTGACATGAGCGCCGGAAACCTTGAAGCAATCAGGCTTGCCACGGAACCCGAAGGCCCCGTGGCGTACCAAATGGAGGACTGAAGCGGGCTACCGTCCGGCGCCGGCGCGGTCCTTGTCATTGTCCTCCGAAGCGGCAAGGTCAGCTTCCAGCTTTGCAGTCTCCAGGCGCTCGGCTTCAAGCCGGTTCGCCTCTTCGCCACCCACGGCCTCGCCGCGTGCCACCATGCCGGCGGTGTCGGAGAGCGGGATCTGCTTTAGCGTGAGGGCGAGGATCAGCGCTATGGCGATGAACGGAACCAAGTACCAGAAGACGGGCGCCAAGGAGTTGGCGTAGGCGTTGACGATCGCGTCCCGCAATTGCTCGGGCATCTGGGCCAAGGCCTGCGGATCCAACGTGCTGGTGGACTGTGAGGCCTGCTCGGCGGAAGCGCCGGCACCGGTGAAGGCTTCGGTGAGTGATTCTGCCAAGCGGTTGGTGAAGATTGCTCCGAACACGGCGACACCCAGCGATGCACCTACTTCGCGGAAGTAGTTGTTGGTACTGGTCGCCGTACCGATCTGGTCAGCCGGTACGGAGTTCTGCACCACCAGGACGATGACCTGCATGATCAGGCCCAAGCCCGCACCGAAGATGAAGAGCTGCACGCAGATGACCCAGATGGGCGTTGCCGCAGTCAGCGTGGTCAGCCACAGCATCGCGACAATGGTCAGGGCTGCACCCAGGATCGGATACATCTTGTACTTGCCGGTCTTGGAGATGCGGATACCAGAGTAAATGGACGTGCCCATCAGGCCCACCATCATGGGCAGCATCAGCAAGCCCGATTCCGCGGCGGACGTGCCGGAAGACATCTGCAGGAATGTGGGAACGAAGGCAATGGCAGCGAACATGCCCAAGCCCAAGGTGAAGCCGATGGCCGTCGCGTTGATGAAGATGGGGTTCTTGAAGAGGCTCAGCGGAATGATGGGGTCCTCGGCGCGACGTTCGACCATCACGAAGGAGAAGGCCGCCAGGACCATGCCTGCACCGAACGCCCACGTAAGGGGTGAGTCCCAGCCTTCGTCCTTCTTGCCGCCGAAGTCGGTGAAGAAGATGAGGCAGGTGGTCGCTGCGGAGAGGAAGAGGACACCCAGGATGTCGATCTTCTTCTCGGCTTTCTTGTTCGGCAGGGTCAACGTGAACCAGGCGGTAATGAACGCAGCGATGCCGATGGGGATGTTGATGTAGAACGCCCATTCCCACGTGAGGTGGTCCACGAAGAAGCCGCCCAGCAGCGGTCCGGCTACAGCGGAGAGGCCGAAGATGGCACCCAGCGGGCCCATGTACTTTCCGCGCTCCTTGGCGGGAACGATGTCAGCGATGATCGCCTGTGAGAGGATCATGAGGCCGCCGCCGCCCAGGCCCTGGATGGCCCGGAAGATCACGAAGCCCCAGAAGTCGGTGGCAAACGCGCAGCCAACAGATGCGAGCGTGAAAAGGGCGATAGCGACGAGGAACAGGTTGCGACGACCCAGGATGTCACCGAACTTGCCGTAGATGGGCATCACGATGGTGGTGGCAAGGAGATATGCCGTGGTGATCCATGCCTGGTGCTCCACTCCACCCAGCTTGCCCACGATCGTCGGCATGGCGGTGGAGACGATGGTTTGGTCGAGGCTGGACAGGAGCATGCCTGCGATCAGCGCCGAGAAGATGATCCAGATTCGTTTCTGGGTCAGCAGCAGCGGTTCGGCTGCTTTGGACAAGGTACTCATGCGGGATCCTTTGAGGTTTCAAGGGGGTTGGGGCCCAGCTGTTGCTTCGTGGCCAGCGGCTGGGCGAATAGTTTCCGTGCGGCGTTGAGGTTCTGTTCGAGGATCCCGCGGTAGGGACGCGAATTTTCCTCTGAGAAGAATTGCTGTGCCGTTTTTTTGGACACAGCCCCGAACAACACAGTTGCTGTCATGACTTCGGGGTGCTCGGGGTCCAGCCCTTCGCGGGCAGCAACCAGCGCGGCAAATTGCCGCTCGCGGGCTTCCCCTTCGAGGGTGAGCCGTGCCAGGAGTTGTGGCTCGGCCGTGATGGCAGCGATGAACTGTTGGACCTCGGTACGGCTGATGGATGAACGCTCCATGAGCGTCACGGTGAGCACGTGCAGGGCCGCCAGGAGGGTCCCCGAGATACTGTCCGGTGTGCGGGAAGGGTTCTGGTTGAACGCTTCCAAGGCGTCTTCAGGCAACTCATCAGAGAACGAGCCGATCACGGCGTCTTCCTTGGAGTGAAAGTAATTGAAGAAGGTCCGGCGTGAGATCCCCGCCTCTTCGCAGACCTCTTCCACCGTAAAACCGCTCAGGCCGTGCGCCGCGGTCATGGAACGCGCGACGGCGGTGATCGCCGTTCGCGTGGCTGCCCGCTTGCGCTCGCGGAGGCCACCGTCGATATTTGCACTATTGCTCACAAAGTAAAGTTTTGCACTCATGCACAGAAAGTGCAAAATTCTGGGAGTTTTTGTACAGCTAACGCCCTTTAGGAGGGGTTATAAGGGCATCTGCTGCACAAAAACTCCAGGTACGACGACGGCCGGCACCTTTCGTACGAAAGGTACCGGCCGTCGTAGAGCGGTAAGTAGTGCCCTGGCTGTTAGGCCTTGTGGGCGGGGGAAGTCATGGTGGTGACGTCCAGCGCCTTGTCCAGGTCAGCCTCGGAGACCTTGCCTTCACCTTCGCCGACGAAGCCGAGCTTCTCGGTTGCCTGGCGGATGGTCAGGCCTTCCTTGACGGCGATCTTGGCGATCTTTGCCGCGTTTTCGTAACCGATGTACTTGTTCAGCGGGGTCACGATGGACGGGGAAGCCTCGGCCAGGAAGCGGGCGCGCTCGACGTTGGCGGTGATGCCGTCAATCATCTTGTCGGCCATGACGCGGCTGGTGTTGGCCAGCAGGCGGATTGACTCGAGCAGGTTCGCCGCCATGACAGGGATGCCGACGTTGAGTTCGAAGGCGCCGTTGGTGCCGGACCAGGCAATCGCGGTGTCGTTGCCGATCACCTGGGCGCAAACCATGATGGATGCTTCGCAGATGACCGGGTTGACCTTGCCCGGCATGATCGAGGAGCCGGGTTGAAGGTCCGGAATGGCGATTTCGCCCAGGCCCGTGTTGGGACCCGAACCCATCCAGCGGAGGTCGTTGTTGATCTTCATGAAGGAGATCGCGATGTTGCGCAGCTGGCTGGAACCCTCGATGAGGCCGTCGCGGTTGGCCTGCGCTTCGAAGTGGTCGCGTGCCTCGGTCAGCGGCAGGCCGGTGTCGGCTGCAAGCAGTTCGATGACGCGTTCAGGGAAGCCGGCCGGGGTGTTGATGCCGGTGCCTACGGCGGTGCCACCGAGGGGAACTTCGGCAACGCGGGGGAGTGCTGCGTTGATGCGCTCGATGCCGTAGCGGACCTGGGCAGCGTAGCCGCCGAACTCCTGGCCAAGCATGACCGGCGTGGCGTCCATGAGATGGGTACGGCCGGACTTGACGACGTCCTTGAACTCCACGGCCTTGCGGTCCAGGGAAGCTGCCAGGTACTCCAGCGCCGGGATCAGGTCGTTGATCAAGGCTGACGTTGCGGCGACGTGCACCGACGTCGGGAAAACATCGTTGGAGGACTGGGATGCGTTCACGTGGTCGTTCGGGTGGACAACTTTGTCGCTCCCGGCGGCGGCGAGTGCACGCGATGCAAGCTCGGCGATGACCTCGTTGGTGTTCATGTTGGAGGACGTGCCGGAGCCGGTCTGGAAAACGTCGATGGGGAAGTCGCCGTCGTACTTGCCGCTGGCAACCTCATCGGCAGCGGCAGCGATAGCCTCGGCGAGCTCGCCATCGAGCACCCCCAGTTCGGCGTTTGCCAGTGCGGCGGCCTTCTTCACGCGGGCCAGGGCCTCAATGTGGGTGCGCTCAAGCGTCTTGCCGGAGATCGGGAAGTTCTCCACAGCACGCTGCGTCTGGGCGCGGTACAGGGCGTTCACGGGGACGCGAACTTCGCCCATCGTGTCATGTTCAATACGGAACTCAGTGGTGGAAGTCATGGGGCTAGCTTAGGGCGATTGGTCGCCGCACAGAAAACCCGGAGGGGAGTGCTACGTGCTCCGGCGCCGCGGCCGGAGCACGTGCTCCTAGAGCTTGCCGATCCCGGAAACGAGGGCCGCACGGCCTTCATCGAGCTTGTACGACAGACCGATGACGGCCACCCGGCCGTCGTCGATGGCGTCGGAAATCACACGCGAGCTGTCAGCCAGGCGGGCAGCCGTCTGCTTGACGTGCTCCACCACCATGTCGTTGACGTCTTCCTGGCTGTTGCGCTTGGCAGTCAGGACGGAAGGGGTGATGCGTTCGACGAGGTCCCGGATGAAGCCCGGGGGCATCTCGCCCGTTTCAACGGCTGCCTTGGTGGCTTTAACGGCACCGCAGCTGTCATGGCCGAGGATGACAATCAGTGGAACCCGAAGTTCGCTGATGCTGTACTCGAGGGAACCCAGGACCGCATCGTCAATGACCTGGCCGGCAGTGCGCACCACGAAGGCGTCACCAAGACCCAGGTCAAAGATAATTTCTGCAGCGAGCCGGGAATCCGAGCAGCCGAAGATCACGGCGAAAGGGTTCTGGTTCTCAATGAGTGAGGATCGTCGCGAAGCATCCTGGTTGGGGTGCAGGGATTCGCCGGAAACAAAACGTTCGTTGCCCTCGCGGAGACGGCGCCACGCCAGGGCTGGAGTCAGGTAAGTAGGCACGAGCCTTACTTTACGACGCGGACGGGGAAGTCCGTGAAACTGTTGCGCCGGTTAAGCGGGAAAGCCGGTCAGGCGGAAGCCCGGGACTAGGCGGACGGCTGCGCGGAAGGAGTCGCGGTGGCCGGTGCGCTTGCAGGCGGAGCCTGCTCCGCGGACTTCACGACGGCGGCGGCCAGCGTAGCGAACTCCTCGAGGTTTGCGGTGCCGTTCAGGACGATCGTGGTGCCGCGGTACTCAAGGACCATGCTGCGCTTTTCCTTGCCCGAGTCGCGCAACTCCCATTCCTGGCCGCCCGCACTACGGGTGCCGGTTACGGGAAGGTTCTCCGTCTTCTGCAGAACCCATGTGGGGTTCGCCTGGTTGGTCTGCGTGAGGCCAATGAAATTCTCCTTGGGAGTCAGGAAGCCGATCTCCCAAGTAGGAACGCCGCTTCCGCTGCCGGATTCCCAACGGGCGTAATTGGGCTTGAATGTGTCGCCGGTATCCGGGGTGACGGGTGTGAATCCCGCCACATCTGTGGCGTTGCGGGCAATGGCTGCAACATCGACATCAGGCCTGAAGCCCTCACCTTTGGGAGCCGGGTTCATCAAAACGATGGGGAGGAAAGCCAGTACACAGACAAGCAGCGCGATGACCATGCCGATGACCGAAGCGTTGGCCCGTTTGGCAGCTTTCGCCGCGATGACGGGTTTGTAGGGGGCGTCCGGGGCTGCCTGGGCATCGTTTTGCTTGGCCGCTGAAGCGCCGGATGGGTTCTCTGCTGCGGGCTTGTCCTGCGTTTCACTCACGTGTCCATGATCCCCTATCCCGGCAGGGAACACACATTCGGCAACCTCACCACCGGTATCGTGGGCCGTGGTCATCCAACGACTCCCGGAGCACGCGGCGACTATGATCGTTGATAGAGGAACCCCGGGTTGCCCAGTGCAACCATGTCCGGTCCCGTGAATCGTCACTCGAAGAAGAGGTTCAAGTGTCTCCTGCACCAATGACCCAGCAGTATTCCACGATTTCGCCGTCGCTCGCCGTCGGCCTCGACGAACCCGACCGCAACCTTGCGCTTGAACTCGTCCGCGTCACCGAGGCCGCGGCAATTGCCGGTGGCCACTGGGTAGGATTCGGTGACAAAAACAAGGCAGACGGCGCCGCCGTCGACGCCATGCGTTCGTTCCTTCACACCGTCCACTTCAACGGCGTCGTGGTCATCGGTGAAGGCGAAAAAGACGAAGCCCCCATGCTGTTCAACGGCGAGCAGGTTGGTGACGGCACCGGTCCCGAGTGCGACGTCGCCGTCGACCCCATCGACGGAACCCGCCTGACCGCCCTCGGCATCAACAACGCCCTCGCAGTGCTGGCAGTTGCTGAGCGCGGGTCCATGTTCGACCCCTCCGCAGTGTTCTACATGGAGAAGCTCGTCACCGGCCCCGAAGCCGCCGACATGGTGGACCTGCGCCTGCCCGTCAAGCAGAACCTGCACCTCATCGCCAAGGCCAAGGGCGTCAAGGTCAACCAGCTCAACGTCATGATCCTGGACCGCGACCGGCACCGCCCCCTCGTGGAAGAAATCCGCGAAGCCGGTGCCCGCACCAAGTTCATCATGGACGGCGATGTTGCCGGCGCCATCGCAGCAGCCCGCTCCGGCACCGGCGTCGACGCCCTCATGGGCATAGGCGGCACACCTGAAGGCATCGTTGCAGCCTGTGCCATCAAGTCGCTCGGCGGTGTGATCCAGGGCCGCCTGTGGCCGACGTCGGACGAAGAGAAGCAGAAGGCCATCGACGCCGGACACGACCTCGACCGCGTCCTGTCCACCAACGACCTTGTCACCTCGGATAACTGCTACTTCGCGGCGACCGGCATCACCGACGGCGACCTCCTCCACGGTGTGCGCTACCAGAAGGATCGCGTCATGACGCAGTCCATCGTGATGCGCTCCAAGTCCGGGACCGTCCGCTTCGTAGAAGCTGAGCACCACGCGTCCAAGTGGGAGACGTACGCGCGCAAGCCGTAACCCCCCGTTGCTGTCGCGTCTTTGACGCGAAAAGCGCCCTATCGCTCTGCGGCTATCTCCTCGTACCTCGTCGATTTGATGCCGCTGACGCGACAGGGCGCTTTTCGCTGTCCGGGGCACGTTAGTTCCGCGGCCCACGGCTTCGCACTGCTAAGGGATTTGGTGGGGCAGTGCGCGGGGTGGGCCGTCACCACCTACTTTGACATTGGAACCCTGTGGACGAGCCGGATCCCCGGCGTGTCATGATGCAGGAGGCCTCAAAGTGGGTGGTGGCGGTACGCGTTCACTGGTGACACGGGCGGCGGCCTAGCGCAGTTTGTCCCGGACTTTCCTGGCCAGTTGGTAGGCGCCGTAGCGGAGCTTGTTCACCGGGAGGTCCCAGGTGCCGGGGTAGGAGACTTCGCGGCCTCCGAAAGATTTCTTGAACGCCGTGAAGCCAGCCCATTTGTGGTCCGGTTGGTCTTCGGGTGCAACGCCCCAGAGGTCCACGTGTTTGAGGCCCTTCTCCTTGGCATCGGCCATCAGGTTGACCAGGAGCGGGATACCTGCGCTGAGCTTGCGATGGGTGTCGTCCAGGGCCGCGTGGGCGTACACACGAGTATCAGCTGAGTCATAGACGAAAGCAGCGGCGATCGGTTCGGCGTCGAGCTCCGCGATGAACAGCGTTCCTGCACCGTTAGGCAGCAGGGAGGCGGCTACTTGGGTGAGGTACTCGTCGCTTTGGGGCTTGAAACCGTTCCGGGCAGCCGTGAGGTGCAGGAAGTGCAGGAGCACAGAGATATCGGCGGGGTCCTGGGACGCGCGGAAGGTCACGCCCTTTTTGTGGATATTCCGGTAAAGGTTCCTGTTGGTCGGTTTCATGCCGGCCAGGACGTCCTTGAAGTCCCCCTCCAGATCCACGATCCAGCTGAGCTCTGGCTGTTGGTTGACCGGCGCCGGCCTCAAGCCACGGGCGCGAAGGAGGGCATCGGCGTCGGACGCTGTGAACCCTGCGGCAGCGGGCTCCATCCGCACGAACACCGCGCGCTCGTCCTTGGCCAGAGCCACCAGGGCGGCGGTGGCGGCGTCGAAAGCTTTCACGGACTCCGCCACGGGGCCGTAGGGGGCGTAAATGACTTTGCCTGCCGGGTTCTTCTCCTCGATGGCGAGGAAGCTCCAACCCGGTCCGGACTGCTCATGGACACGGCGTCCCAGGGAACGCTGGACGGCCGCCCATGCGGGCGTTTGGAGGAAAAACTCCATGGATCAGTTCCCCAGGCCGGTGGTTACTGCAAAGGCAACACTGGTGTCCGTAGTGCCCTGGACGGGGTGGACGTTCACGGGCGCTTCGAGGTCGGGGATGAACGCCGCAGCGCCCCGCTGCAAGCGAAGATCGCTCTTGGGCGAGTCGAGCATTACGGAACCGGTCACCACCACGACGACGGCGGGTCCGTTTTGGGCCAGCGGCACCGGCTCGGCGCCCGGGCCGAGCTCGATGCGCTGCAGCTGGAATTCCTTGAATGGCGGGCGGTACAGTTCCTGCCCGAATTCGGTTCCGCTCGCCTCGATGCGGGGCGCGCCGAGTGCTTCGAAACGCACGGTCTTCAGGAGCTCCGGGACGTCAACATGCTTGGGCGTGAGTCCGCCTCGGAGAACATTGTCCGAGGACGCCATGACCTCCACCCCCAAACCGTGCAGGTAAGCGTGGACGTTGCCGGCCGGCAGGTAAACCACCTCGCCGGGCTTCAGGGACAGGTGGTTGAGAAGCAGCGAAATGAGCACGCCGGGATCTCCGGGGAAGGCTTCGTTGATGTCCACCATGGCGGTCAACGCTTCGCGGTGCGGCTCCAGCGGCGCGCCGGCGGACAGGACCGCGACTACCTCGTTGATGGCGTCGGAGACGTCGGCGCCACCTTGGATGAGCCGGCTGAAGGCTGCCTTCAGGGCTGCAGGCTCATCAGGCTGGCCAAGGTCCGTGATGACGCCATGGATGACATCCGGGGTGTTGACCGCTGCGGAATCAAGGACGCGGGCCAGGTGCTCGAAGATGTCCTTGGACACGGCAGGTGAACGGAAACCACACAGAGCTTTGAACGGAGTGAGAGCGAAAATCATCTCAGGTTTGTGGTTGTCGTCACGGTAGTTCCGGTCAGCCGCATCGGCGGGAATCCCGGCCGCATTTTCCCGTGCGAACCCTTCCCGGGCCTGCTCCAGGCTGGGGTGCACCTGCAGGGACAGCGGCTGCTCCGCGGCGAGGAGCTTGGTGAGGAACGGCAGCCGTGGTCCGAACTCGGCAAGGCTTTCCGAGCCCAGGCAACGCAACGGATCGGAAGCGATCAGTGCATCCAAGGGCTGGGTAACTCCATTGGGGTGGACGGCTGTGGAAGGCGAGTCCGGGTGGGCCCCGATCCACATTTCCGCTTCCGGACCACCTGATGCCGGGCGACCCAGCAAACCGGCGATTGCCGTCGTCGAACCCCACGCATAGGGTCGCAAAACATTCTCTATCTGATACACGAAAGAAAGTCCTTATCGTTGCGCTGAACGTGGGTGGGTGTAACCGGGTTTACAGTGGTGCGCACTGCCCGTTGGTAGCCACGAGGTCACGGATACCTTGCTCATCGCCTTGGGCCTTGAGGCCGTTCAACAGCTCGACGGTGATCGGGGTGCCGTCCGGCGTGGTGGTCACGGGGGTGAAATCGGCCGACGGCGACGGCAGCTGACCCGCGCTGACGGAACCGGCAACCGGACCAGCGGCCATGATGCCCCCGGCAACGGCTCCTTCAGAGGAAATGTCTGCGTCATTCGCCTTGGGCGTGTTGGACGAGGCCAGGACTTCCTGGACCTTGGAGTGGATCACCTCAAAGTCGGGAACCGTGGAGAAGGACGCATCAAAGTCCGGAGGTCCGATGGTGAGGCGCTTGATGGGCTGGTTCTTGGACTTCAAGGCGAGGTCCACAAAGCTGCCCAGCTGGTTGGAGGAGATGTTGGAGTCAACCACCTTGGTGCCTGCGTTGGCGATGTCCTCGAACTTGGTGAGGAGCGTGGCGGGGTCCAGCTGCTTGAGCATGGCTTGCTGTACGCATTGCTGGCGGGCGATGCGGGCGTAGTCATCAACGAACTCGCGGGAACGTCCATACCAAAGGGCTTGGAAGCCATTCAGCTGCTGGTCGCCGGCAGGGATCCAGCCATCGGGCATGCCGTGAATTCCGTTGGCCTCGTCAGTGACGGGACCACTGATAGGTACCCAGCCACCGGCCTTGATACGGATTCCACCCATGGCGTCGATGAGTTTGGCGAAACCGTCCATGTCCACAAGGACATACGCCTGGACGGTGATGCCCAGAGTGCCTGACACTGCCTCGAGCGTAGCTTGGGCGCCGGGATCGGCCACACCTGGATAGAGATCCTGATAGTTGTTGGTGACTTCCGTGTTCACGGCGTTGATAAGGCATTCGTCACCGCAGTTGTAACCGTCGGGGTAGACCTGACGCATTGGCGAACCCTCGCTGAACCGGGCGTTCTGAAGATTGCGGGGGACGGAAATGATGGCGCTCTCGCCGGTTTTCGCGTCGACGCTGATCACCGAGAGGCTGTCAGGGCGGCGGCCGGTCCTGTCGTCTCCGGCATCGCCACCCATCATAAGGAAGTTGTACCGCCCGTCCACGGGATCAATGGCGGGGCCGGCATTGAAGATGCTGCCGATCGCATTGCGGCTGACGTTCAGGACGTAGGCGAGATAACCGAGCGATCCGCTGGCAAGGACTGTGGTTACTGCCAGGACCACGGCGATGATAGGGCGCATTCCAGGGGCCAGCAGCGCGGGCCTGATGATCCTCAGCGTATTCAGGAACAGGAAAGCCCAGCCCACCGCCAACGCGACGAGGACCGCAATGATGAACAGCGAGCCCACAGGATGGGTGACAACGCTGAGCAGCATGGTCCGGTTCACCAAGGCGATGAACAACGTGAGCAGGGCGAGAGCCCATACCGTGATGGTGACACGCAAAGCGATGCGGCCAAGTTTGCGATCCCCGGCAACGATTTGGGCGCTGCCGGGAACAAAGAGAGTGAGGAGGACCAGCACGAAGGCGCGTTTGGTCCGCACCGGTGCGCTGGCGCCGGACGGATAGCGGACGGGATCAGTCAGGGCGGAACCGGGCTGACTCTGGGTCTTCTGCATGGTCATCAACCGCTGCCTTCCTAGCGGGAGCTCCGTGCGGAAGCATTGGCAGGGGAAAAGACCTCTTCTACTTTGTGGCGAAGGTTTTCGCCCTTCTTGGTGGCAACGTCGTTCAACTCCTGGGCGAAAGTGAGGAGGTCGGCACGGAGCTTCGAGGCAAGTTCGTCGGTCCCCGAAGCCAGCATACGGACGGCGAGGAGGCCTGCATTGCGGGCACCCGCGATGGACACTGTGGCCACGGGAACACCGGCGGGCATCTGCACGATGGACAGCAGCGAGTCCATGCCGTCCAAGGTCTTCAGGGGGACCGGGACGCCGATGACCGGAAGGGGCGTAACTGAGGCCAGCATCCCGGGAAGGTGCGCTGCTCCGCCTGCTCCGGCAATGATGACGCGCAAGCCGCGTTCATGGGCGGTCTGGCCGTAGCGGATCATCTCTGTGGGCATTCGGTGGGCGGAAACGACGTCGGCCTCAAAGGGGATACCGAACTCGGCCAGGGCGTCAGCGGCGGCTTCCATGACTGGCCAGTCGGAATCGGAGCCCATCACGAGCCCTACGAGCGGGGCTGTTGTTTCGGAAGTCATGCGGTCTCCTCAAGGGTGGTCTGCGCGGGCCTGCGGCCGTCACGGATGATGTTGGCCACGGTGGTAGCACGCTGGCGGACGGAGTCGACGTCGGAGACGGAGCTGCCTACGAGGTTCACGTGGCCGATCTTGCGGCCCGGGCGGACGGACTTGCCGTAAGAATGCACCTTTGCCGCGGGCTCGAAGGCCAATGCCATGGGGAAGGCTTCAAAGAGGTCCTGGTTGTCGCCTCCCAGGAAATTCTTCATGACCACTACAGGGGCCAAGGCGTCGGTAGCACCCAACGGAAGGTCCAACACGGCCCGCAGGTGCTGCTCGAACTGGCTCGTGATGGAGCCATCCTGCGTCCAGTGACCGGTGTTGTGCGGACGCATGGCGAGTTCGTTGATCAGGAAGCCCGCTCCCACTCCAGGAGTTTCGAACATCTCTGCGGCCATGACTCCGGTGACGCCAAGTTCATTGGCAATGCGCAGGGCAGCCTCTTCCGCTGCAGCAGCCACTTCAAGGGAAATGTTCTGTGCGGGAGCGATCACTTCATCGCAAACACCGTCCACCTGGATGGTGTGCACGACGGGCCAGGCGCGTGATTCGCCACTGGGGCTGCGCGCTACAAGGGCCGAAAGTTCGCGGCTGAATTCAACCTTTGCTTCGGCCAGCAGCGGGCTCATGGCCTGGAACCAGTCGGCTGTTTCCACGGCGTCCTCCGCCGAGTCAACAATTCTTACTCCCTTGCCGTCGTAGCCGCCGCGAGGTGTCTTCAGAACCACGGGCCAGCCGATCCTGTCGCCAAAGGCCACGAGATCTTCAACTGTGTTAACTGCTGACCACTCGGGGTTCGGCAGGCCCAGGCGGTCAATTGCCGCCCGCATCACCAGCTTGTCTTGGGCATTGACCAATGCATCAGGGCCCGGTTGCACGTTGACGCCGGCATCCAGGAGGGCCTGCAGGTGTTCCGTGGGGACGTGTTCGTGATCAAACGTCAGCACGTCCAAGCCCTTGGAGAACTCCAAAAGAGCGTCCAGGTCTTTGTAGTCGCCAATAGGCGCAGTGGCCACTGCAGCCACGGCCGAAACGTCCTCACCTTCGGCCAAAACGCGGAGTTCGAAGCCCAGGGCGGTAGCGGGCGGAGCCATCATTCGTGCGAGCTGGCCGCCGCCAACAACGCCAATTACTGGAAAAGTCACAAGGTTCAGCCTACCGAACCGGCGGCAGGATCACTGATTCTGCCGCCTTTGGCTACGGATTTCTACGGCGCGAAGCAGCAGTATCGGCGTTCTCACAGCCCGCTCAAAGGCGGCGCATGGAAATCGGCGCTAAAATGGGTCTGGCCCATCGGCCCACATTTCAACGGCCATGGAGGGTCATGATCACCACACTTGCAGATCGCATCCGCGGACTTGCCTCACTTTTCTGGCGTGAGGTAGCAAAGTTCGGCGCCGTCGGCGGTGTTGCTTTTGTCATCGATTCGGCGGTATTCATCTGGCTGTTCTCCGGCCCGATGCACGGCAGCGAAGTGTGGGCAAAGGCCATTGCAACCATTGTTGCAAGTATCTTCTCGTGGGTAGCCAACCGTTTCTGGACTTTCCGGCACCGTAAACAGGCCAACGTTGTTCGTGAGGCCGTGCTGTTCGCCATCATGAACCTTGTAGGGCTCCTGATTGCATCGGGTTGTGTGTGGGTGGCGAAGTACATCCTGGACCTCAACGACAAGCCCTCGCTGTTCATTGCCGGCAGTGTTGTTGGGCTCATCCTGGGCACCATCTTCCGTTTCTTCGCCTACCGTTTCTGGGTGTTCAACGAAGAACTGGATGCCGAACCCGAATTCTCGCATGACCACGAGATCATTGAGCTTCACCACAAGGCCAAGGCCGAAGCCGGCGCCCATCCGGCTACCGGCGAATTTCCTACAGCCAAGAACCTCTGAGGCCCAAGAGCGTGTGATACCACTGGGGTTAGGAGCGGCTAACCCGCTCGTTCTCCAGCAGGTGGTCGGTCACTTCAAGGTCCGGGTGCACCAGCACTACCGAGCCGTCCTCTTTCCATGCCCCCAATGACGCTGCCAAGCACGATTCCAGGCCGTCTGCCGCACGTACAAGCAGCCGGACACCGGGCTCTTGCGCGGCAGCAAAAACGTCTATGAGGTCCTCGTGGGGGACACCTGACGTTCCACGTACGGCCGGCAGGGTTGCCTCGGGTTCGTTATGCGCCATGAAGACGTCGCCGTGGGAGCGGACTTCCGCCGCGTAATCCACGACGCCGGAGGGCAGCTCGCCCTGCCACCGCATGGCAAGTGCAGCGAGCGGCACGGCGACCACCGCGTTGTAACCGGCCCCGGCGCCGTCGCCGGGCTTGTCCGTTACCAAGAGGTCCGCTGAGCTGTGGTCGAAGACCACCTCCATTCCCAGTTGCCACGATGCCAACCCCCAGACGAAGGACTTCCAGTGGGCCGGGAGATCCAGCCTGATTGACATACCGGGTTCGGCATCCAGTTCGTCCTGCAACAGGTTGCTGGTTTTGGCCACCCAGTTATCCAGGACCCGACCTGACAGCTCCACCCGCTCAGAGTCGGGGCCGTACCAGGTGAGGCGTGGTGAGGTCGAATGGCCGGATCGCAGGGCTGTCATCAGGTTTGCTGCCGGGATGCTCATGCGTCAATCTTGCCACGGCGGTTAGGCAGGTTCCTTAGGGCCCGACACCGCAATTGTGAGATGCGACACACTGCAATTTCTCCAGTCGGTGGGCGCCATTGGGGGCGGGAGCGCAATTCCGCGGAAATTCAATGAAAGTTCACTTGAACCGACCAGGTGCTTCCGTTTCCCGTCCAGACACGCAGCGGCGCGACCAAAATGTTGGGCGTGGCGCATCCCACGTTTCTACGAATTCTTGATTATTATCCCGGCGCGGCTTGACGGGCGGGTAGTTACACGCGTGTAATTAGTAATCAACGCCGCTGCACAGATCCCCGGAACGTCACCGGGAATCGGAAACACATCCAAGCAGCAGCTGCAAAATCAGGAGGGACGCCATGGGGCAAGCGTTGCGTATCCAGGAAGATGCAGTCGTCGCAGAACATGCGTCGGTGAAATACCGTTCGCGGGAAGTACCGGGGGATTGGTACGTGGACCCGGCGGACCCGGAAGCGGCAGAGCGATACAACCAGAATGTGCAGCAGTCCTTGGAGGATCAGGCAACAGCCCTCCTTGCCGCACATGAGGCGCTGGTCGGTGACCTGCCCGCTGGACCGGACGAAGACTTGGACGACCCTCCCATGGAGGTGCGTCGTCCGCTTGAAACGCCGGGGCAGCCGGTGTGGATCGGCTTGCCCCAAGGGGACTTCGATGACGAAGGTGAACTCGGCTGGCAGACAGACGCGCTATGCGCACAGACCGATCCTGAAGCTTTCTTCCCCGAAAAGGGTGGGTCAACCCGGGACGCCAAGAAGGTCTGCGGAGCGTGCAACGTCCGTTCGCAGTGCTTGGAATACGCTCTCGCGAATGATGAGCGGTTCGGTATTTGGGGCGGACTCTCCGAGCGGGAGCGTCGTCGGCTAAGGAAGCGAGCGGTCTAATTCTCAAGGAAGTGCATGTTACCGCCGTCGTGGTTTCCCACGACGGCGGCAACTATCTGCCCAGGACATTGGCGGCATTGGCGGACCAGACGCGTTCGGCAGATGCCGCCATTGGCGTTGATACAGGGTCCACGGATAATTCGCTTGACTTGCTCCGAGGGGCCCTCGGCCAGAGCAACGTCACGTCGTTCCAGCACGCAAAGTCAGGCTTCGGGGCCGCTGTGCGCGCCGGGCTGCAGGAACTCGCTCCCGACAATATTGCTTCGCAGGGTGATTCTGTCCAATGGATCTGGCTCTTGCATGACGACGCCGCACCGGCGCCCGATGCGTTGGCGGAGCTGCTCCATGCAGTTGAACGCGCCCCATCCGTTACCGTGGCCGGCTGTAAGCAGCTCGGCTGGGACAACAAGCGGCATCTGGTTGATGTGGGACTTTCAACGAGCCGTTGGGCTGAACGCCTTACCCTGATCGACGCCGACGAGGTGGACCAGGGGCAATACGACGCCCGTACGGACACTTTCGCCGTGAACTCCGCAGGTATGTTGATCCGCCGCGACGTCTGGGAACTGCTGCAGGGTTTTGACCCCGCACTGCCCGGCAGCGGCGACGACGTGGACTTCTGCTGGCGCAACTGGCTGGCGGGCAACCGCGTAGTAGTAGTCCCCAGTGCACGCATGTTCCACGTGGAGCACCGCCCGCACGGCCTGGGAACCTCCACCGCGGCACGTAAAGCCCAGATCCATATGCGGCTCAAGCACACGCCTTGGTGGAATGTGCCCTTCCAGGCCGTGGGGGCGTTGTTCGGTGCCATTATCCGACTAATGCTGAGCATCCTGGTTAAAGAACCGGGATACGGACTCTCCCAATTTACTGCCACCATTGCTGCCCTCGTCCGGCCCATGGCCATCGCCAGGGGGCGAAGGGTTGCTGCCAGGACGCGCCGCGTACACAGGTCCGTGGTTCGGGGCCTGCAGACGCCCACAAGGGAAGTCCGCGCTAACCGACGCTCCTTATTGGAGGCAATCCGCCCCGCCGACGAAATCTCGGCGGTCTCCGATCTTTTGGCCCCGGAACCCAGCGGGGATGCAGTGGACGACTTCGCCGCGCTGGCCACCAATGAACGAGGCTGGGTGGGCACCGGCGCCGTCGCCGCTTCCCTGGTGGCCCTCGCCGCGGCACTCGTGGGATTGTTGGGCCTACTCCGTTCAGGCATGGTTGCAGGCGGTGGACTCCTGCCTCTTTCGGCGTCACCAAATGACATTTGGGCGAATGCGTCCACGTGGTGGATCGCCTTGGGCGCGGGCCTGCCCGGACACGGCGATCCGTTCGGCTATGTGCTGTGGCTGCTCTCCCTCTTCGGAGGCGGAGACGGAAACGCGGCCATGGTGTGGCTCCTGATCCTTGCCATGCCGTTGTCCGCACTGGGCGCATGGTTCGCGGCGGGCGCGCTGACTACCAAGCGCCGCTTTAGGATTGCAGCCGCCCTTGCATGGGCCGGCGCTCCAGCGCTTTTGATTGCGATCAACGAGGGCCGCGTCGGCGCCCTGATGGCTCACATGATGATGCCGCTTCTGCTGCTCGCGCTGTTGCGTGCCTCGGGATCGGCCGTAGCCCAAGGGCCTGCGTTGGCGGCCACACACCTCAGCCGACGTCCTGCCCTGATCCTCGGTAAGCCCGGCATCAATGGAACACCGTCCTGGACTGCTGCTGCCGCTGCAGGTCTCGCCATGGCCGTCATCACGGCCTCTGCGCCCTCATTGTTGGGGCCTATCGCCGTGGCGGTAATCCTGGCCGCAGTAGTCCTGGGGCATCGCGGTAAAACGTTGTGGTGGTCACTCCTGCCAACTGTCGCCTTGTTCCTTCCCTACGGAGTATCCGTGCTGGACAGGCCGCGCTCATTGCTTGCCGATCCCGGATTGCCGCTGACCTTTGAAGCCGCGCCGCTGTGGCAGCAGCTTCTCGGCCAGCCGCTTGCCTTCGACATCGACGGCGGCCTGACCGGTTTGGCGATCTTCGGCCCTGGCTCCGTGCCTTGGGCCCTGTTGCTGGCCCTGCTTTTCATCGCACCGATCCTGGTCCTGGCTGTTGCCGCCTTGTTCGTGCCCGGCAAGCGCGCTGCACTGGTCAGGGTGTTCTGGTTGGTTGCTTTGGCTACCCTTGCGAGTGGTTGGCTTGTGGGCCATGTGGCTACCGGAGTCAACAACAACGTCATTGTTGGACCGTTCACAGGCCCGGCCGTATCAGCGGCAGGTATGTTGCTCCTCGGTGCTGCTATCCTCGGCGCGGAGAAGCTTTTCGCCGCAACGCGGCGGGCACCAAAGCTTGCCCCGCGTCACCTCCCGTGGCGGCGGGTTGCCTCGACTGTGGCAATGACGCTGCTCGTCGCGGGTCCTCTTGCCGGCATGACTGCCTGGGCCGTCCAGAACGTCCTTCAGCCCACGCCGATTGCCGGTGTTACTGCCGCACCCGACCCGGCCGATCAGGTCTCGTCCCTTGGAGCCCGCCGCCAAATATGGCCGGTGGAGACGGGCACCCTGCCTGCCACCGCCGTCGACCGTGGACAGGGACCCGAGCGGGCGCGAACGCTTGTCATCACCAGCGGTGAGCAGGGGGCATACTCCTCTTCACTGATGCGGGGCGTCGGTACCACCCTGGACAGCTTGTCCACTATTGCCTCTGCACGGACCATCATTGGTGCGCCTGGACGTGAGGAAATCGCGGCCGATGACGCCGCTACTACCTCCCTCCGCAGGGCCGTCGCCACCATCGTGGCGGGAACGGGTGTGGACCCCCGCGCCGACCTTGAACAACTCGGTGCCGGGTTCGTGGTCCTCAAGGCAGCAGACAATGCTGCGCAGTTGACGGCCAGCAGGATCGACGCTGTCCCCGGACTTGTGGCCGTTGGCCAGACCGACGCCGGCTGGCTGTGGCGGGTGACGCCGCGAGACCAACCAGCGGCTACTGCTGCAGACACCGCGCACCGGGTACGCATTGTGGATTCACAGGGCGCGCTGGTTAGTGGCCTGCCATCGGAAGAAGTGGACGTCAACGCCACTGTGCCGCCGGGCGCTGAGGGCCGAAAAGTTGTCCTGGCCGAACGGTCCGATCCCGGCTGGAGCGCCTGGTTGAATGGCCGCCAACTGAAGGCCACAACATCCGGTTGGTCTCAGGCCTTCGAACTCCCTGCCAGCGGTGGCGACCTTGAGATCCGCTACACCAACGCTTGGGCCGTGTGGATCGGAATCCTGCAGGCTGTGGTGATTGGATTGACGGTGCTGTTGGCCGTTCCGATGCCCGCGCGCCGTAGCCGAACCGGCATGTCGAGGGATGAAGTCTCCCTCCGTAAGGAGTACAGCAGTGTCTGAGGTCCAGACGAATGTGTCCGGGGAAAGCCCTGGAACCCCGGAAAACACAAAGTCCCCGGCGGGGGACAGGGGAGAAGCAAGAGGTTCCGGCAAGAGGTCCGGGAGCTCCAAGATCCGCAGTTCCACTTCCCGCGGCTCCAACTCGCGCGGCTCCAACTCCCGCGGCTCCAACTCCCGCGGCTCCAACAAGGGAGTCATCACCGGCGTCGTGTCGGCAGTGGTCATCCTCGCCGCGGGTGGCGCCGCGGTGACTGCGACCGCGATGGTCCCGGAACCTTCCGGGGGGACCACCACGGACATCCGAGAAGCCGACGTTCCCGCGGGACGCTCTTTGGGAGTGTGTCCCGAACCCGCGAGGCTCGTGAGTGGAACGGTGGTGGGAACTGACGCTGACTTCAGCCCGGTGTCCACCACGGCCGCCAGCGCCCTGAACGCTGTGGTGTTGAGCAACCCTGCCGGAACGGTCCCCGGGAGCAATGTGACATCGCTGGCTGGTGAGGCTGTGGCCGAGATCGCCAAGGCTCCTGCCACCACGCCGACCCCCACGGTTGGTCCGCCCGTACTGGCGGCCGGAGTGGCGACCATCAGCCCGGTGACTTCTCCCACGGTGGTGGGGGCCGAAGCCCTTGGAAACGAACAGGCCTCGTTGGCGGCCAATCTGAGCTACTCAGCTACGGATGGTGATCTCCGCGGCCTCGCGTCCACCCAATGCCAGTCGCCGGGCAACGATGCTTGGCTCTTGGGAGCCAACACTGCTGTCGGCCGGACAGCAGTCCTGAACGTGAGCAATGCCTCCGAAACCCCTGCCACCGTAAACCTTGAACTGTACGGATACGAAGGGCAGATTCAAGCTCCCGGCGCCCGCGGGCTCCTGGTAGCTCCCGGAACCACCCGTTCGGTGAACTTGGCCGGACTCGCGCCAGGCGAATCGCAACTTGCCGTGCACGTGCGCAGCACGGGTGGCCCGGTCGCATCCACCATTCAGCAGAGCGTGCTGCGGGGGATCGCTCCCGGCGGCGTCGAGTACCTCTCACCGGGTGCGGGTCCTTCCAACCTGCAGGTGATGTCCGGAGTTGATATTCAAGATCCGGGGGCCATCAAGGCGCTGGCCGGTAAGTCGGGTTTCGCGGACGCGGTACCGGCCCTTCAGATCGCAGTGCCCGGATCCACTGACGCCGTAGTGCAGGTAAGACTTTATGGTGTCAACGGGGAACGCAAGATCCCCAACGGAGGAGTCGTGACGGTCAAAGGCGGTACAGTGGCCACCCTAAACCTCGACGGGGTTCCGGCCGGCAGCTACACCCTCAGTGCGAGCTCGGACGTTTCGTTCCTTGCATCGGCGAGGATCACCCGCGGCGCCAAGGCCGAGGAAGCAACCGACTTTGCGTGGTCGCCGTCGTCGGCCCGCCTTGGCAGCCAGCACTTGGTGGCCCTTCCCCGGGAGGGCCAGCGGTCCTTGAGCTTCGGTGTCCCCGACGGGCGTGGCACCGTCACGTACGCACCGGTGACCGCTGACGGAAAAGTCGGCAAGGCCGTTGACGTGGACATGTCCGGCGGGACCACGTCCGTGATCGGGCTGTCGGATAAGTCCGGAGGTTCGGTTGTGGTTGGCTACGTGGTCTCAGCGTCAGGTGACCCGGTGTTCGGGGCGCTGGTATTTGGAAGGCAAGGACGGACAGACGTATCGGTCGTGGCAATCCAGGACGCAGCAGCGGGACTTGAGAAGGTCCCGGTCTCGGTAGGCTACTAAGTCACTGGTATCGACGACGGTAGACCGGGTCCAGCGTCTCCGGCGGCACGCCGAGCATCTCGGCGGTGTACTCAACCACGACATCGTGGACAAGGTCCTGCAATTCCTCGCGGGTGGAAGCGCCTTGCTCAACCACCCTGCGGTACACCGTGATCATGGGTGCCTCGCCATGCCCACCGGGGGTGTAGGAACCCATCGGGGCAGTGTTTCCCGTAGCGACAATCTGTTCAAGGTTGGGCGGTATTTCATCGACTGCAAAAAGGACGCCGTCCAGCTGCTTTCCCCACATGTCCTGGAGCCGCTCTGCGGAATCCAACACCATGTCGTCGAAGCGTTCTGAGCGGGTGCGGAACCCGGGGAGATTGGGGAGCATCAACTCTCCCCGCAGTCCCCGTCCGTGCCGGTTTCGCCGGCGTCGCCGAAAGCCCCGCACTTCCGAACCGGCGTGTTCCTGGGCCTGATCGCCATCGGCGTCAGTCCACCGGATATTGAACCCGGGAACATGTGGCTGTGACTGCATATATCGACTTTAGTCCCGAGGAACCGCCAGCGCGACATCAATGCCCGCAGCGCGCCGCATCGGTTTGATACTCCGTGGAGTTGTGGGCCACGGGCCGGCAATGCGCAACGTACGTGCGGAATGGCGCTAATCTGGGATGTTGTGGGTGCCATTCGTCAGTGTTCCAGATCAGCCTGCCGCCAGTCCGCGGTGGCCACTTTGACGTACGTGTACGCAGAGTCAACCGCCGTCCTCGGTCCTCTGGCCACTTACGCGGAGCCGCACGCCTACGATCTTTGCTCTCAGCACGCAGAGTCGCTTACGGTTCCACGTGGCTGGGAAGTCCTGCGCCTGGCTATGCCCACAACACCCCAGGAGCCGGGCCCGGATGACTTGTTGGCACTTGCCAACGCGGTCCGGGAGGCGGCGTCGGCCACCACGGAGAATCCAACCCGGCACAATCACGCGCAGATGGAGCCGCCCGCAGGCACCGAAGGCACCCGTCGAGGGCACTTGCGCATCCTCCGCGAACCGTCTTAGCGCCCGCTTCAGCTGCAGAGTTTCGCTTCCCGGACGCAATTCGTCGTCGGGATCAAAACACGATCTCCCTGCTTGGTAGTCTGGAATCTGCAGATATATCCGCCAGCGGCGCCGTGCCGGCGCCACCCAGGGAGCATCATTCATGCCAAAGGTCAGTCCTGAACTGTTGTCCATCCTGCGCTGCCCCGTGACGGGTTCACCGCTGGTCCAAGAGGGCGACGAGTTGGTTTCCACCGATGCCGCTGCGGACGGCGAAAAGCTCCGCTACACCATCGAGGACGGTATCCCGCTCCTCCTGCCACCGGAACTGCTGGCCGCCGCCAACGCTGCGAGCTCGGCCCAGCACGATTCCAAGGCCTGACGCGCTTACTTCCATCTAATCCGCACGGTACCCCTAAGGACTTCCATGATTTTCGATTTTAAAGTGGCTGACATCACTCTTGCGGAGGCCGGCCGCCATCAGATCCGTCTTGCCGAGCACGAAATGCCGGGCCTCATGTCGCTCCGTGCTGAGTTCGGCGCTTCGCAGCCCCTCAAGGGTGCAAGGATCGCCGGTTCCTTGCACATGACGGTCCAGACCGCGGTACTCATCGAAACCCTCACTGCCCTGGGCGCGGAAGTTCGCTGGGCCTCCTGCAACATCTTCTCCACCCAGGACGAAGCCGCTGCCGCCGTCGTCGTCGGCAAGGGCACCCCGGAATACCCGCAGGGTGTTCCGGTTTTCGCCTGGAAGGGTGAGACCCTTGAGGAGTACTGGTGGACTGCTGAGCAGATCCTCACCTGGCCTGGCGCCGATGCCAACCCGGAGTTGGGTCCCAACATGATTCTCGACGACGGCGGCGACGCCACGCTGCTGCTGCACAAGGGCGCCGAATTCGAAGCGGCAGGCGCCGTCCCGACCGCCACGGAGGATGATCCGGAGGAATACGTCCTCATCCTGGATCTCCTGCGCAGGACCTTGGCCGCTGATCCGCAGAAGTGGACCCGTCTGGCCGCACGCATCGAAGGCGTCACCGAGGAAACCACCACAGGTGTGCACCGCCTGTACCAACTCGCGGAGCAGGGCAAGCTCTTGTTCCCGGCCATCAATGTCAACGACTCCGTCACCAAGAGCAAGTTCGACAACAAGTACGGCATCCGCCACTCCCTTCCGGACGGCATCAACAGGGCCACGGATGTCCTCATGGGCGGCAAAGTCGCAGTTGTCTGCGGCTACGGTGACGTAGGCAAGGGTGCCGCTGAAGCGCTTCGTGGCCAAGGCTCGCGGGTGATCGTCACTGAGATTGATCCCATCTGTGCTTTGCAGGCCGCTATGGATGGGTACCAGGTTGCCAAGCTGGAGACGGTGCTCGCGCAGGGTGACATCTTCATCACCACCACCGGCAACAAGGACGTCATTATGGCCGAGCACATGCTGGGCATGAAGAACAAAGCGATCGTGGGCAACATCGGCCACTTCGACAACGAGATCGACATTGCCGGGCTTGCCAAAATTCCGGGTGTCAAGAAGGTCGAGATCAAGCCGCAGGTCCACGAGTGGGTCTTCGAGGCCGGCACGGATTCCGAACGCTCCATTATTGTGCTGTCCGAGGGCAGGCTGCTCAACCTGGGCAATGCCACAGGCCACCCGTCGTTCGTGATGAGCAACTCATTCGCCAACCAGACCATTGCGCAGATTGAGCTGTGGACCAAGAAGGACCAGCCCGCCGGCGAGCGGGAGTACCAGAACCAGGTCTACGTCCTTCCCAAGATCCTTGATGAGAAGGTAGCGCGCCTCCATTTGGATGCTTTGGGCGTGGAGCTGACGGAACTGAGCAAGGACCAGGCGGACTACCTGGACCTGGATGTTGCAGGTCCTTACAAGCCTGAGCACTACCGCTACTAGGCTGCTCCTTCCGCCGGTGTCGGCGGTAACCAAATCGATGGTGAAAGGCCGGGAACGCGACCAGCGTGACCGGCCTTTCGGCTAGAATTTGGTCTTCAGCAATGCTTGCGGGGGACAGGATGACGGGAACCATGACGGAAGTCGCCAAACGGAAAAAGGGCAAGATCCTTGCCATCATTGGAATCTGCGCAGCTATTGTGGTGGGGGGAATTGGCGTCGCCACGGTGCCTGGACTGCTTGCAGGTTCTGCGCAGGACGTCTCCGTAGCGCCGTCGCCGACTCCTACCGTCGAAGCCAAACCCGTAGAGCTGGGCATCACGCCGCTGGACGGTGCCGTGGAGTGGAACCCCGTGGTGGGTCCCCAGATCAAGGCGGTCAATGGCAAGCTGAAGGACGTAGTGCTGGCACCGGTGGGAGGCGGTACTCCTGTGCAGGGCGAGACCAGCCCCGACGGCAGCACCTGGACCACTCTTGAGGTCCTGAAGTTCAAAACCCAGTACAGCTACTCGTTCACTGTTGTGGATACCGCAGGGAAAGAGACCAGGAAGTCCCAGACCTTCACCACGGTTTCCGCCGCATACGAGGCCGACGCATCCATCTACCCCCGCCACGGCACCACGGCAGGCTCGGGGCAGCCCATCGAAATCAACTTCAGTGAGCCCGTAGTAGACAAGGTGGCAATGGAGAAGCGGGTTGCCATTACCGTGTCCTCCGGCCAGCCTGTGGCGTGGCACTGGTACTCGGACAAGAAGGTCAGGATCCGCCCGGAGGCTTTCTGGGCTTCCGGCACTACGGTCACCGTGGACATGAAGCTTTTGGGCGTGGATTTTGGGAACAATATGATCGGCAACGCTGACGTGGTCTCGACGTTCACCACGGGTCCGCAGCGTGTGGCCGTGGTGGACGACAAAACCAAGACCATGAACATTTACTCGGATGGTCAGCTGGTTCATACTGCCCCCGTATCCTTGGGCGGGGAGGACTGGCTGTCGCCCACCGGCTACGCCGTGATACTTGAGCAGGAGCGCAAGTCCAACTTCAATGCCGGCAGCATCGGCCTGAAGCCTGGCGATAAGGGCTACTACGCTCCCGTGGTGGTGGATTATGCAAACCGCTTGACGTGGTCCGGGGTGTATGTTCACCAAGCCCTGGAATCCGCGTGGAGCTCTATTGGAGTGGCCAACGTCTCGCATGGCTGTGTGGGCCTGCTGCCTGCGGATGCTGAGTGGTTCTTCAACAACATGAAGACCGGTGATGTGGTCCAGGTCCTGAACACCGGTGCACCGGCAGTGGAACCGCTGGAAGGCTTCGGCGACTGGAACATTCCGTGGGCGAGCTACGCCCAGCGGTAGTCCTGCTGTTAAGCCAATCCACCTGTTAAGATCATTGCAGTGATTCTTTCCTGCGCGCTTTGACCCATTTTCCCAGCGCTGACACAACGTCGGCACTGCCCTTTGTGCTGCCCTCCAAGGTGATCACGGGTGTCCCTCCGGGGAACCCGTTCACGGGTTCCCCGGCTCTTCCCACCGGACCCTTTCTCTTCACCTGGAGCATGCATGACCCTTTCACTAAACCTCAGCCCGGACTGCGGCAACTGCTTTGCCCTTTGCTGTACCGCGCTCGGATTCGCCCGATCCGCTGACTTCGCGATCGACAAACCGGCAGCTTCGCCGTGCCCGAACATGGCGGATGATTTTTCCTGCACCATTCACCAACGCCTACGGCCCCGGGGCTTCCGCGGCTGTACGGTTTTTGATTGTTTCGGCGCCGGCCAAGTGGTCTCCCAACGCACGTTCTCCGGAACCAGCTGGGCACAGGACCCGTCGTCGACGTCCTCGATGTTTGCGGTGTTCAAAGTTGTCAGGCAACTCCACGAGATGCTCTGGTACCTGGCTGAAGCAGGCCAACGGACTTTCGATCCCGATCTTGCTGCTGCGGCAGACCATCTCTCCGAGGCCATAGCAGCCGCCGCCCAAGGAGACGCGTCCACGGTACTGGCCGCCGACGTCGAAACACTCCATGGAGAGGTTAGGGCGCTCCTGATGGAGGTCAGCGAAGAGGTCCGCGCCTCCTACGGCGCCGAAGACCAGCAAATACCCGACGGCGGTCTCCGTGCGGGTGCCGACCTCATGGGTGCCAACCTCGCGGACCGTCGCCTCTGCGGATCGGACCTCCGCGGCGCCTACCTGATCGGAGCCAACTTACGGGGGAGCGACCTCACGGCCGTAGACCTCCTGGGCACTGACTTGCGCGGAGCGCAGCTTCACGGAGCCGATCTCACCAAGGCGCTCTACCTGACCCAGCCGCAGATCAACGCCGCCGAAGGCGACCCCACCACCCTCCTACCCCCCCAATTAACAAAACCGGCTCACTGGGGCTAAACCTGCAGCGTTATCGGCTGGTGGACGGCATCCGGCAGCGTGCGTCTAAGCGAGGAACGAGCGAGCACGCCGAGGATGTCGGCCATCGGCCGGTCTTCCGGCCATGTTTCAGGCACCAGTGAACGGCAGCCTTCTGAGTCGCTCACCTACGGTTGCGTTCCGCTGTTCCGCTTGACGGAGCCTGATGAGTTCGCGGTTGCGCCGTTCCCCGAGGACTGCCCCTATGTAGTCCTCGGGGATGGTTCCTGCCGGAGGGGGTGGGGCGACGTACCTTGCGAGTTCTGATGCGAGGGCGGCCGCCATGTTGACGCGTGAGGCAGGTGCCATGAGGTAGGCCTGCTGGACGAAGGTTCCGGCCCGGCGGGCGGTGGCGTCCGGCACCCTGCCGATATCCGCCATGGACACCCATGCTTGGAGATGGTGCGGTGCTGCGGGCATGATCCGGGGCTTTGAGGGCACGCGTTGACGGAGTGAGTAGGTGCCGGCAACGATGTCCCCGAGGCGTTTGGATTTGTCGTTGAATAGTGCCACGCCGATTGCCAGGCCGCCGAAGGTCATGTAGATCTCCAGGAAGCCGACGAGCCCGCGGATGAGGGCGTGCCGGAAGCGGATGGACCCGCCGTCGTCGCGCACTGTGCGTAGTCCGGTTGCGAGCTTTCCCAGGGACCGCCCACGTGTCAGGGTTTCCACCGTGATGGGGACGATCACCACGGAGAAGACGACGCTGCTGAGGACCAATGCCTGGATGGCGGCGTCGTCAAGATCCCGGGAGGCTGCGGAAATGAGAATGATCAGGAGTATTGCGAGGACTACCTGTGAAATGACATCCAGAATCAGGCCCAGGGCCCGCGCGGCGAAAGACGCGGGGCGCAGCTCGAGGACTACTGCCTCGCCTGTGATGATTGAACTCATGCCCGCCCCCAAGTTTGCCAATACCGTGGGCGCCTTGAGTGCCCGCACCAACGAGTCTAGCCGTGGGGCTGACCGCGCGGAGGCTACAGGCGCTAGGGTGGTGGCGTGGACATTGATGCCTTCTCGGCCGTACATGAGGACAAATGGTCCCGGCTTCATTTCCTCGCGCATAAGCGCAGGCTTACCGGTGCCGAGGCAGACGAACTTCTGCGCCTCTACCAGACGGTATCCGGGCACCTTTCCCTCATTAGGTCCGTGGCGCCTGAAACGGGATTGTCGGCGTCGTTGTCCGCAGCCTTGGCCCAGGCCCGTACACGTTTCACCGGGGCGCGCTCGAATTTCATGGAGGATCTGGCACGGTTTTTCGTCCTTTCCCTCCCTGCGGCGTTTTACCGGATCCGGTGGTTGACCCTATGGTGCGGGCTCGCCTTTGTTGTGGTGGCGGGTGCCTATGCTTTGTGGATCGGCACCTCACCGGAGGCGTTGAGGGCTGTTGCCTCCAGCGACGCCAGAGTGCAGCAGTACGTGGAGGAAGACTTCATCGACTACTATTCCGAGAATCCTGCCGCTTCCTTCGCCGGTTTGGTATGGACCAATAATGCCTGGATTTCCGCACAAGCGGTGGCCTTCGGCGTTACCGGATTTTGGGTGCCTTTCATCTTGTTCATGAATGCGCAGGGGCTTGGAATCGCTGCGGGACTTTTCCTGGCCACCGGGAAGATGGACATTTTCTTCAGCTACATCCTTCCGCACGGGCTCATGGAACTCACGGCCGTTTTCATCGCCTGCGCGGCGGGGCTCAAGATTTTCTGGGCCATGGTGCGGCCCGGCCCCAGGACCAGGCTGCAGGCTGTGGCTGATGAGGGCCGTTCGCTGATCACCATTGCCATGGGGTTGGTGCTTGTCCTGTTTGTCTCAGGAATTGTGGAGGGTTTTGTCACTCCAAGCCCGCTGCCGGTCTGGGCCAAGGTCACTATTGGGGCATTGGTTTTGGCCGGTTACTGGGTTTACACCCTGATCCTTGGCGGAAAGGCAGTCCGCGCCGGCGTCACCGGAGACATGGACGCCAACGACGCCGGTTACCGCAGCATCGCGGCATAGAGCTTACAGTTACGTTTCAATCTGGCCGCAGCCGGGGTGGCACCGCGTGTCTCGCCAATGCCGGGCGGTAGGCTCGAATGCAGACAAGAGAGCCGGTAGCAAGCAATCGCCGGCGGATGCCTACGGAAGTGAAACCCGCTGTGAGCGACAAGAGCCCAAAACCACAAGAACCGGACACGGCCGTCCATGAGGACCCGAACGAACCGGCCTTCGACTGGATGAAGCCCACAACGTCCGGTGGCTCTACTGCGGCCACTGCTCCAGCCACCACCGGAGCAGCACCCGCGGCAGCAAAGTCTTCAGCTACGTCAACTGCAACACCAGCCCACGGACAGCCCGAGAGTCGCGCGGACCGCAAAGCTGCTGAAGCTGCGGACGCCGGCACGGAAACCCCCTTGTTCGCTGACACCCTTGCGGATGCTTCCAGCACCAAAGCGCCGTCGCACTATTCCGAGCCTTTGCCGACGTCGGCCCTGCAGATTCGTCCACCGGAGGATGAAGTTGCGCGCCGAAATGCCGAGCGCGAGCAAGCTGCAAAGGTGAAGCCGATCGGGCCGCGGATTTTCCAGGTGTTGCTGGCCATTTTCTACCCCGTCATTCTCTTGGTCTTGGCAGTCAGGGCAGTCACCAGTCCGCTGTTCCTGTGGGTGGAGTACAACCGCCCCGGTTTCCCGGGCGACGGCTACGGCTTCAGCACGGACGATCGCATGACGTACGGCTCGTACGCCGTGGATTACCTCAGCAACTGGGCGGGCCCCCGCTTCCTGGGAGGCTTGGTCAACCAGGACGGGGAGAAGCTCTTAACGGACAGCGAAGTCTCGCACATGGCCGACGTGAAGCTGGTCATCCTGTCTTCCTTCGGGGCGGGGCTCCTGCTCATCATCCTGAGCGTCATTGCCATCCTGTATTTGCGTAAGCGCAGCAACGGCGGGATCCGTCGGGGTCTCTTTGCCGGTTCAATCGTCACGCTGGTCATCATCATTGGCCTCGCGGTCCTGGCTGCCCTGAGCTGGCAGCAGTTCTTCACGGAGTTCCACCGGCTCTTCTTTGCCAATGGCACATGGACCTTCTCACTGGAGGACACCCTCATCCGGCTCTTCCCGGGTCAGTTCTGGATTGATGCGGGCATCGTCATCGGAGCCTTGGTGTTCCTTGCGGCGACCGTGACATTCATCTTCACGTGGCCCACCAAGCGGCGTCGGGGCCTTGCGGACAAGCAGGAGGCAGCGGACGACGCTGAAACTTCCGCGCAGAAAGCCGACGACGAGTCCGAACCGGCTGACATCCGCCAGGAGTCGGCGGAATCCCAGCGGTAGAGCGCCGGCGGATGGACACGAAGCCAATTAACTTGGCTTCTGGTTCGCTTCGGGGTCACCGAGCCTCCGCAAAAGCCATTCTGAACCTAAAGTGGCGAAGACGGAATCCTGCGGAGTAGACGGGGGACTTGGCCGGGATAGTGAGCAGGGACAAGGCCGCCAGCATGGCGACTTGAAAGCTCCAGATCCCCAGGAACAGCGCGATGCCCGTGTGGAGCGAAACACCAAGAGCAAACCAGAGAAGCCGGTACCTGACAGGCGTCAGCAACGTCACTGCCAGGAGCAGCTCAATCAGGAGTGCGCCCCACGACATGGCGAGGGATATCACCGGGTTATCCGTCAGCAGGGCAAAGGCATCCCTGAGGGCTCCGGAGGGGCCGAAGAAACCAGAGCCGATGTAGTAGAGGGCCGAGCCCTCGGCCCACTCGGTCTGAAACATCTTTCCGGTCATGGAGTAGAAGTACAACACGGAGACTTGTATCTTCAGGGCAGCCAGGGAGACAGCCGCAATGCTGGCCCGGTGTTGCAAGCCCCAAGATCCTGCCCTGGCCCGCGACCAGTGGTTCAGTCGTGGATCCGCGAGGCAGATCGGAACCAACAGCAGTGCCAGGTTTGACGTAATCTGGTCCCCGCCGTCCGGGATTGAGATACCCGTCGCCACGCTGAAGGCCACCCACGCATGCAGGACCCCCGTGATCTGGGGCAGGACCCCTGAGATCACCAGCAACAGGATGACCACGCCGAGCGCCTTGGCGAAGCCGAGCTGCTCATGCGGAATGACACAGAACAGGCCAAACGATTCAACTCCGCGGCAGAGTGGATAGTTGCCCACACCAAGAACTGGCCGGAACAGTGCGTCGTTGCTCGTGAAAATCAACGTCAGCAGGGTGCCGACAGCCAGAACGCTCCGCATCATCCCCATGAAGGGCGACCAGACCACAGACAGCGTAATTCGGGGAATCTCCACGATGGTTGAGAGCTTATTGGCCATTGCAGTCCACACGCAGCTTGATGACCTTGTCTGCCTTTTCCCTCAGTGACGTTTGGTGCCTGAATGACCAAGGCACGGGAGTGGTCTGTACGAGTACGACATCACCGCAAAGCGTGGGGGAGGCAACGGTATTGGTGACGACAGACGAGGGTGTGTCATGCACGAGTTCCGCGCATTCCTGTAGGACCGGGCTGGAGCAATCCATCCAATTCCGGGCATCGGACCCACCGGATATCAAAGCGACCTCAACGCCTTGGGCGCGGCCTTCCCGGCTGACACCAAAGAGGTTCTCGACCCGGGTAGTTGGAAGTTTGCTCAGCGACGTAAAGGAGCCGTTGGCATCTTCGCGGTACGGAGCAATGGAAGGATCGCGGGGCGACTTGGAAAAGAAGGCCCACCCTTGAGGCATGGCTGACACGGCGTTTGGTTTCACTTGGTCGAAGTAGGGCAGCGTAAGGATCGTTGAAGGAATTGACGACAAAACGGAGTACGTCCCCAGGACCAGGAGGCCAACTACGGGGGCCAGCACATGAAGGGGGCTTACTTGCGGTCCCATTGACGGTGTCCAGCCAGCAGCGGGGACACCCTCAACGGTGTGTACGGAGGTCATGTATGGGGCCGGGATCAGTCCTGCGACAGGGCCGCTGTGAACTGGGAAATGCTGTTCTCGCTCTCCAGTTGTGAACCCGCGGTGCCCGCGGAGGGCCAGAAGGCCACTTTGGCGTACACCACCACGACAGCGGCAGCGGCAACAGAGACGTTGACGCCCACTGCGTAGTTGACGGCCGCGGCGACATCCCATACTGCTGCGGCCCAAATGAAGACGGGGACGGCCGCCAAGGGGTTTGCGGTGTCTGACTTTGCCAGTGCCGTAACCTGCTGCGGTTCAGACTTCAGGAGGTCCGTCATGATCTTCTGAACCTGCTTGAATTTCGCATCAACCCTCAGGACATCGCCACTGGTGAGGGCTGCGTGGAAGGTGGCGAAGAATTTAGGATTCTTGGCCTCGATGGCAGACACCACCGCGTCTGCTGCCTGGACTTGTCCCTCTTGGTTGGCTGCGGACAGCGCGAATTCTTTGTAGGAACCGTCGTTCAGCTTTTCCCGGACTTCAGCTACCTGTGGTCCGACGCCAAAGTAGATTGCCTTGAACAGCCCTTTGCCTTCGGACGTGGCATCCTTTACTACATGCCGCGTGACGGCGTGGGTTTGCGTGGGTGCTGCCGAGGCGACTCCGCTTGAGCCCAGGGCGATGGCGGCGGTCAGTGCCACAGCTCCTGCTGACAGGGGCCAGGTTCGTTTCGACAATTTGTTCTCCTCTTTTAGTGGTTTGCTTCGCTCAGAACACGAATGAGCTGTTCAGGGCGGTCCATGCTGGCGATGACGGTCTTACCGCTTTTCATCTCGATATTGATCTCGGGACCGCCGACGAGGTACCCGACCATGCCGGGCCCCATGTATCGGAATCCGTAACCACTGGGACCGGCCGAGTTGTCCGTGGTCAACGTCGCGATTTCATCCCTGGGTAATGTCCGTTTGAAGATGTCGCAGAAGGCGATCACGACGTTCTGCGAGTCGACCTTGACGGTGACGGTCATGAACGCGATGAATGAACCAGCTGCGGTGATGACCAGCGGTGCGAAGAGCACTTCCGGTGTGTTCTTCAGGACGATCAGCACGAACAGCACCGGGCCCAGCGCAACCATCGTGAAACCCGCAACTCGAGGTACCAAGGTAGCCCGGACACGCGAGTAGTAGAGCGCCGGTGTTGGTATGCCTGATGGTGTGACCATGAGTTCCCCTTTGAACGTTTGGTTCGTGAGGAAACACTATGGGGATAACAACGGCACCTAGAGGGACATTGGCCTAACTAGGTGGTGAATTTGGCCGAATTAGGTGCCGAATTGGCAGCACTAGGTGGTGATTCGAGGCGGCCTATGTGGAGGCCTTACTTCTCGTAGAGCTTCTCCACTGCCGCTGAGAAGTCGTTGAGCACCGCGGCCCGCTTCAGTTTCAATGAAGGCGTCAGGTGCCCGGACTCGACGCTGAGGTCCTCGGTGATAAAAGCGAACTTCTTGATGGATTCAGCAGCTGAGACGAGCTTGTTGGCCTCGTCCACTGCGGACTGAACAGCCGCCTGCACACGGTCGTTGCCAGCGGCCTCCTCTGGGTTCATGGACCCTAGTTTGTTCTCGGCGCACCAATCGGCAAGCCCTTCGGGGTCCAATCCAACCAGCGCGGCGACGAAAGGCCGGCCATCGCCCACAACCACTGCCTGTCCCACCAAGGGGTGTTCGCGCAGTTTCTCCTCCAGGGGAGCCGGCGCTACATTCTTGCCTGCGGCGGTTACCAGGAGGTCCTTTTTGCGGCCGGTGATGGTGAGGAAGCCGTCGGCATCGAGTTCGCCCAGATCGCCGGTACGGAAGAAGCCGTCAACGAAGGCATCCCGGGTGGCCTCTTCATTGTTGTGGTAGCCATTGAACACACCGATGCCCTTGACCAGCACCTCCCCGTCCGGGGCCACCCTGACGGTGGTTCCCGGCAGGGGGATCCCCACCGTGCCGATGCGGGACATGGTGGGGGTATTGACGGTGCAGGGAGCGGTGGTCTCTGTCAGCCCGTAACCCTCAAGGACAGGAACGCCCGCGCCATGGAAGAAATGGTTGTCCCGGAGGCTGAGGGGGCTGGCGCCGGACACTGTGTAGCCTACGTCGCCACCGAACAGCTCCCTCACTTTGGGGTAGAGGAGTTTGTTGAACGTGGAATGCTTCAGGCCCAGAAGCCAGCCCGGACCGGGTCCTTGGCCGCGGGCGGCGAGGTCCGCCGCCGTCGAATATTGCACCGCGGTAGCCGAAGCCGCCGAGAAGAGGGCGGACTTTCCGCTCATGGCAGCTTTGTGGCTGGCGCCGGCGTAGACCTTCTCGAAAATACGCGGCACAGCCAGCAGAAACGTGGGCTTGAAGGAGCCTAGGTCTGCCATCAATCCACTGGCGCCGGCACTGTGCCCCAGAGTGATGCCAGCCGTTAGGCAGACAACCTGGACTGCTCTGGCGAGGACGTGCGCCAAGGGCAGGAACATGAGGGTCCGGGCGCCTTGCTGCATCAGAAGCTCGGGGAGGAACGGGATGACGTTCCGTGCCACCAGGACAAAGTTGCCGTGGGTGATTTCGCAGCCCTTGGGCTTGCCCGTTGTTCCGGAGGTGTAAACGATTGAGGCGATGCTGGACAGGTTCGCGGCGCTGCGCTGGCGCTCAAGTTCGGTGTCCATGATGCCGATCCCGACGGCGGAGACGCTGGTCAGGTTGGGTGCGTCGCCGTCGTGCTCCATCCGGATGATGGTCACGGGTTCCTCGCCCAAAGCCGGGGACTGTTCCACCAAGGCATGGACGAGGCCTGCTTTGGCAGTGTCCTCCACGAAGATGCGTCGGGCGCCGGAGTCAGTGAGGATCCATTCGATCTGGCTTGCCGACGACGTCTCGTAGATGGGGACGGTGACTCCGCCGGCCATCCAGATGGCGAAGTCCACCAGCGTCCATTCAAAGCTTGAGCGGGAGAGCACAGCTACAGGATCGCCGGGGTTGAGCCCACCTGCGATCAAGCCCTTGGCCAGGGCGGTCACATCGGCAAGGAATCTCGCCGCGGAGATGTTCAGCCAGCCGTTCGCCGTCTTGTGCGCATAGAGGTTACCGAACGGATCCTTGTGGCAGCGTTCCAGGAGGAGGTCCGTCACGTTGGTGTTCGGGTCCGCCTCGACCAGAAGCTCCGTGCTTGCTTCCCTCACTGCTTGCCTCCTCCTAGATCCACGATGGCATCCACATTCTCATCCGCCACTCCTGGTAGGTGATGACTTCTGCCGTGAGCACAGGGTAGAAGAATGCCGTCGCCAAAACTGCCAACACCAGGACGAGGGCAACTACGTAGAACCCGGATCGTCGTCGCCAGACGGGGTCATCGCTGCGACCCAGGACCAAGCCCAGCACATACGTCAGGCCCAAAACCAGGAACGGTTCGAAGGACACGGCGTAGAAGATGAACATGGTCCGTTCCGGGTACATAAACCACGGAAGATAGCCCGCGGCAACTCCGGCGAGGATGGCGCCGGCGCGCCAATCGCGGCGGCCTGCCCACCAGAACAACAGGATCACCAGGGCAATGGTTCCGCCCCACCAGACCACCGGATTACCCACCGGCAGGATGGCTGATGAGCATGTCTCAACAACGCAGCCGGGGGTGCCCGGTTTGGGGGTCTGGTAGTAGAACGAGGTAGGGCGGCCCATGATGAGCCACGTCCAGGGGCTGGACTCGTAAGGATGGTCCGAGCTGAGGCCCTGATGGAATTTGTACGCTTCAAGGTGGTAGTGCGCCAACGACCGTACGGAGTTGGGCAGCCAGTCCCATCCGGGGGCCGGGTTGGTGGCGGCCCATTGCCGGTAGTAGGCGTCCTTGGACAGGAACCAGCCGGTCCACGTAGCCACGTAAGTGACCGCAGCGATGGGAATGATGGTCACGAATGCGGGCAGGCCGTCCTTGATGACGCCGGCGCTGAACCAACTGCGGATTCCTGCGATGCGCCGGGCGTTCAGATCCCACAGCACGGTCATGATGCCGAAGGCCGCTACGAAGAACAGCGCCGACCACTTGGTTCCCACTGCCAGGCCGAGGCACAGGCCCGCAACCAGGCGCCACCAGCGCATGCCAAGCCAGGGACCTGCAACCAGTTGGGTGGGTCTAGGGCGGCCTCCCGGAGAAGCAGCCGCTTGCTCGGCGAGCCGGGAAGCCAGACGACGACGGCCGTCGTCGCGGTCCAGTAACAAGGCACCGAAAGCGGCAAGGATCCAGAGAGCCAGGAACACGTCCAGCAGCGATGTACGGGAGAGCACCAGATGGTGGCCGTCGATGGCCAGCAAGAGTCCGGCAACCGCGCCGAGGGTGTGTGAACGGAACAACTTCAACGCGATGAGCGAAACGAGGAAGACCGTCACAGTGCCTGCCAAAGCCGCGCTGAACCGCCAACCGAAGGGGTTGTCTCCGCCGAAGAGCCACATGCCAAAGGCAATCATCCATTTGCCCACGGGCGGGTGTACCACGTACTCGGGGGTGTTGAGGAGGATATCCGGGTTTCCGGCGTTGAAGGAATCGTTGGCGTTGGCCGGCCAACTGCGTTCGTAGCCGCTCACCAGATAGGAGTAAGCATCCTTGACGTAGTAGGTCTCGTCGAAAACCAGGCTGTGCGGGGCGTCAAGCCGGAAGAAGCGGAGAATTCCGCCCAGGATTGCCGTAATGGTGGGAATCAGCCAAAACCACAAACGCAATGAAGGCGGGTAGTCGCGCCAGCTTTGGACTCCGCCGATCAAACGTTCTTTCAAGGCCTGGACAGTGTAGGCCTCGGACGGCCGGGCGATCCAACGGTGGCCCTCCAATCCGCGGCCGGGCAAGCGGCGCTTGTGCACAGGGCTCGGGAGAGGACCGCTGGAGGTGTCGTCTATAGGCGCGGCGTCATTCAGGGGCGCCGTCTGTCGGGGCAGTGATCCGCCTGCGGGGTTCGGTGCATCCGGCTGGCCGGCGTTTCCTTCCGTCGGCGTGTTTCCTTGGTCGGGGGTCGCCGGGGAAGCCGCCGGGGATCCGGAAGCGGTAGCGGGAACGGGCGACTGGTTCACCCGCCCATGCTACCTTTCCATCCTTGCGGTATCCCTGAACCCCGCGGCTGCATCCTTGAACCCCGTCCGGCATTAGGCTTGGCAGGTGGACGAACAGCGCAGCACCCCGGACGAGGCTCCCTTCAACGACGACCTGGAGGAGCCAGCTTCTGATGCCGGTTCCGGAGCAATTCCCGGCGTCGGCCGGATTGTGCTCGCCGCAACACCCATTGGCAATGTGGGCGATGCTTCCGCGCGTTTGGTTGAGCTCCTGGGCACCTCGGACATTGTGGCTGCTGAAGACACACGCCGTTTGCACCGGTTGGTAACGGCGCTGGGTGTGGAGGTCAGCGGACGTGTCATTAGCTATCACGAGCACAATGAAGTGGCCAAGACCGGTGAGCTCCTGGACCACGTGCGCGCCGGCAAGACCATCCTGATGGTCAGCGACGCCGGAATGCCGGCCGTCTCAGACCCCGGTTTCCGACTGGTGGAGGGCGCGGTTGCTGCCGGCCTGACCGTCACGGCGGTTCCCGGCCCCTCCGCGGTGCTGACGGCGCTGGCACTCTCCGGGCTGCCCACCGACCGCTTCTGCTTTGAAGGTTTCCTGCCGCGAAAGTCGGGGGACCGGAACTCACGCCTGGCGGACCTGGCCGACGAGCGCCGCACCATGGTCTTCTTCGAGGCCCCGCACAGGCTGGAGGTGATGCTGCGGGCACTCCACGAGCGCTTCGGGGCAGAGCGCCGCGTGGCCGTCTGCCGTGAGCTGACCAAGACCTATGAAGAAGTCATTCGTGGCACCTTGCGTGAACTGCTGGAATGGGCGGAGAACAACGAGGTCCGCGGCGAAATCGCAGTGGTTGTGGGCGGTGCGCCTGAACAGGAACCCGGCAAACCGGAGGACCACGTCGCTGCGGTCAATGAGCTCATTTCCCAGGGGATCCGATTGAAGGAGGCCGTGGCAGCAGTGGCCGAGGATGCCCGGGTCAGCAAGCGGGAGCTCTACTCGGCGGTTCTTGCGGCACGCTGATGCCCGCTGTGCACCTGCACAAAACGGCGGCCATGAGGCAGTGCGTGAAGGCGTAGACACTGCTTCGCGCGGGGCAGTACCGTGGCAGTAATTCACGCCACTTCCGGCAACGAACCCCAGTGGTGCAATTCTCCAAAGCACCCAAGACGAAGGAGTCGCCATGACTGTCACGGTTGAACGCGAAAGCGAACTGCTGGCTTCCGTCCCTACCGGCCTGCTGATCAACGGTCAGTGGCGTCCGGCCGGTTCCGGAAAGACCTTTGATGTTGAGGACCCGGCCACTGGCAAGGTCCTGCTCAGCATCTCCGACGCCGGCGCTGAAGACGGCGCAGCCGCCCTCGACGCCGCTGCTGCCGCCCAGGCCGATTGGGCCCGGACGGCACCGCGCGAACGCGGCGAAATCCTGCGCCGCGCTTTCGAACTGGTCACCGAACGTGCGGAAGACTTCGCACTCCTGATGACCCTTGAAATGGGCAAGCCCCTGGCCGAAGCCCGTGGTGAAGTCACCTATGGTGCCGAGTTCCTGCGCTGGTTCTCCGAAGAAGCCGTCCGCGTTTCGGGCCGCTACTCCGCTGCTCCTGATGGCAGGAACCGCCTCCTCGTGCAGAAGAAGCCGGTGGGCCCCTGCCTGCTGATCACCCCGTGGAACTTCCCGCTGGCCATGGCCACCCGCAAGGTAGCCCCCGCCGTCGCTGCAGGTTGCACCATGGTGCTCAAGCCCGCCAACCTGACCCCGCTGACCAGCCTGCTCTTCGCACAGGTCATGCAGGAAGCCGGCTTGCCCGCCGGTGTACTGAACGTCATCCAGACCTCCACCGCCGGTGCCGTCACGGGTCCGCTGATCAAGGATGATCGTCTCCGCAAGATCTCCTTCACCGGCTCCACCCCGGTTGGCCAGGCCTTGATTCGCGAAGCCGCGGACAAAGTCCTTCGCACCTCCATGGAACTGGGTGGCAACGCCCCGTTCGTGGTCTTCGAGGACGCCGACCTGGACAAGGCTGTTGAGGGCGCCATCGCTGCCAAGATGCGTAACATGGGCGAGGCATGCACCGCAGCGAACCGCTTCATTGTGCACGAGTCCATCGCTGATTCCTTCGCGGAGAAGTTCGCCGCCAAGATCGGTGCACTGACCACGGCCCGCGGCACCGAGCCGGAGTCGAAAGTTGGCCCGCTGATTGACGGCAAGGCCCGCGACGGCGTGCACGCCCTGGTGTCTGAAGCCGTAGCAGGAGGTGCCACTGCCGTCACAGGTGGTGCCGCCGTGGACGGTCCCGGCTACTTCTACCAGCCCACCGTGCTGAAGAACGTCGCAGCTGACGCCCGCATTCTTCAGGAAGAAATCTTCGGGCCGGTGGCGCCGATCATCACCTTCTCCACCGAAGACGAAGCAGTCCGCCTGGCCAACAACACCGAATACGGCCTGGTTGCCTACGTCTTCACCAAGGACCTCAACCGCGGCCTGCGCATCAGCGAACGCATCGAGACCGGCATGCTCGGCCTCAACGCCGGTGTCATCTCCAACGCTGCTGCACCGTTCGGTGGCGTCAAGCAGTCCGGCCTGGGCCGCGAAGGCGGCTCCGAAGGCATCGAAGAGTACCTGTACACCCAGTACGTAGGTATCGCGGACCCGTACGCCGACTAGGCAGTACCGGACCCGGTCAGCCGCTCTCGCAACAAGAACGGTTGATGCATGCAAGGGCCCGGCACCGGAACCACAAGTTCCCGTGCCGGGCCCTTGGCTGTCCGGGGCGGAACCTACCGGCGCTGGGGGAGCAGGCCCCTGAGCCTGTGCCACCACCGGGCAACCGCCCACCCAACGGCCCTGCCAAGCCTCCCAACCGCCCGGAACGGCGCCCCGAGTGCGTGGACCCAGCGCTGCATCATCGACGGCGGCAGCCAGTCAGCGCGGAAGCGCACCAACCAGCGGGCATTGTTTCGCAACGCCTCACGGACGACGGCGATGCGGCCGCCCGCTGGCGGTGCCGGCGCAGTCAAGCGTCCGTAGCGTTGCCGTTCGAAGTCCGAGGTGAGGGACGCGACTGCTGCGTGTGCGGCGTCATCGAGCCCTTCTGCGTCACCCAGTGCGGTACTGGACCGTAGCCGGGCGGAAAAGTGCCTCGGGGTTTCGCTGGGAGTTGACGGGACGCCGTAGTCGGTTGCGAGGTCCTGGAGCTCCGCCCATGCAAGTTCAGGGGCAGGATCCTTGACCCCGGGAATGCCGCCTTCATCCGGAGGTTTTTGGTTCAGCCTGCGTCGTCGGAGAACCGTCCTGCTCAGCCTCGGCGACCAGAGGAAACCTGCAAGCAGCAATACGCCGACCGTGGCGGCCCCGATCGCCGGCAGGGGGTTCGTTGGTGCGGATCGTGAGCCGGGAGTTTCCACGCCCGGGAGGGGTATGGCGGGAGTCGCAACGGGGGCAGGGGTGGTGAGGACCTCTTTCTCATCGGCATTGGTGCTGAGATTGCCCGCAACCGAAGATTCCGTGGCGTATTCGGGAACGACCCCCCGCGACGGTGTGGGCTCAAAGGGAACCCAGCCGAGTCCCTCGAAGTAGAGTTCGGGCCATGCGTGGGCATCCCGGGCGTCCACCTCGTACTCAGGAAAGGAACCCTGGCCGACCAAGGCCACCGACTCGCCCGTGAGCCGACCTGGTGCGTAGCCCACGGCGATGCGGCTTGGTATGCCTTCGGCGCGCGCCATGACAGCCATTGCCGAGGCGAAGTGGACACAGTAGCCGCTCTTCACTGCGAGGAAATCCGCCAGGACCGAGAGCCCGTTTCCGTCATAGCCGTTCTGCACGGGAGCCTGCAGGGAGTAGGTGAACTCGCCGGAACGGAGATACTTCTGGAGGGCCAAGGCCTTGGCATAGTTGCTGCCCGCGGATGCCGTGACGGAGTCGGCTGTTTGCCGCACGATGTCCGGAAGATTGCCCGGAATCCTCAGGAAGTTCTCAGAAATACCCCTCGGAACGGCATTGGCCTGGGACAGGGATTGTGCGGTGATTTTGGGAGCTGCGGAGAAAACGACGTACCGTTGCGCACGGGTTGTGGTCTCCGTGCTCATGATGCTTAAAGTGGCCGGATCCCAAGTCCAGCGCCCGTTGAGGCCATTCACCGAGGCCGGGGCAAACGGGGCCGGGAGGTACGGACTGGTGAACAGGCCCGCGTTGACGGACGTCACGGCGTTCACCACCTCGCCCTGAACGGCGTACCCGGTCTCGATCCTGTCCACACCTACGCGGCGCTCAGCCCCACGATCATCCGGCGCCCAGGTTTCGCCGTCAAAGTTGTCGATGGTGACCGACCGCAAATACAGGGGTGTGTCCGCGCTGGTGGCATAGGTGATGCGACCCGAACCGGTGGGACTCCGGAGGCTGTTGCCCAGGGTGATCATGGGATTGAGCCCGTTGGACGTGCCCCAGGGACTGAGCCGTGAGCCCTGCGGAAACGTGCCTGTCTCGAAGCCGGGTATGGCAAGGGGCACCGTCATGGTCAATGCCAGCGCCAAGCCACCGGTGAGGATTGAGCGCCTGAACTGGCCGGCACCGCGTCCCGAACCGGATTGGAGCCTGGCGTCAGGGGCGAACCAGTGGCTGCACCCGAGGATCAGCAGGTAGCCCACGGCCGCGCCGATGAACCCTGCCACGCCCACGCTTTGGGGCTTGATGGTGGCCGGGACCACCATGACTGCCAGCAGGCCAATGCCACTGGCTGCAGGCATGGACAGGGGAACGGCCAAGGCATCGATCAAGATCACCAGGAGCCCAAGGCAGGCACACATGACGAAAACGATCCCCGCGTTCGGTGCCACCGGGGCGCTTTCAGACACTACTGTCTCGGCGGCCCGTTTAATGAGGCGTCCGACGGCGGTAAAGGTTCCGGTGGTGGGGATAAACCCAGCCAGGCTTTCCTGACGGCAGAAGATGAAGCTAAGCACGCCGGCCAGCGAGGCAAAGGCGCCCAAAGTGGCAATCAGCGGCTGGGCACGGAGGGCCCGAAGGACGGCCAGCGTCAGCGCCACCACTACCACCGTGGTGATCAGCGGCATGAACCAGGCCCAGCCCCTGAGGACACCATTCAGGGACAGTGCAGCACCAAGAACGGCAACCGCCACTGATGCTGCCATGGCCCACGGATAGGCACCTGGCCCCGGCGCCTGCGGCCGGGGCGGTTTACCCGACACAGGCGTGCCGGACGTGCCGCCCGGTTGGGCGGGGGCGCTGGGGGATCCGCGATGGGAGGTAGCAGTCATCGTGGCACCGCCGCTCCACGCCGGACATCCATGGCTGCGTCGGCAGCCTCTACGATGCCGCCCTCGTCGAAGGCTGACCAGGCAGCCGTCAAGGGGGTTTTTGATGTGACAGCGGCTGCTCTCCAACCTGCGAGACGCAAAATTTCAAGTACTTCCTCGTTGTTCCGGGAAGCATCGGTCATCACCAAGGCGAACGCGTTGGCGCCGTACCCGGCCGCCGGGGCAAGTGCCCTTGCCTCGGCAAGGGAGAGGTTACCTACCAAGGCAAGCAGGGGACCGCGCAAACGGTGCGCAGAGAGTTTGTCCATCAGACGGTCGTTGAAGGGAAAATCAGCATTTTCCGCGCTTGTCGCGCCAGGGGAGTCAGCTTTGTGTTCTGCGCTGTGCTGGTGTTCCGGGCTATGCTCGCTCCTGTGGTGCTCCATCCTGGTGTGCCTGGGACCGCTAAGCTCCACGGCTGCCAGGCCTTCGGCGATGGCCTGAAGGCCGCCCAACGCCGAAAATTCCTCCGCCTCCGGGTCCGGTGCAGACCGCGAACGACGGAACGCCGGGCCGCCGAACGAGTCAAGGAGCCGCAAGGAATAGTTCCGTTCGGCCAAGTGCGCGGTGATGGACATGGCCGCCGTGACAATCCATTCGAAGTTGGTACTGGTGACCAGATCCGAATCTTCGTCGTGGCCACCGAAAACCGAACCGGTTCCGGCGGCAAAAGCCCTGAATCTCTGGTCAAGGATGAGAGTCGCTTCGGGAGTTGTCACCGACTCCTCCTGGCGCACCATGAGCTGGCCATGGCGGGCAGTCGCTGCCCAGTGAACGCGGCGCATGGGATCACCGTGCCGGTACTCACGGGTCATGATGTCGTCATCGCTGGGATTGGCCCGGATCCGGGTCGCCGTCACGCCATCGTTTCCGCGCGCACCGGCGAGGCCAGTGACGGGAAGTTCGACGGCGGCGGGCGTCACGGTGAGGATGTCGCCGTCGTCGATTGCATGTCGCCGGAGCGACAAGCCGAAGGGGTCACTGAACTCCGCAGTAACCGGACCGATCCGGAACTGTCCCCGCTTGCCCGAGCGCAGATGGTATTCGTAGCGGCTGGTGCCTCCGGAGGCTGAGCGGGCGGGAAAGCGGAATGCGGGAGGCTCGCCGAAACGGGGAGGCAGTTGCTCCTCCATGATCACGTGCCTGGCGGAATACGAAGACCGGGCAACAGCGAGGCGGACAGTGGTGGTGCCGGATGTCTCCACGGTGGACGGGTTGAACTCCCGGTACACCTGGAACTTGGGTTTGAGCACCCGGACTCCGGCCAGCGCGACTATTGGCAGGACAATCAACAGGACGGCCAGAGTCAGGAGATCCCGCCTGCCCAGGACGTAGGCGCACCCCAAGGACAGGGCCCCGGCTGCCAGGATTCCCCAGCCGCGGTTGGTGAATAAGTGCTTGGGGAGCCGATCCATGAGCGCCATACCGGCATCTCTCCTAAACGCTGTGCCTGTCCCTGCGCCACGTGCCGGGGGGTTCCTGGGCAACGGGCAGGGAAGCGAAGATGCCGCGGAGGATGCTCTGCGGCGTGTCACCCGAACTTGCGGCCTTGCGGTCAAGGATGATGCGGTGGGCCAGCACCGATTCAGCCACGTCCACCACATCGTCCGGAAGAACGAAATCACGGCCGTCCAGTGCTGCCGTGGCCTTGGCCGCCCGGAGGAGTTGCAGCAAGGACCGGGGACTCGCGCCAAGACGGAGGCGGGCACTTTCGCGGGTGGCCCGCCCAATGGCCACGGTGTACTCCTTGATGGCTGTGGAGACATGGACCTGCTGGACCGTGGCGATCATGGCAGACACATCGGCGGCCGTCACCACGGGAGTGACCTTGATCAAAGGCGAGGACGCCTGATGCGTCTCCAACATCTCGATCTCGGCGTCCCTGTCCGGATAGCCCATGGAAATCCTGGCCATGAAGCGGTCACGCTGTGCCTCCGGCAGCGGGTACGTGCCCTCCATCTCAATGGGGTTCTGCGTAGCTACCACCATGAAAGGCAAACCCAACTGATAGGAATGACCGTCCACGGTCACCTGATGCTCTTCCATGCATTCGAGGAGGGCCGACTGTGTTTTGGCCGAAGCGCGGTTGATTTCGTCGCCGATGACGATGTTCGCGAACACTGCTCCTGGCCGGAATTCGAACTGCCGGGAAGACTGGTTGTAGATGGACACGCCGGTGACATCAGAGGGCAGCAGGTCCGGCGTGAACTGGATGCGGGACACCGTGCAGTCCACGGTACGGGCCAGCGTCTTTGCGAGGAGGGTCTTGCCGACGCCCGGCACATCCTCCAGCAGGAGATGGCCTTGGGCCAGCAACACAGTAAGGGCGAGCTTGGCGGCGTCGGCCTTTCCGTCGATGACCTTGTTGATGGAACCAAGGATGCGCTCACTGGCATCGTGGAACCGCTCCGGATCCATGACATGCGGCCGATGCCCGTTGAGCCCCGCGCCGTCACGCGGCAGAGGACTGTACGCCTCGCCTTGATCAGGAGATGGTTCAACGGTGACTTGTCGCTTGGACTCCATGGATTGCCCTTCAGCCGTGGCCCCGGCAGCAGCTGTCTTAGCTGAGCGCTGCTGGTGGTGGCCGCTTGTCCGTTCCAGACTACCCAGACATTGGCCCGCGCTAACATAGTGCTCCGCAATTTATGTGGCGCAGGGAATCTACGCCTCCCTCCTCCCGGGTGCCCGGGGAGGACCACGGTCCGATTAAGGTGGAAGCATGTGCAATCCCCTTGCCCCCGCACCGTACCGGGCGCCTTCCGATGCAGCAGGCCAAAACGACTCCCGCCGGGAGTACCCGCCAGCGCCCGAACCCCTGCCCGTGCCCGTGATGGACAACCACACGCATCTGGACTTCAGGCACGGTTTGATCGAGGTCTCGGTCAGGGATGCGATGGACTCCGCCGAAGCCGTTGGTGTGCAGGGTGCCGTGCAAGTCGGATGCGACCTCGAATCTTCCCGATTCACAGTGCAGGCGGTGGAAGCTGATCCCCGGCTGCTCGGTGCCGTGGCAATTCACCCCAACGATGCCCCCGAATATGCAGCCCATGGTGAGCTGGAATCGGCGCTCGCCGAGATCGAGGCGCTGGCCGGTCACCCCCGGATCCGTGCCATCGGCGAGACCGGGCTGGATTTCTTCAGGACCCATGGAGAGGGTTTGGCCCATCAGCGGTACTCCTTCCGGCGACACATAGACATCGCCAAGAGACTCGGGCTGACGCTTCAAATTCACGATCGCGATGCCCATGATGACGTAGTTCAGGTCCTCCGCGAGGAAGGCGCCCCCGATCGCGTGGTGTTCCACTGCTTCTCCGGAGATGAGGAGCTTGCCCGGATCTGCAACGAAAACGGCTGGTACATGTCTTTTGCCGGAACCATGACGTTCAAGAACGCCGGGAATCTCCGCGCAGCCCTGGCGATCGCAGAGCCGAGCAGGATTCTGGTGGAAACCGATTCGCCTTTCCTTACGCCGCATCCCCACCGGGGGAGGCCGAATGCGAGTTACATGGTCCCTTACACCGTCCGGTCCATGGCTGACGTGACAGGAGATGACTTGACCGAACTTTGTTCGCGACTGGCCGAAAATACCGTGAACGCCTATGGTTCATGGGCCTAGAGTGCCTTTTTCCCAGCTACGTGGATTGTGACCTTGAATACCCGGTATGCACGATTCTTGGTTCGTTTATAACGGATCGGTTACTGTGTTAAACAAGTAGCCGGGGTCGGGGAAGGCCTTCGGACAACTGCTCCCCTTCATTTGGGAGCATTCAGTTGAATGTTTTTTGGCGGCGCAGATGCCGGCAGCAAGTGTGGGACCAGGCTTATTGCCTGGCCCTATCGTTTTGCGGTCGGCATTACTTTTGCGCTTTTCCCCGTGCCCGGATGGTCTGAGAGTAATGGGCGATCGTGATCAAGTTCTTCACAACGGATGGCAAGTTCAGTTTCCTCAAAGTAGGTACCCAGTTGCTGGTAGTTGCGGCACTGGTGGTTGGTGTAGTGGCCTTCGTGGGCAACAACAAGACCGTCACCCTCAACGTGGACGGCAAAGTGAGCTCCATCCAGACCTTCGGCGGCACGGTTGACCAGGTGGTCAAAGCAGCCAAGGTCGAGTTGAAGGACGCAGACCGCGTTTCGCCGGCACTTGACGCGCGGGTCGAAAACGGATCCGTAGTGAACGTCAACCTGGCCAAGGCCGTGTCCATTGAACTGGACGGCGCCCGGAAGACCGTGAACACCACGGCCCCTGACGTTGCAGGCCTGGTCAGCGAACTCGGCGTAGCAAGCTCCTCCGAGATCTCCCAGCCCAAAGAAGCATCCTTGGAAGTGACTGGCTCGTTCGTTTCCATTTCCACGCCCAAGACCATCAGCGTGGTAGCCGACGGCAAGGACACCAGCACCACCACGACGGCGGACGACGTCGCCACGGTGCTCAAGGACACAGGAATCACCCTCGGCGCGAACGATCGCATCTCCCAGCCGGGCAATGCCCCCGTTGTGCAGGACATGGTCATTAAGGTCTCCCGCGTGGATACCAGCAAGACCGCCGAAGTCACCGAAGAAGTACCCTTCGAAAGCGTGAAGAGCGATAGCGCCGAACTCTTCAAGGGCGAAGAGAAAGTGACGCAGGAAGGCGCGGCCGGATCCCTCGTCAAGACCTTCAAGCTTGTCCTCGTGGACGGCCGTGAAGCGTCCCGCACCCTTGCCTCCAGCAGCGTCGCCACCGAGCCGGTAACCGAAAAGATCAGCGTGGGCACCAAGGCCCGCCCCGTCCCGACTCCTGCCCCCCAGGCAGCGGCCGCGGCCGCAGCACCCGCAGCCAGCGGCCCCACCGGTGCTCCCAACGAAGCCATGTGGGACAGGATTGCCCAGTGTGAATCCGGTGGAAACTGGTCGATCAACACCGGTAACGGCTACTACGGCGGCCTGCAGTTCTCCAGCCCCACCTGGCTTGCCAATGGCGGTGGAGCCTACGCTCCCAACGCCAGCCTTGCCACCAAGGCACAGCAGATTGACATCGCCAACCGCCTTTACGCCAAGAACGGCCTCCGGGACTGGGGCTGCGCCAGCGCCGCCTGACCCCGCACAGGCGATACGATACCAAGGTGACTGAACCGAATTCCGAACCCGCCGCCGTCGCGCCCTTGATGGGCGCCACAGATATCCGACGGCTCGCCGGGGAAATCGGTGTACGCCCCACGAAAACACTGGGGCAGAACTTTGTGATCGACGGCAACACCATCCGCAGGATTGTGGCTGCAGCCAACATTGGCGACGACGAGACCGTGCTGGAAGTAGGCCCTGGCCTTGGCTCCCTGACCCTCGGTTTGCTGGACGCTGCCAAGGCTGTGGTCGCCGTCGAAATCGATCCGGTGTTGGCAGCAAAGCTGCCGGCGACCGTGCAGGCCTGGCGGCCCGGGGCGGAAGACAACTTCCATCTGGTGCTCTCCGACGCCATGAAGGTCACTGAACTGCCGATGCCTCCTACCGCGTTGGTGGCCAACCTGCCCTACAACGTGGCCGTGCCGGTTGTGCTTCACCTGCTGCAGCATTTCCCCAGCCTCCAACATGGACTGGTCATGGTGCAGGACGAGGTTGCCGATCGCCTTGCCGCCACACCCGGTTCCAAGATTTACGGCGTCCCATCGGTCAAGGCAGCCTGGTACGGGCATATGCGCAAGGCCGGCGTCATCGGGATGAACGTGTTCTGGCCTGCGCCGAAGATCCATTCAGGGCTCGTTGCGTTCACACGCCATGATCCGCCCCAAACGCACGCCACCCGGGAACAGGTGTTCGCAGTCATCGATGCTGCCTTCGCCCAACGGAGGAAAACGCTGCGCGCGGCACTCGCCGGGTGGGCCGGAAGCGCCTCCGAAGCGGAGCGCTGCCTGGTAGCTGCCGGCGTTGACCCCACCGCACGCGGCGAGGTCCTGGACATCCACGCCTACGTCAAGATCGCCGAAGCCCGCCACCCCGTTGACGCATGAACCCGGGTAGCCGCAAGCCAAGCAGCCTCCCGTTCGCCAGGGATCGCTTCCATGCCCGCACGGTTCGCGTTAAAGCCCCGGGGAAGATCAACGTGTCACTGAGCGTGGGGCCGTTGCGGCCCGACGGCTACCATTCGGTGGCCAGCGTGTACCTCGCAGTCTCCCTATACGAGGAAGTGGCAGCAACAAGTACAGAAGCTGAAGGAATCACCGTCAGCATCAGTCCGGACAGCACGCTGGACTTGGACGGCGTAGACATTCCCTTGGACGAGCGCAATCTCGCCTACAAGGCTGCGGCCATCATGGCTGAAATGTCCGAGAAACCAACCGGTGTGCACTTGGAAATCACCAAGCGGGTTCCCGTTGCCGGCGGCATGGGCGGTGGCTCCGCAGACGCCGCAGCCACCCTGTTGGCTTGCGATGCCCTCTGGAACAGCGGCCTTTCACGCGAGGAACTCGCGCACCTGGCCGCCGAGTTGGGCGCAGACGTGCCGTTCTCGCTCCTGGGAGGCACCGCCGTCGGGCTTGGCGTGGGAGATAAACTATCGCCGGCCCTGGCCAAGGCGCAAACGAACTGGGTGCTTGTTTTCGCCGACTACGGACTGTCCACACCTGACGTGTTCCGCGTTCTGGACGGACTTCGGGACTCTGAAGGCGTCAGGATTCCCGAGCCCGTTGACGTGGATCCCACTATCCTCCAGGCCCTGCGGAACGGCGATCCCGAAACCCTCAGCCGGGTGCTGATCAACGATCTCCAGCGGGCCTCCATAGCGTTGGCGCCGCAGCTTCGCGACACCATCGGACTCGGCGAGGCGCGCGGCGCCCTTGCAGGCATGGTGTCCGGCTCGGGGCCCACCATAGCCCTGTTGGCCCGGGATTCCGTCTCGGCAACGGTTCTTGCCGAAGAGTTGAGTCACCGTGGACACTATGCCCTGGCCGTTCACGGTCCCGTGCCCGGCGCCCGGATCATCTCCGATACCCTCCTGTAGTATCCTCCAGCTCCTGTACCTCCGCATTCCAGCAGCAGAAAGTAGTACCCATTGGCCCACCTGCTCGGCGGCGAAAACCTCACCGTTTCGTTCGCTACCCGCACTGTCCTCGACGGCGTCACCCTCGGCTTGGAGGACGGCGACCGCATCGGCATGGTGGGGCGCAACGGCGACGGTAAGTCGACGCTCATGCGCCTGCTTGCCCTACGCTCGACGCCGGACTCCGGCCGCGTCACCAAGCGCGGGGAGGTCAACGTCGGCTATCTGGACCAGGGCGACGTTCTTGACGGCGACCTCACAGTGGGCGCTGCGATTGTTGGCGACCGCGCGGACCATGAATGGGCAGCCAACGCGAAAATCCGCGAAGTCATGGGCGGACTGGTGGGTGACGTCGATTGGCATGCCAACGTCCACGCGCTGTCCGGTGGCCAAAAACGCCGTGTTGCGCTGGCCAAGCTTCTCATCGAAGACCACGACGTCATCATGCTGGACGAACCCACCAACCACCTCGACGTCGAGGGCGTAGCCTGGCTGGCCCGGCACCTCAAAACACGTTGGCGCGCAAACCAGGGCGCCTTCCTGGTGGTCACCCACGACCGCTGGTTCCTCGACGAAGTCTGTAACTACACCTGGGAAGTCCACGACGCCATGGTGGACATGTTCGACGGCGGGTACGCAGCCTACGTTTTGGCACGCGCCGAGCGTGACCGCATGGCCGCCGTCGTCGAAGGTAAACGGCAGCAGCTCGTGAAAAAGGAACTGGCCTGGTTGAGGCGCGGTGCTCCCGCCCGAACCGCAAAGCCCAAGTTCCGCATCGAGGCTGCCAACGACCTCATTGCCGACGTTCCCGACCCCCGCGATTCCGTGGCCCTCAGCAAGATGGCTACTGCACGCTTGGGCAAGGATGTGCTGGACCTCGAGAACGTGACGCTGGACTTTCTGGACGGGGAGGAAGGGCAGAAACTTTTCGACAACATCACCCTGCGGCTGGCGCCGGGGGAACGGCTCGGCCTGGTGGGCGTGAACGGTGCCGGCAAGTCAACGCTCCTGAAGCTGCTGAACGGCGAAATCCAGCCGAGCTCGGGGAAGGTCAAGCGAGGCAAGACCGTGGTCACCGCAGTGCTGACCCAGGACGTCAAAGAGCTCGACGAGGTCTCCGACCTGCGTGTCATTGAGGTCATCGAACGCGAAAAACGGTCCTTCAGCGTGGGCGGCAAGGAATTCACCGCCGGCCAGCTCGTGGAACAACTCGGGTTCACCAAGGAAAAGCAGTGGACACCCGTCAGCGACCTCTCCGGTGGTGAACGGCGTCGGCTCCAGCTCTTGCGCCTGCTGGTAGGGGAGCCCAACGTGCTCATGCTCGACGAACCCACCAACGACCTCGACACCGACACCTTGGCCGCCGTCGAAGACGTCCTGGACGGCTGGCCCGGAACCCTTGTGGTGGTCAGCCACGACCGCTACCTCCTGGAACGTGTCACCGACAACCAGATGGCGTTGCTGGGAGACGGCAAACTTCGTGGTCTTCCCGGCGGTGTGGACCAGTATCTGGAACTTCGGGAAGCTGCACTGGCTTCCGGTGCCGTTGGTGGCGGCTCAGGTGCTCCCACCTCGGCAAGCGGCGGTTCATCAGGTGCTGCCGCTCCGTCCGGAGCCAGCGAAGCCGAGAAACGTGAAGCCCGCAAGGACCTCAACAGGATCGACCGCCAACTTGGCAAGATTTCCCAGCAGGAAGAAAAGCTCCACACCCAGATGGCCGCCAAGTCCGAATCCGGTGACTTCGACGCCTTGGGAGAGCTCAACGCCAAACTTCAGGAGTTGCTCGAGGAGAAAGAGGGCCTGGAGCTGGAGTGGCTGGAGGCCGCCGAAATCCTCGGTGAGTAGTGCGGCGGCTTGTCAGAGGCGTCTCGCCGTCGCTTGGCGGTGCGGGACGTCTCGCCGTCGCTTAGCGGTGAGGAACGTCTCGCCGTCGCTTAGACACGACGCAAAGGGGAAACTCCGGTCGCTGGGCGACCTCCGATTCCCGATGCGCCGCGATGCGCTCCTTTGCGGGACGTCCCAAACCGCGGTGGAGCCACGCTCGCTCACATCCCTCGGAAGTTGACCTGGAGCACGTCGCCAACCCGCTATTCCGTTGATGCCCAACACCGGGAAAGCGGCGCAGCGACGGAACAGGCGCTCTGGAGCAGATGTGAGAGAGGGTTCGGCTAGCCTTCGCTGCGGAGGCCGGGCTCTTTTTGCAGGCCCGTCAGGCCGTTCCACGCCAGGTTCACCAGGTGGGCGGCAACTGCCCGTTTGTCGGGCGTGCGGCTGTCAAGCCACCACTGGCCGGTCATGGCCACCATTCCCACGAGCATCTGCGCGTACATGGCTCCGTCTGCTGCGCTGAATCCACGGCGCGCGAATTCGTCGGAGAGCAGGTGTTCCACCCGGGCGGTGACATGGGAGAGCAGCGTGGAGAAGGCGCCTTCGGGCTGTGATGGCGGGGCGTCCCTCATGAGGATCCGGAAGCCGTCGGTGCGGTCTTCGATATAGCCGAGGAGGGCCAGCGCAGCGCGTTCGACCAGCACGCGGGGCTTGGCTTCGGTGCTGAGGGCTTCGGTAATGGAGTCCAGGAGGATCCGGAATTCGGTCTCGACCACTTGGCGGTACAGGCCTTCCTTGGAGCCGAAGTGTTCGTAGATCACGGGCTTGGAGACGCCTGCGGCGGCGGCGATTTCCTCAATGGTGGTGCCATCCAGTCCGCGGGCAGCGAAGAGGGCACGACCAATGCCGACGAGTTGTGATTTCCGCTGCTGTCCGGTCATCCGTACGCGAACTGCGGGGCCGTTGGGGACGTGACCTCCGTGCTCGGAGGCGGCCGCTGGCCGGGGGAGTTCAGTGCGGTTGCTCACGTGACCATCATGCCCTAAGTGACTGAGGATACGGGTGATGGGCGGGTGCTTAGCGGGTGGAAGCGTGCATCCCGGAGGGGCCACGGAGCGGTCAAGTCGCGAAGCACGCATTGGTCATGGCAAACTAGATTCTTGTGTGTGCATCCCGGTGATCCGGGAAACCCTCCGGAATGCAAGATCCGGGGGATGAATCATGCACGGTCCGCTCTGGTGTAATGGCAGCACCCCGGCCTTTGGAGCCGTGGAGTATAGGTTCGAATCCTATGGGCGGAACGGTCGGAAAATGCGCTCCTTCTCTGTACCTGTAGCGGCTCTCACGGTGCCTGGGTCCATTGCTGGATGGCAGCTTTCCGAAGCCGGGTTACCCGGGACATACCGAGCAAGGAGAGCCAGTACGTGAGCCCCGAAACCACCGGTCCCGCAGCGGTGATCGTTTTGGCCGCAGGTGCCGGAACGCGCATGAAGTCGCGGACTCCCAAAATTCTCCACGAAATCGGCGGCCGCTCCATGGTGGGCCACGCTCTCCTCGCAGCGCGTGCCATCAATCCGCTGAAGCTGGCCTTGGTTGTCCGTCATGAACGTGACCGCGTAGCCGAGCACGTCACGGGGCTGGATCCGGAAGCATTGATTGTTGACCAGGACGAAGTTCCCGGCACGGGACGCGCGGTGGAGGTGGCGCTCAACGCGCTGGACGGCGAAGCTGAACTTTCCGGCACCGTGGTGGTCACCTACGGCGATGTCCCGCTGCTGACCGGACAACTGCTCGGCGAACTTGTGGCAACGCACGAGGCTGAGGGCAACGCCGTCACGGTCCTCACTGCAGTGCTGGACGACGCAACCGGCTATGGCCGGATCCTTCGGGCCGAGGACGGCACCGTTACCGGTATTCGCGAGCACAAGGACGCCAGCGAAACCGAGCGCGCCATTCGCGAGGTCAACTCCGGTATCTACGCTTTCGACGCCGCCGTATTGCGCGATGCGCTGGCGAAGGTCACCACGGACAACGCGCAGAGCGAGATGTACCTGACCGACGTCCTCGGGTTGGCCCGTGACGCCGGCGGCCGGGTTGCCGCCGTCGTGACTGAGGACCGCTGGCAGGTTGAGGGTGCCAATGACCGCATCCAACTGTCCGCCCTTGGCGCGGAGCACAACCGCCGCATCATCGAGTCCTGGATGCGTGCTGGCGTGACAGTGGTGGATCCCGCCACCACGTGGATCGATTCCACCGTGACGCTCGACGAAGACGTCCGCTTGTTGCCCAACACCCAACTGCACGGTTCCACCACGGTGGCGAGGGACGCCGTCGTCGGTCCTGACACCACTTTGACCGACGTCAACGTTGGCGAGGGCGCAAAGGTGATCCGAACGCACGGTTCCGGCTCCACCATCGGTGCCAAGGCGAGCGTTGGGCCGTTCACCTACCTCCGCCCCGGTACGGTCCTGGGCGAAACAGGCAAGATCGGCGCGTTCTACGAAACCAAGAACGTGACAATCGGCCGCGGCTCCAAACTGTCCCACCTGGGCTACGCCGGTGATGCTGAAATCGGCGAAGACACCAACATCGGTTGCGGCAACATCACCGCCAACTACGACGGCGAGAAGAAGCACCGCACTCTGATTGGCTCGGGCGTCCGCACGGGTTCAAACACGGTCTTCGTGGCCCCTGTGACAGTGGGCGACGGCGCATACAGCGGCGCCGGGGCGGTCATCCGCAAGGACGTTCCCGCGGGAGCCCTCGCCCTCAGCCTGGCCGCACAGCGTAACGCCGAGGGCTGGGTAGCAGCCAACCGGCCGGGCACCTCCTCCGCGAAGCTGGCCGAAGCCGCGCAGGAACCGGCATCAGCATCCACATCTTCACAATCCCCGGCAACCATAGAAGAAGGCAAACAGGCATGAGCGAAATTACCGCACACGGCGAGAAGAAACTGATTCTCGCCGCCGGAAGGGCGCATCCGGAGCTGGCGCAGGAAATCGCGAAGGAGCTGGAGACCGAGCTCCTGCCCATCGATGCCTACGACTTCGCAAACGGGGAAATCTACGTCCGTTCGGCCGAGAGCGTGCGAGGCACCGATGCCTTCGTCATCCAGGCCCACCCGGCTCCGTTGAACAACTGGCTCATGGAGCAGTTGATCATGATCGACTCCCTCAAGCGCGCCTCGGCCAAGAGGATCACGGTTGTTTCCCCGTTCTACCCGTACTCCCGCCAGGACAAGAAGGGCCGCGGCCGCGAGCCCATCTCCGCCCGCCTGGTTGCCGATCTCTACAAGACCGCCGGCGCGGACCGCATTATGTCCGTTGACCTGCACACCTCGCAGATCCAGGGCTTCTTCGACGGCCCCGTGGACCACCTGATGGCTATCCCGCTGCTGGCCGATTACATCCGCACCAAGGTTGAGGCTGACAACATCACGGTTGTTTCGCCCGACACCGGCCGCGTCCGCGTTGCCGAGCAGTGGGCTGAACGCCTGGGCGGTGCCCCGCTCGCGTTCGTTCACAAGAGCCGCGACCTTACAGTGCCCAACCAGGCCGTCTCCAAGACCGTCGTTGGCCAGGTCGAAGGGCGCACCTGTGTCCTTATTGACGACATGATCGACACCGGTGGAACCATCTCCGGGGCCGTCCAGGTCCTGAAGAACGCAGGCGCCAAGGATGTCATCATTGCCTGCACCCACGCGGTCTTCTCCGATCCCGCCGCGCAGCGCCTGGCTGATTCCGGTGCCCGCGAAGTTGTGGTCACCAACACCCTGCCCATCCCGGCCGAGAAGCGCTTCCCGTCGCTGACGGTGTTGTCGATCGCACCGTTGATCGCACGTGCCATCCGTGAAGTGTTCGACGACGGTTCGGTCACCAGCCTCTTCGACGGCAAAGCGTAACGCCGGACTGCTGAATTTGAGCGGGCCATCCGCCGCCTTCGGGCGGTGGGTGGCCTGTTTTCGTTGCACGTTTTTAGAAACAGCGCGTACCGCTGCTAAACTCTTGGGGATACCTTGGCGAGGGAGAGCACATCCGGTTCGCATTTTGTGGACCAGGGTTGCGGGTCTCCGTTATCGACTGGGTCTGCATCTCCTTCAACACAGGCGGAACGGCTGCTCGGCGGCCGATTTCAGCCCGGCGTAGAAGGTCTCCAGACCTCCGCCCTTGCTGATAGACCGGCCCGGACTTTCCGGGTGCCACAGTAATCAAGGAGTACACATGTCTGAGCAGAAGCTCACCGCAGAACTGCGCACCGAATTCGGCAAGGGTTTCGCCCGCCGCGCACGCATGGCCGGCCAGATCCCGGCTGTTATCTACGGCCACGGCGCAGAGCCGATCCACATCAACCTGCCGGGCCGCGCCACCACGCTGGCAGTTCGCGTTTCCAACGCCCTGCTGGCAATCGACGTCGACGGCGAGCAGCACCTCACGCTCGTCAAGGACATCCAGCGCGATCCCGTAAAGCAGATCATCGAGCACGTTGACCTCCAGACCGTGAAGGCCGGCGAGAAGGTTACCGTCGACATCGCCATCCACGTTTCCGGTGAAGTTGCTCCGGGTGCTGTCGCCAGCCTCGAAGCCACCACAGTGTCCCTCGAAGCTGAGGCAACCCACGTGCCCACCGCCGTCGAGGTCAACATCGATGGCCTCAAGGCCGGCGAGAGCATCCACGCTGCCGACCTCGTGCTGCCGAAGGGCTCCACCCTGCTCACCGAAGGTGACACCCTGGTGGTCCGCATCGCCGAAGCCGCTGGCTCCGAAGAAGAAGAGACCACGGACGCTGCTGCCGAGTAGTCTTCTGACTGCTTGAGGCTTACGCCGTTGAGTGGCCGGGCACCCTTGGGGTCCCGGCCACTTTCTTCTTTGCCACCCCTAATTCCTGCTGGTTAACCAACGCTTCCCTAGGATGAGACCATGACTGACACCTGGCTGATTGTCGGCCTCGGCAACCCCGGCAGCGAGTACAGCAACAACCGGCACAATGTGGGCCAGATGGTGCTGGATGAGCTGGCTTCCCGTATGGGCGGGAAGTTCAAGGTACATAAGGCCCGGGCTCAGGTTGTGGAGGGGCGGCTGGGCTTTGGAGGTCCCCGCGTGGTGCTGGCAAAGCCCATGACGTACATGAACGTTTCGGGAGGCCCCGTGGCAGGGCTGTGCAACTTCTTCGACATCACGCCGGACCATGTCATAGCTGTGCACGATGAGATCGACATCCCTTTTAACACTGTCAAGTTAAAAATCGGCGGCGGCGAGGGCGGCCATAATGGCCTCCGCGACATCTCCAAGGCACTTGCGACGAAGGACTACCTGCGTGTCCGCGTAGGGGTGGGTCGGCCTCCGGGGCGCATGGAGACGGCGGACTATGTCCTCCGGGATTTCGCCACCGCGGAAAAGGAGGAACTGCCGCTCCTCGTGGACGAGGCGGCCGATGCTGTGGAGTTGCTCATGGACCAGGGCTTGCTGGCTGCGCAACAGAAGCATCACCCGGCCAAAGCTTGAGCAAATCTTGAGGAAAGCCTGATCAAAGCCTGACGGTCCCGGGGACCCTAAGGCCTACAAAGTGCGGGCGCCCGGCGGTAGTGTGCATGGTACGCAAGTAAGCGGTGGGGGACTGTCGCGGATGTGTAGCTAAGGATGCGGATGTCGGCGGAGTTGCTAAACAGGAGCGGTGGGGGCGCAGCGAGGGCTGCGGCTCCCGATCATGTGGGCGGCCCAACAGACCGTCAAACATGGTCACTGTTGGCCCGGAGCCACGATTTGTCCAAAGCGGGCAAACATCTGGAATCGCCCGACGCCTATGGAGTGGTCCTCACCGGGGAACGGGGCATCGGCAAGTCGGGCCTGGCGAGGGCAGTGGTATCTTCACTGGGCCCCAAAGTTCACAGCCTCCAACTGCGTAACACCGTAGCCAGCGGCCAAACCCCTTACGGATGCCTCGGTTTCCTGTTGGCCCGATTGCCTTCAGGGGCCGTGGGCTCACCTACGGGTATCCTGCACGCGGTCACCAAGCTGATCAGGACAGAAGCCGCTGGCCGCGACACCGTTTTCATTGTGGACAACGCCGGCGGCATGGACCCCATGAGCACGGGTGTGCTGTTGAACCTCATGGCTACCGGCACCGCGAAGGTCATCGCCACCGTGCAACGCGCCAGCGACCTCCCGGTCGATTTTCATCGGCTCGTCCTTGAAGGATCATTGGGCGAGGTCCACCTGAACACGCTCAGCGAGGAACAGACCAAGCAGGTCCTGGGCTCCGTCCTGGGCCACTATGTGTCTTCTACGCTGGTGGGGTCACTGCACTCCGCCGTGGGCGGCAACCCCATGCTCCTGCATGCGCTCCTTGAGGAGCAGCGGCATACGGGCAACCTGGTCCTCAACGACTCCGTCTGGACGCTCCGGGACCGGATCAAGCTGGAGGGCGCGACCGTGGTGGAGGACTTTGTCCGTTCCAGACTGGCGCGCGAACCGCAGGCCAGCAGGACCGTCGTCGAGATCCTGGCCTGTGCGCAGCGCGCCACACTGTTGGACCTGGCCGCTATCTTCGGTACCGAAGTCCTGGTTGACATGGAAGAGTCCGCCCTCCTGACCATTGAAAAGGACGGTGACCACTGGGTATCGCTCCGGGACCCGTACGTGGGAGAGGTGGTCCGCGGCTGGCTGAGTACCCGTCGCATGCGTGAGCTGCGGTTGATGCTGCATGGCCCCAAAGAGCCTGAACTGCAGGCCCTGGCACCACAGGACCTCCTGAGTTACGCGGCGTGGATGCATGCCTCCGAGGACGAGCCCGCGCCGTCGGCCGCGCATGCACTTGCGGCCGGGCGGGCTGCGTTGGATGACTACGACCCCAACTTCGCCATCCAGTGCACCTTGTCACTGGACCCGAAGGACGATGAATGGGTGCCGGGGCAGCGGTTGAAAGCAGCGGCCTACCTCATGTTGGACCTACCCCTGCATGCGGCCCAGGCATTGGATGAGGTCTCGGAGTCCCACATCGAGGCTTTGGAGCCATTGGAGTTCGCTGAAGTCATCACAGCAAAATGCCAGGCAATGACGTGGATTGATGGCCGGTCCGCGATGGTGCCGGGAGTGATCGCCGCCGGCTTGGAAACGCTCGAAGCCAAGGCGCCGGATTATCCTGCGGAGGCCATGGTCAAAGCCCGTAACCGCCTCCGGCTGTGCAGCTACGAGTACCAAACGTACATGGGCGAGTACGCCGCCATGATTGAGGCCTTGGAAGAGGAACAGGCCAAGGATCCGGCGGAGGATCGCGAACACTGGCTCAAGTCCTCCTTCTTCCTGATCGAGGCCCGTTGCATGCTGGGCAGGGAGCTGGAAGCCCAACAACTCGCGCGGACCGTTTCGCGGCATTTGGGAAGCACCGACCGAGCTGCGCAGTTGGAGGAATCTTTCGCCAGGCATGCGTTCCTTGTCCTCCTCTTGTCCGGGCAATGGAGGAAGTGCATCGAGCTCATGCGCCGCACTCCCTCGGGGTCCTCGCGCCTTCAGTACCGTGGTGCGCTCACCGAGCTGGGCGTCGGGCTCGCGTTCGCCTATGCGGGCAAGCCTGCCAGCGCAATCGAACCCCTGCGCTCCGCCGTTGCCCAGTTGGAGCTTCGGCCGAGCATGAACATGAACAAGGCGGCCTATGCAGCCACCGCTTTCGCCTACGCTCAACTGGGCAACTCAGTGGAGGCCGGCCGGTACTTGGACCTCTATAGAACCTGCAGGGGAGTAGGGACGTACTTCTCCGAGTCCGTAGCTGAGTTCTGTGCCGAGATGGCTGGGCGGTGGATGGGCGACCCTGACGTGAAGCAGCGCCTGCTGGCCCGGGTACGCAGCGACATCGAACAGCAGCGTTTCACCACAGCGGGCATCTACCTTTTCGGCGCCACTGTGGAGGGCACTGACGACGATTACCGGCTGCTGGAAGACATTGCCGGCCGTCGGCAAGGACCGTTGGCCAAGATCTCCGGAGACCTGGCGCGCGGCGCCCTGACCAAGAGTTCCCGTTCACTGCTGGCGGCCGCAGATGCCGCAGCATCCTTGGACCTGCTGGTGGTCGAAGCCAGGTGCGTGGCCATGGCCCTGGACTATGCCAGGGACGCCGGCGAGACAACAGCGGCCCGTACGGCACAGTTGAGGCTTGAACGGCTGGAACATTCGGTCCCCGCCTTACCTATCCAGCCACGCAGCGACGCGCCGGTGTTGACCGAACGGGAACGCCAAATTGCTAAACTCGCCGGAAAGGGTGTCAGCAACCGTGAAATCGCGATGGATATTGGGGTGTCTGTGCGAACTGTAGAAGGTCATCTGTACCAGGTCTTCACCAAGCTCGGCGTATCGTCTCGGGGCGAGCTCAATGGGCTGCTATGAGCCACGGCGCGCAATTTCCGTAAGCATGGTGTGGGTTGCCCATGCAGGCTGAGCACCTTGTAGGCCGGGACGCCGAACTGGACCTCGCCATGGAGATCCTGCGGCAGGAAGGTGCCGGGGCCGTGCTCCTGGTTGCGGATCCGGGCATCGGCAAGACCGCACTCGCAGCCGAAATCGCGGCCCGTCTTGCCGGGGAAATGGTGGTGATGCGGGTCCATGGCAGCCCCGCTTTGTCCGCCGTGCCCTATGGCGTCCTTGCCCCGTACCTGCTGGATCTTCCCGTGGAGCAAACGACATCACCGGTGGCTATTCTCCGCTTGTTTTGGTCGCAGTTCGAGAAACGGCGTGGCGGCGAAGGTGCGCGCCTGCTGCTGATCGTGGACGACGCCCATGACCTCGATGAAGGCAGTACACAGATTTTGGCAGAGTTGGTCACGGCTGGATGGGCCCGGCTGGTGGCTACCAGCAGGCCCAGGCCAGGACTGCCGGCGGCCTTGCTTCAACTTTGGTATGAGGGACTGGCAGAACGGCTGGAGCTCCACCCGCTCGAAAAGGAAACTGTCACGGAGTTGGCGGAAAAAACCCTCGGGGGAACCATGGTGGCCAGCGCCGCGGAGGTCCTGCACTCCGCGTCCGAGGGCAACCCGTTGCTCCTTCACTGCCTCCTTGAGGACTCAAAGACTGACGGGAACCTGGTCCGCCGCAACGGAGTCTGGCTCCTGACACGGGCATTGTCCGGCAGCGGGGAGAGCCTTGCCGAGGTAGTCCGCAACAGGGTCCTCCGGACCAGCGAAGCCGAGCGGGAGGCGATGTACATGGTTGCCTTATCCGAGCCCGTCCCTGCCTCTGTGCTGGACGCGCAGGTAGGCAGGGACACCGTGCGGGCACTGATGGACAGCAGGCTTGTGCTCTCCGCCAACGGGCCCGGCGGGCCTCTTAAGATGTGGCACCCCATGTACAGCGAGGCGCTCCGCAAGATCGTCTCGCCTGCCCGCAGCCTCCAGATCCGCCAGCGCATGGTCCAGCAATTGCCACCGGAACCGTCCACCCCAGAGGGACTCCTTCGGATGGTGAGCTGGGCACTGGACTGTGGTGACGACGTCGCTGATGAACGTCTGCTGCAAGCAGCATTCCTTGCCGCAAAAATACTCCAAAACCCCTTGGCGCTGGCGGCGGCGGGCAAAGTCCGCTCAGAAGCACTGAGGGCGCGTGCACGCGCCGTCATGGCCATGGTCCACTACAACGACGGCGACTATCGCGGTGCCGTGCGGCTGCTGGAGGAAAGGGCCGGTTTCCTGGACGCTGATCCACCGGGACCCGTGGGAGCTGGCTTGCTTTGGGCTGCAGCGCGCAACGCCGCAGGGGATGCCTCGGCGAACATCGTGGCCGATGCGCGGACCACGGCCAAGGCCCTGATCCGTGAGCGGGAAACAGCGGACCCCGTGGTCCAGCAAGTCGAAAGAAACGTCCGGGCACTGGAACTGGCGGCACTTGCCAACGATGGACACTATGAGGAACTCCGCGAGGGCCTGGAGCGGTTTGCGGAAGGGCTCGGAGCGGATGGGCCCGACCACGCCATGAACCGGATCTTCCTGCTTGCGATGCAGTGCGAGCTCCTGACCGTGGAGGGCCAGGCCGTGCAGGCGCTGGAAGCTGGCCGGGAAGCCCTGTTTTTGTTGGAAGAACACGACGAGGACCTCCTGTACTTCAGCGACTTCGTTCTACTGCGCTACACCCTGGCCGCCCTGGAATCCGGCGAATGGGAAGCTGCCGGTACTGCCCTTGACCGTTACGCCGCCGGTTCGGCCACGGGACTCATCTATTTCGGGGGAGGCATTGACGCGCTCAAAGGCATGTCACTGCTGCGCCAAGGCCGCCTGGAACAGGCTGCGGAACTCCTGACGCCCGCCGTGGAAGCGCTACGGGTCCGCGACCCGCTGCAGTTGCGAAGCCTGGGCGATGCTTTGGCGTTCTACGCAGCGGCCAAGTCCGGCAATCAGGTGCTCGCCCAGCGTCTGGGAAGCGAGCAGGGAGCGGATGCCTCCGGCGGCGCCTTCGTGGAGGCGCTCGCGGAGCTCTTCAGGCTGGCAGGCCAGGAACTTCTCAATAAAGGCACAGGCCTGCAGACAATGAGCCGGCTTCCCGAATCCGGACATCTTCACCGGTTGCCGGGAGTCCTGATGCAGAACCTGGTACTCCGGGCGGAGCTCGGTGACGTGCAGGCCATGGAGTCCATCCAGGAAACGGCGTCGTCGATGGCCGGGAGCTGGGCAGCCGGCTGGCAGTCACTGGCGGTGGCACAGTTGCGTGGTGAGGGCCAAGGTTTCGTTAATGCGGGCAACCTCCTGGCTGCTTCCGGGATGCCGGGACCGGCCGCAGTGGCCTTCGACAAAGCGGCTGTGACCTTCGATGCCGAAGGCAAACGCCCGGAGGCGCGCCAAGCAGCGGTATTGCGCGATGTCAGCGAGGCCAGCTTGGGCGACGCCCGGGTTCATGACCCCCATACCGAAGCAGACCGATCCGTGCCACTGACCAGGCGCGAACAAGACATCGTGGCACTGGCCGTCTCGGGACTGACCGACCGTCAGATTGCGGAGAAGCTCATGGTTTCCGTGCGGACCGTGGAAGGCCACTTGTATCGGAGCTACGCCAAATTGGGTATCCGGCGGCGTGAAGACCTGGGTGCCGCCGTCCGTCACTGACGCACGCTCCTGAGTACCCGCAAAACGGCCTCCCGGCCCACCCGCCCCGCCATTCCGCGGAATTTGCCAAATCAATGGAGTAATGCGCGGGTATTCCGTGTCTAAACCAAGTAGTGCCCCTCCCAAGGACTGAGTACAACAGAGTATAGGGAGGTCGAATGACGCCCGCTTTTCGAGTACCAACTACTGATGTACGGCATGTTGCGCCCCGGCAGTATTGATCTTGGAAGAACGGTTCAGCCCCAAGCATCACCGGAATTCCGAAAGTCGCATCACCCGCATCGGAGGTCTCTCGAGCCGATGCTCCGGCCGCCGAAAGGTGGTCCGGCCCTGTACGAAGCCGGCGGCGACAGAGTCTTCTGAGACCGAGACTCTCCCCCCAGCCGCCGCCGGCTTCTAGGCCAGGGACCCCGCTCATCGCGGAACCCACCCCCTCCCGCATCATGGGACCTGCTGCTATTGGAGTGTGCATGTTGCCGGACCCCTGGCTGGACGAAGACACCGTCACAGCAGGGCTGAGGCCATCACAATTCCCGGACAGGGCGCAGCTGGTCGACCTCATTCTCTCCGCCGTTCCGTCGGCGTCCACCAGTGGCATAGTGGTGGTGGGGGAGCGGGGCTCCGGAAAGAGCCACCTTCTGCTCTCCGTCAAAGAAGGACTCCCCAAAACCGTGGACGTCCGCACCTTCAGCGGGAAGCCGGAACTTAAGGCGCTTCACTTCGGTGCATTGGGGGCCGTTCCCGCAGGCGAAGTTGAGGAGGCCGTAGCGCCGGGCCTCCACGTACTCCGGGCCCTCACGAATACCTTGGGGCCGGCCGACTACTTGTACACACCACACTTGGGACGACGCCGGAAAAAACGGCACGCCCAGCCGGCACGGCCGCAGCTGGTCCTGTTGGTGGACGACATCCACTACGTCGATCCAGCTTCCCTGGCGGTCCTGCTGCAACTCATTCCCGGTTTCGGTGCAACCCTGGTGGCCACGGCCGAAAGCCACCACCCGCTGCCGCAGGACCTATATCAGCTGTGGGAAGACGGCTTCCTGGAACAGTACTTCCTGCCGCCCTTCAGCTTCCGTGAAGCGCATGCCCTGTGCGAGGCCCTCCTGGGCGGACAGGTTCAGCGACGGGCAAGCAGCCTCCTCGCTGCCATGAGTGGCTTCAACGTCGGGCTGCTTTGCCTCGCGGTCAATGACGCCCGCCGCGCGGGTTTCCTGGTTCGGATGGACGGTTTCTGGACCATCGATGTCCGGGCCCACTGCGATTGGCCGGGCGTGGTGGAGCATATCCGGGCCGAGAATTTCTCCCGTCCTCCGGAGGAGCGCCAAGCCCTGGAACTCATCGCGCTCGCAGAGCCCGTGGCGCTTGACGCCGTGGAGCGCCACTTCGGCCGGAGGGCCATGGAAAACCTGCTCGCGAACCACGACATCCGGCTGCTGGCGGGCCGACCTCCACTGGTGCGGACGAGCTCCTGGCTGAGAGGGGAAGGAATCCGACTGTCTGTACCGCGCTCCCGCAGTATGGCACTACGGCTGGGCATGGAGGAACCTGCCCTGACTGCAGAGACGGCGCCCGCCATGCTGCGATGGATGACCTGGACCCTCGACTGCGGTCTGACGCTCTCCGACGAGCTCCTCCTGGCAGCCGCTCCCGCCGCCGATGTGCCGTCAACGGCAGAACTTGCAATGAAAGCAGCTTCAGCAGTGACGGCGGCGGATCACGTGGACGAGGCCAGACTTCTTAGGGCACGAGCGCTGGTTGCCGAGGGCCAACTCGGGGAGGCAACTCCGGAACTTCGGCACTTGGCGGCCGTGGGTGGGTCGCCTGATGTGCGGGCGGACGCCGCGCACCGACTTATGGCGCTGGGGCTGCTGGGTGGCGCACCCCTTGAAGCGCTTTCCACCGTGCCGGAGTCCACCGTGCCGGAGTCCACCGTGCCGGAGTCCACTGTGGAGGAGCCTGCTGCGCTGATCACATGGAGTGTCAGGGAAGTGGAGCGGCTGCTGCTCTCAGGGGCGGCACCGGAAGCGTTGCAGAAGTCCTCGACTGCGATGGATGCCATCGGCGCCGACCCGGCTTTGACGATGTTCCTGCCGGGCGTGCTGCTGCGGCATGTGATGAGCTTGCGATACAACTTGGCGTGGGGATTGGTGGACCCGCTTTTGGACTATCCGGCTGACTACACCCTGCCGCTGCACCTTTCGGCTTGCCTGGACGTTGCCCGTGGCTATGTCCAGCTCAGCCAAGGTCTACCGCGAGCAGCCCGCGCCACCTTGGAGCCGGTCCTCGCTGAACTGCACGACGCCGGCCTGCCGCCTGTACTCGCCCTGGCTGCGGCCCTGCTGGCCTACTCCGAGGCGCTTTGCGGAAATCCGCGGCAGGCCATGAGGAGGGTCGGGCAAAGCCTGGCCGCTCAGAAAGCCGGCCAGGGAACCGCCCGGAACCTGGCGGACCTGGACCCAACCCGCCTCTTGCCGCAGCTCACTGCTCTGTATGTGGCGGCGGCGCAGGACCAGGCCTCCGGCAGGTCAACCCAGCTACTGGCGCTGGCAGAACACTTGCACGCCCGAAGCAGCCTCTTGATGGAGGCGGAGGCGTTGTCCCTCCTGGCACTCAACTCGAGGAGCGCCGCCGTCGACGATCTTGAGATCCAGCGCCGCCTGGGCGCTCTGGCTGCTGCTGTCCACGGTCCGGCCGGGGCGGCACTGCGGACCTTGGCGAACGCGTTGGTGGAGAACGACCCCAAGACCTTGGAGTCGGCGGGGCGGAGCCTGTCCGCAGACCGGCAGTTTGCCCATGCAGCCCTTTGCTATTCGCGGGCTGCCAGCGGTTATGAAGCCAGGACACGTACTGCTGCGAGCCGCCGTGCCTCGGTGCTCGCGGAGCGGCTCCGGAGTGCCTTCGACAGCGGGATGGTTCCACCACTGGGATGGGTGCCCGGGAGGGCCGGCGGCTGAAGTGCTGTACGGCACACCTTCGGCACCGCAAGTCAGGGGCCATCGTGGGATAATGAGGAGTCCCTGAAGGATTTCCAAGGAGCGCCCCTTGACTGCCGTATCAACTCCCGCCTCACTGCAGCGGTCCATGCATGCCATGGACAATGCGGAGGTGTTGCGGATCCGGAACGATTTCCCGGTGCTGGACCAGCTGGTCAACGGCAAACCCTTGATCTACCTTGATTCCGGCGCTACGTCGCAAAATCCGCTCAGTGTCATCGAAGCTGAGCAGGAGTACTACGAGCAACGGAACGCCGCCGTACACCGGGGCGCACACCACCTTGCGGTGGAAGCCACCGAGGTCTTTGAGGATGCACGCCAGACCGTGGCTGACTTTATTGGTGCGCAGTACGAGGAAACCGTCTGGACCTCCAACGCCACGGAGGGTCTCAACCTCATCAGCTACGCGCTGTCCAACGCGGCCCTGTGGGCTGCCCAAGGACGTGGCACGTCCGCCCTGAAGGACCTCGCGATTGATCCGGGCGACGAGATCGTGGTCACCGAGATGGAACACCACGCCAACCTGATCCCTTGGCAGGAGCTTGCCTTTCGGACGGGTGCAACGCTCAAGTACATCCCTGTAACGGATGACGGGACGCTGCGGCTCGATGCCGCCGCTGAGATCGTGGGGGAGCGGACCAAGCTCCTGGCATTCACCCACGCATCGAACGTCCTGGGCACCATCAACCCGGTACCGGAGCTCGTAACCATGGCCCGGGACGCAGGTGCGTTGGTAGTCCTGGACGCTTGCCAGTCCGTGCCGCACATGGCTGTGGACGTCAAGGAACTGGACGTCGACTTCGCCGTGTTCTCCGGTCACAAAATGCTGGCCCCCACCGGTGTCGGTGTGCTGTACGGGAAGCAGGAGCTCCTGGATGTGCTGCCGCCTTTCCTGACGGGCGGGTCCATGATCACCACCGTCACCATGGAACGGGCCGAGTACCTGCCGGCACCACAGCGGTTCGAAGCCGGAACCCAGCGCATCTCCCAGGCTGTTGCGCTCGCTACGGCCGTGAACTACCTCACCGAGACCGGCATAGACCGCATCCATGCGTGGGAAACTGAACTTGGCCAGCGGCTCGTCAAGGGCCTGGAAAGCATTGACGGCATTCGTGTGGTCGGTCCGGCATCCGGTTCCGAACGGATCGGACTGGCAGCCTTCGACGTCGCCGGTGTCCATGCCCACGACGTCGGACAGTTCCTTGACGATCGGGGCATCGCCGTTCGCGTGGGCCACCACTGTGCCCAGCCGTTGCACCGCCGCTTGGGATTGACGGCAACCACCCGCGCCAGCACGTACCTCTACAACACCACGGACGACGTCGATGCCTTCCTCGACGCAGTTTCGGGTGTCCGGGCCTACTTCCAGGCCTGACACTGCGGCGCAGGCCTTCGGCCGCCCAGCCGCTACCAACGATTTCCCAGAAAAGGCAGTAAGCATCATGAGTCTTGACCAGTTGTACCAGCAGATCATCCTGGACCATTCCAAGCAGCGGCACGGCAGCGGCCTGGCGGAAACGGATGCCCCGGACGGTACGTCCACCGGTCAATCACATCAGCTGAACCCCGTGTGCGGGGACGAAGTGACGCTGCGGCTTGCGGTCTCCGACGGAACCGTCCAACAAATCAGCTGGGACGGTGCAGGCTGCTCCATCTCCATGGCTTCGGCCTCGGTGCTCAGCGAACTGGGTGAGGGCATGTCCGTGGAGGAACTGCACTCCGTGATCGGGAACTTCCGCGAAGTTCTCCGTTCACGCGGAAAAGTACAGGCAGACCCCGAGATTTTGGGCGATGCCGCCGCGTTCGAAGGAGTGGCCCGCTACGCCGCCCGCGTAAAGTGCGCCATGATTTCCTGGGTGGCTGCCGAGGACGCGCTCAACCAAGCCACCGCCTAGCGTCCACTGCAGTACCTCCCCGTCAGGCGCGGGCAAAAACGTCAGGTACGCCGTCGCCGTCGTCGTCCCGCTCTTCATCTGCCTGCACCTGGCGGTAGCGCCGGTTGCGGGCCCTCAGCACGACGGCGGCCAGCAGCGCCGAGATCAGGGAACCTGCCAGGATGGCCACCTTGGCGTGGTCGTTGTGGGCGGATCCGGCGTCGAAGCTCAACTCGCCGATCAGCAATGAAACAGTGAATCCGATGCCCGCCAGCAGAGCCAGCCCGAAGAGGTCGATCCAGGCGATGCTGGAATCCAGGCTCGCGCGGGTGGTTTTGGTGACCAGGAACGTTGTGCCGAAGACACCCACGGCTTTGCCTACCACCAACGCAGCCACAATGCCCAGGGCCACCGGATCCCTGAGGGCTGCTCCCATGCCGTCCAAGCCGCCCAAGGCCACGCCGGCAGAGAAGAACGCGAAGACAGGCACGGCAAAGCCCGCCGAGAACGGGCGTAGTTTGTGTTCGAGGTGCTCGGCCAAACCCTCCGCCGGTTCTCCCTTCTTGCCACTTGCCAGAACCGGAACGGCGAAGCCCAACAGCACACCGGCCACTGTGGCATGGATCCCGGAGGCATGGACGAAACCCCAGGTAGCCAGGGCGAGGGGCAACAGGAGGTACCAGCTGCGGATCCGCTTTTGGACCAGGAACGTGAAGAGCGCCAGTGGCACCAGGGCTGCCAAAAGCATGAGGGGCTGGAGCCCGGTGGAGTAGAAGAAGGCGATGATGCCGATGGCGATGAGGTCGTCCACCACGGCAAGGGTCAGCAGGAATGTTCGGAGCGCGGCGGGCAAGTGCGTGTTGATCACGGCCAGCACTGCGAGGGCGAAAGCAATGTCCGTTGCCGTGGGAATAGCCCAGCCTCTGAGTGTTTCTCCTGGCGTCCCGAGGTTGAAGAGAACGTAGATGAGGGCCGGGACCACCACTCCGCCAACGGCAGCGGCCACAGGGACAACTGCGCGGGCCGGCTTGCGGAGTTCCCCTGCAACGAATTCGCGCTTGAGTTCAAGCCCGGCGAGGAAGAAGAATACGGCAAGCAGTCCATCCGAAGCCCAACGACCCAGGCTTAGCTCAAAATGCCAGGGTTCGTAGCCGACCTTGATGTCGCGGAGTGCGAAATAGCCCTCCGCGGCGGGGGAGTTCGCCCAAATGAGCGCGATGACGGTGGCTGCCAGGAGGAGGGCGCCGCCAACCGTCTCTGTGCGGAGGATCGCCAGGATCCTGCGATACTCGGGATAGCTGGAGCGGGAGAAGACTTTGCCGCCCTGGTTCCGGGACTGGCCTGGTGGCTGCGGCTGGCTGGTGGGCTGGGGCACGGGGGCTCCTTAATTTTCGGGAATCAGTCGGTCAAAAGGGGAGCACAACGACTCCGCCGACCAGACTTCCCGGCACACCAATGTCCATCCTACCCAACTAAGTAGCAGCAAAGCGCGTTATCAGCCCTCATTACGCGCTCTGCTGCTACTTAGCGTGTGAAACCTAGGCGACGAGGCCCGCGATCCCGATGGCCGCCGTCGCGAGTCCGAGCACCATGGAGATGGTGACCAGTACAACGTGGACCGTGAGGAACTTGGTGGCCTTGCCGGCGGCATCCCGGGCGCGCGGGTCCTTCATGACGCGCTTCAGGAACTGCGGCCACACCACCAAGGACCAGACGCCGGCAACGATCAGGACGACCGCCAGGATTGCGGGAATCTCCACGCTAGTGGCTTTCGAGCCAGGCCTGCGCCTGCTGCGACTGGATGCCCAAAGCCTTGCCCACCATGGGCTCGGCAGCATCGGCGATCTTGCCGCCGAGGAACGGAACCGAGGAGGTGACGTTGCCTTCGAGCTCAATCCGGGTGCTGCTGCCCTCGGCCACCAGGCGCTGCACGGCGGTGACGTCGAGCGGAGCGCCGGAGATCTTCAGGGCAATCGTGCTGGACCGTGAACCGTCGGCAGCCGGGGCTTCCCACTTCTCGGTCTGGGTCACCTTGAGGGTTTCGCCAACGAACTTGCGGGCGATGTCCGGCAGCCGGGTGGTAGGCAGCGTGCGCACAGTGGTGGTGGTGAAAGCGCCGGCGGTGTCGCCGTCAACATTGAACGATTCCAAGGAGCCGCCCACGTATTCGCTGGTGTGACGCAGGAAGTCTTCGTTGACGAAGACAGCAGCTACGCGGTCAACGCTGTGGGGCAGGGTGGTGGATGCACTCAGGGCCATGGGTCCTCCGTGGATGGTTGTGGTGGAGTTTTTTAGCTCCCAACATCCTACGGGGTCCGGGTGGACACCCCTGAACCGGCCTCCTGGAGCGTAGTGGCCGCAGCGGAAATGTTGCGCGCCATGGAGGGAAAAATGAACCCGTGGAAGGGATACACGCCAAGCCAGTAAAGCCTTCCAGCCAAGCCGCGCGGGAAGAAGATGGCGCGTTGCTTATAGAGGCTGCCGTCACCATCGGGCTCCACGGCCAACTCAAGCCATGCGCCACCGGGGGCCCGCATTTCGGCGCGCAAACGCAGCAAGTGTCCCCGGTCGATTGCCTCCACCCGCCACCAATCCACTACCTCACCCGTGTTCAGTGTTCGGGGGTGCCTCCGACCCCTCAAGAGTCCGGCCCCACCCTGTAGCTTGTCCAGCCAACCCCGGACCCGCCAGGCCAACGGAAGGGAGTACCACCCGTTCTTGCCGCCGATGCCCTCGATGATGGTCCACACGTGTTCCGGCTTGGCTTCGCTGTGGAAGGTCCGTTCATCAAGGAACACTTTGTACCCGGCCCAGTCGGGGTCGCTCGGCAGGGGATCGGCGTCAATGCCCGCATTCGCCCACGTGGTCTCCACCTGCCCGTCCCGTTCCTTGCCCAACGCCAACGCGACTGCGCGCCGGTAAGGTGTCAGGCCGCCGTCGGGCTGTGGAATGTAACGGTCGACGTCGTGCTCCCGCGACACCGCGTCGTGCTGCAGCGATTGCACCAGGGGTAGCGACATGGACAACGGAATGGGCGTTACCAAGGCAACCCACAGGCCCGCGAGCTTGGGGGCCGGTACCGGGAGCGCAACCACCAGCCGCCGGGGGAGTCCCCGCTCCGCGGCGTACTCATTCATCATGTCCTTGTACTTCAGGACGTCCCTGGAACCCACATCGAAGGAGCGATTCAGTTTCTCCTGGACCGCAGCGGCAGCCACAAGGTAGTGGAGGACGTCACGGACCGCGATGGCCTCCACACAATTGTTAACCCAACTGGGTGCCGGCATGACAGGGAGGGTTTCAGCAAGGTGCCGGATCATTTCGAACGAAGCCGAACCCGAACCGATCACCACACCGGCCTGGAACACGATGGAGTCGACCCCGGACTCAAGGAAGACCCGGCCAACGGTCTCCCGGGATCGCATATGGGTGGAAAGTTCGGTGTTCTCCGGGTGCAGGCCTCCGAGGTACACGATCCTGTCCACGCCCGCTTTCCCGGCTGCGTCTGCCACAAGCCTGGCCATCGATTCTTCCTTGGCTTCGAAGCCGCTGCCGGAGGCCATCGAATGGACCAGGTAATACAGGACATCCACGCTCTTTAAAGCGCCCGCCAAGCTACCGGCGTCGGACAAGCTGTCCTGGACGATCTCGACCTGATCGTGCCAGGGAACATCGGCAATCTTCTGTGGTGTACGGACCAGGACCTTGACCTTGTGACCGGCTTCGAGGAGCCGGGGGACCAAGCGTCCGCCAATGTAACCGGTGGCGCCGGTGACCAGCACTGTCTTGGTCTCCTGCGGGGTATTGGAATGCGTAGCTTCCGTAGGTTGCAAAGGAACTCCTGGGGCTGGGGGTAGAGGTAGGCTGGAATGACCCGGCATTCATCTGAATTTCCGGGCATTTGTGTTGCCTGCCCTTGGACCCACCCTAGGAGTTTCTGCCATGAGCCTCAACGGTCTGCGCCGCGCACTGGCGGAGGACAAGACTTTTGCGCGCGTTCGCACGGAGGCGCAGCGGTCCTTCAACGACCGGAACGCCGACTACCAGATCAGCGCCCCCCAAGGGATGCGCGCAGTGTTGCTCGCCGAAATGGCCGATGCTCTTGCTGACAGTGCTGCCCAAGGCGCGGGCGCTCCCGTGGTCCTTGCCGTCACCGCAACCGGTCGTGAAGCCGAGGACCTCACAGCGGCGCTCGCTTCCTACCTCCCCGCGGAGTCCGTGGCCACCTTCCCCAGCTGGGAGACCCTCCCGCATGAGCGGCTTTCGCCCCGCTCAGACACCGTTGGCCGCCGGCTCTCCGTCCTGCGCCGCCTGACGCACCCTGAAAGCTCGACGGCGGCCCCCCTGCGTGTGGTGGTGGCCCCGGTCCGCGCTGTGGTCCAGCCGATCGTGGCCGGCTTGGGCGACTTGGTCCCCGTGACCTTGCAAGTGGGACAGGAACGCTCGTTCACAGAGGTAGTCCGTGCCCTGTCCGACGCTGCGTATGCCCGTGTTGACATGGTGACCCACCGTGGCGAGTTCGCGGTCCGCGGTGGCATCCTTGACGTCTTCCCTCCCACCGAGGACCACCCCATCCGCGTGGAATTCTTCGGCGACGAAGTGGACCAGATGCGCTGGTTCGCTGTGGCCGACCAGCGTTCGCTGTCCGCACCGGGAATCCACCACCCCACTGAATTGCACGCCCCGCCGTGCCGCGAAATCCTGATCACGGCGTCCGTGATGTCCCGTGCCGCCAAGCTCAAGGCGGACATGCCGGCCGCGGCCGACATGCTGGAGAAGATCGCCGGCGGAATCGCCGTTGAAGGCATGGAATCGCTGGCCCCCGTTCTGGTGGATGCCATGGTCCCGTTCGTGGACCAGCTCCCGGCCGGCTCGCTTTCGGTGGTCATCGAACCGGAGAAGGTCCGCACCCGCGCGCACGACCTCGCGGCGACCAACGAGGAGTTCCTGGAAGCTGCTTGGTCAACGGCGTCCGACGGCGGTGCGGCCCCCCTTGATCTTTCGTCACAGGCGTCCACGGATCTGCACGCTGCCAGCTTCCGTTCGCTCACTGAAACCCGCTCGGCCGCCTTGGAACACGGTGTGTCCTGGTGGTCCATTACCTCGCTTGCTTCGGACGAGGACCTGGTCCTGGACATCGATGTCCTGAACATGCGCGCCCGCGAACCTCGCGGCTACCAGGGCGATGTGGCCGAAATGCTGGAGTTCATTGGCTCCCGTGTCCGCGAGCAGTGGCGGGTGGTGGTGGTGACGGACGGTCCCGGGCCCGCCCAGCGCCTGGCCGAACTGTTCCACGACGCGGAGATTCCTTGTTCCCGGGTGGAGTCCCTGGATAACGAGCCCCAACCCGGCATCATCGAGGTGACCACCGCCGCCGTCGGACGCGGTTTTGTCCTGGACGGCCTCAAACTGGGCCTGTTGACCGAAGCCGACCTGCTGGGCCGTGCCACCGCCAGCTCCACCAAGGACATGCGCCGGATGCCGTCCAAGCGCCGCAATGCTGTGGACCCGTTGCAGCTGCATGCCGGCGACTTCGTAGTGCACGAGCAGCACGGCATAGGCCGGTTCGTGGAGCTCATCCAGCGCAAGGTGACCGGTACATCGTCCTCCGATGCCGGTCTGCGCGAGTATCTGGTGCTCGAGTACGCGCCGTCCAAACGCGGCGCGCCGGGGGACCGGCTGTTCGTACCAACCGACCAACTGGACCAGGTGACCCGCTACGTGGGCGGGGATGCGCCGGCCTTGAGCAAGATGGGCGGCGCGGACTGGGCCAGCACCAAGTCCAAGGCACGCAAAGCCGTCAAGGAAATCGCCGGTGAGCTGATCCGCTTGTATTCAGCCCGTATGGCCTCCCGTGGACACGCTTTCGCGCCCGACACCCCGTGGCAGCGCGAGCTTGAGGAAGCGTTCCCCTACGTGGAAACGCCGGACCAGTTGACCACCATCAACGAGGTCAAGGCGGACATGGAGCGGGAGATCCCCATGGACAGGTTGGTCTCCGGTGACGTGGGCTACGGCAAGACCGAAATCGCTGTCCGCGCTGCTTTCAAAGCAGTGCAGGATGGCAAGCAGGTGGCGGTCCTGGTGCCCACCACCCTACTTGCGCAGCAGCACTACGAAACGTTCACCGAGCGTTTCTCCGGTTTCCCCCTGCGGGTGAAGCCGCTGTCACGGTTCCAGAGCAGCAAGGAAGCCAAGGAAACGGCCGAGGGCGTCAAGAGCGGTGCCGTGGACGTGGTGATCGGTACTCACCGGCTTCTGTCCAAGGACTTCCAGTTCAAGGACCTGGGCCTGGTGATTGTTGACGAGGAGCAGCGCTTCGGTGTGGAGCACAAGGAAGCGCTGAAGAAGATGCGCACCAACGTGGATGTGCTGGCTATGAGCGCTACGCCGATTCCGCGAACCCTGGAAATGTCACTGACGGGTATTCGGGAAACGTCCACCCTGGCGACGCCACCGGAGGAACGCCACCCGGTGCTGACCTACGTGGGTCCTTACACGAACAAGCAGACCTCTGCCGCGATCCGACGCGAACTCATGCGTGAAGGGCAGGTGTTCTTTGTCCACAACCGTGTCTCGTCCATCGAACGCATCGCCGCGCAGATCCGCGAGCTGGTCCCCGAAGCCCGTGTGGAAGTGGCACACGGGCAGATGTCCGAGAGCCGCCTCGAGAAGATCATTGTGGACTTCTGGGAAAAGCGTTTCGACGTCCTCGTTTGCACCACTATCATCGAAACGGGCCTGGATATCTCCAACGCCAACACGTTGATCGTGGATGGGGCCGACAAGTACGGCCTCTCGCAACTTCACCAGCTCCGCGGCCGTGTTGGCCGTGGCAGGGAACGCGCCTACGCCTACTTCCTCTACCCCTCGGAGAAACCCTTGGGTGAGGTGGCGTTGGAGCGCCTCAAGGCCGTTGCAGCACACAACGAGCTTGGTGCGGGTATGCAGCTGGCCATGAAGGACCTGGAAATCCGTGGTGCAGGCAACCTGCTGGGCGGGGAGCAGTCCGGCCACATCCAAGGCGTCGGCTTCGACCTCTACATCCGCCTGGTGGGTGAAGCTGTGGCTGAATACCGTGGCGAGGCCGAGGAGAAGGCAGCCGAGATGAAGATCGAGCTGCCCGTCAACGCCCACTTGCCGCACGACTACGTTCCCGGTGAAAGGTTGCGCCTGGAGGCCTACCGGAAGCTGGCCTCCGCCATCACCTACGAGGCCATCGACGAAGTCCTGGCCGAACTCGTGGACCGCTACGGCGAGCCACCGTTGCCTGCCCAGAACCTTATTGCCGTGGCCCGCTTCCGGGTGGGTGCCCGCGAAGCCGGCCTGTCCGACGTCGCACTCCAAGGCAACTTCATCCGTTTCTCACCGGCGCAACTGCCTGAGTCCAAGACCATGCGGCTGAACCGCATGTACCCGGGATCGCAGGTGAAGCCTGCCTTGGACGCCGTGCTGATCCCCAAGCCCAAAACGGCCAGGATCGGCGGACGGGATCTGCAGGACGCCGAGATCCTTCAATGGGCCAATAACGTCATTGAAGCAATTTTCGCTGAAGTACCTGTAAAGGCCGGCTAGCTTCCATGATGGGAGGACATCACGCCGCGTCGGGAGCCGCGGCGTGGATCGCTATTGCCTCGACCGGCCCATATGCCCTGGGATGGTACCCGTTGGATTCCACCGGGATCCTGATCGGCGCCATGGCGACGGCGGGAACTGCTTTGGTGGTCGACTGGGACCACCGACACAGCACCATCGCGAATTCGCTGCCGCCGCTGTCCAACGTGATAGCGGTGGGGATCGAAAAAGCAAGCGGAGGGCACCGCCAAGGGACACACTCGTTTTTGGGGGCCTCCGCGTTTGTGGTGCTCGCAGCCATGGCGGCCCAGTTCCAAATGGTGACTCCGGTAGGCAAGCTCTCCATCGGAGCCGGTCTGCTGTGTATGTTCATGATCAACCTGGCGGCCAAGGCCTTGAACCTGTTTCCAAAGTCAGGCTGGATTACCAACTGGCTGTTCGCTGTGGTCATGGCCGGCCTGGTGACATGGTTCGCGCCGGATCAATGGGGTTGGTTGCCGCTGTCCATGCTCACCGGAGTGGTGGTGCACATCGTGGGGGACATGATTACTGTGGGCGGGGTGCCTCTTTTGTGGCCCATAGTGATCAAGCCGCCGAAATTCCTGCGGAAATCCATGATCCGGGGAATCTGGCGTCCGAACGGCGCCTTCTCCATCCCACTGCTGGGGAGGGCTGGTTCCCGGCGGGAGTGGCTGGTCCTGATCCCTGTCAGCGGCTACGCCATGGTGGGCATGGGAGCCGCAGCGTGGACGCTGGCGCAACAGCATTGGCCCGGTGTTCTAGCGGCTCTGGGCGGGGTACTGCAGCTCCCTTGAAGGGGCTCTACGTCAGCAGCTGGTCACATTGTTGGCCACAATGTTTCCGGGTGCATCCTCGAGCATGATCGTCCCGGCCTGGCAGGTGACGTTGTCCTTCACGACGATGTTTTCCAGGTCGCCGTGGAAATTGAGCCACGGGCCTTGCAGGTTGAAGAAGCTGTTGTTCCTGACCCTTACCTCGCGGACTGCCGCGGTGCCGCCGTCGTAGTATCCGGTTTTGACGCCGTCGGGAGAACCCCAGAACCGGTTGCCCTCCACAGTGATGTTGTAGATCTCATGGTCACCGACGGCCAGCTGCAGTCCTGAGCCATGGGATCCGCCCCGCACGTCGTTGTTTCTGTAGATGACGTCATAAACGGACGCCCCGAGGGCTTGGGCTACGAGCCCGTCGTCGCCGTCATCTCCTTGGCGCTGGTCAATGGTGTTTCCCTCCACCAAGCCGTTATTGGAGTCGGTGATGTGTATGCCGTCCAGCTGGTCATATCGGCCGCTGCTGGTCACCAGCGTGTTGTTGTTGCGGATGCAGAAATTACTGCTGGCTACCACGGCAATGGAGTACGTGTAGGGATTGCGGGTGGTGACGCCCTCCACCAAGGCGTTTACGGAGTGACGGACGTCCACCAAGTACTCGTTGAGTCGTCCCGGAAGGTTCCCATCCAGCTCTTCACCGTTTTGGTCCGCCGTGAGCTGGGAGATGGTGACGTTCCGGGCGCCGTTGGTGGTGATCAACGGATGGCCTCCGAATGGCCCCTCGAATTCAAGGAACTCCGGGCCTGCTTTCAGCACTGTTGTTGGACCGGCTCCCCTGAGGGATACGTTGCTCTTGATGACCAACGGACGTTCCAAGGTAAAGACACCTTCGGGCAGCTGAACGATTGCGCCGCCGCTTTTTGACGCGGAATCTATTGCCTGTTGCAGGGATTTGGACGTGTCCTCAGGGTCGAGGTAGCCATCCACGGCCCATTCCTTGACGCTGGTGGCATTGCTTCCGTACGCATCACAGGAGTCGGGTTCTACGCGTTGGAGCGCATCCGGCCGGCTGAGGGCACTGGCCGAACTGCAACCTGTGAGAAGCAATGTAACCACCATGGAAACGGTCAACAAAAAGGAGTGACCCAGGCGAGGGCCCGGGCCATTCCACGTCATATGCGGGGTCTAGCTTTCGCCAGCGGAGTCGGAGCGGCCCAGAATGGTCTGCGGGATCCAGAAAGCGAGGGCGAACAGGCCAAGGCAGATGGCCATCGGCCAAGCATTATCCAGGGTGAGGAACGACAACGAGTAGATGGCACCCAGGAAGAGCACGATCATGACCAGGAACAGCACAATGCTGGTGGCCAGGCTGTTCTCTTTTTCGATGGGGGCGCTTGTGGCGTTCTTGGACATTCATTCCTCCTCGCCCCGCAGGGCTCAAAAATCTCTGGCGGCAGCGGAAGCCTTAGTAGGCAGATGAACCCTGTTCACCCTTGACAATGGCAATTCCGGAACTCGCTCCGATACGTGTTGCACCAGCAGCAATCATAGCCTGTGCATCGGCCAGCGAGCGCACTCCACCGGAGGCCTTCACACCCAGGTCCGGTCCGACGGTCTTCCGCATCAGGGCAACGTCTTCAACAGTGGCGCCGCCCCCGTTGAAACCCGTGGAGGTTTTGACGAAGTCGGCCCCGGCTTCCACGGCAGCTTCGCAGGCGATGATCTTTTGCTCGTCGGTCAACATGGACGTCTCGATGATGACCTTAAGGATGGCCTCACCGGCATGGACTACCTCGGACACTGCCCTGATGTCGTCCACCAGCGCGCCCTTGTCGTTGGCGCGGGCGGAGGCCATGTTGATCACCATGTCGATTTCATCCGCGCCGTCCAGCACGGCTCCGCGGGCTTCGAAAGCCTTGACATCGCTGGGCGTGGCGCCCAGCGGGAATCCGATCACTGAGCACGTGAGCACACCGGAACCCTTGAGGGCCTTGGTGACGGTCTTGACCCAAACGGGGTTCACGCAGACTGACTTGAACTTGTACTCGACTGCCTCGGCGCACACCTTGAGGACGTCGGCCTCGCTGGCCTCCGGCTTGAGCAGTGTGTGGTCAATGTAGGAGGCGATATTTGCAGTGGCGACGGCTTCGTTGCTCATGGGATCCTTCCGTGCAGGGCGTGGCCGGCCCGGTGGCCGCAGGGTTGTCACTGCCCGTCAAAGGACCATCTTGCCATACGCGCCGGAGGCCACTTGGGCGGTTGCCGGCGATGGGTCAGGCTGCGATCAACGTCTGCTGATCGTCCTTGCCTGCGCTCAAGAGCAGGCCCGAGGCACACAGCATCGCAGAGGACTCGGCGGACAGGAGCAGGCCCAGGCGAAGCCCGTCGCAGGAAGCGGCATCGCCTATGGCCCAAATGCCGGGGACGGTTGTGGCGAGGTCGCGCCCTACTGAAATGCCGCCGTCGGGAGCTGTTGTGAGTCCGGCGCTTTCGGCGAGGTCGTTGCGGGCAGTCCGCTCCTCCGCCAGGACAACCAGGTCGCCTTTCATGCTGCTGCCGTCTTCGAAGAGGATGCCGGTGGCCGTCAGCCCACCGGTGCTTGTGCCGGTGGAAGGCACGACGGCGGTGGGGCGGAGGGTTGTGCGGACGGGACGGACGCCGCGGGCCCGCAGCACGGCCTCAGCCTGGCCCGCTGCCGGTCCGTTCCCCACAAGGATTCCCAGCGGGCGGCGACCCACCAAGCGGGTAACGTCCTTGACCGCTTCGCCGATGTTTGCGGCGTCGTCGATGGTGGAGTAGCTCAGGCTGGACTCGGCGCCTTCCACCGGTGGAAGGGCCGGGGCGGAGCCGGTGGCGATGACCAGCTGGTCGTAGGAGAACTCCATGCCGTCCACGGTGGTGACAATCCTGGCGTCGGGGTCAACGAAGCTGGCGGCCTGCCCGAAGCGCACCGAGACCTGAGGGAGTTCGGCGAGTTCCAACAGGGCCTCCGGGCACTCGTCGCGGTTGCTGAGCACGGTGATGGTTCCGTGGAATGCGCGCTGCCGGGAGTCGGCTCCTCCGGCGAGTCGCCGCACCAAGGCCTGGGCGGCGGGACCTGCGCCCGCGATGACGATGTGGAGGGAAGGTGCGGACGGGATGGCGGACATGTTTGGCCCTTTCGCTCATGTGACCTGCTGTTGATCATCAGCGTAGGGGGCCGGTTTTTCGCGGGTGTTTCGCCACTGTTGCCATCTTTGGCGTATCCGAAGCGTGCTGTTTACCGGCCGGTAATAACGTGGATCACATCCGGCTCCTCAACTATTGGAGGGTAGTGGGCCCGCTGACCCTTGTGGGCCGCGGTGGCATGATGGGCGCATGAGCCAAGTCACCCGTGATCTGACGGTTTCCCTGGATGCATTTGTCGCCGGCCCCAACCAGCGCTTGGACAAACCGCTGGGCGACGGCGGAGAGCTCCTGCACAGATGGATGTTCGAAGACCGGGAGGCCAATGCGCCTGAGATTGAGGGGATCCTTGCCGCGGGTGCCTTCATCATGGGGCGCAACATGTTTGCCGGGCCTGGCCATTGCCGGGGGAGCGCAGACGGCACGCCAGTATCTTTCAGCCGGGCTCATGGACGAGTTGCGGCTCCACATTTCACCCTTGATCCTCGGTGCTGGCGAACGATTGTTTGACGGCGTGGAGAACCTGACGCTCCAGCAGGCCGAGGCGCGCGGGACCGGCTTGGTCACGCATGTGCGGTATCGGGTGATTCGCTGATTAGTGAAACCTTCCGGCCGTTCGCGGACATTACAGGGCATGGGAAATGATGAAGCCGGCGAAGGCGGGCTGTGGGAGAAGAGCCTCCAAGGCGAGGGAGCGGCCTTCGGGTTGCTGTTCGATCGCCACCGAGACAGGGTTTTCCGTCATGCGTACCGGCTCGCCGGGCAGAGGCAGGATGCCGAGGACATCATGTCGGCGGCGTTCCTTGAATTCTCAAAATCGGCGAGGCGGGAGGCGGCGTGGATTGCGGGAGTGCCGATCTGCTGTCAAGTCCCTATACGACGCGCGGCATCAACGCGCTGCTGCCCGGCCAGGAAAGCCTCACCATCAGCACCGGCTCGATCACCCGCTGGCAGATCACGGTGAAGTACGTGAACCAGGAGACAACGGACTGGGGCGTCAACGAGGACGGTAAGTCCTACGGCATGGAAAACGAGAAGGGAGCGCCGGACTTGGTTGCAGTGCTGGCGACCAATGGTGCCCGTGGCTATGTGTACAGGACTGATGAAGAGGAGGCGAACGGGACCGCAGCGTCGAGAACCTTCAGGAGCCCGGCGGACGCTTTGGCCTGGCAGGAGGCACGCGGTAACAGGCCTGTGGTCATCCCCGTGTACGACGTCAACGGGAATAACGTGATTGGGGAATTCGTCATCGGCGGTGGTAGCGGGCACATGGTGGAGGTGTCAGGCGAAGTCCCTCGGTGAGGAATGGAGTCACAACAATGTCCGACTTCCGCTGTACACTGAATCATCGAACATATATTCGAATAAAGGTGTGTTGTGGGCGTGATAGTCGGCCCCCGCGTGATAGATGCGGGCTTTTCCCTTATGTCGGTACTGCTGGCGCCTCTCCCGGTGGCGGCGGGATATCCTTCGCCTGCGCAGGACTATTTCGACGGCCGGATCGATCTCAACGAGCATCTGATCAAGGACGTCACCAGCACCTTCGTGGTGAGGGTGACCGGCCAGTCCATGGAGGGCGCCGGTATCAGCGACGGCGACGAGTTGATCGTCAACCGGGCGCTGGAGCCCAAGGATGGCTCCATTGTCGTGGCCGTCCTTGATGGCGAGCTGACCATCAAAAGGCTGCGGGTCACGCAATCGGGCGTTGTCCTGCAGGCTGACAATCCCCGGTACCCGGACATTCGCGTCCCGGCGTTGTCCGAGCTGACCATTTGGGGCGTCGCCACCACGTGCCTGCATCACATCTGAGTGATTCCAGCCGGCGGGGCTGTCGAGTTTCGCATCACCAATTGCGGTGTGAGGCGCCTGTCGGCGGCGGGCCCTGCGGGTTTGCCGAGGCGTTCCAAGGCAACGGTTCCCGCAATCCGGCCGAGTTCAAGGGCGTGGAGGTCAACGGATGTGAGGTCGATGCCGTGGAGTCCGGAGGTCCGGGAATTGTCGTATCCCACCAGGGAAAGCTCGGACGGCACCGAAAAGCCTTTGGCATACGCAGCTTCGCGGGCCCCCAGGGCGAGCTGGTCGTTGTGGGTGAAGATTGCCGTTGGCCGGTCGGTCATGCCAAGCAGTTCGGCGGCTGCCCGCTGCCCGGCGTCCTGCGTGAAGTCCCGGGCCTCCAGTATCAGCGGCTTCAGGCCGGCGTCGCGCATGGTTTGTGCGTAAGTCCGCCTGCGGAGCGTGTGGCCGTCGTAGACGGGACCTGCCAAGTGGGCGATCCTCGTGTGACCCAGCCCGATGAGATGTTCGGTGGCCGCCCGGGCGCCTGCGGCGTCGTCTGCATAGACACTGTCCACGCCCTCCACTGGGCGGGTCACGCTGACCAGCGGAACAATCTTGGCCAATTCATGGACCCGTTCGTCCGAATCCAGCAAGGTGGCGGCGATGACGATTCCCACTCGCGCCTCAATCAGCGATTCCAAAGCTCCTTGGTCCTCGCCGTCAACGGACCGCGCGACGCTCAGGATCAACCTGTTGCCGCCTTGGGGCAGCGCGGTGCGGACGCCGCTGAGAATATCGGCGTAGACCTCATTGCGGATGTCCATCAGATAGAGCCCGACGGCGGACCGATGCTTTCGCGCGAGATCGGCCGCTACTGCGTTGGGTCGGTAGCCCAGACGCTTTGCTGCATCGAAGATTGCCTGTTTGGTTTCCTCGCTGACGCCCGGCGCGCCGCGGAAGGCAAAGGAAACGAGGGTTCGGGAGACGCCGACTTCCTTGGCAACGTCGCTTTGGGTGGCCGAACGATGGCGGTTGTCGATAACCATGCCCTCATCCTCCCATGGCGGAAAGTTATGAAAAGAAGGATTTGTTAGTTTGACCTTACATTTAAGCCTTTCGCGCGTTAGTCTGTATTCAGAGCGGGTGGATATGACCCGCGCCACACTGACAAAGGAGTCTTGATGTCTGCTACGCAAACGCAGCGGGGAGCTGCCGATGGCGTTTCGCTCCCGCCGCTGACCAATGGCCCGCACAGGAAGCGACTCGGCCTGGTCGCCTTGGTAGCTACCTTCGGCGGTCTCCTCTTCGGCTACGATACCGGCGTCATCAACGGCGCACTGCGGCCAATGACGGTGGACCTCGGCCTCACGCCGTTAACAGAAGGTATCGTCACCAGCTCTCTGCTCTTCGGTGCGGCGGCCGGAGCGGTTGGCGGCGGCCGGCTTTCCGATTCCTGGGGCCGCCGGAAGACAATCATCTTGCTCGCGGTGCTGTTCCTGGCCGGAACGCTTGCCTGCGTCTTCGCGCCGAGCTTTGAAGTCATGGTCCTGGGGCGCGTCATTCTCGGCCTGGCCGTTGGTGGAGCCTCTACTGTGGTCCCAGTGTTCCTCGCCGAGTTGGCGCCCTACGAAATCCGCGGCTCGCTGGCGGGGCGAAATGAACTCATGATCGTCATCGGGCAGCTCGCGGCCTTCGTGGTCAACGCCATCATTGGCAATGTCTGGGGCGAATTCGGGGGAGTGTGGCGGATCATGCTCGCCGTCGCTGCCCTGCCTGCCATCGCTTTGTTCTTCGGCATGCTGCGCATGCCCGAGTCGCCGCGTTGGCTCATCTCGAAGGGACGCTGGGAAGAGGCCTTGGTGGTCCTGAAGACCATCCGATCCGTAGAGCGGGCCGAAGCTGAAATGGCCGACGTAAAGCACCTTGCCGACGAGGAACGGGCCTCCAAATCCACCTCGTGGGGCGCGCTGAAGGACAAGTGGATCCTGCGCATTATCCTGGTAGGCATTGGCTTGGGTGTTGCCCAGCAGCTGACCGGCATCAACTCCATCATGTACTACGGGCAGTCGGTGCTGGTGGAAGCCGGATTTGACTCCAATGCTGCCCTCATTGCCAACATTGCCCCCGGTGTGATCGCGGTGGTCGGTGGCGTGATTGCCTTGACCCTCATGCAGCGGGTCAACCGGCGCACCACTTTGCTCCTCGGTTTCACCCTGACCACTCTCTGCCATTTCCTCATCGGCATCGCCTCGATCGTCCTTCCTGTCGGTAACGCTGCCCGCCCATTCGTCATCCTCTTCCTGGTGGTGGCGTTCGTGGGCTCCATGCAGACCTTCCTGAACATCGCCGTGTGGGTGATGCTGTCCGAGATCTTCCCGCTGCATGTTCGCGGCTTCGCCATCGGCTTGTCCGTATTCTGCCTCTGGATTGCCAACGCCCTCCTGGGCCTCTTCTTCCCCACGCTGGTGGCCGGCGTCGGAATCACCGGAACGTTCTTCCTCTTTGGGGTCGTTGGAATTTTGGCCCTCATCTTCATCTACACGCAGGTTCCCGAAACCCGCGGACGCACACTGGAGGCGCTCGAAGAAGACGTGACCACCGGAGCCATCTACCTGGTGCATAAGAAGGAGCCGGCAGGTACTTCTTAGATCTGCACGCTGTTGGCATCCCGTTCGCCGGACTTTTCCAGGGTCCGGCGGGCGGGATTAGTCGTGACTCGTACTTCGTGACGTTACGGTCCGCGGCGCGGTTCGGCGCGCCAGGATGCGCCTTACGGGTTACTTCGCCGGGAGTTGCTTGTAGAGGGCTTGGACGCGGGTCTTGATGTCGTCGCGGACCAGGCGCATCCGTTCCATGCCTTCGATACCGCGTTCGGAAGGCTCGTCGGTTTCCCAGATTTCGAAGCGCTTGCCGGCCGGTGGGTCGAGTTTGGCTTCCGTTCCGAGGACGATGACGACGTCGACGGTGTTGAGGACATCGTCGGTGACCGGTTTGGGGTATTCGCCGGTGACGTCGATGCCCAACTCCGTCAGCGAGTCAACGGCTTGGCTATTCAAGGACTCAACCGGTTTCGTGCCGGCTGAGTAGACAGTGACGTCATCCCCGGCCAGGTCACGCATGAGGCCTGCGGCGAGCTGGGATTTGCCGCCGTTCTTGCTGCAGACGAACAGGACTGCGGGGTGTTCTGAGGTCATTAAAGTGCTGCTTCTTTCGTGAGGGAGGCGACCAGGTTCTTCACGCGGTCGTGGATCTCATCGCGGATTTCACGGACGACGTCGGAGGCGCGGACGACGTCGACGGTGAGCAGGGCCGTGGCCATTTGGGACCGGCCTGCGTTCCGCACGCAGACGAACAACACTTCCGGGACTTCGGAGGCCAGGGAGCCCTTGGACTTGGCCAGGGCGTGGAGCCTGTCGTTGGCGAAGTGCTCCAATGATTGGTTTGGTGACTGGCTTAGTTGCTGGTGCCGGATCGGCCGTGCGCGAGACCGGTCGGGAAGCCGACGAATGCCGGTTCCGGTGCGGCGCAGCACCCCGGCTCAGGCTCCTGCGACGCGGTGGTAGCTGCGGTGGGAACGTCGCAGCTGGTGCCGGCGTCGGCAGAGCAGACCCCGGTTTCGGGCAGTTCAAGGTGGACAGTGTCCGCCGATGCCTGGTCCCCGGCGAGGGCTGCGTCGACGGAACGGACTTGCTCGTAGCCGGTAGCGAGCAGGAAGGTCGGGGCCCGGCCGTAGGATTTCATTCCGACGATGTAGAAGTCTTTTTCGGGGTGGGCCAGAACCTTCGCGCCATGCGCCGGGACGGTCCCGCAGGAGTGGAATTCGGGGTCAATCAGCGGGCCGAGTTCGGTGGGGGCTTCAACGGCAGGGTCCAGGTTCAGGCGCAGTTCGCGCAGGATCTCCAGGTCCGGGCGAAAGCCGGTGCACGGGACGATGACGTCCGCCTCGATGGTGCGCCCATCGGCGGCTTCGACACTCACGTGCGAGTCCAGGTTTTTCAGGGCTGCGATGCCGAAGCTGGTGTGCAGTTCGATGGTCTCGGCTTCGACCAGGCGCCGGAGTCGGGAACCGAGTTGGCCCCGCGCCGGGAGCCCGTCAGCGTCGCCTCCGCCGTAGACCTTTTCGGCTGAGTTGCCGCGGACGGCCCAGAGGATGCGGGTGTCGGGCTCGTCTTTTGCCAGGTCGGCGAGGTTGATCAGGGTGTTCGCTGCAGAGTGACCGGCCCCGACGACCAGGACGCGGCGGCCGGCGAAGGCGGCGCGGTCGAGGCCAACAACGTCGGGCAGGGGCGAGGAAATCCGGTCAGTCGCCGCGGTCTCGCCAATGGCAGGCAGACCGGAAGTTCCCAGCGGGTTGCGGGCGGACCAAGTGCCCGAAGCGTCGATGACGGCAGCCACCGTGTGGTCCCGTGTTTCGCCGCCGTCGTGCTCTACTCGGACAACGAAGGGGGTAGTGTCGCGGTCACGGACGTGGGTCTTGTCCATGCCCTGCCGGGTGACGGCGATGACGCGGGCGCCGGTCTGGAGCCGGGATGCGATCTGCGGGGTCGTGGCCAGCGGGGTGAGGTAGTTATCGATCAGTTCGCCGCCGTAGGGCAGTGCGGTGGGGCGGGGTGATTCCCAGCCGGTGGGTTCGAGCAGGCGGACGGCTGCGTCGTCGAGGTTGAACCGCCAGGGGGAGAACAGCCGGATGTGGCGCCATTGTTCGATGGCGGCGCCGGCAGTGGGGCCGGCTTCGAAGATGACCGGTTCGAGGCCGCGTTCAAGAAGGTGTGCTGCGGTGGCGAGTCCTACCGGGCCTGCGCCGATCACTGCGATGGGAAGGTTCTTCACTGAATCCATGCTGTCCTCTTGTTTCATCCGTTGGTGTGGCGGTTCGAATCGGGTGCCTGCCGGTCCTTGTGGGGCCGGCAGGCAGGGGCGTTGCTGTTCAGCAGCAGTCCGGATCGTCCTCGTCGCAGCAGCCCGTGTCGGTGCAGCATCCGGTGTCCATGCAGCTCACCCCCCTCCCCGTTTCGAGTGGTTAGGCGTGGGTTGGTTCTTCCACCAAGGCTGTGGCGATGCTGTCGGCATCTTCCAGCGCGGCAAGGAAGCGTTCGGCGTCCAGCGCGGCCGCGCAGCCGGTTCCGGCAGCGGTGATGGCCTGGCGGTAGCGGTGGTCCACGGCGTCCCCACAGGCGAAAACGCCGGAGAGGTTGGTGACCGTGGTGGGTGAGTCGACCTTGATGTAGCCCTCGTCGTCCAGATCAACCTGCCCGGCGACCAGCTCGGTGCGGGGAAGGTGGCCGATGGCCACGAAGATGCCGGCGGCGGCCTGTTCACGGGTTTCACCGGTGCGGGTGTCGGTCAGGGTAACGCCGGTGACTTTGCTGTCGCCGTGGATCTTGGTGATGGCGGAGTTCCAAGCGAAGCTGATCTTGGGGTTGTCCTTGGCGCGCTGGGCCATGATCCGTGAGGCACGCAGTTCGTCCTTGCGCACAACGACGGTGACGGTTTTAGCGAAGCGGGTCAGGAACGTAGCTTCCTCCATTGCGGAGTCCCCGCCGCCGACGACGATGATGTCCTGTTCACGGAAGAAGAAGCCGTCGCAGGTGGCGCACCAGGACACTCCGTGGCCGCTGAGTTTCTTCTCTTCCGGCAGGCCCAGTTCCTTGTAGGCCGAGCCGGTCGCGAGGATGACCGCCGGTGCCTCGTGGGTCTCGCCAGCGCCGGTGACCACGCGCTTGAGGTGACCCTTCAGGTTCACCTCGGTGACGTCGTCGAACACGATCCGGGCGCCGAACTTTTCGGCTTGTTCCTGGAGCCCGTCCATCAATTCCGGGCCTTGGATGCCACCGGGGAAGCCGGGGAAATTCTCCACCTCGGTGGTGTTCATCAGCGCGCCGCCGGCCGTGACCGAGCCGGCCACGACCAGCGGGTTCAGGCCTGCCCGGGCAGCGTAAATGGCCGCTGTGTATCCGGCGGGGCCGGAGCCGATGATGATCAGTTGCTCGGTCTGGACGTCGGTGCTCACGAAGGTTGCTCCTGGTGGTTGAAGTGGGTGGGTTTTATTTGGCGGCAGGGACGAGGGAGACGATCAGGCCCTCAATGCGGGTCTTGATTTCATCGCGGATCGGGCGGACGGCCTCGACGCCTTGGCCTGCGGGGTCTTCCAGGACCCAGTCTTCGTAGCGCTTGCCCGGGAAGTACGGGCATTCGTCGCCGCAGCCCATGGTGATCACGACGTCGGATTCCTTCACGGCCTCGGTGGTGAGGATTTTCGGGATTTCAGCGGACATGTCGATGCCCAGTTCAGCCATGGCTTCAACGGCGGCCGGATTGACCTGGTCGGCGGGCTGGGAGCCGGCGGAGCGGACTTCGATCTCACCCTTGCCAAGGGTGGTCAGGAACGCGGCGGCCATCTGGGAACGTCCGGCGTTGTGGACGCAGACGAACAGTACGGAAGGCTTCTTGGTGGTCTCGGTGCTCACGGGTTTCTCTCCTGGAATTGTTGTGTGAACGGGTAGGTGGGTTTGAAGCGGTGCGCCCGAGAAGGAAGCTCTCCGAAACGAACATTGATGATGATCGATATAGAGAGTATCGGACGATAGATTGATGAATGTCAATATTGGAGCAGAGGCGAAGTGGTTAGGCGGCGGTGATGCGGGGCGCGAGGTCGTGGATGCGGCGGGTGATGTCATCAAACGCTTGGTCGAAGGCGGCCGCAGTGTCCAGGCGGAGGGGATCCGGCACGGACCAGTGGATTCCACCCAGCCCGGTCAGTTCTTCGTGGGCGTTGTCGCAGACGGTCACAACCAGGTCAGCCCCGTCCGCAACCTCTCCCAGGGTGCGTGGGGCAATGTCCGGCAGCTCCAGGCCATGGCGTCGGGCGGTCTCGATGGCTCCGCGGGCGATGCGGTTAGCGGGGTGCGTTCCGGCCGAGGCCGCGGGGATGTCGCTGACCCGCTGCCAAAGAGCGGTGGCCAGTTGGGAGCGGGCACTGTTGCGGGTGCAGACGAACAGGACGCGGGCTGCCGCATGTACCGCCCCTGGGGCGAGTCCTTCCAGGGCGCCGGCGGCGAGGCGGAGGTAGCTGCGGCGCTTGTCGGCTTCGGAGCGGTGGCGGGTTGCCAGTCCGGCTTCCTCAAGCGTACGGAGGTGATGGGAGAGCAGGTTCGCCGGCATGCCCAGTTCGGCCTGCAGCTCGGACGGCGAGAAGTCACCCAGTGTCAGCAGGTCCATGATGCGAAGGCGTGCCGGATCGGCAAGGGCTGCGTGCTTGGCTACTCGTGCCTGGAATGTGCCAGCTGCTTCAATATTCATTGATTCAATTTTGACTGAGTTAATTCTTTGCGTCAAGCTGTTGGCATGACTTCACACCAGCCGCCCCTGTGGCGCCGTGCCCTTGCCGAATTCCTCGGCACTGCTTTGCTCGTTGCCATCGTCGTCGGCTCGGGGATCGCTGCAGCCCAGCTCTCGCCTAATGACGTGGGTCTGCAGTTGCTGCAAAACAGCACGGCCACGGTGCTCGGGCTGACGGTATTGATCCTTGTGTTCGGGCCGGTCAGCGGCGCCCACTTCAACCCCGTGGTGTCCCTGGCTGACTGGTTCCTTGGGCGCCGCAGCGGGTCCGGCCTATCCTTATCGGAGCTCGGCTTGTACATGCTGGCCCAGATCACCGGCGCCATCGGCGGCAGCGTGCTCGCCAATGCGATGTTCGAAGTCGGCACTTCCATCTCCACCAAAGAGCGGGCGACGGCGGGCCATCTGCTGGCCGAGGTGGTAGCGACCGCTGGTCTGGTCCTGCTGATCTTCTCCCTTGCAGCCACCAAACGCGGCGCCTTGGCCGCCCCCGCCGTAGGTGCCTATATCGGGGCTGCGTACTGGTTCACGTCCTCGACGTCGTTCGCGAACCCGGCCGTGACCATCGGTCGCATCTTCAGCGACACCTTCGCCGGGATCGCGCCCGGTTCCGTCGCGCCGTTCATTGCCGCCCAGCTCCTCGGCGCCGCTGTCGGAGGGGGACTCCTGCTCCTGCTCTTCCCGCATGTCGGCAGGGCCGCCGACGACGTCATCATTCCTCATCCCGCCGAAGAAGCCAAGAAGTAGGCCCTACTGCTGGACCTCGGCCAACCCATCGTCTCCCATCACCTGAAGATCCTGGTCGAGGCCGGTCTGTTGCACCGCGAAAAGCGCGGCACCCGGGCGTACTACTCGCTCGTCCCGGGAGCCTGGACGACGTCGCTGGAATCCTCGCAGCCCAATGACTCGGGTGTTTTCTTGTCGGTGGCTGACGGTACACTAAAGGTATTCGAATATATGTTCGAATACGCGGCGTGTCCTGGACGGGAATGGCGGCCCGCGTGCTAGTGACGAGCCAAGGAGTGGAATGTCCAAGCCAGCGCTCATGCACCGGATGCAGGAGATCGCCCACGTGGATATCAACTGCTTTTATGCGTCGGCGGAACGTGCGTTCAATCCAGCGTTGGAGGGTAAACCGCTGATCGTCCTGTCCAACAACGACGGCTGCGCCGTGACCAGGTCGCCGGAGGCCAAAAAGCTGGGGATCGGACTAGGGGAGCCGTGGTTCAAGCTTGCTCCGCGGGCCAAGGAATGGGGGCTCATCGCGCTCTCAAGCAACTATGAACTGTACGGAGACATCAGCTCGCGTGTCATGGAGCTCCTGGCCCGGTACTCAGCGTGGCAGGAGGTGTACTCCATTGACGAAGCGTTCCTGGGTGTAAAAGGGAAACCTGAAGACCTGCTCGAGCTCGGGCGCACCATCAAGGCGGCCTGCCAGCGGCATGTCGGGGTTCCGGTCTGCGTAGGGATCGCGCGGACCAAGACCCTCGCCAAGCTGGCAAATAAGTGGGCCAAGCATAATCCCGCCTTCAACGGTGTCTGCCGTTGGGACTCCATCCCGGAGGCCCAACGGGAAGCCCTCATGGCGCGGCTCTCCGTGATCGAAATCTGGGGCGTGGCAACCAGGCTAACGAAACGCCTGAATGCGATGGGCATTTTCTCGATCCTGGACCTGGTCCGCGCCGACCCTGTGGCGTTGCGGGACAAGTTCTCCATCGTCATGATGCGTACGGTCCTTGAACTGCAAGGAACGCCCTGCATTCCCATGGAGGAGGAACGGATCGGGCGGGACCAACTGATCTTCTCCCGGTCCTTCTCTACACCAATCACCTCAGCGGCCGAGCTGCGGCAGGTACTCAGTGTCTACGGCCAGATGGCCAGTGCCAGGCTGGCCAAACACCATCTCCAAGCCAAGCTTCTCACTGCTTTCGCCGCGACCTCGGTCTACAACCCGACTGACAAATCATTCCCCACTGTCAACGTCAAACTGCCCATGCCCACGTCTGATCCCGTATTGCTGACCAAAGCAGCGCACGCACTGGTTCCAAAGATCCAGGAAGGCGTGAAATACGCCAAAGCCGGGATTATGGTCACGGACCTTTGCCCCAGCGGCAACCAGAAACCCCTGGAAATCTTCGAGAACCGGCATGAGGAACGGGGCACCGGGCCCCTGCTGGAGCAAGTCAGCAAACGGTATGGCCGGGGCTCCATCGGTTTAGGTCATGCCGGCATCAAAGGTGGCCCGGACTGGTCCATGAAACGCGACATGCTCAGCCCCCGGTACACCACCAACTGGGACGAGCTTCCCCTGGTGAAGGCGGCCTAGCGTGTCAGAGAGCCTATGCCCTCAAGCGGTAACCTCGCTTCACCACGGTTTCCACGAGCTTGCCGTCAGGAAGGGAAGACCTCAGGCGGCTCACCGTCATGTCCAGTGCGTGGACGGAACCGCGCAAGTCCAAAAGGTCGGAGAGGGCTTCCCTGGAAAGGACGGCCCCACCCGCGCCGAGCAGCGCCCGCAGCAGGAGCAGGGGAGCCGGTGCCAGGTCCACCACCTCACCGTTGATCCGCAAGCAGCGCCCGCGGAGCTCGATGGTGGCGCTCTTGGTTTCCAAACGCCGCACGTGGTTCAGGGAAAGGTGTTCGGTAACCAGCCGGATGAGCGCACCCATGCGGTAGCGGTCCGGGATCAAAGGGGTGAGCCCGGCATCCACCAGCGGTTGCGCTGTGACAGGCCCAACGGCTGCCACAGTTACCGGACCCTTCAGAGCCTCGATGAGCTGACGGTAGAGGCCCATTTCGTGCGCAGTGCTCCACATCGCGTCCACGGCCGGGGCGCTGGTGAACGTCAACACATCGAGATTGCCGCTGACCACGGCTTCAATCAGGCGCGGCAATTTGTCCTCGCCGTCGGGCTTCACCCAGCGATAAGGAGTCACAGTCAGGACAGTGGCCCCGGACATGCGGAGCCGTTCCAGTTGCCGGACGTCTGTGTAGCCATGCAGCTGCACAGCTACGGTCTTACCGCGCACGCCCTCGGCCAGAAGCATGTCCACCAGCGTGGCCGTGGTTTCGTCACTGCTGATTCCGACGTCGGCAAGACCGGCCGCACGGACGGCGCCGCGGGCTTTGGGACCACGGACGAACATGCGGCAGCCGGACAACGTTTCCAGCAGTTGCTCGCCGATGCCAAAGGAATCGGCGGCCTCACACCACCGGCGCATGCCGTAGGCGGTGGTGGCGATGCAGATGTCCGGCTTGGCGGAGATGATGGTGCGGGTGTCCTCGATGAGGACCATGTCCTCCTGCACAGGGGCGATCTTCAAAGCCGGGGCGTGCAACACGCTGGCACCGCGGCGCTCCAGTGCCTCAATGAGGTCGCGGGAGCGGCGGTGCGAGGTCACGCCAATGCGGAATCCATCCAGTGGCGCTTCCACGGCTTCGGTAACTTCCGGAGCGGCAGTGGCGTCCTGGACTTCGATGGCACGTGCAACAGTCATGTGTTCTTACCTTCAGGCTTCAAGGAGCGAAGCCGCGAGTCGGCTCAGTTCAGCGGATGCTTCGGCATGATTCCGGTTGGCTTCAGCAACCCGGACCACCTCGCCGATGACCAACACGGCCGGGTTGCTGCAGCCGGTGGCTGCCGTTTCGATGGTACCGAGGTCAGCGATGGTGGTGCGCTGGCCCGGACGGTACCCACGTTCCACCACGGCCATTGGCATGTCCGGGTTCATTCCCGCGCGGCGGAGGCCGGCCGCCAGCTGGGGCAGGGTACCGATGCCCATGAGGACTACGATCGTCCCACCCAGTCCGGCAAGGTGGGTGTGTTCCTTCTCAGTCAGAGGCGCATGGCCGGACACCACGGTGAACATGTGGCTGACCTCGCGGTGCGTTACCGGGATTCCGGCGGCAGCAGGAACGGAGATGGCGCTGGTGACACCGGAGATGACCTTCACCGGGACGCCGGCAGCAACACAGGCCGCCACTTCTTCGCCGCCACGGCCGAACACGTAGGGATCGCCGCCCTTGAGCCGGACAACATTCTTGCCCAGCAGCGCAGCTTCCACCATGAGTTTCTCGATGTCACGCTGCGTCACTTTGTGGAGTCCCGGCTGCTTGCCAACATCCACCAGTTCGGCGGACGTCAGCTCGGCGAGCTCCTGGTAGGGAGCCAGCCGATCATAAAACACGACGTCGGCATCGCGGAGGGCGTCCATGGCACCCACCGTGAGGAGGTCCAAGGCTCCCGGGCCTCCACCCACCAAGGTGACCTGGCCTTCGGTGCCGGGTGCAGGCTCAAAAGCAACGGGAATTCCGGCCTCGCGGCAGCGTTCCACCAGCGGCAGCCAACCGGTCTCGCCGTCGTCCACTACCGCTACCAGGAACGGGCGCTCGGGAAGTTGACCGTCGCCCGCTGCACCTTCCGGGGCGCTGAGCCGGTACACGTTGGCGCCCGCGCGCTGGTAACGGCGAACCGCTTGGCGGGCGGACCTCTCAGATCCTGTGACAAGGACGTCGCGGCCGGTGAGATCAATGGTGAGCTGCATGGTGAACACCTAGTTTTCTACGCCGACGGTTTCGCTGCGGACCGGAATGGTGGAAGCGATAAGCACACCGCCCTTTTCCTCATTGGTGGCCGGACGGATCTGGCCACGCTCCGGAACGAAGGAAATGGATTCGTCCTTCTGGTTGGGAGCGTTGACAAACGAACGGAAACGGCGGAGGCGCTCCGGGTCCTTCAAAGTCTCGGCCCACTCGTCCTCGTAGGTGTCGATGTGCTTGGCCATGGCGGCTTCAAGCTCTTCGGCAATGCCAAGGGAGTCATTGACCACAACTTCCTCGACGTGTTTGATGCCGCCGTCGAGCTCTTCCTGCCAGCGCGCCGTGCGCTGCAGGCGGTCTGCAGTGCGGATGTAGTACATGAGGTAGCGGTCGATGTACTTGAGCAGGGTTTCGTCGTCCAGGTCCTTGGCCAACAGCTGGGCGTGCGCCGGGGTGGCGCCACCGTTGCCGCCAACGTAGAGGTTCCAACCGTCGGCCGTGGCAATCACGCCCACGTCCTTGCCCCGGGCTTCAGCGCATTCACGGGCGCAGCCGGAGACACCCATTTTCAGCTTGTGCGGGCTGCGAAGACCCCGGTAGCGCAACTCCAAGGCGATGGCCATGGCCACCGAGTCCTGCACACCGAACCGGCACCACGTGGAACCAACGCAGGACTTCACGGTGCGCAGGCTCTTGCCGTAGGCCTGCCCGGATTCGAAGCCGGCGTCCACCAGTTCCTTCCAGATCTCGGGCAGTTGCTCCAGGCGAGCACCGAACATATCGATGCGCTGGCCGCCGGTGATCTTGGTGTAAAGGTTGTACTTCTCAGCGACGGCCGCAATGACCCCCAGGCCCTTGGGCGTGATCTCGCCACCGGCGATGCGGGGGACTACCGAATACGTGCCGTCCTTCTGCATGTTCGCCAAAGCGCGGTCGTTGGTGTCCTGCAGCGCACCGCGCCCGGCGTCAAGAACGTAGGCGGAGTGCTGGCTTGCCAGGATGGAAGCAATGGTCGGCTTGCAGATATCGCAACCGGCGCCGGTACCGTACTTGGCCATGATGTCCTCGAAGGACGTGAGCTCCAGGACGCGGATGGCGTCGAAGAGTTCCTGCCGGGAGAGGCTGATGTGCTCGCACAGTGCCTTGGAGACCTCAATTCCGGACTTCTTCAGTTCGCCTTCAAGGAGCTTCTTGAGCATGGGAACGCAGGAACCACACTGGGTGCCGGCCCGGGTGCAACCCTTCAGCTCGCCAAGTTCCTGCACGGGAGCGTTGCCCTCGCAGGCACCGCAGCCGTTGATGGTGTCACGAATCGTTCCGGCGGCCACGTTATTGCAGGAGCACAGGATGGCGTCGTCCGGAAGTTCGGTCTCAGGAGCCTCGCCACCACCGGCAGCGCTCAGGTAAGCGCCCGGTTCGGCGGACAACTCGCGGCCCAGGAGCGGGCGGAGGCTCATGTACGGGGAAGCATCGCCCACGAAGATGCCGCCCAGGAGGGTCTTGGCATCATCGGTGGTGACAATCTTCTGGTAGACACCACGAGCGGGGTCAGCGTAGACGATCTCCAGGGAGTGCTCGGTGCGGGCGAACGCGTCACCGAAGCTGGCCACGTCAACGCCGGACAACTTAAGTTTTGTAGCGGTGTCAAAGCCCGGGAACGTTGCTTCGCCACCGTGCAGGCGGTCGGCAACGATCTCGGCCATGGTGTTGGCAGGAGCCACAAGACCAAGGCACATGCCTCCGAAGTTGGCCACTTCACCGATGGCCCAGATGCCATCCACTTCAGTGGCACAGAAGTCATTGATGACAACGCCGCCTCGCTGGCCCAGGCTGAACAGCTGCTCTTCGCCTTCTGCCGCGCGGAAGAGGTCGTCGCGCGGCTTGACGCCGATAGCCACGATCACGAGATCCGCGTCTATGGTGCGGCCGTCCGCCATCAAGACGCCGGTGACGTTGCCGTCGTCGTCCGTCACTACCTCGGAAGGGAAGACTCCACCGTGTACTTCGAAGCCCTTGGCTTCGATCAAACGGCCAAGGGCCTGGCCGGCACCTTCATCCAGCTGGGTGTTCATCAGCCACGGGGCGCCGTTGATCACGATAGGAGTAGCGCCCAACTGCTCGGTGCCAGCAGCGGACTCAAGTCCAAGCAAGCCGCCACCAATGGTGACCGCGTTGACCTTGCGGCCGAGCTTTTCGCGCAGCTCGGCGATGGTCTTGTTGATGGCCCAAACGTCTTCCAGGGTGCGGTAGACGTGTGTGTGCTCGGAACCAGGAATGGGGAGACGTGCCGCGTCCGAACCCGAAGCCACCACCAGATGGTCGTATTCGTATTTGTTGCCGGCGGCTGTGAGGACGCTCTTGGCAACGGAATCGATCTTGATGGCGCGCTCGCCGGTGATCAAGGTCAGGGCCTCGTGGTCCCACATGGACGCATCACCCAAGGTGAGGTCCACGTCGGTTTCCGTGAGGGCCTTGCTCAGCGCAACGCGGTCGTAGGGGAGGTGTGCCTCTTCGGTCAGCACCGTAACCTGCCAACCTTCAAGTCCGCGATTGAACATGGCGTCGGCGAAACGGTGGGCAGCGGGGCCGCCGCCGACCACGACGATGCGGCGCGGGTTCTCAGTACTTGAAGTGTGTCCGGTCACTGGTGGGCCTTTCGCAGTTGTTGCAAGCGGATCTGCCGCAACTTGTGGTTCCAGCCTAGGGACGGGCAGTTTCGCTTCAGTTTCCCCTTTGTTTCGTGATCTTAACTTCTGCATCACGAACGCATTTCCGGGGGTGTGAGGTCTCTTTTACGCGCTCGACACAAACGCGGACAACGGATGAAACACCCGGGTCCTAGCTTGGAGGAGTGGCCGCAAGTGTGGCCCGGTTCGGGGAAGTGACGGTGGAAATGCCAGCACCCGGACACAGTGAGAGGGGCTGAAATGACCGTAATTCTGGACCGCGCCGAGGACCTGACCGCTACCGCCACCTGGCACCGTGTTTGCCCGGTGGACGAACTCGAACTGGCGTGGGGCGAGGCTGCGCTGATCGCCGGACGTCAGGTTGCGCTGTTCCGCACAGCGCCCACCGAGGTTTTCGCTGTGGCGCAACAGGACCCCGCCACCCTGGCCAATGTCATGGCCCGCGGAATCATTGGATCCCGTGGAAGCCGGCCGACCATCGCTTCGCCCCTGCACAAAGAGGTTTACGACCTCGAAACCGGTGAATGCTTCACCAACCCCGAACTCAAGCTTGACGCGTTTGCCACCCGTTTGGTGGATGGCTTCGTCGAGGTCGAACTCTAGGGTCCTAGAGGCCCAACGCTTCGCGGACGTCCCTGAGGACATCGTCCAGGGACGTCCTTGCTGCCTGGCGTGCCGCGGGAAGTTCCGCCGCGGATTCCACAGCCTGGATGACTTCCAGGTAGCACTTGAGCTTGGGCTCGGTGCCACTGGGCCGGATGATGACGCGGCTTTGGTCCCGGGTCAGGTACAGCAGGCCGTCCGTGGGAGGCAAGGTTTCGCTTCCTTCCGCGAGATCGGTTGAAACCTCGACGGCGGATCCTCCGAACGCTTCCGGCGGGTTGACCCGCAAGCGGTTCATCATGGCATCGAGTAGTCCCAAATCGGCTACCCGGATACTGAGTTGGTCGCTGGCGTGCAGTCCGTGCACCAGATACAAGTCATCCAAGGTGTCGAAGATCGTCTTGCCCTCGGCTTTGGCCGTTGCAGCGAGTTCCGCGATCAGGACAGCCGCTGAGATGCCGTCCTTGTCGCGCACCAGCTCAGGCGCCACGCAGTACCCCAAGGCTTCCTCGTACCCGTAGGTCAGGCCGGGGACCCTCGAAATCCATTTGAAGCCCGTGAGTGTTTCCTCGTGGACGTACCCTGCTGCCGCCGCGATTTGTGAGAGCAACCGGGAGGACACGATCGAGTTGGCGAAGACGCCGGTCCGGGGCTCATCATCGGCGCCGGCAGCCCTACGCGCAACTACGTGCGCACCAAGAAGCGCACCTACTTCGTCGCCCCGGAGCATTCGCCAGCCTCCCGTGGCAGGATCCAAGGCAGCCACCGCAGCCCGGTCCGCGTCGGGATCATTGGCCAAAACGATGTCCGCGCCCGAGTCCGCGGCAGCCGCCAAGGCCAGGTCCAGCGCACCGGGCTCTTCCGGGTTGGGGAACGCGACGGTGGGGAAATCAGGATCCGGCTCGGCCTGTTCGGCTACGAGCGTGACATCGGTGAAACCGGCGGCGTTCAATACCGAGACAGCCGTCTCTCCGCCCACACCGTGCATGGGCGTCAGGACGATCTTGAGGTCGCGGGCCGGGAAATGCTGCCGATCCACCAACCCCGCCATGGCGGCTTGATACTCCGCGGCGATGGACGCGGGAAGCACAGTCCAGCCGTTGTCTGCGAGCTTGATTGAGCCAAGCGTGCCTACGGCCTCAATTTTCGCGGCAATCTGTGCGTCGTACGGCGCAACAATCTGCGAACCACGCCCGCTTTCAGACACGGCATGCCGTCCGAGATAGACCTTGTAACCATTGTCCTGCGGCGGGTTGTGGCTCGCTGTGACCATCACGCCGCCGTCGCAATCCAGTGACCGGACCGCGTAGGCGAGCAACGGCGTGGGAAGTGCTGCGGGCATCAGGAAGGTTTCAATGCCTGCTGCCGTAAAGATCGCCGCGGTTTCCTGTGCGAAGATGTCCGAGTTGTAGCGGGCATCGAAGCCCACGACGGCGCGCGGCCGGGTCCCCGGCGCGGCTGCGGCTACGGTTTCATTAAGGAAGGCCGCAAGGCCTGCCGCTGCCCGGCGGACGACCACGCGGTTCATCCGGTTCGGGCCCGGGCCGAGCGCTGCGCGGAGCCCGGCTGTGCCGAATTGCAGGGTGCCGTTGAAGCTGTCGCCCAGTTCCTGCGCTGCGCCCGCATCACCGCCGCTGGCGAGTTCGGCCAGCTCCGTCAGGGCAGCCGACGTCGTCGGGTCCGGGTCCTGGGAAGCCCACTGGCGGGCGTCGGTGAGCAGCTGGTCAAAGGCGGCATCGCGGGATGTCATAGGGACAAAACTATCCTCATTGGGCGCTTCGCGGGCAATGAGGAGCGAGATCCCGCCCGTATGAGTGGTTGTAAAAGGTGAGATCTCGCTCCTCGGCGGAGCCCCACGACGAAACTAGAGCTTGGCGATGATCTCCGCCAGAAGCTTGGAGATCCGCTGGCCCGCCGCATGTCCGGCTTCGAGGACTTCCGCGTGGCTCAAAGGAACCGGGCTGATTCCGGCCGCGAGGTTGGTGACCAGGGAGATGCCGAAAACCTCCATCCCGGCGTGGCGGCCGGCGATGGCTTCCAGCGCGGTGGACATGCCCACCAAATCTGCGCCGATCCGCTTGGCGTATTGAACCTCTGCCGGCGTCTCGTAGTGCGGGCCTGTGAACTGCGCATACACACCCTCTTGCAGGGACGAATCAACCTCCCTGGCGAGGTCGCGGATGCGGGAGGAGTAGAGGTCCGTGAGGTCAACGAAGGTGGCGCCCTCAAGCGGTGAGGTTGCGGTGAGGTTGATGTGGTCGCTGATCAGCACCGGAGTTCCCGGGGTCCAGTCCTCATTGAGCCCGCCACAACCGTTGGTGAGCACCAGCGTCTTGCAACCTGCAGCTGCGGCAGTGCGTACGCCATGGACAACAGACCGCACGCCGCGACCTTCGTAGTAATGGGTCCGGGCGCCCAGGACCAGGGCGCGCTTGCCTTCCTTGGTGAGGACCGAACGGATGGTGCCAACGTGGCCCACCACCGCCGGTTTGTGGAAGCCGGGAACCTCGGAAGCGTTCAGGGTGGCAGTGGTTTCGCCGATCAGGTCCGCGGCTTCCGCCCAGCCGGATCCGAGAACCAGGGCTACATCGTGTGACTCGACGCCGGTCTCCGCGGCGATGAAGTCTGCGGCGGCCTTCGCGGCCTCAAAAGGGTCAGTGTTCATCAGCTCAGTGTTACTCACTGGTACAAGCTACCCCGCGGCGAGGGGACTTTGGTAGGGACCGGTGCGGAGTGAGGTTCGGCTGGGTGGCAACCGGCGTGGCAATGAGCGAGAATTGAGGATTGTGACCACCCAAGTTGACTTCAGTGCCCCCCGTATCGCGATCCTGGGAGGTGGTCCCGGCGGATATGAAGCTGCCATGGTGGCCGCCTCGCTCGGCGCGCACGTCACCATCGTTGAGCGGGCAGGCCTCGGCGGCTCAGCCGTGCTGACCGACGTCGTGCCTTCCAAAACCCTTATTGCCACCGCCGACCTCATGACGCGCGTCGGCGAGGCGGACGAACTCGGAGTGAAGTTCGACGGCGACGGAACAGCATCCAAGCCTCGTGCCGACCTCAAGCACATCAATGATCGCGTCCTTACCCTGGCGCATGGCCAATCCGATGACATCCGTGCCGGACTCGAGCGCCTGGGCGTTGAGATCGTCGTTGGTTCGGGCAAGCTGCTGGACAACAACACCATTGAGGTCCTCACCCTCGAAGGAACCCGAACCATTGACGCCGATGCCATCCTGCTGGCCGTTGGTGCGCACCCGCGTGAACTTCCTACGGCCAAGCCTGACGGCGAACGCATCCTCAACTGGGCCCAGATCTACAACCTGGACGAGCTTCCGGAGGAACTGATCGTTGTGGGTTCGGGCGTCACCGGGGCGGAGTTCGCCTCCGCCTACAACGGCCTCGGCTCCAAGGTCACCCTGATCTCCAGCCGTGACCAGGTCCTCCCGGGCGAGGACACCGACGCCGCCAAGCTGCTGGAGGGCGTCTTCGAGCGTCGCGGCGTCACCGTCCTCTCCAAGTCCCGCGCCAACGCCGTGGAGCGAACGGACGACGGCGTGAAGGTCACCTTGGGCGACGGATCGGTCGTGACAGGTACGCACTGCCTTGTGTGTGTTGGTTCCATCCCCAACACCGCCGGTGTTGGCCTTGAGGAAGCCGGTGTGACCCTCACGGAGTCCGGGCACATTAAGGTGGACGGCGTTTCCCGCACCACCGCCCCCAACATTTACGCTGCCGGTGACTGCACGGGTGTCTTCGCCCTGGCATCCGTCGCAGCCATGCAGGGCCGCATCGCGATCGCGCACTTCATGGGCGACGGCGTCAAGCCGCTCAAGCTCAACCAAGTGGCGTCCAACATCTTTACCTCTCCGGAGATCGCCTCCGTAGGTGTTTCCGAGGCCGACCTTGCCTCGGGTAAGTACCAAGGTGACGTTGTGATGTTGTCCCTGCTCAGCAACGCCCGCGCCAAAATGCGCAACACCAAGGACGGCTTCGTCAAGATCATCGCCCGCAAGGGATCCGGCACCGTAATTGGTGGCGTGGTGGTTGGGCCGAACGCGTCTGAGCTCATCTTCCCGATCTCCGTCGCGGTGACACAGAAGCTTCACGTTGATGACGTGGCCAGTGCTTTCACGGTGTACCCGTCACTGACCGGCTCCATCTCAGAGGCTGCGCGGCGCCTGCACGTGCACATGTAGCTCCACGCCCGTTTCGACGGCCGGCTGCCCGTTAGATGATTCCTACCGTCTAATACGCAGCAAGCCATCGAGACGGGCGTTTCTGCTAGGCGTCAGGCGGCTGCGGCTTGGAAGTGTTTTTCGATGATCCCCTTGATGTCCTCGTGGCATCCTCCGCAGCCTGTGCCGGCGCGGGTGGCCTTGGAGACCTCTCCCACGGTGCTGCAGCCCTCCAGCACGGACTCCGAAATGCTGGCCGCACTCACCCCGGCGCACCGGCACACTGTCCGCTGGGGGTCATTGCTGGTGGCGCCGGCATCGAACTGGTCAGGTCCGTCCAAACGGAGCAGCAGGGACCGGTCCGCGGGCAGCTCCGATGAGCGCTCGAAGAGCACCACCAGCTCCGCAGCGGTCCGGGGCATGCCCACAGCCACCAAGCCTTCCAGCACTCCGCCGCGGGTAGTCATCTTGACGTAGCGGCCGTGTTCGGGGTCGGCCCACTGGGAAATCTGCCGGCGGGGTCGCCCGGACGCTGCTCCGGCTTCCAGCAACTCATCATCCCAAGGATCGGCTTGGTTGTCGCCTGCCACGGCAAGGTTAATGCCGCGTGCTTTGAGGACCACCACCCCGGGCTTCTCGGTGGGGAGTGCTTCCAAGGCATCCGCGGCGTCCTGGCCATCCCGGGCCAGCACCACGAGGTACTCTGCCAACCACTCAGCCTGGCGCCAGCCCGGACCCACCAGGCCTGTGGGGCCAACGGCAGTCCTGCAATCAACACACCCAGCATCCGGGCAGCGCACTTCAGCGCAGTCGCCGATCGCGAACATATGGGGCTCGTGATAGGTCCGAAGATGGTGATCCACCAGGATCCCTGCGCCGGTGGGAAGTCCACAGCCTTCCGCCAATTCGGTTCGCGGGCGGACACCACAGGACAACACCAGCAGATCGCCGCCGATCGCTGAGCCGTCGTCCAGCATCAGCGCAGAGAAGCTGCCGTCAGGGCCGGCCGTTTCAATGCCGGTGGAGCGGGCGTTGCCAGCCATCCTGACACCGCTGGCACGCAAGCTGTTGGTAAGGACGGAGCCACTACCGCGGTCAATGCTGCGGCCCAGGGGAAACGGTCCGTTGTGAACCACTGTTGTCCGGGCGCCTTCTTCCGAGGCCGCCAGGGCCGTTTCCAGGCCCAGCACGCCACCACCCAGGACCACCACGCGCTTTCCACCGGCAACGGCCCCGCGAAGTACCGCAGCATCCTTCAGATCACGCAAGGCAGTAACTCCGGCCGGAAGCACAGGTCGGGCGGGATCGGGGTTGAGGCCGGTGAGGTTCGGAATCACGGGACGGGATCCGGTGGCAAATACCAGCCGGTCATAGTGCTCGGTGCTGCCGTCGGAGAGAACAATGTTCTGGCGTGCACGGTCGATCCTTTTGACCTCGACGCCCAACCGGACTTCCGCGCCGTCGGCTTCCAGCTCGGACGCATCAGCCATGGCCAATGCCTCGGCCGTGGTGCGGCCCACGCCCAGCTCCGCAACCATGACGCGGTTGTAGGCGGCTTCGGCCTCCTGGCCCACAACAAGTAACTGTACGAGCCCGGAACGGACGGCAGGGAGCAGCTCGTCCACGAGCCGCGCAGCTACAGGCCCGAATCCAACAACAACAATGCGCTCACTCATGAGGCCTCCTTGACGTGCACCGGCAAACCGGCCATGGCGGGACTACTTGTGGGGAGGGCAGGTGAAGTGGCCGCTGCCTTCCGTACCCACACCCGGCTGGTCTTGAACTCCGGCATGCCGGAAATGGGATCTGTGGCCGCCTCCGTGAGGCGGTTGGCGTTTTCCTGGCCGGGGAAGTGGAACGGCAGGAAGACAGTGTCCGGGCGAACCGTGGTGCTGAGCTCGGCACGGCAGAGCACTTCACCGCGCTCGTTCGTGACAGTGGCGTAGTCGCCGTCGGCAATGCCGCGCGAAGCCGCAGTTCCCGGGTGAATGAGGAGCCGGGCTTGGGGCTGCGATGCCAGGAGTTCGCTCACCCGGCGGGTCTGGGCGCCGGACTGGTAGTGCTCCAGAAGCCTGCCCGTTGCCAGTGCCAGCGAATCGTCCGCGAACGAACGAACAGCCCGCTTGGATGGGGTCACCGGAACCATGACGGCCCGGCCATCAGCAAGGGCGAAGCCGTCGGTGAAAAGGCGCGGCGTCCCTGTGCTGCCCACGGGGTAGGGCCAGTACGCAGCCTCGCCCCGGTCCAGCATGGCGTAATCGATGCCCGAGTAGTCGGCCAGGCCGCCGGCGGATGCCAAACGGAGCTCTTCGAAAACGGTCTCAGGATCGTCGCTGAACGTTGAAGGTGCTTCAAGCAGTTCTGCCAACCGGGCCATGAGCCACAGCTCGCTGCGGACACCCGGGGGAGGAGTCAGTGCCCGGCGGCGCCGGATCACACGGCCCTCCAGATTGGTGAGCGTGCCTTCTTCCTCGGCCCACTGCGTCACGGGCAACACCAGATCGGCTTCGGCAGCCGTCTCTGACATGAAGAAGTCGCACACCACCAGGAAGTCCAGGCTGCGGAGCCCTTGGATCACGGCGTTCGTGTCGGGCGCCGACACCGCCACATTGGCGCCGTGCACGAAAAGGCACCGGACGCCGTCGGGCTTTCCCAGTGACTTGAGGAGTTCGACGGCGGGGAGGCCGGGTCCGGGGATCAGCGATTCGTCGATGCCCCACACCTTGGCGACGTGTGTGCGGGCGGCGGGGTCGGTGATTTTGCGGTAGCCGGGGAGCTGGTCGGCCTTTTGCCCGTGTTCGCGGCCGCCTTGGCCATTGCCCTGGCCCGTGAGGGTGCCGTAGCCGCTGCGGGCGGAGCCGGGCAGGCCCAGGAGGAGGCTGAGGTTGATCGCAGCGGTGGCGGTGTCCGTGCCGTCCACATGTTGTTCCACTCCGCGGCCACTGAGGATGTAGCTGCCGCCGTCGCGGGCTCCCTGCGCCAGCCGGCGGGCTGTGTCCCGGATGAGGTTGGCCGGCACACCCGTGATGGTCTGGACCCGTTCGGGCCAGAACGAGGACAGGCTGCGCACCACCGCCGCGTAACCGCTGGTGTTCGCCGCGATGTACTCAGCATCGGCCAGTCCTTCGTGGACCACCACATGGCTGATGCCCAAGAGAAGAGCCAAATCGGTACCGGGCGTCGGCTGCAAGTGGAGGCCACCGCCGTCGGACGTGAAGGCAGCAGTAGCCGAACGGCGGGGATCCACCACGATCAGTCCGCCGGCGTCGCGCGCGCCCTGCAGGTGCTGGACGAAGGGCGGCATGGTCTCGGCAACGTTGGAACCGAGCATGAGGATGACCGATGCGGTGTCGAGGTCGGCGACGGGAAAGGGCAGGCCCCGGTCCACACCGAAAGCGCGGTTGCCGGCGGCCGCGGCCGAGGACATGCAGAACCGGCCGTTGTAGTCGATGCGGGACGTGCGCAGTGCCAGGCGAGCGAACTTGCCCAGCATGTAGGCCTTCTCATTGGTGAGGCCACCACCGCCGAAAACTCCGACGGCGTCATTTCCGTACTGCTGTTGGGTGTCCTTGACGGCTGCAGTGATGAGCATGAGTGCCTGATCCCAGGAGATCGGCTGGTGCACGCCGTCGGACCCTTTGAGCATGGGTTCAGTGACCCGGCCGTTGTGATGCAACAACGACGCCGATGTCCAGCCTTTCCGGCACAGCCCGCCCCGGTTGGTGGGGAAGTCGCGCCCTGATACTTCCAAGGGCACCTCGGGCTTGGCCGGTTCTGCGGTGGGCGCGGGCGCTGCCGCTGTCCCCGCGACTGAGGGGCCAGCCGGGGTCAGCGTCATGGCGCACTGGAGCGCGCAGTAGGGGCAGTGGGTATCGGCGCCGTTGGGCATCTAGATGTGTCCGATCGTGTTGCGCTTCCGGGCGGGGCGGATGTAGCAGACCCAGCAGACAGCGAGCATGAGGACGTAGGCTCCAACGAATCCGTAGAACGCCGGGGTGTAGGAACCGCTGGCCGAGTTCGAAGCGTTCAGAACCTGCGGGATCACGAAGCCGCCGTAGGCACCGATCGCGGAGATCAGGCCCAGCGAGGAAGAAGCGAGCCGGGCAGTGGTGGCGCTCGGGGCCCCTGAACGGGCGGCCCGGCTGGACGTTGCGAAGATGACCGGAATCATGCGGTACGTAGCACCGTTGCCGAATCCGCTGGCCAGGAAGAGCAGCAGGAACAAGGTGAGGAAGAGCCAGAAGTTCTTCAGCGGCAGCGTCCAGATCATGGTCAGGGTGATGATGGCCATGGAGGCGAACGAGGCGATGGTCATGCGGGCGCCACCCATGCGGTCGGCCATGCGTCCGCCGTAGGGGCGGGCCAGGGAACCGACCAGCGGTCCGAGGAAGGCCAGTGAGAGTGCCACCGCGCCGACGTGGATGGAGGAGAAGTCCGGGAAGTAGTCCTTGATCAGCTTGGGGAAGACGCCTGCGAAGCCGATGAACGAGCCGAAGGTACCGATGTACAGGAACGCCATGATCCACAGGTGCGGTTCCTTGAGGGCAGCCAGCGAGCCCGCTACATCACCCTTGGCGCTGGTGAGGTTGTTCATGTACTTGTAGGCGCCAAAGGCGGCGATGATGATGAAGGGAATCCAGATGATGCCTGCCATGGGCAGGTTGACGGTTCCGGCGGCCAGCAGGGTGATGGCGATCGGGACAACAAGCTGCGCGACGGCGGCACCCAGGTTCCCGCCGGCAGCGTTCAGGCCCAGCGCCCAGCCCTTTTCGCGGGCGGGGTAGAAGAAGGTGATGTTGGCCATCGAGCTGGCGAAGTTGCCGCCACCGAAGCCGGCGAGGGCAGCCATGAGGAGCATGATGCCGAACGGTGTTTCCGGGTTGGAAACACAGATGGCAAGGCCCGTGGTGGGGATCAGCAGGAGAAGTGCTGAGACGATGGTCCAGTTCCGGCCACCGAACTTGGGAACCATGAAGGTGTAGGGGATGCGGAGCGTGGCGCCTACGAGGCTGGGGATGGAGATGAGCCAGAAGATCTGGTTGGTATCGAATCGGAAGCCGGCTGCGGGGAGCTGGACCACCACGATGGACCACAGTTGCCAGACGACGAATCCGAGGAATTCGGCAAAGATCGACCAGTAGAGATTGCGCTTGGCGATGGACCGGCCTTCGGCTTCCCACTGGCCCTTGTCCTCGGCATCCCAGTTGGCAATCCAGCGGCCGGGGCGGTGTTCAAGGGCGGGGGCGGCGGTGGCAGTGGACTGGACGGGGGCCAGTTCATCTGCGGAGCGATCAACAGTCACGGAGTGCCTCCTTGGTGGGGGACGTTGTTCTTCCAAGGTAGGTTTCGCGCATTTCATGGACGGGCGCCGTTTGTAAACGGCCTGTGACATTTCCCTATCGGCGGGGTCACCGGCGCGTGAGGCGATGGTGAGGTAATGTGGCGCGGACCACAAGGTGAGATTTTCCTGCCTGTCCGGATGGTGGACTTAGTTGTCCAGTCAATGGACGGCGGGAACTATTATTGAACTCTCGAATAATCCTTCGCCGGGAGGCTCCTGGGCCTTCGGCCGGCGTGAAAGAAAGCTGCAAACACATGTCTTCCACCGCACCATCCAAGGAAGGCGAGTCCACTACGCCAGTGAACTCGCGGGGCAAGGTGATCTTCGCGAGCCTGATCGGCACGACGATCGAGTTCTACGACTTCTACGCCTATGCCACCGCGTCGGTACTCGTCTTCCCGAAGCTCTTCTTCCCGGACGCCACTGACATCAATGCCCTGCTCAGCGCGTTTGCCATCTTCGGCGTCGCCTTCTTCGCACGTCCTATCGGCGCTGTGGTCTTCGGTCACTTTGGTGACAAGTTCGGCCGCAAGGGCACTCTGGTCGCATCGCTGCTGACCATGGGTATCGCAACCTTCCTCATCGGACTCCTGCCCACGGCCTCCATGGCCGGATGGGCCATCCTGGCCCCGATCATGTTGGTCATCCTGCGCTTCTTCCAAGGCCTGGCCCTGGGTGGAGAGTGGTCCGGCGCGGCGTTGCTCGCCACGGAGAACGCACCCGAAGGCAAACGTGCCATCTACGGAACGTTCCCTCAGTTGGGTGCGCCCATCGGCTTCATCATCGCCAACGTCATCTTCATCTGGATGAACGTTTCCCTGAGCGCCGAAGAATTCCTCGCTTGGGGCTGGAGGGTTCCGTTCCTCCTCAGCGCGGTCCTGGTCATCGTGGGCCTCTACGTTCGCCTGAAGCTGGTGGAGAGCGCGTCCTTCACCAAGGTGATCCAGCAGGAAAAGGTGCAAAAGGTGCCCCTCGCGGCCACCCTCAAGAGCCACTGGCGCCCCGTGGTGGCCGGTACCTTCATCATGTTTGCCACGTACGTGCTCTTCTACATCATGACCACGTTCACGCTGTCCTACGGCACCAAGCCCACGCTGGCCGGCGCCCAGGCGGCAGCGGAGAAGGCCGGTAAACCAATGACCGCGGAGCAGGTAGCGGCGTTCGTTCCCGGTCTGGGAATCACCCGGTCCGACTTCCTCTGGATGTTGATCATCGGCGTCGTCTTCTTCGGTATCTTCACCGTGGTTTCGGGACCGCTGGCCGAGAAGTGGGGCCGACGCAAGTTCCTGCTGGGCGTCACCGCCGGCATCTTCGTCTTTGGTGCGCTCTGGTTCACCATGTTCGGCCCCGGCCAGGCAGCGGCCATGGTTGGCCTCATTGTGGGCTTCACCCTCATGGGCCTGACCTTCGGACCCATGGCGGCCATCCTTCCGGAGCTGTTCCCGGCCAACGTCCGCTACACGGGTTCAGCTGTGGCGTACAACCTGTCCTCCATGATTGGAGCCGCTCCGGCGTCGTTCGTGGCCATTGCCCTCTGGTCTGCAGCCAACGGCAGCACCTGGCTGGTGGGCGCCTATATGGCAGCCGCCGCGGTGGTCACCTTCGTGGCCCTCTGGCTGACGCGGGAAACGAAAGACACTGACTACGAGAACAACGTGGCCTAACCAGCCCAACAATGACGTCGGCCCCGCACCGTTTGGTGCGGGGCCGACGTCGTGTTCGGGGTAATTCGCCTTTTAGTCCTCGATGGTGGCAATGACCGCGCCTGCGGCGACGGTCTCGCCAGCGGTGGCAGCCAGGCCCCGGACCGTGCCTGCCTTGTGGGCCGTCAGCGGCTGCTCCATCTTCATGGCTTCGAGAACCACGATCAGGTCACCCTCAGCTACAACGTCCCCTTCAGAAGCTGCCACTTTGACGATGGTGCCCTGCATGGGGGACGTCAACGCATCGCCACCCGCAGCTGCAGCCGTGGCACCAGCTGAGCGGGAGCGCTTCTTGGACTTGCCGGACTTGGTGCCGGAACCGCCGGAAACCGCGGCGATGCTGCCGCCCAGTCCGGACGGCAGCACGACCTCAAGCCGCTTGCCGCCAACCTCGACGACGACGCGTTGGCGTTCACCGGCGTCGGGCGCCTCAGCGCCGGCAACGTTGGCGGACCATGCCGGGATGCTGTTGACGAACTCGGTCTCGATCCAGCGGGTGTGGACCTTGAACGGGCCTTCGGCCGGGGCAAATGCGGGATCGGTGACCACTGCGAGGTCGAAGGGGATGACCGTGGGGATACCCTCAACCACCATCTCCTCCAAAGCGCGGCGGGAACGCTGGAGGGCTTGCTCGCGGGTGGCGCCGGTGATGATCAGCTTGGAGAGCATGGAGTCGAAGTTGCCGCTGATGACGTCGCCCTGCTCAATGCCGGAATCGATCCTGACGCCGGGGCCGGTCGGATTCTTCAGGGTGGTGATGGTGCCGGGAGCGGGCATGAAGTTGCGGCCCGGGTCCTCGCCGGTGATGCGGAACTCGAACGAGTGGCCGCGGACTTCGGGGTCTTCGTAGCCGAGGGCTTCGCCGCGCGCAATGCGGAACTGCTCGCGGACGAGGTCGATGCCCGTGACTTCTTCGGAGACGCAGTGCTCTACCTGGAGGCGGGTGTTGACCTCCAGGAAGGAAATAGTGCCGTCCTGGCCCACCAGGAATTCGCAGGTGCCGGCGCCAAGGTAGTTGGCTTCCTTGAGGATGGCCTTGGATGATTCGTAGAGGCGCTTGTTCTGCTCTTCGCTGAGGTACGGAGCCGGGGCTTCTTCCACGAGCTTCTGGTTGCGGCGCTGCAGTGAGCAATCGCGGGTGGAGACCACCACCACGTTGCCGTAGGCGTCGGCCAGGCACTGGGTTTCGACGTGGCGGGGAGCGTCGAGGAAGCGTTCGATGAAGCACTCGCCGCGACCGAAAGCTGCGACCGCTTCGCGGACTGCCGATTCGTACAGCTCCGGAATCTCGTCCATGGTGCGGGCAACCTTGATGCCGCGTCCGCCACCACCGAAAGCTGCCTTGATGGCAATGGGAAGGCCGAATTCCTCGGCGAACTTCAGGATTTCGTCGGCAGATTCCACTGGGTCAGCCGTGCCGGGGACCAGGGGTGCGCCCACCTTTTCAGCGATGTGGCGGGCTTGCACCTTGTCGCCCAAAGCGGAGATCGCTTCGGGGGAGGGGCCGATCCAGGTAATGCCGGCGTCAATGACCTTGGCTGCGAACTCGGCGTTTTCGGCCAGGAAGCCGTAGCCGGGGTGGATGCCATCGGCGCCTGCCTGTTTGGCGACGTCGATGATCTTGTCCATCACCAGGTACGACTCGGCGGCGGTGTTGCCACCCAAAGCGTAGGCTTCATCGGCGAGGCGGACATGGAGGGCGTCACGGTCGGGATCGGCGTAGACGGCTACGGAGGCGATGCCTTCGTCCCGGGCGGCTCGGATGATGCGGACCGCGATTTCGCCGCGGTTGGCAATCAAGACCTTGGTGAGAGGGCTGGAAATGGGCTGCGCCGGGTTAGCTGACAAGTTGTTGACTCCTTCTGTCCTTGAGGAGCCTAGCGCGATTGTGAGGGTTCCGCCCATATTGATGGGGGATTCCGTGTGTGAGGCGATGTTCCTTTGTAGGGTTGCTACAAAGCGCTTCTACTGGTTATTCGAGTCCCAGAGGTCCGTGATGCCCATGTTCGCATGGACCAGCAGGTCCCGGAGGGTAGAGATGGAAAGCCCGACGACGGCGTGCGGGTCGCCGTCGACCTTCCGGATGAAGGCCCCACCCAAGCCGTCGATGGTGAAGGAGCCGGCGCAGTGGAGGGGTTCACCGGTGGCGATGTAGGCGTCGATGTCGCCCGTGGTCATTTCTGCGAAGTGGACTTCGGCACTTGAAACAGCACCCACTGTGGCCCCTGTGCCTTCGGGTGCCTCTGCCTCTGTATCCTCTGTTTCTGTACCCTCTGCCTCGTCGTCCAGGTCAGCGGCGGTGTCCCGGCAGTCAACCAGCCAGTGGCCGGTGTGGAGCACTCCCTGCGAGCCGCTCATCCGCAGCATCCGTTCCCGGGCGACCTCCGCAGTGTAAGGCTTGCCGTGGGACTCGCCGTCGAACTCGAAGACCGAATCGCAGCCGATGACCAAGGCGCCCTCAGCCTCGGGGAGGGAGGCGACAGCCTCGGCCTTCGCGCGGGCCAGCAACAGGGCAGTGTCGTGGGCGTCGGTCACACCGTACTTGGCCTGGACCGCATCCTCATCAACGTCCGAGACCAGGACCTCATGCCGGATCCCGGCTTCGGTAAGCAGCTTGGTGCGGGCGGGGGACTGGGAGGCAAGGATCAATCGGGTCACGGTTCCCAGCCTAATACCAACCGTCTCTCACATCCCGCGTGCTTAAACCGAACGCTCGCTCACTTGCTTCAAGCAAGTGAGCGAGCGTCCGGTGAACATTGGCTGTTATGTGAGAGAGCGCTAGTGGACCAGTTCCCCGGCCTTTTGGCGATCACTGCGTTCCAGCTTCGCGCCTTCAACATCCACATCCGGCAGGACCCGTTCCAGCCACTTGGGCAGCCACCACGCCTTCTCGCCAAGGAGATACATGACGGCGGGAACAATGGTCATGCGGACCACGAACGCATCAATCAGCACGCCGAACGCCATCGCGAAGCCGAGGGGCCGGACCATGGTGAGGTGGCTGAAGATGAAGCCGGAGAACACGCTGACCATAATGATGGCGGCCGCGGTGACCACGGCGGCGGCATGGCTGAATCCGGAACGGACTGCGTGCTTGGCGGATTCACCGTGCATGTAGGATTCCCGCATGCCGGAAGTGATGAACACCTGGTAGTCCATGGCAAGTCCGAACAGCACGCCAATCAGGATGATGGGCAGGAAGCTCAGGACAGCGCCCGGGTTGGCGACGTCGAAGATCCCGCCAAGCCAGCCCCACTGATACACGGCAACCACGGCACCAAAGGCTGCGGCGAGCGAGAGCAGGAATCCGCCGGTAGCCAGCAGCGGAACCACGATTGAACGGAATACCAGGAGCAACAGGAGCAGAGAAAGCCCGACGACGATCGCCAAGTACGGCGGCAAGGCAGCCCCGAGCTTGTTCGAGACGTCAATGTTGCCCGCGGTTTGCCCGGTCAAGCCGATGGTTACGTTCAGGTCGTCGTGAATTGCTGAGCCCTTGGCGCGAAGATCGGACACCACCTGCACGGTACCGGCGCTGGCCGGACCTTCCTTCGGAATGACCTGGAAGACGGTGGTACGGCGGTCTTCGCTCAGAGCAATGGGCACGGCTGCGACGACATTCTCGACGCTGCGAAGCTGGTCCGCCACGTCAAACTGCTTATTCTTGGCGTCGTTCTCGCTGAGGCCTTCGGGGAATTCGCCGACCACGATGATCGGTCCCGTCACGCCTTCGCCGAAGCTGCTGCGGGTGAGGTCGTACGCCTTGAAGGCCTGCGAATCGACGGGCTCGGAGCCGCCGTCGGGAAGTGCCAACCGCAGTTGTGAAGCCGGCAGTGCCAAAGCGCCCAACAACACGACGCTGGCCACCAGGGCAACCCACGGGCGACGCGTGACCATACCGCCCCAGCCCCCGCTGCTGCGTTTCTCCTCACGTTCACGGTCGGCAGCTTCGTGGCCCGGCTCGGCGTTGTGCTTCGCGGCCTTGGCCCAAGCGCGCTTGGAGATGAGTCGGCGGCCGATCAGCGCCAGTACGGCGGGCGTCAGGGTCAAAGCCACGACGACGGCGACACCAACTGTCGCTGCGGCAGCAACACCCATGACGGCAAGGAAGGGCAGTCCGGGAACCACCAACGCTGCGAGGGCGATGATGACGGTGAGGCCTGCGAACAACACTGCGTTACCGGATGTGCCGGTGGCCAGTGCTGCGGATTCTTCCCCGTCCATGCCCGCCAGAAGCTGCGTGCGGTGGCGGTTGACGATGAACAGGGAGTAGTCGATGCCAACCGCAAGGCCGAGCATCAGCGCAAGCATGGGGGAGATGGAGCTCATATCGATCACGCTGGTGAGCGCGAATGTTCCTCCTACACCCACAGCCACGCCGATCAGCGCCATCACCAAGGGCAGCCCGGCCGCGATGAGAGTGCCGAGCATGAGAATCAGGACGAGGGCAGCCACCGCGACACCCACGATCTCGGCAATCCCGAAGATCTCCGAGACGTCCTCGGTGATTTCCTTGCTGGCGTAAGCAGTGACCCCGGCGGAGGAGACTCCGTGGACGATTTCCTGGACTTCCTCGCGGACGGCAGGGTCAACTGCGTTAATGGAGGTCTTGAACTGGACCTGGGCTACTGCGGCTTTGTTGTCGCTGGAAACAAAGCGGAGGCCTTCAGATGCATCGAGCTGTCGCTTGCCAAGAGCCAGCGCGGTGGCGCCGTCGGCAGCTTCCTTGGCTCCGGCGTCGAGCTTTTCCTTATTGGCAGCAAGTTCTGCGCGCTGCGGCCCCAACTGGGCTTCAATCTGGGCGGGTGTGAGGCCGGAGGCGACTAGTTGCTGTTCAGCCCCGGCGAGTTGGGCCTCGCCAGCCTCCAGCTGCGCACGGGACGCATCAAGCTGGGCCTGGCCCTCGGCGGCCTTCGTCTCGCCGGCAGCGATCTCAGCCGCGGAATTATCCAACTGCTCCTGCGTGGTGAACGGGTTCACCGTCCCTTGCACGTCAGGCATGGCATCAAGCTTCGTCAGGGCCGCGGCCACTGCGTCCTTCTTGGCTTGGTCGAAACCGGTATCCCCGGCGTCGAACACCACGCTGGCGGAGCCGCCCGAAGAATCCGGCAGGGCTTCCTTAAGCTTGTCCGCCATCTGCTGGGTTTCAGTCCCCGGGATGGTGAAGTTGTTGGACATGGTGCCGTGGAACGCAGCGGCCGAGCCGCCCACTGCCACCATGACGGCCAGCCAGATGGAGATGACCAGCCAGCGGCGCCGATACGAGAATTTGCCGAGACGGTAGAGGAACGAGGCCATGTCAGAACCGATCTGTGGTGGTTGGAACGGAGGGGGTGTCTGTTGCCGCTTGCGGGGACGCGTCCGACGGCGGCGCGAAGCCGGCGCCGAGAAGGCCCATCGCGTCGATGAGGTGCTGGCGAAGGACTGCAAGGGACTTGGGGGAGAGATCCGGCCCGTGTTCTGCGAACCAGACCGTCATCGCCGCTTTGCCGCAGGAGATGACCGAACCGGCGAGGGCGTGGAGGTAGAGCTCGCTGATTCCAGGGCCGAGCCTTCCTCGGGCCGCGTCAATGATCTGCTCGGTGCAGTGCTCCCAGGCTTCGAGTTCGGAGCGGGCCAGCTGGCGGTTGTCCTGGGTCAGGCTGAACAGTTCGGCCATGGGTGCCACGGACATGGGATCAGCCAGCGCCATGAGGGCAGCTTGGGCTGATTCGAGGATTGACTCGTCCGCCGGGCGCAACCGGAACTGCTCCAACGCGTGGTCCATGAAGCCATCCGCCACGGAGGCCAGGGCGGCTTCGAGGCTGGGGAAGTAGTTAAAGAAGGTTCGTCGTGAGACACCTGCGCCGGCTGCAATGTCCTCCACGGTGAAATTGCCGGACCCGTTGCTGCGCAAAAGGTCCAGGGCTGCGGAGGCGATGGAGCTGCGGGTAGCCGCCTTGTTGAGTTCGCGCCTGGAGGGCGCAGCAGGCTCAGCACTGGGGGACGACTCCGCAGCGGTTTCGTGGTTGCTGGTTTGGGTCACATACTTACACTAGGTGCAAGTTTGCACTCTGCGCAATTTGATAGGTTTCTGATGCTAAAAGTCCCGCCCTGGTTCGTCACGCCAACCCTTGAACGGGGCGAGGAACGAACCAGGACGGGACTCGAGCGTATGGCTAGAACTGGGTCGGGGGCGCCGGGGGAGCGGGCGGGTTCGGCTGGCTCTGCTGCTGTGCGGCCGTCTTGGTGAGGTATATCGACTGGCCTGTGGCCCCGGGTTCTCCTTCACCCAGGGGGAGGACATAGACCGCAGTGCCGTAAGCACACACTTCGGTCCAGTTGGTGCCCATTTCCGAGGTATCGAAGCGCATGGCCACAATAGCGTTGGCACCACGCTGCTGAGCCTCGTTGACCATGCGTGCCATGACTTCCTGGCGGCTTTCGTAGAGGGCCTTGGTCATTTCAGGCAGCTCGCCGCCGCCAAGGGAGCGGAAGCCGGCGAGCATCTGGGACCCGATATCGCGTGAACGGACAGTGAGGCCCATGACTTCGCCGAAGACGGCGTCGATCCGGTGGCCCGGGATTTCATTGGAAGTGACGATCAACATGGTCCGAGCCTATCCAGAGCGGACCCCTTAAACCGGGAAATCCCCCGGGGAGAACTCCTCGGGGGATTTGCGCCGTTGCAGTGAGCCTGAACCTTAGGCCTTTGAGTCGGCCAGTTCGCGCTCGTTGCTTTCGGCTGCTGCTTTGTCGGCGGCGAATTCATCCGCGAATGCTGCACCGTTCCGCGGTGCGTTGTACAGCGACTCGTCCAGGATGCCTTGGCGCTTTGCCACAATGGTCGGAACCAGGGCCTGTCCTGCGACGTTGACGGCGGTGCGGCCCATGTCCAGGATCGGGTCGATCGCCAGCAGGAGGCCGACGCCGGCAAGGGGCAGTCCCAGCGTGGAGAGGGTCAGCGTGAGCATGACGACAGCGCCGGTGGTACCAGCTGTCGCGGCGGAACCCAGGACGGAGACCAGCACGATCAGCAGGTATTGGCTGAAGTCCAGATTGATGCCGAAGAACTGTGCCACGAAGATTGCTGAGATGGCCGGGTAGATCGCTGCGCAGCCGTCCATTTTAGTGGTGGCACCCAGCGGCACGGCGAAGGAAGCGTAGCCGGTTGGGACGCCCAGGTTCCTCTCGGTGACACGCTGCGTGAGCGGCAGCGTGCCGATCGAGGAACGCGAGACGAACGCCAGCTGCACGGCTGGCCAAACACCGGAGAAGTACTGCTTGACGGACAGGCCGTTGACGCGGGCCAGAATGGGGTAGAGGACGAAGAGCACCAGTGCAAGGCCGATGTAGATGGCGGCGGTGAACTTGCCCAGCGAGCCTACGGTGTCCCAGCCGTAGATGGCCACAGCGTTGCCGATCAGGCCGATGGTACCCAGCGGGGCGATGCGGATAATCCACCACAGGACCTTCTGGATGACAGCAAGTGCCGAGGCATTGAATGTCAGGAATACCTCGGCCTGCTTGCCCACCTTGAGCGCAGCAATGCCGACGGCGATGGCTACAACGAGGATCTGGAGCACGTTAAAGCTGACGGCAGTGCTAACAGTGGTGGCAGCATTGGCACTCTCGGTGACGGTGGAGCTTGCGCCCAGTCCCAGGAAGTTCTTGGGGAACAGGCCGATCAGGAAGGCCCACCAGTCACCGGTCTTACCGGCGTACTTCGCTTCCTCGGTGATGCCGGTGGCTGTGCCGGGCTGCAGCAGCACGCCCAGGCCGATACCGATAAGCACCGACACCAGCGACGTGATGGCGAACCAGAGCAGCGTGTTCCACGCCAGGCGTGCGGCGTTGGAAACCTGGCGCAGGTTGGCAATGGAGCTCACCACGGCGGTGAAAATCAAAGGAACGACGGCGGTCTGCAGCAAAGAGACGTAGCTCGATCCGATCGTTTGGAGAGTAGCCCCCAAGCCGTTGGGAGCGGTCTTGGTGCTGCCCGTGTACTTGGCGATAAGACCGAGGATAAGGCCGACGATGAGGGCTGCGATGATCTGGACGCCGAAGGATCCGGCCCACTTGGGGAGCCGGAAGCCGGTGTTGCCAGCTGCTGGGGAGGTGTTGGTTGAGGTGCTCACCGGAACACGTTAGGTGCATCTCAAATAACATAGCGAACGGACGTTGAGAAATGTTACGCGGGCTCCCGATCCGCTTCTGCCGAGTGACCCCGGATTAGTGGCAAGATGTGGGGTTTTGTGAAGTTATTCCCGGATTTCTTGTGGCAATGGTCATGAGGAAGTGTGCATTTTGAAGGGCCGTCGCACCACGTGCCGCCGATCGCACCCGTAACCTCTGGTGCGTACGGCGGGTACGGGTGCGAGCTCCGCGCTGGACGGGTGCGAGGGTGCGGGCGGTATCGAGTGTCCTGAGCTGGACCCGGGGAACGCCGAGTGGGACACCCTGGGCGGCTCCGTCGTAGCCGTCGCACCACGTGCCGCCGATCGCACCCGTAACCTCTGGTGCGTACGGCGGGTACGGGTGCGAGCCCTGCGCCAAAGTGGTGCCTACGGCGGGAGGGGGTGCGATGCGGGTAGGGGGCTAGACGGGGTGCAGGGAGTGCGCTGAGTGTTTCTTCGGGCCCAGCCTATGAGCGGCTCAGTCGTAGCCGTCGCACCACGTGCCGCCGATCGCACCCGTAACCTCTGGTGCGTACGGCGGGTACGGGTGCGAGCTCCGCGCTGGATGGGTGCGTACGGCGGGTACGGGTGCGGGCGGTATCGAGTGTCCTGAGCTGGACCCGGGGAACGCCGAGTGGGACACCCTTGGCGGCTCCGTCGTAGCCGTCGCACCACGTGCCGCCGATCGCACCCGTAACCTCTGGTGCGTACGGCGGGTACGGGTGCGAGCCCTGCGCCAAAGTGGTGCGTGCGGCGGGTACGGGTGCGCAAAGGGTAGGGGCTGGACGGGGTGCAGGGAGCGGGCTTAGCGTATCTCCCGGCCCAGCCCGGGCGGATCAGCCCAGCAACGCCCGGCGCAACACGTCCAAGCCCACTGAGCCGATGTTCAACGCTTTGCTGTGGAAGGACTTGAGGTCAAAGCCTTCGCGGAATTCCAGCTCACTCCGGATCTGCTCCCACAAACGCTGCCCCACTTTGTAGGACGGCGCTTGTCCCGGCCAGCCCAGGTAGCGGGTGAACTCGAACTGGAGCTGGCCTTCGCTGATGTCGAGGTTGGCTTTGAGGAAGTCGAAGCCCTTCTCCGGTGTCCAGGTGCCGGTGCCCCAGCGTTCGGGGACGGGCAGTTCCAGGTGCACGCCGATATCGAACACCACACGGGCTGCCCGCATGCGTTGTCCGTCCAGCATGCCCATGTGGTCGCCCGGGTCCTTGAGGTAGCCCAGTTCCAGCATGAGTTGCTCGGCGTAGAGCGCCCAACCTTCGCCGTGTCCGGACACCCAGCAGACATTGCGGCGCCAGTTGTTCAGGAGTTCACGCCGGTAGGTTGCCGTGGCCACTTGGAGGTGGTGGCCGGGGACGCCTTCATGGAAAACTGTGGTGGTTTCGGACCAGGTGGTGAAGGTGTCTTCGCCTGCCGGCACTGACCACCACATACGTCCGGGCCGGGAGAAGTCGTCGGAAGGGCCGGTGTAGTAGATGCCGCCATCGTCGGTAGGGGCGATCATGCATTCGAGCGTCTTCATGACATCCGGGATGTCGAAGTGGACGTCGGCGAGCTCGGAGACCGCACGGTCGGAGAGTTCCTGCATCCAGGCTTTGAGAGCGTCGGTGCCGTTGATTTGGCGGGCGGTGTCGTTGTTGAGGATGCTCTTGGCTTCTTCGATCGAGGCACCGGGTTTGATCTGGTTGGCAACCTTTTCCTGCTCGCTGATGAGCCGTTCAAGCTCCTGGACGCCCCAGGCGTAGGTCTCCTCCAAGTCGATTTCAGCACCAACAAATGAACGCGAGGCCAAGGCATAGCGTTCGCGCCCGACGGCGTCCGTTTCCGGGGCTACAGGGAGGAGCTCGTCCCGAAGGAAGTCACCCAGCGCGCTGTACGCAGAACGCGCGGCTGCAGTCCCGGCGTCGAGCTCTGACTGAACGTCCGCCGGAAGCGGCTGGCCACCGAGGGAAGCGGATGAAGCCATCTTGGCGAAGAAGCCATCCTCTGCCGCGTATCGGCCGGTTTGCTCCATGACAATCCGCACTTGCCGGGCGGCGGCTACTTTTCCGTCCGACGCCGCCGCGCGGAGCGAGGCAATGTAGCCCTCAATCGCACCGGGAACGTTGGCGGCGCGGCCCGCGATGTGTTTCCACTGTTCAACCGTGTCCGTGGGCATGAGGTCGAAAATGGCCCGGATGTCCTGGGCGGGGGAGGCGATGTTGTTGAGATCAGCCGCATCCCAGCCCGACTCGTGGATCTCCAGTTCCAGCCCGAGCCGCTCGCGCATGGCGTCGAGGGTGACAGCGTCCACATCATCGGAAGGCTCCAGGCCTGCCAAGGCATCCAAGGCCAATGTTGCGGCTTCCGCGTGCGCTTCCGCACCGGCAGGCGAGTAATCCCGATATTCCGTTTCGTGTCCGGGCAGGCCCAGCGTGGTGGCGAAGCTGGGATTGAGTTCGATCAGCTTTTCTGTGTACGCGTCAGCGACGGCATCGATGGCGGACTTCGGGCGTACGGGAGTGTTTGCAGTAGTCACCCACAGAGCCTAGCCGCGACAACGCCTACGTGAAAGGGTTGTTGAACTTTTCTACGGACGCGAAAATTAGCCCCGGCTGCGCTTCCAGGCACCCGGACCCGGGGTGGGGTCCAGGCGGAGTTGCTGGCGACGCACCCAGTGCCGGACGTTCGGCTTGGACGAGGCTGCTTCCTGAGGGCCGCCGAGTGAAACCACGACGGCGGCAAGCGCCGCGAGCTCTTCGGCAGTCGGTTCTCCCTTGACCACTGAGAACATAGGGGCGGCTGGCGCTTCGGCGGGCGCCGCCTCGGCGCGATGTTTAGGCGCGCTCACAGCGGGATGTTTCCGTGCTTCTTGGTGGGCAGGCTAGCGCGCTTGTCCCGGAGGGCGCGGAGGCCGCGGATAATCTGCAAGCGCGTGTCCGACGGCGCGATGACTGCGTCCACGTAGCCCAACTGTGCCGCCTGGTACGGATTGAGCAGTTCTTCCTCATAGCCCTGGATGATCTCGGCGCGCTTGGCCTCGACGTCGCCGCCGGCTTCGGCGACTGCAGCGAGATCGCGGCGGTACAGGATGTTCACCGCGCCTTGGGCGCCCATCACGCCGATCTGGGCGGTGGGCCAGGCGAGGTTCAGGTCAGCGCCCAACTTCTTGGAGCCCATCACGATGTAGGCGCCGCCGTAGGCCTTGCGGGTAATGACGGTGAGCTTGGGGACAGTTGCTTCAGCGTAGGCGTAGAGAAGCTTGGCGCCGCGGCGGATGATGCCCTGGAACTCCTGGTCTTTGCCGGGCAGGAAGCCTGGCACGTCAACCAGCGTAATGATGGGGATGTTGAAGGCGTCGCAGTGGCGCACGAATCGCGCGGCCTTCTCCGAGGCGGAGATGTCCAGCGTTCCGGCGAACTGCATGGGCTGGTTGGCCACGATGCCCACGGTGTGTCCCTCGACGCGGCCGTAGCCGATCATGACGTTGGGAGCGTAGAGCGACTGCATTTCCAGGAAGTGGGCATCGTCCACCATCTGCTCAATGACTTTGCGCATGTCGTAAGGCTGGTTGGCGGAATCGGGGATCAACCCGTCCAGGGCGAGGTCGTCATCGTTGAGTTCCAGTTCCTGGTCGTGCTCCACCACGGGGGCCTCGGACAGGTTGTTCGAGGGCAGGAAGTCCAGGAGTTCGCGGACAAACTCGATCGCGTCTGCTTCGTCGGATGCCAAGTAGGTGGAGGTGCCGGTGGTGGCGTTGTGCTGCCGGGCGCCGCCGAGGGTTTCCATGTCCACGTCCTCGCCTGTGACGGTCTTGATGACGTCGGGACCGGTAATGAACATGTGTGAGGTCTTATCCACCATGACCACATAATCGGTCAGGGCGGGGGAGTAGGCGGCGCCGCCGGCGCACGGGCCCATGATGAGGGAGATCTGGGGGACAACACCGGAAGCGTGGACGTTGTTGCGGAAAATGTCCGCGAACATCGCCAGCGAAGCGACGCCTTCCTGGATGCGTGCACCGCCGCCATCGTTGATGCCAACGACCGGGCAGCCGTTGCGGAGGGCGAATTCCTGGACTTTGACGATCTTTTCGCCGTTGACCTGGCTCAGGGAACCGCCATAGACGCTGAAGTCCTGACTGTAGATGGCGATGAGGCGGCCGTCCACTGTGCCGTAGCCGGAGACAACGCCGTCGCCCAGCGGCTTCTTCTTTTCCATGCCGAATGCGGTGGAGCGGTGGACTGCAAGGGCGTCGAACTCGACGAACGATCCGGGGTCAACCAGGAGGTCGATGCGTTCGCGGGCGGTGTTCTTGCCGCGCGCATGCTGCTTTTCGATTGCTTCCGGGCCGGAAGGCTGTTCTGCACGGGCCTGGCGGTCGCGGAAGTCGGCAATCTTTCCCGCTGTCGTTGTCAGATCGTGGCTCATCAAGTGTCTCCGGCTCTGTAGCTGATTTTCGTTGGCGCAGTCCCATGTGCGGACAAGTAGCTGACTTAAGTAGCTTCCGTACAAAGAACAGGCTCCGCAGGCCAGTCTAGTGACGCCTTTGCCGCGAACCGCTGTAGAAACCCTACAATTTTCCGTGTCCAAGCCAAAGCCAAAGCTATGTTACCCGTCAGTAACATAGTTGGGCTAGAGTGTCCCCATGACTTCAAGCAACGGCGCTTCCTCCGCCTCCACAGAGGGTCAAACGCAACGCACCAGCCCCTACGTGGCCACCGGTTCGCTCAAGGGCAAGACCATCCTCATGTCCGGCGGCAGCCGCGGCATCGGTCTGGCCATCGCCACCCGCGCAGCCCGCGACGGCGCCAACATTGTGCTCATGGCAAAGACCGGCGAGCCCCACCCCAAACTCGAGGGGACGGTTTTCACTGCCGCGGATCAGCTGGTCGAAGCAGGCGGACACGCCCTGCCGCTCGTCGGGGACGTTCGCAATGATGACGACGTCGCCGCAGCAGTTGCCGCCGCCGTCGAGCGTTTCGGGGGCATCGACGTCGTGGTTAACAACGCCTCGGCGATCGACCTTTCCCCCACGGATGCTGTGGACATGAAGCGCTACGACCTCATGCAGGACATCAACGTCCGCGGCACGTTCCTGCTGTCCAAGCTGGCGCTCCCCGCACTGCGGGAATCCAGCCACGGCCACATCCTCACCCTGTCCCCGCCCCTGAACCTGGACCCGAAATGGGCCGGGATGCACTTGGCCTACACCATGGCCAAGTACGGGATGAGCCTCACCACCCTGGGGCTCGCCGAGGAATTGAAGAATGATGGCGTCTCCGTCAATTCGCTCTGGCCGTGCACTTTGATCGACACGGCGGCGATCCGCAACATGCCCGGCGGGCAGCACATCGTGCAGGCGGCACGCGGCCCGGAAATCATGGCTGATGCTGCGCACGCAGTGCTGACGGGTTCGGCTTCAACCGGGAACTTCTACACGGACGAAGAGGTGCTGCGCGCTGCCGGAGTGCTGGACTTCACTCCGTACAGCCTCGGTGCGCCTGAAGACCGCCTGGTGCCGGACATCTTCCTCTAAGCGGATTCATAGCCGCTTTTCAGGGCAGCCATCATCCGGAGACGCCGCAACTGGATAGGATTCAGCTATGGAAGCCGAACAGCCAGAGAGCAGCGAACCCCAAACCCGTTCCTCGAGTGAGCAGTCCCCTTCCTCGAGTGAGCGCGGGGCGCTGGACCGTGAGGCTCTTCTCCAGCCGGACTTCCTGTCGGCAGCGGGCATCTCCCGACTGAACATTGTCGAGTCCACGGGCTCCACCAACCAGGACCTCGTACGGGCTGTGACGGTGGAGCCCAAAAAATGGGCCGACCTCTCCGTGTTGACCGCCGAGCACCAGACGGCAGCGCGAGGCCGGCTCGACCGCCACTGGGAATCACCGGAGCGCTCGGCTGTGTCCGTTTCCATGGTGTTGCGCCCCGTCACTGCTGAGGGGATGCCGGTTCCGACGCAGAGTTACTCCTGGATTTCGCTGCTCGCCGCAGTTGCCCTGCGCGAGGCCCTCCAGGAAACGGCCGGGATCACTGCGGAGATCAAGTGGCCCAATGATGTGCTGGTCAACGGTCGAAAGGTGGCAGGCATCCTGGCCCAAATGACTCCTTTGGGCGATGGCTCCGTTCCCGCGATCATTCTGGGCGTTGGCCTCAACGTGTCCTTGGCCGAGGACGAACTTCCGGTACCCACTGCCACGTCGCTCGCCCTGGAAGGGGCCACGACGACGGACCGCACCGCACTGCTGAAGAGCTATCTGTCCCGCTTCGCCAGGCTTTACCGCAGCTTCTGCAACTCCGAAGGGGACCCTGCAGCCGGTTTGGTGGGTGGCCCGTCGCTGCACAAGCGCGTTGAATCTGCCATGGTGACGTTGGGCCGCGAAGTGCGGGCACACCTGCCAGGTGATCATGAGCTCGTGGGGCATGCCTCGCGATTGGACGAGCATGGCTCGTTGCTGGTGGTGGACCATGGTGGCAGGGAACATGTTGTGACAGCCGGAGATGTGGTGCACTTACGCGCCACAGAAAGCGGTTATGCGTAAAGAGTTGCTTCCGGGGGAACAGGTCATCACCATCACGCGCCAACAGGCCCGCTCCCTCTTCTTTCCGATGCTGGCCTTCATCGCCGTTCCTGCCCTCGCCGGCTTCGCCTGTGCATGGATCGTCAGGGACAACCCGCAGCGCCTGATGCCGTTCATCACCGCGGAATGGACGCCGTGGTTGATAGGTACTGTGGTTGGGCTGGCCGCGTGGTTCCTGGCGGCCTACAGCATTAAGCGGGTGCTGCGCTGGCGTTCCGTCAAGTACATCCTGACGAGCAGGCGGGTACTTGCCAGGAACGGAATGTTCCGGCGGAATGATTGGCAGGTATCACTGATGGCCATCCGCAACGTGGGTATCCAACAGAGCATGCTCCAACGGGCATTGCACTCCGGGAATATATCCTTGGATACCGGGCACTCCGGGATAGCCGTCCTGGCCGATGTTCCCGAAGTGGGGAAGTTCCGGGGCTTCATTCTTGACGCGATGGACGAACTCCCGCAGGGTGAGGTTTTTGAGGGTGAAGTACTGAGGGATTTTGAAGAATTGCCGTGGGAGTTGAGAGAAGGTGGAAGAGATGAGCGTTGAAGATCAGGAGTCCGGCGAGGACCTGGACCAGGAGTTCGACGCCGTACCGGAACCTTCCGTGGACGAGGACACCGAGGCCGGGCCTGCTCCGGCGCCGGTGCAAACAGGTCCGCCCACTGGTGTGATGTCCGCGGAGCGCCTGGCAATCAAAGCGCTCGAGGCGAAGCTCCTCGGTGGCGAACGCAAGCTCCGGCGTCGTGAAGTTGCTGCCGGTGCGGGCGTGTCCATCCTGTCGGCACGAAAGATTTGGCGCGCACTGGGGTTCCCTAACTTTGGTGACGAGGATGTCGCGTTCACTGAACGGGACCAAGCTGCCCTGTCCAGCATCCTGGACCTGGTCCGGGCAGGCCTCCTGACAGAGGAAGCTGCCATCTCCGTCACCCGCTCCATTGGTCAAATGACGGACCGCATGGTGGTCTGGCAGATTGAAGCCTTGGTGGAGGACATGGTTTCCGAGCAGGGAATCCCGGATGCCCTGGCCCGCAAGCAACTGGTGGGACAGTTGCCGGCTCTGGTGGATTCCCTTGAGGAAATCCTGGTGTACTCCTACCGCCGCCAACTCAACGCCGGCGTCCAGCGACTTGCCGTTCGCGCGGAAGCAGGATTGCAGGCCAGCGAGGAAGGTCGCGAGGGTGACGAAGACGATTCACCGTTGCCCTTGGCCCGGGCCGTGGGATTCGCCGACCTTGTCTCCTACACCAGCCTTTCGCGCCGCATGAATGAGAAAACGCTCGCCCAGCTGGTGCAACGGTTTGAAAACAAGTGTGCCGAGATCATTTCCGTAGGTGGCGGACGACTGGTCAAGACCGTGGGCGACGAAGTCCTGTATATCGCTGAAACGCCTGCGGCCGGAGCCGAGATTTCCCTTGCCTTGGCCCAGGCGTTCACTGAGGACGAGATCCTGCCGCAGTGCCGCGTCTCCATGGTGTGGGGTCGCATTCTTTCCAGGCTCGGCGATATTTACGGGCCCACCGTTAACCTTGCCGCACGGCTGACTACGTTGGCGCAGCCGGGGACGGTGCTCGTGGACGCCATGACCGCCGCTGCCCTTGGACAGGACGACCGCTTCGTCCTGGTTCCGCAGAAGTCGGAAAACGTTCGCGGATTCGGCGAGATCCATCCCGTGATGCTCGCACGCGGACGCGGCAAAGGCTTGGTGCTGGACTAAACCCCTGAGGCGGGGACCACCCTCTGAGAACTAGGTCACTACTTAGCAAAACGATGGATTAACCCGGTAGTCTTAGCGTTGTTTGTGTCGTGGACGGCCGTGGTGTGCGGCGTCGGCTGCCTGGTGCTGCCTGAATTGTGGGGGAATGTGGATGGCTCTGCCTGACGGGTCCGGAAACCGCCGTGCCAAGAATCGCCGGCGGAAGGTCATGACGGCGACCGCATTTTCCCTTGTTGCCGCAGTCCTGGTGACCGGCGCCATCCTCTATCCGGGGTTTAAGACCACGGAAGTGGACCTCAATGACGGCGGCGTCTGGGTGGTCAGCAAGTCCAAGAATGCAGCCGGAAGACTTAATTACCCTTCCAAGTCCTTGGACGGTGCGGTGACGCCGGCGAGCAAGGACTTCGATATCCTCCAGCAGGCCAGCGACATCTTCATTGACGACCCCGAAGGTGCCACCATCAACCCGGTCAGCGCCGCAAACATGCGCCTGGGCGGAGACCAGAAGCTTCCCGGCTCCGCGGAGGTAAGTTTCGGCCATAAAGTGCTGGCAGTCACCGACCCCTCAAAAGGCAAGGTCTGGGCACTATCACCCGGTTCCGTGGGCGGATTCAGCGACGAGTCCGAGCCACTGTTCGAGCAGTCGCCCGGAATTGTGTCGGTTGTAGGTACGGACGACACCATTCACACTGTGGATCCGGAGTCCGGCAGCGTCACCGCTACCAAGGTGGACGCCAACGGCAGGTCAGTGGATTCCCAGGTCCGCAAGGACGACGCCCTCAAGGGCGCAGGGGACCTGCAGCTCACAGCCGTAGGGGACAAAGCCGTGGTTCTCAACGAGGCTACGGGAAACATCGTTCTCCCGGGCGGCGCAACCGTTCACCTTGACGACGCCCGTGACGCGAAGCTCCAGCAAAGCGGACCTGCCGCAGACTTCGTGGCCATCGCCACCACCAAAGCCCTCCTGCTTCAGCCGTTGGATGGTGGCACAGCCAAAACCGTCCGGCCCGACGGCGAAGGCATTCCCGCAGCACCAGTGCAGCTGGGAACGTGCACTTACGGAGCGTGGTCCGGTGCCAACAAGTACATCCGCGAATGCAGCAACGAGGCTGACAATCGCCGTGCCGACGTTCCCAAGGCGAGTGCGTCGCCGTCGTACGTTTTCCGGGTCAACCGCGATCTTGTGGTTCTGAACGACGTCAACTCCGGCAACGTCTGGATGGTCAACCAGAACATGCAGTTGGTCAACAACTGGGACGACGTTATCCCTCCCCAGCAAACATCGGACGACGCCGACAAGGACTCCGCGGACGAAGTCCAGCAGACGGTCCTCCCGGACCGCAGCAAACCCAACACCCCGCCGGTTGCAAAGCCGGACGCCTTTGGCGTGCGCGCCGGAAAAACCACCCTCCTCCCGGTTCTGGACAACGATGCCGATTCCGACGGCGATGTCCTTACGGTCTCCGCCGACCAAGCCGTGAAGTCGGGGGCTTTGGCGCCTGTCTACGGCGGTACGGGTTTCCAGGTTTCCGTCCCGGCGGAGCAGTCCGGAGCGGAGACGTTCAAATACTCCGTGGATGATGGCCGTGGTGGAACCGCCGCGGCGAACGTTGACCTCCGGATCGTGCCGTCCGGTGAGAACAGTGCACCCCAACAGAAGCCCAACAGGAACAACGCATTGGTGGTGCAATCGGGAAAGATTGCCAACCAGTACATCCTCAATGACTGGATTGATCCCGACGGCGATGACATCTTCGCCGTCGCTGCCGTCAGCAGCGATCCTGCGGACCAGGTACGCATCAGGCCGGACGGGCTACTGACATTCCAGGATTCCGGTGCGGGGCCCGGCAAGAAGACCATTTCCGTGACGGTCTCCGACGGCGCATTGAGCACCGAGGGGCGTATCAGTGTGGACGTTCGTGCCCCAGGTGCGCTGCCTCCCATTGCCAACGCGGATCACGTGGTAGCTGTTGCAGGCCAGGACACGGTGATCGCTCCACTCAAGAACGATACCGACCCGCAAGGCGGCACACTCCGGCTTGCACAGGCACAGCCGGATGAACAGTCCACGGCCGTGATAGGCCCGGACCAGCAAACGTTCACTTTCAACTCGACATCCACCGGCCCCCACTACGTCACCTACATGGTCACCAACGGCCCGGCAAGCGCGCAGCAGTTGGTGCGCGTAGATGTAGTCTCCGGCAATAATGACGGCGCCCCTGTTGCAGTTCGGGACATTGCGCTTCTGCCCAGCGGCGGCAGCACGGTGGTGGACGTGCTTGGCAACGACTCGGATCCTGCCGGTGGCGTGCTGGTTGTCCAGTCGGTCACTGCAGAGGACGGCCTGCCGGTCACGGTAGCGGTTCTGGACCATTCGGTAGTCAAGGTCACGGACATTCGCGCTACGGGGCAACTTTCCCTGAAATACACCATTTCCAATGGCAAAGCGTCGGCCACGGGAGATATCTCAGTGCAGGTAGTACCGGCGCCCAGCAAGTTGCAGGCGCCGCAGGCCAAGCCGGACGAAGTGTCGGTACGCGTCGGTGACGTCGTCACCATTCCGGTCCTGGAAAATGATTCGGACCCCAACGGCGGGGAACTGACCCTCGACCCCGCACTGGCGCAACAGCCCGACGCCGCCGACGGCAGGACGTTCATCGCGGGTAATTCGCTCCGCTTCATCGCGGGGGAGATCCCCAAGACCGTCTATGCCATTTACAAGGTCAGCAACGCGTCCGGCCAAACTGACTCGCAACAGGTCACTATCCGTATCCGCGCCAGGGACGACGCCACGAACACCCGCCCGGAGCCGCGAAACCTGACCGCGCGTGTGGTGGCAGGCATGACCGTCAAGATCCCCGTACCGCTGGACGGAATTGACGCCGACGGCGACTCGGTGCAGCTCATCGGCGTCGACAAAGCGCCTGCCCTCGGCACCGCTGTGGTGCGGGACGGCTACATGGAATTCACCGCTGCCGCCACCTCCGCAGGCACTGACACGTTCAGCTATCGAGTGCGGGACCGCATCGGGGCCGAAAACACCGGCACCGTGATCGTGGGCATCGCACCGGCAGAAGCGAATAACCAAAAGCCGATCGCCGTGGACGACGCCATTGATGTCCGGCCAGGACGTCGCATTGCCGTGGACGCCCTGAAGAACGACTCGGACCCCGACGGCGATCCCATAGGCCTGGTCAATTCCTTCGAAGCCAACCCGGAACTTCAGGTTGAGGCTGCTACGGGCAAAATTCTGTTGACAGCACCCGGCGCTGCCGGCAACGAGAGCATCAGCTACCGCATCCAGGACGACAAAAAGGCGGAAGCCAGTGCTGTGGTCCGGGTCCAAACGAGCCCGACGGCGGCACTCCACGTTCCGATTGCAGTGGACGACCGCATCACGCTGGCCGAGACACTGGGCAAGACTGCCGTCGATGTGCCGGTACTGAAAAATGACTCTGACCCGGACGGCGTGGCGGAGGACCTGAGCATTACGCTGCCCGATGCGAATCCGAATGCCCGGGTAGGGGCCGCCGGCAACGTGGTGGTGACTCTTACTCCCCAGGATCAGCTGATCCCGTACACCGTGACGGACATGGATGGGCAGTCAGCAACAGCAGTGATGTGGATCCCTGGCCAAGGCCTGCAGTACCCAACCCTCGCCAAAACCCAGCCCGTTGAAGTCATGTCCGGCAAGGAAATCGCGCTTTCGCTCCAGGAGTATGTCCGCGTGCGCGAAGGCCGCCAACCGCGCCTTACGGTGGCGGACAAGATCCGGGTCCAGGGAGCCGATCCCAATAACGTCATATCGGGCGATGGAAATGCCCTGCGGTATGCGGCACAGACGGATTACGTAGGCCCGGGATCCATCACTTTCGAAGTGACGGATGGATCCGGTCCGGACGACTCGCAGGGACTGAAGTCCACGTTGACCATCATCACCAAGGTGATCCCGGACCCCAACGCCAACCACGTCCCCACCTTCAGCGGTGCGTCCATCGAAGCACCCAAGGGTGAAACCACCGAACTGGAATTGGCGAACCTTGCCAAGGACGTGGATGAAAAGGACCAGGGGAACCTGAAGTTCGAGCTCGACGGACAGCAGCCTGCGGGTTTCCAAACCAGGGTGGAAGGAACCGTCCTCAAAGTCACGCCGGACCTCTCTGCCAATCCAGGTGCTGTGGGCTCTTTCCCGCTGAAGGTTACGGACGGGCGCTCCGACGCAGTTCGGGCGACCGTGACGGCCACCGTCGTCTCGTCCAACAGGCCACGTCCGGCAGCCAACGATGACGCTGTTGAGAAGGCCAACGCCGGACGTTCCGAGACCATCAATGTGCTGGCCAACGACTTCAACCCGTTCGATGACTCACCGTTGACCATCGAAAGCGCCGCTGTGGAAACGGGCTCCGCGGGCGGCCAGCCAACGGTCTCCGGTGATTCGGTTACAGTGACTCCTGCGGACGGTTTCAAGGGCGTCATGGTGGTGCGGTACACGGTGCTGGACAAGACCAAGGACCCGTCGCGGCAGGCGGTGGGACGCGTCCGGATCACGGTCCGTGACAAGCCCGATGCTCCCTCGGCACCGGTAGCTACCGACGTCCGCAGCCGCACAGCGGTGCTCAAGTGGGCGCCGCCGTCGGACAATGGCGCAGCCATCACCAAGTACACGGTTAAGGCGGCCGGTTTCGAGCAGGTGTGCCCCACTACCACCTGCACGCTCTCCGGGCTGACCAACAACGTGAAGTACGTCTTCACCGTGTTCGCCACCAACGAGGTAGGGGATTCGCCGGCGTCCATCGCGTCCAACGAAATCCGGCCGGACGAGAAGCCCTCGCCGCCGGATGCCCCCACGGTCAAGGCCGGGGACAAGAACATGGCCATCACGTGGACCCCTGCCAAGACTGAGGGCTCTCCCGTGAAGCACTACAATCTGGAGATTTCCCCGCCTCCGGCCAATGGCATAGCCGTAAAGAACGAGGTCACGGGCCTGAGCTACACCTGGCCGGGCCTCAGCAACGGCGTGAAGTACAAGGTCCGTGCCCAAGCCGTTAATGAACTAGGCCCTTCGGACTGGGGCATGTACTCCCTTGAGGACAACCCGGCTGGCCTTCCGGCGGCTCCGGCTGCACCCACCACTGCCGTGCTGAAGTCTTTTGGAAGTAACAACCAGATCCGCGCGGACTGGACCAAGCCTGACATCAACGGTGATCCCATCAAGAACTACTACGTCACCATGAGCGGCGGAAACGGCGTCCCCCAAACCCAGACGATTCCGGGGAACGTCCGCTCCGCAGTCTTCACGGCCCAGAACGACGAAGCCGGCTACACTTTCACCGTTCAAGCGGAGAACAAGGCCGGCAAGGGCGGCGTCAGTGCACCTTCGGCACCGCGTCGTGCCACAGGAACGCTCGGCACAGTAAGCAATGTCACGGCAACACCTGCCAACACCGGGGGAGCGGGCAGGGCAGTCACCATCAACTTCTCGGTCTTGGACCAGACACAGCGCAACGGATCTACGCAAAGCGAAGTCAGTTACCGGTACATCGCCAGCACCGGCCAATCGGGCCCTATCACCCCAGGGCAAACGGTGGGCGGATTCACCAACGGGCAGGCCACTTCCATCACGGTTACCGCAGTGTCTTCGGTGGCGCCAAGTTCCAATGCCAGCGCGCCGGCAACCACCACGCCGTATGGTTCGCCCGGTACGCCATCTGCTTCGGGCGCCAACGGAGGGCAAAACAAAACCACTCTGACGCTGACCTGGTCTTCGCCGTCCACGGGCAGCAATGATGTAGCGGTTACCAAGATCAGGATTAGTGACGGTGAAACGGACGGCTGGATCACTGCATCAGCGTCCGGCAGCCGGGTGGTCAACACCGGTGGCTACAACCAGACCCGAACCATTGAAGTTCAGACGTTCAACTCCGTGGGCCAAGGCGGCGGCGTGGCTTCGGCGAGTGCTCAGAGTGGCCCGCAGAAGACGTCATGGGATGCTAACTTGCCTCCCGGTAGCTACCGAACTTGCACGGATACCGCACCGTCCGGCCAGACGTCGTGGGATCCTAAGCCCGGTGAGCACACGTGTGGCGGGAAGATTTACGGAGCTCCTTGGCAATACGAGTCAAATGGCACGTTCACGGTTAACTGCTACGTCAACCGCAGCACCCCGTACTTGAACTACGCCGCGTGGTACCGCCTGACCAGCGGAACCAACGCCGGCCGCTTCATCGCCCAGGGCAACACCACCTTGGGTGATCCCGGGCCGCACCAGATCCCGCAATGCTAGGCGAATGGAGGCTAGAGCGCCGGGTAGTTGTCCCCATCGCGCGCCGGGCAAGGGAGACAGTACGCTGTCAAAGCCAATGGATAGCCCGATCTCGGGTTTCCTTGGTTGGCCGTAGGGCGCGTGGGATAGTCTTAGGGACTGAAAATCCCGCCGCCGTACGGGGGAACTGCGGAACGTACGGCTGCCGGCATCTGCCGGTCGGCTTGGAAGCCACTGGGGAGCGGCTGGACACAAAGGGAATTCTGGGGCTGTGAGAACTTTCTTCGGCAAGCTGGGGCTGAAAAAGCGTCAAAACAAGAAGCTAATGGCGGGAACTGCTGTCACCGCAGCAGGTGCTTTGCTGATCACCGGGGCAATTCTGTACCCGGGGTTCAAGACCACCGAGGTGGACTTGAACGACGGCGGTGTGTGGGTGGTGAGCAAAACAAAGAACGCCGTGGGCCGGTTGAACTATCCATCGCGCGTTCTTGATGGCGCGGTTACCCCGGCCACCACCACCTTTGACGTCCTGCAGCATGACGGCAACGTCTTCGTTGACGACGAATCCGGCTCCACCATCAACCAGGTGTCGGCCGCGAACCTGAAGCTCGGCGGCGATAAGCAGCTGCCGTCGTCGTCGCAAGTCAGCTACGGCTCCACCGTCCTCTCCGTGACAGACCCGGCCCGCGGAAAAGTCTGGGCATTGTCTCCCTCCACCGTCAACGGCTTCGACGAAGAAGGAACCGAACCGGTACTCACGGGTTCGCCGGGTATGGTGTCGGCCGTGGGATCCGACAACCGCATCTACACAGCGGATCCGGGCAAGGGCGAAATTACTGTCACCACGGTGGACGCCAATGGCGAACGGACCGACACGCAGGTCAGCAAAGTGGACGAGCTTAAAGGCGCCGGCGACCTCCAAATGGCCGTGGTGGGTGATAAGCCGGTGGTCCTCGATGCCGTCTCCGGGAACCTTTTCCTGCCCGGCGGCCGCAAACTCCAACTGCAGGATGCCCGCGAAGCCAAACTTCAGCAGAGCAGCGAAGAGAGCAGCTACGTTGCCATTGCCACTCGGAAGGCCCTGCTGAAGCAGCCCTTGGACGGGTCCACGGCAGCAACAGTCAATGCTGACGGCGAAGGTGTCCCCGCAGCTCCGGTTCAGGTCAGCAAATGTGTCCACTCCGCCTGGTCCGGTGCCAACAAATACGTCCGCGACTGCGACAACGACGCCGACGACAAGAAGAACGACGTCCCCAAAGCCAGTGCATCGCCCAGCTACGTTTTCCGGGTGAACAGGGACCTGGTTGTCCTCAACGACGTGAACTCCGGCAGCGTGTGGCTGGTCAACCAGAACATGCAGCTCGTCAACAACTGGGACGATGTTGTCCCGCCCAAGAACCAGTCCGATGACCAGGACCAGGAGTCCGCGGACAACAACACCATCAATGTGCTCCCGGACCGCACCAAGCCCAACCGTCCGCCGGAGACCAAACCGGACGAGTACGGCGTCAGGCCGGGCCGGACCTCCATCCTCAGCGTGTTGGATAACGACTCAGACCCCGACGGCGATGTTCTCACCGCGTCGGTGGGTGCCAACGGCCCCAAAATGGGAGCACTGGAAAACATCTACGGAGGCTCAGCCTTCCAAATCAAGGTCCCGGCGGACGCCAAGCCGGGCACGGAAGTCTTCGACTACAACGCCGCCGACGGCCGGGACTTGTCCGCTGGCGGCAAGGTCACGCTGCGCGTAGTGCCCCCTGAAGAGAACAAACCGCCGCTCTTCAAGAGGGGAGAGCCCACCACCATGCTGGTGGAACAGGGCAAGTCAGTCAGCCAGAACATCCTGACCGACTGGATGGACCCGGACGGCGACGACCTCGTCTTGTTGGACGCAAAGTCGGACAACGACCAGGACCAGGTGAAGGTACGCCGCGACGGCCTGCTTACTTACCAGGATTCCGGTGCAGCACCGGGCAAGAAGAACGTCACCATCACCGTGTGGGACGGCAGGGCCACCACCACCGGCCGCATCGTGGTGAACGTGCAGCCGCCCGGTGCCCTCGCGCCGGTGGTCAACGCGGACCACGTCACCGCGGTTGTTGGCCAGGACCTGGTCATCGCCCCTTTGAAGAACGACGTGGACCCTAACGGCGGAGCCCTTCGGGTGGCCCAAGTTGAGGCTGCCGGAGCGGCCGAACTGGGCCCGGTAACCGACGGCGGTACTTTCACCTTCCGAAGCACTACCCCTGGCCCGATCTACCTGACATACATCGCCAGTAACGGGCCGCAAAGCAGCCAGGGGCTAATCCGTGTGGACGTAGAATCCGGTAAGGATGCCGGAGCACCCGTGGCCGTTCACGACGTCGCCCTGCTTCCTGTAGGTGGCAGCGTCCTGGTTGACCCGCTGGCCAACGATTCCGATCCTTCCGGGGGCGTGCTGGTCCTCCAGTCCGTCACCGTGCCCGATGGTTCCGCTGCCTCCGTAAGCGTGATTGACCACGGCGTCCTTCGCGTCACAGACGTCCTCGGCGCCAAGGAACCGTTCGTTTTCAGTTACACCATGTCCAACGGTCGCGCCTCAGCCACCGGCACGGTGGGCGTCGTCCCGGTGCCGGCTCCCGCCGTCGTCGAGGCTCCCCAGCCTAAGCCGGACGAAGTCAACGTTCGGGTGAACGACGTCGTGACCATCCCGGTCTTGGATAACGACACCCACCCTCAAGGCGAGGAACTGTCCGTGGACCCGGTGCTGGCGCAGAGCATCCCGGAGGAGGACGGCAAGGCGTTCGTTTCCGAGAAGACTCTTCGCTTCATTGCAGGCCCGACGCCGAAAACCGTGCGTGCCATCTACAACGCCGTGGATCCCCAGGGCCAGAAGAGTGCAGCAGCGGTCACCATTCACATCCTTCCGTTGGAAGGCGCCCAGAATTCGCGTCCGCAGCCTCAAAACCTGACGGCACGCGTAGTGGCCGGCGGCAGTGTGAGGATCCCGGTTCCGCTGGATGGCATAGACCCCGACGGCGACTCGGTACAGCTCACCGGCATTGACAGCACACCCACCATGGGAACGGCGACGGCGGGAAGCAGCTTCATCGATTTCGTCGCCGCCGGTGACGGCGCGGGTACGGATACGTTCAGGTACAAGGTGATCGACCGCCAAGGTGCGGTCAACACGGGAACGGTGACAGTGGGTGTCGCGCCCCGCGGCGAGGACAACCAGAAGCCCGCTCCTGTGGATGACGAGGTCAAGGTTCGTCCGGGCCGGCAGATCGCTGTGGACGCGACCGCCAACGACACCGATCCGGATGGTGACATCATCCGCATCCTGACCGACAGCATCGAGGCTGACGCCGGCCTCGATGCCAAGGTCAGCCAGACCAGCGGACGGATCCTTGTGACCGCTCCCGATGCGGAGGGCACCGTCAACGTCCGCTACTCCGTGGCCGACGACCGCGACGCAGTGGGACAAGCCAGCATCCGGGTGGTGGTCCGGAACGACCTTCCGCTGCAGGCACCGATCGCCCGTGACGACCGCGTGACATCTGCACAAACGCTGGGCAAGACTGCAGTGGATGTTCCTGTGCTGAAAAACGATGAGGACCCGGACGGCGTGGGGGAGAATCTCAAGGTCGCAACCGGATTGGACACCGCGCGTCCTGGTCCTGATGGCAACGTCATTGTTGACCTCACGGAGCAGCCGCAACTGGTGCCTTACACCGTGGAGGACGTGGATGGACAAAAGTCCACGGCCATCATCTGGGTTCCCGGTATTGGCCAGCAGGTTCCCACGCTCGCCAAGGACGAGGTAGTGGAACTTGTCTCAGGTCAGTCCGTCACGGTCAACCTCGCGGAGTGGGTCAAAGTCCGTGAAGGACGCTCACCGCGCCTGACCCAGACCGACCGCATCAAGCTCATTGGTGCGGACGGCAGCGATCCCATAGCCAACGGTGGTACCGCGCTGAAGTACACCGCTGGCGCGGAGTACGTGGGGCCCGGTTCCATCAGCTTCGAAGTCACGGACGGAACAGGGCCCGATGACCCCAACGGCTTGAAGTCGACGCTGAGCATCCGGACCAAGGTGCTGCCCGACCCCAACAAGAACAACCCGCCTGTCCTGTTGGGCAGCGAAGTGGAAGTTCCCAAGGGTGACTCCGCAAGCCTGGACCTGGAGAAGCTGACGTCGGATCCGGACTCGGATGACGTGCAGAACATGAGCTACGAGCTGGTGGGCGAAGCCCAAGGCGGCTTCAAGGTAAACGTGGACGGCAAGACGCTCAAAGTCTCCGCGGAGGATTCCGTGCAGATCGGGCAGTCGGGCACAGTCCAGGTCAAAGCAAAGGACCGCCGCGGGCTCGAAGCGGTGGCAACTTACAAGCTCTCCCTGTCGGCCTCCAACAGGCCCAAACCTGTGGCCAACGACGACACTGAGCCGGAGGCGCAATCCGGTAAGCCCGTCACGGTGAACGTGTTGGCAAATGATTCCAACCCGTTCCCGGAGACTCCACTGAAAATCAACTCAGCCGTCACCGAAACGGGACAGGGAACAGCTGAAGCGGCCGGTGACAGCGTGACCGTCACACCCGGAAGTGGATTCACCGGAACCATGGTGGTCGCCTACACCGTGGAGGATAAGACAGGCGAAATTTCCCGCTACGCCACTGCCCGCATCCGTTTGACTGTCAAGGACAAGCCTGAGGCACCTACAACGCCGCTGGCGCAGTCCGTGGGCGACCAAACCGCCTTGCTCACATGGAGTGCACCGGCTGATCGTGGTTCGCCCATCACCAAGTACACGGTGTACGGGGAGAACGGCTTCAAACAGGATTGCCCCGCCAACACCTGTACATTGACCGGCCTGACCAACAATGTGAAGTACCACTTTGCAGTCACGGCAACCAACGCGATCAAAGAATCCGAGCGCTCTCCGGTCTCGGCGGAAGTCCGCCCGGACGTCAAGCCCGACACCCCCCTGGCACCGACGCTGAAGTTTGGCGACCAGCAGCTGTCCGTAGCTTGGGTTCCGCCCGCAAGCAAGGGCTCGCCCATCAAGTCCTACGATCTTGAGATTTCCCCTGCTCCTGCAGGCCAGAACCCCCAGATCCAGAACCTCACGGCCAACAGCCATGTCTGGACCGGCTTAACCAACGGCGTGGCCTACAAGGTCCGGGTCCTGGCCAGGAACGACGCCAAGGAACCCTCGGAGTGGAGTACCTACTCCGCTGCAGAAACTCCAGCGGGCGTGCCGGCAACTCCTGCGGCCCCCTCAGTTGCGGGCGCCGGATCCGTAGGTAGCCAGAGCCAGCTGCAGGTCAGCTGGGCAGTGCCGAATAACAACGGTGACGCTGTTTCGGCCTACACGTTGACCACCTATATGGGAGGCGCCGTTGTGGGTACTCAATCTGTGGCGGCTACCTCTCAGAACGTCACCGTGGCGAACTCGGAAGCTGACTACACCTTCACGGTGTCGGCTACGAACAAAGCCGGTATCAGCGGGGTTAGCCAACAGTCTGCGCCTATCCGCGCTGCCGGAAAGCCCGGCATGGTGGGTACGCCATCCGCTGCCTTGGTTGAGACCAACGCTGATGGCGGCAAAATCCAAGTGACGTTCAATCCACTGACAGCTGCGGAGCGAAACGGAGCCAACGTCAATGAGATCAGCTACCGTTATGCCCTGACATCCGGTGGTGGCAGCGGCGCGATTCCCTCCGGCGGAGCTGTTGTGGCGGCCGCCAATGGAACCGACACAGCGGTAGTGGTGTGGGCAGTCTCCTCCCGCAACCCCACACCAGGAGACAGAAGCCCGGCATCAAACACCGTCAATCCCTATGGGCTTGCAGCTGCGCCGGTGGTCACCGGCAGCAAGAGCAGCGGCGTCGGCGACCAGACTGTGTCGTGGACCTGGAGCGCCCCGAGCGGCAATGGACGCCCTGTGACGGGATACCAGTACAGCCTCGAGGGTGGAGGGTGGACTGACACCGGGCAGAGGAGCTTCTCCACGAAGGTGGGCTTTAGCGAGACAAAAACGCTGAGAGTCCGTGCCATCAGCGGCGGCCAAGCTGGCCGGGTGGGCAGTGATACATCCCGCAGTGGAGCCGAACCGCCTCCGCCGCCTCCGCCCAACCCGCCCGCGCCATCGCAGATCCTGGCACATAACAGCACGTGCCCTGGCCAGCCAGGAAGACCGGACAGCTATAACCCCAGCGGTCCCACCTGTGGCGTCGGCTGGGTGGAGCGGTCGTGGGGCTGGATCGATGTCACCTGCAGGCAGGACATCTACCGGAACGGGACGCCCTGGTACAAGCTCAACGGCTCGCCGAAGGACGGCTGGTTCGTAAAGTCCACCACCGTGGACGTCCGCAATGGCGTACCGCCACCCTGCTGACTCATCGCCGGCCAACAAGCAACTACTACAACCCAACACCTCCATACCCAAGGAACAGGATCAACCGATGACCATGACAAACGAGCAGGCCGCGTGGTTTGCAGAAACGTTCGAGAAGCTCGTTGCCAACGTGGGCAAGGCCGTGTTGGGCAAGGAACACGTCATCCGGCTGACGTTCACGGCGATGATGGCCGAAGGCCACGTCTTGTTTGAGGACGCACCCGGCACTGGTAAGACCTCGCTGGCCCGTGCCTTGGCCGCAACGGTGCAGGGTTCGCATAACCGTATCCAGTTCACGCCTGACCTTCTGCCCTCTGACGTGACGGGTGTGACTATCTACGACCAGAAGACGCAGAAGTTCGAGTTCCATAAGGGCCCGGTCTTCAACAACATCGTCCTGGCTGACGAAATCAACCGTGCCTCTCCGAAGACGCAGTCTGCATTGCTCGAAGTCATGGAGGAGTCCCGGGTGACCGTGGACGGCACCACGTACGAGGCAGGCCGCCCGTTCATGGTCCTGGCTACGCAGAACCCCATCGAACAGGCGGGAACTTACCGTCTGCCCGAGGCGCAGCTTGACCGTTTCCTCATCAAAACCTCCATCGGCTACCCGGACCACGCTTCCACCGTCCGGCTGCTCGGCGGGGCCAACCTGAAGGACCGTTCGAAGGACCTCACGCCGTTGATCACTACCCAGGCCGTGGCTGATATGGCGGACCTGGCAGCCACCACCCACGTGGACACTGCGGTGCTGGAGTACATTTCGCGGCTCTGCGAGGAAACCCGCAACGCGAGCGAAACGCGCCTTGGTGTTTCTGTCCGTGGTGCCTTGGCCATGGTCCGGGCCGCGAAGGTTTGGGCGGCCAGCCAGGGCCGGAACTTCGTGCTGCCCGACGACATCAAGGAGCTCGCGCCCGTGGTGTGGACCCACCGTTTGGTGATGGACCCTGAAGCCGAATTCTCAGGAGCAACACCCGAGGTGGTACTCACCCGCGTCCTCGCCGACGTCGCCGCCCCGCAGCAACGCGCCAGCGCATAAACCCAGCGCCGGCGCCTAACCACGGCGTCGGCGACTGGTAACAGCGCCACGCGATTCCCCACCGCACCCAGCTCGAACAAAGGCCCAGACATGTCCTCCAGCACACCCCTGAACAGGGCTGCTGACTCGTTGAAGCGCGCTACGTCTGCGCTCGGCGGCAAGATGCGTTCCCTGCGCGAGCCGGGCAAGCGCCCCGGCCAGCCAGGTAAACGCGGCACCACCAGCAAGCTCCACCCCGCAGCCGTTTGGTCGGAAGCAGCCGGAACCGCCGGTGACTTCCTTGCGCCGGCGTGGAGCAGGGTGCGCGCTGTCTGGCTGAAGTTCGTGTGGCCCGTCCTCGCGGTGGTGAGCCTGCTCGGCTGGGTGGTGTTGGCTGCCTCGATCGGGCTCTGGTGGGCAGGGCAGGCGTGGGGTTGGCAGGAAGCCAAGTCCGCGGCCTTGGTGGCCTTTTTGCTCTTCCTCCTGGCCATCGCTTTCATTGTGGGCCGCTCGGCTTATGGCGTGGTCCTGGACCTTGCGCGCACCCGTGTGGCAGTGGGGGATGACGCCGTGGGCAGCATTGCAGTGTCCAACGTTTCCACCAGGCCGTTGTTGCCTGCGGCCTTGGAGCTCCCGGTGGGTACCAATACTGCCGTTTTCCATTTGCCCCGGATGAAGCCGGCGCAGGTGCATGAGGATCTCTTTACCATTCCCACGGCGCGGCGGGCCGTGATCGTGGTGGGTCCGGTCCGCTCGGTGCGCGCCGACCCCCTCCACCTGCTGCGACGTCGGGTGATGTGGACTGATCCGGTGGACCTGTTCGTGCACCCCCGCACAGTATCGCTCGGTAGCTCGGCGGCTGGTTTTATCCGGGACCTTGAGGGCATGCCCACCACGGAACTGTCCAGCGCCGACGTCTCGTTCCATGCTTTGCGCGACTACGTTCCCGGCGATGATCGGCGCCACATCCACTGGAAGACCACGGCCCGCACCAACAAGCTTATGGTTCGCCAGTTCGAGGAGACCCGGCGCGCGCACCTGGCTATCTCGCTCTCCATCAATACCGACGAGTATGACTCCGAGCCCGAGTTCGAAATGGCCATCTCTGTGGCCGCTTCCATTGGCAGGCAGGCCATTCGCGAGCAGCGTGAGCTGGACGTCCTGACCCAGAAGGGGCCTCTACGCTGCGAAACCGGCCGTACCTTGCTGGACGACATGACCCGGATTGTCGGGGCACCCATGCGCAAGACCGCCGTCGACCTCGCCCGAACCCTTTCAGATACCGTCCCTAACGCCTCCGTGGTGTTCTTCGTAGTGGGCAGCCACGTGACAGCCACCCAACTGCGTTCGGCAGCCGCGTCCGTCCCTCCGGGCGTACGGAGCCTGGCGGTCCGTGTCCAACCCGGAGCGGCGCCGTCGAGGGCCAACATCGCGGACCTGACGGTCCTCACAGTCGGCGACCTGGACGATCTCGCCATAGTTCTTCGAAAGGCGGCAGCATGAGCACCGCGCCCAATCTTCGTGTGCGTCCCCGCGCAGCCAAGGGAACAAGCAAGGGGCCCCGGTCGGCGGCCCGCGGCACCGGAGGATCGATATTCGACGACGGCAGGCCGCTGTGGCATTTTGCCGTTGACTGTGGGGCACTCGTGGTGCTGCTGTTCCTTGGCGTCCTTGGTTTCACGCTGAGCTTCGGGGGAGACGCCCACTATTTGTTCGCAGGTCTGGGCGGTGTGCTGCTGGGGCTGGGCATCGCTGTCCTCAACGTGCGCTTCCGCCTGGGACTGCTCATCACCACCGCCGTGACGTTCGGCGCCTACATGGTATTTGGCTCGGCCTTGGCCGTGCCGGACTCGGCTGTCGTCGGCTTCCTGCCCAGCCTCGACTCGCTGCGTACCCTCCTGCTGGGCATCGTGTTTGCCTGGAAGGACATGCTCACCGTTGGCGTTCCTGTGGGGACAGCGAATGGCATGCTCATTGTGCCGTTCCTCAGTTCATTGGTGACGGCTCTGGCAGCTGGTCTGCTGACGTGGCGTTTGAAGAGCCCGTACTGGCCGTTGCTTCCCGTGCTGGTCCTCTTCGTCACGGGAATCGCGTTCAGCACCAGCGCCGGTTTCCTCAATGTGGAGCGCGGCGTCTCGCTGACCATTGTCTCTATTGTGTGGGCGACATTCCGCCGGGACGTGCTCCGCCGGAACAGCACCAAAGCCGTTTCGGCCAACAGGCCGGATTCCGACGCCGCTACGGCCCGCCGCGGCCAGCTCCGCCGCTTGGGGACTGCTGCTGCCGTGATCGCTGTTGCGGTCGGGGTCACCGCCATCGCCTCGCCGTTGGTCACCGCGAGCGATGACCGGAAGGTGCTCCGCAACACGATCGTCCCGCCGTTCGACCCCCGCGAGTATGTCACTCCGCTGGCGAGCTTCCGCAACTTCGTCAAGGACGAGAAGGACACTACGCTGTTCACGGTCAAGGGGTTGCCCAAGGACGCCCGCGTCAGGCTGGCGGCACTGGATGCCTTCAATGGCGTGAACTACAGCATGGATCCCAACAGCTCCGGCAACTTCAGCAAAGTGGGCGATGCCCGTTCGCTGAACACCCTGGCTGACTCCGGGAGCCCGGTGGAGGGCACCAACTACACGCTGGACATCACTGTTGAGGATTACCAGGGCTACTTTGTCCCTGGTGGCCGGCACACCACGGGCATGAGCTTCGCGGACACGTCCGGCGCAGCCTCAGGGCTCTACTTCAATGCCGGCACGGACACCGCCGTCACCACCAAAGGCCTGGTTAAGGGCGAGAACTACACCGTGCAGGTCTCGGATCCCGGGACCCTCGAACACGGCCAGCTAACGCAATACGACTTTGCAAAGCTCACACTGCCCGAGGCGGAGGAAGTACCACCCATCGTGGCTTCACAGGCCAACCAGATTTCCGCGGATGCTCCTACCGCCATTGACCGCGTCCGGCAGATCGAGGCCCACTTCCAAAAGAGTGGCGCCTTCAGCAATGGCCTGGTGGCTGAGGGGCAGCTCCCAAGCCTTCCCGGTCACAGTGCTGCCCGTGTGCGCAACATGCTCTCCGCCAAGCAGATGCTGGGCGACGACGAACAGTACGCCGTGTCCATGTCCCTCATGCTCCGCCACCTTGGCATCCCGTCCCGGGTGGTCATGGGGTTCTACCCGGACCCCAAGAGCCCCGAGAACGGTGCCGGCGATATCAAGATCACCGGCAAGGACGTCCACGCCTGGGTGGAGGTGGCGTTCGACCGCGTGGGATGGGTCACCTTCGATCCCACCCCGCCCAAGGACAACGTGCCTATCCCACCGGACCCCGAGAACAAGTCCAAACCCAAACCCCAGGTGCTGCAGCCGCCGCCCCCGCCGCAGGAACCCGCGGACTTGCCGCCGGACTCCACCCCCGACGCGCTGGACGCTGACGAGAAGAAGAACAACCCGTGGCTCTTCTGGGGTCCGCTGCTGGCAGCCATCGGTGTGGCGCTGATTCCACTCGCGATTCTCGCCTTGCCGCTGTTGCTGATCCTCTTGTTGAAATCACGACGCCGGAAGGCGCGCTACCGTGATGGCCACCCCGCCCAGCGGGTGGGCGGAGGCTGGAATGAAGTGCTGAGCCTGGCCACCGACATGGGTGCCTCGATTGACACCAAGTCCACCAGGCGCGAATCGGCCACAGTCATCGCCGATGCGTTCCCCACCGCCGGGAGCACCACCACGATGCTTGCCCACCGGGCCGATGCCGCTGTCTTCGGCGCAGGCCAGCCCAGCGAGGACGAGGTCAAGGAATACTGGGAAATCGTTGACACGTCTCTGACCGACATCACGGGTAGCGTTGGTTTCTGGAAACGCCAGCAGGCACGGTTCTCGCCGCGTTCCTTGCTTTCGGACGGCCGGGCGGCGCTGCGTCGTCGGCAGCAAGCGCCCGGCGACCCAAGCAAGCGCCGGTTCTCATTGCCGTTCAAGAAGGACACCACCCATGAGCAGTGAGACCGAGCTGTGCCCGGCCTGCCGTCATGCGGTACTTCCGGGCGCAACGTTCTGCACCCGGTGCGGATCGCCTTTGAATAACCGTGGTGCCCGCAAGGAAGGCAACATCAACCATGCCCGGAAGGCAGCGTTGGAGTTCGCTAACCGGCAGGGCTTGCCCGATCCCGGTAGTATCTCGGTAGTGTCGGCGCCGGCGTCGCCGATGCAGCACGGACCAAAAACAATGCCGGACCACATGCCGGGGCCAGGGGGAGGGACCACTATGACCACCAAGCTCGAGTTGGCGCCGGCCTCTGCCGGGAAACGTCTGGGCGCAGCTGTCCTGGATTGGCTGGGTCCCGTTGCCGTGCTCGCCGTGACGTTCACCATTGGAATTGCCGGCATCACTCAAACCCGCAGGAACGGCTTCATTGTCTACGACACGGGCCTCTTGGTCCTCTTGGGCAGCATCGGCCTGGGCGTGACCGTGGTTTACACCTTTGTCCTCCTTGGAATTGAGGCAAAGTCCGGTAACACCATCGGCAACCAGCTCATGGGGATCCGCAGTGCGGACTCGGACGGCTACGCGCCGGGTGCCGGTGTTGTGTTCGTTCGCGGGATACTCACCGGTGGCCTCCTGATGCTGGGATCCATCGTTGCCGTCATCCTGTCGGCCCTCGGCCAAATCGGGTTGGTCCTATGGATCGCCCTGCCGCTGATGTTCCTTGGTGTTGTCTGGGCTTTCCTTGTAGTCATCTCCAACGCCTGGGACGGCAACGGCAAGTTGCGGGGTTGGCACGACAAAGCGGCGAAGTCGTTGGTGTTCGATGTGAACGTCGGTCGTAATCCGGTGACCACGGGAGGCATCCAGGGGCCGTACAGTTTCGCGCCGATGGACCTTCCTCCGGTTCAACCCGTGGCTTCTCCGGTCCCTTCCGCGCCTGCACCCGGTGCCCGTCAGAACGCGAACGCACAGGTAGCTCCTGCACAGGTCCCTGCACAGTCCGCACACCAGGTGACTCCATCAGCACCGGCCGTGCAGCCTTCACACGACCCGAACCAGTGGCGCCCACCCACTGCACCCTTCACGCCGGCTCCCTTCGCATCGGCGGCCGGCACGCCAGCAGCACCGAGCGCATCAATGGCGCCAACCCCATCAATGGCACCAACTCCTGTGGCGATTGCGCCGCAGCAGGCCCCCACCTCCGCCGCCCACCCGGACGACGACGTGGAGCGCACCCAGATGCGTCCGGGTGCAGCCCGGGCGCAGGCTGTCCTGCGGATCCGGATCGACGATGGACAGGACATTCAGTTGGGCGGGTCAGTCCTCCTCGGCCGTAACCCGGCGCCTCAGCCAGGGGAGTCCGTGGAACAATTGCTGCCCGTATCAGATCCCGGCCGGTCTATTTCCAAAACGCATCTGCACTTGCGCGTTGATGGCGACGGCGTCTGGGTTACGGACCGTCATTCCACCAACGGCAGCGCTGTTACCACCCCTGATGGCGTCCAGACCAGGCTCCACCCGGGCGAAGCAAGCTTTGTCCGTCCCGGTTCCACCGTTCACTTTGGGGACCGTTCCTTCCACCTAGGACAAGCATGAACTCACAGCCGGCCACGCCCGCCAACGCCGAAGCGGGTCCCGCCGCAGGCGGATCCTCCTTTCGACTCAGCTACGGGTACGGAACGGACCGCGGGCTTCGCCGCGAACTGAACGAAGACTCGTTCATTGCCTCTGACCCCGTGTTCGCCGTCGCTGACGGCATGGGTGGACACGAGGCGGGCGAGATTGCCAGCGGGATGTGTGTCCGTGCCTTGGGCAGTGAGCCTGAACTGTCAGCCGGCGTGCGCACTGCAACGGCTGCCGACCTTCAGTCATGCCTGTTGAAGGCAGATGCTGCGATTCGCACTGCAACGGGAGCCCGCGCCGGCACCACACTGTCCGGTGTTGTGGTGGTGGAACAGATGGGCCTGCCGTACTGGCTGGTGATGAACATCGGTGATTCCAGGACTTACCGCCTCAGCCAAGGGGAGTTCACCCAAGTCAGCGTGGACCATTCCGAGGTACAGGAACTGGTGGATTCCGGGGATATCACCGCGGAGCAGGCAACTGTCCATCCCCGCCGCCACGTTGTGACCCGTGCCTTGGGCACCGGGGACGAGACAGAGGCCGATTTCTGGTTGCTTCCCATCCAGGAAGGTGACCGGATCATGATCTGCTCGGACGGCCTCAACGGCGAACTGGGCGATGACCACATGTTCCGTATCCTCAGCACTGTGGCCCATCCGCAGGATGCCGTGGACGCATTGATCCAGGCTGCACTGCGAAGCGGTGGCAGGGACAACGTCACCGTCATCATCGTGGACGCCAAGAACGTCCTGAACGATGCCGGCATAGCCATCACCGCGCCCCGCCCTGAGGTTTCGTCCGACGTAGAAGAGGACACTCTTCCCCGGGCCTGGGTCAATGGCACGGACCAGGTATCCGCGGCTAACCAGGAGGAAGGCGTCGATGGCAAGCAGTAACCACCTATCGCTGACCCGCTACCAGCCGGGTGAGTGGTTCGGAGTAGTGCGGAGCGGAACCGTGGTACTCCTGGGTCCGGAGACACCGCACGCACTGATCGACACCGTCTGGGAGTTGCTGGCTTCCGCGCCTGAGGCCCACGAAGTCCTTCATGAGGTGACGGATGCCTTCGGCGTTTCGCTCAGCCGCATCCCGCCCTTTGGAATTATCGATTCAAAGGATGCGCTTCGAGTGTTTCTCCGGGGAGACCTGGAACTGGTTGTGCACACGGCCAAGGAAGAGGAACGCCTAACAGGGCGCGACGTCACCACCTGGACGGAACGACGACTGGCAGACGCCACCTCGTACAGCGTTCGGATCGGTGATTCACCGGCCCCGTCCGCGGGAACTCCGACGTCGGGTGGAAACGTGCCGCTGAACAGCTCTCGCGTGAACAGCTCGCACTTAAACAGTCTTCCGCTGGGGGAGGGAGTAGTGCTCCTGGCCTCGCTCGAGGCCTCGGCCCGAGCTGCCGCCCACGTTGACGCTAAACCTGAAGTCCGGCCCGCGGCCGTTTCCGATGAGACCATGATCGGCTACACGGAAGCAGACCTTGGCCTGACGATCGCCCCGGGTCACATGATCCCCGCTGGTGAGCATTCCACCGCCGCATCATCGACCGCCGTGCCTTCCACCAGCGAGTCTTCCACCAGCGAGTCTCCCGCCAGCGAGTCTCCCTCCGCCCCGGAACGTGTTGTTACCGACGTACCCGAGGCGGAGGAGGAGACTGGCCTCGCCGATGTACCTGTTCCCGAAGAGCCTGCCCCCGGAGAACATGCTCATGGGGAAGCACCCGGGGTGCCCGTCCACACGAGCACCACCGATCCATTGCTTCCCACTCTGGAAAACACCACAAACTATGACCACTTGTGGGATAAGACGGTGATGCGCAACATTGAGGACGCTGCCGTCCGCACGGACGACGCGTCTGACGAGCACGACTCACCCGCGTCGACACCCACCGAGTCGACACCCACCGGGTCGACGCCCCCCGATGCGACACCAGCTCCGGCACCTGCTTCAGAGGCTCCGGGAACCCCATTTCCAGCCGTGCAGACTCCAGGCGCGCAGTCTCCAGCCGCGCATTCTTCCCTTGAGAGCGCGCCTGAAGCAACGCCGTCGAGCGGCCTGATTGATTCCGTCCCGTGGCTGCGCAGCGGGTCCTCCACCCTTAAACCGGGAAGTGACAAGCCAGCGGATCCGCCCAGGACAGTGGTTGATCCTGCTGCCCAAGTGCCGTCGGCTTGGAAATCGGCTCCAACGGCCACGTCCACAGCCATGGCCGTGGACGAGGACTCCGACCATGACGGTCAGACAATCATGAAGAGCAGCCTTCCCGCTGAGGACGAAGCAGGAGCCAATGCCGCTGACGGGCGGGCGGAGACCCCCGCCGTCAATGGACCGAGTGTTTTGGCACGCATGTGCTCCCAAGGCCACGCCAACCCGCCCACGTACCCGCAGTGTTCCGTATGCGGGGTTGCCGTTTCCGGTGACGCGGTCCAAGTCCCACGTCCACGGCTGGGCAGGATGCGGCTGTCCACAGGAGAGCTGATTGATCTTGACCAGTCGCTCATCATCGGCCGGCAGCCGTCGGTTTCCCGTGTACAAGGCGGCACCATGCCCCGCCTTGTTCAAGTGGACAGCGCCGGAGGAGACATTTCCCGCTCCCACGTAGAGGTCCGGCTTGAGGGTTGGCACGTCATGTTGTGCGACCTGAAGGCAACCAACGGAACTGTGCTCATCCGGGAGGGCCAGGCACCGCGCCGGCTTGCCCAAAACGAGATGGCTATCCTGTTGGACGGCGACATCGCCGAACTCGGTGACAACATTTCATTGCGTTTCGAGGAGATTCTTTGAGTTCCAAGAGGCCCCCTGCGCCGCCTCCACCCATCCCGGGTTTCAAGTACATCAGCCTGCTCGGCTCTGGTGGCTTCTCGGATGTCTACCTTTATGAGCAGGACAGGCCACGCCGAAAAGTAGCGGTCAAGGTGCTGCTGTCCGATCTGAAGACCGAAGGGGCACGCCGCCGTTTCGAGTCCGAAGCGAACCTCATGGCGCAGTTGTCATCACACCCTTACATCGTGACGATCTTCGAAGCCGAGATCACCGAGAATGGGCACTCGTACCTCGCCATGGAGTACTGCTCCAGGCCGAGCCTTGACGTCCGTTATCGTCGCCAGCGCTTCAGCGTTGATGAGGTTCTGGCCGTCGGAATCCAGGTGGCCTCCGCCGTCGAGACCGCGCACCGGGCCGGCATTGTGCACCGGGACATTAAACCCGCCAATATCCTGGTGACCGATTACAACCGGCCCGCCCTGACGGACTTCGGCATCTCCGGCACCATCGGTGCCGATACCGAGGATGACGCCGGAATGTCCATCCCGTGGTCTCCGCCTGAACAGTTCCGCGGGGGCGCCGTGGACGGTGTTCCCGTGGATATTTGGGCCTTGGGCGCAACCCTGTACACGCTCTTGGCGGGTCGTTCGCCGTTTGTCCTTCCTGGACAGGACAACTCGCAACGTGAATTGATCTCCCGCATCACCAACTCACCACTGCCCAGGCTGGGCCGTGCCGACGTTCCTGAGTCACTGGAACTCGTCCTGGCCACATCCATGGCCAAGTCACCGGAATCCCGCTATTCCTCAGCGCACGCTTTCGCGCTGGCACTCCAGCGGATCCAGGCTGAACTGAACCTGTCCGTGACGCCTTTTGAGGTGCTGGAGGAGCCCGGGCACGGTGACGATCAGCATCCGGATGACAACTTCGAAGAAACCCGTGTCCGGAGCATCGCCTCGATCGATCCCGACGCCTCGGGAACCGCCACTACAGGGTCAGCGCCCACCTTCCCGGCACGGACTTTCCCGTCAACCGTTCCCGGTGCCCCTCAACAGCCGAAACTGCCGCCCACCGGCCAACGGCCCGCCGGCCCTCCGCAAACTGTCCCGTCCCACACCGGGCCATCGGCCCCGCCCCGGTTTCACGCTCCGGCGTCGGGATACACGGCGCCTGGTTCGTACACAGCGCCGGGCAGCCAAAACAGTGCCCCTGAGTCTGAGACTGCGGAGTCCACCGTCCTTCGCGGCTGGCAGGCTTCCCGTCCACAGGACGATCTCGGCGCAACAGTCAGCCGCTCCAACACTTCCGCGGGTGCTGCACCGGAGACTGAGACGGACGCTCCTCCCCTAGATCACAGCAAACGAAATCTTTGGCTTGCCGCCACGGGCGCAGCGGTGCTGGTAGTCGCCATCGTGGTTGGCGTGGTGCTGGGGGCTCAAGCGCAGCCCAAGGTGGCACCTACGGAAGCTGCCAGCAAGCCGCCCGCCGATGCGTTGAGCGACGGCAGCGTCCCGGACGTCGAAGGACTTTCCGGAGTGCGCGACGCGAAGGATGGGAAATCTCTCGAACTCCGATGGAAGAACCCTCAGCCCCAGACGGGCGACATGTTCAAGTGGCGGTATAAAGACGCCAAGACCGAGGGCGAATACAAAAACACCTATGAAGAGAACACCGTTGTCTGGGCTTTCGAATCGCCCACCTGCGTCCAGGTGATCATTGTCCGTACCGACGGTTCCGCATCACCCGGTGGTCCGGATTCCATCGTTTGCGTCGATTAGTCATCGGGTTCATGAGACTTACTTACCGCCGACTGAGGAGGCACAGATCATGGGGGATCTAGCAATAGATTTCTGTGGGGAATGGTACGAACCATCCGACGAGGACATCTTCGATATTGGACGCGAAGGTGACTTGGAGGTGGACGACAACCCTTACCTGCACCGACGCTTCCTGCAGATCGCCCGCTACGACGGCATGTGGTGGCTGAGCAACGTCGGAAGCATGCTGTCCGCCACCATCGCTGACGGCTCCGGCGGCATGCAGGCGTGGCTGGCGCCCGGGGCGAGGATCCCGCTGGTATTCAGCCACACCAACGTGATCTTCACTGCCGGACCTACCACCTACGAGTTCGCTGTTCACTTGAAGACGCCGTCGTTCCGGCACGAAGCACGCGACGAGGACCAGGCGGGGGACACCACCATCGGACCTGTGGTCTTCACCGACTCGCAAAAGGCGCTCATCGTTGCCTTGGCCGAGCCCATGTTGCGACGCGATGGCACAGGCTTCAGCGCCATTCCCTCATCTGCCGAGGCCGCCAAGCGCCTGGGCTGGGCGTTGACCCGTTTCAACCGCAAGCTGGATAACGTCTGCGACAAACTGGATCGCGTAGGCGTAGTGGGCCTTCGCGGCGGGGTTGGAAAACTTGCCACCAACCGCCGGGCGCGCTTGGTGGAACACGCCGTGACGTCACATCTGGTGACCCCGGCTGACCTGCATCTCCTTGAAAAAATGAGTGGAGTCGACGAAGGATGAAGTTCCGCCTGACCTTGCGGCGCGACCCTGCGGAAGCAAAGGACCTCGCCGTAACGGTGGACGGTCGTGCCACCGTGGCTGACATTGCCACCGAACTTTGGGCTGCCGACCCCGCACGAAAGGGGACCGAACCGCCGTCGAACCTGTCCATCAGCGTGGACGAGGCATTCGTTGGCGGCGGGCTTTCAGGACACGTCCTGCGGCCCACCGACAACCTGCTGGAGTCCGGGCTGCGGCCGGGGTCCAAGGTCTCGCTGGCGCAGGTCAGCGAGCAGTTCGCATCGGACGGCCACGCCAACGGCAATGGCAGGGGACCGGCAGCGGCGACGTTGCGCGTGATGTCAGGGCCCGACGTCGGACGCGAATTTTCACTGCCATTCGGCACCAGCTACATCGGCCGGGACCGGGACGCCGACATCCGTTTGTCGGACCCGCTGACGTCCAAGCGCCATGCCCGGATTACTGTGGGCGAAACGGTGGAAATCGTGGACACGAACTCCGCCAACGGCCTGCTCATGGACGGACTGCCGGTAACCCGGGCAACACTGGAATCCTCTGACACCGTTACCTTGGGCGATACGTCCGTGGGCGTCGTTGCCCTGTCCCGCAACCACTCGGGCGCTCCGTCCTCGCCGTTGGTGGATTTCAACCGCTCGCCGCGCGTGCTGCCCAGGTTCGAGTCGCCCAAGCGAGTGCCGCCGGCCGGTCCCAAACGCCCGGAACACCAGCCCTTCCCCTACATCATGCTGATCGCGCCGCTCCTGATGGGCGGCGTCCTCTTCGCCTTCACGCAGAACCTGCTCTCCGTGATTTTCATGGCGATGATGCCGCTGTTCATTGTGGGCCACTATGTGGACCACAAAATGCAGAGCAAGCGGCAGGCCAAGGAAGGCCATAAACAGTTCAAGGCAGCAATGCTGGCCTTCCGTGAGGACATCGACAAGCAGCAGAACATTGAGCGCGCCGTCAGGCTCCAGGAAGCGCCGTCCGTCAGCGACACCGTGGACGCGATCTACAAACTGGGACCCCTTCTCTGGACCCACCGTCCGGAGCATCAGCACTTCCTGGGGGTTCGCTTCGGATTGGGTTCCGCACCCTCGCGCATCCAGTTCGACGAGCCCGGGGCCAACGAAACCGAACCGCAATACATGCGCGAAATCCAGGAATGCCTGCAGCAGGTCCGTGTCATTGAAGGCGTACCGATCGTGTCTCAACTGCGGACCTCAGGCGCCTTTGGCGTGGCCGGTGACCGCAGTGTGGTGGACGACGTAGCCCGTGGCATGGTCCTCCAATTGGTAGGCCTCCATTCTCCGGCCGAGGTTGTCCTCACGGCCCTGACGTCGGCACGTTCCCGTGAGCGCTGGGACTGGTTGCAGTGGCTCCCGCACGTTGGTTCCGGCCACAGCCCCATCTCCGGTGATCACCTTGCAGCCGGCCCCGGTGCAGGTGCTGCCTTGTTATCCCGACTCGAAAACCTCGTGGAAGAACGTGAATCCATGGCCAAGGAGCCGGGGCCGCATCCTCGTCCCGGACTCAAGAACGAGCACGAAGAAGTTCCCGGGCCCGTGGTTCCGGCCGTCTTGGTGATCGTTGAGGACGACGCCCCCGTGGACCGGGGCCGCCTCACCCGGTTGGTGGAACGAGGCCCCGACTACGGCGTGCACATCATGTGGGTGGCCGCCAACGTGCAGTCCCTCCCGGCGGCTTGCCGCGACTTCCTCTCGGTGGATGGCGATCACGGCACCACCACCGGCCAGGTCCGCTTGGGTCGCCACACGTACCCCGTGAGCTGCGAAAGCCTCGACGCGGACCTCGCTACGCAGCTGGCGCGCATGATGTCGCCGCTGGTGGACGTGGGAAACCCGCTCGACGACGACTCCGACCTCCCGCGCGCCGTCTCCTACGCCACCTTGATCGGCAAGGAACTCATGGACAACCCACAGGCCGTGGCCGAGCGTTGGCAGGAGAACAACTCCGTCCACGCTACGGCCGTGCCCAACCGGAAGGACAACGGCAGCCTCCGCGCGCTGGTTGGTTCCAAAGGTGTGGAGCCGTTCTACCTCGACCTCAAGAATGAAGGCCCGCACGCACTGGTCGGTGGAACTACAGGTGCCGGCAAATCCGAGTTCCTCCAGTCGTGGGTCATGGGCATGGCGGCTGCGTACAGCCCGGACCGCGTCAGCTTCCTGTTCGTCGATTACAAGGGCGGTGCTGCCTTTGCCGACTGCCTGCATTTGCCGCACACGGTCGGACTGGTGACCGACTTGTCCCCGCACCTGGTCCGACGTGCGCTGACGTCGCTTCGCGCTGAGCTCCACTACCGCGAAAGACTCCTGAACCGTAAGAAAGCCAAGGACCTCCTTGCCCTTCAGCGCGAAGCCGATCCCGAGGCACCCCCTTACCTCATCATCATCGTGGACGAATTCGCGGCGCTGGCAACCGAAGTTCCAGAGTTCGTTGATGGTGTGGTGGACGTTGCCGCCCGTGGCCGTTCCTTGGGCCTGCACCTGATCCTGGCGACGCAACGTCCTGCAGGCGTCATCAAAGACAACCTCAGGGCCAACACCAACCTCCGTGTTGCCTTGCGCATGGCTGACGAAGTGGACGCAACCGACATTCTGGGTGTTCCGACCGCCGCCTACTTTGATCCGTCCATTCCCGGGCGTGGTGCCGCCAAGACCGGTCCCGGCCGTATCCAAGGCTTCCAGACCGGATACGCCGGCGGTTGGACGACGGAAAAACCGCAACGTCCCCGGATCGACATCGTGGAGATGGCGTTCGGATCAGGCCCAACGTGGGAACCGCCCCTGGTCTCGCAGGTGGAAGAAGAACCCGCCGGGCCCAACGATATTGCCAGGATGACAGGAAACATCATCCGCGCAGCTGACGTGCTGTCCATCCAGCCTCCCCGGAAGCCATGGCTCAACGAGCTCGCCACAACCTACGACTTCTCCAAGCTTCCCAACCCGCGGACCGATGAACGCCTCCTGCTGGGTGTGGCGGACGATCCCGCCCACCAAGACCAGCCCACGGTGTTCTACGAGCCGGACAAGGACGGCAACATGGCCGTCTACGGTACGGGCGGATCCGGTAAGTCGGCGGCGCTGCGGGGGATTGCCATCGCCGCGGCTGTCACGCCGCGTGGTGGCCCGGTGCATGTTTACGGCATTGACTGTGGTTCCTCGGGCCTGAAGATGCTTGACGGTCTTCCGCACGTTGGCGAAATCATCAACGGCGACGACGTAGAGCGTGTCGGTCGACTGCTGCGCTGGCTCAAGGAAGTGGCGGATGACCGGGCAGCACGGTTTGCAGAGGTCCGGGCCTCCACCATCGTCGAATACCGGCAGTTGGCCAACCGTCCGGAAGAGAAGCGCATCTTCATCCTGGTGGACGGCATGTCTTCCTTCCGTGAGTCCTACGAGTACAGCAACTTGTCTGCGCTGTGGGACATCTTCCTGACGTTGGCCACCGACGGACGTCCTTTGGGCATCCACTTGGTAGTCAGCGGTGACCGCACGAACTCCGTGCCGGCGTCGCTCCTTGCCTCCATCCAGAAGCGGTTGGTCCTGAGGCTGAGTTCCGAAGACGACTACATGACCCTGGACGTCCCCAAGGATGTCCTCAATGCCGCTTCGCCTCCCGGGCGTGGTCTCCTGGACGGGCTCGAAGTTCAGCTTGCGGTGCTGGGAGGGAACTCGAACCTTGCGCTCCAGGCCCGGGAAGTTGCCAAACTCAGCCAAGCGATGCTTCGCCAGGGACTCGAGCAGGCACCGCAGATTCAGCGGCTCCCGGAGCTGGTGGACCTGGATATCCTGCCCACCGGCGCTCCGGACAACCCCGTGATAGGCGTCGACGACGAGACGTTGGGCTCGGCGGCCATTGCCGCCAAGGGATCACTCCTGCTGGCCGGCCCTCCAGGGGCGGGACGCACTGTCGCCTTGGTGACTTTGGCATACGCCCTGCGACGTTCCAACCCGCGTACGGACTTGATCTACATCGGCTCCCGCCGCTCCGCTGTGGCATCACTGAACATCTGGAGCAGGTCACTGGTGGGGCCGGATGAAGTTTCGGATGTGGTGGATGACCTGATCGACAAAGCCTCGGATAACCCCGGCACCATGGCCATCTTCATCGAAGGCCTGACAGAGTTCACTGACACCCTGGCTGAATCAGGAGTGGGACGCTTGGTCACCGCCGCGATCAAGGCCGATCAGTGGGTGGTTGGCGAGTCCGAGACCTCCACTTGGTCCCAGGCATGGTCCCTTGCCCAACCGTTCAAGTCCGGCCGCCGCGGGCTGTTGCTTAACCCCGGGGACGTGGAAGGCGACAGCCTCCTCAATACCTCCTTGGGCAGGATCAGCAAGGACTTCATCCCGGGCCGCGGATACATCGTGGGACGTGGAAAGGTACGCAAGCTCCAGATCGCCATGCCGCCTGAAAACCGTAGCTAGGAGGCTACCTACATGCGACACCCGCGCCAGCACCGCCTGTTCAAGCACCACAGCCGGTTCAGGTTCCGCAGCCACCCGTTCAGGTGCCACAGCAGCCTGCGGTGACCCAGTTCGTCACCGTGGCACCCGTGGCACCGACGGCGGGCAGCGCGGCGTCGAACCCGTCCGAAGCTACAGCAACCGCGGAGACCGCCTCAGGATCGGAAAAACCGTCGGTAATGCCGTCGGCCTCTCCGACCACGAGCCCCGGCGCTACAAGCGCAAGCCCGAGTAAAACCTCCAACTGGAACACGCCCGTTGACGAGGGCAGGGAGACGGCGGCGGCCGCCATGGCCTCAAGCTCCTTTTCAGGACCCAACTTCTTGGGCTTGTTCGGCCTCCTGGGTGCCGTCCTGGTTGTTGGCCTGGGCGGGCTGGCGTTCGCGTTGTGGAGCAAGAACCGGCCCTCGTCCCACTAGCAACTCTTTAATGTCCGTGGGTTACGGCAAGATAGACCTGTGAGCACACCAGAGAATCCGGATCCGGTCGACACCACAACCCAGGAAGCCGCTGCGGCCATCGTCGCAGAGGAAGGGACTCCGCCGTCGGAGTCCCTTCGGGATGAGTACGAGCAATTAGCGGACCTCGTCCGCAAGTACCGCTATGCCTACTACCAGGAAGACTCGCCAACGGTTTCCGACGCCGAGTTCGATGAACTCTACCGTCGGCTGGAGGAACTGGAAGCACTGCACCCGGAGCTGGTGTCCAACGATTCGCCCACCCAGGAAGTCGGGGGCGAGGTCTCGTCCGCTTTCGCGGCTGTGGAGCATCTGCAGCGGATGTACAGCCTCGATGACGTCTTCTCCCTGGATGAGCTCGAAGCCTGGGTCCGCAAGGCTGAAGCGTCAGTGGCCAAGCTTGGGGATTCCGTTCCGCCCATCGCCTGGCTGACTGAACTGAAGATTGACGGCCTTGCCGTCAATCTGCTGTACCGGGACGGGAAACTGGTCCGTGCCGCCACCAGGGGCGATGGCACCACGGGTGAAGACATCACTCACAACGTGCTCACCATCAAGGAGATTCCACGGCAGCTCACCGGTTCGGGTTACCCGTCGGAAGTGGAAATCCGCGGCGAGGTGTTCATCCCCTCCAAGGCGTTCGTCGAGTTCAATGAAACGCTGGTGGCGGCTGGAAAAGCGCCGCTTGCCAACCCCCGCAACGCCGCCGCTGGTTCACTCCGCCAAAAGGACCCTGCGGAAACTGCCAAGCGTCCGCTGAGCATGTTCGTCCACGGCATCGGCGCCCGTGAAGGACTGGAGGCGAAAAGCCAGTCGGAAACCTACAAACTCCTTGACGAGTGGGGGCTCCCCGTCAGCCCCTACCTCAAGGTCCTGGATACGTTTGAGGACGTCCTGAAGTACATTGCCGACTACGGTGAGCGACGCCATAAGCTCCTGCACGAAATCGATGGCATCGTGGTCAAGATCGATGACTTTGCTACCCAGCGGGCGCTTGGTTACACTTCCCGGGTCCCCAGATGGGCTGCTGCTTACAAGTACCCGCCCGAAGAAGTCCACACCAAGCTCCTGGACATTGCAGTCAACGTGGGCCGGACAGGGCGTGTGACTCCCTTCGGCCTGATGGAGCCGGTGAAAGTTGCCGGTTCCACCGTGGGAATGGCCACCCTTCACAACCAGGACGTAGTCAAAGCCAAGGGCGTCATGATCGGTGACATCGTGATTCTCCGTAAAGCCGGCGACGTCATTCCTGAGATCGTTGGTCCGGTGCTGGCCCTTCGGGACAAGCAGGATCCGCCGGTCCGTGAATTCGTGATGCCCACTGAATGCCCGTCATGTGGAACGCCGTTGGCTCCGTCCAAGGAAGGCGATGTGGACATTCGTTGCCCCAACGCCAAGTCCTGCCCGTCGCAGCTTCGGGAGCGCGTGTTCCACCTGGCGGGCCGCGGCGCGTTTGATATCGAAGCCCTCGGGTGGGAGGCAGCCATTGCCCTCACTCAGCCGGCAGAACCTGAGACGCCGCCCCTCACCAGTGAGGCCGGCCTGTTCAGCTTGACGCGCGAGGACCTGGCGGACGTCAAGATCCGGAGGGAAAAGCGGTCCAAAGGGGTGGGAACCGGCGAGTATGAGCTTGTCCCGTACTTCTTCACCAAGGGAACGGCCAAGTCTCCGTCCAAGCCGACGGCGACCACGGAAAAACTCTTCGTGGAGCTGGAGAAAGCCAAGAAGCAGCCCCTGTGGCGCGTGCTGGTGGCGCTCTCCATCCGACACGTCGGGCCCACAGCTTCACGTGCTCTTGCCACTGCGTTCGGCACCATGGACGCCATCCGCAACGCCACGGAAGAGCAAATGGCCCACGTTGATGGCGTAGGCCCCACCATTGCCGTGGCGCTCAAGGAATGGTTCGCCGTGGACTGGCACAACGAGATCGTGGACAGCTGGGCTGCTGCAGGCGTGCGGATGGAGGACGAACGGGACACCTCCGTGCCGCGGACCCTTGAAGGCCTCACGGTCGTAGTCACGGGCACACTGCCCAACTTCAGCCGCGACGAAGCCAAAGAAGCCATCATCATCCGCGGCGGCAAGGCCTCCGGATCCGTTTCCAAGAACACCAGTTACCTGGTGGCCGGTGAAAGCGCCGGAACCAAGCTGGACAAAGCCGAGCAACTCGGCGTACCAGTGCTGGACGAGGACGGCTTCCGCGAGCTCTTGGCCAACGGCCCGGCAGAGACCGGGACAGAGTCCAAAGCGGCAACGGATGAAGCAACCGTAGTGGATGAAACAGCAGTGGTGGATGAAACAGCAGTGGAAGCGGCCTCCGAATGACCGATGCCAAAGAGCTGCTTGCTGTAGCCAAACGTGCAGCGGCCGCGGGCGCTGCCGTCCTCGCCCAGCGCTCTGCCACAGGGACTGGCGGCGACGGCCTGGACACCAGCAACAAGGGTGAGGCCGGCGACTGGGTCACGGCTTTTGACGTCACGGCTGAGAACGCTGTCCGTGAAGCGATCCTTGCCGAACGGCCCCGCGACACCATCACGGGGGAGGAGCACGGCACCACCCGGCCCCAACAGCCCTCGGGATACCGCTGGTCCATCGATCCCCTGGACGGGACCACCAACTTCATCCGCAACATCGTCTACTACGCCACCTCCGTTGCGGTAGCGGACTCCGACGGCGTCTGGCAGGCCGGCGTTGTTCACGCGCCGGCGTTGGGGCGCATCTACTCGGCGGCCCGCGGTCAAGGTGCGTGGATGGAAGCCGGGGGAGAGGCAACTCGCCTGGCAGGCCCGGTCGCAGGGCGCACCGGCCTTATCCTGGCCACCGGCTTCAGCTACGATCCTGCAACCCGGGCCAGCCAATCCGAAGGACTCGCCGGGCTCATGGACGGATTTGCCGACGTCCGACGCCTCGGATCGGCTGCGTTGGACCTCTGCCTGGTGGCAGACGGAACCTTTGACGCCTACGGGGAGCGGGGCCTGAACGAGCACGACTTCGCTGCAGGCGCGCTGATTGCGGAAGAAGCAGGGTGTTGGGTACGTCGGCCACGGCTGGAGAGCCCTCTCGATGGCGGTCCAAGCACGGAGGACCGTTTGGCAGCGTGGATGTGTGCGGGGGCCTTTGAACTGTCCGGCAAATTTCCCTTGTGACCAGTAGCCAGTGACCAGTAGCCAGCAGCCAGTGACCAGCAGCCAATGACTATCAGCCTATGATCAAGACCCTCGCAATCGCCAACTACCGGTCCATCCGGGATCTCGCCGTCGGGTTGCATGGCCTGGACATCGTGACCGGGGCCAACGGCAGCGGGAAGTCTTCCCTATACCGGGCCCTGAGGCTCCTGGCCGAATGCGCCGGAGGTGACTCGGGGAACGTGGTGGGTTCCCTGGCCAGGGATGGCGGGTTGGCCTCCACGCTATGGGCTGGCCCGGAGTCCATCAGCGAGGCCATGCGCCGTGGTGAAGTACCTGTGCAGGGAACAGTCCGTCGGGAGTCCGTAAACCTGAAACTGGGCTACTCCAGTGACGACTTCGGGTACTTGGTGGACCTTGGTATGCCGGCGTCCAGCGGCGCCGGCTTTGATCAGGAAACCGGCCGGTCCCGCCCTTCGGCATTCAGCCTGGATCCTGAGATCAAGCGCGAGCAGATTTTCTCCGGCCCTGTTGCACGGCCTGGTTCCCTGCTGGTGGACCGCAAGGGGAGCCTCGCCAGGCTGCGCGGACCGGACAGTGAGTGGACGGAACTGTCCCGGCGGCTGGACGCTTTCCAGAGCATGCTGACAGAGGTATCGGACCAAGACCGTGCGCCGGAAGTCCTGCAGGTTCGTGACTCGGTTCGTTCATGGCGGTTCTACGATCATTTCCGCACCGATGCCGAGGCTCCAGCGCGTCAGGCACAGCTCGGAACACGCACCCCCGTTCTGCACCATAGTGGTAAGGACCTTGCAGCCGCACTCCAGACGCTGCTGGAGGTGGGCTTCGAGCGGCAGTTGGATGCCGCCGTCGATCATGCCTTTCCCGGAAGCCGATTGGAGATCGCCGTCAGCGACGGCCGGTTCAGTGTGGAGTTGCGGCAGCCGGGCATGCTCAGACCCATGAAGGCCGCCGAACTCTCGGACGGGACGCTGCGCTTCCTGCTGCTCACCGCGGCGATGTTGACGCCGCGTCCCCCGGAGCTCATGGTCTTGAACGAACCCGAGACCAGCCTCCACGTTGACCTGATGCCGGCACTGGCCGGACTGATTGTCCAGGCCAGTGCCAACAGCCAGATGATTGTGGTGACCCACTCCGAGGCCCTGCTCAAGGCACTTCGCGAAAGCGGAGCCGCCCATGAACATGAGCTCTACAAGGACCTTGGCGAGACCAGGATCAAGGGCCTGGGACCGCTCGAAGGTCCCTTGTGGAGCTGGCCCAAGCGGTAGGCCGCCGGAACCCTGACCGGTTCAAAAGGCAGAAAACCCTGATCGGCTCAAAGGCGGAAAACCCGGACCGGCTCAGAAGGCAGAGCCGATGGAGGTGAGTTCCTGCGGGGCATTCCCGGCGTAGCGGTTCTCCGGACGTACGAGCCCGTAGTGTCCCCGTAGCGTGGAGGCCGTGTATTCGGTTCGGAAGAGCCCACGCCGCTGCAGGATGGGCACCACATGGTCTACAAATATCTCCAGACCCGAAGGGAGGACGGGTGGCATGATATTGAAGCCGTCGGCCGCGCCTGCGTAGAACCAGTCGTGAATGGCATCGGCCACCTGTTCCGGTGTGCCTGAGAAGGTCCGGTGACCGCGTCCGCCACCCAACCGTCCAATCAGCTGCCGGACAGTAAGCTGCTCGCGCCTGGCCAGCTCCACGATCAGCGTGTACCGGCTTTTGGCTCCCTCGATCTCGTCCTCGGAGGGCAGGTCAGCCGGAAGTTGACGGTCCAGCGGAAGGTCCTCAGGGGACAAGCGGAGAGTCTTGGCCAGCTGCTCCCGCGCATACTCGGGCTTGATCAGTTCATCGAGTTCACGCTCCAGTTTGAAGGCTTCAGCCTCGGTGGAGCCGATCACCGGGACGATTCCCGGCAGGATTTTGATGCCCTCCGGATCCCGTCCGGCCGCTGCAGTGCGTGCCTTCAGGTCCGAATAGAAGGCTTGGGCGTCGGCGAGCGTTTGGTGCGCCGTAAAGACGGCTTCTGCGTACTGTGCTGCCAGGTTCTTGCCGTTTTCCGAGGACCCGGCCTGCACAATCAACGGGTGTCCTTGCGGGGACCGGGGAACGTTGAGCGGTCCACGGACGCGGAAGTGCTTCCCCTCGTGGTCGATGGTACGGATTTTGGTGTCGTCGCCCCAGACGCCGTCGGCTTTGTCCGCCAGGATGGCATCGTCTTCCCAGCTGTCCCACAATTTTTGGGCCACCTCAATGAATTCAGCAGCTCGTTCATATCGGACTGCGTGTGCCGGCTGGTCATCCACGCCGAAGTTCCGGGCAGCGTCGGGTCCGGCCGTCGTGACAACATTCCAGCCTGCACGTCCTCCGCTGACCCAGTCAACGGAGGCAAAACGGCGGGCAAGGTTGAAAGGATCGTTATAGGTGGTGGACGCGGTGGCGATCAAGCCAATCTTTTGGGTCGCTGCGGCGAGGGCCGTGAGCAGGACTGTTGGCTCCAACTTCCCGGCCGGACGCCGGCCTACCTCCCCGAACAGGACGGGGGAGTCCGCGAAGAAGATTGAGTCCAGCTTTCCTCGTTCTGCTGTACGGGCGAGATGCTGGTAGTGCTCCACTTTGGTAGGGGCAAGGGGGTCGCTTTCAGGAAGACGCCATGATGCTTCGTGATGCCCGGTGCTCATGAGGAAAGCGTTGAGGTGCAGTTGGCGGTCTGGCGGGGTCATGGTTTCTCCTCGGGGTCAAGAAAGTTTCGGCCGGTGTGTGGCAACTCAAACACGTGCCCAAAGGCCTTCGCCAGAAGTCCGACATGTCCCCGCAACAGCACGAAACCGTGGGTCACGGCACGCAACGCGGCTCAATTCGACGCCACGGGAGGCAACACAAAAGGCGGCCCAGCGGAGCGGGAGAAAACCAGCGCGAGTCAACCATCCGGCGTCGTTCGTTCCGGGCGTGACTGATAGCTCCATCACGGAAAGGCCATTCCGGCGCGGTTCGGGCCTCCCGCCCGACTACCATTGGTAGGTGCTTTCGCCGATTACCGTCCGTCCCGCCCTGCCCGAAGACTACGACGCCGTTGCCCGGATAACGCAGGACTCCTACGTCACTGCGGGGTACTACGGCGACGCCGACCACCCGTACCTGCAAAAGCTCCAGGACGTGGCCGGACGTGCAGAGCATGCAGAGATCCTGGTGGCAGAGCGCAATGGCGAAGTCATCGGCTCCGTAACGGCGGCACCGGCAGGTGGCGGCTTTTCCGACATCGGCCTCGACGACGAACTGGAACTCCGTACCCTCGTGGTGGATCCGGCAGTCCAGCGCTCCGGTGCCGGACGCGCGTTGGTGCAGGCCGTCGTCGACCAAGCAAAGGCCATGGACGGAATCAATGCCGTGTCCCTGACCACCGGGGCTACATGGGAAAGCGCCAATGCCCTGTATGCACGCACAGGTTTTGACCGTGCACCACATCGCGACTGGTTCGTTCCCGGCACCGACATAAAGCTGTTCGTTTACCGGCTGGACCTCCCGCAGTCATAAAGTTTCCTTCGTAAACGCGGTCACCGGACCGCGGGAAGCGACAGGAAAGGCGCGGCATGCGCAAGACATTCGGTACGGGTTCGGTCTGGGAGCAGACGCTGGGTTACTCCAGGGCAGTCCAGGTGGACAACACACTTTTCATTTCTGCCACGGCTGCCTCCGGACTTGTTGATGGTAAACAGGCGATAGTGGGCGATGACTTCTACTCGCAGACCAAGTACATCCTTGAGAAGCTCGGCGCTGTCCTCGAAGACGCCGGGTTCTCCTACGAGGACGTCGTTCAGTCCAAGCTGTACCTGACGGATATCAGCAAGTGGGAAGATGCCGGCCGTGCGCACGGTGAGGTGTTCGGTGAGATCCGCCCCACGCTCGCACTGGTTCACGTCCTGCCGTTCCTCGATCCCGAGATGCTGGTGGAGATCGAGCTCGTAGCGCAGAAGTCCGCGTAGCCTGCTTGGGTCAGCCGGGGACGCCATAGCGGTGTTCCGGGCGGCCGGTGCTTCCGTAGCGCAGTTGGATCTCGACGGCGCCATCGTCCGCGAGCGAAGACAGGTACCTTTGCGCTGTCGCCCGGGAAACGCCAACCCGTTCCGCCACCTCAGCGGCGGAGTACTGCTCGCCCGGCAGCAGGGATTCCAGGACCGCGGCTTCGGTTGCCGAGCGGGGCTTGGCTGACGGCGTGACGTCGCCGGGAATCAGGGACCGCTTGGCACGTTCTATGGTGGTCTGGTCAACGGCAGTCTGCTGTGCCAGGATCCGCCGATACCGCGCGTAGGACCGGAGCTGTTGGGAAAGTGACTCGGCGGTAAACGGTTTGAGCATGTATCCCAAGGCGCCGCGCCGTAGCGCCACTTTGATGGATTGCGCGTCCGAGGCAGCCGTGAGCATGATGGCATCGACGTCCAGCTGACCCAACAGGTCCAATCCGGACCCGTCCGGCAAGTACACGTCCAGCAGCACCAGATCGGGACGCAGGCTGTGGATAGCCTGAAGTGCTTGCGCTACGGATCCCGCCGGAGCCAAGGCCATGAAACCGGCCACGGAATCCACATACGCTGCATGGAGTCTTGCCACGTGGAAATCGTCATCCACGATCAATACCCGCAAGTCCTCAGCCATTGCTGTCCTCCCTGACCGTTGAGTCGGCGCCTGTTCCTGTAGGGTCCGCAGAGTCCATGACGCCCGGGATGGTCGCCATGAACACGGCGCCCGGACCGCCTTGACTGCCGCGTTCCAGGACGCGCACATCGCCGCCACGTCGCCGTGCAAGCTGCCGCACCAGCGCCAGCCCCAAACCTTGTCCAGCCCCCGAGCGTACCGGTTGTTCCGACGTCGTAAATCCTTCGGCGAAGACCTCTTCAGGTTCCAGGCTCCCCAACCCGTCGCCGGAATCGCCCACCAGGATGTGCAGTGTCCCTCCGTTTCCGGTGATGTCGTCCAGCAGCTCAATCTCCACCCAACGGTCCGCTGAGGAGCCGGCGACGGCGGCACTCACGGCGTTATCGATCAGGTTGCCGAGCACTGTGGTGACGTCCTGTGGATCGGTCACGTGTCCACGAACCAAAGTTTCGGGTCCGATGCGGAGAGCCACGCCCCGTTCCGAAGCCTCTACGCCCTTTGCTCCAACGAACGCCTGAAGATATGTGTCTTGGAGCAGTTCGGCCTGCTCCACCGGGAACTTCAGCGGGCCAGTGGCCGAAATCCGGGCCAGATACTCTTTGGCGGCATCGTGCTGGCCGATGCTCATGAAACCGGCAATGGTGTGCAGTTGGTTGGCGAATTCGTGGCGCTGTGCACGGAGAGCCGTGGACATGGTCCCTACGGCGTCGAGTTGTCGGGTGAGTTGCTGCAATTCCGTGCGGTCACGCAGCATGACAACCCAGCCGAGATCCTCCTGGCGGTGCCAGGCCTTGCGCGCGCTGGCGACCAAGACCCGCCCTCCAGCCACGATTTCCACGGCTTCGGCGTCGCGGGCTGCCGGCCGGGTGAGTTTTTTGAGCTGTTCGGGGACGGATGCAGATGCCCAGTCCTGGCCGGTGGCATCAGGGATGTCCAGGAGTCGTGCAGCGGCGGCGTTGAATACGGAGATACGTCCATCTGCGGCAATGCCGATCACGCCGTCGTCCACACCTTGGAGCACGGCAACCTGGTCGTGGACCAACGTGCTGATTTCTTCCGGTTCCAAGCCGAGCGTGAGCCGCTGCAGCCTGCGCCGGAGCAGGAAAGAGGCAAGCACACCGGCAAGCAACGAGCCTCCAGCTGTGAGTGCAATAGGGATAATGTCGCGGGTAAGGCTGTTACTCAACGACTCAACGGAATAGCCGACGCTGACCTCGCCCACAATCCCGCCAAGGCTCTCTGGCGCGTACACCGGAACCTTCGCCCCGGCCGAGGGCCCCAGCGTGCCCGTGTTGCGGGTGGTGATTTCCTGCCCGCCCAGTGCCACGGAGGGGTCGGTGCTGACGCGTTCACCCAGCCGTGCCGTCTCCGGGTGGGCAAGTCTGAGTCCCGTTTCGTCGGTGATGACGACGAACAAGGCTCCCGTCCGTTTTCGTACGGCTTCAGCCGCAGCTTGAAGGGTTCCGCCGGCGAGGACATCCGGGGGAGGCGTCCCTTCCTCTTTGCTGATGGCTTGGACGCCGGACCGGATATCGGGATCCGCGGCGACCGTCCTGGCAAGCGTGAGCGCCTGGTTTTCGGCCTCGGTGCCGATTCGTTCATACACCAGCCAAGCGTGGACTGTGCCGCTGAGCAGGACTACCAGCAGGACCACCCCCAGCTGGAGCAGAAGGGTTTGGGTGGAGAAACGCATGCTGACCCGGCTGTTGCGCGGCACCTTTGCTCCTTTCCTCCTGATCCATTGAAACACTGAGCACAATGCGCAAAACGTTCGCAACGAGCAGTATTCCCAACAATTCCCGGAAACCCCTGCCCGTGACGGACACCACCATATTGTCTGTAGTGCGCATCACATCGACGTGTTGCCATTCACAGTAGTAAGGAGCCGGCCGTGCTGGTTTTGCTTGGATTCGCAATGATTGCGGTATTCATGGTCCTGATCATGACCAAAAAATTGACGCCGGTCCTGGCGCTGATCATCGTCCCCACCGTGTTCGGCCTCTTCGCCGGGGCGGGCCTCGGCATCGGAGACATGGTGATGGACTCGATGAAGTCCATGACGTCAACGGCCGCGCTCCTGATGTTCGCCATCATTTACTTCGGTTTGATGATCGACGTCGGACTGTTCGACCCCCTGGTGAAGTTCATCCTGCGCAAGCTCGGTAACGACCCCGCCAAGGTTGTCCTGGGCACCGCCATCCTGGCGGCGGCGGTCTCCTTGGACGGCGACGGATCCACCACCTTCATCCTCACCACGGCCGCCATGCTTCCGGTCTACCTGCGGCTCAAGATGAGCCCAGTGGTCCTCACCTGCGTGGCAGGCCTCGCCAACGGCACCATGAACATCCTTCCGTGGGGCGGCCCCACCGCCCGTGCAGCCACCGCTTTGAAGCTTGACATCAATGACGTTTTCGTCCCCATGGTCCCGTCACTGATCGTAGGCCTCATCGTGGTCATGATCTTCGCTTGGTTGCTGGGCCTTCAGGAGCGGAACCGTCTGCGCACCACCGCCCCCGAGATCTGGGGCGACGTCGCCGATCCTTCTGGAGCGTTCGACGGCGGCAGCGGCCGCGGCGGTTCGGTCGCCGCACATTCGGGCTCAGGTAAGGGCGGCTTCGGCTTTGGCCGCACCGTAGGCAAGCCCGGCACCGGCGGAGGTTCCGGCGTCGCGGTTCTTGAGGACCCGGCCACCCTGGTGGACGAGCACGACACCGCCATGGCAGACACCGCCTTGGACCCTAACCGTTCCACTCTGCGACCCAAGCTGTTCTGGTTCAACCTTGGACTGACCGTGGCAGTCATGGTGGTCCTGGTGGCCAACATCGTTCCGCTGCCGTTCGTCTTCATGGTGGGCTCCGCGATCGCCCTGCTGGTCAACTTCCCCAAGGTCAAGGACCAAGGCGCGCAGCTGATCGCCCACGCACCGTCCATCGTCGCTGTGGTCAGCATGGTCATGGCCGCCGCAGTCCTCACCGGTGTCCTCAACGGCACGGGCATGGTCAAGGCAATGTCCGAGTGGCTGGTCCAGATCATTCCTGCCGAAATGGGCCCGTTCATGGCAGTCATCACAGGCCTGCTCAGCATCCCGATGACGTTCTTCATGAGTAACGATGCCTTCTACTTCGGGGTCCTGCCCGTCCTTTCCGAAACCGCAGCGTTCTACGGAGTCGACGCAGTGGATATGGCCCGCGCGTCCATCACCGGGCAGCCGTTCCACCTGCAGAGCCCCCTGGTGCCCGCCATCCTCCTGCTGGTTTCCCTCGCCAAAGTAGACCTGGGCGACCACCACAAGAAGGTCCTCTGGCGTACGGCAGTCATCTCGGTTGTCATGCTGGCCGTGGGAGTCCTGACCGGAGCAATCGGCATCGGCTGACCGCCCCCGAATCCAACGAGACAGCAGAGCGCGAATGGTCCGCTCGGCTGTCTTTTTGGGTTTATTGGCGGGACAAATTGCGAAAGCGCGGAGGATGGCTCCCGGGCGTAGCGTCTGACCGGCACACACAAGCCAAGTAGACTGGTTCGGAAAACCATTTGAACTTTGCAGGGGAGATCCATGGCTGCGATCAACCGTGACGACGTCGCGCATCTTGCGCGTCTGGCTCACATTGAAATGAGTGCCGAAGAACTGGACAGGATGGCTGTTGAGCTTGCTGTCATTGTGGATTCGGTGAAGAGCGTGAGTGAAGCTGCGGGGGAGGACGTCCCGGCGACGTCGCACCCGATTCCGTTGACCAATGTGTTCCGCGAGGACGTTGTGGGCCACACCTTTACGGCTGAGCAGGCGTTGTCCGGCGCTCCGGATGCTTACGAGAACCGTTTCAAGGTCCCGGCAATCCTGGATGAGGACTAAACACTATGACTGAGCTGAAGAACGAACTCATCCGCCACTCCGCTGCCGATCTCGCTGCGAAGCTGGCCGCCCGCGAGGTTACCGCCGTGGAGGTGACGCAGGCCCACCTTGACCGCATTGCCCTTGTTGATGGTCAGGTTAATGCGTTCCTGCACGTGAACAGCGAAGAGGCTTTGGCTGTTGCAGCCGAGGTTGATGCTGCCCGTGCGGCCGGTGGTTCCGCTGCTGAAGAGCTGCATGCCCTCGCTGGTGTGCCGATCGCGGTGAAGGACCTCATCGTTACCATCGGCCAGCCTACGACGGCGGGTTCGAAGATCCTTGAGGGATGGCACAGCCCCTACGACGCCACCGTGGTGAAGAGGCTGCGCGCGGCAAAGATGCCCATCCTGGGTAAGACCAACCTGGATGAATTCGCCATGGGTTCCTCCACTGAGCACTCTGCTTATGGCCCCACCCGCAACCCGTGGGACCTGGACCGGATTCCTGGCGGTTCGGGCGGTGGCTCCGCTGCCGCCGTCGCCGCTTTCGAAGCGCCGCTGGCATTGGGCACCGATACCGGTGGCTCGATCCGCCAGCCGGGTGCCGTCACTGGCACCGTTGGCGTGAAGCCGACGTACGGTGCTGTTTCCCGTTACGGTGCCATCGCCATGGCGTCGTCGCTGGACCAGATCGGACCTGTTTCCCGCACGGTCCTGGACTCGGCGCTGTTGCAGGAAGTCATCGGCGGTCACGACCCCTTTGATTCCACATCGCTGACGGACCCGTTCAATGACCTTGTTGCTGCCGCCCGCGTGGGCAACGTTGCCGGCATGAAGATCGGTATCGTCAAGGAACTCCACGGCGAGGGTTACCAGGCAGGCGTCGAGAACCGTTTCAACGAATCTCTTCAGCTGCTGAAGGATGCCGGTGCGGAAATCGTCGAGGTTTCCTGCCCTAACCTGAAGTACGCCCTGGGTGCGTACTACCTGATCATGCCGTCCGAGGTGTCCAGCAACCTGGCCAAGTTCGACGGCGTCCGCTTCGGAATGCGCGTCCTGCCCAAGGATGGCCCCATGACCATCGAACGTGTCATGGGTGCTACCCGTGCCGCCGGCTTCGGCGACGAAGTAAAGCGCCGCATCATCCTCGGTACCTACGCTTTGAGCGCCGGCTACTACGACGCCTACTATGGCTCCGCCCAGAAGGTTCGTACGCTGATCCAGCGTGACTTCGACGCCGCTTTCGCGAAGGCTGATGTCCTGATCTCGCCCACGGCGCCCACCACGGCGTTCAAGCTGGGGGAGAAGCTGGACGATCCACTGGCGATGTACCTGAACGACGTCGCAACCATCCCCGCCAACCTTGCCGGCATCCCGGGGCTGTCCCTGCCCGGTGGCCTTGCTGACGAAGACGGCCTGCCCGTTGGCATCCAGCTGCTGGCTCCTGCCCGCCAGGATGCCCGCCTGTACCGCGTGGGCGCTGTCCTCGAATCCATCCTTGAAGAGAAGTGGGGCGGCCCGATGCTTGCCCAGGCTCCCGTTCTTGGCACCGTTTCCAACACCGCCGGAGGTTCCAACTAATGTCCGTCGATGCAACCCTGAGCTTCGAAGAGGCCATGGAGAAGTACGATCCCGTCCTGGGGTTCGAGGTCCACGTTGAGCTCAACACCAAGACCAAGATGTTCTCCTCTGCCCCGAATGTTTTCGGTGACGAGCCGAACACCAACGTCAACGAAGTTGACTTGGGCATGCCCGGCGTCCTGCCGGTGGTGAACAAGACTGCGGTGGAGTCCTCCATCAAGATCGGCCTTGCCTTGAACTGCAAGATCGCCGAGTCCTGCCGCTTCGCCCGGAAAAACTATTTCTACCCGGACACCCCCAAGAACTTCCAGACCTCGCAGTACGACGAACCGATCGCATATGACGGCTACCTCGATATCGAGCTGGAGGACGGCACGGTCTTCCGCGTGGAGATCGAACGCGCCCACATGGAAGAGGACGCCGGCAAGCTGACCCACATGGGTGGCGCAGCGGGCCGTATCCAGGGTGCCGACTACTCGCTGGTGGACTACAACCGTTCCGGTGTGCCGCTGGTCGAAATCGTCACCAAGCCGATCGAGGGCGCCGGCAGCCGTGCGCCTGAGTTGGCCAAGGCGTACGTCGCGGCAGTCCGCGAGATCGTGAAGAACCTTGGCGTTTCCGACGCCAAGATGGAGCGCGGCAACGTCCGTTGCGACGCCAACGTTTCCTTGCGTCCGCACGGCCGGGAACGGTTCGGCATCCGTTCGGAGACCAAGAACGTGAACTCGCTGCGCGCCGTCGAGCACGCCGTCCGTTACGAGATCCAGCGCCACGCCGCCGTCTTGGATTCCGGCGAGCCGGTGATCCAGGAGACACGGCACTGGCACGAGGACACGCGTTCGACGACGTCGGGCCGGCCCAAGTCCGATGCCGACGATTACCGCTACTTCCCGGAGCCGGACCTGGTGCCCGTCGTCGCCTCCCGTGAGTGGGTTGAGGAACTCCGCGCCACCCTTCCCGAGCCGCCGGCCGAGCGCCGCAAGCGCCTCAAGGAAGCTTGGGGCTACTCGGATCTGGAATTCCGCGACGTCGTGAACGCAGGCGTCATGGACTCCATCGAGGAAACCATCGCGGCCGGTGCGTCCGCGGACGTTGCCCGTAAGTGGTGGATGGGCGAGATCGTGGGCCGCGCCAAGGTTGCCGACGTCGATCCTTCCGAGCTCGGTGTCACGCCGCAGGTCATCGTCGAGCTGAACAAGCTGGTTGAAGACGGCAAGATCAACAACAAGATGGCCACCCAGGTCCTGGACGGCGTCCTCGCCGGCGAAGGCACCCCGGCTGAGATCGTCGAGAAGCGCGGCCTCGCAGTTGTGTCCGACGACGGTCCCCTCCTGGAAGCCATCGACGCAGCACTGGCAGCACAGCCGGATGTCGCTGAGAAGATCCGCGGCGGCAAGGTCCAAGCCATTGGAGCAATTGTCGGTGGGGTCATGAAGGCCACCCGTGGCCAGGCAGACGCAGGACGAGTCCGCGAACTCATCCTGGAGAAGCTCGGCGTCGAGGGCTAAGTCCCGCAGTTTGATGCCCAAGTAGCTTGCAGTTGTGGTTGTTTTGAGAGCTCAGAACAACCACAACTGCGAGCTACTTTTTCTTAACGACGGGCGCACAATGGATGCATGGCCACTTTCAGACCAGGCCTGCGGAAAGGCCTCATCGCCGGCGGGATCGCCGTCGCACTGACCAGCGGCGGGGCGGTCGCTGTGTGGGCGGGCACCCAACCCGGCCCAGCGCCGTCGAGCTCTTCTGCTACTCCCGGTCCGTCCGCTCCGGCGAAAGCCAAAATCAACGAGGGGCGCGGGCAGGCTATCCATGGCGAGCACGTCGTGAAGCAGCAGGACGGGACCTACCGCACGGTTGTCACGCAGTCAGGAACCATCGAATCGGTCACCGCATCAGAAGCAACTGTGACGAGCGAGGATGGCTTCAGGCAACGCTATCTGATCAACGCCGAGACGCGGATCACCAAGATTCCGGCCGACCTTTCCCAGCTTAGGAACGGCCGGGGTAAGCCTTCGCTGCCAACCGCCACGGTCGCAGACCTCAAAGCCGGCGACACGGTTAGAATCAGCGGCACCAAGGACGGCGACAACGTGGCCGCGACAAAGATTGTGGCTGGCGAACTTTTGGCGGAGTCAAAGGCCACGGACTGAAACGCGGTCACGGCCCTAAGTAATTGGAGCTTCCGTAGTTTAGACCGCTACTCTCCTGAAGCCGTGGCTGCCGCTGGCTGGTTCCGGCGTGTTGGAACTCCGCACACGGAGGTTGTAGCGGTTGCGGTGCCCTTTCCGCCGTGCGCACCCGTCGTGCTCCTGTGGCGCACCCTTTTCCGCCGTGCGCACCCGTCGTACTCCTGTGGCGCACCCTTTTCCGCCGTGCGCCCCCGTCGTACCCCTGTGGCGCACCCTTTTCCGCCGTGCGCACCCGTCGTACTCCTGTGGCGCACCCTTTTCCGCCCTGCGCGCCCGCCCTTACGGGGTCGACCGGCGGGAACGGGTGCGGGGAGAGTGGAACTCAGGCGGCGCCACGTGCGGCTCGCCCTTTCCCCGGGGCCAGCCGTTTCTCGAAGGCACCCCCAACGCACTCCTTGTCGCCCCAGGCACCCGTTTCTCAAAGGCACCACCAGCGCGCCCGGTTGCGCCCCAGGCGCCCGTTTCCGCCGTGCGCCCCCGTCGTACCCCTGTGGCGCACCCTTTTCCGCCGTGCGCACCCGTCGTACTCCTGTGGCGCACCCTTTTCCGCCGTGCGCCCCCGTCCTTATGGATGCGCACGGCGGAGGGGGCGCGGCGTCCCGGGCGTACCAGTTGGCCGACCCGTGAGTGATGAAAAGTGATTTCTACGCTCAGTTTCGATCAACATCTTGCAATGGAGATGGACGTCACTTATGGTTTGTTAAACGGTTAACGAGCGTGGCCCGAATCACATTACTGGTTCAGGCTCAGCACTTGAGGAGACAACATGAACTCGACGACGGAACAGGCTCCGGCATTGCCCGAAGCTCGCCGAGTCCCGGGCCCGCCAGGTGGAAACGCCTCCGGAGCCGGCCTGAAAAAGCGGAAGAGGAACAAGATCCAGCAACAGAGTTTCCGCTCCCGCCTGCGTCGCGACAAGCAGATGCTGCTCATGATGCTCCCGGGTATCGCCTTTCTGCTGCTGTTCTTTTACATCCCCATCCTCGGCAACGTCATCGCGTTCCAGGATTACCAGCCCTACCTCGGCATCGGAGACAGCCTCTGGGTCGGCTGGCAGAACTTCGTGGACCTGTTCGGCAACCCGGACTTCATCCACGCGTTCTGGAACACGCTGTACCTGGCCGCCTGGCAGTTGGTTTTCCTGTTCCCCGTGCCGCTGGTGCTGGCCCTGATTGTGGACTCACTGATCAGCACCCGGGTCCGGCGGATCTTCCAAAGCATCGCCTACCTGCCGCACTTCCTGTCCTGGGTACTGGTCATCGCGTTCTTCCAGCAGATGCTGGGCGGGGCAGGCTTCGTCAATAACCTTCTGCGTGACTGGGGAATGGATCCCATTCCCTTCATGACCAACCCGGAAACCTTCCCCGTCATGGTGGTCATCCAGATGATCTGGAAAGACGCGGGCTGGGCAATGATCATCTTCCTGGCAGCCCTGGCCAGCATTGACGCGTCGCTCTATGAAGCTGCGGCGGCGGACGGTGCCGGACGCTGGCGCCGGATGTGGCACATCACCCTCCCCGGGTTGAGGCCTGTGATCGTGCTCCTCTTGATCCTGCGCATCGGGGATATTCTCTCGGTCGGTTTCGAGCAGTTCATCTTGCAACGCGACGCAGTAGGCGCCGGAGCTGCTGAAGTGCTGGATACCTTCACCTACTACACCGGCGTAGTGGGAGGCGGCTGGAGCTCGGGCGCAGCGGCCGGCCTCGCCAAGGGCGTGGTGAGCGCGCTGCTGATCTACGGCGCCAACAAACTTGCCCACCGCTTCGGCGAAGACGGAATCTTCGCAAAACAAGTGCGCTGAAAGCCACGCTGACCCCCGCGCCGCTGCACAAGGAGAACCCCATGGCAACAACACTTTTCACTAGGAAATCCCGCGAGCTGACCTACAACCCCAAGCGCCCGGTCTGGAAGGAAAAGCCTTCCGCCCTGTATCAAACGATCAAGGCAGTAGTACTGATCGTGTTCAGCCTGTCCATCCTCACACCCATCCTGCTGGTGGTCTCGACGTCCTTGGCTGACACTGAACAACTCGTGAAGGCCGGCGGTTTCGTTCTCTGGCCCGAACGTCCCACGCTGGAGGCCTACGCCACCATCTTCAAAGGCCCCATGGTGCTGCAGTCTCTTGGTGTGAGCATGCTGATCACTGCCGTGGGCACCATCCTGGCGCTGTTCGTGACCATCACCATGGCCTACGCCACCAGCCGCACGGTCTTGTTTGGCCGGCCGGTGATCCTCGCAGTCCTGTTTACGCTCCTGTTTGCGCCGGGACTGATCCCGTCGTTCCTGATGATCCGCCAACTTGGACTGCTCGACTCCCTGTGGTCGCTGATCCTCCCGGGAATCTTTGGAGCTTTCAACTTCGTGGTCATGCGCTCGTTCTTCATGAACATCCCCGGCGAACTGATCGAAAGCGCCAGGATCGACGGCGCCAACGACTGGCAAATCCTGTGGCGCATCGTGATGCCGCTGTCCAAAGCCGTGATCGCCGTCGTCGGACTGTTCTACGCGGTCGGCTTCTGGAACTCGTTCTTTAACGCCTTGCTCTATATCAACGACCACAGTAAATGGCCCATCCAGTTGCTGCTCCGCAACTTCGTGGTCCAAGGCAGTGGCGCAGCCGACCAGCTGGGAATCACTACCACTCCGCCACCGCAGTCCATCCAAATGGCAGTGGTCGTGGTGGCGCTCGTCCCCATCCTGATGGTCTACCCATTCCTCCAAAAGCACTTTGCCAAGGGTGTGATCACCGGCGCCGTCAAGGGATAGCGCAGCTTTCAAAAGACCAAGCACTCGAAATCCTCAGAAATGATGCAAGTAAGCAGAAAGGGTTATGCCATGACGAGCACTACCTCTCAGGCTGGATTCAGCCGCCGCGGTTTCCTTGGCCTCGCAGGCCTGGCCGTGACCGCTGCAGGATTGTCCGCCTGCGGTGGAGGCGGAGCCACGAGCAACGGAGGCGCCGCTGCCTCCGCTTCGGTGAAGTTGCCCACCTACAAGGAATTCACCGGCGTTACCCCGGACATTGCTGGTAACGCCAAGGGCCTCCAAGCGGGCTACTTCAAGCTGCCCACTTCCGTTCAGTCCGTCAAGACACCGCCGCTCAAGGGCAAGGTGACCGGCCTGACCGAAACCTTCGAGACCATGAGCCCAGGCTTGAAGGACAACCCCTTCTGGCAGCGGCTCAACGCGAAGCTCGGTGGCGACCTGGAGCTCCAGATTGCCGAAGACATCGGAGACGGCTACCCGGCCAAGTTCGCCACCGTCCTTGCCAGTAACGATCTCCCGGACATGATGTGGGTTCCGCCGAACCAGGGCATCCCCAACGTCGGGCCGATGCTGGAAGCCAAGTTCCAGGACCTGACGCCGTATCTCTCCGGTGACGCCGTCCTTGAGTACCCCAACCTGGCCGCACTCAAGCCGGATTCCTGGAAGACCGCCGTCGTGAACGGCAAGATCTGGGGTGCGCCCATCCCGAGTACGCCGTTCGGCCAGGTGTACCTTGGGAACCAGGATATATGGGCCAAAGTGGGCGGCTTCGAGGCGAGCAGTGCAGATGAATTCCTGGAGAAGGCCAAGGAGCTCACCCGCCCGGGCGACCAGAAGTACGCGCTGGAACCCGCCTACATCAACGCCCTCCACATGGTTACCGGCTGGTTCGGTGCCCCGAACAGCTGGGCTGTCAATAAGGACCGCACCCTCACGCACCTGTACGAGACCGACGAATACCTGGCCGGAGTGGAGTTCACGGCAAAGATGTTCGCGGCGGGTGTCTTTTACCCCGACTCCAAAGCAACTGACATCCGTTCCCGCGTAGCCAATGGCAGCGTGGCGGCCCAGGTTGTGGTGGGTCCACACGATATCCGGAGCTATCGCGCCCTGAACAAGGACGCTCAGTTCGACTTATTGATCCCCTTCAGCGCCGACGGCAAGGTCAAACCTGTGTACGACATGGGTTACGGAACAGTGGGCTTCACCCCGTTCAAAAAGGCCGAAGAGGGCAAAATCCGCGAACTGCTGGCGCTGATCAACTATCTGTCCGCGCCCTTTGGCACGGTGGAATACATGCAGAAGAACTTCGGCGAGCTGGGTCAGGACTACACCATCGACGCCTCGGGCAACCCGGCCCGCACCGAAACGGGAGCCACCAATGCGCCCGGCCTGGTTTCGGCGTTGAACATCATGTCCAGCCCGGAGAACGTCATTTTCAACCCGGGCTTCGACGACGACACACGGTACGTCAGCCAGCAGGAAGAAAAGCTGCTCGAGTTCGCGTGGCGCAACCCCACCAACGGTTCCTACTCGGACACCAACGCCAAGGTAGGCGCCAAGATCACCAAGCAGCTGCGCGACAAGGTGGTGGACATCATCACCGGTCGCGCCAAGATCGACGAACTCAAGGATGCGGTCAAGCGCTGGAAGAGCGAAGGCGGCGACAAGATGCGCGATGAGTACCAGGCCGCGTTGGACCCGAACGTGCCCGTATTCAGGAGCTAGCCTCAAACCAACATCGAACCAACGCGCATGGACAACGAACACAGCAGGGGGAACCATGGCAAAAGCGAGCAACACCGGAGTTAGGCCCACCATCCGTATGGTGGCCGAAATGGCGGGCGTCTCCACAGCCACGGTTTCCTATGTCTTGTCGGGCCGCCGGGGCGATGGCGGACCAGGAGTGTCGGATTCGACGGCGGAAAAGGTCAAGGCAGCTGCGGAGCAGCTTGGCTACCGCCCCAACCAGGCAGCCCGGGCTATCCGGACCGGCCGGACCAACACAGTGATCCTGTCGCTGACCATGCTGTCCGATCCTTGGTCGTTGTCCGTCATCGAGGCGGTGCAGAAGGCTGCAGCCCCCTTGGGAATTACGCCGATGATCCTGGGCGACGCCGATTGGGTCAAGGTACTCGGTACGCACAACGCCGATGCCGTGTTCGTGGACGCGGTCCGTCCTGACCAGAGGGATGCCTTGCGCAAGCTCGCGGAGCACGGAACCACACTGGTGGTCTTTGATGAAGAGGTGCAACCGGAAGGCTTTGACGTCATCCGTTCCATCGCCGGACCCGGATGCCGTCTGGCCGTGGAGCACCTGCTCCACGGCCACCGGAAGGTTGCTTGCCTGACCCCCGCATCAGTTGCGGGAACGTCGGGCGGCACCAGGTACCGGGCGTATGCCGAGGCGTTGGAGGATGCGCAAATCCAGAAACGCGAGGCCTATGTTGGCTTGTTCGATGGCACCAGCGCGGGGGCTTACGCAGCCGCAACCCGGCTACTCAGTTTGCGTGACCGGCCCACTGCCATCTACGCCACCACGGATTACGCGGCGGTCAGCGCCATCAACGCCGCACAACGCCTTGGCCTGGCGGTAGGTGCGGACGTGGACATCATCGGTGTGGGTAACACCGTTGAGGGGGAACGGATGTCACCGTCGCTGAGCACCGTTGGTCCCGTTGACTTCTTCGACAAACTCGCCCGGCTGCTCCTTCACCGGGCATCGGGACAAACAGAGCCGGAGGCGCCCGGCGTCCTGGACTTCCCCTGGCACTTGTTCGTCCGCGAATCGGCGCCGCACCGCAGTGCCGCAACCAGACTTTACTAAGAACAGCAGAAGGAAATTGCACACCATGGAAAAGGATTTGAAGGTCGGCATAGTGGGTTTCGGCCTGCGTTCAGGGCTGTGGAAGCATGCCCACAAGCCTGGCCAGGGCTCACAGGTCACCATCGTCTGTGACCTCAGCGAACGTGGCCGGGCAGATGCCGCGGAACGGATCCCCACGGCCCGTGTCACGGGGGACCTTGAAGAGCTCCTGACCAGCGGAATCGACGCCGTCCTGGTCCTGACCCCCGATAACCAGCACGCCGCCGTCGCCGTCCGAACGCTTAGGGCAGGCATCCCCACCTTCTGTGAGAAGCCGCTGGACATCACAGTGGAGGCCGCGGACCGGATCCTGGCGACGGCCTACGAAACCGGCACCCGCCTGTACGTGGGCCACAACATGCGGCACATGCCGGTTGTAGTACAGATGCGCCAACTCATCGAAGACGGCAGGATTGGAGAGGTCAAGGCGATCTGGTGCCGGCACTTCGTGGGCCACGGGGGCGATTACTACTTCAAGGACTGGCATGCCCAGCGGGCAAACGTCACCTCGCTGCTGCTTCAGAAAGGTGCCCATGACATCGACGTGATCCACTGGCTTGCCGGCGGCTACACAAAGCGGGTTGCCGCCGTCGGCGATCTTGCGGTCTACGGCGACGTCGGCAACCGCGGCAATAACGCCGGCAAGCGCATGGGGGACTGGTTCTCCTTGGACAACTGGCCGCCCACCGAGCAGAGGGACCTGGCGGAGGTGATCGACGTGGAGGACATCTCCATGATGAACATGGTGCTGGACAATGGCGTCCTGGCTTCCTACCAGCAGTGCCACTTCACTCCGGACTACTGGCGCAACTACACCGTCATCGGGACCAAAGGGCGGATCGAGAATCTCGGCGACGGGCCGGGCGAAACCATCAACTTGTGGACCAGCCGGACATCCGGCTTTGCCGCGCCGGATGATGTCATCACCATCAAGGACGGCGAAGGTGGCCACGGGGGTGCAGACCCGGTTTTGATCGAGGAATTCCTCCGCTTTGCGTCCGACGGCGGCCAGACCCGGACAAGCCCGATCGCAGCGCGACAGGCTGTGGTGGCGGGGATTCTTGCCGCCGAATCCCTGCGGGGCGACGGCTCGGCGCGCGAGGTACCAGAGCTCCCGGTCGAGCTTGTGGAGTACTTCGACGCCGGCCAGCCCGCCCTGGTCCGCGACGGACCGGACTGCGGGCTAAATTAGGGCTAAATGCGGGCTAAATGCGGGCTAAGTGCGGGTCAGCGGGGCCCGGATAGCTCCACAAGCTCGGTCATGACGGTTTGAAGTGACTCGCAAACCGTCATGACCGATTTCCGCTTGAGCGTTTCGGGTCGGGCGAGGATGTCGATCTTGCGCACCGAATTCACACCTGACAGAGGACGCAGGACCACCCCGGCGTCCAGCACCCGGCGCGCCGTGAAGCGCGGCAGCAGCCCGATCGCACCACCGGCAGAAACCAGCGCCGCAACGGTGGAGTAGTCGTTGATGCGGTGCAGGACGTCGGCCGGCCGCCCACTCACGGCTACGACGGCGGCAAGGACGTCTGCGGGGGAGTAGCCGTCCCGGCTGGTCACCCAAGGCTCATCCACAACGTCGTAGGGCTCCAGCTGGCGCCGGGTTGCCAGCGGATGATCCCCCGGGAGCGCAATGTCCAAAGGCTCGTCGGCGAGAGGAATCACCGCTACCTTGTCCTCCGGCCAGGGCGGGCTGTTGTCCATACGGTGTGCCAGAACCAGGTCATACCGGGCCGCCAACCCCGGGAAATCCTCCTGGGCAACATCCTCATCGGAGAGACGCAGACGAGGCGACTTTCCGCCGTCGGACGCCAGGAGTGCCGCCAACGCAGCCAGCGGGGCGAACAGGGCCTGGCCTGCGCTGTGAAAGGCGCTGACGCTCACGGGCGCGTCGGGCGCGTCGTGGTACGCGCCGATTGCGGCCCGGGCATCTGCCATGGCATTGACGACGGCGGCACCTGCCTCGGCGAGCACGCGGCCGGCGTCGGTCAATACCAAAGCCCGGCCCTCCTTGCGTGTCAGCGGCACATCCACGGACTTTTGCAGCAGGGCGAGTTGTTGGGAAACGGCCGAGGGGGTCACCATCAAGGTCTCGGCCACCGCCTTGACGCTGCCAAGGTCGCCGAGTTCACGGAGCATCTGCAACTGATGGATTTCCATTAGCAAATCCTAAATCGTTGATTGAGAAGAATCTAGTTGTGCTAAATCGTTGGCGGCGCTCTAATGGACTCAGCAGCAGCGAAGCAGCCCCAGCCAGTGAGGAATCCCATGAAGGCTCTCTACAAATCCGGACCCCACGCAGGGTTCGAACTCGTCGACCGTCCCGAGCCCGAATCGGGCCCTGACGACGTCAAGATCCGTGTGATGACCACCGGCATTTGCGGTACCGACCTCCACATCCAAAGCTGGGACGCCTGGGCCCAGGGGATCATCGAAGCGCCGCTCATCGCAGGGCACGAGTTCTACGGCGAAGTGGTGGAAATCGGCGAGGACGTCCGCGACGTCAAGGTAGGGGACCGGGTCTCCGGCGAAGGCCACGTGGTATGCGGAATCTGCCGCAACTGCCGCGCCGGACGCCGCCAGATGTGCATCCACACCGTTTCTGTGGGAGTACAGCGCGACGGTGCCTTTGCTGAATACGTCGTGATCCCGGAAACCAACGTCTGGGTCCACCACGATGACTCCGTCACCCCGGAACTCGGCGCCATTTTCGATCCCTTCGGCAACGCCGTCCACACCGCACTGAGCTTCCCCTTGGTCGGCGAAGATGTGCTCATTACAGGTGCCGGACCCATCGGACTGATGGCCATCGCCGTCGCCCGTCATGCCGGTGCCCGCAAGATCGCGATCACGGACGTCTCGGCTCCGCGCCTTGAACTGGCCCGGCAGATGGGTGTTGACCTCGCCGTCGACGTCTCAAAGATGCGTGTTCGTGAGGCGCAGCAGGAACTGGGCATGCGCGAAGGCTTCGACATCGGACTGGAAATGTCGGGACACCCCACGGCACTGCCTGAGATGATCGACAACATGAACCACGGCGGCCGCATTGCCATGCTCGGCCTTCCCAGCCAGTCCATCGATATTGACTGGGGCAAGGTGGTCACGCACATGCTCACGCTCAAGGGCATCTACGGCCGCGAAATGTTCGAGACCTGGTACGCCATGAGTGCCATGCTGTCCTCCAACCCCGTGCTACACCGCAGCATCTCCGCGGTGGTCACCGACAAGCTATCCGCAAAGGACTGGGAGAAGGGCTTCGAGATCGCCCGCAACGGGACCGGCGGCAAAGTTGTCCTCGACTGGACTGAACTCTAACCAGACCCACGCGGCACCCGGACCCACACACGACTTTAGGAGCACCCATGTATTCAGCCATCAAAGACCAACTGCAGGGCGAATTGGAGGAGATCCGCAGCGCCGGACTCTTCAAGACCGAACGGCACATCGACTCCCCGCAGGCCAGCCACATCGCAGCGGGCCAACTCGGGCAGCCTGCCAACAAGGTCCTGAACTTCTGCGCCAACAACTACCTGGGTTTGGCAGACCACCCGGAGATCATTGCCGCCGCCAAGTCCGCCATGGACGAGCGCGGCTTCGGCATGGCCTCCGTGCGCTTCATTTGCGGTACCCAGGACCTGCACTTGGAACTTGAAACCCGGGTCTCCACGTTCCTGGGCACCGAGGACACCATCCTCTTCTCCAGCTGCTTCGATGCCAACGGCGGCGTCTTCGAGTCCCTGTTCGGTCCCGAAGACGCCATCATTTCGGACTCCTTGAACCACGCCTCCATCATCGATGGCATTCGTCTCAGCAAGGCCAAGCGCTTCCGCTACGCAAACCAGGACATGGCCGATCTCGAGGCCAAACTGGTAGAGGCCGAAGGGTCCCGCCGTAAGATCATCGTCACCGATGGCGTGTTTTCCATGGACGGGTACCTGGCCCCGCTGGAAGCTATCTGCGACCTCGCCGAGAAGCACGATGCCCTGGTCATGGTGGATGACTCCCATGCCGTCGGCTTCATGGGCCCCACCGGCGCCGGTACGCCTGAGCACGCCGGCGTTTCCGAGCGCGTTGACATCTACACCGGCACGTTCGGCAAGGCACTTGGCGGCGCCTCGGGTGGCTACGTTTCCGGCCGCGGCGAGATCGTTGCGATGCTCCGCCAGAAGGCCAGGCCCTACCTGTTCTCCAACTCCCTGGCCCCGGCCATCGTTGCAGCCACGATCAAGGCGATCGAACTCGTGCAGGAATCCGGCGAACTCCGCACACGTCTTTTTGAGAACGCAGCACTGTTCCGCCGCCGCATGAGCGAAGAAGGCTTCGAACTCCTCGAGGGCGAGCATGCCATCATCCCGGTCATGTTTGGTGACGCCGTGGTCGCTGCCAAGGTGGCTGACGAGATGCTCAACAACGGCGTCTTCGTCACGGCCTTCAGCTTCCCTGTGGTGCCCAGGGGCGCAGCCCGGATCCGCGTGCAGCTCTCCGCCGCACACAGCGCGGACGACGTCGAAGCGTGCGTTCAGGCGTTCGTCAAGAGTCGCGCCGCGGTCGCCTAACCACGCTCTCTCACGTCCCGCGGGTTTGCGCCGGACGCTCTCTCACGTCCCGCGGGTTTCCGAGGCGGGATGTGAGCGAGCGTCGCTCCCAAGGGCGCGGGATGTGAGAGAGCGCCCGGTCTGTCAGGATGGTCCCATGGCTTCGAATTATGACGTGGTAATCGTTGGCGGCGGCATTGGAGGGCTCTCCTTGGCTGCGGCGCTTGCAGGCAAGTGCACTGTGGCCCTTGTTGAGGCGGAGCAATCCCTTGCTTTCCACACTTCCTCAAGGTCGGCCCGGCAGCTGATCCCCAGCTACGGTCCGGGCGTGGTCCAGGAGCTGACCATCCGCACCCTTGAAATGCTGTCAGCCCGGGATGCGGAGGCAACCACTCCGATCCTCACGCCAAGGGGTTTCATGCTGGTGGGTGATGAAGAAACCGTGCGCGCCGAGGCAAGCGGCAACATGCACCCCATCTCCCATGACGAAGCCATGCGTCTCTGCCCGGCCCTTCACCCGGAAGCGTTCGCCGCTGCAGGACTGGATAACGGCTCCTTCGGCTGCAATGCCCCGCTGTTGCTCAAGGAGCACCGCCGGACGGCGGAAGCTGCAGGCGTGGACATCGTCACCGGAGCCAAAGTTCACTCGGCCCAACGGCTGGGGAGTGGCTGGCTGCTGGGCGCGGGCACCGAAAGCTTCCAGTCCGGCGTCGTGGTTAACGCGGCAGGTGCCTGGGCGGACGAGCTGGCCGTTATCAGTGGCGTGGAGAAGCTTGGACTGCAACCGTACCGACGGACCGCCGCGATCGTGAACGTTGAGAACCCGTTGACGCCCGAAACCCCCATGGTCTGTGCCGCAGACGACACGTTCTACTTCCGCGCCGAGGGTCATCAAGTGTTGATTTCGCCTTCCGAAACGGTGCCCAGCGGAGCCGAGGACGCCAAGCCCTACCCCGGCGATGTGGAGAAGCTGATCAGCAAGCTCAATACTGTGACCACCTTGGGAATCCGCTTCGTGGACCGAGCCTGGACGGGCCTGCGGACAGAAGCTGCGGACGGAATCCCTGTGGTGGGTTTCGACGCCGAAGCGCCAGGCTTCTTCTGGCTCGCCGGTCAAGGGGGCTACGGTTTCCAAACGTCTTCCGCCATTGCCGGACTGGCGGCCTCACTGATTCTCGGCGAGGTGGGGGACGACAGTCCGGAATCCCGGACAGCAGAGCAGTTGGCAGCCGTGCGCTGGTCCATCCGGCGCTGAACAATAGGGTCATGAGCGTAACCAACCCGACCAGCACCCTGATTACCAACATCGGCGAACTGATGACCCAGGACCTGGAACATCGGGTCCTCAAAGACGCTGCGATCGTCTTCGAAGGCGAGCGCATCGCGTGGATGGGGTCCAGCAAGGACGCCCCGTCAGCTGATGAAAGGATCGACGCCGACGGCCGCGCCGTCCTGCCCGGTTGGGTGGATTCGCACTCGCATCTCGTTTTCGCAGGGGACCGCACCGCCGAGTTCGAGGCCCGAATGGCCGGCGAAAGCTACAGCGCCGGCGGAATCGCCATCACCACAGGCGCCACGCGCAGTGTCAGCGACGACGAACTTACCCGACTGGTGCGGGATCGAGTGGCCGAGGCGGTCTCACAAGGAACTACGTATCTGGAGAGCAAGACCGGCTACGGGCTGGACGTGGAGAACGAGGCCCGCAGCGCCCGCATCGCAGCAGCCGAAGTGGACGAGGTCACCTTCTTGGGCGCGCACTTGGTCCCGAAAGGCTCCGATCCCGAGGAGTACACGGACTTGGTGTGCGGTCCCATGCTGGACGCCGTCCTGCCCCATGTCCGCTGGGCTGATGTGTTCTGCGAGCGGGGTGCGTTCACGGAGGATCAGTCACGCCGGGTCCTCACTGCTGCCCGCAATGCCGGTTTGGGGCTGAGGGTTCACGGTAACCAGCTTGGGGAAGGACCTGGGGTGGCACTGGCTGTTGAGTTCGGGGCCGCGAGCGTGGACCACGTGAACTATCTCTCGGACAAGGATGTTCAGGCGCTCGCAGATACGTGGGCCGGCTGGAATGCAACCGCCGGAACGGGCACGCGCGGTACCGTGGCGACGTGTCTTCCCGCTTGTGACCTTTCCACCCGTCAGCCCTTGGCTCCTGGCCGTGAACTGATCGACGCCGGGGTGCAGATTGCGCTGGCAGCCAACTGCAACCCGGGCACCTCGTACACGAGTTCCATGGCTTTCTGCGTGACCACCGCAGTTCTTCAGATGCATTTGAGCGTCCACGAAGCCGTCCGCGCGGCGACGTACGGCGGCGCTTTGGCGTTGGGCAGGGAGTCCGGGAACGACGTCGACGGCGAACGGGCGGTGGGTTCGCTCGCGGTAGGACATCGCGCGGACCTGCACCTGTTGAGGGCTCCGTCGGCCACCCACTTGGCTTACCGTCCCGGGATCCCGTTGACGCATTCGGTGTGGCGGGCCGGGGTGCAGGCAGTCTGAGGGCAAAGGGAGGGGCGGTGTTCCGGTGGGAACGCCGCCCCTTCTTTTTTGGTCTCGGACTCACTGCCCATTGCGCGCAGATAGTGAAGAGTCTCATCACCCGAATGATCCTTGTGAGATCGAAAATGATCGTTTAGTGTTTCTATAGATCAGAAAACGTCATTAGCTGAGCGGGAGCGGAACACACGATGAGCGAGAACACACTGGGTGCCTTCATGGAAGAAGAGCTCGTATCCCAACCCGAGGTTTGGCAACGTGCTGTGGAGCAGTCCCGCACTGAACAGCTGCTTCCGGCGGACGGCAAGCGTATCGCCGTCATCGGCTGTGGCACGTCATGGTTCATGGCCCAGAGTTATGCGGCTGCCCGCGAATCCGCCGGCAAGGGCGTCACCGATGCGTTTGCCGCGTCCGAGGCCTTCCTGAACAGCAACAGCGCCGATCGGCAGTACGACGCCGTTGTGGCCATCACGCGGTCAGGTACCACCACTGAGGTGCTGGAGATTCTGGCTGAGTTGAAGGGGATCGTCCCCACGGTCGCGATCATTGGTGACACCTCCTCGCCGATCGTCGAACTGGCAGACGCCGTGATCGGCCTCCCATACGCGGATGAGCGCTCGGTGGTGCAGACCCGTTTCGCCACCACGGCGCTGGTGTACATGCTGACCAGCCTCGGTATTGATGTGCAGCAGGCAATCGATGATGCCCGTGATGCAGTGACTGCGCCCGTTTCCCAGGAGCTCCTGGATGCCGAGCAATTCACCTTCCTTGGCACCGGCTGGACGGTGGGGCTGGCTCACGAAGCCGGCTTGAAAATGCGCGAAGCCGTGCAGGGTTGGACCGAGTCCTACCCGGCCATGGAGTACCGCCACGGCCCCATCTCCATCGCAGCTCCTGGCCGGGTCACCTGGTTGTTCGGAACCCAGCCCGAAGGCCTGGAGAACGACATGGCCGTGACCGGCGCCCTCTACATCCACACTGAGAAGCACCCCTTGGCTGAGCTGGCACGCGTCCACAAGGTAACCCTGGAGCGCGCGCGTGTTCGAGGCCTGAATCCGGACCTGCCCCGCAACCTGACGCGCTCCGTTATTCTCGACGCCTCCGCCTAGGCATCCGGTCATGGTTCTTGGAGCCGCACGATCGCCGGTCCTTTCCTTCGACGTCGGCGGGACGGACATCAAAGCCGGTTTGGTGGACGCCCGGGGAATCGTCCTGGGCATGCGCCGCGTCCCAACGCCTTTGGACCCCGCCCGACCCGGCGAAGCGGTGCTGGACAGACTCGCTGAGCTTAAAGCCGAGCTGGCCTCGGAGTTCCCGGAAGCCCCCGCCAAAGCGGCGGGAATTATCGTCCCAGGAATAGTGGACTCCGTAGCCGGAGTGGGCATCTACTCCGCCAACCTCGGATGGCGTAACTTCCCGTTCACGGCAGAAGCTGAGAAGCGGCTTGGCATCCCCGTTGCGTTCGATCACGATGTCCGTTCCGCTGCGGCCGTGGAACACAGCTTTGGCGGGTCCAAAGAGTTCAACGACGTTGTGGTGATGGTGGTGGGTACCGGCATCGCCGCCGCGGTCTTCTCGGGCGGCAAAGCAGTCACCGCCGGTGGCTTCGCCGGTGAACTCGGCCACGCCCAGGTTCCGGACCCCGACGCCGGCCCTGGAGGCCCAGGCTCTACCATCCTCGAAGCAGTGGGCTCTGCCGGGGCTATTGCCAAGCGTTACCATCGTGCCTCGGGAAACAGGGTGAACGGCGCACGCGGCGTACTGCTCAGGGCAAGCGCAGGAGATGCGATTGCTGCCCGGGTTTGGGCCGATGCCGTTGATGCCCTTGCCTTCACTGTCTGCCAATGCGTAAACATCATCGGAACGGAAGCCGTGGTGATTGGGGGAGGACTTGCTGAAGCCGGCGACGATCTGCTTGAACCCCTCCGCAAACGGGTGGACGGGATCCTCGACTTCCAGCGCAGGCCACAGCTCATCCGAGCCCAGCTGGGGCAGGACGCCGGCTTGCTCGGGGCGGCGCTGAACGCCCGGGCACTCCTGGAGGAATCACCATGAAGCGCGCCAATGTGAATCGTATTATTACCGTCACTCCCAATCCGGCCATAGACATGACGTACACCGTCCACGGGATCACCGAAGGTTCAAGCCACCGCGTTCCTACACCCCTGAGTCGTGCCGGCGGCAAGGGAATCAACGTAGCCCGCGTCACTCACCAGCTCGGCTATCCGGTCCTCGCCATTGCCCCCACCGGTGGGGCTGCAGGGCAGACCCTCGCAGCCGAACTGTGGACCAGCGGTGTGCCGCATACCCTGGTGGGAGTAGCCGCTGAAACGCGCCGCAGCATTGCCCTGGTGGACACTGTCGCAGGGGAAACGTCCATCTTCAACGAAGAGGGCCAAGCACTCCTGCCTGACGATTGGCGCTCACTCCGGATCGCGATAGTTGAGGCCGTGAGCGGAAACCGAAACCTGCCGGCGTCGGTACTGGTCGGTTCGGGAAGCCTGCCGCCGGGTGCTCCCGCTGACTTCTACCCGGAGTTGGTGCGCCTTGCCCACGACGCCGGCATCCCGGCCATCATCGACACCTCCGGTCCCGGTATCATCGCCGCAGCCAAAGCCGGCGCCGATATCCTCAAGCCCAACCATCATGAGCTGGCCGAGGCGACGGGGGAGCCCAGCCTTGAAGCAGCCGCCCTCGCGCTGATCGATATGGGAGCCCGCACCGTCCTCGTCAGCGCAGGCGCGGACGGGATGCTCGCTTTCGACCACGCCGCCCCGGGCGGCTACTGGAGCGCCCGCCTGCCCAAAGCTCTCAGCGGCAACCCCACAGGGGCGGGCGACGCCGGTGTGGCGGCTGCCGCCGTCGCACTTGCCGAAGGCATCAACGAGCCCCGCGAGATTCTTCGCCGGGCCACCGCCTGGTCCGCTGCAGCCGTGCTCATGCCTGCCGCCGGGGAAATCTCGCCGCGATACCAGGAACTTCAGGACCAATTGATCGTGACATGGAAGGAGACCCGGTGACCCTGGTCAACACGCGGGAACTCATGGACAGGGCCGCCGCCACGGGCATAGGCCAAGGCGCGTTCAACATCATCCACATCGAAACTGCCGAAGGCCTGGTAGCAGGGGCGGAAGCTGCCGGTGTGCCGCTGATTCTGCAGATTTCCGAGAATTGCGCCAAGTACCACGGCGGACTTGAGCCCATTGCCTCGGCAGCCCTGGCAGTCGCCCGATCCGCAGCAGTGCCCGTCGCCCTCCACCTGGACCACGCAGAATCCGAAGACCTCGCCCTTGCAGCCGTGGACCTTGGTTTCGGCTCTGTCATGTACGACGGCGCGCATCTGCCCTACGAGTGGAACGTGGAGGTCACGCAACGGGTGGCCGAGTACGCTCACCAGCGCGGCGTATACGTTGAAGCAGAGCTTGGAAAAGTGGGTGGCAAGGACGGCGCACACGCTCCCGGTGTCCGAACGGATCCCGCCGAGGCCCACGCATTCGTTGAGGCAACCGGCGTGGACGCGCTCGCCGTTGCTGTCGGCTCCTCGCACGCCATGACTGAGCGCAGTGCCGCCCTGGACCTCCATCTCATCACCCGGCTGAAGACTGCGGTGGGAAAACCACTGGTCCTCCATGGCTCCTCCGGTGTGACGGATGACATGCTCATAGCCGCTATCCGCGCGGGTATGACTAAGATCAACATATCCACACATTTGAACGGGTTCTTTACCCGCGCCGTCCGTGAGTACCTCGATGCCAACCCTGCAGTGGTGGATTCCCGGAAATACATCAAGGCCGGTCGTGATGCCCTTGTGCTGGAGTCCGCACGTATGCTGACGCTGTTCGCTAAAGCGAAATAGCCGGAACCCGCGAAAGGCTTGTCATGACCCGCACCGATCGGCTCACTGCCATACTCGACCTCCTGGCCGAGTCCGGCCATGTGGAAGTCGAGGACATCGTGACACGCTTGGGCGTATCGCCTGCCACAGCCCGCAGGGATCTTGACAGCCTGGCCAAGCAGCGGTTGCTGAGCCGCACCCGCGGTGGTGCCACTACCGGGTCCGTTGCCTACGACCTGCCGGGCCGTTACAACCGTGACGACCACGCTGAGGCAAAGCAGGAGATCGCGCTGGCCGCTTCAGCGTTGATCCGCCCGGGTGCGGTGATTGGCCTTAGCGGCGGCACCACCAACACCGCGTTGGCTCAGCTCCTGTCCACCCGTGAGGACCTTAACGCTCCCTCAAACCGGCCCACCCTTACCGTGGTGACCAACGCGATCAACATCGCCTCGCAGCTTGCGGTCCGGCCTAACATCAAGATCATGGTCACCGGTGGCATCCTCAACCCCCGCTCCTACGAGCTGGTGGGCCCCTACACGGACGTCATTATGCAAAAAGTTGCCCTGGACATTGCGTTCATCGGCGTCAACGGCGTGGACCCGGACCTTGGCCCCACCATCACCGACGAAGGCGAAGCCATGGTGAACACAGTGATGGCACGCCGTGCCACCGAGTCCTACGTGGTGGCCGACTCCTCAAAAGTGGGTCGTCGCTCCTTCGCCGCCATGGCTGGCTACGACTTCAGGCACCTCATTACGGACTCCGGTATCAGCGCAGAACACAAGGCCGCGTTCGAAGCCAAAGGAACGGAAGTCATCGTCGCGCCCGCTGGTTAAGCCTTGGCCGGTTGAGCAGGAAACGCTAGAAACGCATCCGTGGTGCGTGAAGAACCGAGTCGTCCACCTCCCTGGGTACCCACTGGCTGAACGGTATATCCAGGCTGTACTGGTCGTCGTCGTTCTTGATCAGGGTGCGAAGCTCGGCATTCTCCGGGTTGTTGAGCGATTCGAAGTACTCCACCGTCCAGTGGAACCAGCGCATGCAGAACAGGCGCATGGTCAGCCCGTGCGTGACCATGAGCGTGTTCGGTGCGTACGTGGGCTTTTGCCAGTGCCGGTAGAGCGTCTCCATAAAGGATGAGACCCTGTCGTAGACATCCGAGCCGGACTCACCCTCCCGGAACCGATAGAAGAAGTGGCCGTAGAGGTTGCGCAGTTCTTTTTGGTCCTCAATCTCCCCGGCAATCTGGAAGTTTGCCCAGTCCTGTTCGCGAAGCCTGGGTTCTTCGATCACCCGCTCGACCAGCGAACCGAGGTTCAGGGCTTCGAGGGTCTGGTAGGCGCGCAAGTAGGGGGAGACGTACACACAGACCTGTTGCCCGTCGAGCTTCCGGCGAAGGTCTTCCCCGGCTATCCGTGCCTGCTCCACACCGCGCTCCGTCAGCGGGATCCGGTAGTCCGGAACACGGTTGTAGATGGACGTGTCGGCATTCGCGGCAGACTGTCCGTGCCGGATCATGAAGATTCTTTCAGGGGCACCCATCCCACCAAGCATAGGGTGGGTACATGATCCTTGCTTCACGCCGGCGGCTGCGCGCCGAAGTACTTATTGTGCTGGGCCTGTCCCTGGGCCAGTCAGCCGTCTACTCCGTTGTGCAGTTGCTGGACAAGATGACCCGGGCACCCTTGGCCGACGCCACCTCCACCTTGAACACGTCACAAAACACGCGCGAATACTTCGACCTCACGTACCAACTTCTGGACATCGCGTTCGCCTTGGTGCCCGTTGTCTTGGTGTTCTACTTCCTGTCCACGCCCGCGCCCGGCGTTAGGGATGGCGGGGGCGGCTCGGGGTTCGCCCGGCTAGGCTTCAATTTTGCCCGGCCTGGCAAGGACCTTCTCCAGGGCGTTGGGCTGGCCGCTGCAATTGGGATTCCCTCGCTGGGCCTGTACGCTGCCGGCCGGGCCTTGGGAATCACCACTGCGATTGTGCCGAGCGGGCTGGATCCTTACTGGTGGACGGTGCCGGTGCTGATCCTCTCAGCCACTCGCCACGGGATCGTGGAAGAAGTGATCGTGGTGGGGTATCTCTTGGACCGTTTCGGTAAATTCGGGTGGAGCGTGCCCGTGGCCATCGTGGTCAGTGCCGTCCTGCGGGGAAGCTACCACCTTTACCAGGGCTTCGGCCCGTTCATAGGAAACGTGGTCATGGGATTGGTGTTCGCATGGATCTACACCAAGACCAAGCGGGTAATGCCCCTGGTGATTGCCCACGCGTTGCTGAACACCGTGGCCTTTGTTGGCTTCAGCCTGTTCGGCAAGGCAATCGGCCTGGGTTAGCGGCAGGTTAAAAGTGTTCGGCCGCCATCGGTGGGTGACGTCGTTGGCACCCGCTGATGGCGGCCGAAGTTTAGCCCGGACATGGTTGACCCCGGCCAGGTTTGACCGGGGCCGGGACCAGCCCGGATGGATGGAACTGTCAGATCGTGACGGCTCCGGAGGCGGTTTCGAAAGTGACAGCCAGGATGCCGGGAGTACCGTGCGGTGCCATCCACTGGACCGCAACATCCTCGAGCGGCTTTTCCACTGGCTCGCCCAACCATTCCGTGACGCGTTCAGCCGAGCCCGCAATGGTGAGGCTGGACATCTTGACGTCGCTCTCGTAGATCTTGGACGGGTGCAGTGAGGGGTCGCCCTCCCACTTGAGTAGGTACGGCACCTGAGGATCGGCAATCAGGCCGAGGATGCCGATCTGCTGCCACACCAATTCGCGGCCGTCAGGGAACTTGCGGTTGCCCGGAACAGCGGAGCGGCCAAGGCGGTCTTCGAATGGGGCAAGGTCGTCAACGGCGACGCACCAGCCCATCCAACCACCACCGGCCGCAGAGCGGGCACGGACGGCTTGACCAAAGGGTGCTTTGTCGGAAGCAGGGTGGTCCAGGACCTCTACAACTTCCAGGTACTTGTTATCCGCCAGGGGAATGATCATGTTCCGGGTGCCGAAGCGCGGGTGCACTCCGCCCCGGACAGCGTCCACTCCCAATGCTGCGGAAATTCGTTCGGTAGTGGCCAAAAGGCCATCTCGTTCACAAGCGTAAGAGACGTGATCCATGCGCATGGCTTCATCTTGGCACTTTGTGATCGGGCTCTCAGCTAAGTCAAGCCTAACTAAGGTGGGATGTGCCTAAAGCCCTGATCAGGTGCTTCATTGAGGGACGCAAAAAGACCGATAGATTCCAGCGGCGTCACAAAGCTGTCTTAGGCCCCGGACAGTTCCTAGACTGGCCCCAGCTCACACCGCAGCACCTTGCCTGCGAAAACCATGCGTCACGAACAGGAGAACTCCATGTCCCAAGGATGGTCTTTCGAAACCCGCCAGATCCACGCCGGGCAGGAGCCCGACTCCGCGACCGGAGCGAGGTCGCTGCCGATCTACCAGACCACGTCCTTCGTCTTCCCCAGCGCCGAGAGTGCGGCCAACCGCTTTGCCTTGGCCGAACTCGCTCCCATCTACACCCGGATCGGTAACCCCACCCAGGATGCTGTGGAGCAGCGCGTCGCAAGCCTTGAAGGCGGCCTGGGCGCACTCCTGCTCAGCTCCGGACAGGCTGCGGAGACGTTCGCCATCCTCAATATCGCCGAGGTCGGCGACCACATCGTAGCCAGCCCAAGCCTTTACGGCGGCACGTACAACCTGCTGGCGCACACGCTGAAGAAGTTCGGCATTTCAGTCACCTTCGTCGAAGACCCGGACAACCTGGACCAGTGGCGAGACGCCGTCCAACCGAACACCAAGCTGTTCTTCGGTGAGGTTGTGTCCAACCCGCGCCAAGACGTGCTGGACATCGAGGGCATTGCCCGAACCGCACACGAGGCCGGTGTGCCCCTGATCGTCGACAACACCCTGTCCACGCCGTACCTGATCCGCCCCATCGAGTGGGGCGCGGACATCGTGGTCCACTCCGCAACCAAGTACCTGGGCGGTCACGGATCCGCAATCGCCGGTGTGATCGTGGATTCCGGCAACTTCGACTTCGGCAAGGACCCGGAGCGCTTCCCCGGCTTCAACACCCCGGACCCCAGCTACAACGGATTGGTCTACGCACGGGATCTTGGGAAGGACGGTGCGTTGGGCGCCAACCTCTCCTACATCCTCAAGGCCCGCGTCCAATTGCTGCGCGACCTCGGCTCGGCCGTTTCCCCGTTCAACGCCTTCCTCATTGCTCAGGGCCTGGAGACCTTGAGCCTGCGCGTGGAACGCCACGTCGCCAACGCCACCAAGGTGGCTGAGTGGTTGGAAGGCCACGACGACGTCGAATCGGTCGCCTACGCGGGCCTGCCGTCCAGCCCGTGGTATGACCGGGGCCGGAAGTACGGTCCCAAGGGCACAGGCGCCATTGTGGCCTTTACCATCAAGGGCGGTGTCGAAGCCGGCAAACGTTTCGTGGACGGATTGGAGCTGCACTCGCACGTTGCCAACATTGGTGATGTCCGCTCGCTGGTCATCCACCCGGCCTCGACTACGCACAGTCAGCTGACGGTGGAGCAGCAGCTCATTGCCGGGGTGAACCCTGGTTTGGTGCGGTTGTCCGTAGGCATTGAGCACGTGGATGACATCATCGCCGACCTCGAAGCCGGATTCCGGGCCGCCAAGGGCGCCTAGCGCCGCGGGCTCAACGCCACAGCCCGACTGCCGCCCGCGCCGTCGAATATTCGCCGGGCGGCAGTGCCGGGTGCTCGTTCGTGAACGCAGAGGCCCAAAACCGTCACACTGTTGTCACATTCTTCGCCAGAACCGCCCTGCATTTCCTAGACTCTTCGTATTAGGTCATGAGTGCCAGCACACAGCCCCGGCTTGCTGGCCGGCAACCCTCCTCCGCGGTGGGGTGCCCCGGGTGAGGACCTGGCCTGTTCGCACGCAAGGCGACGGGCAAGCGCGAGGTTAAGGTGTCAAAGGAATGACCATTACTGCTACAGCCCTTCCAAAATCCGGAGAAGAAGACGGAACCGTCAAGTACGCCGGCATCGGGCCGCTGGAACTTGAGGCCGGCGGCTTCCTCCCCGACGTTGTCCTCGCGTACGAGACCTGGGGGCAGCTGAACGCCGACGCCTCCAATGCGGTGCTCATCCAGCACGCGCTCACGGGCAGTACCCACGTAACCCGTGGAGCCACTGACGAGGAAGGGTGGTGGGAGCAACTCGTTGGACCGGGTGCCACCATCGACACCAACAAGTTCTTCGTCATTTCCATCAACATTGTGGGCGGCTGTTACGGCAGCACCGGCCCGTCATCAGAAGCGCCGGACGGTCGTCCTTGGGGCTCACGCTTCCCGTTGGTCACCCTGCGCGACAGTACAGAGGCTGAGGCGCGCCTGGCCGATGCCTTGGGAATCGATGCCTGGCACGCCGTGTTGGGCGGTTCGATGGGCGGCGCCCGAGCACTCGAATGGGCTGTGACGTTTCCCGGCAGGGTCAAGCGCTGCGCGGTGATCTCCGTGGGCGCCTACAGCACGGCCGAGCAGATTGCCTTCGCACAGGCCCAGACGCTCGCTATCCGGCAGGACCCGAATTTCAATAACGGCGACTACTATGGCGGGGCTGCCCCTGAACACGGTTTGGCGCTGGCCCGACGCATCGCCCACATCACCTACCGCTCAGCGTTGGAGTTGGACTTCCGCTTTGGCCGGGAAGCCCAGCACCAGGAGACGCCGCTGGCTGCTGCGGTGTTGGGGGAGCGCGGCCGCTACCAGGTGGAAAGCTACTTGGACCACCAGGGGCACAAGCTGGTCCGCCGTTTTGATGCCAACAGCTACATCGCCATCACCGAAGCCCTGATGTCCCACGACGTCACCAGGAGCCGCGGCTCGTTGGAACAGGCGTTGTCCAGCACCACGGCTGAGTTCTTCGTGGCTGCGGTGGACAGCGACAGGCTCTACTTCCCGGCACAGTCGCGGGAACTTGCCGCGGCCCTGCCCGGAGATGTCCCGGTCCACCTCATTGAGGCGCCGATCGGCCACGATGGGTTCCTCACCGAAATCGGCCAACTCTCGGCACAACTCCGCGAATCGTTCTTCGCCTAAACCTTGCAGCTTTAGCCGTTCATGATGTCGCCGCGCTGCCTCATGTAATCCTCCATGGCGATCTCGCCGTTGCTGAACTTCGCGTCCAGCTCGGCCAGCTTGCGCGCGCGGTAACCCTGAGGCCCTGAAGTGCCCCCCGGGGGAAACGGGGAGGATGATGAAGGGCCCGACGACGGCCCGGGCTGCGGTGTGGAGTCCGAGGGGCTGATGGCGGCCGGCTCGAATGGGTAGCCTGGGTGATTCTGTACAGGGTAGCCGGGACCCGGGTAATTCGGTGCAGGGTAATTCGGTGCAGGGTAGCTCGGACCCGGATAATTCTGCTGCTGGTAAGGCTGTTCCCGATACCCTGGGCCGCGGAAGTTCCCGTTCTGGATCCGACGCGCCCGGGAGCGGTTGTACATGCGGATCCCGAGTGGAATCAGCCACGAGCAGACGATGATCCAGAAGATCAGATTGTTCACGGTGCAGGCCTCCTAGGTCTCATCCCAGCTTAGTCCTGCCGGCTGGGACCAGTCCTGCCGGCTGAGACCAGTCCCGCCAGCTGGGACCAGTCCTGCCGCCGGTTCCTTCTTCACACCAGCTTGGTCTCCATGCCCAGGAACGCACCGTAACGATCTACCTCGGCTTGTAATGCCTCCTGCTCCTCCCCAGTGGCGGGTCGGTTCATTCGGACGTCCAGTTCGCAGGCTCCGCCGGAGAATCCGTGCCGCCACCAGCCGGCCATCATTCCGTCCAACAGGACCACGTGCATGGGTCCGTTGTCCTCGGAGAAGTACGGCGCCGTGCCGCCAAGGAAGTGCCTGGACTGTGAGTAGCCCATCACGTACTCGTCGTAGCACTGGATGAAGTCCACGCGGGGGAGCCCGGATTCGTTGGCCGGCGAAAGGGCGGACCCGCTGGTGAGGGCCTCTACGGACTCCGTAGCCAGATAAAAGTTGAGTCCATCGCATTGCGCGGTGCCCAGGCTTCCGGGAGACATGTCACCCGCCACCTGGATGCCCCGCTTCACATCCTTCATGGTCAGCCCGGACCACACGGCACAGTCCTTGACCGTGGCGGGTCCCCGGCTGGTGAAGTATCGGAGCGTCAACCGGCCAAGGGCCTGATCCCGATCTTCGGCGTTCAGCGGCGTGCGAAATGGCTCGGAAACGCGTTCCTCGAACAGGGCGTACGTCTGTTTCAGGGCTCCGCCTGCGGAACGGGCGGGGGACCCACTGACCAGGACGCCGCTGATTTCGGCATGCATGAGGTGGTAGATGAAGCCCAGTCCCTTGCTGGGAAAGCCGGCCCGTCCCAGGACGTCGGCCAGTTCCTCACGCGTCTTGTGGGCTCCATCTGCCACCGCGCCAGCCAGGACCTGGCCACTCTTGGCAGCAGAGTCCTCATCGATTCCTGTCTGGCGGTACATGCCTTTGTTGCCCTGGTGGAGGCGGTCTGCGGACAAGCCCATCAACCAGCCAAGGTCTTCCCGGTGGACAAAGTGCCACGTGGGCCGGAGGATATGGGTCCTCAGGATGGTTCCGTCGGCTACGGCCTCCTCAACCTCTGACGCCGTGACCATCGATGAAGCTTGGGTGGAGCTTCTCTGCGCAAGCGACCACCTTGCATAGGGGAACTCCTGCGACTGCACGGCCAGGAGGTTGCGGACCACGTCTCCGGGACTCCCGGCGTGGGGAGCCCGCAACTGCTGCCGCCGCAGTCGGATACTCCGAATGGTCTCCGCCGTCACGTCAGCGGCGAGGCAACAAGGTGCCGGTAGAACCGAAGACGGGACCCGGCGTCGGACGCTTTGGCGTGATGCCGTCGCCGGAGGATTGGTGTCGAAGTCGCCGGATCACCCAGGGGACAAAGTACTCACGAGCCCAGACGAGGTCGGAGGAGCGGGCCTCGCGCCAGGTGCGCGGAGGGAGGGACTTCGGCATCAGTGGCTCAAGCGTGTGATGGACGTTCAGTGCCTCCAGGACCATCATGGCGATGGTGTGGTGACCCAGCGGCGAGAAATGGAGACGGTCCGCATCCCACATCTGAGGATCTGCCAGCTGACGCAAGGACCACATGTCCGCGATGATGGCGTCGTGGCGTGCCGCTACCGTGCGGAGGTTCTCGTTGTAGATGGCCACCTTGCCGCGGATACGCCCCAACACTGATGCTGCTGTGTCCGGACCATTGAAGAGCACCACGGTGGCGCCGCCGGAGCTCAGCTCCGCGACGGCGGCATCAAGCTTTTCAGCCAGCAGATCGGGATCGCCGCCGGGGCGGATGAGGTCGTTGCCGCCCGCCGAAATGGACACGAGGTCAGGCTGAAGTTCCAGGCAGGGGCCCACTTGTTGATCGATGATCTGCTGCAGCAGCCTGCCGCGGATGGCGAGGTTGGCGTACGCGAAGTCTTCCTGGCTGCGGCCCAGCTCCTCGGCAACACGATCCGCCCAGCCACGGTGACCGCCGGGGTTGCGGGGCTCGGGGTCGCCGATGCCCTCCGTGAAGGAGTCACCCAGTGCCACGTAACGGGTCCACGGGTGCTTTTGAACGGGCTCGCCCGGCTTCAATAAAGGATTGTTCTCACTCACGCTCATATCCTGCCCCGTGACGCGGACCCTACGCCACCGTAGGTTGTTACTTGTCGGTAACTGCAAGAATGGATCCATGACTGAAGCACCCATCTTTCCCGCTCCCGTTGTCCTGTGGTCCCATGACGAAGCCGAGCGTGCAGGCAAGCCGCTCCTGGTCCTGTTGCACGGCTACGGCTCCAACGAGGACGACCTCTTCAGCCTGGCCGGTCTGTTGCCCGACGGCTTTGTAGTAGCCGCCCTTCGCGCACCGATGCCCATGGGCCCGGGCTTCACCTGGTTCCCGCTTACAGCGTCCATCGACTATTCGTTGGAAGCGGTAAAGAAAGCTGCCGAGTATGCGCTTGAATGGCTGGATACTGTGAAGGTGAATCACTCGTCCGTGACGTTGCTGGGCTTCTCCATGGGCATGGCGATGGCCACCACCATGCTCCGCTACCGGCCCGCGGACTTCGCTGCCGTCGTCGGGCTTTCAGGCTTTGTGATCGACGCCGGCGCTGACGCAGCGTTCCGCGACGAGGAACTGGACGGTTCCCTGCCGATGTTCTGGGGCCGTGACCAGCAGGACCCCGTCATCACCCAGGACAAGATCGAATACACCATGGGCTGGGTGCGTAAGCACGTTGACCTCACCAAGGTGCTTTACACGGGGATGTGGCACGGCATCAACCAGCAGGAGATCGGCCACGTGGGCGAATTCCTCACCCACAAAGTCCTGACTGATTGAGTTTTTGTACAGATAATGCCCTCTAGAGCTGCTCTAAAGGGCATTAGCTGTACGAAAACTCCGGGCGCTAGGCGGCGGTGATCCGGACCGTTTGGCCGTTGACCGTCACGGTATCGCCCACGTGGAGCTGGCGGCCGCGGCGGTCATCGATCTCATTGTTGACTTTGACCAGGCCGTTCTTGATGAGCTCCGTGGCTTCAACGCCGTCCTCCACCAAGTTTGCGAGCTTCAGCAACTGGCCAAGCCGGATCATGTCGTCGCGGATCGGGATCTCTTCAATTTCGGGGTTGCTCATACAGCAATGATGCCTGAAGTAGTGTGGTGACGGTGCCGCAGCCATCTCCCCGTCCCGCCCTTCCGCTGGTCATAGGCCTTCCCGTTGCAGTAGCGACGGGCCTTGTCATCCCGCTCCAAGGGAGGATCAACGGGGCCCTCGGCGCCAAACTGGACGACGGCATCGCCGCGGCCGTGGTGAGCTTTACCACAGGCCTGTTGCTCATCAGCGCGATCTCCCTCGCCACCCCCAGGGGCAGGGCCGGGCTGCAGCGCATTATTCCCGCTGTGCGGAACCGCAGCTTTCCCAGGTTCTATGTCATGGCCGGTGCAATCGGCGCGTTGTTCGTCTTTGCCCAGTCATTCACGGTGGCCCTGCTCGGTGTCGCGTTGTTTACAGTTGCGGCAGTGACGGGCCAGACGCTCAGCGGCTTGCTCGTGGACCGGATGGGCATCGGCCCGGGAGGAAAACGCGCCATCACGGGAGTCAGGGTCCTGGGCAGTGTCCTGACCGTTGCCGCAGTCGCCTGGGCTGTCTCACCACGGTTCGGCGGTGACGCCGACATCGCCTCGCTGGTGCTGCCGGTCCTCCTGCCGCTGGCCGCCGGTTTCTTCATGAGCTTCCAGCAGGCCATGAACGGAACCGCCACAGTTCACTACGGGACGCCCATCGCGGCCACGCTGGTCAACTTCATTGCAGGGTCGGTAATTCTATGGATCGCCTGGATCATCAAGCTGACTGTGGCAGGGCCGGGAAATCCGCTGCCCGGCGAGTGGTGGTACTACCTTGGCGGGCCCATGGGCTGCCTTTTCATCGGCTTGGCGGCGCTGCTGGTCCGCAGTCTTGGAGTCCTGATCACCGGTTTAGGCATGATTGCCGGACAGTTGGTGGGGTCGTTGGTGCTCGACGTCGTGATCCCCAGTCCCGGCGCGGTGGTCGCCTTGCCCACGGTGTTGGGTACGGTTCTGACGCTCGCTGCGATCATTGTGGCCACTTTGCCGTGGCCCAAGGGCGCTTTCGCACGAAGAGCCTCCTCCAAAGGCCGGTAGGGTAGGAATCAACAAACTTTCCCCAGCACCCCGCCGGACAACCTCGTCCGGATTCCGGGGCAAACCACCGCGGACCGCACCCAGCGGCCCTGTAGAACAAAATGGAGTTACCCATGGCAGCAAAATCCGTCCTTGACCAGGTCATTTCCCTCTCCAAGCGGAGGGGCTTTGTCTTCCAGGCCGGTGAAATCTATGGTGGCTCCCGTTCGGCGTGGGATTACGGTCCCCTCGGTGCCGAGCTGAAGGAAAACATCAAGCGCCAGTGGTGGCAGAGCATGGTTCGCGGCCGCGAGGACGTTGTGGGCCTGGACTCCTCCGTGATCCTTCCCCGCCAGGTATGGGAAGCCTCCGGCCACGTGGAGGTCTTTTCGGACCCCTTGGTGGAGTGCCTTTCCTGCCACAAGCGCTACCGTGCAGACCACCTCGAAGAAGAGTACGAGGAAAAGAAGGGTCGCCCGGCAGAAAACGGCTTGGCGGACATTGTCTGCGCAAATTGTGGCACCCGCGGCCAGTGGACTGAGCCCCAGGAATTCTCGGGTCTTCTGAAGACATTCCTCGGTCCGGTGGCCAGCGAGGAAGGCATGCACTACCTCCGCCCGGAGACTGCCCAGGGCATTTTTGTGAACTTCAACAACGTGCTCACCACATCGCGGAAGAAGCCGCCTTTCGGTATCGGCCAGATCGGCAAGTCGTTCCGTAACGAAATCACACCGGGTAACTTCATCTTCCGTACCCGCGAATTCGAGCAGATGGAGATGGAATTCTTCGTCGAGCCCGGTACGGATGAAGAGTGGCACCAGTACTGGATGAAGGAGCGCATGTCCTGGTACACGGACCTGGGTATTCGTGAAGACAACCTCCGATTCTTTGAGCACCCGCTGGAGAAGCTCAGCCACTACTCAAAGGGCACCACGGACATCGAATACCGCTTCGGTTTCCAAGGCTCCGAGTGGGGCGAGCTCGAGGGCATTGCCAACCGCACGGACTTCGACCTCTCCACCCATGCCAAGGCCTCCGGAACGGACCTGAGCTACTTCAACCAGGCCACCAACGAGCGCTACACGCCGTACGTGATCGAGCCCGCCGCTGGCTTGACCCGCTCCTTCATGGCCTTCCTGATCGACGCCTACACCGAGGACGAGGCACCCAACGCCAAGGGCGGCGTCGATGTCCGCACAGTGCTGAAGCTGGACCCTCGCCTGGCACCGGTCAAGGCCGCAGTCCTGCCTTTGAGCCGCAACGAGGACCTGTCCCCGAAGGCGAAGGCTCTGGGCGCCCAGCTGCGCAAGAACTGGAATATCGACTTCGACGACGCCGGCGCTATCGGCCGCCGCTACCGTCGCCAGGACGAGATCGGCACCCCATTCTGCATCACCGTGGACTTCGACACCTTGGAAGACCAGGCCGTCACCATTCGCGAGCGCGACACCATGAGCCAGGAACGTGTGTCCCTGGACAAGGTTGAGGCCTACCTGGCAGCACGCCTGATCGGCGCCTAGCCGTGGCTTTGGAGTACCGCGAATGGAAAGAGGGCGACGACCTCGCCCTCCTGGAAATCTGGGGTGGGCCGGAAACCCTTCCCGCTGAGCAGTTCCGTGCAGCACTGGCGCCTTCCAGCAACCAGCCCTGGCGCCGCTGCATCGTGGCCGAGGACGTGGTGGACGGCGTGCGGATTCCCGTTGCCGCCGGTGTGGTCCATGAAGCATCCCTGCACCCGGAACGACTCTGGGCGTACATCGAGGTTGCCAAGGACCACCGCCGTGAAGGTGTCGGTGCCACCTTGCTGACCATGCTTCGCCGCGAAGCCGGGAACTCGCCGTCGGGCGTTTCCAAGCTGCGCAGCAAAGTGGAGCCGGATACCGCCGGCGCGGCATTTGCTGCGGCAGCGGGACTCGCGCCCATCCAGCGTTCACAGTTAGTCGTGGTCAAACCTGAGCCTCTGCCATTGCCGCGGTTCGGCGACGGGTCCGAGGAGGCCGCTTCCGAGCGTGTTGAGGACCTGGCTACGGGTTCGGTGGAGCTTAGCGATGTGGTGGGTAAATACTACACGCACGTGCATCACTGGGACAGCCCGGGGGAGCTCAGCATCGCCACGGTGCAGCGCCTGTTCCTGCATGATTTGACGGGCGCCCATGGCGCGATCGTCTTACGTGCGCCCAAGGCCAGCGCTTTCGGCCAGGGTGTGCCGGCGAGCCGTAAGGGCAAAATCCAGGCGTTCGCCATCAGCTACGCCCAAGGAAACTCCGACGAGCCCTCGGATGTTTTCCTGGGGCATGATCCCGCACTGTCCGACGAGGATGCAGCTTTTGCAGTGCGTGATCTCTTGGCGCTCATTGCCTACCAGCATCCGGTGTTGCTGGAAGTTGATGAGTCCATGACAGCGCTGCGCGCTGTTCTGGAGCCGCTGCTGGAATCCGGGAAGGCCCAAGTGCGGGGTGCGGACACCCTGATCGTCAGCGACTAGTCACAGTTTGTACCTGCCAGGATCCCACGCCGCCCGTCATCCGCGGGCCGCGTGGGGTCCTGCGTTTAAAACCCCGTGGGACACCCATATTCGCCAAGGCCACCGTAGGGGTAGCCCGGTTGTCCGCCGATTTGCCCGGATTTGCAACAATGGATAGGTGACTGTTGTAGCAACGCCCCCCGCACCAAAGCTCGAGCTCCCGCCGTTGAAGCTCGGTGGAATCACCGTGGACACCCCGGTAATCCTTGCCCCGATGGCGGGCATCACCAACTCGGCCTTCCGCCGGCTGTGCCGTGAATACGGCGGCGGCATGTACGTGGCCGAGATGGTGACGTCGCGCGCCTTGGTGGAACGCACGCCTGAATCCTTGCGCATCATCTCGCATGATGAGGATGAGAAAGTCCGTTCCGTGCAGCTGTACGGTGTGGATCCCGTGACGGTCGGTGCGGCGGTTCGGATGCTCGTTGACGAAGACCGCGCGGACCACATCGACCTGAACTTCGGCTGCCCCGTGCCCAAAGTCACCCGGCGCGGTGGCGGCTCTGCCCTGCCCTGGAAGATTGATCTCTTCACATCGATTGTCCAGACCGCCGTCAAGGAAGCGTCCAAGGGCGATATTCCCCTGACCATCAAGATGCGCAAGGGCATCGACGAGGACCACCTGACGTACCTCGACGCCGGTCGCATCGCCCGCGACGCCGGAGTGGCCGCCGTCGCCCTTCACGGCCGGACCGCTGCCCAGTTCTATTCCGGCCAGGCCGACTGGTCCGCCATCGCACGCCTCCGTGAGGCGCTTCCGGACATTCCGGTGTTGGGGAACGGTGACATCTGGTCTGCAGAGGACGCAGTCCGCATGGTCCGGGAGACCGGCGTGGACGGCGTAGTAGTGGGCCGTGGTTGCCAGGGCCGGCCCTGGTTGTTCGGCGATCTGCAGGCTGCCTTCGAGGGCAGCGACCAGCGGCACCGCCCGGGACTGCGCGAAGTGGCTGAGGGCGTGTACCGGCACGCGGAGCTTATGGTGGAAACCTTCGGGAACGACGAATACAAAGCGCTCCGCGAAATCCGCAAGCACATGGCCTGGTACTTCAAAGGCTATGTGGTGGGCGGGGAGCTTCGCGCCAAGCTGGCCACCGTCCCCACCCTCGAGGTGCTGCGCGAATACCTTGATGAACTGGACATGGACTCGCCGTACCCGGGAGTGGATTCCGAGGGTCCCCGCGGTCGCGCCGGTTCGCCCAAGAAGCCTGCCTTGCCCAAAGACTGGCTGGTGAGCCGTCAGCTGAACGCTGAACAGAGCGCGGATATCTCCGCTGCGGAGCTGGACGTTTCGGGCGGCTAGCCTCACACGTGTAAGACTGACTCAAGAAGCTCCACACCCCGGCGCTTGAAGGAGGCAGATACCCATGGGAACCGAAGCGATACTTGGCCACGACGGGACAGCTCACGATTTTGTGCTGGCCATCCCCGGTTACGCCGAGGCAGATTCCGCACGGTGGGTCGAAGAGCCGCGCAAGAGCAACTATCGCTCGGATTTTGAACGGGACCGTGCCAGGGTCCTGCACTCCTCAGCGCTGCGACGGCTCGGTGCCAAAACGCAGGTAGTTGCCCCGGACACGGACGACTTTGTCCGCACCCGGCTCACGCACAGCCTGGAAGTAGCCCAAGTGGGCCGCGAACTGGGGCGTTCACTGGGTTGCGATCCTGACGTGGTGGACACTGCATGCCTGAGCCACGATCTGGGTCACCCGCCCTTCGGCCACAACGGCGAGTCCGCGCTGAACGAAGTAGCGCACACCATCGGTGGCTTTGAAGGTAACGCCCAGACCCTGCGGCTGCTGACCAGGCTCGAACCCAAAGTGCTCTCCGAGGACGGCAGGCCGGCAGGACTCAACCTGACCCGCGCCAGCCTGGACGCCGCATCCAAATACCCGTGGTCCGCCGTCGACGCCCCGGTCATCCACGGCCACCGCACCAGTAAGTTCGGCGCGTACGAAGACGATCTTCCGGTGTTCGAATGGCTCCGGGAAGGCGCTCCGGGCAACCGTTCGTGCATCGAGGCCCAAGTGATGGACCTTGCCGACGATATCTCGTACTCCGTGCACGACGTCGAAGATGCGATCGTGGCCGGCCATTTCCAGCTCAAATGGATGGAAAACCCGGATCATCGTGCACGGGTGGTGGGCTACACCAAGCAGTGGTACTTGCCGCACAACGATCCCGCTGAAATTGATGCCGCCCTGGCGCGGCTGGAGGCCACAAAGGTCTGGGTCCGCGAGGCTGATGGCAGCCGGAAATCCATGGCGGCCTTGAAGGACATGACCAGCCAGTTGATCGGCCGGTTCTGCCAGAGCGCCATGGAAACAACCCGTGCCCATTTTGGACCGGCCAATCTGACCCGCTACGACGCTGAGCTGATGGTCCCCGAGGACACCGTCACCGAAATTGCGATCCTCAAAGGCCTGGCCACCACCTTCGTGATCTCCACGGACCACCGCCAGCCGGTCTATGAGCGTCAGCGGGAAGTGCTGCATGCGCTTGTGGGTGTCTTGAATGCTACCGGCGACCGTCACCTGGAGCCGATGTTCGCCGCTGACTGGCGTGACGCCGTCGACGACGGTGCGCGGCTGCGTGTGGTGATTGACCAGGTGGCGTCGCTGACGGACGTGTCCGCGCTGGCCATGTACGAGCGGCTTGTGGGCAGCCTTCCGTCGCTCTGGTAGCCCTTCCCGCGTTCCGTTAACGGCGGGGACTCTTTGGGCAAGCGACTAGGATGGTCACGTGGCTGGCCTGATCAAACGTGAAGATATCGACGAAGTACGCCAGCGCACGGACATCAAGGAAGTCGTTGACGGTTATGTCACCCTCAAAGGTGCCGGGTTGGGCAGCTTCAAGGGCTTGTGCCCCTTCCACGACGAGCGCTCTCCCTCCTTCACCGTTCGCCCCCAAGTTGGCCGGTACCACTGCTTTGGCTGCGGCGAAGATGGTGACGCCATCTCCTTCGTCCAGAAAATGGACCACAGCTCCTTCCACGAGGCCGTTGAGAAACTGGCTGCAAGGATCGGCTACGAGCTGCGCTACGAGGACGGCGGCACCGGTCCCAGCAGAGAGGAAGTGGGCAAGCGCCAGCGCCTGCTTGACGCCCACAAGATCGCCGATGAGTTCTTCCGCGCCCAGTTGCTCACCCCCGGAGCAGCCGAAGGGCGCAACTTCCTGGATGGCCGCGGCTTTGATCGGGCGGCCGCCGAACACTTCGGCGTCGGGTACGCACCGCAGGGCTGGGACTCTCTGCTGAAGCATCTCCGTGGCCGCGGGTTCACTGATGCCGAGTTGAAGCTCACAGGAATGTTCTCCGAAGGAAACCGGGGAATCTACGATCGCTTCCGGGGCAGGCTGATCTGGCCCATCCGGGACATCGCCGGCGACACCATCGGTTTCGGTGCCCGCAAACTCTTTGAAGACGATCAGGGCCCCAAATACCTGAACACCCCGGAAACCACGCTCTACAAGAAGTCCCAGGTCCTCTACGGGATCGACATCGCCAAGCGGAACATTGCCAAGGAACGGCAACTGGTGGTGGTTGAGGGGTACACGGACGTGATGGCCTGCCACCTTGCCGGAGTCACGACGGCGGTTGCCACCTGCGGAACAGCCTTCGGTACCGAACACATCAAGGTTGCCCGGCGGCTGCTCTCGGACGACGGCAGCGGTGGAGAGGTGATCTTCACGTTCGACGGCGACGCCGCCGGCCAGAAGGCTGCCCTGCGGGCCTTCGAGGAAGACCAGCGCTTCACCGCCCAGACGTACGTCGCGGTGGAGCCCTCCGGGGCTGACCCCTGTGATCTTCGCCAACTCAAGGGTGACGCTGCGGTGCGCGAACTCATCAGCACCCGCAAGCCGCTTTTTGAGTTCGCTATCCGGGCCACTCTGCGGCGGCACAACTTGGACACCGTGGAGGGTCGAGTAGCTGCCCTGCGCGAGGCCGCCCCGGTGGTGGCACAAATCAGGGACTCCGCCACGAGGCCCGGCTACACGCGTAACCTGGCCGGCTGGCTGGGCATGCCCATCGAAGAAGTCAGCGGCTACGTTGGAGCGGCCGCCAAGCGGGCCGCTTCCGGCGGCAGCACACCCGGTCCTGCCGGCTCGGCTGAGCAATCCTCGACGGCGGCAGCAGCGCCGTCGAGCGGTCCGGTCTTCCAGCGGCCCGATCCCAGGGATCCCGTTGCCGGTATGGAACGCCAAGCGCTTGAAGTTGTCCTCCAAGAGCCAGGGGTGCTGGGCGGGGGAGCCTGGGAACGTTTCGAGGCCTCGCGCTTCACCACGCCTGCTTATGCTGCCGTCCATACTGCCGTGCGGGCTGCCGGCCTCGCCCACTCCGGTGACCCTGTGGCCTGGGTGGAACAAGTCCGCCAGGAGGTTCCTGAGCCGCTGCGGCCTTTGGTCTCGGAGCTGGCGGTAACGCCCCTGCCGGCGAGCACACCCGAGGCCATGCAGCGATACTGCCGTGACATCCTGGCCCGACTGTTCGAATTGCAGATCACCCGGATTAAAGCAGACAAGATGGGGCAGCTGCAGCGCCTGGATGCGGGAGCAAATCCGGAGGAGTTCCAGCGACTGAACCGGGAGCTGATGCAGCTCGAAATGGAGCGCAGGGCGCTGCGTTCGGACGGCTGAAAACACCGATTTCGTTTTCCGGCGGGCCCCTGTTAAGCTAGTAACCGCTTCATTCCTCCGTA
>NZ_JBLYIE010000021.1:0-18863 GCF_048537125.1 Paenarthrobacter sp. PPS72 | reverse complement strand
GTTCAAGTCCAGTCGGAGGAGCACAAGGACCCCGTACCGGCTTCGCTGCTGGTGCGGGGTCCGCCTTTTATCAGACGAAATCCATCTCCACTTGAAGGAAACGGGCTGCTTCAGCCACCGCAGCCAAGAACGAATCCTGCTCGGTAGGTGGGGTCCGCGGCTCGCGGGGATGCCACTCGTGGGGAGCCGAGTAGACGCGGGTAAAGCCGCCACCCGGCGGAGCGTAGAAGATGCCGAAGCGCTGGACCGGCCATTCGGGCGAGGTCTCCGGTGCGACCAGGAGCGCTGCGTCCGTTTCAGGGTTGAACCACTGGGCAATGGGACGGCGGCGGTCGTCAGTAAAGAGCCCGGCGGCGTACAGGGCAGCCGACTGGGGACTGGTCACCGAGCACAGCCTGTCCCACCACAGCGGCAGGATGCGTTCATCCTGGCGCTGCCACGGTGCCGGTAGCGGCTGCAGCTCTTGCCAATGTGGCACACCTCAACTTTATCGCTCGGGGGGTGGGCCGGAAAAGAGGATCTCTTACTTGGACAGACCCAGCCTCGGATAAAGGATCTCAAAGCCTTTGGTCAGTCCCGCGTTCAACGCCAGCCCTACGTGACCGCCGTTAGGCACCTCGTAGTACGTCACCGTCATTCCTGCATCCCGGGCGGCTGTGGAGACCGCCTTCGCAGCCGCCACATAAGTGGTGTCGTCCGAGCCCACGGTGAAAACGGCTGTTGTATCGGGGAACTGCTTCCCTTTCATGATGTTGATGGGCTTCTGGGCCTCGTAGGCAGCCTGGTTGCCGTTGAAGATCGCCGCGAGGTTGCCGGCCGGATCCTCCGCACCGGGGAATTCTTCGCCGGAGATGTCCACCACGTTGCCCCACCTCTCCGGGTATTTCACCGCGAAGGAGATGGCACATTGGCCTCCATTGGAGTACCCGGCAATGGTCCAGTGTTCACGGTCGGGGAGGATGTTCAGGTTGGCTTTGGCCCAGTTCACCACATCCTCGTTGATGTACTTCTCGACGTTGCCATACTTGGCGGAGTCAAGGCAGAGGGTGTCATTCTGGTCCGGACCGATCTGGTCCGCAACAATCGCGATGGGGGCGAGGCCCTTGTTCTTTGCTGCGAACTCGTCAAGGGCAGCGGAAACGTATTGAGGATCCGGGAGCCCCGGCTGGCCCATCATGAGGACAAAAAGGGGCAATTTGGGCGGATTTTCCGTCAGGGCTGCAGGGGGCAAATAGATGCCCGCCGGCCTGGCATCGAAACCGGAGGCGGTGGCAGGAATGATCTGGGTGCCTGCTTCGCCCTTCGTGGGTTGGTTGGACGGGGGCGTCCAGTTCTGCCACAGGGGACCTGAAGGGATGGAGGCGCCCGGGTCCGGTTTTGCCAGTTGGATGGCATCCTCGGTGGAGATTCCCAGCGCAGAGCCCAAGGTTTTGTTGAGTCCGAACTCAGTGTTGATTCCGAGGCCAGCGACCACGACGAATACCGGGATGGATGCTGCGGCCACCACTTTCCGCCATCGTTGGCTGTGGCGGAAGCTGACCACGGCCAGGCCCAAGGCGGCAAAGCAGGAGATCGCCCAGAACCAGACCCTCGGTGTGAGCCCCACATGGAAAACATCCATGACGTCTTCCACAACCCACACCGTCAACCACCCCAACAGGCCGGCAACCACGATTGCAGTGATCGCGGTGAGAGCCCAGCGCGCCGATGGCCTGAGGAACAGCAGCAGGAAGAAAACGGCACCAATAACCCCGGCGATCGTCATGACCACCGGCCCGCTGATCTCAAGCTTCAGCAGTTCGTTCATGGCCGGGAAATCCGCTGCGGCCTCATGCGGCTGGTTCCTTGGCTACCATCTGCCGCAACAGCCCCGCACTTTGGGTGGGGGAGAGCCCGGGCAGGTAGGCCGAACCCACAGCGATACCGATGGACGGCAAGGCCAACGGGTCCTGGTAGTACATGTATAAAGTCCGGTGCTCCGGCTGGAACCGGGACTTGAAGGCCGCCAGCGACTTGAAGCCGTACATGGGCTCCAAAGCGTTGCCGAGGAGGGCCAGGACACGGTCCAGGGTACTTCGGTCCAAACTCCCGTGGTCTCCGGCGCCCGTGTCGGCTCCGGTGTCGGCTCCTGCGTTGGCAAGCGGCGAGCCGGACAAAGAGATCTGAGGTACTTCTTCCTTAAAGTGGGTCACGGCAGAGGCGATGAGGAACTCCATGACGCCCTTGAATCCCGTGGTTCGGCGACGCATAAAGTCCAGGGTCCACCCCGAGATGGTCCCATCGGTGAACACCGGCAGCCAGCTGGTGACCCCATGGACCAGGCCGTCGTCATCCACGGCCACACAGCAGAGCACCTCGGGGTCTTTGAGTTCATTCAAGCCGCCCAAGGTGAAGCCCATCTCAGGAAGTGCCTTATCGGCCACCCATTCTTCGGAGATCTCGGCGAGCTGTGCCCTGATTCCCGGCGGCATCGCCGGGTAGTTGTACCAGAGATCCTTGATGGAGAGCTTGTCTGCCCGGTTAAGGGCGGTCCGGACGTTCTGCCATTCCTTCCCCTTGAAGGTCATGGCTTGGACATTGAGTAGTGTCTCCTCCGCCACCTCCAGTTTCCTGAAGCCGTAGGGGAGCAGCGGAACATCAAGCTCTGCGGTTGCTGAATAGAAGCAAGGGATCAGCCCCAGATTGGCACAGTGTCTTACGAATCCCGTAGCAGCTTCAGCATGGTGTTCGCTTGCACCAAAGGGCCCCGCGACTGTGAGGGCAACGCCGTTGTGGACCTGATACGCCACACCGGCCTTCCTGTCGCGCGTGAACCAGTACTGGTTGTTGTCCCACAGTGCCATCCAGGACAGTGTCCCGCCGCCGTTATGCAGCAGTTCCCTGGTGTGCCCGAGGTCTGCTGCCGGATCAGTAGCGAGCAGGCGGAACCGACGGAAGTTTTTGAGGACCAGTACGAGGATGCAAAGCCAAATGATGTCCCCACCCAGTCCATACAGCACTGTGCTCAACAGCCCTTGCGGGAGAGCCACCACGAACGGGACAGGGAAGGGAACCAGAATGTGCGTCAGCTGCCCTGCGAGGTCCAACAGTGTAGAGCGGCCCGGATTGCCTTCAATGAACCAGAACGCCACATAGAAGATCACGGCGGTTATAGCGAGGAGGAGCGAGGTGCGGCCCAGGACCCGATAACCGGCGTCGCTGGACTCCACGCGGAACTTATGCCGGTTTATCAGCAGAAGTGCCGCGATGATGACAGGGGCGAGGACTGCGGGGACCGCGTAGAGCAGGAGGTAGGCGAAGTCGTCGTCACCCAACGCGACGTCCGGATCAGTGACGTACTGGATGATGGAGAGGACGGTCACGGCGGCAAGATAGAGCTGGATAACGAGCGTCAGCCGGTACGCGAGCCACCGGCCGCGCCGCAGGCCTTCTGCGCAGACAAGCAACAGAAGAACCGGAATCAGTGTCAGGATCGCAGCGCCGAAACTCTGGACGCCAACAATGCCCTGCAGGGTGACACAGTTGTTGTCGTTATTGCACGCTTCCTGGACTTCGTCGGCGTCGGGACTGGCCTGGAGCATGACCTCGGAAACGACGGAGAGGGGCCCCACCTCCCATGTTCCGGTCAGCTGCGTCAGCAAAGGTCCGACGGCGAAGACGCCCACCACGGTGCCCACCAGGAAACGGGTCTCGCGGAGGCTTGAGGAGTGGAGTGATCCCGCCCGGCGGCGCAGCACTAATGACTGGATGGCCCACCCCGCCAGAACGCCGATCACCGCTCCGGCGAGTGCCTGCAAAGTTTGGGCAACGCCCACGAACAGGGCAAACATTAACGTACCGGCCAGCAACCACGTCCGCAGGCGACGACGCCAGAGCGCCTCAAGTGCCGCCGTCGAGCACCCCAGCGCAGCGGCGGCGCCGCCATAGGCGCCCACGACGTATTCGCCGCCCAAAAAACTCAGCCACTGGTCACTGGCGTCCGTTCCGAAGGTTACGAGCGCCACGAGAACCAGGGCGCTGAGGGCCGAACCCGCTATATAGGCAGCCAAAGCCAGCCAGGGGCCCATCACGCGCTCGGCAATTCCGACACCCGCCAGGACCGCCGCAGTACAGGCCAGATAGTCGAGCAAGGAGGAAGCAAAGAAAGCTGAGGTGAAGACGGACCACCAAGGCCCGGGCTCCACCGCCAAGCCGATTCCCACTTGATCCAACAGGTCCTGGCCGGGACCGTTGATGAGGCTGCCGGAGACAGCGCCCAAGACCCAAAGGAGCACCACAAGGGCCAGCGTCAGGGGCAACCTCCGTACGGCAGCCAGCCCGCGCACTCTGCCCCGAAATCCAACAGCCGTGCTCATGTGATGTCCCCTTCACCGGTTCAAGCACCGGTTACCCCGGCTGGCCACCATTCTGCCCTGCAGCAGGCAGTTAGGGGAGTGTTTGGCGACTCACGACGGCGTCGGGTCGCCTGTGGAGGCTCGCCTAGTCCCGCTTCCAAGGGCCGGGATTCACGCGGTACAGCACGGCGGCACCGATGACGGCCCCCAAGATGGCACCAAACAGCGCGCTGCCCGCGGCGCGACCGAGCAGAGCGCCGGCGACAGCGCCGAGTAAAGCGCCGAGGAACAGGCCCCTGCCGTTGCGATGCGGTTTATTAGTCATGGTCACAGCCTACGGGGCTGGGTCTGAATGACCGGCTCTAATGGATGGACGGAACGGACCGGGGCCGGACTACCAGCCATAGCGCGGCGATCGCGCCGGTAATGCAGGCGGCCATGACTGCACCCATGGGGACGGCTGAGCTGACGCCCAGCCAGCCGACGACGGGCGGCACGATTCCCGCCATCATGAACTGGGATGCACCCAGGAGGGATGCGGCAGTGCCTGCTTGTGCGCCGTGGTTGGCCAAGGACAGGACCTGAACACACGGGAACATGAAGCCTGTGGCGCAGATATAGAACCACAATGGAATGAGGATGCCCCACAACCCCGCGTTGAACACGTCAAGCGCCACGATCAAGAGGGCGGTGAACAGCATAAAGACCGTTGCCCCGGCCACGATCCACTGCGGGGCCACCCGCCGGATCAGGCGGGAGCTGATCTGAACGCCGGCCACGATGCCCAAGGAGTTGATGCCGAACAGGATGCCGTACTCCTGGGGCGAAAAGCCGTAGACGTTCTGGAAGAGAAAGGTGGAAGCCGAGAGGTATGCGAAAAGTCCGCCGAAGTTCAGGCTTCCCACGAGGACCATGCCCACGAAGATCCTGTCCGTCAGGACGGTCTTGTAGCGTTGACCCACTGTGATGGTGGACTTCCCCCGCTGTTCTGCCGGAAGTGTCTCCCTGATGAAGAAGATGGAGGCAAGGATGACCAGCAGGCCATAGCCGGCCAGGAAGTAGAAGATGCCTGGCCACGGGAATGCCAGCAGCAGTTGGGATCCGATGACCGGTGCCAGGATGGGGGCCAGGCCGTTGACCAGTGACATCCTTGAGAACATTCGGACCATTGAGTAGCCGTGAAAGAGGTCCCGGACCATCGCCATGGCCACTACGCCACCTCCGGCAGCGCCTATGCCCATGAGTACGCGGAAGAGGGAGAGCATCCCGATGTCTGTGGCGAGTGCCGCCCCGAGCGACGAACCGATGTGCACAGCCGTCGCCAGGATCAACGGTAGCCGGCGTCCCACCTTGTCACTGAAGGGGCCAACCAGAAGCTGGCCGAGCCCGAAGCCAACCGTTGTACCCGTAAGGGTGAGCTGGATTGCTGCGGCCGAAACATCAAAGCTCTCTTCCAAGGCGGGGAACGCCGGAAGATACAGGTCGATGGTGAAGGGACCCAGGGCGGTAAGGGCGCCCAGCAGGAGAATGTAGACAAGTTTTTCGCGTCGGCTCAGGGAATCGCCCGGAGCAATGGGAGAGGTCACGATCATCAATCCTATGGCCCAGATCATATTTATTGGATGTATGACAGGCGCGCCACGGGCTAATCCCGAAAGTTCAGCAGGAACCTGAATGATAGCTTTGAGGACAGGTGTCCGTGGCAATGGTTTTCCGCCGCGTTCGCCCTAAACGATGCCCAGAGGAAGCAGTTAGGCGGAACCCATGAGTGGACGTCACACCGGCCGGCCCAGTCAGGGTCCAGCCATTCGTACTTTGCCGAAGACCCTCAAGCTCGTAGCAAGGCTGGCTCCGAGGCAACTCAACGACGAAATCGCCCTGGCGAAGGTAGAACTCAAGCGAAAAGCCACGCAGGTTGGCATCGCAGGTGCCTTCTTCGGAGTAGCGCTTGTCTTCCTGGCGCTACTGGTGATTGCGCTGGTAGTCGCCGCGATCCTCGGTCTGGCTACTATCATGCCTGACTGGCTCGCGGCCCTGATTGTTGCAGCCTTTTTCCTGGTTATTGTGGCAATCGCCTCCTTGATCGGCATAGCCAAATTCAAGAAGGCCATGCCCTTGGTCCCCGAGGACACCATCCGTGGAATCAAGCACGATCTCGGCATTGCCAAGGAAGGTTCCGACTTCGACGAATCGATCCTGGATCCCAATTCGCCCGCCGCCAAGGCAGCCAAGGCTGAAAAGGAAGCAGCCGCAGAGAAGGCCAAGGCAGAGAAGGCTGCAAAGGAAGCGGCCAAGGAAGCAGACGCCGTCAAGGCGCCCACCGAAGCTGAGCTGCGCTCGCGCTTGAAGAGGCGCCGTCAACACCTGACCGGCGTCCGCGACGAGCTCGGTGAGCAGTTGGACGTCAAGAAGCAGGGCCAGGCTTTGCTGGAGAGCGCCAACGGAAAGTTCCAGGAAGGCAAGGAACTCGCTGCAGCGAAGTTTGCCGACCTTGGAGACTCTGTCCCCGACACCCTCACCGAGCGGCTCGCCGCGCGGTGGAAGGATCTCGCAGCGTTTGCCACGGCTGCCGTGGTCTTCGTTGTTGCCCTGCGGAAGTTGCTGAAGAAGTAGCTGCCGGCGGCACCAAACGATGAAGACGAGGAAGGGGGACAGGATGAAATTAATCGGAGCTGGGTCGAACCCCGACCGGCCGCAGGTTGATCACGACCTCATCTTCACTGTCCCCAACATCCTCACAGTACTTCGTTTCATGGGTGTACCGCTGTTTGTCTGGCTCGTGCTGTCGGAGCAGGAGTACGGGTTCGCCGTCCTGGTGCTGGTCATCATGGGCAGCACGGACTGGGTGGATGGCTACATCGCCAGGCGTTTCGACCAGACCTCCAAGCTTGGCAGGATCCTGGATCCCATGGCCGACCGGGCCGCGCTCCTGGCTGTCGCGTTCACGCTGGCGATTGCCGGCGTCGTGCAGTGGTGGTACCTGGCCGCGCTGTTGGTGCCGGACGCCGTCCTGGCCATCGCGTCCTTGATCTACTTCCGCAGCCACCCGGACCTTCCGGTGAGCATCATCGGGAAAATCCGCACGGCGCTGCTGCTGCTCGGCACCCCGTTGCTGGTTCTGTCCAAACTGCCCATTGCTTTCACTGAGGTCTACTTCGTGGCTGCCTGGACGTTCCTTGGTTTCGGCCTTCTTGGCCACTGGATTGCGGCATACAACTATTTTTGGGCCATCTTGCGTAAGGGTAAAGAATTGAAAACCGACGACGACGGACGAGGCTGATGGTCTGGCTGGCGGTTTTTCTTGCGGTACTTGGTGCTTTCTTCCTCGCCATCGGCGCCCAGCGGCAGGGCAGCGCGGTCAAAGCCGATACAGGTGGCCTGGCGCTCAGTTCCAATGGCTTCCTGCGGCTCCTGCGCAATCCCCGCTGGATGCTCGGACTGCTGTTCCTTGCCCTCGGAATGGTGATGAACGCTATCGCGTTGGTGTCCGCACCCCTCACCGTGGTGCAGCCCATCGGTGCCATCGCCCTGGTCATCACCACGGTGGTCAACGCCAAGGACCAAGGACTGAGCATCAACCGGGCCACTGTGGTGGCCATCAGCGCTTGTGTGACGGGTTCAGCGTTGTTCGTGCTGCTGGCGGTCAATGTCACCCAGGAAAACCATCACGTCAACGCTGATGACGAACTGACGATTGTTCTCCTCCTGGCTCTTGCCGTGGGCATCTTCGGAACCCTGGCCGTCATGTTCAAGCACAGGATGAGTGCCTTTATCTACATCTTGGGGGCAGGTGTCCTGTTCGGTTTCGTTGCCGTCCTGACCCGCATCATCGGCAAGCACCTGCTTGATCCCAATGGCTTGTTCCTGCTCAATGTCCAGTGGTACACACTCATCGCCATTGTGGCTGCCGGTGGACTGGGGTCCTGGTTTGTTCAGAGCGCATATTCGGGCGGTCCACCGGACCTGGTCATCGCCGGGCTGACCGTTATCGACCCCATGGTGGGCATTGCAATCGGCATCGTGATCCTGGGTGAGCTTCGTCCCGACGTCCACGCCGTGCTGGCCATCGCCATGGCCGCGGCCGCTACGCTTGCTATCGTGGGGGTTATTGCCCTGAGCCGGCACCATCCGGAAGTCACCAAACGCAAGAAGGACGCGAAGGCGGCTGCCGGCCGAAAGGCTTAGGGCAGAGCTTTACCTTGCGCCACCGCTATTGCGGGCGGCAACCCGGCGACACCGCAGCATTGCCACAAGCAACGCTGTCCGCACCGTGACCATCAGGAGTTCTCCACGTGACCATTCCCGAAACCAACAAACCCCTCACTATCTTGATTGCCGCGGATACCTACCCGCCGCACGTCAACGGTGCCGCCCAGTTCGGCTACCGCCTGGCCAAGGGGATGACGGCGCGTGGGCACAACGTGCACGTGTTGGCCTGCCGTCCGGACACTGGTAAGAGCTACACCGAGTTCCGCGACGAAGCCACTGTTCACCGGCTCCGCTCCCACGGTGTGTTCACCCACGAGTACTTCCGGATTTGCTTCCCATGGGAAATCAAGAAGGAAATCAGTCTTCTTTTCGACAAGGTGAAGCCGGACGTCGTCCACATCCAGAGCCACTACATGATTGGTGAGCACGTCCTCTACGAGGCTGTTAAGCGGGGAATCCGCATTGTGGCCACCAACCACTTCATGCCGGAAAACCTCAACCCGTTCCTTCCGTTCCCGCAATGGTTCAAGGACATCGTTGGCCGTATTTCGTGGAAGGACATGGGCAAGGTCATGGGCCAGGCCGACGTGGTCACCACGCCCACGCCGCTCGCTGCCAAGGCAATGCACCAGCACGCGTTCCTGCGTAAGGTCCTGCCCCTATCCAACGGCATCGACTCTTCGGCCTACGAGCTGCAGCCCGGAGAGGTCATCGAGCCGCACGCCAACCCTACGGTCCTGTTCGTGGGCCGTCTCGCCGAGGAGAAGCACATCAATGTGCTGATCGACGCCGTGGCCAAAACCCCGCGCGAACTGAACGTGAACCTGGAAATTGTGGGTGGCGGTGAAGTCCGTCCCGCTCTTGAAGCCCAGGTTGCCAAGCTTGGCCTGGGGGACCGGGTGAGGTTTCTCGGGCTGGCGAGCGACGAGGACCTGCGCGAGGCCTATATCAAGGCAGATATCTTCTGCATGCCCGGCACTGCCGAGCTTCAGTCGCTGGTGACCCTGGAGGCAATGTCGGCTTCTACTCCAGTGCTCTTGGCCAACGCCATGGCGCTCCCGCACCTGGTCCGTGACGGGGAGAACGGGTACCTCTTCGCCCCTAACGACAGCAACGAGCTCGCCACCAGGATCACCCAGCTGCTCGAACTTCCCAAGGACGAACTTGAGGCCATGGGGAAGCTGAGCCGGGAGATGGTGGAGCCGCACAGCATCAACGGCACCCTCCAGACGTTCGAGGACCTCTACCGGGGCGCTTCTTACGAGGACATGGTGGTGTGACAAAAGCACTCCCCGGCACCTATTAGAATTGCTGGAGTGCTTTGCCCGGAACTGCTGCTTCACAGCTGCCGGACCGGGCATCAAGGGGCTATAGCTCAGCTGGTTAGAGCGCGGGACTCATAATCCTAAGGTCCTCGGTTCAAGTCCGAGTAGCCCTACACAAAAACAGCCCCTGACCTGCGGAAACGCAGATCAGAGGCTGTTCTTCTTAGATCTGGCATAGACTCATCCACCGGAAACCCACCGCTTTGAAAACTTAGGCGGCCTCCCAGGGCTTTGCGATCTCGCCAGCCTTCATGGCTTCCATGCGGTCAATTGTTGCCTTCCAGTTGTCCTCTCCGCCATAGTGCGGCACTGGTATCCAGACCATGTGTTCCCTGTTAGCAATGCGCTGCGCAACCTTTTCGGCTTGCTTCGTGTCGAGAAGTTTGGGTGCTTGGTCACTTTCTTGGATTGTGTATTCTGCTCGTGAGTTTTTGTAACTCCACTTCCATTTCAGGTGTCCTTCAGCCTCCAATGTGTCAAGGAAGTCCCCTAGGTGCCATTGCCTGTGGATGTGATACGGATCTGGAACTGACATGTTTCTCCTTACGAACCGAACGCTTGGAGCGTTGCGGTGTTATCTGGCGCCTGATGGGTCTTCTGGACGTAGTGTTTCCGAGTTACGTTCTCGCTGGAATGGCCAAGCTGGGCCGAAGCCACTGTCATCCCTGCGGAGGCTTCCAGTAGCGTTCCCACGGTCTTACGGAAGGTGTGGGGGGTGACCCACTGGAATCCAAGATCGTCCCGCGCAGTTCGCCACTGCTTGCGGAAATTGTTTGGGTCTCGGAGGGATCCGACTGCGGAGGGGAACACTACGTCCCAAGGATTAGCTTCCAATTGGCCAATTTGCCGCCTCAGGAGCATTTCTACGGCAAAAGCGGGCAGGAAGTACCTTTGGCGGGAATTGGCGCTCTTAGGGTGGTCCTGGATCGTGAGGCCTTGCCCGGGAATGTAGACGATGGTGCCGTTAACCGTGACGGTCGGCTTGTCAGACATGAGGTCAATGTCCTTCCACCGGATGGCAAGGGCCTCGCCAATCCGGGCGCCGGTGGCCAGCATGATGTCAACGACATCGAGGATGTCCACCGTAGGGTAACGGCCGGCCTGTGTTTTGGCTGCCTCCCACTGGCGAAGACCGGCACGCAGGGCGCCAACCTCAGGCACGGTCAGGGCTCGGACCTCTTTGTGGTTGGTGGGGATCGTGGCAACGTCCCGTAGTGGGTTGCCATCCAGGGCGCCATGCCGGGCTGCCAGCCCCAGCATCCCGGATAGGACGGTCTTGCAGAGCTTTGCCGTGGCATTGCCGTGCTTGGTGCGCATGGTCTTCAGGAACCGATCCAGGGTGGATACGGTGGCTTCCCGGATCCGTAGTCCGCCGACGCCAGGAGAGACGTAGTTGTCCATGATGTCTCTGTAGCGGCGGCGTGTGTTCAGAGCCCGGTCTGCATCTTCGAACTCGGCCCACCAGATGAGTGCAAGCTTGGAGATCCTGGTGTCCGCGGTGATGTCTTCACCAGCTGGCATTGCCCGGTCAGTGAGCGCCGCAATTAGAAGACGCTCAGCTTTGCCGCCCTTGTCATTCTTGGACGTGGCGGCAGCACGGGCTTCTACCTTGCGTGTGACGCCGTCAAAGTCCCGGAACCTTGCCATTGCCCGCCACACGCCCGGAGTCACCTCGTCCCGGCTAATCTTCCCCCAAGTGCCGATCTGAAGCGGAGGCCTAGGCATTGTCGCCCCCTGGCGCTTCGTCCAATTCGAGGAGGAATTGGGCATGCCTTGTGGTGTCTTCGATCTTCTGTAGGTCTTCCTTCAACGTGGCCGTCATGGCCGGTAGCCCTTTTAGGGTCATCAGAAGCTTCGAATAGACGCGTCGGAGTTGTTCGTCGTCCACACCAGTGGCATCAAGCCGGCTGGTGTAGTCAGGCGCGTAGGTAAAGGTTTCACTCACGCGGATCGAAGAAGAGTCTTGGGATTCGAAAAGGTACTGGACTCGGCAGCCGAGGACATCGGCAAGAACGAGCATCTCCGCAGCTATGAACTGCCTTTTGCCGCGTTCCGCGGCTGAGACCGTTTGGGGTATCCATTTGCTTCCAAGGAGCATTCCCACCGTCTCGCCCATCTCTGCCTGGGACATGCCCTTTTTCTCCCGGAGACGCTTAACGTTCTCCCCGATAACCTGCTCGATTGTCTTCGCCATACCGCTCCCTTAGTAGTGCCTCAGCTTTAGTCAGTATGTCGGAAACGATGGAGCTTGACAAGCGCTGAATAATCTACCAAGCTAAAGCTACAGAGTTATTCCAGATCAAAAACAAGCTGTGCAACTACCCAGGAGAACGTGATGATCTCAACCGCATCAGACAAGCAGACAGTTGAATGGCTATCCCCCGCGCAGCTTGCAGAAGAGCTGCAGATTCCGCTGGCCACCATTTACGTATGGAGGTCTCGCCACAAGGGGCCCCGGGGCCACAGGATCGGCACGCATGTTCGCTACTCCCGATCGGACATCACGGCTTGGCTAGAAACTGTGGCGGACCCGCGAGACCAATCCTGATCGGGATGCCGCCACGGGTACTAAGCCAACAAAAAAGGAGCCAGCGGCGAACTGGCTCCTCAAAATCAACACCCATCTACCAGGAAAGAAGTTGAAATTATGTCTTCAACGATAGCACCACAGAAACCCTGCAGCCCTTACGGGACTGAAGCTCATGCCGAACTACAGCGCCACCACTGGCAGGCACTTGCCAACCTCGTGTGTGGGCACCGGCCAGACTGGCCCATTTCGGATGTCATCGAGAACCTTTGGGACTCGAGAAACAAGCAGAGCTTCCCAGACCTCGCCCGTACCGCTTTGATGGCGGCCATGAACCCGGCTAACTCTGCCCCCGTCTCCATCTACTTCGCCGCCGCCGGGGTGATGGAACCGTGACAGCTACCCAGAGATTTACTTACTCAGGTCAGGAACTCCGGACCTTCGATCTTGACGGAGAAATGTGGTTTGTGGCCGCTGACGTCGCGGTAATACTCGGGTACTCGGCAACCTCCGCGTTGCTCCGCCGACTTGATAGCGAAGACAAGGGGGTGCGAGAGCTGCACACCCCTGGCGGAAACCAGCAGATGGCGGTGGTTTCAGAGCCCGGATTGTTCGCCGCCGTACTTGGCAGCCATGTGGAGGGGGCGAAAGCGTTCAAACGCTGGGTTACGCATGAGGTGCTGCCCTCTATCCGGAAATCTGGTGGGTATACAGAGGCTCCGGAAGGTGGCCTGCCGAGAACGTTCTCCGAGGCACTCCGGCAACTTGCTGACACCTGTGAACGGCTGGAAGCGTCAGCGCCCAAGGTACAAGCCTATGACGAACTCATGGACTCCCAAGGGCTCTACACAATGCAAGCCGTCGCTAAGGCTCTCGGATACGGGCCCAACATCCTATTCCGGGATCTCCGCAGGCTCGGCATCCTGCAGGGAAACAATCTCCCGTATGCCCGCTACATGCACCACTTTGACGTGAAGCTCGGGAGCTATCGGAATCGGCGTAACGAACTTGTCCCAACTGCAACGACGATGATTCGGCCGGCAGGACTGGAGTTTCTGCGACGCAAGCTGACAAACACGGCCAACGACGTCATAGAGCACAGTCAACTGACGCAAACGAAATAGGAGGTGGCCACACTTGGGCGCTGGAAATGTGGCTCAGGCCTTCACCTACTGGGCAACACTCGATGATCGGTCCTTCCGGGTGCTATGCCGGATGGCTCTCGTGTCTATGGATAACGGGACCCCGCCGAAGTACTTTGCCGGCCGCGACGACTTGGCTGCCGCACTGGGTAAATCCCTTCCGGGCAAACCAGAAGACTTCGATTCGAGCCCAGAGGCGGAAGCAGCCAGGAAGCAGCGGGCGAGCGTCTACGAGATCGTCCGTAAGGCCGTTGCGCGGCTGGTGAAGGAAGGCGTGATTGTCTCCAGTGGTGACGCACGATTCAGGAACCGGGCTGAGTACTCGTTGCATCTGATGCCCAAGAAGCTGACCCAACAATCTGTTGCCCCAGGGTCCAACGAATCGTTGCCCCAGCAGACCCAACAATCCATTGGGTCTATGCCCCAACAGAACGTTGCCCCTATGCCCCAACAGATCGTTGCTACAGCCCCAACAGAACGTTGCCCCCTAGGAGTAGAAGAACCACTAAAGGAACAACTCATAGGAATACACGTAGGAGCCAATCCCGATGAGGCGGCAGGCTCACCTGCCCACATCGAAGAGCCGCAATCAGAGAAAGAGATTGATCTCCCTGCTGAACTTCCTTCATCCAAGGCGTCTGTCGCCCGACAGCAGGAGCAGGACTTCAAGGACTGGTACGAAGCGTATCCCCGCCACGTCGGCCGAGGAGCAGCACTGAACGCGTACCGAAAAGCGAGGAAGAGCGGCGTAGGCGCCGAGGCCCTTTTGGCAGGGGCCCGCCGCTACTCATTGGAGCGAAAAGGACAAGACCCGCAGTACACCAAGATGCCGGCAACCTGGCTGAACCAAGAGTGCTGGGCAGACGACCCGAACCACACCGGAGAGACCGACGTCGAGGCCATCCTAGGCAAGGACTTCTGGAGTCCGGGCACCCCTCCCGAAGGTCTCAGCGTTGGCGAAGAGATCGAGTGGAAGAAAGACCAGCGAGCCATCCGCAACGCGGAGCGCCTCGAAGAAGCCAAAGCCAAGCAGGCGGCCAGAACAGGTCCGTGGTCTGCGGAATACCACCGACCTAATGTGCCCCCTCAATACGCCTGGGCCAACCGGCCCGACCACGGGGACAGAGCCCTAGCCAAGGGTGCGGCTCTGATGGCAGCACATGACGCACGCCAAGGCGCCGCCAGCGGTTGGGCCCAAGGTGGCCAACAGTACCTCGATGGTTCGGAGCGACAACTGCAAAGAGGGTACGAGCTACGTCTCAGAACTCAAGCCGAGGAAGAAGCACAGAGACCCCAGGCGGTCTTCGAACAGAAAGCCATCGACCAGCAAAACACAGCCACGGGAACCGCAGAAATCGAGGACGAATCAGCATGACCAACACGGAACACCTCAAGACTCTCATCGAGGCCGCAGCACCAACGCTTCCGATCCTCGACAAAACCGGGATGCCAGTTGGGCTCGCAGACACCCAAGCATTTCTCACCGAGGGGCTAAGGCTCGCAGCACGGATCTCCCTCGCCAACGGTGAAGAAGACCCCGTCCGCGAACACGTCCAAACCCTCCTATTCCGACGTGGCGGGGATGAGTACGCGAAGTCCTACATCCGCACCATCTGGGCCATGCAAGAAGGCTTCTTCGACAAAACCCTCCATGTCCTCATGGCAAGAGCCGGCGACATACGCCAAGGCTTCACCGAAGGCTTCGACCAAAACACCCACGGCCAAGAGCCCTGTTCATAGCCACCCCCAAACATCTAGGAGCAACCATGGCCAAGCAAAACCACGACATCGGAAACAAGAAACGCCGCCCACGCACGACAGCCGGACCACTAGACACCGACCAGCTCGCGCAAAGCCTCGTTGACCGGGGATTAGCCACATCGCTCATCCTCGAACGACCACGCGACCCCATGAACGAACAGAACAGGCGGTGACCTCATGAAGAGTCAGTGCATTGCGAAAGCGAAAGGGACTGGGGAGCGGTGCCAGCGTGCTCCCATCGCCGGTGCGACGGTTTGCCGGGTGCATGGCGGCGCGGCCCCTGCCGTGAAACTCGCGGCAGCACGACGTGCACAGGAAGCTGCCGCCCAGGAGCAGTTGGCCGTGTTGGGTGAACCGGTGGATATAGATCCAGGGGAGGCCCTGTTGAAGCTGGTTTCGTGGAAGTACGGCGAAGTCTTGTGGCTGCGGGCTCAGGTGCAGGAGCTGCCGGCTTCGGACCTGACATGGGGCAGGGCTCAGACTGATGTTGGGATCGGGCAGGAGGGGCCGATCGATAAGACCACAGAGAAAGCCGCACCGTCCGTCTGGTGGGCTTTGTTGCGTCAGGCTGAGGACCAGCTAGCGGACTACGCTGCGAGGGCCCTACGCGCTGGCGTGGACGAGCGCCGGGTGAAAATCGCAGAGCACCAAGGCTCACTGGTGCATTCAGTGATCATGGCGATCTTCAACCGCCTCGCGCTAACCCCGGAGCAGTGGAACCTAGCGAGGGTGGCTGCCCCAGAGGAACTCCGGAGGCTGGCCGGATGAGCGTCTACCGGCCGCCGAAGTTCAGTGCGCTCGGAGCCCATGTGAGCGGGCCAAGCGCTTGGGTCCTTGTGAAGATCCTGGAACGTGTCAAGGCAGTGGACAGTATCCAGCGGGCACCGGAGGACGTCCGGGACGAAGCACTCGAGACCTATGATGCGCTCAGGGCGGCCGCTATCTATTGGCAAGACCAACGCATGGGATCCAGCCGAACCCTTGCCTCGCCGGTGCTGGCGGAACCACCGGCGGACATTGCAATCCGTTCCATGTCTGCAGCAGAGGCCGCTCTACTCCTGGGGTGTACAGAGCGCCGCGTCAGGCAGCTTCTCGCAGCCGAACGTATCGCGGGACAACGGGTGGCCGGCAGATGGCTGGTGGACGCGGACAGCGTGGACGACTACCTGATAGCCAAGGCCGTCGCATAGGCGACTGGTAAGAGAACATTCGCGGGTAGCGTGCCTCCACACCCCTGTCATTCGAAGGGAAAAGGACCCCTGCAGAGGGCGCCAAGTGCTCCGTCCACCGCTTACCCACCAGATACGTGCAGGTTTCCGCCGCCGGAAGCCCGGAAACCTTCACCGGCCGTCGTGTCAGAAGCTGGTCACGGAGAGTTCCTCCTGGAGCTCCGAACCGGGTCAAGAAAGCCCGGTCCCACTTGTGGAAGGTGGGACCGGGCCCACCTGGAACCACACACAGCACAGCCTGGGAGGGCCGTAATGACCACAGACGCAGACATTCTGGCCGCGCTCGAAGGTAGGCCGAACGCCAAGGAGCAGACCGCCCGGTATTCAGTCCTAGACATTCTCAATGGTGGACCGACAGCTACTGAACGGGCGCATCGGAACGCGGTGCTCGAAGCGCTTGGCGTTCCGACCCTCCGCGAGGCTGCTGCCGGCGAACTGCCCCTGCAGAGCCGGGGAGGCGAACTTGAGGCTGTGTCCATCTGGGCAGCCAAGGGAGCCGCAGAGACGTCCCTGAAATCGCTCGCGGAAGCCATAATGCGCACAGATGGCACAAAAGGCATCTACCTGGCTGAGGCCGAGGCCAAGCAAATAGCCGACGAAGCCTACGCGGTAGCAGCAAAGAGCACTCCATATGAGGAAGAGCGGCAGCAAGCAGTTGCACGCGTTGCAGCCAAGCTGGCGGAGGTGCTGACGCGCAAACACGCCCGGGAATCCACACCGAAACAAGACCCTGCCAACCCCACCCCGAAAGCCAAACCTGCCACTCCGCGGGTAACCCGCGGCGCCATCACCGGCGACGTCATCAACTATTACTAGACCCGTACCAGGAGAACCAACACCATGGGAATTTTCAGCAAGAGCCCCGAAACAGCACAGGCGGCCGTCACAAAGGCCGAACAGACCGTGGCCGAGTGGGAACGCAAAGCCTCCGATGCCCGGGCAGACGCAGCCCGGCTGGATGGAGAGTCCGGCGCGGCCATCCTTGAAGACGAGTCGGCCGCCGAACGGATCACCCTCAACGTCCAGACGCTGGAACGCAAGGCACGTGCTTACGATCAGGCGGCCGCGGAGGCGCGGAGGAAGCTGCTGGCTGTACAGAAGGAAGCGCTGGAAGCGGAAGCCCGAGAAGAGCACAAAGAAGCTGCCGCGCTTCGTAAGAAGGCCGAAGCCCACAACGCCAAGGTGTCAGCACTCGTGGGAGAACTCGAAAAGCTGGATGACTGCAAGTGGGACCGTGCTCAGTTCACGGATTCAGTCACGGGCAGCGCTTACGGGCGGATGGTGGGCCTAGGTGAGAGGCACGGCGGTGAAGCCTTGCGCCACGAAACGCGGGCCGCGGTCATTGGATACTTCATTGCTACAGGAAAGGTGCCGGCCGACTTCTACGACATCAACAACGTCATGGGCACCACGATCCCTGGATTTGCTCGGAGCATCCATGACGAAGACAACATCCCCCAGTCCGTGTTGGCTGCCCGTGACGCTGGCTTGGTCTTCGGCGGAGCTCAAGCATGACACTGAATCCGGAAACATGGGAGTCGACCAGCCAGGGCGTGCAGCAGATCGTTGCGGATATCGATGCTGGCAAACTCAGCAGCACGCCGGAACGTCGCAACTTCCTCGCAGGCATAGCCAAAGGCCTGCGGAGCGCAGACGCGGAAGCAGCACCGGCGCCACTTCCCACCCTTTGCGAATCCTCACTGAACGCGCTCCGTGACCAGGTCTACGACGTCCGGGAAAAGGTGAATAGCGGAAGCCTGCCAATGTCAGACGGGGACCGCGAATACCTCAACCGATACGCCAATCAGCTCGATGAACTACACATAAGTGGTGGGTATCCGGTGGATCACCCTTGTAGCGACCTCGATGGAGGTTGTGAAGGCCCCGCATCGCGGGACTTCCCGCAAGTTGGACCTGAGACTGTCGGCTTAGCAGATCTAGAAAACGCATCTGTCGACGGCGGGTCACCAGACTCAGCCGACACCCCAGAAACAACCATCGACGGAGGAACTCTGTAGTGGCAAATCGAATCCAGCTCCGCCGCGGCACTGCCGCTAATTGGGCTTCTGTAAACCCAGTTCTTGGCCAGGGTGAACCTGGCATTGAGACGGACACCGGCAAGCTGAAGTTCGGTAACGGGGTCACTGCGTGGCTTGCGCTGCCGTATGCGTCTGAGGGTCCGGAAGGGCCTCCGGGCGTGGCTGATGACGCCTCCGTTGAGGACCTGATCACCACGCCTGGGACCGCTACGGCCACGGCACTTAATGCCACTTATGCCCGCGCCGGCCTCGGTGGGCTCGTCCTCGACGCGACCGCTGGCCCGTACAACGCGAAGG
>NZ_JBLYIE010000020.1:0-17891 GCF_048537125.1 Paenarthrobacter sp. PPS72 | reverse complement strand
CAGGAATCCGTTGACAACATCATTGAGATTCCTTCGGATTCTATGTGTCCGCTCCGCCCCGTCTAGCCCCTCCGCAGGCTCCGGGGCCTGCGGTGCAGGAATTTCCCTCCGGCGCTCCTGCGTCGCTTATTTCCTCCGGGAATTTCCCACACCTTGCCCAAGGGTAGACAGGCCTCCGTCGGCCACAGCTCCGCAAGCTTCGCCAGCAGCCAAAAAACAACGGGGGAGGAAAGAAAGTAGCTGGCCGGGTCACACCGCTCCCTCACCCATTCCTCTGCAAAGGACACAAAACCAATGAACGCAATCAGCGTTGAGACGATCACGACCGAGGACACCGGCGAAACCATCCACGGCGTCACCGTGCTGGGTAACTACCACATGAACGGCGGTTACGACTGGATGGAACTCATCGGAGAACACGGCTGGGTAGTGATCCCCAGCTGGGGATCTGACGGCTGGGACTTGGGCCAGTGGCCCCTTGTCATGGTCGCCGGAACCCGCACCGCCGACGGGATCGGCAACCTGTTCGGCATGGCCACCTACTGCGAGGGGGACGTGAAAACGACGTTCTACCGGACCAAGGCCCGGTACTGGGACGCGATCACCGAAGAGGCTTTTTCCCACTGGAAGAACGGGCAAGCCCAAGGCCCGGCAGACCTGCCCGAAGCCGCCGCGGAGCTTCCCAGCCGCTACCGCATCCCGCCCACGTTCCAAGCAGCAGCCGCCGCCTAACAGCCCTCGACTCCTTGCCGGGCGGACCCCCGCCGCCCGGCAAGGCACCACACCAGCAAAGGACCAAGGAACAATGACCGAAAACCGCAGCATCGCCAACAGTCCGGCCCAAGCCGTGGTCTTCCTCGAAACCCTCGCGGCAATCGTGGAGAAGTCCCCCGTGGCTTACAGCGCCAGCGCAGCCGAAGACCTCGCCGCGCACATCCGGGGCATGGCCGCAGCCGTCATCACCGAGGCCCATGTGAACCCCGCCGAACTGGACACCACCCGGCAATACGCGTCACTGGACTGGCACAACGAAGCCATAGCCGTCCTGTTCGCCGCAGAACATCGTCCGACCTTCCGCTAGCAGGAACTGAGAACCGATGTACTGCCCGGCCAGAGCCGGGCAGTACATCCCCCACCACTTCAAAGGAGCCAGCACATGAGCAACGCCACCGCAGCCCCCAAAGGCATCACCGCCCTGATTTACCGTGACGCCCTGGGCACGGACTTCTCCAATCAGGGCATTTCCGCCCGCGTCATGGAGGTAACCGTCATCGGCGAGGGCATCGACCCCGTTTTCGAAGCCACGGAGGAACGGCCTGCCGTCTGGCCCTTGAACGCCACAATCCGGCCGCTATCGGCCGGCGGTTCCTGCGATCGAGCCCAGACTTCCAGATCCGGAGGTGGGACTGCCTGCCGGGCCCCGCTCCACCGTCGAGCATGCGGGTGGCAAAGCCTGTTCGGAACTGCCGCGACCCGGGAGCAGGAGGGAACCTGGCACGGCCCGAAGGAGGACATCGGCGTGGGCCGGGTGGCCTGGATCCACTCCTCAACGGTTGATGAGGAGTGCTGCTGGAACCGGAAGTTGTGCGCCAGGCACAATCCCGATTGCTGGCTGGTCGGGCGCGGGCAACCTGTGACGAGGCAGAATCTTTCGCCGCGTACCGGTCGTCCGCTCGTTGTGTTCAGGAACTCCTCAAGGGACAGGTGGCCCTTACGGAATTCACGACGGCAGGCGGGGCAGAGATCATGGCCGGGGGTCGCGACGCTGGTGCTGCATTCCTTCCGCGCGCACTCTCGTATTCCAAGTACGGGATGATTTCGCGGTGGCGCGAGGATTTGCTCGTCGGCCTTCCAACCGGCTGCTGTCAGGAAGTCGGGCCGCAAAGCGGCACGAAGCACGTCCAGTTCACGGTTCGGCGCTACCGGATCGACTCGGAATCGGCTGCCGCTGCTCAAGTAGCTCATTGTTCTTGTCCAGTCGTTCGAGGTGCCGGGACCCGCTCGACGACGGCACGGAGCCGCTCAGGTGATGGGTGTAGATACACCTCGCTCGATGAAATCCAGGCATGACCTAGGAGTTCTTTGAGCACGTCCGCGGTGCCGCCGTGCGCCGCTATGTTGGTGGCGAAGCTGTGCCGCAGCATGTGGGGGTGAACGGGTCGTTTCAGGCCGGCGCGTGACGACAGTCGGGTCAGGAGTTCATTGATAGCGCCCGGCCTCATGGGTGTTCCCAAGGGATCGGCAAATAGTTTCACGAGCAGGAAGTCCGACCGCCCGGCAGGATCTAAGCGTTCCCGCTCGGCGATGTACTGATCATAGGCCTGAACCGTCATCCAATCAGCCGGTACGACTCGTTGCCGGCGGGATTTTGCCCAGGCGCCGTTCGGGTTCGTCCTTCGCACCACGTGCAGATGCGTTCCCCGAAAGCCGCAACCGAGCTGGGAAGCATCCGGCACAAAATGGATGTCTGAACGGCGCAGACCGGCCAGCTCGCCCCTGCGCAAACCCATCCGCCACATCGCAATGACAATAAGGCGATCACGGGCGTTACGGGATGCTCGAATCAGGCCAACGATGTCCTCCCCTTCAGCATTTACGATCGCGGAGCGCGGCTCGGACAACCGATGCCGGGCCCTTGCGCGTGGACGATGTGCACCCCGTTCTGCTTCGTTCACGGCGTAGCTGTCGAAGGATTCGTAAACCACTCCCAGCACCTGCGGGTCCAGCTGACCCACGGCGGCCGCATGCCGGAAGAAGCTGCGAACTGCAGCCATGATCGCATTCACTCGCCGTGGACCACGCACCAGTTCGCTGCGATCGGCGGCTATTTGGTCCTGGCGATAGTGCTGGAGCCAGTAAACGAAGCGACCAAGATACGGAGCACACTCCTGCCAGGGCCTACGAATTGACTCAGCCCAGTCGAAGAACAATGCAAGCGAAGCAGCGTATGACTGGCTGGTGGACTCGGCGCCATCTCGGCCCAGCCTGTGGTGCAGCAGGAAGTCATCCGCTTCAACCACTACATGCTGGCCTGGATCTAGCACGGTCCAGTAGCGCAGTTCTGAGGGCATTCTCACGAGAAATGATCTGAAGTTTGCCATGGCCGCATCACCCCCTGCACCTCATCTCAGAGATGATGCTCATGCGAAGGATGCTAGAACTCGCGACGTGAAAGACGTGCCCGACACACCGATAGTTGCAGTGCCGGACACAAACGGAAGTACAAAGATGCGACGTCCGCGACACCCTTTTCAGACCCAATAGAACCGCATCTTTCCTGAGCTGTGCGAAGGTGTGCGCGCCCAGGTCCCTCCAGTTATCTAGCCCCGCAGACGCTGTCAGCTGTACGGGTGAACTGTTTGAGCCTTTTGCGTGTGTCAGGCATTGTCAGCCATTGGCTTGCGGTATTGGAGTTACAGGTGGACCTCCGCACAGAAACCTGGCGAGGATTGAACTCCTTCAGCCAGAGACTGGGCGCCACCTGTCTCATAACTAACGATGAGCACTCCATTCTCGCCTGAAGGTTGCGAGACATAGTTACGAGAATTGCCCTTGCCATCGTAGATCCCAGGTACTGGCGAAAAGCCTTCGGTATTTGGCTGGGGAGTCAAGCATCCGTTGACTCGCTCCGGGCGGTGCGCCGGGCTGCGAAACGAGCCTCATGGATGCCCAGCCTGCGGCAGTGTCTCCCCGCTCCCCTATGCGTTGGCGCCCTTGGCTGGCCGGGTCTGAGCCTGTTGTTTGTCCAGGACTTTTTGTCCGTGCCGGGTCAGTCCGCGGGGTTTGTAGACCGACAGGATGCTTGTGATGAGCAGTGCCAGTATCGCCGCTCCGGCGTCGGCGACGAGTTGGATCCTCATTCCGTTCATGTCCGTAGGGCCCAGGTCTGCTGCCAGGGCCATTTTGGCCATTGCGGTGACCGGTTGGAGATGTACGAGCAACAGGGCCGTGGCCAGGACGGTGATGATGAGTTTGATCAGGACCCAGTAGTGCCGGAACAGGCCCCACACGGTGCCCAGGCCCTGGACGATGCCGGAGATCAGGGAGGCCAGGCTGAGCGGGAAGATCATCATCCACCCGATGAGGTTCATGCCCACATAGGCCGCACGGACCAGCTGCGGGTCCGTGGACGTCAGGCCGGCGATGGCCAGGACCAGGAACGCGGCGATGGCACCGAGCCAGCCCACGGAGGAGATGATGTGGACGGTCAGCGCCGCCTTGCGCACCGCGGGGGGCATTAGTTTCATGGCGTGTGGTTCATGACCGTTCCGCCGCTGAGGTGTATGACAGCAATGGCGACCACCAGCACGGCAGCAGCGACCAGAAATGCCTTCACCCACCGCGGCGTCTTGTGCCGTGGGGTTTCTCTGCTCTCAGTGCCTGAATCGGGGTTGGGCCCGGGGTGTGTCATGGGGATCCTTCGATAAGTTTTGTAAAACAGTATGTATCGAAACCAGCCACTGTGTCTATTCTGTGTCAGGTTGTAGCATTCGGGTATGCCAAGGCTTTGGAATGAGACGATCGAGACCCACAGGGACGCTGTGCGTGGTGCCGTTCTTGACGCCGCTGCGCACCTTTTTGCCGGTCACGGCACGTTGGGGGTCACGATGTCTGCGATCGCCCAGGAGGCGGGTATCGGCCGGGCGACCCTTTACAAGTACTTCCCAGACGTGGAGTCCATCCTGCTGGCCTGGCATGAGCGCCAGGTCCAGTCGCATCTGGATGAACTGCTCCGCATCAAAGATCAAACTGCCGGTGCCGCGCAGCAGCTCGAGGCCGTTTTACATGCCTATGCTTTCCTGTCCCGCTCGGGCCGCGATGATGCGAACGCGGCCCGCCTGCATCAGGCAGGACACGCAGGGCAGGCTCAGCAACACCTTCAGGATATGTTCGCAGAGCTCATTCAAGCGGGAGCGGACGCGGCGGCTTTCCGCTCGGACGTTGCCCCGGACGAGCTCGCGGCCTTTTGTCTGCATGCCCTTGGGGCTGCAACTGAAATGACTTCGCATGCGACGGTGCTCAGGCTCGTAAAAGTCACCATAGGCGCCCTGCATCCCGCCCATTCTTCGGGTGCCTGAGGTGAAGGCCCGCGCTGTGGCGGGCCTTCACGACGATGGTTCAGCGGCTGATCAAGGCTCTTAGTCAGCCGAGGGACGCGAGGAGTTCATTGCAGGCGGCCTCGCAGCGCCGGCACGCCTCGGCGCAGATCCTGCAGTGCTCGTGCATGCCGGAGTGCTGTTCGCATTCATCACCGCAGGCTTTGCATACGGTGGCGCAGGCCTGGAGAACGGCGCGGGTGATGTTGGCGTCGTAGCCGGTATGGCGGGAGAGAATGTTGCCTGTTGTGGTGCATATGTCGGCGCAGTCCAGGTCGGTGCGGATGCATTTGGTCAGTTCGGCCACCATGTCCTCGCTGAGGCATGCATCAGCGCAGGCTGTACAGGCTTGTGCGCAGTCAAAACAGGCCGCGATGCATTCGGCCAGCTTGTGCGGGTCGATGCCGCCAAGGTCCTTGGGGTAGGCGTCGAGCAGTTTGTGAGTGGTTCCGTGGGTCATTGTGCACTCTCTTTTCCAAAGGTTTGAGTAGCTGAAAAATGTTCCGGCCCCGCATGAATTTTGTTTGTGCGGTCCCGGGCCTGGGTTCCTGTGCGCCTCCTTTCCACTCCTCCTTGTGCTGTTATGCGCCAGTATGGCTGTCCTCGTGCTGGTAAGTAACTCCCCCTTTAATCGGGGAGCCGGCTTTGCCGGTGAATCTTTCTGGCCCGTTTCCTGGCCCGGTAGGAGGTGACGGCGGCGCGGGGACGTCCGGCCGCTTTGAACAGGTCAGCCGCCCACTCGAACTCGGCTGCGGCAGCGAGGTAAAGGCCTTCATCAAAAAGCCGCCGCCCGATCTGATGGCGGACCTGGGCTTCCCTGAATGTCGTGCGTGCAGCGCGAAGGGCACGTTCCTGCACCCGGGCGGCGTCCCGCCAGCGATACAGCCGCTGATAGGCATAGGCGAGAACGAGCAGGGCACGGAACGGGTCCGTGGAGGCGGCCAGCAGTTGTTGGGCTTCGCTGACTGCTTCTTCACCCCGGCCCAGAAGGGACAGAACCCACACGCGTTCCAAGTCGGTGCAGCCTTCCAGCCGGGCTTCGACTGCCTCCCTGTCCACGACCACGTCCCGCAGCGTGGCGAGGTCCACGAACCAGATCCTCTCCGGATGCTCCATGAGTACGCCGCCTACACTGCCGCGATCAGGCAACAAACCCGGCGGGGATCATTGGACAGTGGGAGGGGTACGGAAGACATTGCCGCCGTCGGTTGATACGACGAGCCCGTCGGTGGTGGCGGCCCAGATCGTTGGTTTCCCGTCGGTCTTTTTCACTGCGGTGATCGCCTGGACCTGTCCGTCGATCCGGCCTGCCTGGGTCCAGGTGCTGCCGGCGTCTGCTGAGTACTGGACTGAACCATCGGGTTCGACGCCGATGACTTCGGTGCCGCCGGCGAACGCAACGAATTGGATGACGGGAGCTGCGTGTTCAGTTCCCAGGTTTTCCCGCCGTCAGTGGAGCGTTGAAGCCCGTCGCGGGTGGTGGCGAGAACGGTGTCGGTTTCCGGGTTTCCGGCCAAGACGGCTGGGACGAACCCGGCGGTGGCAGGGGACCAGGTTTTTCCGTCCGGGCTGGTCAGCAGTGTTCCGTCGTACGCGACGATTCCGGACTTGGCTGTGGCGAGGGCGTGGAAGTCCGATTCGCCTTGGCGGGAGAGCTGCTCCCACGTTTTTCCGCCGTCCGCGGACCGGACCAGGCCCATGGGGTTGGGCATGTCCGAGCCGGGGCCAGGGTGCCCGGAAGCATAAAACACGCCATGGTCAGCTGCTGCCGTGAAGCCCATCAAGTCGTTGATGTCACCGATCCGGGTGACGGGGGACTTGGTGAGGTCGAACAAGCCGTCATGGGTAGCAAGCAGGACCGACCTGATCTGTTGCGGGATTCACGCTCAGGCCGTGGACGTGCGAGCTGGGCAGGCCAGCCGCGGCGGGAGTAGATGCGGTGCCGGCTGTTGTGCCGGAGGCACAGGCGGACAAGGTCAGCAGGAGGGCGGCGGCCGCGGTGAATCCAGCGGCGGGACGGCCTCGGTTTATAAGGTGCAGGGGCACGGGAACTCCAGAGTGGTCCGGGAAATGGGTTTGGGGGAGGCACCGGCCCCGGTGGGGACGGGGCCGGTGCCGGGTGGTGTGCTCGCTAGAGGGTGGCCAGCAGGTCTTTCATTTCCTGGATTTCGGCTTCCTGGTCACTGACGATGTCCTTGCTGAGCTGGACCGCGTCAGCGTTCTTTCCGTCGGTGGTTTCGGTCCTGGCCATCATTACCGCGCCTTCGTGGTGGGCGATCATCTGGGTCAGGAACAGCTTTGCTGCCTCGGTGCCCTGCGCAGCCTCGAGTTTGGCCATGTCCTCCTCGCCCATCATCCCGGACATGCTGTGCCCGGACGGCATGTTGGTGGGCATCGCGGTGGGCTGTCCCCAGCTTTCAAGCCAGCCGGTCATCTTCTCGATTTCCGGTCCCTGCGCGTCCTTGATCTTGGTGGCCAGCTCCGTCACGGCGGCGGGAATGCCTTCCTTTTTGAGCATGGTCTCGCTCATCGCCACGGCCTGCGTGTGGTGCGGGATCATCATCTGCGCGAACATGGTGTCCGCGTCATTGAACTCAGCCGAAGCTGCGGCGGAGGTTGCCGACGCTGTACCCGAGGGCATCGTCGAGCCGCCGTGGTTCATGCCGGGCATGCTGCTGGTCGCCGGACTTCCGGCTTCAGTGCCGGCGGCGCAGCCGGCGAGGGCGATTGCTGCTGCGATCGCGGCAGCGGAAACGGTCAGGGTCTTCATCATGGAAATCAGGGTCCTCAAAAGTATCAGCGGCGCGTAGCGCCTTGTGGATTGCATGCAGTGACGGCCCCCGAGCGGGGCGGCCTGTTTTATGCGTGCCGAGGTAGCTCGAAGCCGGGCCGGGCAGGACACGGCGCGTCGTGCTGGTTTACGTCCGGCTGATACAGAGGTCACCGGGAGCGGGTGTCTCCGGTGAGTAGGAATAGTGGGTACTGACTGCAGCCGCCGCACCAAAGTCCGGTAGGGCATCGGTTGCTGTTCCCGGCGCAGGGGCCGAAAGCGAGGTGTTTCCCGGGGACAGCACGCAAGCGTTGCCGCCGGCGGACATCTCGGGGCAGGACCCGTCAGGGGCGCAGGACGAAGACGCCCCCGCTGCCGCTTGGGCAACCACCGCCCCGTCCGTGGACGCCCCCGGTGGTTGGGAATGGCCGGCGGGAAGGCTTTCCAGATGCACGGTTGACTGGGCGGGTGCTGCCGGCATGCTGTTCGCGGCGCTCATATGGTGTGCGCCGGTGATGATGTGCATGCCGAAGATGCCGGCAATGATGGCCAGAGCCGCCGTCAGGAAGCCCGCACGAAGGAGGAAAGTGATCATGGGTCCACGAGATAGTGAGCTCACAACGTTTCCTCCCTTCCGTGCAGGTTGTTCAGATCCTTAAGCCTACCGGCAGGGGTATCCCTGCCGGATCAGAGCTTCTTGTTCAACGTGGCTGGGAGGGATTGAGTTTCACCCTCCGCAGCAGCTGGGCGTTCAGTGCCACCACAATCGTGGACACGGACATCAGCACTGCACCGGCTGCCGGGGACAGCACGACCCCGGCGAAGGCCAGGACACCGGCCGCCAAAGGAACCGCGAGGACGTTGTAGCCGGTGGCCCAGATCAGGTTTTGCCACATCTTGGCGTAGCTGGCCCGGGACAGGTCCACCATCGACAACACAGCCCGCGGGTCATTCCCGGCCAGGACAACCCCGGCGGATTCCATGGCCACATCCGTGCCGGCGCCGATGGCGATACCGACCTCGGCCCGTGCCAGTGCCGGGGAATCGTTCACCCCGTCACCGACCATGGCAACCTTCATCCCCCTGGCCTGAAGCTCGGCGACCTTCTTGTCCTTATCCGCCGGAAGGACTTCGGCGAACACCTCATCGATGCCCAGGTCTTCAGCCACCGCCCGGGCGACCTGACGGGCGTCACCGGTGATCATGGCGACCTTCACCCCTCGATGCTGCAACGCCGCGACGGCCTGCCGCGACTCAGGGCGGATGCTGTCCTCCAGGCTGACAGCTCCCAGAACCTCGTGTCCGTCGATCACGTGCAGCACCGCCGCGCCGCGGCCCATCCAGGCGCTGGTGGATTGTGCCAGCGCGTCGGGTTCGGTGGCACCCAGTTCACGCAGCAGCGCAGGCCCGCCAACATGGACAGTCCGGCCATCCACGGTCGCGCGGACGCCCCGCCCGGTCAGGGAACTGAAGTCAGTGGCCTGCGGGATACTCAGGTTCCGCTCCCGCGCCGCCCGGACGATGGCCCGTGCCACGGGGTGCTCACTGTCGGACTCCACGGTCGCGGCAAGTGCCAGCAGCGCGTCAGAGTTCCCGCCGGGTACGGCCGCGATGTCCTTCAGTTCCGGCTCGCCCGTGGTGAGGGTGCCGGTCTTATCGAACAGGACGACGTCGATGGTGCGCATCCGCTCCAGCGCCATCCGGTTCTTGATCAGCACCCCGGCGCGGGCTGCCTGTTCGGTGGAGATGGCGATGACCAGGGGGATGGCCAGGCCCAGGGCGTGCGGGCAGGCGATCACCAGGACGGTGACGGTCCGGGTGACAGCCTCCGGGACGCTCCCGAGCAGCGTCCAGACGATGAAGGTGAGCACGCCCGCGCCCGCGGCGAAGTAGAACAGGAAGGCCGCCGCCCGGTCGGCCAGGGCCTGGGCTTTGGAGGAGGACGCCTGCGCTTCGGCGACAAGCCGCTGGATGCCCGCCAGTGCCGTGTTCTCCCCGACGGCTGTGACCTGGACCCGGACGCTGTTATCCGTTGCGACGGTTCCTGCCACGACAGTGTCCCCGGGTCCCCGGGGGACGGTTTTGGATTCACCGGTGATCATGGACTCGTCGAACTCGGCCTGGCCGCCCACCACCGTTCCGTCAGCGGGCATCCGGGCGCCGGAGCGGACCAGGACGGTGTCGCCTTCCCGGAGCTCGGAGACCGGCACGGTTTCGGTACCGGCGTTGGTGACGCGTTCGGCCTCGTCCGGCAGCAGCGCGGCGAGGGCATCCAACGCTCCCTGCGCCGAGCCTAGGGCGCGCATTTCGATCCAGTGTCCCAGCAGCATGATGGCCACCAGCAGGGCCAGTTCCCACCAGAAGTCCAGGTCAAACCCGCCGATGCCAAGGGTGGTGACCGAGGACGCGGCGAACGCGACCGTGATGGCCATGGCGATCAACAGCATCATGCCCGGCCTGCGGTCCTTCAGTTCCCGCGATCCGCCCTGGAGGAAGGGCTGGCCGCCGTAAAGGAAGATCACCGTGCCCAAGACGGGCGGGATCCAGGCCGAGCCGGGGAACATCGGGGCCATATAGCCCAGGATGTGCCCGACCATCGGGCTGAAATATACGACCGGGACGGACAGGGCCAGGGTCAGCCAGAACCGGTTTTTGAACATCGCGGTGCTATGCCCGGCGTGCTGGCCATGGGCGTGGACGGCGCGGTCATCCTGCCCGCCATGGCCCTCGTGGTGGCCGCGGCCGTGCTCGGTAACCGTGACCGTGGCGGCCGATGCAGGGGGCGCGCTGTGGGATTCAGTGACAGGCACATGCGGGCCGTTGTGGCTGGCGTGCCCGCCGTGGTGCTGGGTGTGGTCTTCCATGGTTCCTCCTTGAGAGGAGACTCCGCCTCACTTCGGGCAGGCTCGCTGCCGGATGAGCTTGGAGTGGTCAGTTACTGATGAGTGTGTAGCCGGCGGAGGTAACAGCCTCCCGCACAGCGGAACTGTCTGCTTCACCGCTGACAGTCAGACGGGAGCGACCGCCCGGAACGAGGTCCACCGACGCGGACTCCACACCCTCGAGTCCTAAGACGGCCTTCTGGACGGTCTCGGCGCAATGTCCGCAGGTCAGGCCCTCGACGGCGAATTCGGTCCCGCTGGTACGGGTGCTACCGTGGCCGTGGAGGCCGCCGAAGCTTCGGTGGAGCAACAGGCGCAGCCCGAAGCGGCTGAAGCGAGAGGCAGTTCAGTACGGTTTTGAATTCCACACATGTCAGTTTCCATTCCTTGAAGACGAAGGATCGATGGGCGCTGGGGTTGAACGGCTGTGAAAGGCGGTGCAGGGCACCGGCCGGGACATACCACTTCACTGACAACACCTCGAATATACCCCCAGGGGGTATATTATGCAAGCCGCTGAACCGCGGGACTCCGATACGCCGTTGTGGAAATCCACCGAAGGCCGGTGATTCAATGCCCTGGGGCATTGCATCACCGGCTTTTAGTATGCCCCCGGCACACTTGACGTTTTGTAGGCAGTCGGAACCCCCCTCATCCCTGATCAAGTGTCTCGAATCCTCCGCGTCTCAAAACCCAAGGGTTGTGAGACGGCTATGGTTTCCTAGGGGGACGGAGCATCACGCACTGACTGCCGCAGGGGCCGGGTAAGCGGTCACGCCTGAAGACGGGTCAAACGTAGCTGCAAATCTGTTCCGCGTCGCAACACTCCGGATCGGCTGCTTCAGCAGTCGCATAGTGTTCGGCCACGGTCGCCCGCAGCGCGGTGAGCTCCGCGATTTGCCGATCCAGATCCATCAGCTGTTTCCCCAGCACGTCCCGTACGTGAGTGCATGGCGTTATGCCGTTATCGCGGACCCGCAGAATGCCCTGGATCTGCGCCAGGGACAGTCCGGCGAGCTGGCTGCGGCGGATGAATTCGAGGCGGCTTACGGTGTCGTGCGCGTAGGCACGATAGCCGTTCGCGGAGCGTTCAGCCGGCGGGAGCAACCCCCGATCCTCATAAAACCTGATCGCCTTGGTTGTCATACCGACAGCGGCTGCAGCTTCACCAATTCGCATTCCGGGTCCCTAATTTCGTTCCGAAACCGCACATAATCCTTCCATTTTACTGGAAGGTTCCGCAGGGGCGCCAAACCCCGACGTGCTCCGCACCCGAACTGAAGGCATTTCTCAAAACCGCACTTCCGTAGCAAACACCCCGCTCTTCGCCCCGGCTCTTGACCTTCCCGCGCAGGGGAAGGTGCAGACTGGGGACAGCACCCACAAGACGAACACGCCGCAGTGTTCATCCAAGACTCCATGGAGGACTAATGCCTGAGGCAGCACCGGACTTTGATTTGGCCGTGATCGGTTCCGGCGGCGGCGCCTTCGCCGCCGCCATCCGGGCCACGAAGCTGGGCAAGCGCGTCGTGATGATTGAACGCTCCACGGTGGGCGGGACCTGTGTGAATACCGGGTGCATCCCCTCCAAAGCCCTGCTGGCCGCCGCGGAAGCCCGGCACGTCGCTTTGGACGCGAGCGGAAGGTTCCCCGGGATCAGCACCTCAGCGGCCCCGGTGGACATGGCGGCGCTGATAGACGGGAAACGTTCCCTGGTCGAGGGCATGCGCTCGGATAAATACGTGGATCTGGCCGCCGACTACGGGTGGGACCTGCGCCATGGCACGGCGGTGTTCGCAGGCACCCCGGAGGAACCTGTCCTGGAAGTCACCGGACCCGACGGTGCGCGCGACTCCCTGACCGCCGCCCACTATCTGGTCGCGACCGGTTCGGCCCCGTGGGCACCCCCGGTGCCGGGACTGGATGAAGTCGACTACCTGACTTCCACCACCGCCATGGAACTGAACGAGGTGCCCGAGTCCCTGATCGTCTTCGGCGGCGGCTACGTGGCCCTGGAACAGGCGCAGCTTTTCGCCCGCCTCGGATCGAAAGTCACCTTGCTGGTCCGCTCCCGGCTTGCCTCGCACGAGGAACCGGAAGCCTCCCGTGCCCTGATGAGCGTCTTCGCCGACGAGGGAATCCGCGTGGTCCGTCGCGCAACCGTGACCTCAGCCCGCACAGATCCGGCCGGGGCAGAGGTCGTTGTCACCGCCACGGTCGCCGGGGGCCAGGAAGAATTCCGGGCCGCGAAGCTGCTGGTAGCCACCGGGCGCCGCGCCGTCACGGACGGACTGAACCTGGATGCCGTCGGCGTCAAAACCGGGGACACCGGCCAGATCCTGGTTGAAAACACCCTCGCCAGCTCCAACCCCAGGATCTGGGCTGCAGGGGACGTGACTGGGCATCGGGAATTCGTCTACGTCGCCTCCGCCCACGGGACCCTGATGGTCGAGAACGCCTTCAACAACGCCGGCCGCGAGATCGACTACCGGCACCTGCCCCGGGTGACATTCACCAGCCCGACACTGGCCGCGGTCGGCATGACCGATAAGGAAGCCAACGAAGCGGGCATCCGGTGTGAATGCAGGGTCCTGCCACTGGAATACGTGCCCCGGGCACTGGTGAACCGGGACACCCGCGGTTTCATCAAAATCGTCGCCGACAACAGCACCGGCCGCATCGTGGGGATCACCGCGGTCGGCAAGGAGGCCGGTGACCTGGCCGCCGCCGGGGTGTACATCCTGGAGGCAGGCATGACCGTGGAGCAGGTCGCGAACCTTTGGTCCCCCTACCTGACCATGGTCGAAGGGATCAAAATCGCCGCGCAGTCCTTCACCACCGACGTCTCCAAACTCTCCTGCTGCGCCTCCTGACCCACGCCAGCTCCAGCTCAATCCCCTCAAAGGAAACAACGATGACGAACAACGTCAGCCAGGTCACCGACCGCCTCGCCTCCTCCGAAACCGGCATGCAGCCCTGGCTGTGGCTGCCGCTGCTGAAACTCCTGGCACTGGGCGACCCTGTAGACGCAGCGGACCTTGCCGCCGCCACAGGCCGCCCCGTCGAGGAAGTCCGGGCCGCCCTTGAGGCAATGACCGACGCCGAGTACGACGGATCAGGCCGGATCGTCGGCATGGGACTGACCCAGCGCCCGACCCGGCACCGTTTCGAAGTGGACGGCGAACAGCTCTACACCTGGTGCGCACTGGACACCCTGATCTTCCCTACCCTTCTGGGCGCCTCCGCACGGATCGAATCCGCCTATGACTCCGCCAGCACCCCCGTGCGCCTGCGCGTCGGCAGCTCCGGCGTCACCGAAGTCGAACCCGCCACGGCCGTGGTGTCCCTGATCAACCCCCAAGATATGAGCTCGGTCCGCTCATCGTTCTGCAACCAGGTCCATTTCTTCGCCTCACCTGAAGAAGCCGAACCCTGGCTCAAGGACCACCCCGAGGGCACTGTCATCCCCGTAGGGGAGGCGTACCGGCTCGCATCGGACATGGCCGGAAAAATGCTCTCCCAGACCGACGCGCAGGAAACCGGAAAACCGGGGAACCAGGTCCACAGCTGCAGCTGCTGACACCAGGAGCCCTCGGTCACCACCATGCGTGCTGAAAAAACGTTTGACGAGCAGAACCCGAAAGATCAAGCCATTTGCAGGAGTCACCGTGAACGAACATTTCGATGTTGCCGTTCCTGGCACGGGGACCGGCGGGCAGGTCGCCGCGGGCGGCCTGCTCACGTGAACTCCGACCATCGAACAATTAATGAAAGCCAAGGCGAAATATGGCCTCTGAAACCGAGCTCCGGTGCTCATGCTGTGGGCGGGCATTTCCGCGCAGGAAACTCCATGCCCTTGGCTCCGAGCCAGCGTATATCTGCCGCAGGTGCGGTCTGTGGGTGGCGCTGCGGCCCCGGGAACGCACCTGAACGACTTCACGGAGCAGGAAGCTGGCGCGAAGGACCCTGTGGCTATCCCAAAGACGGCATCTTTGTCCGTTTGAACGCCATTCCACAGAAAGTTGATGGCAGGTTCCGGGATAGGTGAGAGTGAATCGCCCGGCGCCCATGGCCAGTAGTTGGATTCGGTGTCTCTAAACCTCGGTGCCTCGAATCACTAGCGTTTCGAGACGGGTGGATGGCATGGGTCACGAGACTGCCAAACTCTGAAACGCGCTAATCGCGTTCAGCCCGGCTGAGTCGTGCCGTTAGCGACAGCGTTGTCCGGTTCGGTTCTGCAAGCTCCTGGGCCAAGGCTTCGCGGGCGGCGTCGAGGTCGTGTTTGAGGGCGTTGATGGTCCGTCGAAGATCGTTGATGGTGTTGGTTAGCCCTTGGTTAGCCCTGCCTTTTCGGACATGAGCGGTTCGTTGGCGGAACGCAGTTCCGCGTGGACTGCCGGGTCGACGTGGCCGGCGTCGGGGAACTGCGCTCCGAGCCATCGGCGCCGCTGGGTGCGTAGTTCGTTGATGCTTTCCTTTTGTTCCTTCACCAGTCCCCGCAGGCGGTGAATTTCCGCGACAAAGGTCAAGCGGTCCGCTGCTGCGCCACGGGCGGAGGCAGCTGCTGTCAGGACCTGGTCGCGATTCCGCGCTTCCCTGACTTTGTGGGCTGCTTTCTTGACGGCGGTGTGCAGTTCGGGGTGGCTGTGGATGAATTCCCGGGATACGCCTGCTTCCCTGGCCACGGAGGAGATGGTGATCGCCGCCCCTCGTCCGGCCAAGGCCAGCAGAGTCTGGCCGACGGCTTGTTTCTTCAGCCCGGACATCGCCTGCCGGTGCTCCCGGAGAGCCTGCCCGCTACTGCCCGGCACTGGAGACGCCCTCCTGAAGGATCCCGCGCAGGTCGATCCTGCGCGGCAGGGCCGCCCTGGCACGGATGTCGGCCATGGCTGCCAGGGCTTCTTCAATTTTCTGGCGTTCGGCGTGTTGAAGGGATGCGATGTAGGCGTCAATGGCTCCAATGAGGGATGAGCAGTCGTCAATTCGCTTGAGCAGGTAGTCCAGTACGTGCTGGCGGGTCTGAATGGCGCGGGCGCGTTCGTATTTGACCTTCAGATGGAGCCGTTTGGCTTCCATGGCATCGCGTTCCAAGGGGTCAACGAGGAAGAAGGGGCACGCCTCGCAGGCGTAATCAACGCTGCAGAAGTGGCCGTTGGCGGCGACGTTTTGGGGTTCGGTGCATGTTCCCACGGTGAGCGCGATCTTGCCGAAGCCCTCCCGTTCCCGGTCGAAGGGAACGACCCGGCCGTTGATGTCCAGCCGCCGTGTCGGCAGCGAGGCCATCGCCTTCTTTCGGCGCTTTGCGGTCACCTCTTAGTAAGCCATCGTCGTGCCGTGGCTCTTGTGCCCCATCAGTTCGCGCAGGACATCAGGTGGTGTGGTTGAGACTCCGTTTTCGTCGACAGCGTCCGCTAGCCGTTGTGCGAACGCGTGCCTGAACGAATACGGATCAATCCGGATGAGGTCGAAATAAACAAGGTTGCCTTCCGCTCCCTCGATCGGGCCGGTGAACGGTGCCTGCGAGGCAAGGATCTTCAGGAAATCGCGCAGACGGTGGTTGAGGAAGGCATCGACCCGGTGATGGTCCAAGGTACCTTTGAAGGTTGGGAACAGCCATTGGGAAACAACGCCGTGGTCGGCTTTGATCTGCTGCCACTCGCGGATCATGTCGTGGGTTTCCTGATGGATGGGAAGCCTTGGCCCGGGCTGCCAAGGCGGCTTGGCCTGGGTCCAGTTCAGGTAAGGGGCCCCGCTGTGGTCATAGGAGACGCAATCCTCCTTCAAGCGCACGGTCTCGCTGGTGCGGCGCCCACACCGCTCCTGCAGGTGAATCATGACCCTGGCCTCCGCGGTGGTGTACGGGTTGCCGCGGTCAATCAACTGGATGTGGTCCATGATCCAATCGATGATGGGGGCCGGCGTGTAGCGGAAGGGCTCGTCCACGTTCGCTGCGGACCGGGAACGCTTGCCTGCCGCCGCGTGACGGGCCTCTTCAACGGCGAACTGGGCGGGGACGTCCTTCCAAAAACGGGATACCGAGGCGTCACGGCGGCCGAAGGCGATGACCTGGCTGACCATTCGAATGACCTTGGCCTGCGGGTGCTGTCTCGGCCACCTTTCCCGCACCGCCTTGATCACAGCATCCATGTCCGCAACTCCCAGCGCGGTCGGCGGCGTGCCGCGGAGAGTAAGGATTTCGTCTATCAGGGTCCAAGCGTGCTGTGCCGAGTAGAGCGTGGGGACGTTGTGCGGGCCGCCGTGTCTGGCCCAGGCGGCCACGGACTGGGCCAACCAACTCTGGCTGATGCCCCGCAGGTCGATCTTGGCGTTATGCCCGAAGCTCTGCTGGGACTCCCGCAAAGCGAGGTCAGCGAAGTAGAGGACGCGGTCGTCGCGGGGGTCCAGCCCGGACCAGTCACGATGTGCCTCGTCAATCCGTCGCTGAAGGTCCTCACGGAGAAACCGAACCTGCTTATGGCCTTTCGGCTGCCCCAGCGACGTCTGGCCCACGACGCTGGTCACTCCACGGCGGCGCAAGTCCAAATACACCATCCGCAGCAGCAGGGCATCGAACCGTGAGATCCCTGCGAGGTCCCGGGCCTGGACCGCGAACAAGAGCTCCGAGCGAACCGGCTCTGGGAGCAAGGCAAACGGGACTGCGACGCGGGTCGCATAGGTCGTCGGGACGCCATCAATGATGACCTCCGGCTCGTATTCCCTCGCGACCCAGTCCTCGACAAACGACCCGGAAACCTCCGGCTGCCTGCCGGCCCAGCTCAGATAAAGCCGCGTATGCTTCGAGCACAGTCCCTCGCTCGACGTCGCATCGTGCCCGCATCCAGCTAAGCAGCGCTTCTCCCTGTTCAGAAGGACCGGCTCGGTGACCGAGATCCATTCTGCGGGCGTCGAGGCCCGCAGCCCCGAACCCTTCGCCCTCAGGAACGCATTCCGGTGGAAGTCGCAAAGCCCGAGCGCGAAATGCACCCGGCGGCACCCCTCAACTATGCACCCCAATGCCGCCGGGACCTTAGCCTCGATCCACCGGTCGGGTTGAGGTTGTAGCGGCGTTTTAAACAGAGAATGCCTGTCGGATCGGGAAAGATGGGGTTTGTCTAGAACTCCGTTTGGCCAATCCGAGAGGCA
>NZ_JBLYIE010000019.1:0-231371 GCF_048537125.1 Paenarthrobacter sp. PPS72 | reverse complement strand
CACGCTCCTCGTCGGCAGCGTCAGATGTGTATAAGAGACAGTTCCGAACGTCCGTGGTCAATACAACTAGAAGTCGAACAAGTCCCCCAGGAAGCCTTCCTTCTTCTTGCGCTTGCGGCCGTACTGGTCGTACCCGTCGCGGCGATCGTTGTCCCGGCGGTCGTAGTCCCGCCGGTCCCTGTCGTCATACCGCGGCTGCTGGGGCCGCGACTCGAACGGATTGTAGATGGGCGGCGGCGCGATGGGAGGCTGGGACGGCGCGGCGGCGGGCCGGGCCGGGGCGGGCATGGTTTCTGCCGCGACTCGATCAATGATCTTGTCCAGCTCCCCACGATCCAGCCACACACCCCTGCATTGCGGGCAGTAGTCGATCTCCACGCCGCTTCGTTCGCTCATTACAAGGTCAATGGAATCCACAGGACACTTCATGTTTGCCCCAACGATCGGACCGGATAATAAGTTCGGGCATTCCAAGGACCGGAATCAACCAAGCGGCGGTCACAGCGTACCGAGGCGCCCTAATCCCACGACGGCGAGCGTCAAAAGCCGCGACGTACCGCCGTGGCGTTCGCCGCAAGGTGGAGCCGTGCCCGGCGGAGGAAGCTATCCACGGCCTCTTTCTCCGACTCCGTGCGGAGGATGCAGTGATCCATGATCCCAGCGCGCTCATCCGTCTCCCACACTCGCCAACCCGTGCCGTCGCGCTCGATCCAGGAGGAACTTGATGAGCGCCCGGTTGGACCGAACCAATTGGCGGTCGCCAAGCGATGCGTGGCGAGATATGCCGATATCCTCGCCACAGTCAGGGACTCGTTATCCTCCAGCAACTCGTCCAGGTGGTGCAGCGTTGCAATGTCCATGCACCCATTGTCCACGGCCGCTTGGCGAGGACCCCCCAGACAAGGGAGACGGGAGGACTACCTGCCCGCTGAGATCCCGGCCAGCAACTGCTCGAACGGCAGCGACTCAAGCGAGTCGTTCTTCCGCCGTGGCTGAGGCCCGCTCAACAGCTGCACGAGTTCACCCGCGGCCCGGTCCACGCGCACCGAGAGGGGCGAAGCGCCGTCGTCCGTGTTTCCCCAGTCCTGCGGCCCCGCGAAGACGCCGGTAGCCGCGATCCTGGTGCGCAAGTAGGTGAACAGCGGACGCATGGCGTAGTCGAGGACCATCTGGTGGCGGTCGGTGCCGCCTGTAGCGCCGAGCAAAACGGCTTTGCCGTCCAACGACTTCGGGTCCAGGACGTCGATGAACGACTTGAACAGACCGCTGTAAGAGGCGCTGAAAACGGGGCTGACCGCGATGATGGCGTCCGAATCCTCGACGCCGGCAATCACGTCGGCGAGCCGCGGTGCGGCATAACCGGTGACGAAGTTGTTGGCGATATCCACCGCGAGGTCGCGGAGTTCGACCACGTCAACCTTCGTTTCGTAACCGGCCGCGCGCAGCTGCCGCTCGGCGGAGGCGGCCAGCTGGTCGGCCAGCAAGCGGCTCGACGACGGGACGCCGAGTCCGGCGGACAGTACGGTGATGCGGCGGGTTTCCATGGCATTCTCCTGTTGCTCGTTCATCCAGCTTACATGCGTTTGCATCTAAATCAATGAACAGGGAGCTGCTCCGAAGTATTCCCGGGACGCCTCAGCCAGCCCTGCGCTGCGTCAGAAACGCCACGGTAGCATCGGTGATTTGCTCCTGCGCCGCCGCGCGGTCGGCTGTGGGGTTACCGTCGCCGGGCTGAGCGCCGTAGCTTCCGAAGAACGCATGATTTCCCCCTTGGACCTCCACGAAGGTCGCGCCTGGAGGGAGCAGCTCGCGGGAAGCGTCGATCTTTGCTGGTGTGCTGAGGCCGTCTTCCGAGCCCGAGATGGACAGGACCTGCAGTCCCGCCCGGTCGCGCAGGGAGTCCAAAGGGTAGGACGCGTAGAGCAGCAAGCCGTCCACGTCCGGATTGCTCAGCGCGAAGGAGCTCGCCGTGACTCCGCCCAGCGAATGCCCGCCTACAGTCCACGAGGAGACTTCCGGATGGTCAGCCATAACGGCGCGGGCCTGGTTTCCGTCCAGCAGGCTGAGATTGAGGGGCATCTTGAGGATCACGACGAGGACTCCGGCATCCACAGCCGGCTTGAGAATGTCCGCATATGCACGGGCTTCAACGCGGGCACCAGGGTAGAAGACCAGTCCTTCGGCAGGCGTTCCCACGCTGGGAGTCATGGTGATGGCCGGGGGTGACTCAGCCACGGACACCTCAATGATCGCTCCAGCTTCAGCCGTGCCACCGGATTGGTAGGCGAAAGGATTCAGCCACAACAGCGTGGCCACAAGCGCCAACACCGCCGCCCGCCCGGCCCAAGCGCCAGTAGCCCTCAGTCCCGACCGCTTCCGGAACGCACGGCGACGACGCCACAGCAGGACGCCCCAAAGAACTCCGACGACGGCGGCAGTCACCAGGAGAACGGGCAGAAATGGGTGCCCACGCAGGACAGCCGGATTCCCGATCAGCATCCAGAGCGGAGCAACGACCAACGCAGCAACGCACACAACCGATGCCCAGAAGAGAGACGGCTGGCGTGTTATGGAAAGTGCCTCAGGGGAGGAAGTCATACTCCAATAATAGTTCCATCATGGAGATACTTTGAAATGATCCGGGCCTGCCCCTGAAACTACCGCCTCGTTGCGTGCGTGGACAGGAAGTCAAAGGTCTTGTCCCGGGCTTCGCGCGCCTCTTCAAAGTTCAGATGGAATTGGTACTCGTGCGGCAGTTCCGGCTCGTGCGTAGCGGGCCAGAAGAGCTCGGTCACCGGGACACCCGCATCCTTCAGCCGGTTGCTGTAGGGAACAGACTGAAGCCACGTGAGCCCGTCACCGTTGCCGCCGCTGATGAACGTCGGAGGGAACTCGTCGGTGACGAAGTCGATGGTGGACATGGTCGCGCCAGCGTACGTGGCGGACCAGTCCTTTGTGCCCGTGTACGCCCACAGGGACGTCTTGAACCCCCAAGCCACGATTCCGTTGAGATCTGCCATGGCCCGAAGGTCGTAGACGCCACAATGCAGGATCGTGGCCGCCAGATCGGATTTCTGGAGCGCAGGCTGAATCCCCATCAGGTTGGCGTACCCAGGATTAACGGTCAGGGTGGTCATCTGGCTTGCGAGCTGCGCACCGGCCGAATCACCGGCCAGGACAATGCGGCCGGTGTCCACGTTCAGCTCGGCTGCGTGGGCCTTGATGTAGGCGAGGGCTTCGTTGATGTCCCGCACCGCCGTGGGATAAGTGGCTTCGGGGGCGATCGGATAGCTCACGCCAATGGTGGTGTAACCCTCGGCTGCGATGATCTGGAGGTACGGATTCACATCGCGCTGAGCACCGGAAATCCACGCGCCGCCATGAATCCACACCACAGTGGGAAGTGGCCCAGTGGTGCCTGCGGGACTGAAGACGTCAAAGGTGGAACCGGGTTTGTAAACAACGCCAGCCTGGGTTTGCAACGGCGTATCCGGAACGTACGGCGTCATTTCGTCGATGGTCTCCTGCGCCCCGCGCTCAAAAACGGTTCGGATAAGCATGGCCGACGGCCACGGGGTCGCTGAAAGTGCCAGCGCCAAAATCAGAACCAGCAATATGGCCAACTCAAGCTTCCGGTGCTTAGCAGACCGCTTTCGCCGGATCCTCGAGAATGACCCTCTTTGGCTCGGCTCACTCTGCCTCGTGCTCGCTTGGATTGATTCCAACGGCCCCATCACACACTCCCCCGGTTCGGCGTATCTGTGGACCATGTTATGGCGCGAGGCCGCCCCCGAAGGTCAGGACAGCGGCCGCGCCGCCCGAAGCAGGACCCGCCCAATACGGAGAATTTGCTTGCATTATGAGTTCAAACTCATAACATGGGATAAGCCCCGACCCGCCATCCAGCACTCACGAAAGAAGCCCATGACACACCAAACCATCGCCCCTCTGGACGGCGTCCGGGTCCTGGAGCTCGGCAACTACATCGCAGCACCAACGGCCGGCAGACTGCTCGCTGACTTCGGCGCTGAGGTCATCAAGATTGAACGGCCTGGGACTGGTGACGAACTGCGTAACTGGCGCCTGCACAAGGGCAACACGTCCATGCTGTACCGCACGCTGAACCGCAACAAGAAGTCCGTGGTCCTGGATCTCCACACGGAGACCGGCAAGAAGGCCGTGCTGGAGCTGGTGGCCAAGTGCGACATTCTTCTGGAGAACTTCCGTCCCGGGACCTTGGAGAAGTGGGGCCTCGGGCCCGACGTCCTCAACGAGGCAAACCCGCACCTCATCGTCACCCGAATCTCCGCTTTTGGACAGACCGGGCCACTTTCCGAGCGGCCCGGGTTCGCCGCCGTCGCCGAAGCCTACGGCGGGTTCCGTAACCTGGTGGGCGACCCGGACCGTGCGCCGGTGCGTGTTGGCGTCTCCATCGGGGACTCCATCGCCGGCCTGTATGCCGCCTTCGGCTCCATGATGAGCCTGTACCAGCGTGAAGCACGACGCCGGGACTCGGCTGGCGCTGTTCCGCTTACCGAGCGCATCATCGACGTCGCGCTGAATGAAGCCATGTTCTCCATGATGGAATCGCTGATCCCGGATTATCAGGCGTACGGCGTGGACCGGCAGCGCGTTGGTGGACGGATGGAGGGCATCGCACCGTCCAATGCGTACGTGTGCAAAGACGGCGCGAGCATTGTGGTGGCCGGCAACGGTGATTCGATCTACCAGCGGTATATGCAGACCATCGGCCGCCCGGACCTCGCCGAGGACCCTTCCCTGCAAACAAATGCGGGGCGCTGGGCCCGACGCGAGGAACTGGATGAGGCCATCGGAGACTGGGTAGCCACGCTCTCAGGAGCTGAAGCCTTGGAGGCCCTCGAAGCCGCCGGCGTTCCCGCCGGCCCCATCTACACCGCCGCCGATATCAGCACGGACAGCCAGTACGCCGCCCGCAATATGATCCAGAAGTTTGATGTTTCCACGGGTGAGGAAGTCCTCCCCGGAGTGGGCTTCCCGGGCATTGTTCCGGTGATCGGAGACCAGTCCCTGCCTATACGTAACCTTGGCCCGGACTTGGGCGAAAATACGCAAGAAATCCTTGGCGGACTCCTGAACATGGATGCCGCACAGATCAATGCGGCTTCCGGTCGCGAGGAGGCCCTCCGACCATGAACCGCTTTGAAAGCCCTCTGGCCAGCACGTTGGGCGATGTCATCCTCAAGGACGTTACCCTGCGCGACGGACTCCAACTCACGGGCAAACTCCTGCCGACAGAACAGAAGATCGAGACCGTGCGGGAGTTGCTGCGCCTCGGAGTGCCGGCGATCGAGCTGGGCTCCATGGCTCGTGCAGACTTGGTCCCCACCATGGCCAACACACTGGAGGTGGTCCAGGCCCTCACGCCCGGGGAACTGGAGAAGTGCTGGATCTGGGTAGCTACACCCGGCCACGTTGCCAAAGCTTCCGCTGCCGGGGCGAGGAATTTTCAGTATTGCCTGTCAGCCTCGGATTCCCACAACAAGGCGAACATCGGGCGGACCACTGACCAGAGCCTGGCCGCTTTGCCCGAGGCTGTTGAGTACACCCGCGCAGTCGGTGGCCAAATCCAGTTGTGCATTGCCACGTCCTTCACTTGCCCGTTTGAAGGCTACGTTCCTGAGGAGCGCATCCTCTCCATCGCCAACGATCCCCGCGCTGAAGGCACCACGGACATAGTCATCTGCGACACCTTGGGGCAAGCCGTCCCCGCCCAAGTATCCCGGCTCATCACCCGCGTGCGGGACGAGTCCCCTGCCCGCAGGATTGTCTATCACGGCCACGACACCTGGGGTTTGGGTGTTGCAAATACGCTCGCTGCCATCCAGGCCGGCGCCGCGATGGTTGACGGCGCCCTTGGCGGCTTGGGCGGCTGCCCGTTCGCGCCCGGGGCCAGTGGCAACACCTCCAGCGAAGACATCCTCTTTGCGACACGTCCCGCGTGGCTGACTCCGGACGTCTTTGGGGAACTCGTGGCGCTTTCAGAGAAACTCTTGGCGGAACTGGGTGAGCCCAACCGTTCCAAGTCAGCCCAAGGTGCGCGTTCGAAAGCTGAGGCTTTTGATTGGGTCATGCCATCCGCTGTTCAGCCTGCGCCCTAGTGCCGCTTCCTAGCTTTTCCGGCCAGCCCCGCCCGCAGCCATGAGCTCCAAGCGTCTAAGTGTCTCCCGGTTCCGTACGGAAATCATGGGATCCCGCAGGGCTTTGGGAACCACTTTTCCTGGGCCACGCACTGCATCCTCCGAGATGGAAACCCGGCATTGGGAACCTCCCAGGTCCTCCAGCGTGATCTGCACCTTCGCCTCGCCCAAAGGCCAGCCTCTGGCGAGAAGCTCAAGCTTTTGGCTGGGTTCCATTTTTGTCACCCGGGTGCTGTCATCGATAAGGAAAGGCCAGGAGCCAACAGAATGGTGCAACTTCGCGCCAACCTGGGGCCACTGCTCGTCTACAGCGCGGATCCTTGAGGCACCCACAACCCAGCCCGAATAGAGCCAGCCATCGGCGATCACCTTCCAAATAGCAGCGGCAGGGGACTTGAACAGCTGCGTCACGGTGGACATGGTGTTCCTCTCTGCGTGCCCATCAGTGTGTTGACACTAAGCTAAGCATGCTTAGTGTTACCTCGCCACCATGCTGTCATGAAGTTGGTTTAGTGGCCTTGCCGTCCAGCCAAAGTGTGTCCGATTCGTCGCGGTGGGTCCCGTCCGATCCCACATGCTTGCTGTCAATCCCCGGGCCCTTCTTGATGACGTGCACCAACGCCATTCCGTGTCCACGGCCAAGATCATAGTCAGCTTTGAGCCATTCAAGGATGGTCCCGGCCTTAACCGAAGGGTCGTTGAATCCCTTACTTTCCGCAATTTCAACCAGTTGCCGAGGTGTGAGTCCCGTTTTGTCTTCAATAGCGTCGAGGTAAGCCTGGAACGACATCAGCGTCGCCTTTCGTCTTTGATTTCATGAGGAGGATGCCTAAGTATTCGTGATCCACATGGTACCGACACCTTGCGGCACCTTTTATGGAACCTGCTGCGCCGGGGTGGAGGGGTCCCGATGGTATCGGGCGGTATGCCTGCGCCCCTACACTGATCGCATGACGAGCCAGCTGTGGCACTCTTTTGCGGTGGGTGCGGCCGTCGCTGTGACGCTTCCGCTTATGTCCGGATGTGACTCGGGCGATCCAGCCTCCCAGCCCACCAGCGGGAGTTCGGGACCCATCACTGTAGAGGTCAACCAATCCCGGGATCAGTACGGACAACATGCCATCCTGCTGCAGCTCACGAACACCACGGATTCACCTCTGACCGTGACCGGCGCCCGTTTGCGATCTCCCTTGTTTGAAGATGACATCACCTGGGAGCCATCAGAGGGCAGCCTTGAATTGCCACCCCGCCAACCGAAGAGCCTTCCTGCTGCTTTGCCCGCGGCAGCCTGCGAAACACACCAAGCCACAACGGAAATCAACGCCAGTATCAGCTACTCAGCCCCGGGCGAGGATCCTGTAGAGGAAAACGCCAGCGCCTCTGATCCCTTCGGCGTCCTGCCCAGAAACGCCGGAGAGCTATGCATTGCATCGGAAGCAGCCGCTGTCGCAACCATGGTCTTGGACCCGGCACTGGAGGTGGACGCGGACGGTCGCACCGCCGTCGTGCGCCTTGTCATCACGCCAGCCACACCGGGAGGGACGGGGCAAAACCTGACCATTGAGTCGATCGACGAAACCACGTTACTGGCGCAATCCCCCACGGATCCTTGGCCGACAAACACAACCGTGGGTACGGCCCCGCAGGAACTTCCGCTGACCATCCGCCCCGCCCGTTGTGACCCGCATGCTGTCGCGGAAGACAAGGTGGGGACCTTATTACCGCTGAGGGTCGCCATTGGCGATAGGAAGGGCGTATTGAAGATTGCGGCTTCGAATGACCTGCGCGGGCGAATCTACGACTTCGTCACGGCCGCCTGCGCTGGCCAACGGGCCTAACCGAGAGTGGGCAAGGCGCGGGGAGCGCACTCCACTTTTACCTTCACGTTGGCCTCCACTGTCTTCACTTCACCATCCATTTGGTACGGCAGCGGCTTGAGCGTGGTGAATTCGTAGCTGCTCACGCTCGGCTGATCACCCAGCCCCTGCGTGGTGGCCTTGAGGGCAGTCAGCAGAGTGCGCCATTTGGGCATGTGCGGGAAGACGATCACCTCGAATTTCCCATCCGACGGGTGGTCCTCTGCTTCGCTCAACGTGGCGTACTTGGCCATTTCATTGATATTGGCGAACACGAGACTGTCGAACTTTCGGCGCTTACCGTCTGCCAGGCGGATGCCGAAGGGTTCGAACTTGGAGAAGGTTTGGATCACCGTGACCATTTCCTTCAAAGCGCCTTTGCTGCCCTTTTCGAGTTCAGTGGCAACCACCGGGGTGAGGCCGAATCCGATATAAGAATGCGCATATTCGAGGGGCTCATTCTCCGTTTGGCCAGTGTGAATCCGGAGAAGGTCGATGTTGTGAACGTGTCCCTCCGCGATGGCCTCTTCCAAAGGTTTGGTCGCCATGATCCGGCTATGGTCGTTCGCGTTGCCGGCAGCCCTCACAGCGCAGACGGCCTTCGGGTTCTTGGCCTGCATCACACCATTAACCACCTCGTTGTAGCCGCCATCGCCGCTCACCGAAACCACCAGGACATCGCCGCCCTTTGAGGCAGCTTCCCGCGCCAGGTCTACCGCATGCCCGGCGTGCTCGGTGGGCTTGAGGGTAATTTCGGGCTGATACGTGAGCAGCTCCCTCAGCCTGTCGTGCAGTTGCTGCGCCAGCTCAGGCGCGTCCCCGGTGCTGTTGGGATTGAAGATGATGACAATCGACTCAAAGGTCCGTGCAGAATCCATATGTGCTCCTCCTAGGTGCGCCCGCTTAACTTCTACCCATTGCGCTGGGCGTCAATCAGGTGCCGGGTGGAGTGAGCCATGAAGGGGCGACCAGCTCTCATTTGCTCGTCCAGCTCTTTGAGTTTGTCACGATAGCCCTCAACGGAGAAGTTGGGGGCCCTTATCTCTTCCCTGCCGCGAGTTGCGCAGCAACCCTGGCTATCAAATCGAAAGGAATTTCCTTGGCCAGCGGGAATTTCAGGGTCCCCTTGCCGGAGAGGTAAGGGGCGATCTCCGCGGCTAAGCCTTCATCACCACGAGGGACCGGATAGATCGAGATGTGGTGCGCCCAAGCTGCGAAGTACACCACGTAGTGCCCGCCAATGGTGACGGTGGGGATGCCGTAGCTGATCATCTCCCCCGCATTCGGCACGGCGGCGTGGATGGTTCGTCGAATTTCCTGGAGGACCTGCCGGGTGGCCTCAGGCTGGGCAGAGATATACGCATCCACTGTCGGGGGTTTGTCAGGCATGGTCATTCTCCCTACGGTTGAGGATTCAGCTCTCGCCGGGGAACCGGCCACCAATGAGCCTGGTCATGTGCTCCGCTGTGGCGAGAAGGGGTTCCACCCAGGCCTCGCACGTCTCCAACGGCATCCGAAGTGTTGGTCCGCTGATGGTTACCGCGCCCACCAAGCCGGCGGCAGAGTCGAAAACAGGGGCCGAAAGGCCCGATGCCCCGTCTTCCCTCTCCCCCACAGTGATGGCGAAACCATCCGCATGGGTTTTCTTCACTGCGGCTTCGAGTTCTTCTGAACCGGTGATGGTGTAGTCGGTAATGGATTCCAAAGGGTCCCTCAGGACGGCTTCCATGAGCTCCGGCGACCAAGCGAGCAGGACCCTGCCCGCTGAGCCTGCATGAAGCGGGACGATCTTGCCCAGGTGCATCTCGCGGCGGAGTGCGTGATGTGTATCGGCCATGGCGACGCAAACCCGGTAGTGTTGCTCGGCTTTGAAGAAGCAGGCAGTCTCTCCGGTGGTGTCGCGCAGGTTCTTGAGCAGCGGGCTGAGGATGTCCACAACCTCCATGCCCCGGGTTGCGGGCGCAGCCCAGTACGCCATACGCATCCCGATTCGGTAAGCGTCGCCCTCGCGGTCAAGGAAGCCCTGGGATGTCAGATTCGTGACCAGTCGTTGCACCGTGGACGTGGGCATGCCGGTGAACTCGCGGATATCAGCCAACTGAAGCACGGGCTTGGACAAGGAAAAGGCATCCAGGATGGACGTGATCTTACCCAGAACCAGCAAAGGGTTACCGCTGGCCTTCGCGGAAGCATCGGATGCTGACATATGACTCACGCTAAACGCTGCAGCGGGGTCGCGCCAATCCCGCCGGTAGGGTTGCACCATGGGGACAGTTTTGGAGGCCGAAGGCCTGTTGGTTGGCTATGCCGGGGCTCCGGTTTGTGGCGAAGTTTCCGCGTCGGTGGACGCGGGCGAGGTCTTGGGAATCGTCGGCGTCAACGGCGCAGGAAAGTCTACGGTGGCCCGGACCATAGCGGGACGGCAGACTTCCCTGGCCGGCGACGTGAAGGTCCACGGCTTACTCATTGATCCGGACGCCGTGCCGTTCCGGAGGCAAGTATCCGCAGTCTTCGACGATGATCTCTTCTTCCCTTCCCTCACCGTTCGCGAACATTTGCTCCTCATAGCCCGAGGACACTCCCTTGATGACCCCGAAGCCCGTGTCGAGGAAGAACTGGAGTTCTTCGGACTCCTGGGAAGGGCCCACGCCATCCCTGATGCGTTGTCTTCGGGCCAGCGCCGGAGGTTGCTGCTTGCCGCTGGACTTATCCGCCCGTCGTCGCTCCTTATCCTCGACGAGCCGGAACAACGGCTTGACCCGCGCATGCGGGTCGCCCTCGGGGATCGCATCGCCACGCATGCGCACGACGGCGGCGCAGTAGTGCTGGTCACCCATGATCCCCAACTGTTGCTTGCCACGGCCTCCACCTGTTTGGTTATTGACGACGAAGTCCGGGAGTTCAGTCCGGATCAGGGGGCCTCGATCATTGCCGGGTCCTGACATGCTCGCCGTTGAACCATCCTCGCAGGATCGGGAGCTCGCCTCTGAGATTGTCCGCTTCACCCGCCGCTCGGCCAGACGCTACAAACGCAGCCGGACCTCGTGGGGAGACCTGTTCGTCGACGCCTACAGCTGGGCACTAGGCATTGGTGTATCACTGACCCTGGCGGCCTCGTTCGTCCTGGCGCTGCGCAACGAAATCGCAGACCGGGCGTCAACATCCAACAGCATCATCCGCGCGCAATGGCTCGTCCTGCCGGAGTCCCTGCTATGGACATCCGTCACTTTCGCGGCCCTCCTCGTCATCAGCAACCTTGCGCGGAAGCTTGGTCCGATGACTGTCAACGGCGCAGAGAGCACCTGGTGGCTGACGCTACCCGTCGATCGCCGTCCCATGGTCTTGCCGCCCTTCGTTCGAAAAGTTGCGCTTACTGCCCCCGGCGCGGCCGTGATCTACCTGCCCTTCAGCATGGTGACTGCCGTTGACCGCGCGCCTCTGGAACACCTTCTTGCTTCCTTCGCTTTCGGCGCGGCCGGCGCTATCGCGGTTACTCTCGCGGCCGTTCAGCAGCTCGGTTTGCTGGTGCCGCGTCTCGGCAGGGCGACGACGACGGCGGCCCTTCTGTTGTGCTCGATCCTTCCCTCAGTGTTCTGGTCGCCGTGGCCGACAGCGCTGCTGGCCGTTGCCGCCATCGGACTCCTGGCAGTGGTGGTGCCGCGCGCGGGTCAAGTGCGGGGTGACGAACTGGTCCGGGGCGGCGCCGTAGCCGGTCATACCGGAGCGTCCCTCTTCATGATGGATTCCAATGAGGTGCTTCGAGCGCTTGGTGGTGGCAACAAGAGGGTCGACGGCGGCCGGGCAGCCCGCTTCTACACCCGCCCGGCCCGGGGCCCACTGAGGGCACTGATCCGCGCTGATGTGGTGGCCTTCCTCAGGCTCAATCCCCCGGTGACACCACCGATTCTGTGGCTTATCGCCTGCATCGCCGTATTGCTCGTGGAAGGCGGGCTGCCGGAATTCGCACAGCTGGCGGTCATAGTGGTCTCCGGCTGTGCCACTGCTTCCGGTATGGGCCACGTGGCCCGTAAGACGGCGCTGGTTCCGGAAATCGACGCCCTGCTGCCGCTGCATCCGGCACTTGTGAGGAGCAGCCGGGCGCTTATGCCGTGTTTGGCAATGGCTGTCTGGATGACCGGGCTGAGTGGGCTTTTGGTTCTCCTGGGTGCGGCCGATCCCTGGTTGATAGGAGTCGGCGCCCTCGCAGGCGTAGGTATGGGCGCGGGGACTCTCCGCGCTGCGACGAGGACTCCCCCGGACTGGACCGCGCCTCCGGTTGAAACACCCTTCGGTCCGGTTCCCCGCGCCCAACTTGGCACACTCATGCGGGGGATGGACGTGACTATCCTGGCCATGGTTCCGCTGCTGCTAGCGTTGTACCTCGGCTACGTGCCGATGTCCGTGGTCAGTATTCAGGCTGCCTTGAGTGCCGGCATCTTCCTGGTGGTGGTGCTGTCGCGGGCCAAGCGCACGTGACTGTTTTGCGGAGCGCCGTCTTTCCGAGCGCCGTTGAGAGAAGCACCGTTCAGAGGAGCACCGTACCTTCGATGCACGTGGCCGACGCCCCACCAACCCAGATTTCGCCATCATCAGCCTTGACGTGAACGCGGCCAGCCCTGCCCAGGACAGTACCTTGAGCTGCCACATATTCATCAGGCGCCCGGCTGCTGCCAATAAGCCACTGCGCCGCACCGGCATTGAAACTGCCGGTCACCGGGTCCTCCACCATGGCGTCACCCGGAATGAACGTCCGGACTTCAAAGTCGACGCCGGAACCCGGCTCGTGTGGGCCAATCACCCCAACCTTGAGGTCACCCATGGCGACGAGATCGGGTTCAATGGCCAGGACTTGCTCCGCGGAATTAAGAAGCACGCCGATCCACGTGGGGCCGTTCACCAGCCACGACGCGTCCAGCAGAGCACCCTCGGGCAGCCTCAGACCAGCAGCGAGCTGTGCCCGGATGGCGTCATCCACGGGGCCAAAGCGAGTCAGGGGCGGAGCGGCGAAAGCCAGGCGGCCGGCGTCGTGCTTTACCCTCACCAAACCCGCGCCGCATTCCTGAACCAGAACTCCGTCCGTCTTGGGCACTCCCCCGGCCTGCAACCACGTATGCGCTGAACCAAGCGTGGGATGACCGGCGAAGGGGAACTCCTCGCTGCCCGTGAAGATCCGTACCCTATAGTCCGCTTGGGGGTGGGTGGGAGGGAGCAGGAACGTGGTTTCGGAGAGGTTGGTCCAGTTGGCGAAGTGCTGCATCGCCCCTGGGCTGAGGCCTTCGGCATCGACCACGACGGCCAGCGGGTTGCCCTTGTACGGCACCTCCGAGAAGACGTCTACCTGATGGAATGGGCGGTTGCGCAGGGCTTCTGAAGTCACCGCTGAAGGCTATCATTCGGGTGCTGACCGGTTTTTGCTGACGCACCTGCCCACGTCTGCGAAACTACCCCTATGGCAGAGAACAAGACCCAGCCCACGGACGTTTCCGTAGAAGAATTCCTGGCCGCTGTGGAACATCCGAAGCGTCGTGAGGACGGCTTCGAGTTGCTGGAAATGATGCGTGAGATCACCGGTCAGGAACCCGTCATGTGGGGCCCGTCGATCGTTGGCTTCGGTAGCTATCACTACAAATACGACACCGGGCGCGAAGGTGACTCAGCCGCCGTCGGGTTCTCACCGCGCAAGGGCAGTTTGGCACTGTATGGACTCACCTATGGCCCCGATGCCGACCGCCTGCTTCCCGATCTCGGGAAACACAAGACCGGTGCCGCCTGCCTCTATGTCAACAAGCTGGACGATGTGGACCGGGACATCCTGGCCGAGATGATCCGTACCGGCTACAAGCACGTCATGGAGGAGCTTCACACCCCCTAAATCCCGCGCCGAGGTGGCACTTGATGACGGTGTTTTCGCCCCGAACTGTCGTTAAGTGCCATCTCGGCGGGGCTTTGGGGAACAAAAAGACCCCTGCTACCGGAATCCGGTAGCAGGGGTCTTCAGATGCAGTCAGAGACTACTTTGCTGCTACGACCTCGAGGTCGATGACAGCAGAAACATCCTCGTGCAGGCGAACGTTGGCCGTGTACGAACCGACAGACTTGATGTGGTTCGGCAGTTCAACGTTGCGCTTGTCGATGGCGCCGAGGCCAGCGGCCTCAACAGCAGCAGCGACGTCAGCAGGCTTGACGGTGCCGAAGAGACGACCGGACTCGCCGGCCTTCACCTCGAGCTTGACCTTCTTGGAGGACAGAGCCTGGGCCTGTGCCTGTGCAGCTTCAACAGAAGCGTGTGCACGAGCGGCGCGGGCAGCCTTGATGGACTCAACCTGCTTCTCGCCACCCTTGCTCCAGGTCAGTGCGAAGCCGCGGGGCAGCAGGAAGTTACGTGCGTAACCGTCCTTGACCTCGACAACGTCGCCAGCAGCACCGAGACCGGTTACTTCGTGGGTCAGAATGAGCTTTGCCATGTTAGTTAATCCCTTCCCTTAGCCGCGGCCAGCGCCGGAGTAAGGCAGCAGAGCAACTTCGCGGGCGTTCTTGATTGCCTGGGCGATTTTGCGCTGTTCCTGAACGGTAACGCCAGTGACGCGACGAGCGCGGATCTTTCCGCGGTCGGAGATGAACTTGCGCAGCAGTGCTACGTCCTTGTAGTCGATGACAGTGATGTCAGCGGCCTTCAAGGGGTTGGACTTTGGTTTGGGCTTACGGAGTTCAGCCTTAGCCATCGTGGAGCTCCTTTTCTATGGAGCCCGTGGATATTGATCCACGGGATGGTGGTGTTCGACGGCGGTTGTTGCCATGGTGCCTTTCGGCACTTCCGGTGAGCGTCCGGCGTCGGACGTTTATTTGGTGTTTAGAAGGGAGGTTCGGAATCCGGGCCGTTGCCCCAGCCGCCAGCATTGCTGACACCGGGCGTAGCCCAGGGGTCATCCTGCTGTTGTGCGGGCTGGTTGCCGCCCCAGGTTCCACCGGAGTTGCCGCCGCCCTGGTTTCCACCAGGAGCGCCACCTCCGAAGCCACCGGAATTACCGGCGTTACCGCCACCGAAGCCACCCTGGCCACCGCCGGAGCGCTGGGTTCGGTTGACCTTGGCGTTTGCGTAACGCAGGCTCGGGCCGATTTCGTCGACCTCAAGCTCGATTACGGTGCGCTTTTCGCCTTCTTTTGTTTCGTAAGAACGGCTCTTCAAACGGCCGGAAACGATGACGCGCATGCCCTTGGTGAGGGACTCGGCCACGTTCTCGGCTGCTTCGCGCCATACCGATGCGCGTAGGAACAGGGTTTCCCCGTCCTTCCACTCATTGGACTGGCGGTCAAAGGTCCGGGGAGTAGAAGCGATGGTGAAGTTCGCTACTGCTGAGCCAGACGGGGTGAACCGCAGCTCGGGGTCATTGGTGAGATTACCGATGACCGTAATAGTGGTTTCGCCTGCCATCTACTGCCTCCTTGTTCGTTCCTTCGGGGTAAAGATCTGGAAGGGGCTGATTACTCAGCAACGACCTTCTGGTCTTCAGGGCGGATGATCTTGGTGCGCATGATCGTCTCGTTGAGAGACAGCTGGCGATCAAGTTCCTTGGCGGTAGCCGGAGCTGCGGTGAAGTTCACCACGGCGTAGATACCTTCGGACTTCTTCTTGATGTCGTACGCCAGACGGCGACGGCCCCAGATGTCTACCTTTTCGATGGTTCCACCATCGGTGGTGATGACATTGAGGAACTTCTGAAGCGACGACTCTACGGTACGCTCTTCGACCTCGGGGTCGATGATTACCATCAATTCGTAAGGACGCATATGTGAACCCACCTCCTTTGGGCTAAGCGGTTACGGTATTTCCGTAACAGGAGGTTCATTTGCGATGCTGCATTGGCGCTCCCCGGCCGAAAACACGGCAAGAGGGCGTAACACAGACTTCAATATCTTAGTGCATCTCCTGCACTCAAAGCTATTCGACGGGATCCAGGGCCGGAACCAGTCAGGTTGCGTATGTGGATAACCTGACGCAGCAGCACGGAATGCTGGGCCTATGACCGTCCTGAAGTCCATCGTTCTCTATCGTTTGGTATCGCCGCGCTGGGCATCTACGGCTTCTTCGCAGCCTTCCAACCCGACGCCCACTTTGGCCGCGTCCTCGCGGGCTATGGCGGGGTGTTCATTGCCGACTCACTCGCGTGGGGAATGCTCATGGCCGATGTTCGGCCGGACCGCTGGGACGTGATCGGGGCAGCAATCTGCATCGTTGGCATGGGCGTCATCATGTTTGCGCCGCGAACTGGCGACTGGGACTCGAAGAAACGCGAACGGAAACGACAAAACCCCCGGAAGATTAACTTCCGGGGGTTTCTTTGTGCGCGGAGGGGGACTTGAACCCCCACCCCCTTTCGAGGACTAGCACCTCAAGCTAGCGCGTCTGCCATTCCGCCACCCGCGCAAGGTGATCAGGAGAACAAGACTTCGTTTTTCTCCTTGACAGCGTCAAAGACACTAACACGAAGAACGGCAATCTGTGGATTCCTGTGGCACTGGGAGCCTCCCGCTAGGGTTGGGGCCATGGATGCCACACCCCTAAGCGCCTTGGTTCTGACAGTTATCTTCTCCGCGATCGCGCTCTATTTTCTGTACTTCGTGATCCGCGCCGGCGTGCGCGACGGCATCCTGCAAGCTGACAGAAAGCGCAACGAGCAAGCGGAACCGTCACGCCAAACAGAGTTTTAGAAGGCTCGACGGCGGTGGTGCCTTAAGAGCGATGCGGGACAGCCGCCGTCGAGTACTGACGGCGGCTGTCCCGCAATAAGACACGACGCCGGTCAGGAACCGATCTTGGCTCGTTCGGCTTCCCCGCCAAGCACCGGAGTGGAAGGCGAGTTCGCTTTATTGCGGTAGCGAAGCACGCCGATGCCTACAACGATCGCCGCCAGGGCCAGCGAGAGGAACAGTGACTCGCGCGTGGATTCGATGATGACCATCCCGATGATGAGCGCCACGATGGCACCGATGGCAATCCACGTGAGGTACGGGAAGAACCACATCTTGAGGTCGAGATCCTTGGCAGCCGCGCCCATTCGTTTACGCAGGATGAGTTGCGAGGTTGCGATGACCAACCACACGAACAATGCAATGGCACCCGAGGTGTTCACGAGGAACAGGAACACGGAATCCGGTGCAATGTAGTTGGCACCAACGGTGAGGAAGCCCACCACAGTGGAAGCGAGCACGGCCGCAGCCGGAACGCCACGCTTGGAGATCTTCATCCAGGCCCGGGGTGCATCGCCGCGCTGCGAGAGCGAGAAAAGCATGCGGCTGGCGGTGTAAAGGCCGGAGTTCAGGCAGGAAAGCACCGAGGTGAGGACAACAATGTCCATGATGGTGCCCGCGCCCGGGATTCCATAGAGCTCGATCACGGCAACGTAGGGACTCTTCGCCACGGAGGCGTCATTCCAGGGCAGGAGCGTGACCACGATTGCGATGGATCCAATGTAGAAGATCAGAATGCGCCAAACAGTGGACTTCACGGCCTTCTTGACGGCGTCTACCGGGTTCTCGGATTCGCCGGCGGCAATGGTGGCGATTTCCGCGCCAAAGAAGGAGAAGACCACCACAAGGATGCCCGCGAGGACTGCGCCCGGGCCGTTTGGCATGAAGCCGCCCTGCTCAAGCAGGTTGGCGACGCCGGGTGCTGAGACTCCGGGCATGAAGCCGAGGATGGCAACGATTCCAGCCAGCAGGAAAATGACGATTGCCGCCACTTTGATGGAGGCAAACCAGAATTCGAACTCACCGTAGGACTTCACGGATCCCAGGTTGGTCAGCGTGAGGAGCACCATCAGAATGAGGGCCCAGACCCACTGATCGACGCCGGGAACCCAGCGGTGCATGATGGCCGCACCGGCCGTGGCTTCAATGCCCAGGACGATGATCCAGAACCAGGCGTAGAGCCAGCCAATGCTGAACCCGGCCCAGCGGCCAAGCGCCTTGTCGGCATAGGTGGAGAAGGAACCCGTCTCAGGGTTGGCCGCAGCCATTTCGCCAAGCATGCGCATGACGAGGATGACCACGAGGCCGGCAGCCAGGTAGGCCACGAGGATTCCCGGGCCGGCCTGCTGGATGGCAGCCCCGGAGCCAACGAACAGACCGGCTCCGATGACGCCGGCGATGGCAATCATGGAGAGGTGTCGGGGCTTAAGGGACTTGGAAAGCTGTTGGTCAGCGTGCATGGATCGGCGCCGTCCTTTAGGTTTGAGGTTGGCCGCAGTGGTGTGCCACGGACCACATGACTAAATCACGCTAACCTGCTACACCAGCGCTCATCCTGTGCAGCTGAACAATTTGCGGAGCTTGAAAACAGAAGCCTGCACAAAATGTACTCTCGCATGCATCCAATGTTTCCTATAGGAAACTTTAGTAACACCCGTGAAATGACTGTTTGAAGCTTCCGCTTACACTGCTGTCCGGAAGAACCGCTCTGCTACCGCCGCCAGGCTCTTCGCATCCTGCACTCCACACAGTTCCCGCGCAGAGTGCATGGACAGCAGCGGGATACCTACATCCACCGTGCGGATACCCAAGCGGGTGGCAGTCAGGGGTCCGATGGTGGAACCACACGGCAGGTCATTGTGTGAAACATACTCCTGGTACGGAACGTCTGACTCATCGCAAAGCCGTGCCCACAACGCCGCGCCGGTAGCGTCGGTGGCATAGCGCTGGTTTGCGTTGATTTTGAGCAGCGGACCCCCATTGAGTACCGGCCTGTTGGCAGGATCGTGCTTCTCCGCGTAGTTCGGGTGGACGGCGTGGCCGGCATCCGCAGATACACAGAACGACGCCGCCAGGGCCTGCCGCCGCTGGCTCACCGAGGCGCCGAGGCCGTCGGAGACGCGCACCAGGATGTCCTCGAGGATAGGTCCGCAGGCGCCGGAGCGCGAATTGGAGCCGATCTCTTCGTGATCAAACGCCGCGAGGACGGCGATCGGACCCGTCGTCGGTGCTGCGGCTGCGTGCGCCATCAGCGCCACCAAGCCAGCGTGCGTGGAGGAAAGGTTGTCCAAGCGACCGGAGGCGAAGAACTCACCTTTGGCCCCGAAAACCGCAGGTGCCTGCGTGTCCGCAACAACGACGTCGTACCCGCCGATGTCCGCAGCATCAACGCTGCTGCCTTCCACACGTGAGGCGAGCAATCCCAGCACGTCCTCACCGGCGGGATCACCCTGACCGAAGATGGGGTTCATGTGCTGCTGCTTGGACAGCTGCAGCCCGTTGTCGTTGGCGCCGCGGTCCAAGTGAATGGCAAGCTGCGGGAAGCGGAGGAGTGGTCCAGTCGCCGTGAGGTGTTGGGTGCCGTCACGCATCACCAGCCGGCCGGCCAACTGGAGTTCACGGTCCAGCCAGGAGTTGAGGAGTGGGCCGCCATAGACCTCGACGCCGGCCTGCAACCAACCAAATTTGCCCGTGGTGGGCTTCGGCTTGAGTTTGAAGGACGGCGAATCGGTGTGCGCGCCAAGGACGTTGAAGCCGGTGGTGGGACCTGCGTTCTCCGGGGTCACCCAAGCGATCAGTGCGCCGTCCCTAATCACGTAGAACTTGCCTGCTCCTCCGCCCCACGGCTGCAGCTCATCCAACGCAGTGAAGCCAACAGCGTCCAGCCGCAGGGCAGCCTGGTGCACCGCGTGGAAGCTCGAAGGAGAGGCCGCTACGTACGCGCCCAGATCGTTGATGTGGTCAACTGCTGCGGAGGCATTCGAAGGCATGCCCCCGAGTCTAGCCGCGCTTTCTTTATCCACAGGGCTACACGGTGACGTTCAGCGCGGCAGTGTAGCCACCCGCGACTGAACCAGACATAGTCGCCAACTGGTATATGCCCCCATCATCCCCAAAGACGTTGTCCGAGGTCAGGGTGGTATTCGGGAAGTTTCGGTCGCTGGACTCGTAACCGGAACTAGCGTAGACGTCCTTACACGCGGCCTCCGTGAGGGCAATCTGCGAGACCGCGAGCACTTGCCCGGCTGCCGTTGTGTTGCTCATGGATTCAAATACCTCAAAGTGAATATGAGGCCAGCGGCCTTTATAGGCTCCGGGATAAACGGTGCTGAAAGTGAGTTGCCCGTTGGCGTCGGATTCTTGAATGCCGCGGAGGTAGTTCTCGTTCTCAAGGCCGGAATCGTAGAGCGAGTACTTGCCATCCTTGTCGCAGTGCCAGGCATACACAGCGGCGCCGGCCAAAGGAGCGCAACCGTTCGCGTTATCCAGGAGCGTCAGGGTAACCGTCAGCGGCACACCCTCAGCCTTGGTGGTGGAAGTTCCAAAGCTGGACCTGATGTCGCGGCGAACCACTCCGGACGCCTCAAGCACGTTGGGGCCGTTGGAACCGTCGCCAGGGTAGGGTCCCAACGTTTCCTCAGGGATCTCCACTCCGCATTCTGCGAAGGCACGGGTCACGGTACTCGTAGCGGAAGGCGATGCTGCCGCCGTCGAACTTTCAGTTGCTGTAGCGGTAGCACTGGCAGTGCTCGACGGCGACGCTTTGCCGCCTCCCGTACCCGGGGTGCAGGCCGCGAGGGCTGCTGCTGTTCCGGCGCCAAAGAGGAGGCCCAAACTGCGACGCCGACTCAGGAGCGTGGAGAGATCGAATTCAAGGCCGCGATCATGGTTGGGATGTGGAGTAGTCATGCATCCATGAAACTCGGCCCACCTATGGCTTGTACATGGCGGGACTGTGCGAGCGCTGTGAAGGCAGCCGCACCAACGTGCAATATAAACATTTCCATATGCTTGTAATGACCTTGGCATCGTGACACCATATCTCAAAGACGCACTGACGGAAGGGTCCCTGACATGAACATTGAACTTAAAACGGTGCGCAAGCTCCGCATCCATTGGCCCATTCCCGCAGAGACATTGACTAAACTTGCCGGCGGCGACCTCCGGGCGTTGAACTCCGACGCCGGAATTACCTCCCTGCTGGATGAACTGCAAACCACACCGGAACTGGGCGGCTTCGGGAACTATCACCACGTCTTTGAGTCCTCCGCAGGATTCGAGGGCTTCACAGTTGCCGAAGGGGCCAACCCCACCCTTGGGACCGTGGGCCAGCGGACAATCTCACCAACGTTCGTGTTCACCACCTACTTTGACGACACCCTGGACCAGACCACTGTCCAAGCCCTTGTTCAGCGAATTGTGGACATCCACCCGTGGGAAGTTCCCGTTATCGAGGTATCGGGACCACTCAGCGTCTCCAGCAGCGCTGCTGCCGCCCACTCCGAAACAAGGATGGCATCATGAACTCTCCCCTGTGGCCGGAGCTGGCACCACTACTCCTCAACAGAACATTCACGGACCTGACCCACGCCTTCCATCCCGGCCAGCCCCACTTTCCTGCCTTTCCCGACGAGACAAGGGATACCCTCTTCGACCTTGCAAGAGGGGATGGATTCACTGCCCACAGGTACTCGATTGTGGGCCAGTGGGGCACTCACGTAGATCCGCCGTCGCATTTTGTCCGTGGCGGGCGAACCCTTGATCAGCTCCCCGTCGAAGACATGGTTTTGCCGTTAGTGATCCTGGACATCAGCAGCCGGGTTCCGGCCGATCCGGACGCCACACCCCGCATGGACGACGTCCTGGAGTGGGAATCGCGCCACGGTGACATCCCCGCGGGGTCATTCGTGGCTTTACGCACTGGATGGAGCCGCCGCTGGCCGGATACTGCAGCCATGGCCAACCGCGACGCCGCCGGGATAAGCCACACTCCGGGGTGGTCCCACGAAGTTCTGGAACACCTGATCGAAAAACGCGCAGTCACCGCCTTCGGCCACGAACAAACAGACACTGACCCCGGGACGGCCACCTCACGGCAGGATTTCAGCCTGGAAACCTACGTGCTCGCCAAGGACAAATGGCAGATCGAACTGATGGCCAACCTGGAGCACGTTCCTGTGGCGGGGGCCGCCCTGATTGCTACGTGGGCGAAGCCGCTGGAGGGCAGCGGCTTTCCGGCCCGGGTCTTCTCCATCCACTAGGCCTGTCCCCTGCATGCACGCATGCCGCAAGCGGGTGGTTAGAATCGAGCCATGTCAAAGACTTCAAGCATGGGCCGTGGAATGTTGGCCCTCCTTGCCGTCGGGGAACGTCACGCAGAAGGATTCGACGGCGGCACGGTGGCCGACGTCGCAGGTCGCCTGGGCAAGGACCGCAGTCAGGTGTCACGGAGCTTGAAGGGGGCACACCAGGAAGGTTTCCTCAGGCGCACCGAGCAGCGTGAATACAGCTTGGACTGGTCCATCCTTACCGACGCTCAGCTGGTGACTGAGCAGCGGTTGAAGACCGACGGTCTCACTGCCTTGGAAGGCTTGGCCTCCGAAACCAACGAGGCCTGCTTTCTGGGCGTGCTCAGTGGAAACAGTACGGTGACAATAGGCGAGCAAGTTCCGGAAAGCGCCAATTTGGTGGGTTCTTGGTTGGGCCGCCCCTACCCCGCCTACTGCAGTGACGCCGGCCAGGCTCTCCTCTGGGATGCTGACGACGCTGAAATACGGAAGATCCTTGACGACGTGGAATTCGTCAACCACGGGCCCAACACCCCGGTGTCAGTGGAAGACTTCCTGGACCGACTCAACAAAGCGCGTGCGCGTGGATATTCAGTAGTGGATGAAGAGGCCGAGCCTGGGCTCTACTCATTGGCGGCACCCATCAGGGACTTCAAGGGAGAAGTTGCAGCTGCCCTGCAGATCGTTGGGCCCAAGGCACGGATCGAACCCCAGCGGGAGGCGTTCGCCGTGGCTCTGGGCTCATGGCGAGAGTGGCTTGAGGCCCAAGTGGGCGGGAGTGCCCAGCCGCTGTGAAGCCGCTTGGAGAACCGCAGCAATCTCCGGGGCGCCCAACTCAAGGTTTGACCGGCTTCCCAGGACGCTGAGGGCCGCCGCAATCCGGCCTCCGGTGTCGCGGACAGGGACAGCCAACTCCCAGACTCCGTGTTCGAACTCTTCAGCGGCCAGAACGAAGCCCCGGGGACGGTCGCGTTCCATTAATCCTGTGACCTCCGCAGCCGAATGCGCAGCCGCTGGTCCGCCGACACCAATGAAGTTGACCTCAGCGAGCAGCGACTCGATTTGAGCGACGGAGTGATCCCACAGCAGCGCGCGGCCCCCGCCAGTGCACCACACGGGCGTCACCATGCCGGGCTTGGCGAAACCACCCAGCACCGAGTTGTTGGTGGACGAGCGCAATAAGAGAACGCGGACGCCGTCCCGTACGGAGAGCCTGGACCTCAACCCGAAGGCCGACACCAACTCTTCCAACTCCGCGCGAGCTTGAAGGACCCATCCTGCATTGAGCGAGGCCGCCAAACTAAAAAACCGTGGTCCCGTCCGGAAGGGGCCGCGGTCTACGCGCTCGAGCAGCCCCAGATCACACAGTTCCTGAGCGAGCCGGGACACACGGCTTTGTTCCATGTCCAACTCCGCGGCCAGGTGCGACACTCCCAGAAGCTGCCGGCCCTGCTTCTCACGGTCCGTTACCAAGCGAACAAGACGAAGGCCCTGCGATAAGGACGACGCCTCGGGTGACACATCCACGAATCCGCTCCTTCCACCAAGCGTTCACGCAATTCTCACACGCTGAAGTGAGGGCAGGGTCATTAAGGGGTCCGCACAACAAGCTCCGCGGCCGGACATGAAGTCCGGCTGCGAAGTGATGGTGGGGCTGAATCAGGCCGAACGCCGTGCCCTGGACTTCCGGCCGTAGCGGAAGTGGAAGAACAGGTAGCAGGCGGCCACGAAGGGAACACCGAAGTACAGGGCGGCAATCTGGGAAGGGTCAAAAGCGATGCCAACGAGGGAGACCAAGCAGAGCGCAAAGGCCAGGATAGGCACCAACGGGTAAAGCGGGGCTTTGTAGGCAAGGTCCTCTACACGCCCGCCATTGCGGACGAACGCCCTGCGATGGAAAAAATGGGATGCTGTGATGGACATCCAGACACCCACCACGGCAAAACCTGCAATGGAAACAAGGGCCAGGTAAACAATCTCCGGGGCAGCCACACTGCTGACCAGGGACGCCAAGCCGCCAACCATGCTGACCGAAAGGGCTATCAGCGGTATGCCGCGTCGGGTGAGACGCTTGAAGGCCTTGGGCGCATGTCCTTCATCGGCCAATGAATAGAGCATCCGTGCGCAAGAGAACAAACCACTGTTTCCGGCAGACAAAAGCGCAGTAATGATGACAAAGTTCATGATGTCCGCTGCGAAGGGGATCCCCACGGAAGCGAAGACCGTAACGAATGGGCTCTCGTCCAACCCCACCTGGTCGAAGGGTACCGTTGCGGCGATCACGGCAATGGCACCCACAAAAAAGATCAGGAGTCGGATGACCGTGCTGCGCATGGCTTTAGGGATGCTCCGGGCCGGGTCCTTGGTTTCCCCGGCGGCTACGCCAATAAGTTCGGAACCGGAGAAGGCATAGAATACCGCCAGTGCTGTCACCAGGACGCCGGAAAATCCGTTGGGGAACAGACCACCCGAAGTATTGAAGTTTTCAAAGAGGAACGGGTGGCTGGTGGACTCCGACATGGGGTGGAAGCCGAACAGGGCAGCCCCGCCAAAGATGATCAGGGCGATGATGGCACCCACCTTGACTATGGAGAACCAGAACTCGGACTCTCCAAAGAACTTGGAGGAGAAGGCGTTGAACCCGAACAGCATGGCGGCGAAGACGAGGCACCACACCCACACATCAACGTCCGGGAACCACCGCTGCATGAGCAATCCGGAGGCTGTGAACTCAGAGCCGATCGCCACTGCCCAACAAAGCCAATAAAGCCAGGCCGTGGCGAAGCCCGTTGCCGGACCGATGGAACGGGCGGCGTAAATGTGAAAAGCACCGGACACCGGGTAAGCGATGGCCAACTCTCCGAGGCAGGCCATCACCAGATAGACCACAAAGGCGCCTACCAGATAGGCAATGACAGCGCCAAGGGGGCCTGCTTGGGAGATGGTGTAGCCGGAGCTCAGAAACAGGCCTGAACCGATGACGCCTCCCATCGCGATCATGATCAGGTGGCGTGGACCCATTGACCGGCGTAGGCCGGTTTCCACTGCCGTGGGCATGGCGTCCGAGGGCTGTTCCAGTTTCAGGGGTGTAGATGATTCCATGTCTTGTCTCCGTTACGTGACAGATGCGAACGGTACGCCGTGGCTGCAGGAGGAAACCAGTCCGCTTGTAGTGACGAAGGTAACACAAGACACGGCCGTATGGGCGTTAAAGACATTTATGAATGTTTATAACGCACGCGTCTTGCCTTGCCTTGCTCGATGGCGCCCGCTGAGAAGAGTGCCCCGGGCTTCAAAGGTCCCGGTAGACCAGCGGAAGCAGCGTCAGTAGTCCGGGTTGCTCGGAACCACGAGTCCGGTTTCGTAGGCGTAGACCACAACCTGCACCCTGTCCCGCAGTTGCAGCTTGCTCAGTATCCGGCGGACGTGGGTCTTCACCGTGGCTTCGGAAAGGAAGAACTTGTGGGCGATCTCCGCGTTGGATAAGCCCTCCGCGATGGTGGTGAGGATTTCGGTTTCACGTGGTGTGAGTTCGTCCAAGAGAGGATCGCGGTGCGGACCCGGCGAGTTACCTGGAACCACGCCGCCTCGAACGTACGTTTCCAGCAGCCGTTGCGTGACTCGGGGAGCCACTACGGCATCGCCGCTGGCCACCAAGCGCACCGCGTGGACCAGCTCGGAAGGGGCCACGTCCTTGAGCAGGAAGGCAGACGCCCCGGCCTGCAGCCCTGTGAAGGCGTACTCATCAAGATCAAATGTGGTGAGGATGATGACCCGTGCATCGGAACCTGAATTCGTGATTCGTCGTGTGGCTTCAATGCCGTCCATGCCCTGCATGCGTACGTCCATCAGGACGACATCCGGCTGCAAAGCTTCCACCTGGCGGACGGCTTCAATTCCATCAGAGGCCTCTCCCACAATCCGGAAGTCGTCCTCGCCTTCAAGAATGAGCCGGAAGCCCATCCTAAGCAGTGGCTGATCGTCCACCAGCAGCACTTTGATGTTGTCATCGGTCATGATTCCCCCTTTTCGCCGTTCCAGCGGAGCTCGGCGTGGACCGCCCAGCCTCCCCTTTTTCCTGGACCGGCCGTAACGATTCCAGCATAGATTCCGGCGCGTTCATTCATTCCTGCAATGCCCTGTCCGGTTCCCAGGCTGCCCACGGTTTCGCTGCCGCCTTCGCGGGTTCCGCGGCCGTCGTCGAGCACGTCGATGGTGACCAAATCGCCGTCGCGAGCCACATGGACGTCAACTCGGCTGAGCGACCGCCCGTACCGCAGGACGTTTGTCAGCGACTCCTGCACGATCCTGTAGACAGTGAGTTCAAAAGCCGGGTCAGCCGGGAGGCCCGGGCCCGTGTGGGCGTAGTGCAGCGGCAGTCCGGCGGTTCGGAAACCGTCCAGGAGTTTCGCAAGGTTCTGCCCGGATTCGAGAGGCGTCAGCGGCGCCGGTCGCCCGGAATCGTCCCTCAGAACCCCGAGTACCCTGCGCATATCGGCCAGCGCGGCCCTGCCGGTGCGCGACAGTTCGCCGAGGACCTCGCCGGCTCGATCCGGATCCTTCTTGACCACCACCGCGGCGCCGTCCGAGAGACTGATCATGACCGTCAACGAGTGGGCCACGACGTCGTGCATTTCGCGGGCGATCCTGTTCCGCTCAGTGACCTTGCCGAGCTGCGTTGTCCGGGCGGCCCACGCGGCGATTTCTGCTTCATGCTCCCTGCGTTGCCGTACCGATATGCCGATACCAGTAGCCAGGAGGTTGGAAAGCAGGATGGACGCAGCAGTGGCGATGTTGTTGATGAGGTGGAAGTTCTCAGGGACGTCCTGCAGGTTGTCCATCTGGCTTGGACTCGTCCACATGAACAAGTACAGAAGGCTCAACGGCAGGCTGGCAGCAGCGAAAACCACTAACGCGAGCCCGCGCTTCCGAAGGGACGCCACGGCATAGAGCGCAAACCATAGACCCGCAGAAACGTTCGAGCCCCACGGGTTCAGGATGGTGGCCGCAATTTCCAGAAGGGCGACCGCGAGCACTACCTGAAGCGGAAATTGCCGCCTGAAGATCAACGCGATGGCGATCAGGAGCAGGATGGCCACCACGAGCCACTTGCCATCGATGATCGAAGTAATGATCGTGGGCAATGCCAACAGCACGTAGCAAAGGATTACCACTGCATCCATGGCGCGAGGGCGCTTGTAGAAGTAGCGCCGGATCCGGCCCCTGCGGCGCTGGGTGATTTCAGCGAAGGACGCGTCGGCCGTGGTGGCTGACGCGTCCTTCATCTGTGAAACTTCAGTCATGGATCGAGCCTAGACGGCAACCCGTCCTAGACGTCCCGCTTCTTGAGCAGGAGCATGGCAAGCGCAACCGGGACAACAACCCAGGCTCCCAGGACCAGTCCTGCCTGCCAGGCTTCGAGCGTTTCGGGGACATGCTCGACGGCGGTCAGCGGACTAATGGTGCTGGTGGGGAGGTACTTGTTGGCTTCCTTGAAGAAGTCGCCGGGGATGAGCTGGAAGGCGATGGGTGCCACGAACAGGAGTCCAACGAGGCTCATGATGCCGCCGGCAGAGTTGCGCACGATTGTTCCGAGGGCCATGCCAATGGCTGCCACAGCTGCCACGTAGATGCTGTTGACCAAAAGGAGCTTGACGGACTGTGAGCTTCCAAGGTCCAGCTTGAGGTCGTAGTTGTCCACGATGGGGAGCGACACAAGCCCGGCAATGTAGATGGACACTGCTGTCAGGAGGAAGGAGCTGACCATGACCACAATCAGCTTGGCCATGAACGGCGAGAGCCTCTTGGGAACGGCGGCAAAGGTGGAGCGCGCCATGCCCGTGGTGAACTCGGAGCTCATGAGCAGGACACCCAGGGATCCGAGGATGAGCTGTGCGAACGAGATTCCGGAGGTGGGGATGCTGACTGCGAGGTCCCCGCCCTGGGCGGCCATGGCGGCTGCGGCATCCGGGTCGTTGGCAACCTGCTCTGCGAACTGTCCCGTTCCCCATGCTGAGAGGGCGGCGAAGCCCACCATGACCAGTGCCGTGGACGCCAAGAGGATCAGCGTGGACATCAGGGTGCGGAACTTGATGAATTCCGAGTTGAGTACGCGGTGGAATGCCGGTCCGGGACCGACGGAGTTGCGAATGGACTTGCGGTCCAAAGTGGTGGTGCTCATGTCTATTTCCCTCCGGCCTGAGCGGGAACCGAGGCCCCGGTGGTGATGTGCGAGTGGTATTCCACCTCGTCTTTGGTCAGTTCCATGTACGCCTCTTCCAGGCTTGCCTGGAGGGGGGTCAACTCGTAGACCATGACTTGGTTGTCCAGGGCTGTGCGGGCGATGCCGCGTGGGTCGAGCCCTGAAACCTCCAGCAGTTCCCGTTCGTGGACCTCCACGGAAACACCGGTTCCGGCAAGGAGCTGCATGAGGCGTTCCGGCTGATCGGTGCGGACGCGAGTGCGGGCGTGGCCCTTGCCGGTGATGATTTCGGCAATGGGTGCGTCGGCGATGATCCTGCCGCGGCCGATTACGATCAGGTGATCCGCCGTCAACGCCATCTCGCTCATGAGGTGGCTGGACAGGAAGACCGTGCGGCCTTCGGAGGCCAGGTACTTGACGAGGTTACGGACCCAGACCACGCCTTCAGGATCGAGGCCGTTGACCGGCTCGTCCAGGATGATGGTCTGCGGATCACCCAGCAGCGCGGCTGCGATGCCGAGGCGTTGACCCATTCCGAGCGAGAACCCCTTGACCTTCTTCTTGGCCACGTCACCCAAGCCGGTCATCTCGATGACTTCACGGACCCGGCTCTTGGGGATGCTGTGCGTCGCCGCCATGGCAAGAAGGTGGTTGTAAGCGGTGCGGCTGGTGTGGACAGCCTTGGCGTCCAGGAGGGCACCGATCTCGCGCAGCGGCGCCTTGTGCTGGGCGAAGGGCTCGCCGTTCACGGTTACAGAGCCCGATGTAGGAGCGTCCAATCCCATGATCATGCGCATTGTGGTTGACTTGCCGGCACCGTTCGGGCCCAGGAAGCCCGTCACCCGTCCGGCTTGGACAGTGAAACTGACGCCGCCCACGGCGGTCTTCTCGCCGTAGACCTTGGTCAGGCCTTTTGCTTCGATCATGGAAGCGTTCCCTCCTCGGAGCACATGTGTGTGCAAGTGAGTTTTGAATGTACCTACAACGCTACTCAGGGAAGGGACGTAAATCGCCTGTCTCAGGGATGATTCAGGGTTCAGTCAGGGTAGTCCTCGCGGATGACTTCGTTACGAACTCAGTCCACAGGCAGCGGCGAGTACACGGTAAGTTCGCGGGGCTTAACAGTGAACGTGGCGCTGCGGACTCCGGGCTTCGGCTCCCCGTCAACCGCCAGGACCAATGGTTGCCCGATGGCCTCCACTGTGATGGTGGTGGCCTCCGTCAGATGGGTGACTTTGGAAGCGGCGACAGTACCGGTCACTACCGCCCACAGCAGCCGCGCCCGGGCGAAGGGCTCGTCCGCAGTGATCATGCGCAGATCGAAAACACCGTCGTCCAGCACGGGCCTGCGAAGCGGTGCATGGTCGCTGGGATAGAACCTGCCCCTGCCCATGTAGAGGATCCAGAGCTTGTGTTTCACCCCATCCACCAGAAGAGTGGTGGGGGAGTTCACGCCGAAGGTACGCAGCGACGCCACCAGGCTGGCCAGCGGTTTACCCATGGCCGGCTGGAGTCGCTCCCGACGCCTGACCAAGTTGGGATATACCCCCACGCTGGCGGTATTCAACATGGCCAGCTCGGTGGTCTCCGGCGTCTCGGGAAGGCCACGTTGCACCAGTACGTGTCCGAGGTCGACCGAGGCTGCATGTCCTTTGGTCACGGCGTCAATTGCGTCGTCGATCGAACTGGTGCCCAGGTCGCGGGCGAAATGGTTGAGGGTTCCGCCCGGAAGCACCAGTAGCGGCAGGGAATGTTCGACGGCGGCAGCCGCCGCAGTGCCCACCGTTCCGTCCCCGCCCCAGACGCCCAGCGCTACGATGCCTGCCCGGGTAGCGACCGCTTGGATCTCGGCAGCCACATCTTCGCCCTCTGCTATTTCATGTATATAAGCCTTAGGGAATATAACTTTGAGCAACTCGGCGGTCTCGGGTGAGTAAGAACCACCCAAGACGTTGATCGCGATACCCAGCCCTTCGCCGTCGGATATTGCAGGAGCGTCTGCGGGTGTCCTGCGAGGCATTGGTTCAGGCGGCCGGGGCGGCCACCATCTGCGCGTCAGCAGGGCTGCCCCCGCGCCGAGAGCGGAACCGAACACCACATCCGAGGGCCAGTGAGCACCCGTGTGAACGCGCGAGTACGCAACGCCGGCAGCTATGGGGGCCAGCAAGGCGCCGAGAGCCGGGGAAACGATGCCGGCGCCTACTGCAAAGGCCACAGCGGATGCGGAATGGCCGGAGGGCATGGAAGAACTGATCGGCTGCGGGTGCACGAAACGGAAGATGGGCAAGTGCTCAGGCAGCGGCCGGGTGCGGGGAAGCGCCGTTTTGAAGACCAGGTTTGTCACCCCTGATGCAACGCCTAAGGCAAGGAGCCCGTGCAGGGCTGCCCTCCGGGGCTTTCCCGGGAACGTTGCCATGATTCCCGCGATCCCGAACCACAGCTTGCCTTTGGTGGCAGCTGCGGAGAGCTCGCGGAAGAACACATCGTGATCACCTTGGGGCTGCCGGGACACAGCCCGGACCAGGAAATGGTCGAATCCTGCAACCCGTTTGGGGCCTTTGCCCAAGAAGCCTCGCATCCCCTCACACTAACGCCTGCCGGTGCCGTCCAGCGGCCATGGCTACGATGAATGGATGATTCGTGTACTCCATCCGCGTCAACGTCGCAGCTGGCAACTGGTGACTCCTGGAGTGCTTCTGCTCTGCGCCTTCACTATTCCCGGGGTGCTGCTGATGACCGGGCAAGGCGAGCCGGCGTTCAACAGCGTAGACACCACTTGGCAGGCCTACGCCTTCAGCCTGCACTCGCCCTTTTGGGATGGCGTGAACGTGGTCCTCAACTGGGCCGGGTACGCGGGGATGCTTGTCTTCCACGTGCTGCTCGCCATTTCACTCCTCATTTGGCAGCGACCAATGGCCGCAGTCTTCGCTGCTCTCAGCGGCATAGTCGTGCTGGCGCTGACGCAGCTCGCCAAAGCTATGGTAGGCAGGGACAGGCCCGAAGGAGCCAGGGTTCTATCCGATACAGGTTCATACCCCTCGGGGCATGTATCTACCACTACGGCCTTCCTTGTGGTGCTCGCCCTCCTCATTGGGCGTTGGTGGATGGCCCTGATAGCTGCCATCGGCGTCATAGCCATGATGATCAGCCGCACGTATCTCTCGGCCCACTGGCTCAGCGACGTCCTCGGTGGCGCCTGCCTCGCCACCGGCATCGTTCTCTTGATGTGGTGGCGGTTCCGGGACATATGCATTCAGGAGAATGAGCAAGCGGACGGAAAGACTATTTGGGCGGCAAAGGCTTCGCAACGCCGGCAAGCAGCAGGGCAAGCAAAATAGGCGCCCCGATGGCCAGCAGGGCCATATGGATTCCGGTGTGGTCGCCAAGGTAGCCCAGCAGGGGCGGACCCGCCAGGAACGCTACGTAGCCGATAGTGGAAACCACTGACACCCGTGCGGCTGCGTGCTTGGGATCGTCCGCTGCAGCCGACATTCCCATGGGGAAAGCCAACGCCGCGCCGATGCCCCACAGTGCCGCACCAACGCCTGCCAGGAATACATTGCCGGCAAAAACGAACAGGGCGAGTCCCACTGCGGCTGCGGCCATGCTGGCCCGGAGGACGTTCACTCGTCCAAACTTGTCGATCGCCTTGCCGCCCAGGAACCGCATCACTGTCATGGCAAGGACAAAGAGCGCGAACAGCAAAGCACCCGTGGACTCCGAGGCGCCCAGTCCGTCCACTGCGGCCTTCGCAATCCAGTCGTTACCCGCACCTTCGGTGAGCGTCGCGCCCAGGACCACGACGCCGATGAGCAGCGTCCTGCCATCCCGCCAAGCTGCGGGGCCCTTCTCAGCCGCCACGCCGCCGTCGTGAATTTCTTCCACCTCGTGCGGCAGGAAGTACTTGGGGACCGTCAGCGCCAAGGCGACAGCGATGGCTGCAATGACCAACAAATGCTCGGGCAAGCCGACGCCCAGTTGCGACAGGCCGGCGCCGATCAGCGCTCCCAGGAACGCGCCACCGCTGAAGGCAGCATGGAACTGCGGCATGATGGTGCGCTTCAGGCGGTGCTCAACGTCCGCGCCTTCGATGTTCTGCGCCACGTCCCACAGGCCGATGCCGATGCCGAAGAAGAACAGCGCAATTGCTGTACCCGGCACGGAGGCGGCCATCAGCGAGAAGGCAATGGCCGCGCCCGCAGCGCCCGCCACGATGCTGGCCACCCGGACCGTGTTGGCCGTACCGATCCTGCCCACCACCCAACCGGCTGAAGGCAGGGCCAGCAATGACCCGACGGCGGTGCAGAGCAGCAGGGTCCCCATCTGGCCGGACGTCAGGCTGAGCGCCTCCGTCACGGCAGGGATGCGGGCAGCCCAACTGGCGAACACCAAACCGTTCATGCCGAAAATCAGGAACGTCGCCACCGCAGCGGCGTTGACGTTGGTAGTGCTTCTGGTGTTGGTGGTCATGCAATCACAACTTCCACGGAGAGTTTGTTGAGCCGGTCAAGATCTTCGGGGGATGGTTCCTTGTCTGTCACAATCACAGCCACGGTGTCCATCGCTGCAACCAGTGCCAGTGCATTGGCATTCCATTTGCTTCCTGAGGCAGCCACAATCACCCGCACCGCCGATTCCAGGCCGGCGCGCTTGACTGCGGCGTCCTCGAGATCGTGTGCCAGCAGGCCGTCTTTCAGGTTCAGGGCGCAGGGAGTTACGACGGCGGTGTCGAACCTCAGTGAGCGAACGTTGGCTTCGGTCATGGGTCCCCTGAACGACTGTTCCCCTGGGGTGAGACGGCCGCCAGGAAGAAGGAGCTCCGGAGCATGGCCGTCCTTGCTGTGTGTCAGCGCCTCGACGCCGTGCAGGGACATAGGCATGACCGTCAGTTCCCTGTTACTCAAGCGGCGTGCGATCTCAGTCGCTGTGGACCCGCTGTCCAGCCACACATGCTCGCGGTCTTTGATCAGCTTGTCTACCGCCCTCGCGATGCGAATCTTGGCCTCGTGGTCTTCCAATTCGCGCTGACCGTAACCGGGGTTGTCGCCGCGTGCCAGCAAGCTGCGTGCACCGCCGTGGACACGCTTCAGGACTCCGTTGGCTGCGAGGATTTCCAGGTCGCGGCGGACGGTAGCTCCTGAAGCGCCCGTCGCTTGGACCAGCTCATCGACTGTGGCCTCTTCGCGTGTGCGCAACAGCTCGCCAATGAGCCGGTGGCGGTCAGCAGTTCCCATGCTTCAACCGTAGCAAGGTTTGCTCAGTTAATCATTCCGAGTGATCATTTGCTCATAGCTCAGGTTAGCGGGCGCGCTCTACCCGTTTCTCGTCCCACACGGGTTCCTCAGACTCGTAGACCTTTCCGTCGGAGCCGAAGATCAGGAACCGGTCGAAAGATTTAGCGAACCAACGGTCGTGTGTGACGGCAAGGACGGTGCCTTCGAAAGCATCGATCGCCCGTTCGAGAGCCTCACCCGAGTGCAGGTCCAAGTTGTCCGTGGGCTCGTCGAGCAGCAGCAAAGTGGCGCCCGAGAGCTGGAGCAGCAGAATCTGGAACCGCGCCTGTTGGCCACCGGACAAGGACTCGTACTTCTGCTCGGACTGAGCAGCCAAGCCATAGGAATCCAACGCCCCGGCTGCAGCCTCGCGCGGAAGGCCGGAGCGGTGCTCGTCTCCACGGTGCAGGATCTCCAACAAAGTCCTGCCCAACAGATCCGGGCGGACATGCGTCTGGGCAAAGAAACCGGGCCGGATGCGGGCGCCCAGTTTCACAGTGCCTTCGTGCGGAACTTCAGCGATGACGACGTCGGACACCGGCAGGTGCTCGCGCTCGGGGTCGGTGCCGCCGGTGGCGAGCAGCCGCAGGAAGTGGCTCTTGCCGGAACCATTGGAACCGAGCACGCCAACGCGGTCACCAAACCAAATCTCCGTAGAAAACGGCTTCATGAGCCCGGTCAGTTCGAGCTTTTCGGCCACGACAGCACGCTTGGCTGTTCGCCCACCCTTGAGGCGCATCTTGACGTTCTGCTCGATCGGCAAGGCCTCAGGCGGGCCGGCTTCCAGGAACTTGGCCAGACGGGTCTGCGCTGCCTGGTACCGGTTGGCCATGTCGGAGCGGAACGCGGCCTTGTTCTTGTACATGTTGACGAGTTCCTTGAGCTTGATGTGCTCCTCGTCCCAACGCTTGCGAAGTTCCTCGAACCTGGCGTTCCTGTCGGCGCGTGCCTCCACATATGAGCCGAAGCCGCCACCATGGATCCATGCACCCGCACCGTTGATGCCTGGCTCAAGCGTGACGATACGGCCGGCAGCGTTGTTGAGCAGCTCGCGGTCGTGGCTGATGAACAGCACGGTCTTCTTGGACTCGTTGAGCTTCCCCTCCAGCCAACGCTTGCCGGGGACATCCAGGTAGTTGTCGGGCTCGTCGAGGAGCAGGAGCTCATCCGGACCGGCAAACAGGGCTTCCAGCACCAAGCGCTTCTGCTCGCCACCGGACAACGTGGAGGCACGGCGGAACTGTGCCTTGTCGAAGGAAATTCCGAGGGCTGCCATGCACACTTCGTCCCAGACGGTCTCGACGTCGTACCCGCCGGCATCTCCCCAGTCCACGATCGCTTGGGCGTACTTCATCTGGGTGGGCTCGTCGTCGTGCTCCATCATGGCGAGCTCGGCGTCCTCCACGGCCTTGGCAGCGGCAGCGAGGCCGGCCTGTGCCGTGGAAACCAGGAGATCGCGGACGGTGGATTCGTCACGGACCTGCCCGACGAACTGCCGCATGATTCCCATGTTTCCGGAACGTCCCACCACGCCTTCGTCAGGGGTGAGATCGCCCGAAATGATCTTGAACAGGGTGGTCTTGCCCGTTCCATTGGGCCCGATGAGCGCCGTCTTGGTGCCATCGGGGACCTTGAAGGTCACCCCGTTGAGCAGCTGGGTGCCGTCGGAGAGGAAGTAGTCGATGCCGGAAACGTCAATATGGGCCACGTTTCAATCCTCCCATGGCGGTGTATTGGCGCTCGACGGCGGAACGTCTCCTTTCGGTGACACCCTCCGATTCAGCCGGCCGCGGTAAGGAATGACTTCAGCAGGGGACCACTGGTAGTGGCCCCCAGGCCGCCTTCTTCCACGAACACGGCAACTGCGAGGTCCCCATGCGTTGCGACGATCCACGCGTGGGTCTTGGGCGGATTGTCGTTGCCGAACTCAGCGGTACCCGTCTTTGCTCCCACCGGCGTCCCGGGGACTTCTGCGAGGAACCCTGCATGGCCAGAGGTCACCACAGCCCGCATCATGTCCGACAGCGCAGCGGCTTCATCCTTGGTGATCGGCTTGGTGGAGGCGGGTGAGACGGGAACGGCGCTTACTGAAGCGGACGACGGCGACGCGTTGCCGCTTTCGGTGGGCGTGGCACTGGAACTGGGGTTCCGGGCGCCATCAGGGTTCTGTGCAGCATCGGCGTTCAACACGAGCTGTGGAGAAACGGGAGCGCCGTTGGCAACGGAAGCAGCCATGACCGCAGCCGAGAGCGGGGAAAAGAGCACCTTGCCCTGGCCGATCATGGAAGCAGCGTGCTCGGTGCCCTCGGCAGCACCAGGAACCGAGCCGAGGAAGGCGTCGGCCCCCAGCTTGGGAGCTTCAACCGCTACACCCAATGCCTGCGCGGCGGATTCGAGCTGGTCCTGGCTGACAGCATCACGCGCGTTGATGAAAGCAGTATTGCAGGAGTGCGCAAAAGCATCCCGCAGGGCAACCGAGCCAAGGGAGCTTGCCGGGTAGCCCTCGGCATTTTTGAAAGTGCGGCCGTCCACAGTCAGTGTCGAAGGGCATTCAACCTTCGAGTCCGGTGTGGCCCCGTTGCGGAACATCGCCAGGGAATCAACAATCTTGAAGGTGGAACCCGGTGCGTATTGACCAAGCAGGGCTGTGTTGTAGCCGTTGCTGCCTGGTCCGGAGGCGGCAGCAACGACGGCCCCGGTTGATGGTTTGAGGGCAACAATGGCCGATGCGGGCCCAACCTTGGCCAGCGTCTCTTCCGCTAGCTGCTGGAGCTTAAGGTCAAGCGTGGTCTTGAGCGTAGTGCCAGGCGACGGAAGCGACGAGAAGAACACTTTGGTGCCGGGTGTCTCGCCTTCAGACTTCACCTCGGGGGTGGCAAGTACTTCCACGCCGTCCTTACCGCGCAGCAACGAATCGTACTTTTGCTGCAGCCCGCCGGTACCCGTGGTGTCTCCGGCACGCAGCGCACCATTGGAGTTTTCAATCTGTTCGGCACTGGCTTGTCCAACGCTGCCCAGCAATGCCCGCGCGAAGGTCCGTGTGGGGGCCAGCGCCATGGAGTCCAGAATGCTCGAACCGCCTGGAATGGCCTCGATCTTCGCTTCAGTGATCTCCGCAGTGTAGGCGCGCAGCACAATGCCCTCGACGAAAGCCTGCGGACCTGACGCGGCAACCTGCTTGGCATACTCTTCTGCGTCCAACCCGAGCAATGCCGCCATGGCCCGTGCGGAGGCGTCGGCTTGTTCAGCCGGAACCTTGGTTTTGTCGATGCCCACCCGGAAGACGGGACGGTCCTCAACGATCGGAGCATCGCCGGCGCCCAGGATCTGGCCTCGTTGGGCGGGCACGGTCTTGACCGACAGGGTCTCACCCTCGGCAAGTTCCGGTGCAAGGAGTGCAGGAGTCCATTGCACAGCCCATTTGTCGCCCGACTTCTTCAGCGTGGCCTCGGAGCTGTACTCCCACTTGGCCGAGCCGATGTTCCAACTGTAGTTAAGGGGGAAAGTTGCGGTGTCGCCGTCGAGCTTGACGTCGCCTGACTCCACCGCGGGCTTTGCGTTGAGTCCCCCGAACACGGCCTTGAGTTGGTCGTTGGCCGCGGCAGCGTCCTTGCCGTCAACGGCGAGCTGGCCGACGTCGAGCGCTGCCAAAGATGAAGCGAGCTGCTTGGCTGCTCCCTCCGCGCCGGAGCGGCCGTCGTCGCAGGCGGTCAACGAACCAGCCATCACCAACGATACGAGACCAAGGACAAGACTATGTTTTTTCAATTTCCCCATTTGCGACATTATGCCCGGTTCCCCTGACAGTTTCTTCCGGCGCCGATTAAACGGAGAGTCAGCGTCAGGCTTCGGAGCGCACGTGAGGTCGACGGACACTGTCTCAGGGGCGAATCCCGGTGTGTAAGTGCGCGACTGGTACTTGTTCACTCCGTCGACATTGACCTTGAAGATGATGTTGCCGCCGAAGCCACTCTCAAGGCCAACCTGTGAGGTGAATGAGGTACATTTTCCGCCCAGGTAATAAGTGATCTTGGAGGGAGCGTGCACGCCAAGGCCTTTGCTGAACACTGGTTGCTGACCGGTGGCAGGGTCCGTGTAGTTGATGGTCAACGGCTTGTCCGGGGACGACGCCGAGTCTTTGTTCGCCACGTTCTTACCGATCACACCGTAGCCGTTCAGAGCCTGGACCCATGGCGTCTCGGAGGCGTAGACAGAACCAACCGGCACGTCCGTACGTCAGTGTCAAAACCTGGCTGGTCCCGTTGCCCACTGCCGCAGCAGCGCGGTTCTGGGATTTAGCGCCCGCGGATGATCCTGCGCTGGGTCGCTACGGCAATCGCGGCCGTTCGGTTGTCCACGCCAAGCTTTGAATAGATGTGCACCAAATGGGTCTTCACGGTGGCCTCGGAAATGAAGAGTTGCTTGGCCATGGCACGGTTGCTAATGCCGGTGGCCAAAAGCTCCAACAGCTGCACCTCCCGGGCGCTCAGCGCCGGCGAAGGGTTCCGTATGCGGCCCATGAGCCGCGCTGCAACCTCCGGCGCCAGCGCGGTTTGTCCGGCAGCCGCGGACAGGACAGCTTGCCTGATCTGCTCCGGTGGAGCGTCCTTCAACATGTACCCACTGGCGCCGGCTTCTACTGCAGCGAGGATGTCGGCATCGGTGTCGTAGGTGGTCAGTATCAGCACCGGTGGCGGGGGAGTCCCGGCCTCGCCGGACTTGATCTTCGCCGTGGCTGTAACGCCGTCCATGCCGCTGCCCATCTGCAGGTCCATGAGCACCAGGTCCACAGGCTCACCAAGGATCTGCAGCTTGCTGAGTTCCGCCAACGCGGCATCACCATCCGCGGCCTCGGCCACCACGGAGACACCCGGAAAGTCAGCCAGCATGGCCCTTAGGCCCGCCCGGACCACCGGGTGATCGTCCACCAACAAGACTCGGATTTCACTCATGCAGCACCTTCATCCACCGGCAGCGGTAGGCGAATTGCAACCACGGTTCCTTCGCCGGGCGCCGACTCGATCTCCAGGCGGCCGTCCAGCACGGCCAACCGTTCGCGCAAACTCTGAAGCCCGACGCCGGTGCCGTCCCCACGCGCTGTACCTGCCGCCGTCGACGGTTCGAAACCCACGCCGTCGTCGAAAACGTCCAGGGTCACCTCCTCGCCGGGGAAGGACAAGGTCACGACGGCGGCGCGCGCCTGGGCGTGCGCCCATACGTTCGCGAGGGAAGCCTGGGCGGCCCGAAGCAGGGTGGTCTGGTACGTGTTCGGCAGTTCTACCGGCGTACCCACCAACTCAAAGCGGCAACGCAGCGCAGATCCGCGGGCAGCAGCCTCCGTTTCCGTCTTTTCGCAGAGCCGTCGGAGGGTGTCCACGAGTCCCGACTCCTGGAGATCCGGGGACCGCAAACCGCGAACAAAGCTGCGCGCCTCGGCCAGATTGGCAGCTGCCGTGTCCTGTACCGTCCGCAATCGCTCCTTTGCGGCGGTGGCGTCGCCGTCGTCCAGGGCTTTCTCTGCGGATCTACCCATCAGGATGATGCTCGAAAAGCCCTGGGCCAGGGTGTCGTGGATTTCCCGCGCGATCCGTTCGCGTTCAGCCAGCATCCCGGCGTCGTGCTGGGTCCGGGCAAGTTCGGCGCGTGTCCTGCGCAGCTCGTCGGCAACAGTGCGCTGGTTTTCGGCTTCCAGGAACAAGGCCCTGTAGGCCAAACCGGTGACCACTGCGAAGATGGCCCCAAACGCCGGTCCCAGGATCATCGCAAGCTGCGGGCCGTCGTCGGACGATCCCCTGCTGTGGAACCACAAAGTGCCCACCAGAAGGGCCGTGCTCACCGCAATCGCGGGGAGGGCCAAACGCCGGGGGAGCAGGTGAAGCTGCAGGAAGAACAGGGGAAAGGCCACCCATGCGAAGTCGCTGCTGACCAGCAGGAGCAGCAGCCACACGAGCATCACCGCGGCCAGCCACCAACGTGCATAGGGTGTGGGATTTAAACGAGTGGCGTCACTTGAATGGCGCTTTTCCAAGAGTGTCCCGCTGAGGTACACCAGCGCTAGCAGGACCGAAAGCCCGAGTCCAGCAACCACAGCCACCGCCGACGGCGCACCGTTGGTCCCCATTCCCGTCAGCAACCGGACAACAGCCACCAGCAGCAGAACCGCGAAGCCCACATGCAGGCTCACGCGCAGCACACGGAGGATTGTGGCGGCGCCAGCGGGAGACTGCATGCTTCCCAGCGTATCCCCGGGCTTTCGCAAACCGCCCCGGATTCGGCGCCATTGCGCCGGAATCAACCATTTGGATGATCACCGGCTCAACCCCACGCCGCCAGCCAATCCATCCGGCTTCCGATGCTGCTTGGAGCCATGGCCGGAAGAGTTGGGATGGCCGGGACAAGCCCGCATTGAATCGAAGGAATCCGATGTTTCTTGCCATTCGCGACATCCGTTTCGCCAAGGGTCGTTTCGCCCTCATGGCCAGCGTCGTCGCCCTGATTACCTTGCTGCTCGTCATGCTTTCCGGGCTGACTGCGGGCTTAGGCAACCAGTCGACGTCGGCCATAGGGGCTCTGCCCGTTCAACAGATTGTCTTCGGTGCCACTGCCGGCGGGGAGCCGAAAACGTCTTATACGGAGTCGGAAGTTTCCCTTGACCAACTTGAGTCCTGGCGGGAACAGCCGGGCATCGCTTCGGCCCAGGAGCTCGGAATCAGCCAAACGCGTGTCCAGTCGCTGGGGCCGGACGGTATGGCAATTGGCACGGCGAACATTGCGGTGTTTGGCGGGACGGTGGCTCCGGCAGCCGTGGAGGACGGGACGGTGGTGGTTGGCGAAACTCTTGCCAAGGATTTCTCGCTGGAGGCCGGCAGCCTGGTCCGGGTGGGCGGGACCGAACTCACCGTTTCCGACGTCGTGGAGGACCAGTGGTACTCGCACGCCGGCGTGGTATGGACAACGTTGGACACTTGGCGGACCATCGCCCACGCGTCACCGGGCTCTGCCACTGTTATCGCCGCAACTTTCGACGCCGGATCTTCCGTGGACCTCGACGCCGCCAACGCGGCGGCCGGCACAGTCAGCACCGATCCTGTGGGTTCGTTCCAGGCCCTTTCCTCGTACAAGAGTGAAAACGGGTCCCTCATGCTCATGCAGGCATTCCTTTATGGGATCTCGGCGTTGGTGATTGTCGCCTTCCTCACCGTCTGGACTGTGCAGCGCACGCGGGACATCGCCGTGCTCAAAGCCCTGGGAGCTTCATCCGGCTATGTGTTGCGGGATGCCCTTGCCCAGGCGGCCATGGTGTTGCTGATCGGGGCTTTGGTGGGCGGCCTGACTGGCGTGGTGGGCGGAACCTTCGCGGCCCGCGCCGCGCCTTTCCTGATCACGCCCTTGACCACCCTCGTCCCCATTGCCGGGATCATCCTCCTCGGCTTGGCGGGAGCTGTCCTGGCCGTCAGAAGCGTCACCAAGGTAGATCCGCTGCTGGCCCTCGGCGGAAATTAACTGAGACATTCCCAGAAAGGCATACACCATGATTGAAGCATTGAACCTGATCAACGTATCCCTCGAGTACCCCGACGGCAGCTCCACCCTCAAAGCACTGGATAAGGTCAGCCTCAGCCTTCGCAGGGGTGAATTCCTGTCCCTCGTAGGTCCCTCCGGTTCCGGCAAGTCTTCGCTGCTCGCCGTTGCCGCGACTCTCGTGAAGCCGACGGCCGGCCTCGTCGTCATCGACGGACAGGACGTCTCCGCCCTTTCGGACGCCGAACGCACAGCACTCCGACGGGACAAGGTGGGCATCATCTTCCAGCAACCCAACCTGCTGCCGGCACTGACCGCCGTCGAGCAGTTGCTGATTCGCGAGCATCTGCGCGGCAAGCCAGTACGCGAAGAACGGGAGAAGGCTGCAAAACTACTGGACGTGGTGGGGCTGTCCGGGATGGCCCACAAGAGGCCTCACCAGTTGTCCGGCGGCCAACGCCAGAGGGTGAACATCGCGAGGGCCCTCATGGGCAGCCCCACCGTTCTCCTTGTCGATGAGCCGACAGCCGCACTGGACCACGAACGCAGTGGGTCGATTGTTCGGCTGCTCCGCCAGGTCACCGATGAGTTCCGGACCGCAACCATCATGGTCACGCATGACACCGAGTTCCTACCCATCACTGACGCCGTTGCCACCATGAGGGACGGAAGGATCAGCCGCACATTGGTGCCGTCCTCCCAACCCATGTAGCTCGCAGAGCAGCGTTGTGAGCCCTCAAAACGCGATCATCTGCTTCTCAGTTGGGCGAGCCGAGGAGCGCTTCATCCTGCGCATCGTCGTAGGCGTCGCGGGCCTGGAGGATTGTGGGGACGTGGCTTTCGGCCCAGTGTCGCAGCATGGTCAGCGGCTGCAGCAGGGACTCACCCAAGGCCGTCAGCTCATACTCCACCCGTGGCGGCACTTGTGCGTAGACGGTCCGCGTAATGAGGCCGTCACGCTCCAGGGCGCGCAGGGTTTGCGTCAGGACTTTGGGAGTTACTACGTTCACCATTTTGCGGAGTTCCGAGAAGCGGACGGGCCCGTCGCCGAGCACTTGGATCACCAATGAAGCCCACTTGTCGCCGATGCGCTGGAAGACCACCCGTGACGGACAGTTGGGGTCCAGGATGTTTCCGGAGAGGTCATTAGTATCCAAGAGGTAACTCGGTTTCTTTGAAGCTATCAGTATCTGCTGGATACCGTTGTGGTTATTGCAAGGATACCAACCTCAAGGAGAGCTATGAAAATCGCAGTTTACGGCGCAACGGGCATGGTCGGCAGCCAGATTGTCAACGAGTCCATCACCCGAGGCCACGAGGTCACGGCTATCTCCCGCAAGGGCGCAGAGGTTCCCGGAGCCGCTGCCAGGGCAGCAGATCTGGCAGATGCCGAGGCATTTGCCTCGATCGCCAAGGATCACGACGTCGTTGTGCTGGCAACGGGTCCCAGCCGCACCGGCGGCGACCATGGCGAGTGGCTTGATGCTATGGCTTCGGCCTACAGCAATGCCGAAGGAACCCGTCTCATGATCGTCGGCGGCGCCGGCACCCTGGAAATCGATGGCGTCCGTCTGCTCGATTCCCCTGACTTCCCCGAGGCCTACAAAGCTGAAGCGACAACCGCCGCCAAAGCCCTCGAAGCTGTAAAGCAGACCCCGGAGACCATCGATTGGACCGTCCTGGCTCCTGCACCCGTCATCCAGCCGGGCGAACGCACCGGTGCCTACACGATTGCCAAGGACTCACCCGCCGGCAACAGCATATCCACGCAGGACTACGCCGTGGTCATGCTCGACGAGATCGAAAGCCCGGCTCACCGTCGCGCCCGCTTCACGGCCGCCAACTAGAGCCGCCTACTCACGAGCAACTACAGGCCAACACCCAGCCCGGGTACCCGCATCTTGAATATGTCCTTAAGGGCATATCTTGCCGCGTGGTACCCGGGCATTCCCGTCACCCCGGGACCAGGCGGCGTTGAGGAGGAGCACAGATACACACCCTGCATAGGGGTCCGCCACGGCACGTTGGACACGACCGGACGTTGCACCAGACCGCGCAGGTCCAGCAGGCCTGCGCTGAAGTCTCCCCCAACATAGTTCTCGTTGTACGCGGACAGTTCCGCCGCCGTCGTGGTTTTCGACGCCACCACCACATCGCGGAAACCTGGCGCGTACCGCTCAATACGTGCCGTGACGGCTTCGGCCATGTCTACCGTGGAGTTGGCGGGTACGTGGCAGTAGGACCACAAAACGTGACGGCCTTCCGGAGCCCGGGTCGGATCCACCACGGATGGCTGGGACACCAGGACGTAGGGCTCCGTTGGGTGTTTGCCCATATCCACCAGGTTCTCGGACTCCGCCATGGCCCGCCGTGATCCGCCCACGTGGACCGTCCCTGCCTTCGCCAACCCGGCATCACGCCACGGCACGGGACCTGACAGGATGAAGTCCACCTTGCATGCTGCATTCCCGAACCGGAATGCTTCAAGTGCGCGACGGTAACCATCAGGAACTTCCGCGCCGCCCAGTCGCGCCAAAGTAGGCGGAGCAATATCCAACAGGATGGCCTTCGCGGGCCGGACCTGATCCAGCGAGTTCACGCGTTCACCCACATGAATCGTGCCGCCGTGCGCGGTGAGATCATCAGCCATGGCCCGTGCAATGGACATCGAGCCACCCACTGGTATCACCCAACCGCCGGCGTGAGCCAGAATACTGAGCAACAGTCCGGCACCGGTTGAACTGAGGGAAGGCTGCGAGCCGAGCGCATGTGACATGACACCCGTCAATAACGCTGGGGCGGCTTCTTCGCGGAATCGGCGCATCCAGATCGGAGTCCCTTGGTCCAAGGTGGCCAGACCAAACCTGATTGCCGCCAGGGGATCCTTTGGAATACGCAGGAGTTGGTTGGACGTAAAGTCCACCACCCCGTCCACCCGTTCAAGCAACGGCTGGAGCAGCCCGCGGTAAGCGGGACCATCGACGCCCAGTTCCTGCACCGTGCGATCCAGGGACTGGTAGGCCAAGGCCGCACCACCCACGTCCAAGGGTGTGCCGTGTTGGACCTCCGGCACCCGCAGATCCACGCGGTCTGATAGCTCGAAAGCGCGGAAGAAGGGCGACGCCACAGCCATGGGATGCACTGCCGAGCACACATCGTAGAGGTAGCCGGGTTCCATCAACTCGCTGGTCCGGGAACCACCACCGATCGCATCGGCTGCTTCGTAGAGATGGACACTCAGGCCTGCGCGGGCCATAACAACTGCGGCGGCCAGGCCGTTGGGGCCGGCGCCGACGACGGCGACATCAACCATCGCTGTTTACCTCCGTACGCTGGGGTGCTTTGGGATCCGTAGTTTCCACCGTAGCCGGGTGACGCCAGGGCAGCACTGACCGGGAGGGTCGGAGCACGTCGAGCCGTAGCCAGTCCCGGGTGCCATCGAAGGGTCCACCGTGGGGATCGTCCTCGCCATACACGCGGAGTGGATCCTGGGCAGGATCCCAGATATCAATGACCACCCGCACCATGAGATAGGCCGTCGCAACCATGTGCAGCCCTACGGCCAGCACGTAATAGGACATATCGATGTTGTGCTGGACGTTACCGCCGCTGGTCGTCTGGCCCAAGTACATCCATACCGCAGCCCAGTGGAGCCCTTCTGCAGCTTGCCAGAGGAGGAAGTCGCGCCAGCGGGGTCGGGCCAGGGCAAGGAGCGGTATGAGCCAGATGACGAATTGGGGGGAGTAGACCTTGTTGGTCAGGATGAATGCGGCAACAATCAGGAACACCAGCTGGGCCAGGCGGGGTCGCCGTGGAGCGCACAAAGCCAAGGCCCCAATAAGTGCGCATGCCACGACGAACAGGCACAGTGCCAGTGTATTAATGGTTGCGCCGTCCATCTGGGCCCAACGAACCCTGTCCGCCACGAGGTTGTAAGCAAACCAGGGTGAGCTGTATCCGGCAGGGCGGTCCTGGCTGAATTCGAAAAAGTATCGCCAACCCGAGGGGTTCATCGCTGCGATGGGCAGATTCACAGCCAGCCAGGATGCAAGGGCCACACCAGTGGTGATGAAGAAGACGCGCAGCTTACCGGTTCGCAGGCTCAGTACCAGGACAGCACCGAGTATGAGGACCGGGTATAGCTTGGTGGCTGCTCCCAGTCCGATGACTAGGCCGGCCAGGATCAGCTTGTCCCTGGAGAACAAGTACATCCCCAGGGCCAGCAGCCCCACGGCCCACATGTCCCAGTTGATGAATCCGGCAAGAATAATCCCGGGGGCCACGGCCACCATGGCGGCGTCCCAGGGGCGGCGCCTGTTGATTCTTGCGGTCAGGAGGACAGTGACGATCCACACCGCCACGATCAGTGTTGCGTTAACGTCAAAGTAGCCCAGGATGCGTTCGTTCCCTATGCCCTGGCCTGGAACCATCAAAGCGGTGATGCCGGCGATGATGCCCATGAGCACGGGATATTCGAACAAGCTGCCTTGGCTGAAGAACGGAAAAATACCGTCACCCAGGCCGCGGTTGCGAAAGAGCTCAGGAAAATCGGAGTAGCAGGTTGCGTAGAACTGGCCTGGCGTCTCCCAACCACGGACGCGACAGAAGTCCTTTGCAAGCACGGCAAGGAGGGCAGCGACAACGGTGAGGATGATCAGGACCCGTTCCACAGTGAACGGTCCGGACGCCATCTTCCCGGGCGAGGAGTGCTTGCCCAAGGGTCCGCCCACCACTTCCGTGAAGTTGCGAAGCAGGGCATCGCTGCGGCTGGGAACCACAAAGCGGGCACGTTTTTGCAGCCGGTGAGGATTCGTCTCCTGCATGGATCGAGCTTACAGTCCCTGCGAGGTGCACCAGGCTAAGGAGGTGCACCAGGCCAACGAGGTGCACCAGGTTAAAAGGGGAGGAGCCCACGCGTAGCCGCGTGGGCTCCTTGAGGTTCAGCATGAATGTCTGGCATCTGAACTCCTTCGGGCTCAGCTGTTGGGGAATCAGCGGATGAGTCCCATCTGGTGCAGGACAACGTAGACGTCTTCACGACGCTGGTCCAGCAACTGGCCGTTGAACAGGGTGCGATCCCTGGGAACATCGGTGCTCTTGTAGAAACGCATGTCTTCGGGGCGTTTTCGCATGGTTCACCTCCTTTCATTCAAAATTAATCGCAATTTATGCACAACAATTAGAGCCGCATGAATTCAAAAGGGCATAAAGAGCCGAGGCTAATAATGTAATTTGCGGACCGAACCAAAAAGGGATTCGTCGTGCAATAGCGCGTGCTTCCAGCAGTCGACCCAACAAGAAGCTGGTTCCGAACTATGGGGAAACTGCGCACCCGCGGCTTGCTGCGTGGGTCCGCGCCTACAACTGACTACTCAACCGTCCAAAGATAGGAGGGCTATCAGAACACCGCCGGCAATAAGCCGGTCCGGATGGTTCAGGAGTGGGTCAGAGGGCAAAAATGGCGCGCGTCATCAGCAGAGGCCGGGGTAGCAGTGACGGTCAACTTCCGTCCGCTAGTCAAAGTAATCATTTTTCCCAACCTCCTTTTCTGGTCACAGGGACCTGCTGTGGCATTATCCGGCTGACTGAACCAGGGAATGCGCGCCTTGTTCCCGGCGGGTCGCTCTGGGAACAAGATATAAACTACCCCATGAAGAAGGAGTTTGACCAGCGAAATTAGCTATTTCGCCAAAAGTTTTTCTAAATTAGTGTTTTAGAGGCCCCAACGCACAATTGCGGGCGTCCGCTTATCCCACCCTAGAGTGCAGACCTTCGCCGTTCCGAGAATGAAGTGCCGGCCTTCGCGGGCATCCATTTCCAGCCAGCGGGCAGTCAGGATCCGGGAGAAATGACCGTGGGCCACTATCAGGACATTGTCCATTCCGGATTCCAGGACCCTTCCGATGATCTTGTCCGCCCGGGCAGCCACTTCGTCCAGGGTTTCACCGTTGGGTACGCCATCGGTCCAGATGAGGTAGTCCGGGTTGTCCTTGCGGACCAGGTCCGAGCTGATGCCTTCGTAGTCTCCGTAGTTCCATTCCACGGCCAGCGGCTCATGGACTGCCTCCGGGTAGCCTGCAAGTTCTGCGGTGCGCCGGGCTCGGCGGAGTGGCGATGTCAGGACAAGGTCGAAGTCGATGCTCTCCAGGACCTTACGGGCCTCGACGGCCTGCTGCTCACCCTCAACGGTGAGGGGAAGGTCCGTCAGGCCGGTGTACTGACCGCTTTTGGACCACTCGGTCTCGCCGTGTCGAAGGATCCAAAGTTGCGGACGCGGGGAAATTGCAGCGTTCAATTAGGACTCCTCAGTTTCGGTCAACGGCTCGACGACGGCGGACTCGGGTTGCGCTTCCCACCATGCCAAGAGTTTCTGCTCGGCTTCTTCCGGGGAAAGTGGTCCGTGTTCCATGCGTTCTTCCAGAAGGAACTTGTACGCCCGCCCCACCACAGGACCGGGCTTGAGGCCCAGGAGGGCCATGATCTGCGCTCCATCAAGGTCAGGCCGGACGGCCGCCAACGATTCCTGCTCCAAGAGCGCCGCGATGCGATGCTCCAGGTCATCGTAGGCGAAGGACAGGCGGTCGGCCTTGCGCTGGTTACGCGTGGTGACGTCGGATCGGGTGAGCCGGTGCAGGCGTTCCAGGAGGGGACCGGCGTCGGTGACGTAGCGACGGACAGCGGAATCGCTCCAGCCGGCATCACCGTAGCCATAGAAGCGCATGTGGAGCTCCACCAAGCGTGAAACTGCTTTGATCGACTCATTGTCGAACCGAAGCGCCTTCATGCGCTTGGCTGTCAGCTTGGAACCAACAACGTCATGGTGGCGGAAGCTCACCGCGCCGCCCGGTTCAAAGCGGCGCGTAGCCGGCTTGCCGACGTCGTGCATCAACGCTGCGAACCGCAGCACAAAATCGGGGCCGGGCACCGGACCATCAGGGCCTGTTTCCAATGCCGCGGCCTGTTCCAGGACCTGCAGCGAGTGCTGGTACACGTCCTTGTGCCGGTGATGCTCGTCGGCTTCGAGGCGCAGGGCGGAAACCTCCGGGAGCACAAACTCAGCGAGCCCGGTGTCCACCAGGAGATCAATGCCCACCCGCGGGTGCGCTCCGTTAACAAGCTTGACCAGTTCTTCCCGGACGCGCTCCGCGGAAATGATCTTGATGCGGTCTGCCATCTGCGACATCGCGAGCCGGACGTCGTCGTGAACCGACACGCCGAGCTGGGAGGCGAACCGGGCGGCGCGCATCATGCGGAGGGGGTCGTCGGAGAAAGAGGCTTCCGGCGCTCCCGGGGTTGCGAGCTCTGACGCGTGGAGGTCGCGGACGCCGCCGAACGGATCCACGAGTTCCAGGCTTGGCAGCCGCAGCGCCATGGCGTTGATGGTGAAGTCCCGGCGCAGCAGGTCGTCGGTCAGGGAGTTGCCGAACGCCACCACGGGCTTGCGCGAATCGGGGTCGTAAGCCTCCGCGCGGTAGGTGGTGATTTCGATCTGGAAACCGTTCTTCTTCATCCCGATGGTGCCGAAAGCCCGGCCGATTTCCCAGAAGTTGTCCGCCCACTTCTTGATGACGGCAATGGTTTGGTCCGGCGTGGCGTCGGTGGTGAAGTCCAGGTCCGGGGATGTCCTCCCCAAAAAGAGGTCGCGCACGGGTCCACCCACCAAGGACAGCTCGAATCCGGCGTCGACAAAGCGCTGCCCGAGGTCGAGCACCACCGGATCGATGGTGAAGTTAACTGAAGAGCTGTCCAATACGTGCGCCATAGTCCCTTAAGCTTGGCAGATTTTTACTCAGCATTGGGCCACTGTTCCATGCGAAATCAGGCATGCGTCCAAGGACCATCTCCTGCAGTCCATCTTGTGGCCATGTCCCGGTCATCACTCGAGGGCAAGAGTCGTTAGAGTGGACCTCATGGCCAACCCGATCCCGAGCGCTCCTGGCAGGAGGACAAACGCACCGTTGCCGTCGGCAATCGGTGCACACGTCGCGCCTGCCCAGCAGCACCCGGTGCAGGCCTCCCTTCCCACTGTGGAGGAAGTGTCAGCCGGTGGCGTTGTAGTAGATACGTCCGACGGCGAACTCCGGGTTGCGATTATCGCCCGCCTTAATAGGGGTGGCCGGCTTGAGTGGTGCCTCCCGAAGGGCCACCCGGAAGGTCGCGAGAACAACGAGGAAGCCGCTGTCCGTGAAATCGCCGAGGAAACCGGCATCGAAGGAAGCATCCTGGCGCCCCTTGGCAGCATCGACTACTGGTTCACCGTCAGTGGCCACCGCGTCCACAAGACCGTGCACCACTTTCTGCTCCGGGCAACGGGCGGCGAGCTCACCATCGAGAATGATCCGGACCAGGAGGCCGTGGACGCCGCATGGGTCCCCATCCAGGAACTGGCTCGCAAATTGTCCTTCCCGAATGAACGCCGCATCGCCGATTTGGCACGGGAAGTGCTGCCCGAACACCTCTGACCCCGGGTACATGGGACGATAAAGGCGATGTCTGAAGCCAAAACCACCCAGTCCGTTCAATCCGGAGAAGCACGTTCCAGCGCCATCATGGCGGCAGGAACGCTCGTTTCCCGGTTCCTTGGCTTCGCCAAAACCTGGATGCTCGGTGCCGCGCTCGGCCTGGGATCCACCATCAATGACACGTTCATCAATGCGAACAACCTGCCGAACCTGATCTTCCTGCTGGTGGCCGGCGGCGTGTTCAACGCCGTCTTGGTCCCTCAGATCATCAAGGCCAGCAAGGCGCCGGACCGCGGTGCGGACTACATCAGCCGCCTGTTGACCCTCGCCGTCTTGGTGTTGCTGGCATTGACGTTGCTGGTGACACTCGCGGCGCCCTTGGTCATCGACCTCACCACGCAAGGCTATTCCGAGCAACAAAAAGCATTGGCAGTCACCTTCGCTTTTTGGTGCCTGCCTCAGATCTTCTTCTACGGGCTCTACGCCCTCCTTACCCAGGTGCTGAACGCCCACGGAGCGTTCGGCCCCGCCATGTGGGCCCCCATCCTCAACAACCTGGTGGCCATCGCGGGCCTGGGCATGTTCATCTGGATTCTTGGCGAGAATGTTTACAACCCCCACACCTTGGACAATTGGGGGCCCACCCAGACGCTCCTGATCGCCGGTTTCTCCACTTTTGGCGTGGTGGCGCAGACGGCCATCCTGCTGATTCCCGTCTTCCGTTTGCGCCTTGGGCTCCGGCCCCGTTTCGGTTGGCGCGGCGTTGGACTTGGCCAGGCAGCCAAGCTGAGTGTTTGGACGCTGGCAACGGCCGCCGTCGGGCAGTTGGCGTTCCTGTACGTCATGAGGATCGCCACCATTCCCGGTGCTGAGCGCCTCCGGCTGGACAATGCAGGGGATAAGGCCGCTGCTGCCGTCCTTCCCGGTAACGCCGTCCTGGAAGTCGCGAGCCAGCTGTACCTGCTGCCGCACTCGATCATCGCCCTGTCTCTGGCCACCGTGCTCTTCAACCGCATGACACGCGCTTCGCAGGACGGCAACAAAGCCGAACTGCGCGACGCCCTTTCCCATGGCCTGCGAACTATGGCCGTTGCTACGGTTTTCGGTGCCTTGGCGCTATTCGCCTTGGCTGGTCCGCTGGGCATGTTCTTCTCCGGCGGGGAGCCGCAGGACGGTGTCATGCTGGCCCAAACGCTCACCATCCTCGCCCTGAGCACCCCGTTCCTGAGTGCGAACTTCATGATGTCCCGCGTCTTCTACGCCAACGAGGACGCCCGTACGCCCCTGTACGTCCAGTTGTGGCTGGCCGTGATCTACGTGGTGGGCGCGTTCTTCATCCAGTTCCTGCCCGTCGGCCAGATCATCTACGCCATTGCCATCCTTTACACGCTGGGCAACATCCTCTCCGTGGTGATCAGCGTGGTGTTCCTGCGCCGCTTGCTGGGTCACCTGGATGGTCCCCGCATCGCCAATTCGTACATCCGCATGGGCTACGCAGGCCTGGGTTCTGCCCTTGCCGGCGCCGGGGCCTTGTGGCTCTTGGGTAGCTACCGCGCCGACGGTTTCGCATGGAGCAGCCGCCCGGCCGCCCTGGTGACAGTCGTCGTCGTCGGGCCTGTCATGCTGCTCGCCTACTTGGTCCTTCTTCGTGTCTTCCACGTCACCGAACTGCGCGACCTCCTGCGTCCGCTGATGGGTCGCCTGGGTCGCGGCGCCCCGGCGCCGGTTAGCGGCGCAGCACCGGAACCCACGACGCCGGCACGCGCCACAGTCTCGGACGACACCGGTTTGATTCCGCGCATCTCCGGCGAGTTTGATGCAGCCTCCTTCCGGGCGGGCCCGGCGTTGGCTCCGCAGCGGACCCAGGAACCCGCCGCGGATGACTCGCCGGACGCACCGAAGACCTACCTGCCGGAGGAGGACACGCCCAGTACAGCTCGTGGCGGCAAGTTCCGTCCGCAGGTCCCACTGCCGGGTCGGCGCACCTACCAGGGTGGCGCCGGACAGAATCCGTACTTCCCCGCCAAGCGCAGCCATAGGAAGTAAGCCGGTGGCGCCAACGTGGGCGGCGGGCGTCAATCCGCTAGGCTAGAAACGAATATAGGTAGTTGCAAAAACGGCTCAACCGGCTCGCGCCGGGGGAGCCATGTGCAGGACCGCAGCTCCCGGACAGCCTAGGAGGAACACGTGTCCCACCCGATCGACGTCGGATCAGTACTTGGCGGCCGCTACAAGGTCACGGCCAATGTATTGACCTCGCATGACCAAGATCAGGTGCTCGACGGCGTGGACCAGGTCCTCAACCGTCCCGTGAGCATCCTTGTTGCTGGTCCCGGAAATGCCGAACAGGTTGCCCAGAGCGCCCGCGAAGTGGCCACTGGGGAGAGGCCGGGCCACGTTCAGATCCTGGATCTGGGTATCAGTGAAAACACCACTTACCTGATCACCAATCACAGCACCGCGCCGGATCTGCTGGACCTTGTTGTGGCCACCAACCCGCCGTACATCGAGCCTTTCTTCACCGAGACGCTCGGAAGCGAAATCTTCGGCCAGCCGCGCACCTACGAGCCCGAAACTTACGATGGCCTGTACGAGGATGACGAGCACGACGCCGAATACATCCAGTACGACGAAAACGGCTACCCCATCCCGTCCGAGCCTGACTCGGAACCGGCACCTCCCGCACGTACCGCACCTCATGTACCGCCGATGCCCTCGTCCAGCCCGTCTTCTCCCAAGAGCGGGATCGCGGGCAAGCTGGCCGCAGCCGCTGCCGGTGCCGGAGCAGCGGGTGTTGCCGCCGCTGCAGCGCTGAAGCACGCTGGTTCCAAGAACAACGACGCCGGTGCTGCCGCGGCCGGTGCCAACACCGCCTCTTCCAGCAATGCGGGCGGAGCGTCACCTGCTGTCGCATCCCAGCCGCCCACCCAGGCTGTGTCTTCACAGCCGGTTTCATCCACACCCGTTGCGTCGCCGGCTGCCAACCGCGAGCCTGCCAGCCGCGAGCCGGTCAACCGCGAGCCTGCCAGCCGCGAGTCGGCTGCCGAGCCCAAGGTTTCCCTGTGGTCCGAAGAGGACTACGGCTTCAGCGGCGCAGGAGCCGGTGCAGCTGCTGGTGCTTCCGCTGCTGCTGGTCGTGCCAGCAACTCCGGCTACGATCGTGCGGCAAGCAGCTTCCCGACGTCGTCAGCTGCCACCGGCAATTACGCGGACGATTACGCGGAAGACGAAGGTTACGAAGACGAGGCTCCTGAGAAGGAACCGCGTTCGCTGCGGTGGCTCGTAGGTGGCCTTCTGGCCGCTGTCCTGGTGGTCGGTTTGGTCCTTGCGGTGACCAATCTCGGCAGCCTCCTGCCCAGCGGCGCTCCGGTCGCAACGCAAAGCACGCCTGCCCCGCAGCCCTCTGCCCCGGAAACCGAGGAGCCCGCGCCTACCGAGGCTCCGGCCCCTGCCACACCGCCGGAAATTGAAGGAATCACGCGCCTCGGCGACTTCCCGTTCGCCGCCACCTATGACAAGGACCTTGCCAGGGCCTTTGACGGCAACGCGGCAAGCTACTGGTCGGACATGGAATTCGCCTCCGCAAACTGGGGTGGCCTTTTCCAGGACATGCCGCTTGTGATCCAGCTCAAGGAACCCACCGAGGTCAAGTCGGTTGTACTGAATCAGTTGGGTGGCTCCGGCGGTAGCATCAGCGTCTACACCAACGATCGTCCGGCCATGGACGGGGCAAAGCTGGTGGGCACCAACAGCTTCACGTCCCCCGAGCTCACCATGCCGCTTGCAGCTCCGACCCAGACGCAGTACGTCATCGTGGTCATCAGCGCCCTCCCGAAGCTGGCCGCACCGAAGACGCGATTTGGATTCGGGCTGCGCTTGGCCGAGGTCACCGTTCAGTAGCACGCCCAACTGAGTCGCAGTAGAGGCCGTTCTGACCTATCAGAGCGGCCTCTACTGCTACCTACATCGGCGTCACCGCTTCGATTCGGCAGGTGTGCAGACGGTACCCTGAATGTTGGTGGCTTTTAGGGTCGCCAACTCCAACGGAATATTTGGAACGCAACAGGGGTTGAGTCAGGTGGCTGCCCCGAAAGCCGCAGCATCGACTAAGGAAGAGGTTCACGCCACGTGAGCATTGCAGAAAACAGCGCATCGCAGGTGCGTGACGTCATCATCGTAGGTTCAGGCCCCGCCGGCTACACAGCCGCCGTTTACACCGCCCGCGCCAACATGAAGCCTCTGCTCATTGCCGGTTCCGTCACTGCTGGTGGCGAACTGATGAACACCACGGACGTGGAAAACTACCCGGGCTTCCCTGAGGGCATCATGGGCCCGGACCTGATGGAGAACTTCGAAAAGCAGGCAGCCCGCTTCGGTACGGAGATCCTCTTTGAGGATGTCACCGAGCTGGACCTCGACGGCGATATCAAGACTGTGACCATCGGTACAGGGGAAACCTTCCAAGCGAAGGCCATCATTCTGTCCACGGGTTCGGCGTATCGCGAGCTCGGACTGGCCAATGAGAAGCGCCTCTCGGGCCACGGTCTTAGCTGGTGTGCAACCTGCGACGGTTTCTTCTTCAAAGACCAGGACATTGCCGTGATCGGTGGCGGCGACTCCGCTATGGAGGAAGCACTGTTCCTCACTAAGTTCGCTAAGTCCGTCACCGTTGTTCACCGCCGCGACACTCTCAAGGCTTCCAAGATTATGGGTGATCGTGCCCAGGCCCACGAGAAGATCAATTTCGTGTGGAACACCGCCGTCGAGGATGTTCTTGGTGGGGACAAGGTTACAGGCCTGAAGTTGAAGAACCTGGTGGACGGTACGGAGTCCGAACTCGCAGTCACAGGCGTTTTCGTGGCCATCGGCAACGACCCCCGCACGGATCTCATCAAGGGCAAGGTGGATCTGACTCCTGAAGGAACCATTGCTGTGGAGGGCCGTAGCTCCCGCACCAACATCAAGGGTGTCTTCGCCGCGGGTGACGTCATCGATCCCACGTACCGCCAGGCCATCACGGCATCGGGCTCCGGTTGTGTTGCTGCCCTTGACGTAGAGCACTACCTCGCCGACCTGCACTCCTAAGCTGCCTCCAAGCTAGCAACCATACGAAGGGAAAAGTTATGAGTAACGCAAAAGACGTAACTGACGCAAGCTTCAGCACAGATGTCCTCGCTTCAGAGAAGCCGGTCATCGTGGACTTCTGGGCAGAGTGGTGCGGCCCCTGCCGTAAGCTCGGTCCCATCCTCGACGAGATCTCGGTCGAGTATAGCGACAAGGTCGACGTCGTGAAGCTCAACGTCGATGACAACCCCGCCATCGCAGCTGAGTATGGCATCACGTCCATCCCGGCCGTATACCTGTTCAGCGGGGGAGAAGTGAAGAGCACTGTCATCGGCGCCAAGCCGAAGCAGTTCTTCGAGAAGGAATTCGCGGACGTCTTGTCCTAAGCATCCGTGCTTGGCTGAATTTAGTCGAAAAAGCCGGCGGCTACTGCTCCTGAAGGAGTGGTAGTCGCCGATTTTTGCATCTCGGGTAGAAATGAACCTAAATCAGTCGCGTACGAGTCCCTTTTCCGCTGGAGAGGTTCACACGTGCCCGGAACTATGGAACTCACTTGTCCCTACCTGGGATAGGGACTACTCTTTGCAATCACCGGACCTAACCCGTCCGGTCTGCCTGTTCTTGCCTTTAGTCCGCTGTTACAACCTTTCACTCTGAACCAACCCGTCGGTCGAGTCTCCACCTGTGACTGCACCCGTCCGACGAAGGTTCGGAGCCCGTCTGAATCCGTCTGATTCTGTCCGACGGTTGCGTCTGTCTCGGGCACGATAGTACGGAATTGGTGGGCTGGTGGCCTAAGGCAGGACGTTCACGGGGGGTCCTTGTTGGAACTAAGGTGGCGGATGGGCGAGTCGCCTCCCGGCAAGCAACGGAGTGTTCACAACTTCGACCAGTAGGTCGATTAGCTGCAAGAACCGATGCTCAGTCGAGTGGTCTACAGTCTCAGTACTAACCAACAACGACTGCAAAAAGGATCAAGGGGTGCTGCGTGCCACGCCATCCGTCCAGCTTATTCCAGCTGGCTGAGGTTGCGGCCCGTTCTAGTCAGCGGCGTAGACCGCTGTTGAAACTCTAACTTTCCACGGAGGAGGGGTTTCACGTGAAACAGAACCGGTACGCGCGCTTATTCCTTAGGGATGGCCACAAGATATCCGGGCTTATGTTTCACGTGAAACAGCCCATCGTGCCTGTCCTGGCAGCATCCTCTGGGGGCTCGTGAATCATGGAACAAGGCCGAGCAGATCAGCAAACAATGAAAATGAGGCGACACCGAGCATCGTGGTCAGCTGCCTGCAAGACACCAAGTACGCAGATCCCCATCCATGCGTACATACTCCTAGGCGCGAGAGGCCCGGCATTGACGCTGGAACGCCACTAAGAATGCGCGAAATTAGGTATATTGATCAGTTTCGGGCCGCGGGGAGTGGTCCACTGGAGGGGAGTGATCCCCTCGAGCTCAAAATACTTCTAAGCACCAGGCCATGCGACTAGCGGGTGAGAACTGCGACGCATCCAGCTCTCTAGTCGAGCCGCAAAACCTGACGTACGCCTGACTTTTGCCGCGTGCTGCAGGGTTACAACACTCCGGGGAGTCCTGTTGTTGCTCACTATGGAGCAGATCCGGCTGGTCTCGAGCCGTTCTATGGCCCAGAAGACCGCGTAGAGGTTCGACGGTACCCTATAGAGGCCCGTGTATAGCCGTCGACGCCTCAGGCACTCAGAAGCATGCCACCATGGCCAGAAGGGCCCCATAGGGCTACTAGACGCCCCTAGGACGGCCCTAAGTGGGCCTCTCGATAGCGACGGAAGCAGTAAAGCTATCCGCGGCTTCCGGGTTCAATAGTCAACGCTCACGTTTCGAGCGCCCGTTAGATTCCATTTCAGCACAGTCGGAATCGGACAGGCAGGAGCCCATCTTGTTACTTCGAAGCGGAGTAGCGTGCTCCGAGCCGGGCCAGTGAACAGCTCCGCCAGCTTTCATACCAAGTTGGGCATTAGAGAACTACGTCACCTGGGGCTCGCTAATGCACTTACGGCCCGCTGTCGTGCTTGAAACGTGCCCGGGCCCTGGCTAGAGGGCTATTACTGTTAGTTGCGCCCACCACGCCGAAACTGCGTGGATCTCAATAACCAGCCTGATAGGCCCCAAAACCACCTCACTTTCACCATGCACAAACAGCATCCGACGCTCTTCAGGAGGGTAGATCTCAGCTGTACCCCCGAGATCGACCGACAGCCCATTCCGCCCGATAGGCTTATTGCTCATTCCTCAGCATCACCGACTGTTCAGGCGTCCCGAGGAGGGCAACTGCCCAGTATTCTTCCGTAAGACGCGAAATACGGAGGTTTCGGCTTGCTTGGAGTTCAGGAAATGGGGCGGGTAGGGCAAATAACCGTATAGAGGTCCGGCCTCTCACTGTTTCACGTGAAACAGACGAGCTAACCCGCTGAGTAACCCGTAGGCTTCCGCACGCTTGTGCGTGCTTCTGCGTGCTTCTGCGTGCTTCTGCCACTTGTAGACCAATTGGAACTGACCATCTGGACTCGCCCCAACTTTCCGGCTCCGCAGATGTAGACGACATGACTGTCATCCAAGACTCGCTAAGCCCGGGGAATCATCTTTGAGCTGGAGGATGAGGTGAACCGGCCGACGCAGACGACCCAACCGGCCGACGCAGACGGGCACCGAAGGACCAGACGCTCCAGAGGCAGTGACGTCCTCCTTTCAACAGGACGTCAAGCATGCGGCAGCTTGACGTCCGCCTGCATCGCACACACCTTGTCCCTGGGAGTTTCCCGACGCATGGCAACCGTCTATCAGCGGTCGCACGGCAGCCCGTCACGGAGGGAGCAAAGCTCTAGCAACACAACGTCGCTTGAGGCCACCACCCAGCAGCCCCTCTCCAAGCCCTTACGACTGCCGCGAGACAGGTTCCCCCGGCCCGTATGCCGTTGACCGCGGGCAATGTAAAGGAACGCTTCCACGTCGGATCCACCGAGTCTTATGTGGTCGCATGACCACTCCCGGGCGACGCAAGTTTTAGACGTTGGTCAGGAAAGAAGAGACCCGGCGTCGCTAGGGCTTCGATACCTCCGTTTAGAGGCCAGTGACACCTTGGCGAGGCTCACTGTTTCACGTGAAACCAACGGTGCTGCCAACGCTTCGGCCCCCCTGTCACTTCCATGCCCGTGGATCCAGCAGCGTGCAAGCCGCTCGCGGGAGCCTTCGGTACCTCCGTACGTAGGGAGTCCAACAGGGCTCAACTGGGCTCCCGTGAGCCAAAGGAGGCATCGGTCAGTTTCACGTGAAACATTGGGGGCAGCCTGCCTGGCTCAATGACACTCCATGCAGGTGTGTGGAACATGGTTTTATGAGGGGGGATCCGCGAAGTATCGTCGCCGACGTATTGAGCGGATGACTTCCAAGACGCCAGCGTGCGGACGCTCTCGGGCTAGCCTAGGGAGTTATGACGTCAGCATGCCTACGCTCTCCCAAGCGGCAACGAATGTTTGCCACTATAAAACCCCTAAGGAACCTGACGCCGACCGTGGATGGCCTCGTCGTGACCTGGTCTACGGCTCCACAATCCGTGGAGACATCTGATGAATGAGCATCATCAACAGGCCCCACTTCCTCTGAGGTTCTCGCTTTGCCGAGAGCAGGACATAGCTCTGGGCATGAGCGGGGTAGCGTCGTGAATTCAGCATTCAAACCGCGGGTTCCACGTAAGTGAACTTGGCTACTTTAGGCCGGCGAGGTGCCGTCCAGAGGTAACAGGCGGGGCGCATCGAGGGAGCGATCCTAGGCCCGTTCTTCCTGCATGTCACCAGCTCTGCTCAATCTTTCCCCATACTTATGCACAGCGTTATCCACAGGCTTATCCACCGTCCATGAGCTTGCCCACATCTGAGGTCCAGCCGGTCCGCTTGCCTTGCTATTCGCCCGGAAAGTACTTGGCCCAGCAGCCGAGTGCGCGCGGAAGGGGATTCGGAGGACAATCCAGAGAATGACACCGACATAGCGCGGGAAATCAACGAAAATGACGCTATCAGCTGCCGTAGAGGCCGAAGTGATCCTGTATCCCTACGCTGCTAAGGAAATTTGAGTTACTAACTAACGACGAAGGATCCACAGTACACCAGCGGCCATACGCGAGTGGGTGGAGGATCAAGGTGAACTCTCCTGCATCCGCATAGTTATCCCCAGAGTTTTCCACAGCGATATCCACCGGGTTATCCACGGGCTCTTCCGCCGTTTCCTCCATCCTCATTTCCCGATGTGATGCCCACAGTGCTTCGTTTCACGTGAAACATCACGACCTCTTCCGATTGCGGGGGAGCTGTGCGCAGGCCTCCTCGCGAGGGGATCGGCACATCGGCCTCACCGTCCCAGCTGCCCTTCTTAAGGTGGCCAGGTACGTCTGCACTCGCATCATCCGGGCGCGTCGCAACATCAGACCAATCGTGCGCCACAACACTGTAGCCACGAAGAGAGCCTCTGGTCCTACCGGCCCCAACCAGCTGTCCGTGCTGCGCTGGTTCAGCTGACTCCCACAGCTCGTAGCGACCATCCTGTCTGGCCCAATAGACGGCCCGGATCGGTCGAGGCATAGTTGGCCTCCAGGCATTTCGCCCCCGGCAGGCCGTGTGCTTGTCTCCACTCCCTAGACAGACCGCTGTGTCCCATTTGCCCACTTCGCTCTCAGTATCGGAGTGCGTAGTGCCGGTCTCGGTTCGGACGTGTCGCCGCTCAGGAACACGACACGCTAGCGGACCGCCCACATAGAGGCAGATACATAACCGCCGTGGAGATGCAAAGGCGCCTCAGTCCATTGATGGACCCCGCTAGTCCGCCATAGCCCTTCATTGGGCTCGAGGCCTGGACACCCGCGCGTTGCTGTACACACCGGGAAGCTCACTAATTAGGGACAGCGAACCCTCGTCAACTCCGAAGGAATCAAGGTGCAGATGTGCCGATCGTAGAGCTGGCGAACGTGGTCTTCGTTTAGCGGTAGGTACAGGACTATCGACTGTCTCCTTGCGCCCCCAGGGGACGAGGCGGTTCCACGCTTCGCACTTGGACAGCAACATGATGGCGTACCGGGGTAGAGGCAGGTCTCGGTCAGGTCTCCGGCAGCCCTCTGGCGGGCGCTCACGACTAACCCTTCCTGCTAACCCTTCCTTCTAAAACCCTCATCACACTAGCGCCATCCAGACTAGCGTCACATCACTTGGTTCATTTCACTGTCGCACATTCTTGGCACTCCCCGGGAGTGAATGGCTCTACTTGATCGCAAGACAAACCTGTGGGCGCAAGCCCAACACAAGAGCCGGCCGCCCCATTGTGAGTGTTCCGGGCTTCGACAAACACAAGGACGGAAGGAAGCCCGCAGCCTGAGCAGGGCAATACCAAAAGCAACTGATCGAACCCCACGTTCGCGCGTGCGCAATCGCGCTTATGGACCAGATACCGCAGTAGGAAAGCAATCGTCCGAACTAGAAGCATCACACTGAAGCAGGTCTAAGGTTCGATAGCGTCTATGGGTGAGCTAATGCTCAAACCGATATCCCCGAAGCCCCCCCTGCGCCGGCTTCTGAGTTCGTCGAGATAAGGGACCGATCACGCCGGAAAGGTTTCTTACCGGAAAGCAGAGAGTTGTTTCACGTGAAACGCAAGGACGTCGTCACATCGGCCCACCGTGTAGTGTCTACGGTTCACCATACCGCGTGGCTGATCACACAAGGATTCCGGGCTCATAAGTGCCAATCACTCCTCGCTATAAAGCCGACGTCATCGATGATTTACCCTGGTGTTTCACGTGAAACAGGAAATGACTTCGAGCTCTCCAAGTGCGCGACCGTAGAGGGGCGAGGGCATCCCGGAATCGGTATTACCACCTGGTTCTCGACATTTCTGGGCGCCGTTCCTGCCCCAAATATCCATGCAGAGCCGGAACCAGTGGATCTATGTGTCAGCGTACGAGCTTCGATTGGCAATTTGCGAAGCTTTTCCCGAGTCGCACGCGAAGAATGACCCCAGACCCTCGTACTGATCATGACTTGCATAAGGGCGCCTACAACACCTGTTCAACATGGGCGGTTTTGCGTCAGTACAGCACCCCCGCTGAAGCATGACTCACCTGAAAGCATGACTCACCTGAAAGCACGACTGACCTGAAGCACGACCGATCTGATATCGGGACATAATCACTGAGGAATGCCGCCTCTATGGAGCCTGAGAGCGGATTGGAGGCCCCCAAACACGAACCTTCCACAGGTCATGTATCGCGCACCGGCCTACGTCGGCTCGGTAGGGCACTCAGGGGAGCAGGAACTGTGTGCATTGATGACCTACGGGCTACTTGTTTCACGTGAAACCTAGTGCTCTGGATGATGTAGCAACAAGTACAAAGACTGCCTCGTTCAGCAAAGTCGTTCAGATTTACCGCCTAGACTCAGCCCTAATCAGTCCGCCCGTAGCGCATTGCCCACTTGAGCCTGCAATCGCCCGCCACGGCCCGCATAGGCGGGGTAGCGACGGGAGCCGTGGCCATTACGGGAATGCCCGACTTAGCCAGGCTGAGCGCTTGGGTGGCCCCGTGGGGGTGAGGAGGCCGGTATATTCAGACTCGAGCGAGTGCAGTACTACCCCGAACACGGAGAAACTGTGCCTTCATCCCTGTATACGCAACGCTAGTCCTTCACAGGATACCCAAGGCCAGCTGCCGCAGAACAAGCCGAACATGCCCCAGCTGCCTGAGGTCTAAGCACCGCAGACAATCGATAGCAGCATCAATCGCCATTATCCACGTGGCTTACCGTAGTTCGGCCGTATTCGACCATGAGGAACTACTTGGTTTCACGTGAAAGAGGCATATTAGGGATTACCGTCCAGGGTTCAAGCGAGACTAGCAAGCGAAAGTTGTTCAATGAACCAAGATCCAAAAAAGATGGGGCCCACGATATGTGAGCCCCATCCAATTAATGGCTGGATCTAGTCCTCGGCACCCGGGCCAAGAACATCCATTATTCGGTTTAGGTCCTCAACACTCGCAAACTCGATACTCACGCGGCCCTTCCGTGCACCAAGCGTGATCTTCACGTTCGTATCCAAACGGTCTGACAGCGATGACGCCAAGTAGTCCAGGCGCTCGTGTCGGGCATTCGGTTTCGGGATGCTGCTCTTAGCGGGCGTGGTGGGATCTTGATACAAAGCAACCGATTCTTCGGTGGCTCGAACCGACATACCCTCTGCTACGATCTTTTGCGCCATTCGTTCCATCGCAGCAGCATCCGGGAGTGCAAGCAGTGCCCGCGCATGCCCGGCGGACAATACCCCCGCGGCAACACGGCGCTGAACAAGCGGCGGAAGTTTGAGCAGGCGCAGCGTGTTCGACACCTGCGGACGGGAGCGGCCAATCCTATCGGCGAGCTGCTCGTGCGTGGTTCCGAAGTCCTCCAGGAGCTGCTGGTACGCTGCGGCTTCTTCCAAGGGATTCAGCTGGCTACGGTGGAGGTTCTCCAGCAAAGCATCACGAAGAAGGTCATCATCGGTGGTGTCGCGAACAATTGCGGGGATGGTTTCGAGTCCCGCGGCCTGAACCGCACGCCAACGACGCTCACCCATGACCAACTCATACGGTTCTCCACCCTTTTCGGTTGAAGTACGTACAACAATTGGCTGGAGGACACCGATTTCCCGAACGGAGTGCACCAACTCGGCCATGTCATCTTCATCGAAGACAGAACGAGGTTGTTTACGGTTCGGATGGATATCGCCGACGGGGATCTCAGCAAATCGAGCTCCGGGGACTTCCACCAGCTCGACTTCAGGAGCTGAGCGCGGAGATGATGCTGAAGGCGTGGCGGTCGCCGTCGATGCTGCCTCGGCAGGAACTGCCTTGCCAGCGCCTGCGGTACGCGACGCGGCAGACTTGGACGCAGGCTTGGACGGCGAGGATGTCTTGTTGCTGTTGGAGGACTTCGTGGCCCCGGTCTTTGCAGCAAGCTTGGCAGCAACTGGCTTGGAATCGAGTGCGTCCGATTCGTCGAGCGCAGGCTCTACCGTAGTGGGCTCTGCGGCTTTCCGTGCCTCGGGAAAAAACAGATCCACGGGACGGGACGGTGCGGCCCCGTTTCCCTGGGCCGCGGCCGAGCTAGGAATGAGAGCCCCAAGACCCCTGCCGAGGCCCCTTCGCTTTTCGCTCATTGATTCATCCCTCCGATGGAATTGCCGAGCACGGATCGGCCCAAGCTGTTGCAGTGTTTCAAGAATTCTAGCGTTCAGCTATTTCGGCTGCGGCTTCCATGTAGGAAAGCGCGCCGCTCGAAGAAGGATCGTATGTCATGACGGTCTGCTGATAGCTCGGAGCCTCGGAAATACGTACCGAGCGTGGAACCACAGCACCAAGAACCTGTTCGGGGAAGTGCTGGCGGACCTCGGAAGCAACCTGCGCGGCCAAGTTCGTGCGTCCGTCATACATGGTCAGGAGAATGGTGGAGACAACCAGATCAGCATTCAGGTGCTTCTGGATCATCTCGATGTTCTTGAGCAATTGACTCAAGCCTTCCAGTGCGTAGTACTCGCACTGGATGGGGATGAGGACCTCGCTGGCGGCACAGAAAGCGTTGACGGTGAGCAGTCCAAGGCTCGGAGGGCAGTCGATGAAGATGTAATCCAACCGGCCCTCTCCATTGTTCTCCCGCTCCTTGGCGTAGACGTCAATGGCACGGCGGAGCCGCTGCTCGCGGGCAACAAGCGAAACGAGCTCAATTTCGGCGCCGGCGAGGTGAATGGTTGCCGGCGCGCAGATGAGATTGGGGATGTCAGGGCACGGAGCCACGACTTCCTTGAGGGGAAGATCGTTGATCAACACATCGTAAATGCTGTCAACATCGGCGTGATGTTCAATGCCCAAGGCAGTGGAGGCATTGCCTTGGGGGTCAATGTCGATCACCAGCACGTTGAGGCCGGCCGACGCCAGGGCCGCGGCGATGTTCACCGTGGTGGTGGTCTTGCCTACACCGCCCTTTTGATTCGAAACCGTGAAGATGCGGGTTTTGTCCGGTTTGGGCAGTTCCCTGCCGATCAGCCGTTCACGTCGTCGAGTCTCGTTTGCCAACTGACGGGCGATGGGGCTGGAATCATCGATGGAATCCATGACGTTACGCACTCCATCTGAAGCGGTTTCACGTGAAACAGCAGCATTGTCAACCGAATTCGTACGCACTATCGCGGACTGAAGTGACGCCGAGGGTGTAGCCATTGCCCGCGCGGACCCCAAAGACATAAATGGGGGGATTCGCTGCGTGGAGGTTTCACTACTGCCCACTGGTTCACACTCTCACTCTCATTTCGGCGCTTGCTGCCGTTCTCTAGCCTAACCGCTCAGCCGCCGACACGCGGGAAACCGAGCGGGACCTACGCCGTCTTTCCGGGCTTGTTGACGATGATCCTCACCACGGTGGTGGGTTCCTCCAAAAGCTCCTGTCCACAAACCACAACTGACGTTTCCACGCCACCAAGTTTGCGGATGACCTTCTTCGCTTTTTCAATCTCTTCGGCCGCGCTGCGTCCCTTGATGGCTACCACTTCGCCGTGACCATTCAGCAGAGGGATGGTGAGGCCTGCCAAATTGGAAAGGGCAGAAACGGCACGCGCCGTAACAACGTCAGCATCCACCATTCCGACTGCGAGCTCAGCCCGCGTCCTCATGACGGTGACGTTATCCAGACCCAGGTCATCCACGACTTCCTGCAGCCAGATGACACGACGTTCCAGGGGCTCAATCAGGGTCAGCTCGAGGTCCGGGCGGGCAATAGCCAGGCAGAGTCCTGGAAGCCCGGCGCCGGATCCGACGTCGGCAACGTGGCTGTCCATGGCAATGGCAGACTCAATTACCGCACAGTTCAAGACGTGCCGGCTCCAAAGACGCGGAATCTCACGGGGGCCTATCAGCCCACGTTCTGTCCCCGACGTCGCCAGGTGTTCCACGTAGCGCTTGGCAAGATCCAAGCGGTCCCCGAAGATCTTCTCTGCCGCTTCCAGTTCAGCTGCGGTGATTTCAACCATGAGCTGCTAGTCGGCCGAAACGACGATGTGGCGGCCAGCGCCTTCGCCCTCGGACTCGGAGACGTATCCGAGATCAGCAACAGCATCATGCACAATCTTGCGCTCGTAAGCGCTCATCGGCTCAAGGGCGACTGTTCCGCCGTCGGCCTTGACCTTGGCAACGGCATCCTCGGCAATCTGCTGAAGCACGCCGGCGCGTTCCTTGCGGTATCCGTTGATGTCCAGCACGAGGCGTGAGCGGCTTTCGGTGGCGGAAAGCACCGAAAGGCGAGCCAGTTCCTGCAAGGCTTCCAGGACTTCTCCGTCGCGCCCTACGAGGCTGTCCAGCGCTGCCGACTCTTCATCAGCGCCGATGGAGATGTATGTACGTCCGTTGCGGACCTCAATGTCGATGTCTCCGTCGATGTCAGCGATATCCAAGAGTTCTTCGAGGTAGTCGGCAGCAATGTCGCCTTCCTCTTCCAAGCGGCTGGCCGTCTTGGATTGCGTCTCTTCCTGCGAGTCCTCTTGGTCTTCGGCCACAGTGGTCATTGCTTCTTCAGTGCTCTCGGCAGACATTACTTCTTCTTCCTGTTCTTACGTTGTGGCTGGACGCGCTGGGCCCTGATTTCGGCAGCTGCAGCAGCGGCAGCTTCAGCGGCAGCGTCCGCGGCGGCGTTCTTTTTTCCACCCAGCAGCGGGGGCAGACCCTTTGCGGCACGGCGCTCTTCAAGAGCCTTTGCTGCAGGGGATCCCGGCGTGGGCATGCGGCGGATAACGAAGAACTGCTGGCCCATGGTCCAGAGGTTGGTGGTGGTCCAGTAAATGAGGACACCGATCGGGAAGTTGATGCCACCAATACCGAACACGAGCGGCAGGATGTAGAGCATCATCTTCTGCTGACGCATGAACGGGCTGGCCATGGCCTCTTCGGACATGTTCTTGGCCATGATCTGCTTCTGCGTGATGAACTGCGAGGCCGTCATGGCAATGATCATGATGATGCTCAGAATCCACACAGCCACAGCACTGTTGCCACCACTGGGGTCACCGTGAAGGAGCGAAGCGGACAGCGGCGCACCAAAGATGCTGGATGAATCGAACTGGACTACCTGCTCGTGGCTCATGGCACCGACGCCCTGGCCCTGCTTGGCGTTGGTCGAGATGCCCGACAACACCTGGAACAGTGCGAAGAAGAACGGCATCTGGATCAGCATCGGCAAACACGCCGAGAACGGGTTGGTGCCGTGCTTCTTGTACAGAGCCATCTGCTCCTGGGCCATGGCCTGGCGCGACAGCTGATCGGTCTTGCCCTTGTACTTGGTCTGAAGTTTCTTCAGATCCGGCTGCAGTAGCTGCATACCGCGCTGCGCTTTGATTTGCTTGACGAATACAGGAATCAGGGCGGCACGGATCACCAACACGAGGCCGATGATGGACAAAGTCCACGTCCAGCCGTTCGCGGCGGGCATGCCAATGAAGCTCAGTCCCTCGTGGAAGCCAACCATGATGATTGACACCAGCCACTTGAACGGAAACATGATTGTTTCAAAGAAGTCCATACGATATCCCTATTCGTTAGGCCGCCGAGCGGCCTTCTTCATCAGCCTGAGCAGCCAGGAACTGGTCCGGATTGTTCAGTACAACAATTGTGGGCGTCCGGCCTTCGGGCCAATGACGATGACCGGCGGGGACGTGATCCACTCCACCGGCGTTCCATGGGTGACATTTGGCGAGCCGTTTGGCTGCGAGCCAGCTACCCTTCACGGCGCCATGCACCGTCACTGCTTCCAAGGCATAAGCCGAGCAGGAGGGGAAGAAACGGCAAACCTGGCCGTACAGGGGTGAGACGACCTTGCGGTACGCCTTCAGCAAAAGTATGAGGATGTTGCGGGGCAGCTCCCAGAGGAAAGCGCCTACCGCCGCCGGAAGACTCCGATGCGGAACCTTCCCGGAGGGGTCGCTTGAGGAAGGAACGACGGCGGTGCTTATGTCATGCACGCGGTGTCCCTTCCCGTTGTGGTGCCGTTGTGTTCGGTCGAAGCGTTGCGTGGAGCTGAGCCACCCAATCGCTTCGTCGTCACTGCCAGTGCGGCGTTGTAGTCCGAGAGCAGCTGCTCCCAGCTGGCTGTTGCAGCTGCGGGCAGCGCCCGGACTACTACCGCCAGACCCGTTCCATGCGTATGCAAGGACAGTGCGCCTGCTTCTCTCAGTCTCCTCTTAACGAGGTTCCTGGTCACGGCGTTCCCGACGGCTTTGGAGACAATGAAGCCGATTCGACTCGGCTCCCCGGCCCCGATAGAGGCCGTATATAACACTAAGTTCCGGCGTCCATTGCGGACGCCGGAACGTACAGTTGTTGAAAAGTCGGTAGACGTCCGCAGACGGTTAGGGGTGGCTAGCACCGTCGAACCCGCAAAAAGACCCTGACCGACAAGTCAGTTATTTACGCCGACAGTTCGACGCGGCCCTTGCCGCGACGGGCAGCCAGGATGGCGCGGCCGGCACGGGTGCGCATACGAAGGCGGAAGCCGTGCTTCTTGGCCCGACGGCGGTTATTCGGCTGAAAAGTCCGCTTGCTCACGTTAGTTACTCCAGTGGATCAAAGGTGCGCCCACCCGATCAAAAAAGGGGAAGAACTGGCCGACGCTAAGTTTTGTATGTGCCTGCCGCCGTTGCCTTCCGCACGGTGAACGTACGGAGTTACAACTGATCTCAAAAGCGGACACAAAGGACTTCACAACGTTAGGGCAAAAAGGCACCCACAGTCAAACCGGGAGCCTGCCGGAGGGCTATCCACAGCTGTGTCCAACAGCCTCCCGCAACCTGTGGATGAAGTGGCTCACAGACCGCTTTGGCGAACAACAACGGTGTAATTATCCACAGGCAACTTCCCAGCTATCTTCTAGCGATTTCATCCCCTAGAGTGGCTCAGTAGCCCAATGTCCACCCGCTGTGTATAACTCTGTGGATTATCGCCCAGAACAGCGCCGCCGGAGAGACTTCGGCTGCCAGCAACGCCGGCAAGCAAGTATTTAGGAACTGATTGATGACAGTAGACGAAGCCAACCACGCCAACACTGTCGGAAGTTCCTGGCGCAGGGTGCTGAGCCTCATGGAACAGGACGAGCGGGTCTCACCCCGTCAGCGCGGTTTCGTCATCCTCGCCCAAGCGCAAGGCCTCATCGGTTCAACCCTGCTGGTGGCCGTTCCCAACGAACTCACCCGTGAGGTCCTCCAGACTCAGGTCAAGGACGCGTTGGATGATGCCCTCCGCAATGTCTTCTCTGATGACATCCGCTGCGCAATCGACGTCGACACCGATCTGGTGCCCGTCCATGCCGAGCCGGAACCCGTCGTCGAGCTTTCCGCAGTATCGGACTTCGCAGAACCAAAGCCGCAGCCCACGCCGCCGAGTACCTCGCACGAGTTTGGCCGGCTCAATCCGAAATACATCTTCGATACCTTCGTGATCGGTTCGTCCAACCGCTTTGCCCATGCGGCCGCAGTGGCTGTCGCTGAAGCTCCGGCGAAGGCATACAACCCGTTGTTCATCTATGGTGATTCCGGTTTGGGCAAGACTCACCTGCTCCACGCAATCGGGCACTATGCCCGACGGCTCTACAGCGGCATCCGGGTTCGCTACGTGAACTCGGAAGAGTTCACCAATGACTTCATCAACTCCATCCGCGACGACGAAGGCACAAGCTTCAAGACCACGTACCGCAACGTGGACGTGCTCCTGATCGATGACATCCAGTTCCTGGCGGGCAAGGACCGGACCCAGGAAGAGTTCTTCCACACGTTCAACGCCCTGCACAATGCCAACAAGCAGGTTGTCATCACTTCCGATCAGCCGCCCAAAATGCTCGCCGGCTTCGAGGACCGCATGACGTCCCGCTTCGAGTGGGGCCTTCTGACGGACATTCAGCCGCCGGAACTTGAAACCCGCATCGCCATCCTTCGCAAGAAGGGCCTCAGTGAAGGCCTCTCAGCGCCGGATGATGCGTTGGAGTACATCGCCTCCAAGATCTCCAGCAACATCCGCGAACTTGAAGGCGCACTCATCCGCGTTACCGCCTTCGCAAGCCTCAACCGTCAGCCGGTGGACGTGGCCCTCGCTGAAATGGTGCTGAAAGACCTGATCACCGACGACGGCGCCCAGGAAATCACGGCAAAGCAGATCCTGGACCAGACAGCTGACTACTTCAAGCTCAGCATGGAAGAGCTCTGCAGCAAGTCCCGCACACGAACCCTGGTGACCGCCCGGCAGATCGCCATGTACCTGTGCCGGGAACTGACGGACATGTCCCTACCAAAGATTGGCCAGGAGCTCGGCGGGCGCGATCACACCACAGTCATCCACGCGGACCGCAAGATCCGCGAGCTGATGGCGGAGCGTCGTGTGATTTACAACCAGGTCACCGAGCTGACCAACCGGATCAAACAGCAGCAGCGCGACTCCTGAAATCCACATCGGGCCCGCCACTACATACCTTATTAACAGGTGCATGTGGATAAGCCTGTGGATACTTAAGGGGACAAGCGCGGTTAATGGGCTTAAAACCCTTAAGCCATCTGTGGATCGTTAAAAACCGCCCTGGGAGTTGTCCCCATCCACACCCTGTTTAAAACCCAGTTAACGCACAATCCGTGAACAGGGCTTAACCGCGGAACGCCGCGGTTAGATCGGGTTATCCACAGTTTCCACAGCAGTTATTAACACTACGAATCCCAAAAAATTGAAATCCCTCAAATAACAATCTCGTTCTGACACCCATCCCGTCCTGCAGAGGACAGTCCGGCAGCCAAACCGTGACCGGCCTTCCGCTGTCCACATACGGGGGGTCCCTCCCGACGGGGATGGGTTAATCGCGGATCTTCCGGCTAAGCTGTCAGCAGCGCTCCCATCCTTGGGTCTGTTTGTAGTTCGCTCAGTGCGGACCATGCAGGTTCCGGTGCCGGACTGCGAAGATTTAGCGGCTTCCAAGCAGGAATCCGCAGCTACTACATGGCAGCAGCAATGAAAGGCGGCACCCTTCCGTGAAGTTCAGAGTCGACCGCGACGTCCTGGCAGAAGCCGTTACGTGGACCGCGCGGTCGTTGTCTCCGCGGCCGCCCGTACCAGTGCTTTCCGGTCTCCTCCTCAAAGCCGAGGCAGGAACCGTTAGCCTCTCCAGCTTTGACTACGAGACGTCAGCTCGTTTGGAAATCCCTGCAGACATCACTGTTGAAGGCACCATCCTGGTTTCCGGGCGCTTGTTGGCGGACATTTGCCGTAGCCTGCCCTCAGCGCCGGTCGAAGTTGAGACTGATGGCAGCAAGGTCACGCTCACCTGCCGCCGCAGCAGCTTCCACCTCGCCACAATGCCGGAGTCCGAGTACCCGGCACTTCCGGCACTTCCAGCAATCAGCGGAACCTTGCCAGGTGATGCTTTTGCCCAGGCCGTGTCCCAGGTGATCATTGCGGCAAGCAAGGATGACACTCTGCCGATCCTCACCGGTGTCCGCATGGAAATTGAAGATGACCTCATCACGCTTCTTGCCACGGACCGCTACCGTCTCGCGATGCGCGAGGTCCCGTGGAAGCCTGTCACTCCGGGCATCTCCACAAGTGCCCTGGTCAAGTCCAAAACCCTGAACGAAGTGGCTAAAACCCTCGGTGGCAGCGGCGATATCAACCTTGCCCTTGCTGACGACGACAGCAGGCTCATTGGCTTCGAAAGCGGTGGACGAACCACCACGTCGCTTCTCGTTGATGGTGACTACCCCAAGATCCGTTCACTTTTCCCGGATTCCACCCCGATCCACGCAACAGTCCAGACCCAGGAACTCGTTGAGGCTGTACGCCGTGTTTCACTCGTGGCCGAACGAAACACCCCTGTTCGTCTTGCCTTCACCCAGGGACTGCTGAATCTCGACGCCGGTACCGGTGAAGATGCGCAGGCTTCCGAAGAACTCGAAGCCCAACTTTCCGGCGAAGACATCACCGTTGCCTTCAACCCGCATTATCTGGTTGAAGGACTGAGCGTCATCGAAACCAAGTACGTTCGTTTCTCCTTCACCACTGCACCGAAGCCGGCCATGATCACGGCCCAGGCTGAAGCAGATGGCGAAGACCAGGACGACTACCGTTACCTTGTGATGCCGGTCCGCCTCCCCAACTAGCTCAAGTTGCGGCTGTTTCGAAGACCCGGAATGGCCACGAATGCGAGCCAGTGAGGCCCGGCCCGGTCCCGTCTCCCGCCACCTTCACAGAAAAGAGTTCACACTGTGCACATCGGACTGATCGGCCTCGGAAAAATGGGCTTCAACATGCGCGAACGCATGCGCAACGGTGGCATTGAGGTCACAGGTTTCGACCGCAATCCCGATGTCACGGACGTCGCGTCAGTAGATGAACTCATCGCCGCACTGCCCACTCCGCGGCTGGTCTGGGTGATGGTTCCTTCCGGCGCCATCACCGATGCAGTGGTGACGGAACTCGGCGAGAAGCTCAGCCCCGGTGACTTGGTGATCGACGGCGGCAACTCCCGATTCACGGAAGACCAAAAGCACGCCGCTGCACTTGCCGAAAAGAGCATTCGCTTTGCGGACTGCGGTGTATCCGGCGGTGTGTGGGGCCTTCAGAACGGTTACGGCCTCATGGCCGGCGGCGCCGACGAAGACATTGAGCTGGCCATGCCGGTGTTCGATGCACTCCGCCCCGAAGGTGAAAGAGCCGACAGCTTCGTGCACGTCGGTGGGGTTGGCGCGGGCCACTACGCCAAGATGGTGCACAACGGCATCGAATACGGCCTCATGCAGGCATATGCCGAGGGCTACGAACTGCTGGCTGCCAAGGACATTGTGAAAGACCTTCCGGGAACTTTCCGTGCATGGCAAAAGGGCACGGTTGTCCGCTCCTGGCTTCTGGACCTTATGGTCAAGGCCCTTGACGAAGATCCGGGCCTGGCCTCGATCGATGACTACGTTGAGGACTCCGGCGAAGGCCGTTGGACCGTGGAAGAGGCAATCGCCAACGCAGTCCCCGCGCCCGCCATCACGGCTGCGCTGTTTGCCCGCTTTGCTTCCCGCGAAGACAATTCTCCGGCAATGAAGATGGTTTCCGCCCTGCGCCACCAGTTTGGTGGACACGCCACCCGTCCGGCCAACTAGGCCGCAGGAGTCCTGCAAACGGCGTGTACCTAGAACATCTTTCGCTGACGGATTTCCGAAGCTATGCCCAGGTCGACCTGAAACTCGGCCCCGGAGTGACGGTTTTGGTGGGTTCCAACGGAATTGGCAAGACCAATCTGATGGAGGCCATCGGATACTTGGCCACGCTGAGTTCCCACCGCGTCAGCACAGACGCTCCGCTGCTTCGTTTCGGCACGGAGCGCGCCATGATCCGGGCCAGGCTCGTCCGTGGAGAACAGTCAACGGTCATCGAGCTGGAGATCAATTCCGGCCGGGCGAACCGCGGGCGCATCAACCGCAGCAACCCGGTCCGGGCCAGGGATATTCTGGGAATCTGCCAAACTGTGTTGTTCGCACCAGAGGACTTGGCGCTGGTCAAGGGCGATCCTTCGAACCGCAGGCGCTTCCTGGACGAGTTGTTGGTAAGCCTCGTTCCGCGGCACGCTGCAACCCGCAGCGACTACGATCGCGTGTTGAAGCAACGCAATGCCCTGCTGAAATCCGCACGCGCCGGCAAGTTCACGGCCGGCCACGAGGCAACCTTGGACGTCTGGGACCAGCACATGGCCCGTGCCGGTGCGGAACTCCTGCATGCACGCCTGGAACTCGTGGAGCGCTTGCGTCCCCACCTGAACAGCGCTTATGCACAGCTCACTGACGGTTCCAAGGACGCTGGGGCTGTTTACCGCTCAACCATCCAGGGCGTACTGGACGACGACGGCGGGCCGGCCGAACATGGAACAGAACCTTCGACGTCGGCTGATGACCTCTGGCTGCTGTCCGTTGACGACCTCACGGAGCGCTACATCCAGGCTTTCGCAGCATCGAGGAAAAAGGAACTGGAACGCGGCATCTCTTTGGTAGGTCCGCACAGGGACGAACTGGAACTCGTGCTGGGACAAGCCCCGGCCAAGGGCTACGCATCCCACGGTGAAACGTGGTCGATGTGCCTGTCGCTGCGCTTGGCTTCCTACTATGTGATGTTGGATGACGCCCGCACAGGTGGTACAGCGCCAATCCTCATCCTGGATGATGTTTTCGCCGAACTCGATGTCCAGCGTCGGCGTAAGCTTGCTGCAATAGTCGCTGGTGCCGAGCAAGTGCTGGTGACTGCCGCCGTCGATGCCGATATCCCTGAGGAGCTGGCCGGACGGCGCGTAACCGTTGTTCCGGGAGGCATCGATGGCGAAGGATAGCCACGAAGGACTGCAACCCGGCCGTGAGCCGGACGAGATTGATGCTGCGCAAGCGGCACTGAACCGGATGCGTGAGGCCGCTGCGGCCCGCGGCGAAGTACGCCAACGCGCGCCGAGGCCCGGAAGTGCTCCTAAGCGCAAAGGGCTTAGGGATACCAGGGGCTTTACCCAATTCCATGGCAGCGGCCGGGATCCCTTGGGCTTGGGAAAAGTGGTCGGTCGACTGGTGGCTGAACGTGGTTGGACATCTCCCGTGGCCGTCGGCTCGGTTATGGCCGAATGGGAGACGTTGGTGGGCCCGGACATTTCCGCTCATTGCACGCCCGAGAGCTTCACCGATACAACGCTTCATGTCCGCTGCGACTCCACGGCCTGGGCCACTCAGCTGAGGCTGTTGAGTACCAGCCTCCTGGAGATGTTCCGCAATGAACTGGGCGAAGGCGTGGTCACGAGCATTCAAGTGCTGGGACCTTCAGCTCCAAGTTGGCGAAAAGGCGGACGCAGCGTTAACGGTCGCGGACCGAGGGACACATACGGCTAAACGGCGTGCAGGGCGTTTCAACGCCCCTAAGTCGTATGGACCCCCGTCGGGACCACCGCAGGGCCATTGAAGATAGGGCCAGCGGCCTCCTACGGCCATATTCAGCTCTCGGCTGCCCCCGTATTTGCAAGGATTCACGCGTTTCCACGATAGAATTGGCGTAGATCACTGAGCGCCGGTGAAACGTCGTCGGGTCCTGAATCCACTCTTGTGGCCTAGGGGATCCCGTCGTCGGAGTAATCGGCGCAATCAGTCACGTGCCCGTTGGCGGCCGCGGTTCGCCGTGGGCAGCTCCGGGAACGGCCGACATCGAGTACAGAGGAGTCGAAAGCGCCTGTGGCTAACGACAATGCAGAGACCTTGGCAGTAGAGCCCGAAGAGGAGACTGTTCCCAAGCCCGACACGCCCGCTGAGGCGCCCAGGGAGTACGGTGCCAGCGACATTACCGTGCTGGAGGGTCTCGAAGCCGTGCGCAAACGCCCCGGCATGTACATCGGCTCAACCGGTCCCCGCGGCCTGCACCACTTGGTCTACGAAGTGGTGGACAACTCCGTTGACGAGGCCTTGGCTGGTTACTGCAGCCACATCGAAATTACGCTCCGTGCTGATGGCGGGGTCCGGGTCGTGGACGATGGCCGCGGCATCCCCGTGGACATCCACCCGACCGAGGGCAAGCCCACTGTTGAAGTGGTCATGACCATCCTGCACGCCGGCGGCAAGTTCGGGGGCGGCGGCTATGCCGTTTCCGGTGGTCTTCACGGTGTGGGTATTTCCGTGGTTAACGCCCTGTCGCGCCGAGTTGACACGGAAGTCCGCCGCCAAGGCCACGTATGGCGCATGACTTTCGCCGACGGCGGCAAGCCGCAGGGCGAACTCGTCAAGGGTGAGGCTACCGACGTTACGGGGACGTCCCAGACGTTCTACCCGGACGGCACCATCTTCGAGTCCACAGAGTTTGACTTCGAGACGCTGCGTGCACGTTTCCAGCAGATGGCCTTCCTCAACAAGGGCCTCCGGATCACGCTGACGGATGAGCGTCCGGTCAACCGTGACGGAGGTGACGACCTCGATCTGGATGCCGTGGCAACTGAAGGCGAAGTCGCAGCTGAGCACCGCACAGTCGTCTACGAATACCCGGACGGCCTGCTGGACTACGTCAAGCACCTGAACTCGAGCAAGAAGGTTGAAATCGTCCACGAGGACGTCATCGCTTTCGAAACCGAAGACACTGAGCGGCACATCGCCGTCGAGGTTGCCATGCAGTGGACCACCGCCTACTCGGAAAGTGTCCACACGTATGCGAACACGATCAACACCCATGAGGGTGGTACGCACGAAGAAGGCTTCCGCGCCGCGATGACCTCGCTCATCAACCGCTATGCGCGGGAGAAGAGCATCATCAAGGAAAAGGAAGACAACCTTACCGGTGATGACATCCGCGAAGGTTTGACTGCCGTCATCTCCGTGAAGCTTTCCGAGCCGCAGTTCGAAGGCCAGACCAAGACCAAGCTGGGCAACTCCGAGGTAAAAGGCTTCGTCCAGCGCGTTGTCACGGACCAGTTGGGTGACTGGCTGGAACGCAACCCCGGCCCCGCCCGTGATGTTATCCGTAAGGCAATTTCCGCTGCGCAAGCACGCATGGCAGCCCGCAAGGCCCGGGATAACGCCCGGCGCAAGAGCCCGCTGGAATCATTCGGCATGCCCGGCAAGCTCTCAGACTGCTCGTCCAAGGATCCCTCACGTTGCGAGGTCTACCTCGTGGAGGGTGACTCGGCAGGCGGCTCGGCCAAGCGCGGCCGTAACCCTGAAACGCAGGCCATCCTGCCGCTGCGTGGCAAGATCCTGAACGTGGAGCGTGCCCGCCTGGACAAGGCCTTGGGTAACGCCGAAGTCCAGTCCATGATCACCGCCTTCGGAACGGGCATTGGCGAAGACTTCGACATCGCCAAGCTCCGCTATCACAAGATCGTCCTGATGGCAGATGCCGACGTCGATGGCCAGCACATCACCACCCTGCTGATGACGCTGCTGTTCCGCTACATGCGTCCGCTCATCGAGAACGGTTACGTGTACCTGGCACAACCGCCGCTGTACAGGATCAAGTGGTCCAACGCCGCCCACGATTACGTCTACAGCGACCGCGAACGCGATGAAACCATCCGCAAGGGTGCCGCCATGAACAAGCGGCTGCCCAAGGACAACGGCATCCAGCGCTACAAGGGCCTCGGCGAGATGGACTACACCGAGCTGTGGGATACCACCATGGATCCGGATCGTCGCACGCTGCTGCAGGTCACAATGGATGATGCACTTGCCGCCGATCAAACCTTCTCAGTCCTGATGGGCGAGGACGTCGAATCGCGCCGTAACTTCATTCAGCAGAACGCCAAGGACGTCAGATTCCTCGATATCTAGGGGTCCGCAAGGGCATCTGAATATTCCTGAACTGACATATACCTGAAACGGAAACCTTAGATTATGAGTGACGAAACTCCCGAAGTCCCGGCGGAATCCACCGCCGATGACGTCATCCTTGAGGGCGATGTGCTGACCGACCGTGTGGAGCAGGTGGACCTGCAGACGGAAATGCAGCGGTCCTACCTGGACTACGCCATGGCCGTTATCGTCGGACGCGCCCTCCCGGATGTCCGTGACGGCCTCAAGCCGGTGCACCGCCGCGTTCTGTACGCAATGTTCGACGGCGGATACCGCCCCGACCGCTCCTTCAACAAGTGTGCCCGCGTTGTGGGCGACGTCATGGGCACGTACCACCCCCACGGTGACATGGCGATCTACGACGCCTTGGTTCGCCTCATCCAGGACTGGACCATGCGCTACCCGCTGGCGCTGGGCCAGGGCAACTTCGGCTCGCCTGGTAACGACGGCGCTGCTGCACCGCGTTACACCGAAACCAAGATGGCCCAGCTGGCCATGGAAATGGTCCGCGACATCGACGAGGAAACCGTCGATTTCCAGGACAACTACGACGGCAAGAACCAGGAACCCACTATCCTGCCGGCGCGTTTCCCCAACCTGCTGGTCAATGGTTCCTCGGGCATCGCCGTCGGCATGGCCACCAATATTCCGCCGCACAACCTTCGCGAGGTTGCCGAGGGCGTGCAGTGGGCCCTCGATAACCCCACGGCCACGCGCGAAGAGCTCCTTGAGGCACTGCTCCTGCGCATCAAGGGACCCGACTTCCCAACGGGTGCCACCATCCTTGGACACAAGGGCATCGAGGACGCTTACCGGACCGGCCGCGGCTCCATCACCATGCGCGCCGTGGTCAATGTGGAGGAACTCCAAGGCCGTACGTGCCTGGTGGTAACCGAGCTTCCCTACCAGGCCAACCCGGATAACCTGGCCATCAAGATTGCCGAACTGGTCAAGGACGGCAAGATTCAGGGCATCGCGGACCTTCGCGATGAGACGTCAGGCCGTACCGGCCAGCGCCTCGTGATCGTGCTCAAGCGCGATGCCGTGGCCAAGGTGGTCCTGAACAACCTGTACAAGCACACTCAGCTGCAGGACAACTTCTCGGCGAACATGCTGGCAATTGTCGACGGTGTTCCGCGCACCCTGAGCCTGGATGCCTTCATCCGTCACTGGGTTGCACACCAGATGGATGTCATTGCACGCAGGACCCGTTACCGCTTGCGCAAGGCCGAGGAAGAAGCGCACATTCTGCGCGCACTCCTGAAGGCGTTGGACATGCTGGACGAGGTCATTGCCCTCATCCGCGCATCCAACACCACCGAAGCGGCCCGCGAGGGCCTCATGGAGCTCCTGGAGATCGACGAACTCCAGGCCCGCGCCATCCTGGACATGCAGCTGCGCCGTTTGGCCGCCCTGGAGCGTCAGAAGATCCAGGATCGCCACTCCGAGCTCGAAGCGATGATCCAGGAATACAACTCGATCCTGGCCTCCGAGGAACGGCAACGCCAGATCATCAGCGAGGAACTCGCCGAGATCGTTGCCAAGCACGGTGACGACCGCCGCACCCACATCCTGATGGGTTTCGACGGCGACATGTCCATGGAGGACCTGATCCCGGAAGAGGAAATGGTTGTCACCATTACCCGTGGTGGCTACGTAAAGCGCACCCGCAGTGACAACTACCGCTCGCAGCAGCGTGGCGGTAAGGGCATCAAGGGTGCACAGTTGCGTGGCGACGACGTGGTGGAGCACTTCTTCGTGACCACTACGCACCACTGGCTGCTGTTCTTTACCAACCTTGGACGCGTGTACCGGGCAAAGGCGTACGAACTGGCGGAAGCCGGGCGCGATGCCAAGGGCCAGCACGTTGCCAACCTGCTGGCGTTCCAGCCGGACGAGCACATCGCCCAGGTCCTTGACCTGAGGGATTACCAGCAGGCTCCGTACCTGGTGCTGGCCACCAAGAACGGTCTGGTGAAGAAGACACGCCTGGAGGACTATGACACCAACCGCACGGCGGGTGTCATCGCAATCAACCTGCGCGATGAGGACGAGCTCGTCTCGGCCCAGCTGGTCAGCGAAACTGACGACCTCCTTTTGGTGTCCCGCAAGGGCCAGTCCATCCGCTTCACAGCTACCGATGATGCTTTGCGCCCCATGGGCCGGGCCACGTCCGGTGTGACCGGTATGAAGTTCCGTGAAGACGACGAACTGCTTGCCGCAGATGTGGTCCAGGACGGCTCATTCGTCTTCATCGTGACCGAGGGCGGTTATGCCAAGCGGACCGCGGTGGACGAATACAGGCTGCAGGGTCGTGGGGGTTTGGGCATCAAGGTGGCCAAGCTTGCAGAAGACCGCGGTGATCTTGTTGGAGCCTTGATTGTGCAGGAGGAAGACGAAGTCCTGGTGGTCATGGAGGGTGGCAAGGTAGTCCGCTCGGCCGTGACTGGCGTCCCCGCAAAGGGCCGCGACACCATGGGCGTCATCTTTGCCAAGCCGGACAAGAATGACCGCATTATTGAGGTTGCGCGTAACAGCGAACGCGGTTTGGAAGTTGAAGAGTCAGAGGATGGACTCGACGATGACGTAACGTTGGCTGCAAACGACGGCGCCTCCGTGGCGGCCGTGACGCACGAAACGGAAAACGACGCAGACCCGGAAATCGAAACGGGCGCGGAGCTGAACGAAGACAATACCGGAGGTAACGAGTGAGTAATTCCGACTCATATCCCAAGCCGAGCACAGGTGTCCCCGGCGGACTCCGGCAGCCCTCGGGCAACGCGCAGGCAGGAACACCTGCAAGGCCCCAGCAGCGTCCCGGAGCCGGTTCTGCCGGTGCTGGTTCGTCCAACGCCGGAGCGGCAGGAGCTCGTCCCACTGGCGGAACCAACTCGGCTCAACGGCCCGCCGGTGCACCCGGCCAGCGTCCCGCCACTGGTGCTCAGCGTCCTGCCACCGGCGCCCAGCGTCCCGCCGGGGCTCCCGGTCAGCGTCCCGCTCAGCCCGGCCAGCGCCCTGCAGGCTCCGCTGCCCAACGCCCTGCGGGCTCCGCTGCCCAGGGCGGCCCCGGACTGGTCAAGCCCGCCCCTAAGGCAAAGGTTCGCCGCGCGCGCCTCCTCATCAGCAAGGTGGACCCGTGGTCAGTACTGAAGATGGCATTCCTGTTGTCTGTTGCATTGGGCATCGTCACCGTCGTGGCAGCGATCGTTCTGTGGACTGTGTTGGATCTCACGGGCATCTTCAACCAGGTGGATAGCCTTCTTGGCACCTTGGCGGGCTCCGAGGGTAGTGGATTCGAGCTGAAGAAGATTGCTTCGCTTGGCCAGGTGGCTTCCTTTGCCACCATCATTGCCGTAGTGAACGTGGTTCTGTTGACCGCGCTGTCCATGCTTTCGGCCGTGCTGTATAACATTTCCGCAACGTTGGTTGGTGGCGTTGGCGTCACCCTGACCGACGACTAGGAAAAATCCCCGGAAAACCGCCGAAATCGGCGGAAATCCCGTGGGGAAATGCCTCGATTTGAGATCGGGCCGGGATGTGCTGTACAGTCATATCTCGGCCCGATGAGGCATCGGGGCGTATAGCTCAGGCGGTTAGAGCGCTTCGCTGATAACGAAGAGGTCCCAGGTTCAAGTCCTGGTACGCCCACGGAACCTAAAGAGGTTCAGGTAAAACTGAACCGGAATGAGGTGCTTGTGAAGAAGTTGCTGGTAGTAGTAGCAGCTGCAGTCGCAGGTGTCCTGGTCTATAAAAAGACACAGGAATCCGAGGCCCGGAAGGATGTCTGGAGCAAGTCAACCGATACGGTGGACTAGCCGAGGAGCCCGGTGCGGATTGGTAAATACCAGTCCGGACATGGGGTATGATTGACGGGTTGCTTCTTATGGGGGCATGGCGCAATTGGTAGCGCACCTGCTTTGCAAGCAGGGGGTTCGGGGTTCGAGTCCCCGTGCCTCCACCATAAGAAAAGTCCCGGTCAGAAATGACCGGGACTTTTGCATTTGACGGTCTTATCGAGAATCCTGCGGCATATTATTCGTTCGGCATTTTCAGAGGCCTTCTGCTGCTTGGCGGTTAGGGAAGCTCGGCCACACTAGGGTGGTTCCGTGAACCTTCTTATTGCTGCGCTCGGTGTCCTGGGCGTAGCCTCCTCAGGACCGCTCATTGCCGGCACGCTTGGTGCCACCTCAGTGACGGCATTGGCCATCGCATTCTGGCGCAACGCCATCGGTGCAGTGGTGATGGCAGGCCCCGTGGTCATCCGGGAGCCGAAGGCATTCGGGAAGATCACGCGACGTGAATTTGGCTGGTCCGCTCTGGCCGCCGTGGCACTTGCGTTCCACTTCGCATGCTTTATCACCGCGCTTCAGCTGACGTCCGTGGCTGCCGCTACGGCCTTGGTCTGTCTGCAGTCAGGGTGGATAGCCGTATTCCAGTTATTCCGGGGTACGCGGCACCGGTGGCCGGTCCTAGTTGGCTTGGGGATAGCGTTCGGCGGCGTTGTGGCCATTACCGGGTTCGATATGGGTTCATCCCCGGAAGCGCTCCTGGGCGATCTCCTGGCGCTTGCCGGCGGCGCCCTCGCTGGCCTCTACACGCTGGCTGGCGGCAAAGCCCGCCAGTCCATGGGGACGGGAACGTACACGACGCTCTGCTACGGCATGTGCGCGGCGATTGTGGCCGTGCTGGCATTGTTCAGCGCCGAGCCGCTGACAGGGTTCGACGCCGTAGGTTGGCTTGGCATTATTGCCATCACCGTTTGTGCGCAACTAGTGGGGCACACGGCGTTCAACCACTTACTGGCCACCATGAGTCCGTTGTTGGTGTCCATGATCATTCTGCTGGAGATTCCTGGTGCTGCCATCCTGGCAGCCATCTTCCTGCGCGAGACCTTACCGGGCGGCACGTACGCGGGGTTGGGGCTGATCCTTGTGGGGTTGGGAGTGGTTGTCGCCGGTCAGTGGCGTGGGCGGCCGGAACAAGAACCGCGCATAGCCGAGCTCGGCACGGACTGAGGTGCCGCCGTCGTACCTCTATAAACCGCCGCGGCGGGCGCCCTGAGCGGAGTTGGCCGTATGGATGGCACGCAGCAACTTTGCCGGGAAGTAGACCGAGAAAAACACCACCATGGGCGCCTTCAGGGCCATCTTCTTGACGTTATGGGCTTTGTACGTCCTGTCGAAACGCTGGACGTAGTAGCGGTAGTCGCGCGGTGAGTCCTCAAGCCGCCGGGCGGACATCCCGGACACCATCTGAGGCAGGTACTGAACTTTGAGGTCGTGCTCGAACAGATGCAGGGAAAGGTCAATATCCTCGTGCATCTCGTCCTTCGGGTCCAAGCAGGCTTCATCGCGGATGGTTTCCCAGGCCGTGCGGCGAAGGGCCATGTTGGAGCCGAAGAGGAAATGATACTGGTGCTTGGCCAGGCGGAGCATGAGCTGGCGCATCTTATCGTCCGCTTTGAGGCCGAACCGGCGCATGGGCATGTCGTAGTAGACCACGGGACCCGTTGCTGCTGCTACGGACGGGTCCATGAACGCCTTTTGGACCTGTTCCACCCAATCCGGTTCAAGGACTGAGTCGGCATCAATGCGGCCCACGACGTCGCTCGTGGCGTTGTTCAGCCCGAAGTTACGCGTGGGGATCAACCCCTGGGTGTCTCCCTGCCGCAGGAGGATGATGGGGCTCTCGGGGTATTCCTGCTGCATCTGGCGCACAATCCTCGCCGTGCGATCCGTGGACAGGTTATCCACCACGATGATCTCGTCAGCGGGAACGGACTGGTAGATGGCCGCGATGAGGCACTGGCGAATGACGCTTTCCTCGTTATACGCCGGGATGACGATGGACACTCCCGGAGGTTCCGGGACATCCTGGAGGGCACCCGCAAGGGGTCTATCGGCTGACATCACCTCAAATCTAACACCCGGGGCGCCGGGTCCGATGGAGGCATCGGTTACAAGCGGGCAAACACTGAAGGGATCCCGGCGAATGCCGGGATCCCTTCAGATGATTGACGTGCGGGCCCTGTTGAGGGCTATGTCAGGGTTTAGCTCTGTGTACCTTTGGCGTCGAAATCATTGCCTTCGGTGTTCTTGCTTTCAGAGTCCTTATGCAGGCTGGCCGCAATGTTCTTGACGGCGGTCTTTGCGTCGGTCGCCACATTCTCAGTGGATCCCTCAACGTTCTTGAAAGCGTCCTTGGTTGCCTGCTCGGCCTCAGCCGCGGCTTCCTCAGGCGTGAGGTCCGAAGCCGTCGGCTCAGCAACCGCTGCTGCTGTGGCCGATACAGAGGCGTCGGCCGGAGCCGGAGTTGTAGTCGTTGACGGAACGGGAGCAGGCGTTGGCGTGACCGGAGAAGGCGTCTTCCACGGATCCTCAACAGGCTTGGAGGCCTTCCAGGCAGCAACGCCGGCAGCAGCTGCGGCAGCAATAACCGTGACGATCAACCATCCACGCTTTTTGGGCTTGGGCTGTTCCTTCACCAACGCGGCGGAAACCGCCTTGCTGGCCTGGTCCGTAACTACCTTGATCTGCTTACCGGTGGCCTGTGCTTGCTCCTGGACGCTGTGCACAACGCCGGAATCAACCAGCCGCTGGGCAACGGCGTCTACCTGCGCAGGAGCGTTCTCGAGGACGTGGTGGACGGCTACGGAAGCCTGGCCCAACTGCTCCGAGAGCTTCGGCAAATACTCCACCACCACCTTGTCGCGTGCGAGGCCAAGAGCAGGGGTTGCCTTGTTCAGCGTTTCCTGGATCCTGGGCGTGGCATCTTCAACTACGTCATGGATCTTCGGCGCGAGGTGCGCCAATCCGTCCTGAATCCGCGGCGTAACAACGGCAACGCCGTCTGCGAGGTTGTGCGCAGCGGACTTCAGCCCCTCTTGGATCCTGGGGGAAGCGGTGTCAATGCCGTGCTGGATACGCGGAACAGCCCAATTGACAGCTGCTTCCACGCGTGGGGCAGCCCAGTCCCGGGCGTTATCCACACTGGCCGTGACTGATTGTTCGAGTTCGCGGGCAATACGGTCTGATTTCTTCACAACTACCTCCCGATACACATGCTCGTTTGTTGCTAGCCTACGTGGCTTGTGGAACACCGGCTATTCATCTGTTGGAGTTCTTCCCGGATTTCACCGAGCGCGGAACCGGCTTTACAGCCGGACGGGCGTTGACCCTGCATGGAAGAATGTTCCCATGACCATCGCAACCGCAAAAGCAACGATCCATACGAGCCTCGGCGACATCAAGGTTGACCTCTTCGGCAACCACGCCCCCAAGACGGTCGCCAACTTCGTTGGCCTGGCCACGGGCGAAAAGTCCTGGAACCACCCGGAAACCGGCGAAGACAAGACCGGCACCCCTCTTTACAACGGAACCATCTTCCACCGGATCATCAAGGACTTCATGATCCAGGCAGGCGATCCCCTGGGACGCGGCGTGGGTGGCCCCGGCTACCAGTTCGACGACGAAATCCACCCGGAACTGACCTTCAACGCTCCGTACAAGCTTGCTATGGCCAACGCCGGCATCCAGATGGGCAAGGGCACCAACGGGTCACAGTTCTTCATCACCACTGTGAACACCGACTGGCTGTTCGGCAAGCACAGCATCTTCGGTGAGGTAACCGACGAGGAATCACGCAAGGTTGTGGACGCAATCGAGTCCGTTCGAACCGGCATGGGTGACCGCCCGGTGGAAGACGTCGTCATCAACAGCATCGACATCGAACAGCTCTAGCAGACCGCTAAACCAGAGCCCATGAGTTACGGAATTCCGTCGGCAGAGCCGTCCGCTGATATCCCGGTGTGCCCCAGGCACCCGGACAGGCCCTCCTATGTGCGGTGCCAGCGCTGCGGGCGCCCTGCGTGCCCCGACTGCCAGCGGGCGGCCGCCGTCGGATTCCAATGCGTTGACTGCGTCAATGAACAAAAACGTACGACGCCGGCCTACCGCTCCCCGTATGGCGGAGCCTTGGCCGTGGGCCGGCCTTTGGTGACGTACGTGATCATTGGCTTGTGTGCTTTGGTTTATGTCCTTCAGTGGCTGCTACCGGGTGACGCAGTTTTCCAGAACTTTGCGTTCGCCAATATTTTTGCGGACAACGAGCCTTGGCGCATGCTGACGTCTGCTTTCCTGCATTCCCAGGGCTTCTTGCTCCATATCGTTTTGAACATGTACACCCTCTGGATCTTCGGCCAGGCCCTTGAGCCTTTGCTCGGGCGGATCCGTTTCCTCGCCGTGTACCTGATTTCCGCAATCGGTGGCTCAGTGGGCTTCCTGCTGCTGACCCCGGACCTGCCCCTGGTGGGGGTAGTAGGCGCTTCCGGCGCCATCTTCGGTCTCTTCGGTGCCATGCTCGTTGTGCAGCGCCACCGGGGTGGAGAAACCAAGCAACTCTGGGTTTTGATCGCCATCAATGGTGCCATCGGCTTCTTCGTGCCCAGCATTGCGTGGCAGGCGCACCTGGGCGGCCTGATCACTGGCGGACTCGCCGCCGCCGCTATCGCCTATGCCCCTCGCGGCAAGAACCAGGCGCTGCTGCAAACCGGTGGGTTGGTTCTGGTGGCTTGCCTCTTGGCCGTGGTCACCTGGTTCCGCGTTACAGCTGGCTAGCTGCGCAGCCATCCAACCCCTTTTCCTTCATTCTTTGACCGGTTGTCGCAGGATGGTTTTCAGTTTCTCCGGCGCGGTGCGACGTGGGTCGCCTAGATAGATCTCATGGTGCTTGCCGGTCATGGACAGCGACCTCGTAGGTATGAACTTGTGGTGCATCTCCTGGAGCACTGGCCCCTCATCGTCGTACGGACCTATGTGCAGTGTTTGCACGCTCAAACCTTCTTTGAGGGGCTCCAAGCGGAGTGCTTCCACCAGTGGAGCGTCCCCCTTCCTTGCCACCGCTTCCCGAGCCGTATCCACCTGCTCCTGCGTGATCCAGTCGGGGACCATGTTCAGCAGCGTCCAGTCCCAACGTGACTTGTCCCTGGCACTGGTGAATGAATCCATGTCATCCGACCACCACAGAGCCTCGAGCGGCATCACCGTGTAGTCCTGGCCAAGCTCCCCTTTGCTGAAGAACTTCAGCTTGTAGGCAACGGGATACAGGGTTGTCAGCGCGTCTTTGTAGGACTGTGCAGTGTTGGGGTCCCCGTGACCGTCGACCATCAGGAATTGCAGGGTGGGGACTGTGATCACCGAGAACTGGCCGTGCTTGGCCGTGTAGCTGGGGATCTGCTTCTTGAAGTCGGTCTTCATGGCACCACGGTACTCCGGGTACTTATCCACAGCTGTTATCCACACTGTGCGTAACTTACACCTGTGTAGTTATCCTCCTTAACCGTCCGGACGCTCGTCAAAGAGGTAGATATCCCCGGAAAGGTATGCATTTCTCCACACCTGTGGATAACTTTGTCCCCGGTAGGCGTAGATATGTGGACAAACTGGCCATTCTGGTGCGGCATGTGGACAAACCTGTTAATGACGCTGTGGAGATACCTGTATCAACAGGCTTATCAACAGTGTTAATAACTTACACGGCTGTAGTTCAGTGGAGAGAAAGCGCCCTGAGGCCCTCTAAACCGCGGATTCTCTAGGAGAAACCCACACCTTTTCCCCAGCTGTGGATAACTTGTGGGTAGGGGGTTGTTGTTAAGTGGGTAAGTTTCCGGCCCTCACGGCTGCGCCGAGGAACCTTCGGACCAAGGAAGCCGCGACCGATGCCTTTCGAAACGGCCCCTGGCAAATCCGGCAATCCCGGAAAGCTGAACTCTGGGTGAAGCTTGGGGCACTATCCACAGCGTCGTACACAATGGGTACAACTCAACGTGGTGGAGGTTCCGGTCCCAAGTTCGCGGGCTGGCACCGATTCAAGCCTTCGGTATGTGGATGTCCACAGAAGTTATCCACGCCTGTGGATAAAGTTACGCACTTCTGTGGACAGGAAGCATGGACGAGCGCCCGCTGTCCGGCGCGGGACGGGCCTGGTGTCTACGTCCAAACTCCTGATGTCCCCCGACGGTGGCTGCTCACCAAGTGCGTGTCAATGATGCCCACCGCTTCCATCAGGGCATACATGGTGGTGGGGCCCACGAACGCGAAGCCCTTCTTCCTGAGTGCCTTGGACAAGGCGACCGACTCCGGCGACGTGGTGGGGATGTCCGCCATGGAACGGGGCGCCGGCGTATTGTCCGGCTTGAACGACCAGACGAATTCCACCAATCCGCCCTCTTCGCGCAGGACAATGGTGGCCTTGGCATTGGTGATGGCGGCATTGATCTTTAGCCTGTTGCGGACGATCCCGGCGTCAAGCATGAGCCGCTCCACGTCGGCGTCGTTGAAAGCGGCGACGCTCTCAGGGTGGAAGTCCAGGAAGGCCTTCCTGAAAGCATCCCGTTTCCTAAGAATGGTGGCCCAGGAAAGACCGGCCTGGAAGGCTTCGAGGCTGATGCGCTCATACATGCCCTGCTCATCGCGGACGGGCATTCCCCACTCATGGTCGTAATAGGCCTGCATGAGTGGATCCGAAGCGGCCCACAGCGGGCGTGCCAACCCATCCTCGCCAACGATGGTGCCGTTATCCGGGCTCAATGCGTGCTCCTCTGTAGCCGACCCTCTAAGGAGGCCGGACGGTAATTCAGCTTCCGGGCATATTCTGCCCCGTGCCCCAGACATAATTGCCCGCCGACCGGCGTCAGGACAACCCCGTGACCCGCATGGTGATGTTGATGCGTCCCCGTGAGAGGCCACAGCCCTCCGGTGCCGTTCCCGGGAGGACTTTGGGGATGCCGTGATACGCGAACCGTGATGGTCCTCCGAAGACGAAGAGATCTCCGGAGCGAAGTTCAACATCCGTATACGGCTTTGTCCGTGTTTGCGTATTCCCAAAGCGGAAGATGCACGTGTCCCCGATGCTGAGCGAAACCACGGGCGCCTTGGAGCGCTCATCCTTGTCCTGGTGCATACCCATGGCAGCGCCCTCATCGTAAAAGTTCACCAGCGCGGCGTCGGGAGTGTAGTCATTGCCCAGCGCGCTCAAAGGTTCATCAACCTCAACGCCGGAGGCGTAGGCAGCCTTCACTGCCTTCCGTCCCAACCGGACCATCCAGTCCGGAAAGTCGAGGACAGGACGGCCGTTTACGTCTGTTGCTTCCCTTGAATACCGGTAAGGCTGCCAGTGCCATCCCAGGCATACAGTTCGTACCGACATCCGCTGTCCGCCAGGAAGGGTGGCGGCACGCAAGGGAACCGGTCCTTGGGTCCATTCTCCGAAGCGCGCCACGATCCACTGTTGCTGTTCAAGGGTTAGCCAAGCGGGCACATGGACGGCGCCGGGGGCAACCAATCGGGGACCGGCGTCGTGCCCGTCCGGTTGGAGAAGCTCCAACGGGAACAGGGCGTCGTCACTCACGCCGCGGCCTCGAGGTGGAGCAGTGCGCGTTTGGCCTCGCTTCCGCCAAGGTAGCCTCCGAAGCTGCCGTCAGACTTCACTACCCGGTGGCACGGCACGATGAGGGGCAAAGGGTTGGTAGCACAGGCAGTTCCGACGGCGCGGACCGCGTTGGGGCTGCCGGCTGCCTGGGCAACCTGGGCATAGCTTGCTGTGCTGCCATAGGGGATCCGGGGCAGATGGCGCAGGACGTTGAGGCGGAAACCCCGGCACAGACGAAAATCCAGGGTGAGATCGAACTCCGTCCTGGTGCCCGCGAAGTACTCTTCGAGTTCCCGGGCCGCGTCGTCCAAACGTGCAGGTGCCTGAAGGATCCGCGGGCTAACAGTGTTTGCCAGCAGCTGCAGGACGGATTCGTGGTCTTCCAGCTCGAAGGCCACCCGAACAATTCCTCGATCCGTGGCAGCCAAGAGGAGCTTGCCCAGCGGGGAGTCAACGATCCGGTAGGCGATGTCCAGGGTGTGGGTGAGTTGAGCATCGCGTGCCAACCGAGCATGGAGGCTGGCGATGGCTGGTTCCAGTCCAGCATCGAGGGGATGCAGGAGCGAAACGACCTCGGCGTGATCCGGGCTGAGTTCAACGGTCATCAGATATCACCTTTCGAGGATGTGTGGGCCAGCGCCGGATGCGCGGCGAGGGCTGAGCGGAGTGACTTCACACCGTCAGCACCAGCGCGGCGGGCAGCTTCGGCAGTACCCCCCAAGAGGGCGGCAACATCGCTATAGGGAAGGCCGGCAAGGTAGTGGTAGGCCACGGCCTGGCGCTGTTTCGGCGGAAGATTGGTGACGGCGTCGAGCAGTTCCTCATGCCCGTCGCCGGGAACACCGAGGCTGGAATGTTGTTCGGGTGGTTGGTCCACAGGGAGGGCGCGGCGCGAACCGGCACGGATGTGGTCGATGCACTTGCGGTGAGCGATGGTAACTAGCCAAGCCTCAACGTTCGCCCCTGCAGGGAGTGACGGATAGGCCTGCAGAGCGGCCAGGAAGGTGTCGGACCACGCATCATCAGCATCGTGCACACCGAGAATCGCGCGGCACACCCGAAGCACTGTGGCACCCTGTTCGTTGACCACTGCTTCGAATGGCTTCTTGTTGACCCCTTGCCCTGGCTTCATTAGAAAAGCCTGCCCTCCCGTACTACCGCCGGCTCTTCCAAATCCAGGAGGAAGCGCTTGTTTAGAAGGCCACCTGCATATCCGGTGAGTTGACCGTTCCGTCCCACCACTCGATGGCAGGGGATGATGATGCTGATGGGGTTGCGTCCCACGGCGGAACCAACGGCCTGGGCAAGGTGGGGGTCACCGAGTTCCGCTGCCAACTCCCCATAACTGACGGTTTCACCAAAGGGAATATGTTGAAGTCGCTCCCAGACCTTCTGCTGAAATGGGTTTCCCAAGGCCTCGAAGGGGACATCGAAAGCAGCCCTCCGACCATCCAAATACTCTTCGAGTTCACCTTGGGCCCGCGCGAAGACCGGATCCGTGATTTCACTCGGAACTCCGAAATAGTCGGGCGGAGGCATATGCCAGTGACCCTCGTAGAAGATGCCCGTCAAAAATTCCCCGCGGGCAGTCAGTGTCAACTGCCCCAACGGGGAATCCAAGGTGGTGTGCCGGCTGCTCATATCTTGTAGACGTTCACGGGCACGGAAATGTGAGGTGCGGAATTCCTAGGAGCGCCAGCGGGTGGTCATCAGGAAGCCGACGATCGCGATCCCGAACCCTGCCACGATGTTCCACGATCCCCATTCGCGGACGGGGAGCTGACCCTCAGTGATGTAGAAAGTGATGATCCAGATCAGGCCGAGGATCATAAGGCCGAACATGACAGCCTTGTACCAAACAGGGTTGGGCTTGTACTGCTGCGCTGCGGAAGTCTGCGGGGCCTGACGGGCAGGCCGCTTGCGGGGCTTGGACTCGGGCACGGATCCTCCTGGCTGTTCGGTTAATACCCGTTTCCGCCAGCCTTGATATCCTGCAGGAAGGAAATTTCCAGCGGTTAACGGCCACACGGCGTTCCGGGGTGGTTCTAGCTGTCAAGTCTAGCCGCAACCCGGGTCCGCCCGTGCCGCCCGCCCTTATGCAAGGAGACCCTGTGGCGCATCAGCAGCAGACAGCGGCTTCAGCCGTGCCGTCCGCCGGCCCAGGGCGGGAATTGCGCCCACGAAAGCGTCTCCGGGCCTCGGACGTCGCCCGGAAAATCAGTCAAGTTCTGGGCGAGCTGCTCATCACCGCAGGCATTGTCCTGCTCCTCTTTGTGGGCTGGCAGCTGTGGTGGACCAATGTGGAAGCGGATGCGAAGCAGACTGAGGCGGTCAAGAGCTTCGCACAGGAATTCTCCGGCCCCGTTACTCCGGCAGCACCTGCCGCACCGGTGGACTATGGGCCGCCGGTGGTTACGCCGGCGCCAGCCTACGGGGGAATGATCGGGATCATGTACATCCCCCGCTTCGGCCCGGACTACACGCGACCCATCATTGAAGGTACCGGTTCAGACGTCTTGGACACCCTCGGACTGGGACACTACGGAACCACCGCGATGCCTGGCGCACCCGGGAACTTCGCAGTGGCCGGCCACCGTCAAACGCACGGTGCCGTCCTGGACAACATCCACACCCTGGTTCCCGGCGACAAGATCTACATCCAGACGGCAGACGGCTACTACACCTACGTCTTCCGTAACAACCAGATCGTCCTTCCGGACCGCACGGACGTCCTGATGCCCGTTCCCACTGAGCCGGGAGTCCAGCCAACGGAGAGTATCCTCACCATGACGAGTTGCAACCCGAGATTTGGCGCCCAGGAACGCATCATCGCCTACTCCCTGCTGGACAGTTGGCAACCCGTCTCAGCCGGACCGCCGTCGGAAATCGCCGCCCAAGTAGCCCGTGCACACGGAAAGGGGTAACGGATGTACGCGTGGATCTTCCGTCATTTACCAGGCCCCCTGTGGGTGCGGATCTTGACGTCCTTGGTGCTGGTGGGCGTAGCCCTGGTACTGATGGTCGAGTTCCTCTTCCCATGGTTCTCCCAATTCACCACCTTGACCGACTCAACGATTGGTTTAGTGCAGCAGCCATGAGCACAACAAAAATCCTCGTAGTGGATAACTACGACAGCTTCGTCTACACGCTGGTGGGTTACCTCCAGGAACTCGGCGCCGAAACAACGGTGGTCCGCAACGACGACGTGACACTTGCCGAGGCCACCGAGCTCGCTGCAAGCCGCGACGGCGTCCTGGTCTCCCCTGGCCCGGGTACCCCTGCAGAAGCAGGCGTCTGCATCGAGCTCATCAAGTGGTGTGGAGAGGCCTCCAAGCCTATGTTTGGTGTCTGTTTGGGACACCAGGCCCTCGCCGAAGCCTATGGCGGTGTGGTGACTCACGCGCCGGAACTGATGCATGGCAAGACGTCGCCCGTCCGTCACGAAGGCAAGAGCGTCTTTGCGGGGCTCCCCTCGCCCGTTACGGCAACGCGGTACCACTCACTCGCAGCGGTTCGGGACTCCATCCCGGATGTCCTGGAAATCACTGCTGAGACCACCAACGGAGTGGTGATGGGCCTGCAGCACAAGACTGCGCCCCTGTGCGGCGTCCAGTTCCACCCGGAATCGGTGCTCACGGAAGGCGGGTATCAGATGCTGGGCAACTGGCTGGAGTCCCTCGGCATGACCGGGGCAGCCGAACGGGCCGCGAAGCTGAGCCCGCTGATCAAGCAGTAAGCAAAGCCGCCGTTACTTCCGGGGGGCTACTTCTTGGTTGGCGTGGGCTTCGGAGTCGCCGGCTGGGTTTCCGTGGGAGTCGGCGTCGGGGTAGGTGTGGGCGGTGGAGCCGGGGCCTTGGCCACCGTCACCGTTACCACCTTGCCCTGAACCACCTCAGTGTTGTAGGCATCGCTCTGAGCCGTGACTAGGCCCGCCGCCACCTGCGAGTTCTCCTGCTCTACTACAGCCATGGTCAGGCCGTTGGCTTTGAGCGCGGCTTCAGCTTCAGCCTGCGGCAACGCAATCAACTGGGGCACAAGGACCTTGCCCGTAGAGACCTGCAGCTCCACCTTGCTGTCCACTGCGATCGCCCCGCCCGGCGCGGGAGCCGTGCTGATCACTACGTTTGCGGGGACGGTGGGACTGTAGGTCAGGGTGGTCACGATGTCGCCCGTGATGCCAAGCCTGCGCAAAGCATCGCGTGCGTCCCCTTCAGTCCGGCCTACTATGTCCGCCGGGATGGTCACTGAGCTGGGTCCGCTGGAAACCTTCAGGATCACTTCCGCATCCTGTTCCAGCATGGCACCCGCAATCGGCGACGTACCGATGGTCATGTCCTTGGCCACGGTCTCACTGGGCTCCCGCACGGACTTGGGCTTCAGTTTGGCTGTAAACAGTGCCTGGATCGCCTGGCTTTCGGACATGTTGGTCACTACCGGTACGGCGATTTTGGCCGGGGGCGGTGGCTGCATGTTCATGAGGCTGTAGAGCCAGAAGCCACCGCCTGCCAGCACCAGGACAGTGAAGATCACCAGGGTTGCAACCCACGCACGACGGCGGGACTTCTGGCGTGCCGGCACCTCACGTTCCGGTGGGAGGCCCAAGGGAAGGGGCTCTTCCTCGGGGTGTTCAACCGGCTCGTCCTTGAACTGATCGGCATCGAGGAAGCCCACGGCCGTGGTGCTCAAAAGTTCTGTTGCCGGGTCTTCCGGTCCCACAAGGTCATTGGGATCGGTGGGAGCCTCGCTGGCTGCCACTGCGGGCACGGGAATGCCATTGCTGGCTGCGCGCAGGGCACGGCGGAAGGCTGCCGCATCCTGGAATCGATCTGTCCTGCTCTTCTGCAGCGCTTTCACCAGGACTGAGTCCAGTGCTTCGGAGACTTCCGGGTTGTGAGCACTGGCAAGGTCCGGGGTCTCGCGGACGTGTTGGTAGGCGACCGATACCGGACTGTCGCCAACGAACGGAGGCCGGCTGGTCAACAGCTCGAAGAGCAGGCAGCCGGCCGAGTAGAGGTCACTGCGGGCGTCCACCGTTTCACCACGGGCCTGCTCCGGTGAAAGGTATTGCGCGGTACCTACCACGGCTTGTGTTTGGGTCATGGTGGCGGCGGAATCGGCCATGGCACGGGCGATGCCGAAGTCCATGACCTTCACATCGCCGGTATCGGCGCAGACCATTACATTGGCCGGCTTGATGTCCCGGTGGACGATGCCGGCCCGGTGGCTATATTCAAGGGCGCCGAGAACACCCAGGGTGAAGCCGACAGAGTCCTCGACGCCTAGCTCGTTCGCTTTGATCATGTCGCGCAGGGTGCGTCCAGCCACGTATTCCATGACGATGTAGGGGACGCGCACGTCTTCCCCGGGCCCACCGGGGACCGAGTATTCACCGGTATCGAAGATGGCCACGATGGAGGGGTGGTTCAACGCCGCAACAGCTTGGGCTTCGCGTTTGAAACGGGCCTGGAACTGGGGATCCCGCGCCAGGTCCGCACGTAGCACCTTCACGGCGATGGTCCGTCCCAGCAGGGTGTCCGTGCCGCGATAGACGTCCGCCATTCCGCCACGACCGATCAGATCACCAAGTTCATAGCGGGAATTGAGGATGCGGTGGGAGGACACAGGTGTGCTCTCCTCTCGATGCGCAGGACCTGGACGTGGCGTTGACATGGCGGCTTACTTAACGGCTCGGGCTGCCGGAGCCACTGGGGGTAGCAGTGGACGATCCGGGATCAACCGGAACCAATTCCTTGGACAGGTAGTAGGTGACTGTTGACCCGGCTGGAACCTGGGTGCCGGCGGCCGGCGAGGAACGGACGAACGTTCCCGGCTGCTGGCCGATGGCACCGTTGACGGGTTCTCCTGCAACCCACAAAAGACCGGCTCCTTCAATGGCCTGCTGAATCCGCACTTCGTCCACACCTACTCCGATGGGGGGTACAGCAACCAATTCAGGGCCCTTTGAATACGTGACGGTGATGGTTTCGCCCGGGTCACGAGGGCCCGTCGGATTGAGAGCCGTCACGATTCCCGCGGCAGCTGTGTCATCGAAGACCTCCTGGCCGTCAACTCCAAAGCCCAAGGCACGAAGCTGCGCGCTGACCGTCTCGAACGGTTGTCCCACGTACTGCTCCGGGATGATGTTGATCTTCTTGGGAATTGACTGCGTCGGCTGAGGTGCCTCAGAAGTCTCCGTAGGCCGCGGCGAAGGCGTAGCTGACGTGGAGGTAGGACTCGCGCTCCGGCTGGGGCTCGTGGTGGTTGATTCAGTGGGGGCGGGGCTCGGCGAGAAGAATCCCGACTGCGAGATCAGGAAACCAACCAAGGCAAACAGGACCAGCAGGATCAGGGCAACAAGGGGCCAGGTCCAAGGGCTGCGCTTCCTGCGTTCAGGCTCAGCATCGTCGAAGTTGTCTTCTTCGGTGTAGACCACGTGGCCGTCGTCGTCATCGAGCTGACGCTCGGCCTCCAGCGCGTTTGCGCGCGTCAGGGGGTTATCAGAAGACGCGGCGGAGGCCCCAAGAGCAGCTCCCGCGGCGCCGGCGCCGAGCACCGGCAGTGCGGAAGTCGCCGTCGTCGACTGTTCCTTGCCGTAAGGCGAGGTAACGACGCCGGTGGGTGCCGTTGCGGTGTCGACCGGCGCCGTGATGGGGCCGGTATTGGATTCGAACAACAGCATGCCGGGGACGGCGGCGTGGGCCGTGGCGATGTCACCGTTGCGGATGGCTTCCGCGGCTTCGGCCAGCTTGATGGCGTTGGCCGGACGGTTCTTGGGATCCTTGGCCAGCATGGACATCAGCAGTGCCCGCACCGGGGTAGGCAGCGTCTCAGGAAGGGGCGGAGGTGCGTCGTTGACCTGGGCGAGGGCAATGGCAATCTGCGATTCCCCGGAGAACGGACGGTGCCCGGTGAGGCACTCGTAGCCGATGACGCCGAGCGAATAGATGTCCGAAGAACCCGTTGCGGTCTGCCCGGTCGCCTGCTCAGGAGCCAGGTATTGAGCGGTGCCCATGACTTGGCCGGTCTGCGTGAGCGGCACCTGATCCGCCAACCGGGCGATGCCGAAGTCGGTGACCTTGACGCGGTTGTCCGGCGTGATCAGCAGGTTGCCCGGCTTGATGTCGCGGTGGACCAATCCCTGTGCGTGCGCAACGGCCAGGGCACGTGCGGTCTGCGAGATGATGGAGAGCGTCATGTCCGGGGAGAGCACCTGCTCCCGCTCGAGAATGCCGCTCAACGGGTGTCCAGGCACGAGCTCCATGACCAGGTAGGCCGAACCGGCTTCCTCGCCGTAATCGAAGACGTTGGCGATGCCTACGTGGTTGAGGAGGGCGGTGTGACGCGCCTCGGCACGGAAGCGCTGAAGGAACCCGGGGTCGCCCGTGTATTCCTCCTTGAGCACCTTGATGGCAACGATCCGGCCGAGGATTTGGTCCTTGGCCTTCCAGACCTCGCCCATGCCACCAATCGCAATGCGACTGGTCAGCTGGAACCTGCCGCCGAGTGTGATTCCCGAAGTAGGCCTCACTTATTCAACACCGCCTCAAAAATCTTCTTTGCGTTCGGACTGGTTAGCTGGGCCCCGGTTTGCACGTCCACACTCTCCATGACAATGGTGACGGCTACTTGCGGGTCGTTTGCCGGGGCGAACCCGGTAAACCATGAATTGTTCAAACCTGAATCGCCGAGTTCGGCTGTACCTGTCTTGCCGGCCACCTTGACGCCCGGAACTGCTGCGCCTCTGGCGATGCCATTGTCCACAGCACTGGTCATCCACTCAGTGATCTGACTCGCGATGGGCTGCGTGGTGCTGGTGCGGAGCGCCTCAGGCTTGGGTTCGTTGATGACGCGCAGATCAGGCGCGCGGATGGCCTCCACCAGGTTTGGCTTCATCTGCACCCCGCCATTGGCGATGGCCGCGGTCATCATGTTGATCTGAAGCGGCGTGGCCTTGACGTCGCGCTGGCCCACCGATGACTGGGCCAACTGAGCCTGGTCCAGGTCTTCCGGGAAGATACTGACGGCCTGCTGAAGCTTGAGCTGATCACCGAAGTCCTGACCAAAGCCGAACTTCTGCGCCTGTTCACGGATGGCATCCTGGCCGAGGTCAAGCGCGATGCTCGCGAACGGCGTGTTGCACGACTGCTCAAGAGCAAAAGCGAAGGACGCTGTTTCGCGGACGTTGCAGTTGCCGCCGGCGTAGTTGGGCAGGCTGGCACTGCTGCCCGGCAAGGGCAGGCTGCTGGGATTCGGCAGCTCGCTGTCCTTGTTGTACTTGCCCGAGTTCAGCGCGGCCGCAGTATCAATGAGCTTGAAGACCGAGCCGGGCGAGAGCAGGTTACCCGTGGGGCCGCTGACGCTTTGGTTCAGGTTGATGCCTGGAATCTCGAGCAACTGGGCGTAATTGGCGTCAGCGGTTGTTTTGTCATGGGTGGCAATCAAGTTGGGATCGTACGTTGGCTTGGAAGCCATCGCCAGGATGGCGCCCGTCTTGGGGTTGGTGACCACGATGGAGCCACGCTGGCCTTCAGGGATCAGATCCATGGCCAACTGCTGGAGGGCAGGATCCAAGGTCAATTCAACGGATGCGCCCTTGGGCTCCTTGCCGAGGAACATCTGACTCATACGGTCCAGGAACAGCTGATCAGAGTTGCCTGCCAGGGTTTCTCCCATGGACTGCTCCAGTCCGCTGGAACCAAAGAACTTGGAGAAGTACCCTGTGATGCCGGCATACAACTCCGGCTGGTTGTACTTGCGCTGGAAAGCACAGGACTCAGTCCCCGGAACCGATTCAACCACCGGCTTGCCAGCCACAATGATGGAACCGCGCTCGTTGCAGAAGGACGCCAGGACTGCGCGTTGGTTCCAGGGGTTGGCGTTGAGGTCATCAGCACCAATCACCTGAACGTAGCTGATGGCGCCGAAGATCAACGCAAACATGGCGACGGCAGCCATCCAGCTACTGCGAATAGCCTGGTTCATTGTTGCTTCACCGCCTCTGTTGGTGCGCTGGGTGTCTGGCCGGTGGCCGGTTTACGTGTGCCCGGAGTGCTGCTGCTGGCCGGGGGCTTGTTGACCATAGGGGTGGTGTCCACCGGACCTCGGGCGGTATTGGAAATCATGAGCAGCAGGCCAACGATTATCCAGTTGGCCAGAAGTGAGGAACCACCGGCCGCAAGGAAGGGAGTTGTGAGGCCGGTCAAAGGGATGAGCCGGGTGACTCCACCAATAACTACGAAGCACTGCAGGGCAATCGCGAAGGACAAGCCACAGGCAAGGAGCTTTCCGAAGGCATCGCGGGTGCCCAAGGCTGCGCGGAAGCCGCGGGTGAAGAGCAGCAGGTAAAGCATCACTACGGCGAAGAGGCCAATGAGGCCCAGCTCTTCACCGATGAGGGCCACAATCATGTCGCTGTTGGCGAAAGGCACCAGATCCGGCCGGCCTTCGCCCAGGCCCGTTCCGACCAGCCCGCCGTCCGCCATGCCGAACAAGCCTTGGACTATTTGCGCGCTACCGCCTGGGGATCTATCAAAGACCTCGGGTGTGAAGGCATTGATCCAACTGTCGATCCGGAATGCCACATGCGAGAAGATCTGAGCAGCCACGAAGCCGCCACCCAGGATCAACAGCAGGCCGATGACCACCCACGAGATTCGGCTGGTGGCCACGTAGATCATCACGATGAACAGGCCGAAGAAGAGGATGGAAGACCCGAGGTCGCGCTGGAAGACGAGCACACCGATGCTCACCAGCCATGCGGTGATCATCGGGCCGAGGTCCTTGAACCGCGGGAACTGCATGGGGCCGATCTTCCGGCCGGCCAACAGGATGAGATCCCGATTGGAGGATAGATACCCGGCAAAGAATATGGCCAAGGTAATCTTGGCGATTTCGCCGGGCTGGAACGTCATGGGACCCACCCGGATCCAGACCCGCGCACCCAGGATCTCACCGGCGGAAATGCCTGGAATCAAAGGAAGAACCAGCAGGAAAGCACTCGCTGCCAACGAGATATATGTGAAGCGCCGAAGGATGCGGTGGTCCTTAAGGAACCAGATCACTGCAATGGAAACTGCCATGGCAATGAGTGTCCACCGCAGCTGGTTGTTGCCCGTATCATCTCCCGGGCCGTCCATCCGGTGAATGAGTGCAAGCCCTAACCCGTTCAGCGCAACCACAATCGGAAGTATTACCGGATCGGCATACTTAGCGCGAAGCCTCAAAACAACATGGAACGCAAAGGCTGCAACCGCCAAGAGGCTGGACTGGAACCAGAAGTCGCTATCCAGCCCGACTTCCGAGTTGATGCTCACCAACGCACTTGCGCCGATGCCTACGGCAAGGGCCAGGACGATGAGCACCAGCTCAACGTTGCGGCGGGGTTTGGGGGCGATCTCAGTCTGCATCATTTGGCCGCCTCACAGGGAGTCGGGACGGGCGAAGGAGTAGGGCTGGCAACGGCGGCCGTGCTCGGGATGGGCACAGTGGCTGACGGTGTCGGCGTGGGGGTAGCTGATCCCGAGGCTGTCGCCGTGGGGGTGGTGCTCGGGCAATTGGCCGAGGCGCTGCCTGTATTCCTCAGGTTCTCCACGATGTCCTGTGCGCCATCGATGTCACCTGCCGGAACTGTCTGCCGTACGCTCTGCTGGCCGTATTCCGGCAATGAATCCACCCTGATGTCGGTAACGGCTTCAAGCCGGGAAAGCTGAATGGGTCCCAAACGCTGCGAGATCCCGTTGAAAATTGCGACCCGCTGGTCGTATTCGCCCACGTAATAGCGGGTCTGCGTCCAGGCATAGCCAAGCCACAGGCCAACCACCACGCCCAGGACCACAACGGCTGCGACGGCAGGCATCAACCAAGGCACGCGGCGACGTGAGGGTTCCTCCACCTCAACACGGTCCTGCTCAGCTTTATGTGTCAGGACGGTTGCTGCCCTGCGCGCAACGGTGCGGCCGGCAACGGTAGGAATGGAGCCTGTCTCAGCGGCCGTGGCTGCAGCGCCAACAAGTTCATGAGGGCGGCTTGCCAGTTCCTCACGCAGCACTTCGGCAGACAGGTGCTCACCGAGATGGGGGTCGGTGGTGGTGGGAGGTTCTGTGGACTCGTCCGATGACGCAGCCTCAGTTTCATCGTTCTTGTCGCCCGGATCTCCCGTGCTGAAAGATGATCCGGCATCGGCATCCCGTGCGGCTTTGGCTTGTGACTCGGCTTTGGTGCTCTGTGCCGCTTTGTCTGCGGCCAGGTCATCGGCGGACTTGGTGGCCGTCACTGCCTCGGGCTCGTCAACCGCGGCAATCGCCGCTGCCGGAACGACGTCGACGGCGGCCGTGTTGACGTCGTCGTCGGTCTCTTCCGCAATCTCCAACATCACCACGGTGACATTGTCCGGGGCGCCGGCTTCCAGCGTCAGGTCCACAAGGATTTCAGCACATTCGCGCAAGTCCTTGGTCTCGCGGACCATGCGCTCCACGACGTGGCCAGCTACGTAATTAAGTCCGTCGGAGCAGAGGAGCCATCGTTCGCCGGGCTCAACATCCAGGACATCCAAGTCCAGTTCAGGGCTGGCATCGACGTCGCCCAGAACGCGCATGAGGACGTTCTTGTGCGGATGCGTTTCCGCTTCCTCCGGGCGCAGGCGGCCTTCGTCAATGAGGCGCTGCACAAACGTGTGGTCAATGCTGACCTGCTCGAACTTCTTGTTGCGAAGCCGGTAGGCCCGGGAATCGCCAATGTGGGCGAAGTGGAGCTTGCGGCCCTCCAAGAGAAGGGCGGTAACGGTGGTGCCCATGCCCGAAAGCTTGGGATTCTGGTGCACAAGCTCGGAAAGCAGCGAATTGGCGGTCTGGATCTCGTCGGCCAAAACGGTGTCCGCGCCCTCCGGATAGTCGTCATGATCAAGGTGGATCATGTCCAGGACCGTTGAAGCGGAGGCGACATCGCCGCCAGCGTGACCGCCCATGCCGTCGGCGACCACTGCAAGATGGCGGCCCACGTACGCGGAGTCGTCATTCTTGGAGCGGATCCGTCCGACGTCGGAACGCGCGGCGTAGCGCATGATGAGCGGGCGCTCCGCGGGCTTTTCCTGGCCTTTGGGGGTCTCGGAGGAGGCCATGGACTACGGCCTCAATTCAATGACCGTCTTGCCGATTCTCACGGGGACGCCAAGCTCAACCGGCAAAGCGCGGGTGAGCTGTTGATCGGCCAGGTACGTGCCGTTGGTGGAACCAAGGTCTTCGATGAACCAGCGGCTGCCCTGCGGGAACAGGCGTGCATGCCGGCCGGAAGCGTAGTCATCCTCCAGGACAAGCGTGGCTTCCTGTGCGCGGCCGAGCAGGATGGGGCTGGCGGCCAAGGGAACTGTGGTGCCCTTGAGGGGACCCTCCGTGACTACCAGCGTGCGTGCGTGCTGGATAGCCGGCGCCGGAGAAGCTGCAAGCTCGGGATGTTTGCGGACTTCGCGGGCCGTGGGAACGCCAGTAACGGCTTTGCGGCCAATCTGGAAGTCGCGGCGCATGGTGGTCACGATGCTGAAGATCAGGACCCACAGCAAAAGAAGGAACCCGAAGCGAAGTGCTGTGATGGTCAGTTCGCTGATGTCGTTCACGCGTGGCCACCCGGGGTTTGGGGGAGGAGGCGGAAAATGATCTTGGTACGTCCCATCGTGATGGTTGAGCCGTCTGTGAGCTCCACGCTGCCGTTCACTTTATGTCCGTTGACGTAACTGCCGTTGGTGGAACCAAGGTCAACGGCCCACGTGCTGCCATTTTCGGTGCGGACCTCGAGGTGCTTCCGCGAGACGCCCGTGTCATCCACAAGGACGTCGGCTTCCGAGGAGCGGCCCAGCACCACGGACCGGGCGTTAAGGGAGTACCGCTGGCCGCCGATGTCCAGTACAGGCTGGAGGCGCGTGGGCTGCCGGGCCGGTGCAGCCGGAACATGGGCACGTGGGGCTTGTGGAGCGGGAGCCGCGTCATCGGATGATTTCTCGGTCCGGGAATTGATTTCGAAATGTCCTGCACGTTCCTCGTCATTTCGACGGAAGGAAATCCGCACAGCGCCTTGGAGTGTGTAGCCCTGGCTGCGAACGTGCTGAATAACGACGTCGCACAACTCTTCGGCAAGGGGTGTTCCCCATTCCTGGGCCCGGGCAAAGTCTTCATCGCTGAGCATGACATCGAAAACGTTGGGAGCGAGCGTCCGCCCGGCTGCGATGGTAATGGACTTGTTGTCCAACTCGCGCCTCAGCTTGCTTGCGATCTCCACTGGCTCAACACGTGCCCGCGACCCCGTGGAGAAGACGTTGCGGACGGCCTTTTCAATGCCGCGCTCGACTTTGTCCAGCAAACCCATGGTCCTTCTCCTTTCATTGCCGCGGCACCCATTGTGCCTGGTCCAATAGTCCGTCCATTGCCCCCACTGCGCACACGGCGAAGTACGCGCCCGACGGCCCTTCCACTTCCCGATACTACTGGGACTGACTGGGAATGGCCTTAATCCACAACGCCTTGCGACCCGGAAAAGTTCGATCCCGGCCCTTGTTGGCGCGGGACGCGGGGGCTGAAATTTTCATCCGATTCAACTGTTGCCAGGGGACCCGCGGCCCCCTCAGGGCCCTTCCCGCCCGTCGATTGGTGTTTTGCTCGGGATGTCCGTTATGCTTGATCTCGCTGCTTTTGAAGGAAACGAAGCTGGGAGACCAGCCTAAAGTCTTGAACAAAGAAGTTGCGCGCGAGTGGCGGAACGGCAGACGCGCTGGCTTCAGGTGCCAGTATCCGAAAGGGTGTGGGGGTTCAAATCCCCCCTCGCGCACGCAATTGAAAGAGCCCCGGTCTTAGGACCGGGGCTTTTTTGTTTTGCCCGGCTCCGGTTTCCGCGTTCATTCCCGCCCTTGTTCGCTCTCCTGACCGTTGTGCGGCGGGGGATTCGTACAAGTCCTGGATTTGAGGCAGCGTCATATATAGGACGCCTTCTGCACCTACACAGTGTGCGGCGAGGTTGCCTAGGAGGCTTAGGCCAACCAGCAAAGGCCGTACGGCTGGGGAACGCGTGTGACTTTCGTCAGTGGGAGAAGAGTTTGTAGCATGACCGACAACTTCTAGGGGGACGATGTTGATGAGTGAATACGGCTTATCGGTAACGCGCACGACGGAGCGATCCGAATATCGCAAGGCACTAAATTTCTGGCTGGGAGTTGAGGCTTTTTCCCCTCAGAACGTCCCTCAGAAGTCTCCTTCCCGCAGCGACGTGCCATTTGTCGACGATTATGGCGTCGAGATGCCCTTGCCGTGGAGCCCGGAGGCGGACTGGCCCCCGGCTCGCAACGGGTACTCCTGGCAGCACGTGGTCTATCTGGGAGTATTCGATCTGGATTCAGCCTGGGACGTTCTTGAACCGGCGCCCGTTGAAGATTTCGATTCTCGACCGACGCCCCAGAGCGCCGTGGCAATGGTTACTGTGGACGAGGACGGCACCCTGATCCCAGACAGCGCAGCCCTGTCCCAATGCGTCTGGGCTGCTGGCCGTCATCGCAAGCGTAGGCGGCTTCATGACGTGTTCACTGATTTCAAAGCTGATGAAGCCCGCTGGCGCGAAGACCTCGACGATCTGGTCCGCGCCCGTGGCATACGGGTTGGAGCAGCTTCCTCGGAAGGCTTCACCAGCCGTTCGGTTTCCCTCGACGATCTTAGGACTGTCCTTGGCCTGTGCTTAGAGAAGACAGAGACGACGAGACTACTCACCTTCGGCGGGGATCCAGTTGGCGTAATTCGGGTTAAGAGTGAGCAGGTGTCGTTGAAGAAGCGCGAACTCGAGGCAGAACCGGGATTCCTGAACAGCCTCTTCTCAGCTGACCTTTACCGTTTGTCCCGCCAACCGGGGCTTTCGGGTGCCGCGGCGCAGTACCTAGGCGGACGAAGCGGAGGGCCGAAGATTGACATGCGCCAGGACTTAGCCAAGGTTTATGACTCTGTCGCCCCAAATCTCGTTCCCGACGGGCGGTGGCCCAGCAACCCTGAGCACCCGTTGGCCTTGTCACAGCAGTTTGCAGTAAACCGTGCGCTGGAGGATCTTGACGGCCGGGAAGGCATCTTCTCCGTCAACGGTCCACCTGGGACGGGGAAAACCACAATGTTGCGCGACATGATTGCAGCATTGGTGACTCGTCGCGCTTCGGCGTTAGCTGCCTTCGCGGAACCAGCCGATGCTTTCGTGGGCCGGCATCAGTTGAAATCAAGCACTAAGTACTCACGCACTGTCAACGAGTTGCACCCTAGTTTGCGCGGCTTCGAGATGGTCATCGGCTCATCGAACAACGGCGCGGTTGAGAACATAAGCCTCGAAATCCCCCTGAAAGACGACAAGGTCATTGGAAAGGATTTCCAGCCCAAAGCGTCCTACTTCACGCGAATCGCAACGGAACTACTGAATGACGGCGACGGCAAAAGCCAGAAGAAGGACGAGACTCGGAAGCGGGCATGGGGGCTCGTCTCCGCGAAACTCGGGAACTCCAAGAACAGGAACGCCTTCGTCTCGACCGTTTTACACGGTGACAGAAAACCACGTAAAGACGGGGACGCAGTCCCGGGGCTGGTTCAGCTTCTCGAGCACCCACCCGGTCCGGGCGTCTCTGATTGGACTGAGGCCAGGGCGTCATTCCTTGCAGCCAAAAGCAAGGTCGATCGGCTCCGAGCATCACGACAGAGGCACCATGAGGCTTTCATTGACCTGCCGGCGTTGCGAAGGGAGATTGTTGAGCTGGAAAGGGTCCTCGCTTCTGACAAGGAAAATCTCGCCACCCAAGAAGAAGTTGCTGCCCAACAAGCGGAAGAGCTGGCGGAGCTCCACCATTTGGAATCAAAGCGGAGGGCCGAGCTGAAGATTCAGGGCGAAGCCAAGCCCGGACTGCTGGAACAGATACGGACGTCCAATGACATCTCGGCTCAATGGAGGCGCAGACATGAGCAGCTTGGCAGAGAGATAGATCATCTTTGCCGCTCCATTGCCGGACTGAAGATTATCGTTGCCAACTCCCGCCACGCGGCCAAGGAACTGCGCAGCCGCTATGAGCAAACCGAAACGAAACTGAGCCACCGCAAACATCAGTACCCCGACTATGAGAAAGCGCAGATAACTCCGGCGCACCCTGTTGATGGTTGGTTCGATCCGGCGAACTCCACGCGGGAGAAGGAATCGCCCTGGCTGGATAAGGAGTTCAATCAGGCCCGCTCAGAGCTGTTTCTGCAAGCGCTGAAGTTGCATGAAGCTTTCATCTACAACCAGCGGACATTGATGCGCCAAAATCTCCTCGCAGTCCAAGACGTGCTGACAAACGATGTGCCGGCTGAAGCCTCTTCGAAGGTGGTGAAAAATGCATGGGAGGCCCTGTTCATGGTTGTACCAACAATCACGACAACCTTTGCATCCGTTCCACGCCTCTTTGCTTCGCTTAAGGATGAGCAACTCGGCTGGCTCTTCGTTGACGAGGCGGGGCAAGCCGCACCTCAGCATGCGCTCTGTGGTATCGCGCGCGCACGTCGTTCCCTTCTCGTGGGCGATCCTCTCCAGCTCACGCCCGTGGTGACCTTGCCGGAAAAGTATCAGGCCCGGCTGTTGGAGATCACGGGAACAGGCCAGCGATGGCTGCCGACCCATAATCCCGCTCAGGTGCTTGCGGACCGCTATACAACGTACGGGACAACCATTCAACCGCCAGGCGGGGATGAATTATGGGTCGGGGCGCCGCTACGGGTGCACAGGCGCTGCGATAGCCCGATGTTCGAGGTGGTGAATGAGGAAGTCTACGGCGGGCTCATGATTCACGGGGAAAAAGAACCACGCAAGGCTTTCCCCGAGAAAAGTTCGGTCCAGGCACCGGAGTCCGCTTGGTTTGATGTGAAAACGAGCCAATGGAACGGGCACGCTTCGCCCCAGGAACTGACCAGACTGGACGAGCTTTTCGAGGCCCTGCAGCGAACCGGTTACAACATGGACGACATCCTCACTGTTTCGCCTTTCCGCCAAGCGGCAAGTGGCATCGTCAGGATCGCCAAGAAGTACGGGATCGACACCAAAGCGCGCTCGGGCACGGTCCACCGGGCGCAGGGAAAGGAAGCGAGCATCGTCATCGTCGTCCTGGGAGGCAAAACAAGGGGCGCACGGAACTGGGCCGTCGGAACACCCAACCTCTTCAACGTCGCGGTTAGTCGAGCCAAGCGACGCCTCTACGTCATCGGCGACCGCCAGCAGTGGACCGAGCTGCCATATTTCAAAGCTCTCGCACCACGGCTGCAAGTCCACGACCAGGATCAGGCCCTCACTGACCTCTTCACCTCCGTCGCGGACGAACCGAGCCAACGCGGTGAAACTGCGGATGACGTGGCATCGGAACCCAGCATCGACCCGCCGTCGTACCTCACACAAGCCGGCGGATATGACGGTGCAGTTGTAGAACCTGATGACGCCCCCGTGAGTGCAGAGCTTTGGGATGCCGAACCCGAACCGAATGATACCTCGGGGCGACATGGCAAAGAATGGGATCTATCTGACTACGAAGCACTCATCGCCGGCCTCCGTTACGGCTGCAGCGACGACGAACTCGCGATCCACGTCCGGCGAAGCGTCGGAGGAGTCCGCTCCCGTGCACCATGGGTTCTCCCGGCAGGGACGACATTCAGTACCAATAAGGACGCACTCGAGAAGCTCCGCGAAGCCGTTCGCGATGAGTCCTTTGATTGGCTGGCCTACGTACGTGCATCACACGGAAGTAGGGGGAAAGTCCTCTGGGAGCCAGATGCGGACAGTGTCCTTGGCAGCGCGTGGGCCAATCGGACCCCGACCCTCCCTGTGCTGTCTAATTCCCTTGGTTTGGAAGAAGAGGCCGTTGCCCGGCGGCTGCTGATTCTGGGCTATGCCGAGACTAAAGCGGCCGTCGTGGACCGCCTCGGTTGCACGTCAGGGGGGACGCTCGACGTCAATGAGCGGCTGGCCAGAGATAAGGCAAGCGTTCTGATCTGGGTCCTGACCGTGGTTGACGAGCATGGGCACATCCACCATTTGTCCCTTCATCCCGCTGAAGCCGCCGCAATTCAGGCGAAGGATGAAGTACCCTCTGGAACCGACGACTGCTCCGAATGGGAATGGACACTTGCGCAACGCGTCGTCGGCGAGGGGTCGATCAGGTCCTCGACCAAAGGGAAGTATGAACAAGAAGACAGATCACGGGATCTATGACCGTGGGCGGGGAGCGTTCAAATAGCTGTCCGAAACCGAACTGTCAGCCGCGTGCGGAACCCGTGAACCGGCGTCGTGAGTTACTCAGGTGCAGGCGCATTGCTGCCGCGGCAGCCACTGGGTCGCCGTCCGCGATTGCTGCGTATATAGAGGAGTGTTCGTGGACCACCTGCGCGAAGCGCTCGGGGGACTCCTGGTCTTCACTGGTGACCAGGCGGGGGCGGGGCATGGTGATCATGGTTTGGCCGAGCGCGGAGATGCAGTCCGTATAGAACGGATTGCCGGTGGCCGCAGCAACCGCCCGGTGGAACTCGAAGTCCGCTTTCATGGAGTGCGCCGGGTGGCTGGAACTCGCGGTGAACTGCTCCAGGGCGCCGTGAACGGCCTTGAGTTGGTGTTCACTGTGGTTCTTGGCGGCCAAAGCGGCAGCCTCGGTCTCGACGCCGATGCGGAAATCGAGCATCTCCAGCCGTTCTTCCATGCTGGAAACCGGCCGTGTCCCCGGGGCTGTCGCAGGACCTTCCGCGGGCGGGGTCAGCGCGAAGCTGCCACGCCCGCGTTCGGTTTCGACCAATCCTTCGGCCTGCAAACGCGTCAGGGCGGAACGGACGACGGTCCGGCTCACCCCGAACTCGCTGATGAGTGTGTTTTCGCTGGGGAGCTTTTCACCTGGCTGGATGGCGCCGTCGACGATGCGGTTGCGAAGGTCGGCGGCGAGATCCGCGGTCAGGTTTCGGCTCATGGGTTCAAGATTACGCGCCGAACTCCACCGATTCGGTGGTCCACGCGCGGGTCTGATCGCTGAGAGTGACGCCCAATCCCGGGCGGTCCGGGACGATCATGCGGCCGTTCTTGGTCTCCAGACGCTCCTCGAACAGCGGGTCCAGCCAGTCGAAGTGCTCCACCCATGGCTCGCGGGGATAGGCTGCCGCCAGGTGGAGGTGAATCTCCATGGCGAAGTGCGGTGCGAGGCCAAGCCCGCGTTCGTCCGCCAACGCTGCGAGGCGCAGGAACTGGGTGATGCCACCGACCCGGGGTGCGTCCGGCTGGATGATGTCGCAGCCGTTGGCGTTGATCAGGCCCTTGTGTTCGGCGACCGAGGCGAGCATCTCCCCTGTGGAGATCGGCGTGTCAAGGACCTGCGCAAGATGTGCGTGCCCTTCAAAGTCGTAGGCATCCAGTGGTTCTTCGATCCAGATGAGGTTGAATTCTTCGAGTTGACGGCCCATGCGCAGGGCCGTGGCCCGGTCCCACTGCTGGTTGGCGTCGACCATGAGCGGAACTTCCCAGCCGATGTGCTCGCGCACTCCTGCCACCCGACGCAGGTCTTCCTTGGAATCCGGCAGGCCGACCTTGATCTTGATGCCGCCAATACCCTCATCGATGGACCGGGTGGCACGTTCCTTCACCTCTTCCAAGCTCGCGTTGAGGAAGCCGCCGGACGTGTTGTAGGTCTGCACTGAGTCGCGATAGGAGCCCAGCAGTTTGGCCAAGGGGAGTCCGGCGCGCTTGGCCTTGAGGTCGTAGAGCGCGATGTCAATCGCGGCCAACGCCTGAGTTGCCACACCGGACCGCCCCACTGAGGCGCCCGCCCAGAGGAGCTTTGTGTAGATCTTGCCGATGTCGTTGGGGTCCTCGCCGATGATGCCTTCTGCGACTTCCTTGGCGTGAGCGTACTGAGCCGGTCCGCCGGCGCGCTTGGAGTAGCTGAAGCCGAGGCCGCTGTGGCCCTGTTCCGTGGTGATCTCGGCGAAGAGGAAAACGACTTCTGTCATGGGCTTTTGACGGCCGGTGAAGACTTTCGCATCGCTGATGGGTACGGTCAGGGGCAAACGTGCCGTGGACAGCTTGACGTGGCGAATGAGATCTACGGTGGTCATGGTTCTCCTAGTGGGTACGGCGTCCTTGCCTACCGCTTAGGATACAAGTTCAAAACTTGTACTACAAGAGTCAGGGGGATTTGTTGTGGGCATTGCCCAGGCATCGCATACTCATCAGTTTCCCGGGGCTGTCCTACTTGGCGGGGCGGGCAGGCTCTTCGGTGAAAATAGCCGACGGCAACGGCGAGCCTGCCGTGGCATGGAGTCACCACGAATACCCGGACGGCGCTCCCGCGCATTTGTTCGTCAGATCAGTGGAAACCGTTCGAGGGCTCGGGGTTGAAAGTTGGCCTTGCGTTGCGGCCCTAGCATTGGGGCTGCATGCTTCCGCCGTGGCGTAGATTCCGTGGGAGTATCCTGACCTGACGAGAAGCGCGAGGTCCTTCCGGCCCTCCATTCGCGGCTTGGCCACTGCTTTCAGTGCGTCTCACGACATGTAAGGCTCGACGAGTGACTTCGGTGTCGGCACGCTGTGCACAGATCAGAAAACTGCTTCCCGCAGGGGCGACATGTCTAACGAGTTAAGCGTCAACCTGCATCGAATCACTATCGTTGCGGTATCGTCAGGCTATCGGAGCATATGTCGAGCCTTTGGCGCTTAATCAGTGCAGGAGTATTCACCTAGGATGGGAAATGCTATGACGTCCAACCGTCAGATCGTGACTTCGAGCCGAACTACAGCCCACCGCAAGTCTGTTGAAAACAGTCTCCCGGACATTATTGGCTTCCTCGTGGATCATCTCGGAAAGGTTCTGACCTCGGAGATAGCCGGCGTCAGCCCTCAAACCGTTGATCGCTGGCGAACGGGAACGCAGCAGCCGGCCGTCGGAATTGAGCGCCGTATGCGCGAGTCGTACGCCATTTTCGTAAAGCTGTCCGTCAAGGATGCATCGGCGACCATCCGAGCCTGGTTCATGGGAATGAATCCGCAGTTGGATGACGTCTCGCCAGTGGAGGCATTACGCCAGGACGAGTTCCGGGACGTTGCTGCTGCCGCCGACGCATTCTTGATGGGCGGTTAGTAGTTGTCCAGGTCCGTCGAACCAAGTCTCGTCCCTCCCCCAACCCGCCTTGGCGGGTGTCATACACCGGCAATGACCAAAAATTCTCTTGGATTGACCCATTTCAAGCTGAGAGTCGACGAGCAGGAAACCGGTTCGACGTGCCTGGCGGCGGCGTCCTCTATGCCGCGAGCAAAGCCGAAGGATGTTTCGCGGAGACGCTAGCTAGATTACGCCCCAGCCCGGCCATGTCGCGTCTCAACTTCTCGGAAGATCCGCACCATATGCCACCCGGATCAATTGCACGCGACTGGCGCCTGCAGCGCCGTAAGTATGAACTTCAGCTAATTGACCCCCTGCCTTTCGTGGATGTGGAGAATCGGGACACTCGCTCGTGGATGAGTCGGCGAATGGGTGTGGATCTGGAAAGGTTCGACATTGATGCAATAGATGTGGACGATATACGGGGTAAGGATCGTCTCCTTACAAGGGAAGTGGCACGGCGAATTTATACTGCTACAGACGATGACGGCGAGCCGCTGTATTCAGGAGTCAGGTATATGTCCAGGCTTGGGGATTATGAGTGCTGGGCCATTTTCGATGGCACGGAAGTGGAAACGTATGCGACTCACTCCATCGAGCATGGTGATCCAGACCTGCAACGTATCGCCCAGGAATACGGGTTAACCTTGCACCGGTAGGCTGGCCCTCGCGGGGCAGAGAAGCTCTACGGAATCGCACGACGAGAACATCAGTTGGCAGGGTGCGCGGCATTGCTTCTCCCCAGCAAGATGGGGCGGCGCGAAAATCCCTAGGTCCAAAGACACATAGATAAAAGTTCGAGAAGGAAACTGCGCTCGGTGCTTGCGATCGATCTAGGTCTACTGTGGGGACGGCTATGGTCCCCACTACTTTTCGGTGACGGTTGAGATCCGAGTCGTTGTGACAGTCAAGGCCCAGAAAGGCAAGCTGACTCAGGTCGCTGGGGCGAAAACTACCCCCGCAGCGCGCCGAACCCCGTAATCAGCGCCTCAAGCCCCAAGCTGAAGGCGACGTCGGTGGGCCGCGGGTGCTTCTCCAAAGCCAGCCGGTCCACGGCTGCCGTGAAGTTGGGGACCTGCTCGGCGAGGCTGCCGGCGTCGAAGATGTCTTCAGGCGCCGTGACGTCGTAAGCGGCGCCGAAGACAAAGGCCTCAAGTGCCACGATCGCTGAGATGATCTTCTCCTCCGGGAACCCGGCGTCGCGGAAGCCGGCGGTCACGGCCTCGTACATAGCCAAGGTTTTGGGCGCATTAGCCACGGGAAGCACTGCAATCACGGGGATCAGCGGCGTATGCTCCGAGAACACGTCGCGGTAGGACCATGCCCAGCGACGCACGGCAACATCCCATGGTTCCACCCCGAAGGCGGAGACATCCACCATCGCCGCGAGGTGGTCTTCCACCAGCAGCAACACGTCATCCTTGGAGGCTACGTGGTTGTACAGGGCAGAAGGCGCGACGCCGAGGGAGCGCGCCAGGGCCGCCATGGTGAGCCCGTTGTAACCTTTGCTGCTGATCAATTCAAGCGCCGCCGTCGTAATGCCGTCCTGGTCCAGGATCGCCGCTGTCGGCCGACCGGCGCGGCGGCGTACCGAGCCGGCCGGGAGGGCGGAAGGAGCGGGCGTTGGTGCGGGCATCGGAGGCCTTTCTGCTGCCTGTGTCCCCAGCATTATTCCATCGGGCCTTCACACTGGGCGCCTCCAACGCTACTATGGAGATAAATGAATGGCATTCATTTATTGGTCAGCCACCACGGACGGCCACGGAGAGGACAACATGCAGAATCTTGATCGCGACGTTGTGATCGTCGGCGCCGGGCCGTCAGGGTTGACGGCCGCGCGCGAATTGAAGAAGGCCGGGCTCAGCGTTGCAGTGCTCGAAGCACGCGACCGCGTGGGCGGCCGAACCTGGACCGACACCATTGACGGCGCCATGCTGGAAATCGGCGGCCAGTGGGTATCCCCCGACCAGACGGTACTCATGGAGCTGCTGGACGAGCTCGGACTGAAAATGTACTCGCGATACCGCGAGGGCGAGTCCGTCTACATCGGCGCCGACGGCAAACGCACCCAGTACACCGGTGACACGTTCCCCGTGAACGAAAACACCAAGGCCGAGATGGACAAGCTTGTTGCCATCCTGGACGGCCTCGCCGCCGAGATCGGCCCCACCGAGCCCTGGGCACACCCCAAGGCGCGCGAGCTGGACACCATCTCCTTCCACCACTGGCTCCGCCGGAACTCCAATGATGAAGAAGCCTGCAACAACATCGGCCTCTTCATTGCCGGTGGAATGCTCACCAAGCCCGCACACGCGTTCTCCGCACTGCAGGCCGTCCTCATGGCCGCCTCGGCCGGTTCCTTCAGCCACCTGACCGACGAAGACTTCATCCTGGACAAGCGCGTCATCGGTGGCATGCAGCAGGTTTCGCTGCTGCAGGCAGCAGAGCTGGGTGACGACGTCGTGCTTAACAGTCCGGTCCGCACCATCAAGTGGGACGACAACAACGTGACCGTCGTGTCGGAGCAGGCAACCGTCAATGCGCGTTACGTGATCATGGCAGTACCACCGAACCTCTACTCGCGCGTCTCGTTCGAGCCGCCGCTGCCGCGCCGCCAGCACCAGATGCACCAGCACCAGTCGCTGGGCCTGGTCATCAAGGTCCACGCTGTCTACGACACGCCCTTCTGGCGCGAAGAAGGACTCTCCGGAACGGGCTTCAGCGCCGGCGCGCTGGTCCAAGAGGTTTATGACAACACCAACCACGGAGATTCCCGCGGCACCCTGGTGGGCTTCGTTTCCGACGAAAAGGCCGACGCCGTGTTCGAGCTCAGCGCCGAAGACCGCAAGAAGGCCATCCTCGAATCCATCGCCGGCTTCCTTGGCGATAAGGCGCTCACACCCGAGGTCTATTACGAATCCGACTGGGGCTCTGAAGAATGGACCCGCGGCGCATACGCTTCCAGCTATGACCTCGGTGGGCTGCACCGCTACGGCAAGGATCAGCACGCGAACGTCGGACCCATTTACTGGTCTTCGTCCGACCTCGCCGCAGAGGGCTACCAGCACGTGGATGGCGCCGTCCGTATGGGCCAGGCAACTGCCGCCCGCATCGTCGAGGCCAACAAACTGGCCGCGGTACCGGTCGCCTAAGGCATTCAGCACCAAAACCGGCAGGCCGGGGGAGCACCATTCCCCGGCCTGCCGGCTCCACTGTTTAAGACAAGAAAGGGACCACCATGCGCTACGTAGTGGGCTACACCGCCAACGCGAGGGGGCACGACGCCGTTCACCTTGCCGTTGCGCTGGCCAGGAACCACGATGTCAGCCTGGACCTGGTCCTGGTGATCCCGGAAGATTCCCCCTTCAACGCCGTCTACCCTCCGGAGACCGGTTACGACGACATTCTTAACGAGCAGGCGCAGCGCTGGCTGGACGAAGGCCTCGCGCTGGTTCCGGCAGACGTTACAGCCCGAGCCCACATCCGCCGCGGTGACTCCGAAGCCCAAATGCTGATCGACGCCGCAGTGGAGATGGACGCGGCAGCGCTGGTTATCGGTGCCACGAATGGTGGCTTGTTCAAGCGCTTCACCATCGGCTCCGTCGCCGGTTCACTGCTTCATTCGTCGCCGGTTCCGGTCGCTTTGGCACCTCATGGATATCACCGCACCGAGCCGATCACACGGTTGAGCTGCGGTTTCGGAACCCGTCCCGGGGCCGACGAGCTGCTCGACGTCGCTGTTGAGTCCGCGATTGATCGTGGCCTGCCGCTTCGGCTCGTCTCCCTGTTGGCGCTCGACGGCGGTAACTCGCCCGGGTTGGCCGACGCCGCCTGGATGCACGCGGCCGACCGGCTTGCCGCCGTCGGAAGTTCCGCTGGCGGGAGTTCCGCCGGCGCGCTTGATGCCGCTGTCCCCGAACCTGAGATCGTAGTAGCCCAAGGCCGCACCATCGAAGAAGCCGTTGACCGACTCGACTGGGAAGACGGCGAAATCCTGCTGATCGGTTCCAGCCGCTTGGCCCAGCACCGGGCCACTTTCCTGGGCAGCACCGCGAACCGGATCCTGCGTGCCCTCCCTGTTCCCATGATCGTGGTCCCCCGCGACTACACGCGCCAAAGCGCCTAGCAATCGCCTGAGAGGCAAAAACCCATGTCAACTGCACCAAAGACGGTCCAGTCGAAAGAAACGTCAACCCTGAGTGAGAAGGGGCTGAAAGCCGGATCGGTGGGCCTGATCGGCGCCGTCGTGATTGGTGTTTCCTGCATCGCGCCCGCGTACACGCTCACAGCGGCCTTGGGCCCCACCGTCTCCGAGGTTGGCGTGCACCTGCCCGCCATCTTCCTGGTGGGCTTCATCCCCATGCTGCTGGTGGCCCTCGGCTACCGGGAACTGAATAATGCCATGCCCGACGCCGGTACTTCCTTCACGTGGGCGACGCGCGCCTTTGGTCCGTGGATCGGCTGGATGGGTGGGTGGGGGCTGATCGCAGCAACGATCATTGTGTTGTCCAACCTTGCGGCAGTGGCCGTCGACTTCTTCTACCTGATGCTGGCGCAGATTTTCAGTAACCCGGAACTGGGGGAGCTCAGCAAGATCCTGCCCCTGAACATCGCCACAACGCTGGTGTTTATCGCCTTGGCTTGTTGGATTTCCTACCGCGGCATGGAGACCACCAAAGGCGTCCAGTACGTGCTGGTGGCCTTCCAGTTGCTGGTCCTGGGCTGGTTTGCGGTTTCTGCGTTCGCCCACGTGGCCAACGGAACGGCCTTCGATGCCACAGCCATTTCGCCGGACTGGTTCAACCCGTTCGCCGTGGATTCCTTCTCGTCCTTCGCCGCTGGCGTGTCACTCTCGATCTTCATTTACTGGGGCTGGGACGTCACCCTCACCATGAACGAGGAAACCAAGAATCCGGAGAAAACCCCGGGCCGTGCAGCCACCATCACGGTGCTGGTCATCGTGATCATCTACATGACCGTCGCGTTGGCCACGCTGTCCTTCGCCGGCGTCGGTGAGACCGGGCTGGGTGCCGGGAACCCGGAAAACCAGTCCAGCATCTTCGCCGTCCTGGCAGGTCCGGTGATGGGTCCGTTCGCCATCCTGATGTCGCTCGCCATCCTGAGCAGCTCGGCCGCATCCTTGCAGTCCACGTTCGTTTCCCCTGCCCGCACCATGTTGGCCATGGGCCACTACCGCGCCATCTCGCCTAAGTTCGGCAAGATCAGCCCCACGTTCAAATCGCCAAGTTTCGCCACGATCGCGGCCGCGATTGCAGCTGCCGCGTTCTATGTGATTACCCGGACGGTGTCCGAGAACGCGTTGTGGGACACCATCACAGCCCTGGGCATGATGATCTGCTTCTACTACGGCATCACGGCGCTGGCCTGCGTTTGGTTCTTCCGTGCAGAGGCATTCCGTGGCGCGCGAGCGTTCTTCTTCAAGTTCCTGGCGCCTTTGGTGGGCGGTGTCATCCTGCTGGTCATGTTCGTGAAAACGGCCATGGACTCGATGGATCCGGAATACGGCTCGGGCTCGTCCGTAGGCGGCGTGGGGCTGGTGTTCGTCCTGGGAATGGGCGTGATCCTGCTCGGGGTAGTGATCATGCTGGTGATGTACCGGCTGCGTCCCGAGTTCTTCAAGGGCAAGGTCCTCTAGGACTTTTCTCCCGCCGACCTGTCATCTCGGCGAGGGTGTGGGGACCCCTGCTGCGCGTTCGGCGTCGGTCAGCGCTTGGGCGAGACGCTCGACGGCGGCGCGGTAGTCGGTCCAGGCCGTCACTTTGCAGTACTCGGCCTCCCGCATGGCACGAGTCAAGGCCGCCGTTTCGGTAGTCCGGACATCCGTCATGGCCGGAAAGTCGATGGTTTGGGCGGGATCCAGCTCATAACGGCTCCACTGCGCCAGGATGTACTCGTGGCGGGCAGCGTCGGCGGCAAAACCCGCACGACGGCGGGGCTCGGCTGCGTGGATCCGCTCCACTTTCCGGATGCTTGCCACGGTGGCTGCCGCTGTGACGATGCCCAGGAAAACCATGACAAGTCCGGCCGGCGGCCACTGCACCGCGGGTACGAGGATGGCCGGCGCAATCACAATCGAGCCCCCGAACAGATCCCAGAAGATCCCATCCGGCTCCGTGCCTGGGCCGTAGGCCAGTTTTCGGTGCACGGCGTACGTGGTTGCTGCGGCTGCGAGAACCAGGGCTACACCCCACAGGAGCATCAATGCGGGCATCGGACCACCTCCAGGCGACATCACGCTGCTTTGAATTCAGTATGCGGCAGCGCCTGTCCGGGCGCGAGGGGCAATTGGATGCCGACGGCAATCCGGTCCCGACGGGCAATTGGACGTGGGGTCCTTCTGTCGGACCCGGGAGGTAGCCTAGGCACCATGAGACTGAAAATGTGCAGCATCCACGTCAAGGACCCAGCGGCCGCCCACGTCTTCTACACAGAGACCTTGGGCTTCGAGACCCTGATGGCCATGCCCGAGTACAACCTCTTCATCATCAAGGATCCCGGTGCGGACAACAGTTCCGTGGGCCTCCTGCTGGAACCCAGCGACAACCCCATCGCCTCGAACTACATGAACGCCCTGCACGATTCCGGCCTGGCAGCCATCACGTTCGGCGTTCCGGATGTGCAGGCCGAGTATGAACGGTTGCTTGCCGCCGGCGTGACGTTCCAAGGCGAGCCGTCCGAGGATCCGTCCGGCGTCAGCGCGGTCTTCGATGACGGGTGCGGCAACTTCATCCAGCTCCACCAGGACTAGTCCCGGCGGGCCATCCTGCTAGGCCGTGGCTGTGGAAACCAGCAGTACTGAATTGACCACCGTGATGATGACAAAGAGGATGGCCAGGCGGGAATTGGCAGCTGCAAAGGCCTTCTTCGCCAGGGCTATGTAGATCGCGGCAGCAACGGCACCGAAGAGAATCCGGATCCAGGCTTGGCCCAGGACTCCGAGCGCTTCAGGCTGCATAAACAATCCCATGACAAGCACCGTCAGCATGAACGGGATTTGGCCGAGAAGGACCCAGAACCAACTCGTCCTCAGTGTGGGGGACTGCCCCCGCACGATTCCCCTGTAAACCAGCCGGAGGACCAAAGCCTGCAGGAACGAGGCCAGGAAACTCCAAACCACCACGCCAACGCGGAGGAAGGTCACCAGAACTTCCTGGCTGGAGAACTGGTTGTACTCGGCGTTGTCCGCCACCAATCGGTCGATTCCTGATGCCACCGCGTACTGGGTTGCTGCGGTGTAGGCGAGCAGCAGGCAGATGATCCAGACCGGGTTGATTTTCGGCGGGGTCTCCGTAGCGGATCGGTTGGACGTCGAGGGGAAAGCGGGGGTCATTACTTACCTTTCAAGGAGTGCATGTTCTGCCCATTCGGCAAGGGCGGCCAAGATATAAAAAACAAGGGGTGCCGCAAGGACGCCCTTTAAGTGGCGGGCAGCATGACGCCAACTGTGGCGCTTTCGTCCACTTCCCAGAATTAGCGGCCAGACCAACCGGGCGCCCTGGATAGTGAGTCCCCACGCGATAACTTCAAGGGGGATATGGACCACTGTCAGCGCAAGAGTCTGTGGAAGGCCGACGGCGGCCACGCTCGCAACCAAGCCCATCCCCAGCCAGAAACCGTTGAGGACCATCATGACGGTGGCTCCGTAGTGGGTCAGGAACAGCGCCAGCAGAGCTAACGAGGCGTTGTGCACAAGGATTCCTGATGCACTGATGGACGCGACGTCGGTTCCGTTCCCCCAGGTAAAAAGGGAAGCAAAGCCGATACCGCAAGCTATGGCCACTGTGATTTTTAGCAGGTCCATGCCCAGATGCGGGAACCGGTAACGCCACCACCTGGCTGAGGTTCTCATTGAGATGGACGCGGCATGGGAACTGACAGTGCTCAACGCCGGGCCCCGGCCTGACTCAGCTCGACTGCGAAGCCGCTGCGAACCTCAAGGTCAAAGTCGGTCCAATGCTCGTCCTCGTGAGTGGCCACAATGATCAATTGGTGTTGCCCGGCCCTCAAGATAGCCTCGCGGGCTACCGCCGCAGCATTCCGGTCAAGACCATTCAGCGGTTCGTCCAGAAGTAGGACGTCCACATTCTTGAGTGTCAACGCTACGGTCAGGATCAAGCGTTGCCGCTGTCCCAGGGACAAGTCTCCAACTTTGGTTCCCACCATCTGTTCCGTCAGGAGGAGGCCTTCCCCGGTCCCCGGCCCACCTGAGCGGGTCTCATTGCTGGTTGCTGTCAACGAGCCAGTGAGCGGGCGGAGCATCCTCAGGAACTCGCCCACTGAAAGATAGTCAAGCGTCAGGTATTCCATGTCCAAATAGACGGCTACGAATTCTTTTCGCCATCGGTCAACGTCAAGGCAGGAGCTTCCAATTACCCCACCCAAAAGTTTGAGGAGGGTGGTCTTTCCGCAGCCGTTGGGTCCACGGAGGGCAACCACGCCCAGTTCCGGAAGTTGAATGGAGGTCCCATCGAAGATGACGTGGTCTCCGAAAGCATGGTCCACGCTGGCAAGGGATTTCATGCATCCTCCGTGTCTGTAGCAGAAAGGTCGCGCAGCCAAGCTGGTGCGTCGGTGAAAACAAGGCTGGTCAGAAGGACAGCGACAAGGACGAAGGCAGCTGCGATCAAAGCGAGCCACGGGCTGTCCGCGGATTGGGTTGACGAGGTCCCCAGGATTCCAGAGAAGATAACCGCCACACCGGCGCAAAGAGCAGCCCCTATGCCGCTCTTGGACTTCTGTGCCAGTTTTCGAATGTGGCTGGCTGGCAAAACAGCAGTGCGTCGTTGTATCACCAATGCATCAATGCTGACTTCCAGGAGAACAAGTGAAATCAATAAAAGGGCCACCAAGGGCTGTCTGTTCAGAAGCAGCATGCCGGACATTGTCAATGTTAGTGGTGCGACAAGAACACAGGCGGACAAAATGCTGTGAAGAACCAGCGGCTTCACGTGTCGTTTGCTGAGTCGCAGGAGAAAAAGAGAAAATCCCAACGCCTCAGGGGATGAAATCCGCGCAAATGCAGATCGATAGAGAACAATTCCCAGGAAAAAGACTGCAAGTGAGACATAGGGTGCCACCCAAGGCCACGGTGTCACTTGGGCAATGGCAAAGCCAGTGCCGGCAAGCAGGAATATGGTTCCAGCCTTCAACGCCAAATCCAAGAGTAGGCCCCGGCTCTTCATGGCCTGGGGAAGGGCGGTCGCTTTATAAGCAACGGGTGTTAGTGCGGCGACCAGGAAGGTGCCTGTGATGATGATGGGTAGCTGGGAAATCCCGGCAGCCCCAAGTTCGCCCGCTGCCCGGAGCCACGGTGCTTCCAGGAGCACCACCACAATGCCGCTGATTCCGCTGATCAACACCGCAGTTGTGAGAGATCGAACCAGTGAAACCCTCATTGGGGTCACAGCGAGTACGGAGGCAATAAGGAGTGAGAAGGTCACGAGAATGTTGCCCGGCTCATGCCAACGTAGGTTCTGTACAACGAGCATCCCCGCAAGGCCAAGGTCCAGCAAGACCAAACCGGCGCGCATTCCAACTTCCAGTGTGCGCGACACCGTGTTCCACGCTAGGTGGGAGCGCTTGAACCTGCGCCTGGCTTGAAGAAGTGCCACCGCCAGGAATGCGCCAACGATCGCGACGATGTCCGGACTTTCAAGGGGTACGCCCACTTGGGCGAGCCCCTCCCGGGGAGGACTCCAGAGCAATCCATAGCCGATGACCACCAGCAACAGAACCTGTCCGATGGACAGGAGCGCAGTGACTGCCCGGGCATGAACCGTGAACCCCAGGCTGCCCATGAGGTCCCGGAAGCGGTGCGATCGGCGTCGAAAGTCGTTCGTAAAGGTGGCTTGGCACCCAGAGAGGGCCGCAGTGCCGGCACGCGGGCGTCGCTGAGCGGCGCTGGGTGATGTCATTGCAGCCCTCCCTGAGGCTAGAGCGGTTGATTCAGCGGTTTACCAAGCAACAAACTGCTTCAAGGCCCACTTCTTGGCCAGGCCGAACACGAGTCCTGCCACAGCAGTTCCAATGCCGAACGACGCCACAACGGCAGCCGCAGCAGCTGCCCACGAGAGTGCATTCAGGGCAAAGTACAGGTTGGTGGCAAGGCCGGACGAAATGCCCAGCGTTGCTACCGCCTGGAAAGCGACGGACATAGTGGCAAAGAGGGCCAAGGTGACGCCTCCAATTTTCGCAACCTTGGCCGCGTTGATGCCAGCGGAACGCTTTCCGCCATCAACAATAGCTGACATGATTCACCTTTCATAAAGCGACTTTAGGAAGCCGCACAATTGATGGAAATATGCTATTTGAGACTGCATGCATTCCGGACCTCAAATAACCAAGATTGAGCGTTCCCCATGGAACTCGATAAGTCAAGTCAATAAATCTGCCCACACTGGAAGCTTCTCTGGGCTAGGATCACAACTGTTGTACAAACAACGTGATCGACTTGGGGGAGTCAATGATGAGTTATGTCTGCCGCGCACGGCAGGAATTATGGATTCGAGCAATGCTCCAGAACCGCATCAAGATCTATTCAACTTTTGCCGCACCCTGCGTCCCGGCCTATTGACGGCTGTTGTGGCATAGTCGTGCCCGCTCCCGGGCGTAAAGGTGCCTTAAACAGCTGTGGCCGGGACCTTGGTCCCGGCCACAACCCAGTGAAAGCTACGCGTGGTCGCGCTTGGAGGTCTTCGGAGCGTCGCGCTTTGCAGCGGCATTGTCCCGGGCTTCCTTGGTGGCAGCCTTCTTGGCTGCTTCGTCCTTGACCCGCTGCGCCTCGGAGCGCACAGCTGCGTGTGTTGCGCGCTCGGTCACCAGCCACTGCGGTGGAGCCTGCAGCAGCTCGGTAATTTCCGACGTCGTGAGCGCATCCTCAACGCCACCGCGTGCCAAGCCGCTGATGGAGATGTTGAGCTTCTGCGCAACTACGGGGCGCGGGTGCGGGCCGTTGCGGCGCAGTTCAGCGAGCCACTCCGGCGGGTTGGCCTGAAGTTCTGCGAATTCTTCGCGGGAGATGGACGAATCCTGGAACTCCTGGGGTGTCGCGGGCAGGTAGATACCGAGTTTCTTGGCAACTGTTGCCGGCTTCATGGACTGGGAGTTCGAGGACGTCATGCTTCAAGGGTATCTGGCCGGTACTGTGAGTGTGTGCCAGACGCTGAAGATTCCGCCGAAACAACAGAACCCCTAGCCGGGCTCCGCTTCGCCTATGTTGCGGGTGTTACTCCTGGTAAATGGATCCGGCGGTGGGAAGAGCGGATGCCCAACTTCCCGTTGCATGCGTTCATGTCCGACGACGCCGCTCAGGTTTCAGTATTGCGTGATGGTTCCGCCGACCTCAGCTTTGTTCGCTTGCCCGTGGACCGCGAAGGCCTGAACGTCATCCCCCTCTATGAAGAGCAGCCTGTAGTGGTTGCCCCCAAGGGTCATGAGATCTCGGTGTTTGAGGAAGTCGCGCTGGACGACCTCGCCGAGGAAAATTTCCTGGATATTGATGAGATGGGCGGGCCGGACATGGCCCTCCAAGTAGTTGCCTCCGGCGCCGGGCTGGCAATTCTGCCCATGTCCGTGGCGCGTCACCTCAATGTTAAAGACACCGTGATGCGTCGCCTGACCGGTGCTCCCGGTACGCAGATTGGTTTGGCTTGGCTGGTGGGTACTGACAGCCCTGTGATCGAAGAGTTCATAGGGATCGTACGCGGGCGGACGGCGCAGAGCTCGCGCCAGCCTTCAGCCCAGCAGGAAAAGCCGAAGAAGGCACCCAAGCCGGACCGTCGTGGCGGAGGCCCGAAGAAGCCCGCGGTGGCGCAGCGCTATGCCCCGAATCCGGACAAGGGCCGCGGCAAGGGCTCGCGCAAGAAGGGCAAGCGCTAGCTACGCGCCGTGGATGGCGGTTTGCTGCTGCTCTGAACGGTTGAGGTAGGCGAGGAGCAGGTCGCCGGCCCGCTCCAGCTCGCCCGCTTCCAACGCGGAACAAATGTGCTCATTTTCCTTCAGCCAATCGCTGTAGAAGTGCGAGTTCATGGTGGCCTTATGGAAATACAGCCGCATCTCGGCCAGGATCTGCGCCATGATCGTGTTCAGTCGGTTGCTCTCGGCGAGGGCAACGATCGCGCCGTGGAAATGCTGGTTGGCGCTGCCCAAACCTTCATTGTCGTCGGCGTCGGCTGCGCGTTTGCCCTCCTCGACGGCGGCCCTGACGGCGGCGATACGTTCCGGTGAACCACCAGCGCGAATCGAGCTGACCTCGATCGCGCGGCGAACCGTGTAAACGTCGTGGATGTCCCCTGCTTCAAGGGTGGCTACGAAGACGCCCTTGTTTGGCTGGCGGAGAAGTAGCCGCTCGCCAGCAAGTTCGGCGAACGCTTCCCGGACCGTATTCCTGGAGACACCCAGATCCTCGGCAATAGTGGCCTCCGTCAGCTTGGCTCCCGGGACCAGAAATCCTTCAGCCAGTTGGTAACGCAGTTCTTCGGCGACTCGCTCGGCAACGGAGGGAACCTTCATGCGAACCCGTGCCCGGGCGCTATCAAGGCCAGTTTTGCCGCTAAGTTCCTGATCTGCACTGGCCATGACACCAAAATTACACGATTGCCGAAAAGCAGGATCGCTGGATTGTTGAACAATCCAGCAGTTTGGTGCATTCTTGATGTAACGCACATCACGAGGCAGGGATCACATCATGGCAATCATCGATATGAACAGCGACGTCGGAGAATCCTTCGGGCGCTGGACACTCGGCGATGATGCAGCCATGTTCGAGTCTGTCTCCAGCGCCAACGTTGCCTGCGGATTCCACGCTGGAGACCCCAGCATCATTCGGAGCACCTGCGAAAAGGCGGTGAAGGCCGGCGTCGTAATTGGCGCCCACATTGGCTACCGCGATCTCGCTGGATTCGGCCGCCGCTTCATGGACATCGATCCCAAGGAACTGGCCGATGACGTGGTTTATCAGATCGGTGCGCTGCAGGCGCTGGCGGCCACCACCGGAGCCAGTGTCCGGTATGTGAAGCCCCACGGCGGCCTCTACAACGCGATCGTCAAGCACACGGCCCAGGCCAGTGCTGTTGTTGACGCCGTGAAATCGGTTGACCCCAACCTTCCGATTCTTGGACTCCCCGGCTCTGAAGTACTGCGTCTGGCTGACAAAGCGGGCCTTCGTGCCGTTTCCGAAGCTTTCGCGGACCGCGCCTATAACCCGGACGGAACGCTCGTCTCACGCTCCCAAACAGGGGCCGTGCTGAGTGATCCCGCCGAAGTGGCAGAGCGCGTCCTGCGAATGGCCACTGAACAATCCGTCAGGGCCATTGACGGTTCCATCCTGAAAATCCGCGCAGAGAGTATCTGCGTGCATGGTGACTCACCGGGAGCCGTTGCAATGGCCACCGCTGTGAAGTCTGTCCTGAGCGACGCTGGCGTCAACATCGGCTCGTTCCTCTAGCCCGCCCCGGGCGCTCCGCAAAACACCTCTCATCCCCCGGAGAAGATCATGACCAGCACCAACAATGCAGCCAAGGCAGTGACAAGGAAGCCACCGCCCGGTGCCATCAAGGCGTATGTGGCCAGCCTTACCGGCACATCGCTTGAGTACTACGACTTCGCTATCTATTCGGTGGCCTCGGCCCTCGTGTTCCCCAAGATTTTCTTCCCGGGCAACGACGAATTTGTCGCCTTGCTTCTTTCCTTCTCAGCCTTCGCTGTTGGCTACTTGGCCCGACCAATTGGTGGCGTCATCTTTGGCCGTCTGGGCGACAAGATCGGCCGCAAGTACGTTCTGGTGTTCACGCTCGTTCTGATCGGCGTGGCTACGGTCCTCATCGGTGCACTGCCTGATTACTCAGTCATTGGCGTCGCAGCCCCCACCATTCTTGTGCTGCTGCGTTTGGCGCAGGGCATCGGCGTTGGCGGTGAGTGGGGCGGTGCAGTGCTGCTGTCCAGCGAATTCGGTGACCCCAACAAGCGTGGCTTCTGGTCCTCGGCGGCCCAGATCGGCCCGCCTGCCGGCAACCTTATGGCCAATGGCGTTCTGGCTATTCTTGCCGCTTCCCTCAGTGAAGAGGCCTTCCTCTCCTGGGGCTGGCGCGTAGCCTTCCTTGCCTCCGCACTCTTGGTGGTGTTCGGCTTGATCATCCGACTCAAGCTTGAAGAAACCCCTGTCTTCAAGGCAATTCAGGCCCACGGTGATCGCCCCAAGGCTCCCATCAAGGAAGTCTTCACCACCCAGCCCAAGGCCTTGGTGGCCGCAGCGCTCTCCCGTGTATGCCCGGACATCCTCTACGCGCTGTTTACGGTCTTCGTTGCCGTGTACGCCACCAAAGAACTGGGCATGACAACGGGCAATGTACTGTCCGCGATCTTGATTGGCTCCGCCTTCCAGCTCTTCCTGATTCCGGCAGCCGGTGCACTGACGGACCGCTTCAACCGTCGTTGGGTTTACGGAATCGCGGCAGCAGCAACCGCCGCGTACATTCCGCCGTTCTTCCTGATGATCCAGGGCAAGTCGGTAGCCATGCTGACTGTCGGCACCGTCATCGGCCTGGCATTGCACGCCTTCATGTATGGCCCGCAGGCTGCCTTCATCACTGAGCAGTTCCCGGCCCGGCTCCGCTATGCCGGCAGCTCGCTGGCCTACACGTTAGCCGGTGTGATTGGTGGAGCCGTTGCCCCCATCATCTTCACGGCGCTCTACGGTGCTGCTGGCGGTGGCTGGTACCTGATCGCGGTTTACATTCTCGTCGCAGCTGTTGTCACGATCGTGGGAATGCTCCTCGGACGCGACCCCAAGCCGGAAGAAGACGTCCGGCTAATGCAAGGAACGCACGCTCAACCGGCGTCGTAACGAACAATGGAATCCGTGATGCAAACGACCACCGCCAAAAGGGTTCGCTCAGTCAGGCCCGTCGGCACCCGTGCCGTTCTGGCCGAACTGGACGGGCTGCAGGACGTCCTCGCCCTGCAGGACATGCTCAACAAGTCCCCGCTGCCGGGCCAGGTGGACGTCCTTGCAGCGGCGGAAACGGTCATGCTGGTAGGCGAGTCAGCTGCTGCCACGCGGGCAATCGGGTTGCGGCTCCTGGAATTGGAGTTAACCGCACCGGAGGTTACTGATTCCGGACTGGTGGTGATCGACACCGTGTACGACGGCGATGACCTCGCCGATGTCGCGGAACTCACCGGGCTGAGCGTGGAGGGGGTCGTAGCTGCCCACACCGGGCAGATCTGGACCGTAGCCTTTGCTGGTTTCGCACCCGGTTTCGGCTACATGGTGGGTCAAAACGAGGTCCTTACCGTTCCCCGGCGTTCTTCCCCGCGGACGGCGGTTCCCGCTGGATCAGTGGCGCTCGGTGGCCAGTATTCCGCCGTCTACCCGCGCCGTTCCCCGGGCGGTTGGCAGCTGATTGGCCGGACCGGGGCCCGGATGTGGGACTTGGACCGGGCCCAGCCAGCGCTTGTCAGGCCAGGTGACCGGGTGCAGTACCGGGCCGTCCGCGAGGTTGTTACCGCTGGTGACTCGGCAGCGCGCGAACCAGAAAAGGAGCACCACGTTGAGTCCGGCCTTCGGATTCTCAACCCGGGTGCGCAAAGCCTGATCCAGGACCTCGGCCGTCGGGGCTACGGTCCGCTGGGTGTCCCTGCTGCTGGTGCACTGGATAGGGCATCGCTGCGTCGTGCCAACCGGCTGGTCGGAAACGCTCCTTCGGCTGCGGCCATCGAATCCGTCAATGGTGGGCTCACGGTGGAAGCCGTAGGTGACCAAGTGATTGCAGTGACAGGTGCGCCGACGACGCTGACAATCGAGTCGCCGTCGTGGGTTGAGCCTGAGGAGTCCGACGACGTCGACGTCCAGCCGGGTGCGAAGCGAACCGCCCTCATGGCCGCACCCTTCGCGCTGCTCGACGGTGAAGTACTCACCTTGGGCGCCCCGGAGGCGGGATTCCGGAACTATGTTGCGATCCGTGGCGGTGTGGATGTCCCGGAGGTCCTGGGCAGCCGCTCGGCTGACACGATGTCAGGGATCGGGCCGGAGCCACTGGTCATCAAGCAGGTCCTCGCAGTGGGTGACGCTACAGCCTCCACAGCGGTTGGCAGCCCGGAATTGCAGCCGGACTTCCCGGGCGCGGGTGTCACGGTGCTCGATGTGGTTCCCGGACCGCGTGCCGACTGGTTCCACCCGGAAGCGTTGGATTCCCTCTGCAGCCAGGAATGGCTGGTCACTCCGCAGTCGAACCGCGTGGGCATGCGGTTGGACGGCACCCCGCTGAAGCGCACGCGGGAAGGGGAGCTTCCCAGCGAGGGCACCATGGCCGGTGCCCTCCAGATCCCGCCCGCGGGACTGCCCGTGCTCTTCCTGGCGGACCACCCCATCACCGGCGGGTACCCCGTGATCGGCGTTGTGCGCGACGAACACCTGGATCTCGCCGCGCAGGTTCCCATCGGGGGAAAGATCCGTTTCCGGCTCGTCCCGGATTCCCCAAACTTCACCACGACGTTTACGAAGACCCCAGAGAAGTGAGTATTTGATGCGCAAGGTCCTGATCGCGAACCGCGGCGAAATCGCCGTCCGTGTCGCTCGAGCCTGTGACGACGCCGACATTGCTTCGGTGGCTGTCTACGCCGACATTGATGCGGACGCCATGCATGTTGGTGCTGCCGACGAAGCCTTCAGCCTTAGCGGAAACTCGCCGGCTGACACGTATTTGAACATCGGAAAGCTGCTCGCCATTGCTGCCGGGTCCGGTGCAGACGCCATTCACCCCGGGTACGGTTTCCTGTCCGAGAACGCGGACTTCGCCCAAGCAGTGCTCGACGCCGGACTTGAGTGGATCGGTCCCTCGCCGGAGTCGATTCGTCAGCTGGGAAACAAGATAACGGCCCGTGAAATCGCGGTCCGCGCTGGTGCTCCGATGGTTGCCGGTAGTGACGGTCCTGTCTCTTCTGCTGCGGAAGCCAGGGCCTTCGCGGAGGAACACGGGCTCCCGCTTGCCATCAAGGCCGCATTTGGCGGCGGCGGCCGGGGTTTGAAGGTGGTTCGGGAGCTTGCCGAAGTGGAAGAAGCGTTCGACTCTGCAGTCCGCGAAGCTGTGGCTGCCTTTGGCCGTGGCGAGTGCTTCGTGGAGCAGTACCTGGACCGTCCCCGGCACGTGGAAGCGCAGATCATCGCGGACAAGCTCGGCAACGTCGTGGTGGTGGGCACTCGTGACTGCTCGCTCCAACGCCGCCACCAGAAGCTCGTGGAGGAAGCTCCCGCCCCCTTCCTCAGTGATACGCAACGCCGGCAAATCTACGACGGCGCCAAGGCCATTGTGCGTGAAGCCGGCTACTACGGTGCCGGGACCGTGGAGTTCCTGGTCTCTGCCGACGGAGCCGTGGCCTTCCTCGAGGTCAACACACGCCTCCAGGTTGAGCACCCCATCACGGAGGAAACCGCTGGGATTGACCTCGTGCAGGAGCAGTTCCGGATTGCTGCCGGCCTTCCGCTGAGCATCACGGAAGATCCCGTGGCGCGGGGACACTCCTTCGAATTCAGAATCAATGCTGAGGATGTGGGTCGCGGCTTCTTGCCCTCCCCGGGGACAGTAGACGTGTTCGAGGCACCGACGGGCCCGGGAATCCGCGTGGATACCGGAGTCCGGTCCGGCTCGTTCGTTGCGCCCCAGTTCGACTCCCTGCTGGCCAAGTTGATCGTCACAGGAGCTGACCGGCAGCAGGCTCTTCGTCGCGCGCGGCGTGCACTGGCCGAAATCAACATCACGGGTCTTGCAACCGTGCTTCCGTTCCACCGCGCGGTCCTGGAATCCGAGGACTTCACATCCGTGGCGGGAATGCTGGTCCACACCCGGTGGATCGAGACCGACTTCGCAGATCAGATCCCTGTGGATCCTGAGTTCAACGTGGTTGCCCCTGAGGGGGATCGGCGCACCATCACCATCGATGTGAACGGTAAGAGGCTCGCAGTAGGACTTCCCGCGGACCTCCTGGATGGCTGGGCTCGCTCGGGGCGGGGTGTTCCGGCCTTTTCTACATCGACCGATACGCCGGGTTCTGTCACTGGATCAGGCGACTCACCCGCCGAATCCGCCCTCGTCTCCAGCATGGCCGGCACAGTGGTGAAATGGCTCGCGGAACCCGGTGACGAGGTATCCGCCGGTGACCCGTTAGTGGTCCTTGAAGCCATGAAGATGGAAACGCAGGTTCCCGCGCATCGTGCAGGTATTCTCTCCGGGGTGTTGTCCGGACCCGGCGGAGTGGTCACAGCTGGCGCCGTCCTCGCGCACATCGAATAGCAGCAGCCGTAGCCCTTGGCCAACCCGCTATTCCGTCGCTGGGCAGCAACGGAATAGCGGGGCGGCGACGGAATAGCGGCCTGGCGAGCGTGACCTTACTAGGCGTGCGTCGCCGCAGAGAGGCCCAGTACGCTGTCCAGCAGCCCATTGCGGAACTTCCCCGTGGGGTCGTTGGCCTGAGCCAAAGCCCGGAAGTCGTCGAAGCGCGGGTAGAGTGCGGCGAAGTCGTACTGGCCGGGCGTGAAGAGCTTGCCCCAGTGCGGTCGGGCGCCGAAAGGTCGCAGGGCTTCCTCGAGCTCGGGGAGCACCGCTTCTACCTCGGCCTGCCGTGGCTTCCACGTGAAGTGCAGTGCCACGCTTTGCTGCTGGTAGAACGGGCTGAGCCAGAACTCATCAGCGGCCACGGTGCGGATTTCGGAGATGAACAGGAGCGGAGCGAGCTTGTCGGCGAGTCCGCGGACAGCCTGCAGGGCGGCCGGTGCGTGTTCCAGCGGAAGAAGGAACTCGCTTTGCAGCTCCTCACCGTTGCTTGGCGTGAATTCGTGGCGGAAATGCGGCAAACGGTCGAGCCACTTGCCCGCCACGTCCAGTTGCTCCGTGCAGTTCTCGGCGGACATATCGGGCAACGGATGCATGGCGGCAGTCGCAGCGGTTGCCCCGAACAGGTCCGGCAAGGGAGCCTCGGTGTCCAGTGCCTTGAGCCAAACCTGGGGGATGGCATCGCCGGTGTAATCGGTGAAGAAGCTGACGCTGTAAGCACTGGAAGCGATGGCCTGGAAGTTCGCCAACGCACGCTCCCAGGACAGGTTGGTAAGCACCCGCTGCCGCACTTCATAGCTTGGCCGGACCGCGAGTTCGAGCCCTGTGACAATGCCAAGTGCGCCCAGCCCCACCACGCTGGCGAGGAATTCGTCGTCGTCCGCTGTCAGGGTCACCAGCTCGCCGGAGGCGCGCACCAGGTCAACACTGACGACGGCGGCAGCCAGGGAGGGATTGTTGACCCCGCTGCCGTGAGTGCCGGTTTGGATCGCTCCTGCGACGGAGATGTGCGGGAGGGAGGCGAGGTTGTGGATGGCGTAGCCTTGTTCCTCCAGCGCGCGGCCGAGGGCACCGTAACTGATGCCGCCACTGACCTTAACGGTGCTCCTGGCGGTGTCCAACACCGCTTCCTGGGAGAGCGAATCAAGCAAAATGTGGGTGCCATCCGTGTCGGCCACCGTGTTGAAGGAGTGCCGGGAACCAAGGGCCTTGATCCGGGTCGCCTCAGCTACAAGCTCGCGCAGTTGTTCCACTGAGGTGGGCTGCTGAACATCCGCAGACGAGTACTCAAGATTTCCTGCCCAGTTCTTCATCGAAAGATCTCCCGCTTGTATTTGTAGACTCCAGCAATTGTTAACGTTCTCAACTAATTGCGTCAAGAGGAGTCCAACCCCGCAGCGGATAGAGTTCAAGAAATTCGCTGTCTACCAGGAGTCGCAACGTGAGCAAGGGATCCAAGCCCACCATCCGGGACGTGGCGATGGCAGCGGACGTATCGCTGACCACCGTCTCCTATGTGCTCTCAGGTCGTCACGGCGGCACCACTCGGATCAGCCAGCCCACGCAGGACAGGGTTCTGGCGGCCGTCAAGGAACTCGGCTATGTGCCCAACCAGGCCGCCAGGGGCATGCGACGCGGCAAAACTGACGTGGTTGCCGTGGCTATCGGGAACCTTGAATGGCCGTGGGACAGGGCCCTCGCCACTGCCGCAGCAACCATCCTTCCGCAGCACGGCTACCAGCCAGTGATCCTGCTGGGCGAGGACTGGCGGAAGTTCACCATGTCCGGAGGCGCCGACGGCGTCATCATTGGCTACTTCCCCGAAGCAAAGTCCGAGGATGAAACAGTCACCGAGCTGGCCCGGCGCGGCGTTGCCCAAGTGGTTATCTCGGGGACCATGAAGCCAGCTGGATTTGATGTCCTTGCTCCCGAGACGGATGCTGGGCTCGCAGAGTGCATGGAATTCCTTACCGCCTCCCACCACAGAATCGCCTGCATCCGGAGGGCCGACCCGAATGGAAGACCCAAGAGCCGCTTTGCCGCTTACGCAGCCGGGCTGGAGAAGGCCGGCATTCCCTTGGACGAGTCTTTGGTCAGGACCTCGCATCACCGCCCAGCGACTGCCTACCAGTCCGCCCTCGAATTGCTTCAACTTCCGGACAGGCCCACGGCCATTCTCTGCACCGACGACATGGAAGCGCTGCAAACGATCCGTGCCGCTTACCGCCTTGGTCTCCGCGTCCCCGAGGACGTCCAGATTGTGGGCGTCGGGAATTCCACCGAGGGTCAGGACTACGATCCGGCTTTGACGACTGTTGGTCCGGACCCGATCTTTGAGCAGGTTGTCCGGATGCTGCTGGACCGATTGGCAGGAACCACTCCTGCTGAGGGCATCCGGGTTGCGTCTCCGTGGAAGTTGCACCGCCGCGGTACTACGGAGGGCTAGCAGACGCTTGTATGCGACCCGGTTGGGTCAGGAGTTGAGTTTTCCGGTCAACCGCTCGCGCATGCGAATGCTGGCCTCGTTGAGGCCGATGAACTCCACTTCACGGCCGTGATTCCTGTACTTCTCGGTTACGGAATCGAGCACTGCCACCGTGGAGGCGTCCCAGATGTGAGAACCATGGAGATCGATGATCACCCGATCTATGCCTTCCGAGGAATCTTTCGCGTAGTCGAACTGCGTGTACAGATCGTTGGATGAAGCAAAGAACAATTCGCCGTCCACGGTATAGGTGGCAACATTCTTGCCGTTGAGCTCCAGTTCCGTCCGCTCGACCGTGGCGAAGTGGGCCACCCGCCGCGCGAACAGCACCATGGCGGTCACGACTCCGACGCCGACACCCACCGCGAGGTTGTGCGTTGCCACTACCGCGGCAACAGTGATCAGCATGACGGCGGTCTCCGATTTGGGGAGTCGCTTGAGTGTGGACGGCAGGACGGAGTGCCAGTCGAAGGTGATCAGCGAAACGAAGATCATCACTGCCACAAGAGCGGCCATGGGGATCATGCCCACAACATCGCCCAGGGCAACCACCAGCACCAGCAGGAACACACCTGCCAGGAACGTTGAGAGCCGGCTTCGAGCCCCTGAGCCCTTGACGTTGATCATGGTCTGCCCGATCACCGCGCAACCGCCCAGGCCGCCAAGGAAACCCGTGACGATATTCGCGGCACCCTGGCCCCATGACACGCGCGTCTTGTCCGAGCGCGTGTCCGTGATGTCATCCACCAGCTTGGCGGTCATCAGTGATTCGAGCAGGCCCACAAGTGCCATGGACAGGGCAAAGGGCGCAATGATCTGGAATGTCTCCAGGTTCAGGGGAACGTTCGGCAGGAAGAACCCGGGCAGGCTGTCGGGGAGTTCACCCTTGTCGCTGACTGTCGGAACATCAATGTTGCCGAGGACAGTCACGAGGGTGATCGCCACGATTGCCACCAACGGTGCAGGAATGGCGGTGGTGATGCGGGGCAGCCCGAACACGATCACCAAACCCACAACGACAATCGGATAGACCATCCACGGCACATTGAAGAGTTCCGGCATCTGGGACATGAATACCAGAATGGCCAAGGCGTTGACGAAGCCGATCATCACTGACCGCGGGATGAAACGCATCAGCTTGGTGACGCCGAGGACGGCCAGGATGATCTGGAAAACGCCGGCCAGGATGATCGTCGCAATCAGATAATCCAGCCCGTGTTCTTTCATCACCGGAGCGATCACCAAGGCCACAGCCCCGGTGGCAGCGGAAATCATGGCGGGGCGCCCGCCAACAAGAGCAGTGACCACGCCCATGGTGAAGGACGCGAAGAGCCCGATGCGCGGATCAACGCCCGCAATTACCGAGAACGCGATGGCTTCGGGGATCAAAGCCAAAGCCACCACTAGTCCCGCGAGGGATTCCGTCAGCAGACGGCGAGGAGAGCGGAAGGTCGCCCGCAGTGACATGAGTTGCTCGGGAGTCATGGGTCCTTAGGGTGCAGTTGTCCTAGAGCGCAGTCTGGCGGTAGCGCTCAATCTGCTTAAGGCGCCGCTGGAGGCTGTCGCGCCGCGGGTGCGGGACGACGTCGGGCGCCTCAGCGGTGAGATCAATGTGTTCGGTTCCGTACTGCCACAGCAGGAGGTCATCCAGGAGGCGGTCGGGGCCGGGGGAGTAACGATGGTCCAAGGCCTTGCGTACCTCGGTGATCCGGTTGGCACTGAGCAACCCGGCCAGCTCCACGGTCTTGGTGAGTCCGTGGGCGGCGAGTAGTTCGGCAGCCCATCCCCAGTCGTCATCAACTTTACGGTCAACGTGCGGCAGCAGCGTACGCCAAACGTCGCGGACCCGGTTGGGTGTCAGCGGCATGCCGCCATCGCCCTCGAGATCCCAGTAACCGCGAACTTCCTCGTACCGCTCGTGAAGATCGGCGAAGGCGCTCTCCACGGTTTCCAGCATGGCCGCGGTGGCTGTGAACTGGCGGTCGAAATGTGGTGTCCAAGCACGCGGGTCTTCGGCCTTGAAACGGATGTCGTGCTCGATCTCGCTCCAGGCGTGAGCGAACACGGTACGGATCTGGCACTCGAAGAAGTAGCTGCCATTGGCGGGCATGTCCGGGTTGAAGACGTGCTGGTACTCCTTCACGGCCTCGTTCTGGATGGTGCGCAGAATGAGGTGGCGGCTGGAATAGCCATAGGTTCCTGACTCAATGGAGCCGATGTCCTTCTCTCGGTCCCCGCGGCAATCAAAGAGCTGGCGCTGACGCTTGATGATGTTGGCCACCGCGGCGTTTTCTGCAGGCAATTTGGTAATGACGCGGATGCCCACCATGTCGTTCAAGGTGCGGAACGGGTCCGGGAATTTGAGGACGCGCGGCCCGCCGGGCTCCAAGGGATCATCTGTGCGGGAAATCTTTTCCCGGAACGACTCCACAGTTTTGGTCCGTCCCGTGACAAACAAAGGAGTGACCTCAGCGTCGTTAAGCATGTCCCGCAAAGTCAGCAGAACATCGCGCGTGACCCGCTTCAGGGCGGGGCGAACACGCTCATATAGCGCTACGTTCGCGTCCACTGCGTCGCGCTGAGCCTGGTCCAGGCTGTCCCAATTGCTTGCCATGCCCCCAGCTTACGGGGCGGGTCCGACACTGGACTGAGCCACCCGCCGTCGGGGTGCCTCTAGCCAAACTTCCGAATCGTCACGATAGGCTCAGTACAAAGGAGGGCGCAATGTTGCGGCACAAGTACAGCTACGGCGAACACCCCAGCCAATGGGGCGAACTCTTCATACCTGAACCGTCCAACGGAAATCATCGCGGCGCGTCTGCGGTTGCCGGTGGTATCGCCGTTGTGATCCATGGCGGTTACTGGCGCTCACAGTACGGTGCGGAGCTCGGTGAACCCCTTGCGCGCGACCTCGCAGCGCACGGCATTACCGCTTGGAACCTTGAATACCGGCGCGCCGGCAATGGCGGTGGCTGGCCCCATACTTTCGAGGACATCCTGGCCGGCATCGACCATTTGTCGCATATCGCCGGCGACCATGACCTCAAACTCGGCAAAGTGGTGGCACTCGGTCACTCAGCTGGCGGCCATCTCGCCGTATGGGCGGCTGGACGGCAGCGGCTTTCCGCCATTGGAACGCCCGACGCCGATCGTCAGCTCCAGCGCGGACCGGAGGACAACGCCGTTCACCTGACGGGCGTCGTCAGCCAGTCGGGCCTCCTGAACCTTGCGGCGGCGGAGAAGCTGAACCTCAGCAATGGCGCCGTTTGCAACCTCATGGGTGGAGATTCGGCCAGATACCCCAAACGGCATAAGTACGCCGACCCCATGAGCTCGTTACCCATTAACGTCCCCGTATATGCCGTGCACGCCACGGATGACGAGGACGTTCCTGCGAGCCAGTCCGAAGCCTACGTCGCGGCGGCTGCGGCGGCCGGAAGTGCTGCCCAATTGCTGCGCGTCCCCGGGGACCACTTCGACCTGATCGACCCCAAAGCCGTGGCCTACAAGAAGTGTCGCGAACTGGTGCAACGGCTGCTGTCGTAATTGTTGGTCCCGGGCTGCTGTCCTCTGGCAGAGTGGTCCCATGCTGACAGTCATTGGTGAGGCCCTGGTCGACGTCGTTCAACGCTCCTCGGGTATCGAGGCGCACGTTGGAGGCAGCCCGCTCAACGTTGCAGTCGGCCTGGCCCGCTTGGACCACCCCGTGCAGTTCATCGGGCGCTACGGCCGGGACGCGTACGGCGATTCGGTTGCTGCCCACCTGCGTTCGAGCTCGGTGATGGTTCCGCTTCCGCCCGACGAGAAGCCAACCAGCGTGGCCACCGCGCAAATCGACGACGACGGCGCCGCCACCTACGCTTTCGACCTCGCCTGGGAGTTGCCCGGGCTCACGGGCCGGTTGCCGCTCATGCTGCAGGGCTCCACGCTGCTCCACACAGGGTCCATTGCCACCTTCCTGGAGCCGGGCGCCGCGGAGGTGCTTGCCGCCGTCGAGCATGCCCACCCGAGCAGCACCATCAGCTTCGACCCCAACTGCCGCCCGAGCATCATCACGGAGGTTGAGTACGCGCGAACACAGGCCGAGCGCTTCGTGGTGCTTTCCGACGTGGTGAAAGCCTCGGATGAGGACCTTGAATGGCTTTATCCCGGTGTTGATCCGGTGGAATCCGCACGCCGCTGGCTGTCCTTGGGCGGGGAGGAAGGCCCGGCCTTGGTAGTGGTGACGCGGGGTTCACGTGGTCCGTGGGGCGTCACCAGGTCAGGTGAAACACAGGTTCCAGCGCCGTCCGTGAACGTGGTGGACACCGTGGGCGCGGGGGATTCGTTCATGGCAGGACTCCTGTCCGCCATTGTGGACCACGGGCTGGACGGCGCCCAGAACCGCGGCGATCTCCGGGGGATGCCTGCGGAAACCCTGGCCGCCATCATGGACCACGCAACACGTGCGGCCGCCGTGACAGTGTCACGGGCAGGCGCGAATCCACCCACGCGCGCCGAACTCAACCACGGCGTCGCGTAAGCACGCGTCGCTAACGCCGGGTGTGCACATGGCTGCTTAGCCCGCTCCGTGCCCCGCAGCCACTTCCTCGCCGGCCTTGACCGGCCCCGGCGGAGTGCCGTGGCCGAACGGGCTTCCACCCAGGGATTCGCGTCCGTGCGGGCTGAGCCAAGCGGATAGGTCAGGGCCTACGGGAACGATCTGTGTGGGATTGATGTCCTCATGCACTATGTAGTAGTGCTGCTTGATCTGCACGAAATCGATGGTGTCCCCGAACCCCGGCGTCTGGAACAGGTCCCTGGCGTACGCCCACAGCGCGGGCATCTCGCTGAGCTTGTTGCGGTTGCACTTGAAGTGGCCGTGATAGACGGCATCGAACCGCGCCAAGGTGGTGAAGAGCCGCACGTCAGCTTCGGTGATCGAGTCACCCACCAGGTAACGCTGACCGCTCAACCGCTCCTCCAGCCAATCCAAGGCATTCCAGAGCCGGGTGTAGGCGGCCTCGTACGCTTCCTGGGATCCGGCGAAGCCGCACCTGTAAACGCCGTTGTTGACCTCGGTGAAGACCCGCTTGTTGACCGTATCGATTTCCTCGCGCAGATGCTCCGGGTACAACTGCGGCGCTCCGGGGCGGTGGAACTCTGTCCACTCGGTAGAGAAGTCCAGAGTGATTTGGGGGAAGTTGTTGGTCACCACCTGGCCGCTGGGTACATCCACCATGGCTGGAACAGTGATGCCGCGAGGATAGTTCGGGAAGCGGCGGAAGAAGGCTTCCTGGAGGCTCTCGATGCCAAGCACGGGGTCCCTGCCATCGGGATCCAAATCGAAGGTCCAGGATCTGGCATCGTGCGTGGGACCCGGTTGGCCCAGGCTGATGACGTCCTCCAGGCCAAGAAGCCTGCGCACGATCACGGCGCGGTTGGCCCACGGGCAAGCGCGTGCTGCAATCAACCGGTAGCGTCCCGGCTCCACGCGCCAGCCAGGCTCGCCGTTAGGGCCGGCAGCGCCGTCACGGGTGATGCGGTCCTCGATGTAATTGGTGTCCCGATTGAACTCGCCGCCGGTGACGTATGCTCCGCGGGTGCTGTGTTCTTCGACTTCGCTGGTCTTCTCACTCATGGCTTCACACTATGCCGCGCTCCCAAGGACGCGCGACCTTGGGGGCTTTGCGCCCACGTAGACTGGCATGATGCGGCTCGTAGCAAGCGATATTGACGGCACCATCCTCGGTCATGACGGCAAAATCAGTGACCGGACCATCAAGGCATTCCAAGCGTGCCGCGACGCCGGAGTGGAACTCGTCTTTGTCACGGGTCGTCCACCGCGCTGGTTGTACCCGCTGAAGGAGCAGTTGGGCCACAGCGGGATCGTGATCTGTTCCAACGGTGCCGTGGTGTGGGATCTCGAAACCGAGAAGGCCCTGTCCTCGTGCGTTCTGGACGCCGAATCCGTCTTCGAAGCCCGCCGCATCATCAAGTCCATCAGGCCCGACGCCCTGTTCGCTGTGGAGACTCTCACCGGGTTCCAGCTTGAGCCGGGTTTCATCGAGAACGAAACCAGCGAGCTACTCGCCGAGTTCACCCCCGCACCGCTGGCCGACACGCTCACGGCGGACGACGCCGTCGTAAAGTTCCTGGCGATCACGCGCAAAGGTACGCCGGACGAATTCCTGGCCGAGGTGCAGCCGGCCGTGGCACATCTTGTGAGCACCACTCACTCGGCGCCGCGGACGGCAATGCTGGAGATGTCCGTTCCGGGCATTAACAAGGCCGTCACGCTGGCCAAGTACGCCGGGTCCCTGGGGATCGAGGCCGCTGATGTGGTGGCGTTCGGGGATATGCCCAATGACATCGAGATGCTCCGCTGGGCCGGCCACGGATACGCGATGGCCAGTGGACACCCGGAGGCCATCCTCGCCGCCGGGCAGCAGGCCCCGCACTTCGACGACGACGGCGTGGCCCAGATTCTCGAGGCGAAGCTCACTGAGCAGCGGGTCTAGTCGCGTCCGATGCGGGGAACCCAGCAGCGCACTGAATCGCGGTATCGCTGGAACCCGGCTCCAAATCGGCTTTCCAAGTCTGCTTCCTCATGCGGCCTCACAGCGTAATTCCACAGCAGCGAACCAAGCACCGCATAGGCGATCACCAGCCACGAACCCAGAACCATGCCCACGGCCACGCCTTGGGAAATGCCTGCCACTGCCATCGGGTTCCGGACCCACCGGTACGGCCCGGCGATCACCAGCCGGTTGGGCATGGCAGAGGGCAAGGGAGTTCCGTTTCCGGTGGAGGACATGGTCACCGCGGAAGCAATACCGAGAGAGCTGGCGAGGGCCAGCAGGACCAAACCGGTAACTACTGCCGCGGAGGGGAACGGCAGGGCAACAAGCCAGCGCTGCTCGAGCCACCCTATGAATGAGGGAATCACCAGCAGGAAGAATCCCCAGAAGAGAATCAACTGACCCATGGTTGCCGCCACGTGCCCCGCAGTGCCGCGACGGTCTGCTGCCGGGCGGAACGCGAACGGTCCCTGCACGATCAACTCCGTCGGGACGCGGCCCCGCACAACGAACAACAGAGCGATAACCGAACAACCGGCGGCCGCAAGCATGATCAGGACGCCCCAGCCCGCTTCGGTAGTGACGGTGGCGTAGGCGGCCAGGGCGATTGCAACGAGGACAGTCCACCCGGTGGCCACGGCGGCAGCTGCCCTGACGCCGAAGGCCGCGACACCCGAGCCGATGACGAACAGCGGAACATCAAAGGCCGCCACAAGAACGGGGTCCAGGCTGCCGAGCGTGGCCCCACGCATCGCCGGCGACAGGAAAACGGCAATCCACCAGGCCAGTCCAGCCACGGCTTGTACAGCGAAGTAGAAGCGCCCCCACCTTCGCACCCGCGAAGGAGCCCCTACCGTCACGGGTGCCGCACGCCCTCACCGGCCAGCAAAGCGCGGTAGCCCTCCTTGTAGGTGGGGAAGGTGAGTTGAAAGCCTGTCGCCCTCAGGCGTTTGTTGGAACAGCGCTTATCGCCGGGGCCAGCGTCGGACGCGTCGCCAAGTGCCGCCGTCGGGGGTTCCGGGCATCCCATTTCAGAGGCCAGGAACCGCATGACGTCGCCCATCTCCGCCGCCTGGTCATCTACGCCTACGTAGACGGAATCAGGAGCGGTTTCCATGGTGGTGAGGTGCACGATCATGGCCGCGGCATCGTCCCGGTGAACGCGGTTGGTATGCCGGGGCTGGGCCGGGATGACGGCCTTGCCGCTGCGGACCTGGTCGATTAATCGTGTGCGACCCGGTCCGTAGATACCCCCGAGCCGCAGGGAGATGGGTTTCGTGTTGGAACCGTGCGTTCGGCTGAACAGCAGGTTTTCCGCTTCTACGAGGACCCTGCCGCTGAAGCGCGTGGGCTCCGTGGGCGTCGACTCGTCCACAACCGCTCCGCCGGAATCCCTGTACACAGCCGTGGAGGAGACGAACAGGATCCGTCGCGGCTCGATCGATTGCCCCTCCAGTGCGTCCAGGACGTTCTTCACCCCGTTCAAATATGCGGCGCGGTAGGCATCCTCGGTGGACGCGTCAGCGGCTATCGCCACCACAACAATGTCCACGTCCCCAGGCAGTTCCGGCACGGAGGTGGAGAGGTCCGCGAATACGCCGCGGATCTCTGCGGGTAGCTTTTCGGGGGACCGACGCAGGCCAACCACATCATGGCCCGCAGCCGCGAAACGCAATCCCACTTCGGTTCCAAGGTCGCCGCAGCCGGCAATCAACACAGTCATGCCCCTAGTTTGTCAGTCCCACAGTGTCACCTGGTTCCCAGCTTCCATACAACCGGCGTTCAACTTGCGCCCGTAGGCTTCCAGCCAAGCCCCGTTTGCGCGGTGAAATTCTGTCTCATTGAACTTGTAGGGGGAACCATGGCTAAGCGTCGGATCAACAACGTCAATAGCGCCCCATTGCGGCGCATCGAACCGGACCATCACTGGCGTTCACTTCGCCAGGGTGATCGCGTCAATGTCATGCTGACGCCCGGGTTCGAGTCGGCTGGCGTGGTGGACGCCGTTACCGGGGATGCCACCGCGGTGTGGGTGGAGCTCGACGGCGGCCGCGGCCGGACGCTGGTGCACGTCAGCGACGGCGTGGCCATCGTTCCGCAATCGACGACGGCGGCGGTCCCGCAGGAGAGCTAGCCGCGCCTTTGCGATGGGCTACGCTACGGGAGTGACGCTGCCCTATTTCCTTCGCAAGGACGGTTCGGTGGGCCCTTTGGCCTTCGCCCACCGAGGTTTTTCCTTGGATGGCCTGGAAAATTCCATGGCCGCCTTCCTCGCGGCAGTGGAACTCGGAACTATGCACCTTGAAACCGACGTTCACACAACAGCCGACGGCGTGCTGCTGGTTTTCCATGATTCTTCCCTGGACCGTGTGACTGATTCCGCGGGCAAGGTTTCGGAGCTGACCGCCGCCCAGGTTGCTGCTGCCCGAATTGGCGGGGTGGAGCCGGTTCCCACATTCGATGACCTGGTTTCCTCGCTGCCCCAAGCCCGGTTGAACCTGGACGTTAAGGACTGGAACTCCGTGGGTCCCATGGCCGCGGCAATTGAAAAGCATGGCGTCCATGAGAGGGTTCTGGTCACCAGCTTCTCGGACAGGCGGCGCCGCTCGGTCCTTTCCAAGCTCTCCCGCCGGGTGGCCTCTTCCGCGGGCAGCTCCCTGACCGCGCTCTTCGTTCTCCTGGGCCCCGTGCTTCCGGTTCCCTTGGCACGGAAGCTGCTCTCCGGCGTCGACGTCTTCCAGGTTCCGGTCCGTTACGGCCGGTTGCCGGTGGTGACGCCGGGGTTTATTCGCCGCGCCCATCGACTGGGACGGCAGGTTCATGTGTGGACCGTCAACGATCCCGTTGAGATGGAACGGCTTTTGGATCTTGGTGTGGACGGAATCGTGTCCGACCGTTTGGACCTCCTCAAGGAAGTCCTTGTGCGCCGGGGGCAGTGGGTATAGCCCCCGCCGAGTTGGCACTTAATACCCATCCCACGCTCCAACATGGGTGTTAAATGGAATCTCGGCGGAAGAAATTACTCAGTACCCTTTCTATTCCGGTCGGATTGGCGCTAGGGTCGAAGTGTCCGTACTCTTCGTCGGCAGCATGGCGCTCTCTGCGCCGGCGCGGGAAGAAAGGAAGCTGAGAATGGCTTCGGATCTCACACCACCACGGATCACGACGAAATCCGCACATGGGTGGATAGCAAGCTCGCATTCCCGTTCCAAGCCAAGAACGCCAGCAGTGAGGACAGTAGGTTCCTCAAGCTGGTCAGCCGCTGACGCTTGAGCGTATGCACGCCCGGCTGGCAAATGGGCCAAATTTGGTGCCGACCGGATCTAAAAACGTGTGAAATGAACCAATTTGAAAAGGAGATAGTCGTGGCTGAGCGAGGAAACACCAAGCACAACCAGGAACTTGACGACCAGATGAAACACGAAGTCCAAGGCTTGGTCCGGGGAACCAAACCCGCCCACGTTGAAGAGGCGCGTGAAACCGAACCCTTTCCTGATGAAACCGATCCGGAAGAAGTCAGGGAAGCACTGAACCCCAATACCGGCAAGGGAGAAGCAGGCGGAGGAGGGGCATCCGATGACTGAGCAACTTGCCAAGTACTCCGGGCTGTTCCGGAAAGAAGGTCCATGGTGCGTGGCCTACGTTGATGCCAGTGCCGGCACGGTGGACGGTTTGGAGAACGCCGATGTGCAGCCGGACAACGTGCGCAATGTCCTTCAGGGATTGGGTGCCTCCGAGGATGACCTTCAAGCCATTCATGGGGCCATCCAGCCGGCAAAGGGCGAGCCCGCACCGGTGAGCCGTTTCGTTTTGGTGGGCCAGGGCGAAGTGGTGATTGACGAAGTCCTGCCGGGCGCGCTGGTGGGGCCGGAAATGATCTCCAGGGACGAGATCCCCAATCTTTTGCCCCTGCTGAAACACCACCCGAGCGGTTTTGCCTATGTGGTGGTGGAAGCCAGTCGTGACGAAAGTGAAATTCGCCTGTACACCGCTGGCGCACCGGCCGTGGAAGAACGCCAGCACATCCAAGGCGACGATGATTCCCTGAAGAAAGTGCCGGTGGGTGGCTGGTCGCAAGGCCGCTATCAGCGGCACACGGAAGAAGTGTGGCGCCGCAACGCCGATCAGGTGGCTGAGGAAGTCAGCAGGATCGTGCGGGAACGCCACGCCAAGCTCGTGATTCTCGCCGGAGACATCCGTGCGCGGCAGTTGGTGGCCGATCAGCTCTCCGAAGAGAGCAAAGCCGTCCTGTCCACTGTTGACTTCCACACGCTGGCAGCAGGATCGGACAGGGAAAAGTTCGACAACGAGATCAACTCCCTGGTCGCACAGCAGTGGGCCGCCGAGCAGCAGCAACTCATGGACCGTCTTGCAGAACAGGACGGGCAGGCCAATCCGCTCTCGGCCACAGGGATCGGAGCGGTTGTTCACGCGCTCCAGCAGGCCCAGGTTGACGTGTTGATTCTCGACGACGGTTCTCTCGCCGAGCACACCCTGCTCGCTTTGAGCGCCGAGCCATGGGTGGCCAGCTCCGAGGGTGAGTCGCTGGGGGCGGATGTTGTGGCCAAGGTATCTGCTCCCACAGCGCTCCTCCGAGCCGCAGCGTTGACTGACGCGCGTGTCCAGTTGGTTCCCTCGGGTGCCTTGCCCGAAGGGGTCAACGTGGCCGCTTTGCTTCGCTGGCCAACCGGCCCGGAAGTACCGGAGGGCGCGTAGCTGGATACCTTCAAACCCGGGAGGGCCGAGGCGCACATGCCCCGGCCCTCCCGTGTTTACTGCTCCTGGTAACGCCCTGCTAGCCGTTCTGCGTTTCGATCGCGGCAGGCCGAACCTGGCTGGCGCGGATTCTCTCCACGTCGAACTTGTTGCTGCGGTCGAAGTTGAAGATGCCGTTCTTCTCCTGGAAAACGTCCGTCAACTGGGTGTAGCAGTAACCGAACATGTCCGGGTTATCCAGCAACACTGAGCAGAGTCCGTCGAAGCGGGTGTAGAACTCTTCCTCGCTGCCTACCCGCTGGCCGTAGCCCCACGAAGAGGCGACGTCGCTTCCGTCCACAGCCTGGCGAGCCTCAACTTCGTTCCACCAGATCCCGCCGAATTCGGAGACGAAGTACGGTTGGCCGGCATAGGGGACTGAATACTCCTGGCCGTCCGCCGTGCGGTTGATGTACGGCTTACCGTCAGCGAGGCCCTGCTGTTCCAGCCGGAAGCGGTCCGGGTCCTGCTCATAGGAATGGGAATCGTAGATGTCCGTTTCCCGGATTCGGTGGGAGTATCCGGAGGCGTCGATGACCGGACGCGTGGGATCAGCGAGCTTGGTGGCCAGGAACATGGCTTCCGTGACGTCATCCAGCACCGTGGGGCGATCATGCATCACTTGGTGAGTCTCGTTGAGGGGGCACCAACCAATGACGGAGGGGTGGTTGAAATCGCGCTTCAAAACTTCCAGCCATTGCGCCACGAAGCTCGCTGTGGGTTTTTGGTTGTGCCCCACAGTTCCTCCGCCGGAGACGCCCCAGTCGCCGAACTCGCCCCACACCAGATAGCCGAGCCTGTCCGCATGGTAGAGGAAGCGCTCTTCGAAGACTTTCTCGTGCAGCCGGGCGCCGTTGAAGCCTGCGGCCATGGACAACTCGATGTCCTTGATCAAGGCGGCGTCATCCGGTGATGTCATCAGGGACTCCGGCCAGTAGCCCTGATCCAGAATCAAGCGCTGGAAGACGGCCTTGCCGTTGATGCGTACAACCTTGCCGTCCAAGGCAACCGAACGGACTGCTGCGTAGCTGCTGACCTGATCAATAACAGTACCGGCGTCATCCTGGATGCTGACGTCGAGGTCGTAGAGGAAGGGATCCTCGATGGACCAGGGACGCAAGGATTCGGTGGGGATGGTGAGGCGGAGTGATGGCGTGAGGTCCAGGTCTGCTTTGGCCGTAACCTCGACACGTACGTCCCCCTTGTCGCTGAGCACGGCGGTGACTGTATGCCCGCCCCGGTTCCGGCTAACGGGCACCTCCAGCGTGATGCTTGAGTCCGCGAGGTTTGGGGTCATCCGGAGGCGTTTGATGTGCACCTCGGGGACCGCTTCCATCCACACCGTCTGCCAAATTCCGGTGGTTCGGGTGTACTGGCAGTGGGTGTTGTTATACCAAGTTGCCTGCTTGCCGCGGGCCTGCATTTCGTGACGCGAATCCCTGGCCCGCACCACAATTACTGCGTCCGTACCAGGCTCGGCCACTCCTCCGAGGTCCGCGGTGAAAGGCGTAAAGCCGCCCCGGTGCCTGGCAACTTCAACTCCGTTTACCCATACGGTGGCGTCGTGGTCCACAGCGCCAAAGTGCAGCAAGACGTTCTGCCCTGCCCACCCCTGCGGAATCGTCACCGTGCGCCGGTACCAGACGGCTTCCATGAAATCGACGTGCTCGATCCCCGAAAGTGCGGACTCCGGTGCAAACGGAACCAAGATCTCGCTGTTCAGTTCGCGGGTGGTGAGCCCGCGCTCCAAACCGGAGTCACCGGCGTCGATCTCGAATTCCCAGATGCCGTTGATGTTCAGCCACTTGTCGCGGACCAGCTGCGGGCGGGGGTGCTCGGGTTTGGGCATGGTGGAGGTCACATTTTGGCTCACACTCAAAAACCTAACGTGAGATGGGGTTGAGTACCACCAGCCGCCGCGCAAGGATGAATAACGTGACCCGATTCCGTTTAGCAATCCTTGATGATTACCAGCAGGTCTCCGGCGATTACGCCCCGTGGGATTCATTGCTCGACGACGACGTGAAGGTCAGCGTCTTCAGCGCACCTTTCCTTTCGGAAGAGCAGGCCGTGGCCGCCTTGGCGCCGTTCGACATCATCGTGGCGATGCGGGAGCGAACCCGTTTTCCACAGGAGGTCCTTGAGGCGTTGCCAAACCTGAAGCTGCTGGTAACCACGGGCATGGCAAATGCGGCGATCGACCTTGAAGCGGCGGCGGAACGCGGGATCGTGGTCTGCGGGACGGGTGGCTCACCGGCAGCAGCGCCCGAACTGACGTGGGCCTTGCTGCTCGCGTTTGCCCGTAACCTGACTGTGGAGGAGAACTCTCTGCGGGCTGGCGACTGGCAGACCGGCGTCGGGTTTGAACTTGAAGGCAAGACGCTCGGAATAGTTGGCTTGGGCAAGATCGGCAAGCGGATGGCGGGCTACGCGAAGGCATTCGGGATGGACGTCCTTGCTTGGAGCCAAAACCTCACCGCGGAAACCGCTGAGGCTGCCGGCGCCCGGAAGGTCAGCAAAGAGGAGTTGTTCAGGGAGTCGGACGTGGTGACGTTGCACCTCCGGCTGTCCGAGCGGACCGAGGGCGTTGTTGGCTCGGAGGAGCTGCGGCTTCTCGGTCCTGACGGCGTTTTGGTCAACACTGCGCGCGGCCCATTGGTGGATGAGGCCGCACTGATCCGGGCCCTGGAGGAGGGTTGGATACGTGGCGCTGCCTTGGACGTCTTTGATGAGGAGCCCCTTCCGGCCGGGCATGCGCTGCTGCATTCTACGAGGACCGTGCTCTCCCCGCACATCGGCTATGTGACGCATGAGAGTTACCGGCAGTTCTACGGTGGGGCGTTCGAAGACGTGAAAGCGTGGTTGGACGGGACTCCTGTGCGGGTGATCGGCGGGTAGTTCGGGCGCCTGCTGTTGGCGGCTCGCGCCCGTTAGCGCCGCTCGCACCCGTTCCGAGTTAGTCGCGCGCCCTTTGCCGCCATATGCACCAGAGGTTACGGGTGCACATGGTGGCTAGGGGCGCGAAGGCCAAAGCAACGACGAAATGAGGCGCTGATTCCTAAGTTACGGACTGGGCAAGCGCTTTCCGAGCAAAGCTGGCAAGATGGACCCATGCGTATCCTCATCGCCCCGGACAAGTTCAAGGGATCACTGACCGCAGCCGAAGCCGCGTCAGCCATGGCCGAAGGCGCCCTCCGTGTGTACCCGGATGCAGTGACCACCCAGTTCCCCGTTGCCGACGGCGGCGAAGGCACCTTGGACGCCGCTATTGCTGCGGGCTACGAGGAACGGAACAACGCAGTTGTTGGCCCTATCCTCAAGCCCGTCGGAGCCTCGTGGGCGATCCGAAAAGACTCCTTCGGTGGGGCAAGTGCCGTCATTGAGACTGCGATGGCCTCCGGATTGGCGCACATGGAACCGACGCCCGGGAACTCGCTGCGCGCCCACAGTTACGGTTGCGGCCAGCTCATCGCCGCCGCTCTGGAAGCCGGTGCCACCGAGATCGTGCTGGGCTTGGGCGGCTCTGCAATGTCCGACGGCGGCAGCGGCGCGTTGCGGGCATTGGGGCTCAAGCCTCTTGATGCTGCCGGTAATGTGGTGCCCCTCGGCGGAGGTTCCCTCACCGACGTCGTTGCCTTGGATGTCTCCGAGCTGGATCCGCGGCTTTCGGCCGTGAAGTTCCGGATCGCCGTCGACGTCCAAAATCCCTTGTACGGGCCGGAAGGTGCCGCGCATGTTTTTGGTCCCCAGAAGGGTGCGGATGAGGACGCCGTCGAAAAGCTCGACGCCGGTCTCCGCAACTGGGCCTCGCTCCTTCGGGAAGCCACGGGCCGCGATGTGAACGTGGCGGGGGCTGGAGCGGCGGGTGGGTTCCCGGCGTCGTTCCTGGCCTTCACTGATGCCGGGCTGGAAGGCGGCTTTGCGCTGGTCGCGGGGCTCACTGGCTTGGCGAAGCACCTCGGCGAGGCCGACCTGGTCATCACCGGTGAGGGTTCCATGGACGAGCAATCGCTCACTGGCAAGGCTCCCATTGCCTTGGCTGATGCCGCGAGCGTGCACGGAATCCCCGTCATCGCCGTAGCCGGGCGTATCACCGTCACGCCGGAAGACCTGGCGAAGCACGGGATCGTAGCTGCGGCCCAGTTGCTTGACGTTGCGCAGCGCAAGGACGGAGTTCCGGACGTCGCCGATGCCGTAGCCAACGCGGCAAAATACCTCGCATGGGCTACGAGCCAAGTGCTTGAAGGCGCGTAATTGGCTCCGGGGCTACTGCCGGTAGCCCTCCACCTCACTGATGGGGCGGGGCTCGGCCTCGTCCGGATTCTCGCCGGCGTCCCTCTTTGCCCGGCGTTGGCGCAGGAGGTCCCAGCACTGATCCAGCTGCGCTTCGAGTTGGGCCAAGCGCGCGGTGCTGTCGCCGCCGTCGTCACCTGAGCCGGCGGCGTCGCGGAGTTGGTGCTCCTCCTCTACCAACGACTGAATTCGCTCCAGAAGGTCCTGCTCGTCCATGTTCTACTCCCTGCGTTTGTGGGTGGTTACCTAGAACGTAGTCCTGCTGATGGGGTGCGTCTACCGGTGGTCGACGGCATACTTGGGTCATGAAATTCACTACGACCATCGTCGGCGATGGCAATAAGGCGGGCATAGAAGTTCCGGACGAAATCGTCGAGGGACTCGGCGCCGGCAAGCGGCCACCGGTTGTCGTGACCATCAACGGCCGGAGTTACCGCAGCAGCATTGCCGTGATGGGCGGAAAAAACATGGTGGGTGTCAGCTCGGCGAACCGTGAACTGACTGGCACCGCAGCGGGGGACACGGTGGACGTTGGCCTTGAAGTGGACACCGCGCCGCGGGTCATCGAAGTGCCCGAGGACCTGGCCGCCGCGCTCGAGGCGGAACCGGAGGCGAAGGCGTTCTACGGCACGTTGAACTACAGCAGCCAGCGGCGCTACGTCGAGCCGATCGGTGAAGCCAAGACCGAAGAGACTCGTGCCCGAAGGATCGCGAAGGTCGTTGCGGACTTGAAGGCCGGCAAGAAATAGCATCTCAGGCCGGGCCGTTTGCCCTGGCCATGGCAACAGCTTCCTCAATGCCCCTGGTCCACGGTTCCCCGTGGCCCGGCAGCACAAGGCTTGCCCTGGTCAACGCCAATTGCTTGAGCGAAGCGAGGTTGAGCGCGCTGTCCGCAGTGGCTGCGCCCGCAACGATTCTCGGTCCGGTTTTCTGCGTGTAAGGATCCATGGTGACCAAAGCGTCGCCGCTGAAAAGGATTCCGCGTTCACGGAGGAAAAGTCCGCAGTGGCCGCTGGTGTGGCCGGGGGAGAAGATGATTTCCGGGCTGCCGGGGACGGGAAGCGCTCCGGTGCCGGGGAAGTGCCTGACGTCGTCCAGCCCTTTTACGTTGAGTGCCCCGGCCTTGGTCATGCTGGCCATTACCGGTAGTCCTCGCGGATGGGTGAGGGCGAAGATGAACCGCGAACGCTCGTGCCTGTAGCGGTAGGGATGTTTGGCGATATAGGAGTCCTCGGCGTGCACCCACACGGGGATGCCCAACTCCTGGTGAAGCCACTTGGCCAGTCCCAAATGATCGAAGTGAGCGTGCGTCAGGATCAATGCGCGTATGTCTTGGAGGGAGTGGCCAAGGATCCTGAGTGACTGATCCAAGGGTGTCCACATAGCCGGTAGTCCGGAGTCCACCAGCGTGAGGCCGTCGCGGCCTTCCACCACGTAGAAGTTCACGTAGGCGTCCGAGAAGCGATGGACACCGTCTGCCACTTCAGTCATTGCCATGGCTGCCCCGCATTCTCAGTCCGTCAGTGCAATCACTACCATAAGCATGCTTAGTATTTTGGAGCAAGGGTGTGGTCTGCGAATTCCGGAGGTGCTGGAATTAAAGTGAGCTGGATCACGTCACGTTCATCTGATTGCCGTCACTACCAAGTAGTGACAGGCTGCGGAGCGCATTTCGGATGCAGAACAGCAGCCACAGTCGGTGAGGCGATGAGACCCCACTTGTCGGCTGGTCACCGTGCGCGAGCAAGGCCCCCATTGTCGGCTGGCCGGCCGCGCACCTGTCCGCTTGCCCAAGCGGACAGTGTGGCCGGCTCGGACTTAGACCACCCGAGCCGGCCATGCCCGGGACACCTAACCTGAAAGTCCAGCCCTGCCTCGCGTAATGAATCAGCCCCCACCGCCACATAAAGAACGGTAGAGCAATGGCGCTTGGGGGGACGGTTTGTGGAGCAAAGGGACTGCCCGAATAATCACTGCCTTGAAGGGTGGATCTGGAAGCAGATGGGTGAGTTCCCTGATGGGCCTTGCCCGGATTGCTCCTCCACGGATGCGTCACAGGATGCGGGAAGGCCGTCCAAGGTGATGATCTGGCTGCGTCGCTTCCTCCGCGGCTAGCCCTCGAGCTGGCAGCTCAGCTGGCGGGGAGCATGGCGCCGCCCACCCGCGCCCGCACTTGTTCGCTGCCCAACCCGTACAACGGTGCGGCGCCCAAACAAGGGCGGGAGTGACGGCCGACGTCGGGCTTTCAGTCTTTGCGCAGGCTGTACGTGCTGACTACGTTGCCTTTGCTGGTGGCGTACTGGTTCTTCAGGCTGAGCCGGTGCAGCGGATCGCCGTCTTCAAAGAGTCGTCGCCCGTTGCCGGCCACTACGGGATGCGTCATGAGGGTGAGTTCGTCCAGGGTGCCAGCGAACAGCAGCTGACGGACGAGGGAGATGCTGCCGCAGACGGCGATTTCACCGCCGTCACGTGACTTCAGCTCGGTGACAAACTGCTCCACGTTGCCCTCGATCAGGTGCGAGTTTTCCCATTCCAGGGGCTCGGACAGTGTGCGGGATGCAACGAACTTCTCCACGGGGTTGATGAAGGCGGCGAAGTCTTCGTCCCGCGGCGCCGTCGGCCAATAACCCGCCCACTCCTGGTAGCTGACGCGACCCAACACTACGGTGTCCACGGAGTTGATCATCTTGGTGAGCCCGGAGCCGAGTTCGTCGTCGAAGCTGTCGAACTGGAACTTGAAAGGATCCTGGACTACGCCGTCAACAGAGTGGAACAGGCCGGCGGTAACTTTGCGCAATTGTTTCTCCTGGTGGACGGCAGTGAATGGAGGATTGGTGTTGCGCGCTGTCAGGCGGCGCGGCTTGTGGTTTGGAGAGTGCGGGGCGAAAGTGCCGTCACGTTGCCGAAGTCCGGCGCAAGGCGAACCGGAACGGCATGGAGTGCGGCGTAGCCCTGCAGTTGATCGAGCGCGTCCTGATCAATGGTCGCTTGGGAAAGGTCCATCTCGACGCCGAGCCCGCCGCCAAGGCTCTTGGTGCGTTGGACTACCGGGTAGAGCCCCTGGAGGCTCGAGGTGGTCACCCGACCGGTCGCTGCGATCTGGATCTGTTCGCCGTCAACGTCGACGCGAACAACTACGGAGAGCTTGTCGCTGGCCATGCACTGCCTTTCATCCTTGCTGCCACGCTGCAGCGTCCCCCAGCGTATTCGGCGAGTGTGACCTGCGCAACATTACGACGGCGAAGCTTCGGCTGCTGTTCAGAGGCGGATAAGAACTAAGAAATTGACTTCGTAAGGATTGTCAACAATCTTACGATGGTGATATCTTTTCCGTATGACATCTCGAAAAACTTCGACTCCAGAGCCCCAAGGACACAAGACGCCTTCCGGGACTGACAGCAACGACGGCCACGGTCACGACCATGAACACGGGGACCACGATCACGGCTGGGCTTTCAGCGCCGGGCATAGGGCCCCGAAAATCAAGGGGGGTGACGACGGGCACCACGGTCACAGCCACGGTCTGGGCGATCACACCACGGCTACCGGGAAGCACCGCAAGAAACTGATCATTGTTCTCTGCATCACTGCCTCGATCTTCCTCATTCAGGTGGTTGGAGCGATGATTTCCAATTCCCTGGCCTTGCTGGCTGATGCAGGTCACATGCTCACCGACGCGACGGGCGTCTTCATCGCCCTGATCGCCAGCGTTATCGCGACGAGAAAGGCCACGGCCAAGAGGACCTTCGGGTATCAGCGCATCGAAGTTCTCGCCGCGCTCATTAACGGCATTGCGATTGCTGCCATCGCCATCATGATCTTCGTAGAGGCCGTCAAACGCCTTGGTACGGAAGTTGAGGTGGAAGCCGGGCCAATGCTGTTCGCGGCGATCATCGGTGCTGTTGCGAACCTTGTCTCATTGCTGATTCTTCAGTCCGGCCAGAAGGAAAGCCTGAACGTGCGGGGTGCCTACCTGGAGGTTCTGGGTGACCTCTTGGGTTCGGTAGCTGTAATCATCGCCGGTATCATCATCTGGCTCACTGGCTGGATGTTGGCTGACCAAATCGCGTCGATCGCTATTGCTTTGTTGATCCTGCCCAGGGCGTGGAGTCTTCTCAAGGACGTTGTACACGTGCTGATGGAGGCAACGCCGAAAGACATGGATCTGGAGGAAACGCGTGCGCACCTCCTCAGTGTCCCTGGTGTTCTGGATGTCCACGACATGCATGCATGGACCATTACTTCAGGTGTCCCCGTTTTCTCCGCCCACGTTGTCGTTGATGACGACACGCTCGCGTCCAACGGGTCCGAGCCCCTGCTCGATGAACTGCTCGCCTGCCTCGGAGAGCATTTCGACACCAGCCATAGCACGCTGCAGATTGAGTCTCAGGACCACGTCAGCCACGAGCAGGCCGTCCATGCCTGATCGGACTCGCAACATCGACTCCTGGTGAAGGCTTCCCCGGCGCCTGTCCAGGCAGGTAGCCCCATCCACACCGGCTATGAGTACATCGGCAGGGAGAGAATAAATGGGAACAGCAGAAGAGTTGCTTGGCAGTGCTCATGAGCCGATGAGCACGGAGGAGATCGCAGATCAGGTGCGAGAGTTGATCCTGACTGGTCAATTCACGCCGGGGGAACAGATCAATGAAGTGCATCTGGGGAGCCAGTTGAGCGTTTCCCGGACGCCCTTGCGGGAAGCACTTCAGCGTCTGAGCCAGGAGGGGCTGCTCACAAGTAAACGGAATCGTGGCTTGTTCATGATCGAGCTGACGGCAGACGACATCGGCGAGATTTACCGGGCCCGGGAACTGTTGGAGCTCACTGCCGCAGAAAGTATCACGTCGTGGCCGGCCGAGCGGAGACAGGAAGTCTGTGCCCGGCTGGTGGAGATCGCCATGCTGCTGCCCAAGGCTATGGTCGCCGGAAGCTGGACAAGTGTCTGCCAGTTGGACCTTCGATTCCACACGACCCTTGTTGCGGAGGCCGGAAACTCCCGGCTGTTGCGGGCCTACACCACGCTGGCTGCTGAGTCGCTGATCTGTATGAGGGGCCTTGAGGGCTCCTATCCAATACCAGATTCTTGGGGGGATGACCATTTGGGGATCGCCAAAATGCTTGCGTCTGGTTCCTTGGATGAGGTCCGTTCCGTGCTGTCGCAGCATCTTTCTGTGCCCTAGGGCATACGATGTTCGACCTCCATGGGTACTCTCAGGCTCTTGGGCCACTGGACGCGCAGCTATATGAGGGTAGGTCGGACAAAGCTAATTCTTGGCCGCACATCGATGGAATATTCCGGAAGGGCTACGCATTAAGTTGGGGACAGCGGTGTACGCGAGGGGCTCGTGAGGCCGCTCTGTGGGGGCATTTGATCGGGATGCGGCGAAGGGCTGTAGCCTTGGGACTGATGGCTTCTGGACCTTTGGTGGAACATCCGCTCTGCCGGAAGTCAGTACCAAGGTCTAAGGGAAAGGGATCGGAGACGAGATGAAGAAGGACGCAGGCCTTTCCGCCATCACGCCGAAATCTACCGCTGTGATAATCGCGGATCAGCTTCGCGACAGGATCGTGGAGGGATATTTCGTGCCTGGGGAGCAGATCAATGAAGCCCTCCTCGCGGGTCAACTCAGTGTCTCCCGTGGACCCGTCCGTGAGGCGCTGAACCGTTTATGTCAGGAAGGCCTGCTGGTCAGCAGGCCCAACCGGGGCGTCTTCGTGATCGAACTGACTGATGAAGACGTCGACGAGATCTATGGTGTCCGGGAGATGCTGGAAATCGGTGCGGCGGAGATCATCACGGCCCAAACAGCGCAGCGACGTCAGGAAGTATCTGACGCGCTGGTGAAAATCGCCTCGCAGCTTCCGGCAGCCATTGCCGCGGGGGATTGGGCGCGTGTGTCCCGTCTGGATCTTGACTTCCACACGACCCTTGTTGCCAGTGTTGGCAACTCCCGGTTGCTGCGCGCCTATACCACCCTAGCCACGGAATCCTTGATGTGTATGATCAACCCGGAACAGGCCTACCCGACGCCGAGTACCTTGAGCCACGACCATATGGCGATGGCAAAACTGATTGCGGCCGGTTCAATGAACGAGATCCACGCCGCCTTCCACCGTCACCTCTCAGGTGCGGAAGACCATCTGGCAGGAACACTCGAAGCGCGATCCCGGGATCACCATGGGCCGGTGGCGGCGACAGCCCAGTGACGGGCCGCATTCCTGCCTTGGCGGGGGTGCTTCTTCACCCGGCTTGATGGGGTGCGTCATGGTGGGGTGGCCGGTCGTAGAGCGTGTGCTCGTTCTGCTCCAAAATATTGGTCACGAGGGCACCGACGTGTTCGTTGGCCAATGCGCAGTAGATCGTGGTCCCGGCCCTCCGTGAACTGACCAGGCGGCCGATGCGCAACTTTGCCAGGTGCTGCGAAACGGAGGCCATGGGGCGCTGCAGTTTCTGGGCAATTTCGCCCACGGATAGTTCACGTTGGGCCAGCAACGCAAGGATTGCCAGACGTGTCCTGTCGGCGACCAGCCGGGCAAGCTCTGCTGCTCCATCGAGGTCGGCATCCGACGGCAAGGTGACTTCCGCCAAAGGCGTGGTGCCGGCCATGCTCTGTTTATCGACTGCAGATGGTTTTTTGGTGTGGCTCATGGGCGGGCGTCCTCGGTCATCTTGTCATCATCGCCGACGACCTGTCCCCGCGTCACATCTCTCCAAATGAATGACGCTGCGAGGGCGGCCGCCAAGGAGATGCCGGCGAGGACAACTGCAGCCGTTCCGAGCGACGTCAGAGCACCGAGCCATCCGGCCAGGGGGTAGCAGAGGAGCCACCAGCCGTGGGCCAAGGAGAACTGGGCGGCGAAGACCGCCGGGAGCTCAGGCTCGGGGATCGTGGCCCGGATTACCTGACCCACAGGGGTCAGAACACCGGAGTACCCGATGCCCAAGACAAACCACAGGGCCGCAAGTATGGCCAGACCCGAAGCGCCGTTAACCGATATCGCCAACGGCACACCGAAAGGCGGCAAGCTCACCAAAACCCCTGCAAAGAGCAGAACCCGGCGGGTACCCAGGCGTGCCACCAGCCCCGGTGAGCTGAGTGCGCCGCAGATTGATCCTGCGCCCATGGCACCCAGTGCGAGGGCAACAGCGGCTGCATCCGCACCCAGCGGTCCCCGGACTATGGCTACCGTCTGAACCATTACGAAGCTCCCGCTGCCCGCCAGGGCGAGTTGAAGGGCGAATATTCCTCGCAGGGCAGGCGTGGCGAATAGCAGCCTGCTGCCCAGCGTCAGGCGCTTCATGAAGGGTGCATCGCGGCTCTCCGAGGGCAATGCCTTTGGAAGCACCAGCGACCCAATGAGCAGCGCAGACGCGGCGAAACCCAGAGCGGTGCCGAAAAAAAGGTGTTGGGTCGGAATGACCAAGAGCAATATGCCGGTCAGCACCGGGGACATCAACGCCTCAAAGTCGTAGGCCAGCCTGGACAGGGCGAGTGCGTTTCCGTAGTCCCGGTCATCGGTGAGCACCCGTGGAATGGTCGCTTGGAATGTGGGAGTGAAGACCGCGGACGCGATATACAGCACCACAATGAGGGCATAAACGTGCCAAACGTCGGAAACAAACGGGAGGCAGACTGCGACAGCAGCCCGCAGCACGTCCGAGCCAACCATCACAGTGCGGGGCTGGAAACGGACCAGAACAGCTGCCGCGAGAGGTGCCACCACCATAAAGCACAACATCTTGATGGCGAGAACGGTTCCGAGCACCGATCCGGACTGATCACCAGCCAGGTCGAAGGCCACAAAGCCAAGAGCGATGGTGGCCAACCCCGTACCCAGAAGAGCGAGAACGTGGGATATGAGCAGGCGCCGAAAGCGGGAATCTCTCAATGTGGTGAGCATATCCACAGAATTACATTGCTTGCGTAAATACGCAACTAATAAGTTCTTGGACACTGATCGCTACGCGCTCCTTACGTGCCGCATCGGGCTACCGCCACAAATGCGTCGGAAGGAACAGGGCGCCGGGGCGCCGGGTAAAACCGCATGCAGGCCTTAAGCCCCCGGTCAGAGCCTGATGGGCGAAGGAGCGAATAAAGAAATCAAAAATCTTAATCGTCGGATTGTTGACAATCCTCGGGGAAGGTCATAGGCTCGCTGCGAAGGACGCGCCCGTGATGCGCGTCACGCTTTATCCCTAACGAAGGGTTCGACGTGGCAAGTCTAGAAATCACCAACTTGCGGATCGCCATCCGCGGCAAGACCATTGTGGACGGGCTCAGTTTCAAAGTCCTCGCCGGCCAGCGGCTTTGTTTGCTGGGGGCCTCCGGCTCCGGGAAGTCCATGACGGCGAGCGCCGTTCTTGGGCGGTTGCCCTCAAATGCGGTTGTCACTGGAAGCATCCGGATCAACGGCCATGAAGTCCTCGGCGTCCCGGCTCCGAAGCGTCCCGAGAACGCCCGGGTGGCCATGGTCTTTCAGGATTCGGCAGTGGCCCTCAATCCATTGGTTCGATTGGTGGACCAGATGGTTGTTCCACTGCGCAGGCACCGTGGCCTTGATGCGACGGCCGCCCGGGCCGCGGCGCTTGAACTGGCCGAGGCAGTCGGGTTGCCTGACCCGGCGACCCTCATCACTGCCTACCCCTCGGAGCTGTCAGGGGGCCAGCGGCAGCGCGTCTGTATCGCTCTGGCCCTGGCATGTAACACGCGGCTGATGGTGGCCGATGAACCGACAACCGCACTGGATGTTGTGACGCAGGCAAAGGTCCTCAAAGTGCTGAACAAGTTCACCGCGGGCGAAAATTCTCCGGCGCTGCTGTTCATCACCCACGATTTCGCGGTGGCATCGGAGCTGTGCACCGACGCCGTAGTCCTCCGCGATGGGCGGATTGTTGAGGAGGGCCTGCTCAGCGATGTTTTGGCAAACCCCCGTGATCCATATTCCCGGAACCTCATCCGGGCAGCCCGGGCAGCGACCATTGCGCCATACCTGAGCGAGGCGCCTGCCTCCACTGAAGCGGTAGCTTCGATCAAACCCAATAACGACGCCGGCGAGCCCTCGTTCTTCGACATCGATCGTGTCAGCCGGTCCTTTCAAATGCCTCGCCAGCATCGTTTCGCTAAAAGGGTAGAGCGCGTCGCGCTGGGGCAGACAAGCCTGAAGATCGGCGCCGGAGAACGGGTCGGCATCGTCGGAGTCTCAGGCTCGGGAAAGACCACCCTGTTGCGTCTTATGCTGGCATTGGAAAGCAGCGATACCGGTTCGGTCCGCTGCGCCGGCAAAGAGGTAGAGCCGGGTCCGTTGAAGGAACTGCGCTGGTACCGCCGTCGAGTACAGTATGTGCCTCAGGATCCCGCCGGATCACTTGACCCCCGGATGGTTGTCAGTGATCTGGTGGCAGAGCCACTCATACGTTTGAACGTTGACGTCGACCGCACGCAAGCCGTGCGGGAAGCCCTGCAGTCTGTTGGGCTGGGACTGGAGTACCTGGACCGGCGCGCCAGCGAACTATCAGGAGGCCAGGCCCAACGCGTCGCCCTCGCCAGGGCCATCGCCACCCGGCCCGACTTCCTGCTCGCCGACGAACCTGTTTCCGGCCTTGACCTTCCCATGCGCGAACAGGTCATAGAACTCCTTCGCTCGATTGCCCAGGAACGCGGTACAGGGCTGCTCATCGTGTCCCACGACCTGTCCATGGTCGCCAGCCTCTGTGACCGGACAGTGGTCATGCATGACGGCTCGGTCATCGAAGATCGAGCCACCTTGGCCCTGCTGTCCGATCCCCAACACCCCCGCACCCGTGAACTTGTTGGAGCCATACCAGTACTGCCTGAGCCCCACACGCCAGACGCTCCAGGCGACTCCTCACTCGCAACGCTTGCCAATTGAAAGGTACCCCCAGAATGCGATCACTCATACCCCGCACCCGCCACCTCCTAACCGCAGGCGCTCTGACAGTGGGAGCCGCCCTGACCCTTACCGGATGTTTCGCCGGGGAAGGCGCGTCAACACAAGCGTCCTCCAACCGCGTCAACCTGGCCATGCTGGCCGCTCCTGCCTCAAACCTGACTCCCTTTTCGGAGGACGCCTTCAAGCTCTCTCGTTGGAGCACGGCGGAAACCTTGACTGTGCTTGATGACAACGGCGAAGCACAACCGAAGCTTGCCACGGAGTGGAGGAAGGACGGGGACCTTAAATGGATCCTTACCCTTCGGGAAGGCGTTAAGTTCCACGACGGCTCCGCGTTGACAGCGGAGAGTGTGGTGAACTCATTGACCAAGGCGATGGGGGCCTCCCCCAAACTGCGCGTCCTCACTGGGCTCGAGCTGCAAGTCGAGGCTACCGGGGAGCGTGAAGTGACGATCACTACCGCCACCCCTGACCCTCTCATGCTGCAGCGGCTCACCAGCCCGCAGCTGTCCATCTTCTCCGCTGCGGCTTATAAGCCTGACGGGACGGTGACACCGGTAGGCACGGGCACCGGTCCCTTCAAGATCGTCACCACCAATGGTTCCTCCTCGGCCGCTTTGGACCGTTTCGAAGACTACTGGGGCGAAAAGGCCAAACTCGCCGGAATTGACGTCTCCTACGTTCCGGACGGCGCGGCCCGCTCGGCAGCACTGCGCACAGGAACCGCCGATATCGTCGAAGGACTGCCGGTCTCGCAGGCCTCCCTGCTTCCCCAGGAGTTGGTGAACGAGGTTCCTATGCCACGTACCAACACGCTGTACCTGAACAACGAAAAGGGCGCCTTCGCTGATCCCGCTCTCCGGGCCGCGGCACGCGCGGCGATTGACAAGGCCGCCGTCGTGCAGAACGTGTACGAAGGCCGGGCAGATGAGTCCAAGGGCCTGCTTGGCCCGGCCCTGAAATGGACCGTTGACCTGCGCAAGGACCTAAGTTCCACCGCCCGTCCTGCAGCCCCTGCAGGGCAGAAGATCACCCTGGCAACCTACACGGCCCGGCCCGAACTGCCCGAAGCCGCAGTGCTCCTGGAGCAGCAACTCGAAGCAGCCGGATTCGTCGTGGAGCAGGACGTCCGCGAATACGCCAATATGGAAAAAGACGCTTTGGCCGGGGCCTTCGACATGGTCCTGCTCTCCAGGGCCACAGTCCAGGACACCGGTGACCCAGTGAGTTACCTGACCGGCGATTTCTCCTGCAAGGGATCGTTCAACATCTCCCAGGTCTGCGACCCGGAAATCGATGCAGCCATCAGTGCCGCATCCGCAAGCGAGTTGGGCGAGAAGCGACGCGAGGCCATCATGTCAGCCGAAGAGCTGATCCTGAAGAAGGACGTTGTTATCCCGGTATTGCATGAACGTGTTCTTCTCGGTCAGTCGAAGAGCGTCTCCAACGTGGTCCTGGACCCCCGGGAGCGCGGTTTGATCACCACCGAAACGACCAAGGAGTAGGGTCATGGCTGCACCAGTCAGCGTCGCCCCGACGCTTCGCCGTAGCCGGCGCAACGGCCACTTGGACCGAAGTGTCCCTGCCTGGATCCCGGGTGTCTCACGGCTCCTGACTTTCGGTCTCATCGTCTTCATGCTCGGAGTGCTGCCAGCACTCTCGAACAGGGATATAGCCCTCTCCATCCTGCGATCAAGGTATTCGGAGATGGAGCCCACCCCGGAAGCGCTGAACTCGATCCGGGAGGAACTCGGGCTTGCTGATGGCCCTCTGGTCATGTTCTGGAACTGGCTCAGCGGCGTCGTCGTGGGAGACTGGGGAAACTCTTGGGCGGACGGCAAGCCCGTGCTGCCGGGTATGCTGGAGGCATTGTCCGTGTCCTTGACGCTGATGGCTTTCTCCTTGGCCGTAGCCGTCATTGTGGCCATACTGTTGAGCCTTCCGACCTTCCGCAGGGGGCTTAACGGACGCAACGACCGGACCTCCGGTGCGCTCGCTGCAGCGTTCACCTCAATGCCGGAGTTCCTGCTCGCGGCCCTGCTGCTGGTCTTCGGAGCTGTCATCCTCCAAGTGTTCCCACCCTACGGCTGGAACGGCCTCTCTTATGTGGTTCTGCCTGCCCTAGCGCTGGGGCTCCCCGGAGGCGGCTATCTGGGACGCCTTTTCTCCGATGCGCTTTCCGCGACCTTCACCGAACGCTGGGTGGCGACCTGGTCAGTATCCGGCTTCTCTCAAATGCGGATCGCCCTGGCCGTTACCAGGCGGAGCCTGCCTTCGATCACCTCTCCGATCGGGCTCGTATTAGTAGGACTTACAGGCGGTGCCATCGCCGTGGAGCAGGTCTACGCCATACCCGGAATCGGGCGAGCAACCCTCGCTGCGGCCAGGTCCCAGGACATGCCTACCCTTCAGACCGGTGTCATCATCCTGATGGTCCTCGCAGCAATCCTTGGAGTCGGGGCCGGCATGGTCCGCAAGCTGATCCTGGGGCCGGCCCTGCGCGCCAAGTCCGTCCCAACCTCTGTCCCCGCCGCTGCGAGCCGGCGGAGCGCCTGGATCGTTCCGGCATCGGCACTGGGCCTGCTGCTGGTCATAGTCCTGGCAGGTTTGCCGCGGGATCCCTTCGCAACAGCCCACGGGCGTCTCGCGGTCCCTTCGCTGGCCATCCCCCTAGGGGCCGATTCCAGCGGCCGGGACGTCCTGGCGCGCATCTCGCACGGCGCCGTCTCAACCATCGGAATCGCACTCCTCGTAGTGGTGCTCTGCCTTCTGCTCGGCCTGGCAATCGGTATGTTCCCCAACCTGGCAACGGGGCCCATCGAGATCACCAACGCCGCACCACCAATTATCGCCGGCATCATCGTCTCCTCCATCATGGGTTCTTCCACGCTTGGAGCCGCTGTCGCCGTAGCCGCTGTGAGCTGGGCACCCTTGGCCGCCCACACCGCGGCCCTGGTCACCGAAGTCAAAGCCCAATCGCACGTCAAGATCGCCCCCGTACTCGGAGTCGGGCCCGCCCGGGTCATGCTGCGTTATGTGCTCCCCGGCGTCTTCGGCCCGGTGTTCCGACACGCCATGCTTCGGCTGCCCGGCATCGCCCTGGCCCTTGCCCTTCTGGGATTCCTGGGCCTCGGACCCCAGCCCCCCTCACCCGAATGGGGTCTCATCCTCGCCGAGGGCATGCCCTACGTGGAACGCTCACCACTAGTAGTTCTCGTACCCGCCTTCGCTCTGGTGCTCCTGTCCATCCTCGCCGTCTCCCTTTCAAGCCTCTCTGTGGACACCCGTGGTTGGCTTCGGCGGCGGCGCGCCGCCCGCTAGGTACACACAAGGCATGAACGCAACTGAAGTTCGGCAAGGTACTGCCACGGCAAAGAGGAGGAAAATCGTGGAAAAGAGCACAAGCGCATCTTTACGGTCCGTCTGTGAAGTTGATTGCCACTTCTGTACCGGACCTGAAACGGACTAGACGCAGCAGGCTGTACTGGTCCATCCGCCGTCGGGCGACTCTGCAGCGAAACGCCAAGTGCCGCCGTCGTACTTCTTGTGGAAGTACGACGGCGGCACTCGCCGTAGGTGGGTTAAGGGCCGTTACGCTGTCTGGCCGGCGTGCTGGCCCTCGGAGATCTCCTCAACCACCTTGCTGTTGAAGGCGGGGAGGTCGTCCGGGTTGCGGCTGGTGACCAGGCCTTGGTCCACCACCACTTCCTCGTCGGTCCAGTTGGCGCCGGCGTTCTTCAGGTCCGTCTGAAGCGTGTGATACGAGGTGACGTTGCGGCCCTTGATCACGCCGGCCTCGATGAGAATCCACGGCCCGTGGCAGATCGAGGCAACCGGCTTGTGCTGCTCAAAGAACGCGCGGGTGAAGTTCTGCGCGTCCTTATCAACGCGGAGATGATCGGCGTTGACCACGCCGCCAGGGAGAACCAGGGCGTGGAAATCGGACGCGTCGGCATCGGCTACCGCGAGGTCGACGTCGAAGGTGTCACCCTTCTCCACGCCGTTGAAACCCTGGAGCTTTCCCTTGGATGGAGCCACGAGGGTGGGCTGGCCTCCGGCATCCTTGACCGCCTGCCACGGGCTGGTGAGTTCCACCTGCTCAACGCCGTCCGTCAACAGGAATGCGACCTTCTTGCCTGCGATTTTGTGTTCTGACATTGTTCCTCCTCCATTGCGCGGCGGAGTGCTTTTTGAGCGTAAGCCGCCGCTGTGAGAGTTGTTTGTCTGACCCGTTCAAGCCTAGGGAATGACGCTTTAGTAAGCAAGCTGACTAACCGGATAGGGTCGGCCATTTAGCTTGCTTAACTATCGAATGTCGATAGAATCGTACTGTTCTTCGATAAAGGAGTTTCCATGGGAAAGCTGACAGTCCTCGCCTTACGGGTAGTAGTCGCGATAGTGCTGGCGGGCTCGTTGTTCGTTCAGGTACGGATGGTGCCGATGCTCTCTACGGACCTGATTGAGGCCGGAGCCCCCGATGGCCCCCGAATCGCGCTGCTGGCCATCGTGGTCCTGGGCATTCTGTGCGTCCAGGTGGTCGCGGTCTGCGTTTGGCGTCTGCTGACCATGGTGCGCAGCGGAACGGTGTTCTCCCACCGTGCTTTCCGGTTTGTGGACATCATTTTCGGGGCCATCGCAATCGCCGCGGTACTGATGTTTGGCATCGCAGTTATCCTGGCGCCTGGCGAGACGGCCCCCGGCATCGTGTTGCTGATCTGCGGGGCGGCGTTGATGATCGGGGGAGTGGCACTGGTTGTGCTGGTGATGCGAACCCTGCTGGCCCAGGCCGTAGCGCGGGACGTCGAAGCCGCACAGCTCCGCTCCGAGCTCGACGAGGTGATCTGATGCCGATCATCGTGGACATCCACGTCATGCTGGCCAAGCGCAAAATGCCCGTGGGGGTGCTGGCCGAGAAAGTTGGGATCACGCCCGCTAACTTGGCCGTACTCAAGAACGGCCGTGCGAAGGCAGTGCGCTTTACTACGCTCGAAGCACTGTGCGAGGTACTGGAGTGCCAACCAGGGGATCTGCTGCGGTGGGAGACGGAGGATCGCTTGGATAGCGCAGACCCATCTGCCGACGAGCCTCGTCCAGCAGTTCCATCATCGACACCGACTCCCCAGGAGTCATGAAGAGGCTCTCGGTCAGCCCGGACCACGCTGGGGCACTCCGAGCCGATTGACCTGATGAGCTGCGCATGCGCTCCGCTCCCATAATCCAGGGCAAGGGAATTCTGCAGGTCCACGCCTTCAGGAGTCAGGACTCCGCTGGCAAGCATGCTGCGGGGCTCACCGAAAACCCCGAGTGCGCAGGTCAGTGGATAAACCGCCAGATCCAGCAACGCTCCACCGCCTGCGGCCGGATCCCAGATCCGTGATGCGGGATCGTAGGCAGGCACGAAACCGAGGTCAGCCAGCAGCCGCTCGTAACCGGGCGTCTCTCCGGCGTCGGAATACGCCGTGACAAAGCCGAACTTCTCAGTAAAGCTCCGGGCCGAAGCCTCCGAGCGGGAACTGACAGCTTGCAGGATGGCGTCCTCGAGGAGCGCAAGGTCCTCCACCACCCGCATTGCGATGGAGCCCGTGGCCACTACTCCCCAGCGGATGGGGCGTCCTGTTACGACGGAAGGAGCCGTGGTGCCTACGGAGCAGGGAGCAGCCTTTCAAAGCATGGCGTGAGAAAGCTAAACGGAATCGCGGATGACGATCGAGGTGGGCATTCTGGTGACGCGTTCCGCCGGTTTGCCCTCGATCAGGTTCACCAGGGTCTCGGCCATCTTCTTGCCGAGTTCAACAATCGGGTGATGCACGGTGGTGAGGGCGGGGGTCACCGAGGTAGCGAAGGAATCGTCGTCAAAGCCGACGACGGCGATGTCCTCCGGGATGCGCAAACCCCGCCCCTGGATGACGGTGTACGCGCCGGCAGCCATCTGATCGTTCGCTGCGAAAACCGCGTCAACGGGCACGCCGCGATCCAGCAAACGGTGCATGGCTTTAGCGCCGGAGGCCAAGGTGAAGTCACCCTCCTCCATCAGGCTCTCCCCGAGGCCGGCCTCCCGCACAGCAGTCCTCCAACCAGCCAGGCGATCCAAGCCCGGTGGCATGTCCTGCGGCCCGGCGATCGTGGCAACATTCTTTCGGCCGCTCCCGGTCAGCAGCTTGGTGATCTCGTAAGCCGCTTGCTCGTTGGCCACATCCACGTAATAGCTCTCCTTGCCGCCAACCAAGGGCCGCCCGGCGAAGACCATGGGAAGTGAACCCGAAAGGTGCGTCCAGGAGTTGTCACCGCTGTGGTGCGACACCACCAGGACCCCGTCCACGTTGCCGCCGAGCAGGAAGCTACGGGTTTTTTCCGGCTTCGACTCCGAGGAAATCACCATGTTCAGCGTGTACTCGGTATCGGTGAGATACAGGGCGATGCCTTGGACCACCGAGGCGAAGAAGGGGTCCGCGAAGACCTTCGACGTGGACTCCGGGACTATCAGCGTGACGGCGTTTGCCCGGCGTTTGGCCAGGGAACGTGCAGCACGGTTGGGCGTGTAGTCGAGGGCGAGGATCGCTTTTCTCACGGACTGCGCCAACTCCGGGTCAACGCTGGGGCTGTCATTGACCACGCGGGACACCGTGGCCCGCGAGACCCCGGCCAGGGCAGCCACCATTTCAAGGGTGGGTACCGGCCGGGGGCCGCTGGTGTCCTGCGTCATCGTCATCTCCGGAACGTAAAAAAGTATGCCTCTGAAGGCTACTTTAGGCGTTCACGGTGGCAGCCGCAGATGCCTTGGCCGCCTCGATAACCCGCGAGTAAGCGAGTCCGCTGTCCTTCACCGTTCGCTCAAAGGTGTCGTAATCCACGCGAACCACCCCGAAGCGCTTGCCGTAGCCCCAGGACCACTCGAAGTTATCCAGGAGCGACCAAACAAAGTAGCCGCGCACATCGGCGCCTTGGTCGAGTGCCTCCCCAACAGCTGTGATGTGGTCCAGGACGAACCGGGTCCGCTCGGCGTCGTGGACTGCTCCGTCGGGACTGACGACGTCGTGGTACGCGGCGCCGTTCTCCGTGATGTACAGCGGCGGCAGCGTCGGATACTCCTCGCCGAGGCGCACCAGAAGCTTCCGCAGTCCGTCCGGGTTGACCTCCCAGTTCATGGCCGTGCGTGGCAGGCCACGGCTCGGGAAGGAAATGTCTTCCGAACCGATCCAGCACGACGACGTGGGGCGGGTTGCGCCGCCCGAGTGGCCGTCGCCGTGTTCAGCAGTGGGGTGACCGCTGATGAGGTCATCGTGGTAGTGGTTGACGCCCAGGAAATCGATGGGTGCACCGATGATGTCCAGGTCCCCGGCTTGGATGAGATCCCGAATGCCAAACTGCTCAAGGTCATTGAGGGTGTCCTCCGGATAAGCACCGCGAAGGATCGGATCGAGGAAGATCCGGTTCTGCAGCGAATCAAAGCGGCGTGCGGCATCGAGGTCCACGGGATCCGAAGGGTCCCGCGGGATGGAATTGCTGAGGTTGAGCGTGATCCCCAACTGCTGTGCGCCCCGGCCCCGGAGCTCGTTGACCACCAAGCCGTGGGCGAGATGCTGGTGATGGATGGCCGCCACCGCTGCTTCCGGTTCTTGACGGCCGGGTGCGTGCACGCCTGCTGCGTAACCAAGGAGTGACGAGCAAAACGGTTCGTTAAAGGTTGTCCAGTGCTGAACGCGATCACCCAAAGCTGAATAGACATCGTTGGCGTAGTCGACGAAGCGGTAGGCGGTGTCGCGGTTGGCCCAGCCGCCCTTCTCCTCCAGCGCCTGCGGCAGGTCCCAGTGGTAAAGGGTCAACCAAGGGAGGATGCCGGCGTCGAGCAGTTCATCCACAAGGCGGGAGTAAAAGTCCAGGCCTTCCGCATTCGCGGTACGGCCGCCCGGCCGGACGCGGGACCAGCTGGTGGAGAACCGGTAGGAATCCAGGCCCAGCTCCTTCATGATCCTGACGTCCTCAGGCATGCGGTGATAGTGCTGCACCGCATCCTTCAGCGTCTCGCCGTTGGCAATGGCACCAGGAACGCGGGCGAAAGCGTCCCACACGGAGTCTTCCTTGCCGCCTTCATGGCTGGCTCCTTCCACTTGGGCTGCGGCGGTAGCCGAGCCCCAGAGGAAGCCCTTGGGCCACACCCTGTTAAAGGGAGGGGTCGCTGGGTGGGTTGTTGCTTCGAATGGCATTAGCCCTTCACTGCTCCTTGCATGATTCCGGAAATGAGTTGACGTCCCGCCAGGACGAAGAGCGCCAGCAGCGGAAGTGTTGCCATGACAGCGCCGGCCAGGACGATTGAGTAGTCCACGTACCGGGCCGACTGCAGTTGGCTAAGTGCCGTCTGCAAGGTGGGGTTGCCGGCGTCGAGCACCAGCAGGGGCCACAGGAAATCAGTCCACGCCGTCATGAACGTGAACAGGCCCAGGATTGCCATGGCCGGACGCGCCGCGGGCAGTGCAACATGCCAGAACGTGGAGATCATGGACGCGCCGTCCATGCGTGCCGACTCGATCAGCTCATCCGGGATCACGTCCACCAGATACTGCCGCATGAAGAAGACGCCGAACGCCGTGACAAGCGTAGGAATCACGACGGCGCCGATCTCACCGGTCCAGCCCAGCGTGCGCATCAGCATGAACAACGGGATGATGCCGAGCTGCGTGGGGATTGCCATGGTGGCGATCACCGCAACCATCAGCCAGTTGCGGCCGCGGAAGCGCAGCTTGGCGAACGCGTACCCGGCAAGGGTGGAGAACCCCACCACCGAGACGGTGATGATGCCGGAAATCAGGACGCTGTTGCCGAGTGCGAGCCAGAACGGGACGGTGTCGAAGACTTCGCCCACGTTGGTCCAGAAGTTGCCGCCCGGGAGCAGCGGCGGCCAGGTCTCACCGAGGGCTTCGTTGGAGCGGCTGCCGATGATGACAGACCACCACAGCGGGTAGGCCGAGGCCAGGAAGAAGGCCAGCAACAAGCCGTAGGTGAGGAAGCCCGGCCGCCTGCCATTGCCGAAGAGTGCCTTCCGTGTGGCCAGGGCTCGGGAGGTCGGCTGAGGAGCCGCAGCTTGTGGCCGGTTGTGCGTGAGGGTCATTTCCCGCTCCTCGGGGTTGAGTCTGGTGCCGCTGCAGGTGCCGCTACCGCCTGGGCGGTAAGGCCGGCGTCGTCCGCTTGAGTGTTCGCAGCGGAAGAACGCTTACGACGGCGGCGGCTGGCGGTGCCGCGGTCGTCGCCGTTGGTGGCGATACGGCGGGAGATCAGCCAGTTCACGATGCCGAAGAGCAGGATGATCAGGAACAGCAGCCAGGCGATGGTGGAAGCCTTGCCGAAGTTCTGCCGTTGGAAGGCCATCTCCCACAGGTACAGCACGGTGGTTTGGAACTGCCGTGCCGTTCCGCCGGCAGCAACGGGATCGAAGAGCCTTGGCTCCGTGAAGATCTGCAGACCGCCGATGGTCGCGGTGACAATGACGAACACCATGGTGGGCCGGATGCTCGGCAGCGTGATGCTGAAGAAGCGGCGGACGGAGCCGGCGCCGTCGATTGCTGCGGACTCATAGATGTCGCGCGGTACCGACTGCATGGCTGCCAGGAGGATCAGCGCGTTGTAGCCGGTCCAGCGCCAGTTCACCATGGTGGCGATGGCGATGTGGCTGGGAAGGGTGTCGTTCTTCCACATGACGGGATCGATGCCGAAGCTGGACAGGATGTTGTTGATCAGCCCGTACTGCTCACCGAACATATTGGTGAAAATCATGGCGACAGCCACGGGAGTGACCACGTAGGGGAGCAGGATGCTCATGCGCCAGAAGGTCTTGGCACGCAGGTTCTGGTCCAGGACCGCAGCGATGATGGTGGCCATGATCAGCTGCGGAATGGTGGAGATCAGGAAGATGCTGACGGTGTTGAACAAGGAGTTCCAGAAGAACCTGTCCTGCAGCACTTCTGCGAAGTTTTGGAATCCCACGAAGTCTCCCTGGCCTTTGAGCAGGTGCCAGTCGAAGAGGGAGACGAAAAACGTGTAGCCCAGGGGAAAGAGGCCCACCAAGGCGAACAGGATGAAGAACGGGGCGATGTAGAGGTACGGGGACGCCTTCATATCGAAGACGTTCAGGCGTTGGCGGAACGTCGGTTTAGGTTTGGTGGCGGCCGTTCTACCGGCGGCCGGGCGGTTCAAGGTAGTGGTCATGGTCGGGTCTCAGACTCTGTGAGGGGGCCTCCGGTTTCCCGGAGGCCCCAAGGCCGGGTGCTGCTAGTTGTTGACCACGAGGTCGTTGAGGAGCTTGACGGCTTCATTCCAGGCTTCATCGGCCGTGCCCTTGCCCGAATCGAGCATCTTGAGGGCGGGACCAAAGACGTTCTCCTGGATCACAGAGTCATCCGGACCCTTGAACTGGGCGATGACGCCCTCGGCGCGGGACTCAAAGATGGCGCCGTAGGGAGCGTTGTTGAAGAGCTCGTTCGGCTTTGCTGCTTCCACGATCTTTGCCTGGGCTTCGAGGGTGCTCGGGAAGTTGTTCGCTGCAGCGGACTGCTTGATCTGCTGCTCGGGTGCGGTCAGCCATGCTGCCAGCTTGGCTGCTTCAGCGGGGTGCTTGGAGCTCTTGGGAACCGAGAGGAAAGCGCCGCCCCAGTTGGATGCGCCGCCCGGGAAGACGTCGGCTACGTCCCAGCCGCTGGCTGCTCCGCCGCCTGCTGACTCGAGCTGGCCCTTGATGGTGCCGAGCATCCAAGCCGGGCAAACGTGCGTGGCGAAGGAACCGTCCACGAAGGCCTTGCCGTTACCCCAGTCGAACTGGGTCTGGTTGGCGGAAAGCCCATCAGCGGTGCCGGCAGCGAGCATGTCGAACTTTGCCCGCATCTCCTTATTGCCCTCGACGTTCAGCTTGCCGTCCTTGGTGTAATAACCCTCGTCCATCTGGTTGACCATGGAGTTCCAGACGAAGCCGGACTGGTCATACCAGGCCTTGCCTGTGGCCTCCTTGTACTGGCGGCCCAGCTTGAAGTATGTTTCCCAGCTTCCGTCCTTGCCGCCGAAAAGTTCGGCGACTTTCTCACGGTCGCTCGGCAGGCCGGCTGCTTCGAATAGCTTGCCGTTAAAGCACAGGGCCTGCGGTCCGATGTCCGTGCCGTAGCCGATCACGCGGCCATCGGGATCCGTGCCCTGCTTGAACTTCCAGTCCACCCAGTTGCCCTTGATGTCCTCTGCGCCGTACTCCTTGAGGTCCACGAACTGATCCGAGACCTCCATGATGGAGCCGAGCCAGCCTTCCTCGATGGCCGTCACGTCGCTGAGGCCGGAGCCTGCGGCCAGCTTGGTAAACGCATCGGTCCTGGCATTGGAACCCCGGTCAATGTTGGTGGCCTCAATGGTGACGCCGGGGTTCTGCTTCTCATATTCGGCATACAGGTCGTCGTATCCGAAAGTGCCGAAGGTGGTAACGGTCAGTGTGATGGGGTTGTCGGCGCTCGCCGCCTTGTCGTCGCCGCTGCTGCAGCCTGCCGCCACGAGGGCCAGTGAGGCCACGCCCGCCAGGGCAGTGAATTTCCTTAGTCGCGAAAACTCCACGATCACTCCTTTGTGTGTTCGAGCGACCGTACGCCTGGGGCGAGAGAGCGCTCTCTGGGATGTGGGACCACAGTATGTGCTGCAAGTCACGTGCGTCAAGAGAGCGCTCTCTGGGGTTTGTTGTATGTCTTCGGGGGTCTCTTCGGCCCCTGCGCTCAGCGAGGGTCCCCTGAGGGGCCCGCCGAGGGGTTAGCTCTCGGGGTTTTGGAGGCATCTCACTGCCGAGAGCTCGCCCCTCGACGAGCGCTTTCCCCCACGCGCCGCCGAGGGGTTAGCTCTCGGGGTTTTGGAGGGATCTCACTGCCGAGAGCTCGCCCCTCGGTGGGTACCCTCCGCTCATTGTTGATGCCCACGGGTCCGCCACCCGTACGTTTTCGTCGCCATGCCAGCGGTGTGGGAAGACAGGGGTGACCTCAAATCGAGAGGGATCCCGAAAGCCGTCACTGTTCTTGGCGTTGCGAAGTCGCGAGTACTCGGCGTCAATGTGAAGATGGAGCGCACGCTCCGCCTCCAGTAAATCCATGGTTGGCTTCAAGAATTCCGCATCCCGCCATGAGCTCTGAACCTTGGCCTCAAGGTACGAGAACGTCGGTTGGAAACGCTGGGTTGCGATAGCTCGATGCAGCTCGTGAACGAGCGCAGTCGGGCACTTAGGGGCAACGAGTGCTCCCGGACCCGCCTTGCTTCGCGACCAAAACTCATCGGCTCAGTCTAGAGGTTCGGCTTGCTGCCGCATCCACTTCAAGCAGTTTACGGTGGCCAGGATTCGGGCGGAAACGACCTGTAGCCAGGAGGGTAGACGTGGGGGTCGTTGAGACTTTGCCCGGAACGCGCCAGATATCCCGTCCAGACGCTCTTCTCATGCTCTGCCAGCAACCAGCTGAGCTCGGGGACGGCATGCGGAACCCGGATCATTCCCAACCTACTTGCCCTTCTTCACGCCCCTCTTAGCCGCAGCATTCATCGCCGACTTCACCGCAGGCGGCAGCCCCGCCGTCTCGGTTTCCGGCTCGGCGACGGTCCCGCGCCAGCGAGCCAGCCCCTTCATGCCGTGGTAGATCACCAGGGCGGCAGCTGACCCGAGTGCGATGCCTGTGAACTTCAACTCGCCGATGGTCCACGTGTAGTCTGCGATCCCAATGATCAGCGCCACGGCAGCCGTGGTCAGGTTGATCGGGTTGGAGAAATTGACCTTGTTCTGCACCCAGATCTTTACGCCGAGCACACCGATCATGCCGTACAGCATGGTCGCGGCGCCGCCCAGGACACCGGCGGGGACGGTGGCGATCAGTTCGCCGAATTTCGGGGAGAAGCTCAGCAGGATGGCGAAGATACCGGCTACCCAGTAGGCCGCCGTCGAATAGACCTTAGTGGCGGCCATGACGCCGATGTTCTCCGCATACGTCGTGGTACCGGAACCGCCGCCGAAGCCGGCAAGTACCGTCGCGGCGCCGTCGGCCATCAGCGCGCGGCCGGAGACGCCGTCGAGGTTCTGGCCCGTCATGGCGGCCACCGACTTTACGTGCCCCACGTTTTCAGCCACCAGCACCAAAACCACGGGTACGAACAACCCCACCACGCCTATGTGGAATTCGGGCGTCTGGAAGAGGGGAAGGCCAATCCACGCGGCGGCGTCCATCTTTTCGTAGGAAACCTCGCCGCGCATCATCGCTACGAGATACCCCACCACGACGCCCACGAGAATGCTGAGGCGCCCAAGGATCCCGCGGAAAAGAACAGAAACCAGGATGATGGTCACCAGCGTGATCAGTGCGGTGACGGGAGCGGCGTCGAAGTTGGCTTTCGCGGCCGGCGCCAAGTTCAGGCCGATCAGCGCCACAATGGCACCGGTGACAATCGGCGGCATGAGCCGGTTGATCCATTCGGCGCCAAACTTCTGGACAACCGCACCAATGAGCGCGAGTACGACGCCGGCAAGCACCACTCCGCCCAAGGCGCCACCGACGCCGTACTGCTCTTGGGACGCTATGATCGGGGCGATGAACGCGAAGCTCGAACCCAGGTAGCTGGGCACGCGGCCCTTGGTGATGACCAGGAACAGCAGCGTGCCGATACCGGAGAAGAGCAGGGTGGTGGCGGGTGGCATGCCGGTGATGATGGGGACCAGGAAGGTCGCACCGAACATGGCCACCACGTGTTGCATGCCGATGCCGATGGTCAGGGGCCACGCGAGCCGCTCGTCGGGAGCCACCACGTGGCCGGGGCGAATGGACTTGCCGTTGCCGTGGAGCTTCCATTTGATGCCGAGCATGCTCATGGCGGGGCCTTCCTCAGAAGAGTATTGGGATTCGGTGCAACATTACCGCCAAATGCCCGCCCGTATGCGGCTGTGTGGGCGGCTTAGCTGGGAACCAGCCCGAACAGGAACTTGGTTTTCACCATCACCCATAGTGTGGCGAGCAAGACGACGTACACTGCCGTGTTCAGCCAGAGGTTCCCGTCCCGCAAGGCGGGGATGTTGGCGATGGCCACAATGAAGAACACGTGCATGATGAAAACGTAAAGAGTGGCTTGGCCCAGAGGTATGAAGAACCAGCCGACAGCACGTGACAGCGGCTTCCAGAAAGCACTCAACAAGGCGTACAAGGCGATGGTGATGAGGAAGACATTCAGCACTCGTCCCGGCCCAAGGTAGGTCCGGCTGAAGAACGTGTCGTAGACGTATCTGAACGTGTTCTCAGGGATAAGCGCGAGCCGGATATCCAGCTGGTTGGTCAAATAGGGGCCGCTCCAGGAGAAGACGGCACAGGCTGCGGCCAGGAAAATACACCCTCCGAGCAGCAGGCGCCGGCGCGGGTCACCAAACCACTCGATGATCTGATGTCTATAGAACCCTGCCGTCATCCCCACAACGAACAGGAGCTGCCACACGAGAAGCGGGAAGGAATCCTCGAACTGTGAGGGCAGCAATCGGAAGCGGAAGATCGATCCTGCCGTGTAGAGGCCGACGCTGAGTGCGAGGACCAGCCACGTGAACCCACGGGAAAGTGCCAAGAGGATCAGCGGGCTGATGAGCAGCAGGACCACATAGAGGCCCATGATGTTGAACTGCCATGGCCCAACCTGCAGCAACAGGAGAGCCGGGATAAGCCCTTGCGGAACGGGGAACTGCAGCAGTCCTTCCATTCCGGCATAGAGGTCGTATGTAGTGCCGGCGGCGGCGCGTCCTGCTCCACCCGTTCCTTGATCCGTGAAGGTGGTGACCGCTGCGGCGTTGACGAAGGGAAGCAAGCTCAGGCCGTAGACGATCAGGACCACGGCGAGGGCTGTGAAATACAACTTCCAGGCACGTTTGGTGGTTCCGTCCACCACATCACCGAGTTCCGTTGCAATGCGCGGCCCGTAAACCATGCCCAAGACCGCTCCGGAGAGCATGACGAACAGCTCCGCCCCGGAAACAACTCCAAGGGTCTCCTGGCTGAGCAGTTGGAAGACGGAGTTGATGCCCACATGGTTGACCACTACGAACACGATTGCCAGCCCGCGGAGCATATCGATCCGCGCATCACGCTTGCCCGTGCCGGTGTAGGACCACTTGCTGGCGAAGGCCCGGGACGACAACAACCACAAAGCTGCGACCGCCACCAACACTGATGCGGCCGAAGCCCATGCAGCCCATCCCTGGATGACTGTGCCGGTCTTGGGCTGTGGTGCCTCAATGCCGGGCACGTTCTCCAGGCCCTTCTCAGTGACAGGTCCAATGGTGAGGCCTGAGGTGTCCAGCGAGGTTCGGAAGGGGTTGGCAAGTGAGGGTTCAGCGGTAGCCCTCCAATCAATGGACACCCCGCCCGGTTGGCGCACATCAGTGGTTTCGTTCCAAACCACTGCCCGGACAGCCCCGTTGCCGGGCTCCGCTACAGAGGCGAAAACCTGGTGCCACCACGTTTCCTTGACATCGAGCTCGGCCGCGCCGCCGGCTCCGGACGAGTAGAAAGCCCCGGTTTCAACCAAGAGGGGCTTGGTGCGTGTTTGGACGTAAGTGCTATAGAAGTTGTCGGTTCCGGTGCCGCTGGAGGTGCCGCTGGAGGTGTCGATGGAGGACCCGCCGCCCGACCCATGGAGGGCGTCATTGAACTCGCCCGCCGCAGGGAGCGTATTGCTCGCCACGCTGGCGCCGGTTGTGTCGTGGTAAACGGACAAGCCAACCCAGTCCACCACGTCATCGCCAGGGTAGTACGGCGCAAACGCGGAATCGTCCTGGTCCCAAATACCGTTCCCGCTGGTGTCCAGCGATGCCAGCGGCACACCCTTGGGAGGGGTGGCCGTAGCGACCTGAAAGGGATAATCCTTCTCTGCAGTCGGGGACCACACCATCACCGGATCCGGAAGGGTGGCCCTGAGTGCTACTGCTACTTTGTCGAAAGCAGCCCGGTAAGCTTCCGGCTCCTGCCCCCAACTGACCCACGGGGCGTTCATTTCCGGTGCGAAGCGGACCAACACTTTCCCGCGGAAGCCGGCTGCCGCCGTCGTGATTTGACGGGCAAAAGCGGACGCGACGTCGTCGTTGATTTCCTTCAGGTCTATGCCGGGGCGGACCGTAAGCAGCGCGTGCGAGCCTTGATCTGCGATCTGGGAGAAGTAGCCCTTCAGGTATTCCCGGCCGCCATCGCCCAAGGGCATCGACACATTCTGGCCGTACAGTGCCGCGGGTGCACCGAGTCGCTGGGAGTAGTCCGCTGCCGAATCCTTATCCCAGTCGAGCAAGGCGCCAAAGAACCGTGTTCCTGGATCTTCGGTACTGGGCTGCTGCTGAAGGGAGCTGGAACTCTGGACCGAGCCCCAAGCCTGCCCGGTGGGCATCAGGAACATCACCAGAAGCATGACGAGAACAGCCAGCGCCCGTTGACGGGCTACTAGGGGAAAGGTAGGCATCAGGCCCCTTCTGGTGTCGTCATTCCCACGGCTGAACGTCCCCAAAGCGGGTAGCAGCTCGTATGCATGATGCTACCGACTTTCGCCCTGTGCCCAACGTCACGGGCCGTCATGGGAAGAGGACAACGGAAGTTGAAGTTGCAACCATGGAAAGCAGAAGTGCCCGGCCGGCTCAGGGCCAGGGCCCAGCGAAAGGTTCACGAAATGACGATCGCCCACGAAGAAGCAGTCATTGACGCCGCAGCAGTCGACGCCATTTTTGCCGAAGCCCGTACCGCCAACAGCTTCGCCGGTGAGGTCACCGACGAGCAGGCCCGCGCCATCTACGAGCTCACCAAGTTCGGCCCCACCGCCTTCAACTCCCAGCCGCTCCGCGTGACCTACGTCCGTTCCGACGAGGCCCGCGCCAAGCTGGTTGACGCCCTCTCCAACGGCAACAAGGCCAAGACCGCCTCCGCCCCGCTGGTGGCCATCCTTTCCTACGACACCGACTGGCACGGTCAGTGGGACAAGTTCCTCCCTGAGTACGGTGCACCCAAGGCCATGTACGACGCCGACCCCGCTTTCGCCGCTGCTACGGGCAACAACAACGCTCATTTGCAGGCTGGCTACTTCATCCTCGCCGTGCGCTCTCTCGGTTTCGCCGCCGGCCCAATGACCGGTGCCGACTTCTCCGCAATCGACGCCGAATTCTTCCCCGCCGGCGACCAGAAGAGCTTCCTCGTGGTCAACATCGGCCAGCCCGGCCCCGACGCCTGGGGCGAAGCCAAGCCGAAGTTCGCTTACGACGACGTTGTTCGCACCGTCTAAGTTTCCGCCGAAACGCCCGCTCACTTTCCTGTGGGCGGGCGTTTTTTGTTTCCGCCGCCCGGACGGTCTATCGGATCCCTCGGGTTTGGGGCCGACGCTCTATCAGATCCCTTGGGTTTGGGGGCGACGCTCTATCAGATCCCTCGGGCTTGAAGTCACTGGGGGTGGGCCGTGAAAAGGAACCAGGAAGTGGGCCGTGATGGAGGCGGCGGGAAATTTATCAAATGATTTGACTAAAGATGTCTCCTCTTTTAGCGTTCGACATGATGCCTCATGCGCGGGGCTAGCGCCTTGATTCCCAATGAGAGCAGAGAGTAGAGACAGTTGAAAGACAAGCAGAGGGCCGGCTATGACGGTCCAAAGATAAGTGTTCAAAATCGGGGAGAGGGTAGCTTCCAGGGCAACACCATCTCTGATCAGTCTGGTGTTCGCACCACCGGAGATCACAGCCCGGTCGTGGCGGGCGACTTGATTATTACTTATGGGGCGGCCGAGGACGGCAAGAAAACTCCGGTCGAATTGCGAAAGAGTCGCGCTAGCTGGGTTACTTCTGATCGCGCCAAATGGTTGGCCTTAGTGGCGACGGTCGTTAGTGCCGCCATGAGCGCATGGACAATCTGGGGTCCCGTTAACTGGAGAGCCTTCGCGTCCGTTGCGGATATTCCGTCCCTTCTGCGTGCTCTGGCTGAAACTTGGGCCTGGGGCTTGTCATTGATCCTTTTGACAGTAATTTCCATCGTCATTTCGGTTAAAAGCTGGAGATTCTTTACCGCCCGGTCTCGTCAGTGGCCCATATATTACCGCCGAAAGTCCTGGCGTCGGGCCCTGATTCCATCTAAAGGCAAGCCCGGCAGCTTTTACCGGGCTAAGCCGGTCGCAGAGTGCATTCCTTGCCGTGAGGATAATCGGCCCGGAGTCAATGCGAAACTTTTCGGTGCCAAGGCTAACCGTGATGGGATAATCCAGTTTCGATGCAAGAACGGACATACTGGCGAATTTCGCGGCCGGTCAGTTTTCGGCCCCTAACAGTTGTGATTGATTGTTGTGATCCGAGAATTGTGCAGAGCCACTATTGCAGACTCGCTCTGAGCTCGGATGTCGATTCGTTGATCGCTCCGGCTGCGTAAGCCCAAGGTGTGGCGCCCTCTACTATCAAGCTCATCGGTCCCGGTCGCAGGTTCTTCAGACTAGCCCGGGCTTGGGATGTGAGTGAGGGTTGCTGGTGGCAAACTATGCCTATGCGGAACCTCATCTGGGTAGCGTTCACGGAGCCGGTCTCACCGGGGATGGTATTTCCGCGCAGTGACTGGCCGCTGCACATCACGCTGTTAAGGTTCGACGTCGGCCCTGACCTGAGTGCCGACGTCGCCGGTGTCCTTGCGGATCTGGGCGAAGCGCCGGTCAAGGGCGCGCTTGGTACCCGGCTCACGGTGGGCGAGGAGGCGGGCTTTGGGCACATGGGGTCCATCCCGGTGAGCCTGATCGAGCACAACCCGCTGCTTCAAGGGCTGCACGAGGAAATTGTGGAGGCGGCAGTCGGCGTGGGAGCCAGGATTGCTACTCCCAACTACGTCCTTGAGAACTACCGGCCGCACATCTCCCACCACGACGGCAAAAGAGCAAAGCACGGAGACGTCGTCGTGCTTGACCAGGTAGCACTGGTGGACATGGCCCCGGAAGGCGACCACACCATCAGGCGCATCCTCAGGCTCTGGACCCATGACGCTGAAACCAATAAGGACGCCGAAAGCAACTGAGGACACGAAAACGGGCCGGGGACACCCGTATCCGAGTGTCGCCAGCCCGTTTGGGTGTCGCTAGTGGGTTAGCGCGGCGTACTAGTTACCCGATGCCGCTACAAGCGCGCCCTGAATCCCCTCGACCAAATGAGCCGCCTGCTGCGAGATCCAATCGTGGGGTTCTTCGGCGCGGGTGGGCCAGCGCTTACCGATGAAGTTCATGGGGTGCAGCACGATATTGCCGATTTGGTGATGAACGGTCACTTCCGTAACGCCGTCCGGATACGTTCCGAGCACCCAGCGAAGCCCCGGAAGCTCACTGATCAAATGATTCCCGAAGGCTGCCCCCATGATGTTGATCATCGGGTTGGGATCGAAGTCCGGCTCATCCTCGCTGTGACCAACAGTCATCTGCCAGAGGGCGTCGATGTACTGGAGGTCTGTGCGGGGCTCAACCTGGTCCGGTCCGTCCACAACTGTGCCAACGTGCTGGAAGGAACGCAGCAGATCCTCGATCCACTGTTCCTCATCCGCGGACAACTCCTCGATAAGTGGTCCAGTCACTACGAGATGACCCCGTCCACCAGCGCCTTGGCCTCTTGCTGCACCTGCGCGAGGTGGTCGGCGCCCTTGAAGGATTCGGCGTAGATCTTATAGACGTCCTCGGTGCCGGAGGGGCGGGCCGCGAACCAGGCGTTCTCTGTGACCACCTTCAGGCCGCCGATTGAGGCGCCGTTGCCGGGAGCCTCGGTGAGCTTGGCCGTGATTTCTTCGCCGGCAAGGGAAGTAGCAGTGACATCGGCGGCGGAGAGCTTGCCCAGCTTGGACTTCTGCTCGCGGGTGGCCGCGGCGTCGATGCGGGCGTACACGGGTGCGCCGAACTGGTCAGTCAGGCCTTTGTACAGCTGCGAAGGAGAGGACCCTGTGACGGCCGTGATCTCGGACGCCAGCAGCGCCAGCAGGATGCCGTCCTTGTCCGTGGTCCACACGCTGCCGTCGAGCTTGTTGAAGGACGCGCCGGCTGACTCTTCGCCACCGAAAGCGCCTTCGCCGGACAGCAGCCCGGGGACGAACCACTTGAAGCCCACGGGAACCTCTACCAGCTTGCGGCCGAGCCCGCCGGCAACGCGGTCAATAATCGACGACGACACAAGGGTCTTGCCCACCACGGACTCCGGGTTCCAGCCACTGCGGTTCCGGTACAGGTAGTCAATGGCGACGGCGAGGTAGTGGTTCGGGTTCATGAGACCACCCACCCCATCAACAAGAGGCGTCACAATGCCGTGGCGGTCAGCATCGGCGTCGTTACCCGTGGCGACGTCGTATGCTGCGGTTCCGTCCGCACCAGGGGTCATGCGCTTGATCAGCGACGCCATGGCCGACGGCGACGAGCAATCCATGCGGATCTTCTCGTCCCAGTCGAGGGTCATGAACGCCCACTGCGGATCGACCGTGGGGTTCACCACCGTGAGGTTGAGCTGGTGGCGCTCGCCGATCTCGCCCCAGTAGTCAACGGATGCGCCACCCATGGGGTCGGCGCCGATGCGGACGCCGGCGTTGCGGATTGCGTCAAGGTTGAGCACCGACGGGAGGTCGTCCACGTAGCTGCTGAGGAAGTCGAACTTGCCGGTGGTGTCAGCGGCGAGGGCATCGTTCAGCGGCATGCGCTTGACGCCCCGAAGTCCGTTTTCGAGGAGTTGGTTGGCGCGGTCGGCGATCCATCCCGTGGCGTCGGTGTCGGCCGGGCCGCCGTGCGGAGGGTTGTATTTGAAGCCACCATCGCCGGGCGGGTTGTGGCTGGGGGTGACCACGATGCCGTCTGCCTGGGGAGTGCCCGGCGCGGCTTCGCGGTTGTACTTGAGGATCGCGTGGCTCAGTGCCGGAGTGGGGGTGTAGCCATGGCGGGCATCCACCAGGACGGTCACGCCGTTGGCGGCCAGTACCTCGAGGGCGGAGTTCTGTGCCGGTTCGCTGAGGGCATGCGTGTCGCGGCCGATGAACAGCGGACCCGTGATGCCCTGACGGCCACGGTATTCAACGATTGCCTGCGTGATCGCGAGGATGTGCGGTTCGTTGAAGGACGCCTTCAAACTGGATCCGCGGTGCCCGGACGTACCAAACGCCACGCGCTGCGCAGGGTCGCCCAAATCCGGAGTTACGTCAAAATACGCGTCCAGCAGGGCTGTGATGTCAACAAGGTCCTGGGGAAGGGCAACTGTGCCCGCTCGGCTAGCCATGGGGTCCAGCATGCCAGACCTCGCGGCCTACTGACACGAAATGTCCGCCGATCCGGCCCCTGTGACGCCGATTGGCGCCAGTACTGCGCCCCCGGAACCCGGTACTGCGCCCCCGGAACGGCCTGAGCGGCAAAGATTCACTTCATGTTCAGGAGTGCCTGCTAGCCAAATAGATCGCCCCGCCCCGGTTCGGAAACCCGCGAAGGACCCAGGGAACCGGGCGAAGCGACAACTGATAAAGCTAGACGGCGGTGTAGCCGCCATCGACGAGTACATACGAGCCGGTCATGAAGCTGGCTTTGTCGGACAGGAGGAACGTGGTGACGTTAGCGATCTCCTCAGCCTGCCCCAAGCGTCCCAGCGGGTGTTTCGCTTCGAGCCCGGAGAAGACTTCCTTCGGCGCGGCGGCCAGCAAGGGAGTGTCGATGTAGCCGGGGCCGATTGCGTTGACGCGAAGTCCCTGGGCTCCGTATTCCGCCGCAGCATTCTTGGTCATGCCCACCACGCCGTGCTTGGCAGCGGTGTACGCGGCGTTGCCGGGTGCTGCGACAGCGCCGTGGATGGAGGCCATGTTCACGATGGCGCCTTCGGACGCGCCTGCGGCAAGGATGGCAGGGACTTGGTAGCGCATTCCGTAGAGGACTCCGCTCAAGTTGATGGCGATGACCCTGTCCCAGTCTTCAATGTCGATTTCACCGACAGGAGCGCTGCCCCCCGCGATGCCGGCGTTGTTGACCGCGTAATTAAGGGCACCGTAGGTCTCCACGGCGAAGTCGACTGCTTTCTTGCTGTCCTCGGCCACCGCTGTGTTGCCTTTGAATGGGACTGCCTTGCCGCCGTCGGCCGTGATTTCCTCGGCCACGCGCGTGGCGGCGTCGAGGTTAACGTCCACCACAACAACGTTGGCGCCGTTCTTCGCGAGGTCCTTGCTGATCGCTTCCCCGAGGCCGGAGCCTCCGCCGGTGACGAGCGCGGTTTTGCCTTCGAAGTTACCCATGATTCCTCCTTCGCGGGACAGGTCCCGCAGATTTCGTTGGTGGGCGCTGCTTGAGCGCTACTTGTGGAAACCGAGTCCAACTAGAAAAAATTCCATGCGTATGCATGAATGTGAGAATCGTCGCAGTGTCGGCCCACGCGCCGAACGCGCGCTACCTTATGCGGCGACCCCGGCGGCGGTAGTGTTGGGATCAAAGACCAGATCCAGGGGGATTCCTATGTCAGACCAGCCATCCAAGGGCAACGAGGACAATCCGGCGGGTTACGAACCGCCGCAGTATGTTCCGCCCGCACAGTTCAGCGCGCCCGAGTCGGGCACGTCCAGCCAGGGGCCCGCCGAGGGTGCGTCCGAGCACGGCGCCAACGCCACCCAGCCGCTCCCGCCCTACGAGCAGGGCGCGCACGGCCAGAACCCGTACACGCAGGATGCCCAGGGTCAGAACGACTTCTACACGCAGCCGCAGCAGCCCGCCGGCGCGTACACGCCCGGCGACTACAGCCAGCAGCCCCCGTCGCCCTACGGCCAGCCGCCCAGCCCGTACCAGCAGCAGGCGTTCAATCAGCAGCCGTACGGACAGCAGCCCTACGGTCAGCCGCAGTCACCGTACGGCCAGCCCGCGTACTACGCCATGCAGGCCGAGCCCAAGGGACTTAGCATCGCCAGCATGTGCTGCGGCATCGCCGTCTACGTCGGCTTCGGTTTCTTCATCCTCCCGCAGATCGCAGCCGTGATCCTGGGCCACCTCGCCCTGAAGCGCGAGCCCGCTGGCAAGGGCATGGCAATCGCCGGCTTGGTGATGGGCTACCTCGGTGTGGCGCTGACGCTGGTCTTCGGCATCATCTTCTTCATCGCCATTGGTGCCTCAAGCAGCAGCAGCTACAACTACTAGAACGCGTACGACGGCGACCCTTGCGTCAGGCGGGAAACTCACCTGACGCAAGGGTCGCCGTCGTTAATGCCCATCCGGGCCACCCTAATTCGCAGGGAACACAGAAACGGACCAGCGCCACCTGGATGTAGGCGGCGCTGGTCCGTTTGCGTGTCGTGAGTCGGGAACCCTTAGCGCACGCCGCCCATCAGCTTCTTGATTGCGGGCGCTGCCGCAGCCAGGCCAACAGCCAGTACCACTGCCACGCCTCCAATGCCCAGGAAGTACGGGAGCTCGTCCTCGGGGTTGTAGAGGCCAGCGAGGATGCCCGCCAACGTGGTGCCGAGCGAGACGGACAGGAAGAACAGTGCCACCATCTGGGTGTGGAACGCCTGAGGGGCGAGCTTGGTGCTCACGGACAGGCCGATGGGGGAGAGGAACAGTTCCGCCAAGGTGAACATGAACAGGATGCCCACCAGTGCCAGCAGCGGGGTTTTGCCCTCGCCGGCCAGGGGGATGAAGGCAAGGAACGCCAGGCCCATGATGAACAGGCCCGCGGAGAACTTCAGCGGTGAACTCGGCTGCTTGGAACCCAGCTTGGTCCACAGGGCAGCCATGACGCCGGCGAAGATGATGATGAATACCGGGTTGATGGACTGGACCCAGGCGGCCGGCATTTCCCAGCCGAACAGGTTACGGTCCAGCTTCTCCTGCGAGTACACGGCGATGAACGTGAACTGCTGCTGGAACAGTGCCCAGAACCCGGCCGATGCGATGAACAGGGGGATGAAGGCGATCACGCGCTTACGCTCCACGCCGGTGACCAGCGGGCTGCGGAAGATCAGGAACAGGTAGACCACTGCGGCGCCGATCGCGGCGTAGGCCATGCTGCTGGCCAGGTTGTTGGCATTGACGATTCCTGTGCCGAGCAGGACGCCGACGACAACCAGGATGGCCAGGAAGATCAGGCCATATTTGGTGCGGTCCTTCGCCGGGAGGGGATTGGGAACGCGGTGTGCTTCCTCCGGAAGGCGCTTGCGGCCCAGGGAGTAGATGACCAGGCCTATCGCCATGCCCACTGCTGCGGCACCGAAGCCGATGTGGAAGCCGTAGCTTGTCTGCAGCCAACCGGTGACCAACGGGCCAATGAGACCGCCGATGTTGATGCCCATGTAGAAGATGGAGAAGCCGGCATCGCGGCGTTCGTCCTTCTCGCCGTACAGGCTGCCCACCAGGGCCGTGGCGTTGGCCTTCAAGCCACCGGAGCCGATGCCAACCAACACCAGGCCCGCGATCAGGCCCGGAATGCCCGGCAGGAGGGCCAGCGCAATGTGGCCGGCCATGATCATGATGGCCGAGCCGAACAGGACCTTTTCGGAGCCGAAGAGACGGTCGGCGAGCCATGCACCGAGGATCGTCGACAGGTAAACGCCGCCACCGTACGCGCCCACCAAACCAGCGGCGAGGCCCTGGTCAATGGAAAGACCGCCCTGCTCGGCGGTGAAGTACATGTAGTAGAGCAGGATTCCCTGCATGCCGTAGAAGGAGAATCGCTCCCACATTTCCACGGAGAAGAGGCTGGCCAACATCTTTGGGTGGCCGAAGAATGACGTATCGCCCGCTGGCTTTGCGGACTCAGCCGTGGTTTGAGGTGTGCTCATTTTCTTAATGCTGGCACTGACTGCGGGCATTGTCACATCGATATATGCCCGGGGCAACCACATTCCATATGCTAGACGCGTATCTCAGCGGGTTTCTAAGGCGGCTGCCAGCTGGAGAAGGAGTAGTTCGGATCCCGGCTTGCCGATCAGCTGTATCCCCATCGGGAGGCCACTCGACGTGGTGTGCACGGGAACGCTGATCGCCGGGAGCCCGCACACGTTCACCATGGAGGACCACGGCGCGTACTGGCACTGCCTTTTGTAGTCCTCATCGGCGTCGCCGGCCCACTCGCTCGGCCACGGCTCGCCGCTGTGGCCTCCGCCCGTGAACCATCCGATCGGCCGCGGTGTCTGCGCCAAGGTGGGCATGAGGATCACGTCCCATCCGGAGTACTGCGTGACGGTATCGTGCTCGAACTGCCGGAGGAAACTCAGGGCTTCATTGACCTTCAACGCGCTCCGCTGTTGCGCCCGACGCCGGAACGTCCGGGTCAGTGGAGTCAGCAACGCCTCGCGCTGGGGTGCTATCCGGGCACTCCCGACGCCGGCAGTCCAGGCTGTGGTGAACGCTTCCGGATAGCGGTTGTCATAGCGGATTTGGGCTTCGCTGACAGTGTGGCCGGCCTTCTGGAGCAGCTTGGTCCCGAGCTCCAGGGCATCCATGGCTTCCGGTTCGATCTGGAACGGATACACGCCGGCCCAAGGGCTGTCCAGGCTCACGCCAATTCTCAGGGGTTCCGGCGCCTGCCCGACGTTGGCGAGGTAACCGCCGTCGGGCGCTTGATCCCGGGGAACCAGCGCGTCCAGCAGCAGCGCCGCATCCGCCGAAGTCCTTGCGAGGGGACCGGCGACCACCAATTTTGCCGCGTCACCCGCGCTTGCCCCGGATGGCACCAGGCCGCGTCCGGGCTTAAGGCCGACCAACCCGCAGGCGCCCGCCGGAATCCGGATGGACCCGCCGCCATCGGTCCCTGGCGCCAAGGGAACAAGACCCGCAGCCACCGCGGCAGCACTTCCACCTGAGGACCCGCCGGAGCTGCGCCCCGGAGCATGCGGATTTCGCGACGGCGGTGCAACGCGGTTTTCGCTGTAGGCGGTGAGTCCGAATTCCGGAACCTGCGTCTTGCCCAGCGAGATGACACCTTGGTTCCTCAACGTAGCCGCGAGAGCTCCGTCCTCCGGTGCAGGCTTGTGCTCGAGGGCTGCGCTGCCGTGCGTGGTGGGCACGCCCGCCACATCGGTAAGGTCCTTGAACGCCGTGGGCATGCCGTGGAGTAGTCCGAGCTCATCTTGCCTGTGCTCACGGAACAGGCGGGCATGCAACTGATCTGCCGCGGCGGCGTCCTTGAGGGCCTGTTCGGCCGTGACGGTGACAAAGGCGCCCAGTTGCTTGTTCCGGGAGCCGATCGCCGATAGGAAATGCGAGGTGGCCTCACGGGCCGAGAGCCCGCCCGAGGCCAAGGCGTCGCGGAGCTCAACAGCCGTCATCTGCGAGACGTCCTGTGCGTAAGGATCAACCAAGGAAACGCGACTCCAACCGTTCCTCCACAGCAACAGCATCCACGCTCTCGCCCGCGCCGGCGGTCACGCGGAAGGCGGCCTTGTTCTTCACCTCGGACACTACCTCTACGAGTTCCGTGCCCCGGTAAACCAGCCCCACGCCGTCGTCCGTGCAGTGCGTCTCACCGAGCGTGCCATTGGCCACCAGCTGATGGATGGCAGGAGCACGCCGCGGTTCAGAGTCATAGTGGACGCCGTTGCCGTAGGGGAGGAAGCCGAGCGCATTGGTGACGGGCTGCAGTTCAGGGCCAAACGAATCCGTCACGCCGCCCCGATACCAGCAGATGGAACCGGCCGAGACGCCGGCCAGCACCACACCGCTATCCCAAGCCTTCCGCAGGACCTTATCCAGTCCGTGGGCCCGCCACACCGCCAGCAGGTTGACCACGGAACCACCGTTCACCCAGACCACATCCTGCTCGCGGAGGTGCGCTTCCGGATCCGGGATATTGGGCATGGTGAAAAGGTTGAGGTGGCTGAAGTCGAACCCCGCAATTCGGGCGGCCTGGTCCATTTCCGCAGCCCACCAGCGCTGGTCACCGGACGCCGTGCCGATATGTGTCACCCGTGGGGCGCGGCCGCTCACGCCGGACAACTCCACGGCGTAGTGCATCAGGTGGTTGAACTCTATCCTGGTGCGGTCGCCCGGCTTGTAGCCGCCGGATGTCGCCAGGATGGTCGCTTGCGCAGCCGGCATGGGGTACTCCTTACGGGCCGATGGTGTGGGAGCGCTTCCCAGTCTGCTTCCGTCCCAGTCTTAACGTCCCGGCGTCGGGAAGCAAGGGAAGGCCGTCCTTGAAGTTACGGTTTCCCTTGAAGTTACGGTGTCAGCCCTCGGGGACTAGGCTGGATGCTGAACTTAATCGATGGGAAGGGACCGCCATGAGCGACTTCGATACCGTACCTGTAGGCGACATTCCGGCAGATGCCAGCATCCTGGACGTCCGCGAAGACTACGAGTGGGTGGCCGGTCACGCCGAGGGCGCACGCCACATCCCCATGGACCAGCTTCCGGCCCGCCTGGACGAACTCGATCCGGACGACGACCTGTTCGTCATCTGCCGCACGGGAGGCCGCTCCTTCCGTGCGGTGCAGTGGCTCGTGGGACAGGGTTACTCCGCCGTGAACGTCGCCGGAGGCATGGACATGTGGTTCGAGGCCGGTAAGGCGATGGTTTCTGACAACGGGCTGAAGCCTGTAGTCCTCTAACCCGCGTATATAACCAACAAGGAATATCTCGAATGTCGGCAGTTACCTACACGTTCCTCGGTCCCGAGGGCACCTTCACCGAGGCCGCCCTCATGCAGGTGCCCGGAGCTGCTGACGCCACACGTATACCCTGCACCAACGTCAATACGGCATTGGATCGTGTCCGTGCCGGTCAGGCTGACGCTGCCATGGTCCCCATCGAGAACTCGGTGGAGGGCGGGGTCACGGCCACGCTGGATGCGATTGCCACAGGCCAGGAACTCCGGATCATCCGTGAGGCCCTCGTTCCCATCACCTTCGTGCTCGTGGCCAGGCCCGGCGTCGAACTTTCCGACATCAAACGGATCTCAACCCATGGCCACGCGTGGGCGCAATGCCGCCTGTGGGTGGACCAACACCTTCCAGACGCCGACTACGTTCCCGGATCCTCCACGGCCGCTTCCGCCATGGGATTGCTGGAGGATGATGCTCCCTATGAAGCCGCCATCTGTGCGCCCTTGGTCGCGGCCGAACAAGCCGGACTGAATGTTCTGGCCGAGGACATCGGGGACAATCCCGAGGCGGTCACGCGGTTCATCCTGGTGAGCAAACCCGGCCTCCTCCCGGGCCGTACGGGTGCGGACAAAACCTCTGTTGTGGTTCCGCTGCCTGAAGACCACCCCGGTGCGCTCATGGAAATCCTGGACCAGTTCGCCTCCCGAGGCGTCAACCTGAGCCGCATCGAATCCCGGCCCACCGGGCAGTACCTGGGTCACTACTTCTTCAGCATCGACGCTGATGGGCACGCCACTGATTCGCGGGTGGCCGACGCTCTCGCGGGGCTCCACCGGATCAGTCCCGCGACCCGGTTCCTGGGCTCCTACGCTCGTGCGGACAAGCAGCCGGCAGTAGTAGCCCCGCACACTTCCGACGCCGCCTTTGCCTCAGCACACGCCTGGGTTGAATCGATCCTGAAAGGCTCCTAGCCGCTGTCCACAATCCAGGACTCCCGCCCTTTCGCAAGGATGCTTCTGTGCGTATGCTTGCTTGATCCATAAACGATGGATGAATGCACCAACGAAAGGAGCGGTCATGTCTGTTCACCGGGATGACAAAGACGGCCAGGGCATGATCGTCAATCCGAAGCCCACAGGCGAAAACCAGGACGACTGGAATGGCGATGAAGCCGATCGTGCAGACCGGCTCCGCTTTGAAGAAGAACAAGCCATGATCAAGGAGCAAGCCGAGGCGCGCGCTGCTGCCAAGGCGGCCACCGAGGAAGCTGATCGGAACGCTGCCCAACCGGACGTCGGCGCAATCTAGAGCGTTGTGGCTTTCGGTACGCGGACCAGCAGGGAACCCGGTTCCACTTGCACGGTGACCGTTGTTGCCTCACCCGAGGGGTCGCCGTCCAGCTGGGTAGCCATAGGTTCCTGACTGCGGATGACCACCTTGCCGGAACGGTAGAAACTCATCATCGGCAGGTTGGCGTTGTGCTTGAACAGGACCTTTGTGTACATGGCCAGCCAGCCGAAAGCACTGCGCGGGCTCATCACCACAATGTCCAGCATGCCGTCGTCGATCATGGCCTGGGGAATGAAGTCGATGCCCCCGGGAATCAAGCCACAGTTGGCGAAGAGCACACTGCGGATCTTCCGCGCCTGTTCGGGCTGGTCATCCATGGTGATGGTGACTCGTTTCCGGCGGCCAGGAAGGTGCCGGACGCCGGCCTCCGTGTAAGCGAGCCAGCCCACGCTCTTCTTGAGGTCTTCCTTCGTGTCGCCAACAACCTCGGCATCCAATCCCATGCCGGCGATGACCAGGAACGTGTGTTCTGCGGACTCACCGGTAATTTCGTTGTCGATGCCCATGGTGGCCGTATCAATAAAGCGCTGATGACCGAACAGTGCTATCTGGATGCAGTCGGCCAAGTCCGTGACATCCAGGTCCAGGTTGCGTGCCAGCAGGTTTCCTGTGCCCAGCGGGATGAGGCCCATGGCCACGTTCTTGTGGGCCAGAGACTCGGCCACGACGCGCACCGTACCGTCGCCTCCGCACGCCAGAACGACGTCGGCGCCGTAGGCCAGCGCTTGGCGGGATTGGCCGTAGCCGGGGTCGTCCACAGTGGTTTCGAAGAACTTGGGGGCGTCCCAGCCGGCTAGGTTGCAGGCGTCAATAATGGCCTGCCGGGCCACTTCGGCGTTGTTCTTCACCGGGTTCAGGATGACGGCAACACGTTGGTCCCCGGCGCCTGGCTTGTGGGCGTCCTCGCGAACCGCGCTCCTAATGTGCCGGGCTTTCAATCTGCGCACACCCCACCAACTGGAGACGGCAAACGCCACGCCCCCAGCGAGAATCACGTACAGGATCCAGTCGCTCATGGTGCTCCAACACTATCCTCCTGGGCAGTCCTCTCTTTCCCTCCTATCCGGGACGGGCGGCCCTTGCCGGCCGTCGGCCGGAAATCCGCGGCGGATTCGATACTCTTGTCTGGTGATCGACGTAAAAGACCTCAGCGAAAATCCGGACAAGTTCCGTGCCAGCCAGCGCGCCCGTGGCGCCGACGAGTCCGTTGTGGACGCGATCATCTCCGCTGACTCCGATCGCCGCGCTGCCCTGATCCGCCACGAGACACTCCGCGCCGAGCAGAACGCTTTCGGCAAGAAGGTGGCGCAGGCCAAGGGCGAGGAAAAGCAGGCCCTGCTGGCAGAGGTCAAGGAACTGGCCAACTCGGTCAAAGCTGCTGCCGCTGAAGCCTCTGCCGCCCAAGCCAAGCAGGAAGAGCTGCTTCGGGTCATCCCCAACCTCGTGGTGGACGGCGTCCCCGAGGGCGGCGAGGACGACTACGTTGTGGTCAAAACTGTTGGTACCCCGCGCGAATTCACGGATTTCGAGCCTAAGGACCACCTGGAAATCGGTGAGCTGATCGGCGCGATCGACATGGAACGTGGTGCCAAGGTTTCCGGCTCACGCTTCTACTTCCTCCGCGGCGTGGGTGCCCGCCTGGAAATGGCCTTGCTGCAGATGGCCATGGAGCAGGCCATCAACGCCGGCTTCGTCCCCATGATCACCCCCACTTTGGTGCGCCCCGAGACCATGCAGGGCACCGGCTTCGATGTAAAGCACGACGCCGAGATCTACCGTCTCGCCGAAGACGACCTTTACCTCGTGGGAACCTCGGAGGTGGCCCTCGCCGGCTACCACGCAGACGAGATCCTGGACCTCTCCGCAGGGCCCATCCGCTACGCGGGCCAGAGCTCCTGCTACCGCCGCGAGGCCGGTTCGCACGGCAAGGACACCCGGGGAATCATCCGCGTCCACCAGTTCAACAAGGTGGAGATGTTCATCTACACCACGGTGGAGGAAGCAGCGGCTGAGCACGAGCGCCTGCTCGCCTGGGAAGAGGAAATGCTGGCCAAGTGCGAGCTCCCTTATCGCGTGATCGACACTGCCGCCGGTGACCTCGGTATGTCCGCGGCCCGTAAGTTCGACTGCGAAGCCTGGGTCCCCACCCAGAACGCCTACCGCGAGCTCACGTCGACGTCCAACTGCACCACGTTCCAGGCGCGCCGCCTCAACATCCGTGAACGCGTTGTCAACGATGAAGGTGTTGCCAAGGGAACCCGGGCCGTTGCCACATTGAACGGCACTTTGGCCACCACGCGGTGGATTGTTGCCATCCTTGAGCACCACCAGAACCCGGACGGCTCCGTCAACGTTCCCAAGGCACTGCAGAAGTACCTTGGCGGGCTTGAGGTTCTGCCGGTTATCTAGTTTTCACGGATCCCGCCCTCGTTCGCTCCGCCTGCCGTTGTACGGCTCGTGTGACGGACGGGGGCGGGATTCTTCGTTGCGGCTTGTCCTCCACATCCGTGGTTGTGCACATAAGGGTGTTCTGTAGCTGAACCATGGCCCGCACGGGGGCAATGTGGAGTTATGGACTTACCACCTGGCCTCATTGAAACCCCTGCTATTCTCCGTTCCGGCGGCCGGACGGATGCGATACACAGCAGCTTCATGGCGGGCAAGCTGGTGAGGATCCGCCGCGGCTTCTACGTGGAGACATCGCAATGGATGACGGCTCAGCCTTGGGTTCGCTTCGCTTGGACCGTTGCCGCAGCTGCCAGAGCCATTCCGGGCCTTGTCCTCTGCCGGGAAACTGCTGCATTCGTCATGGGGATACCCATCCTGCGGACCCCCTCCTATGTGGAATGCGTTGCGACGAATCCAAGCCGCTCCGGACGTCGCAGGCCCACTTTGTCCGTGGTGAGTGCCGGCAATGACAGCCAGCACGTTCTTAAGGATCGAGGCTTCCCCTTGCGGTACCACGTGAATCCTGAGGCCACCCCCGTAAGACTCGGAGAGTTCATGGGTACGGGACTCTTGCAAACAGCCTTGGACGTAGCGTTCTCATCGACGCTTAGCCAGTCCCTGGTAGTGGCGGACGGAGTAGCCCGGAAGCTCTGGAAGACGAAAATGTTGGCGCAGGAGTCCAGCCTTCTGGACATGGACCAGATTGCGGCGGACGTCCGGGCTCACCCGCACGCTGCCGCCCGACGCCGGGCGGAACTGGCGTTGTCGCTGGCGTCTCCTTTGGTTGAATCTGCCGGAGAGTCGTATAGCAGGGCGGCCTTTCGGTTTCTCGGTGTCGAGCAGCCGGAGCTACAGCACGATTTCAGCGATGTAGACGGTTTCATTGGTCGAAGCGATTTCTGGTGGCCCGGGAAGGAAGGGCGGAAGGGTGTGGTGGGCGAGTTCGACGGAAAAGCGAAGTACACCACCCTGGAACTACGTAACGGCGCCACAGCTGAGGAGGCCGTGTACAACGAGAAGCTGCGGGAAGACCGGATTCGTGCCCTCGGTTACGGATTCGCTCGCTGGGGATGGGCCGACGTCGAGAACCCGGAGAGGCTGCGCCGGAAGCTGATTGGCGCGGGACTGTTCTGGCGGTGAGCCGTGGATAGCGCCCAAAACCCGCTCTCGTTCGCTCCGCCCCCCGTTGTACTGCGCGGGATGCGAACCAGGGCGGGAATTATGTGGGCTTGTGTGCAATCGCGATGAGTTCGCCCTGCCCGCTGCCCACGTCCTCGCCGGACCAACCGCCGTGAATGCTGTCCACCGTGAAACCAGCCGTTTTCAGGTCCTGTCGCAGCTGATCTTCTGTGCGGAATGCCAGGACGGAGATCTCCCTTTCTTCGGTGCTTCCATTAAGGACGCGATGCTCGGTCAATGTAACGAGCCCGCCGATTTCCACACTGTTTTCGGTCCAGGTTTCCACGAGGGAGCCGTCGGGAAGGGTGTGCAGGCGCCGGGTCTTGGCCGGGGTCCAGCGGTCCCAGGCATTGGCCGCAGGGTCGCGGGAATCGAAGACCAATCGACCTCCGGGTACGAGCGCGCGGTTGACGTCGGCGAGCGTTCGGTGCCAGTCGGCGTCGTCGTTAATCGCTTGAACCACATGGGCCGTCATGATTGCCACGTCAAAAATGACATCCCGGGGGATTGCCGTCGAGGTACCGTCAATCCACGTCACCTCCTCGGCTCCGCGTTTCAGGCGAGCGGCCGCAAGGGAGTCCGGGTTCGGGTCGATGCCAACAACGGCGTGACCGTCCCCAGCAACCGCCAGCGTCATTCGACCCGTGCCACAGCCCAGATCCAATACCCGGCTGTTCGGCCGCTCATTCACGAACGCCAGGAAAAAGTCGTCATCCTCGGCCCACAAATTCTCGGCGTCGTAGAGGGCCGATAGCTGAGCCCCGGTCATTCGTGAAGACATCCGACTACCCTAGCCCGCACCATCCAAACCTGCTCCAATCAGCCACGCTTCGCGTTGTATGGCGGGGACTTCGAACAAGCGCGGGACTGGACGGAACCAACGGGTACCCAGGCACAAAAAAGGAAGGGAATCATCCCTTCCATATTCAATTTATAACGCACCCCGGGGCTTGCGGCAAGGCCCCCTACGTGCCGAACAATTGATCCACGAACCCCCATTACCAACCGAAAAGGGAATCGTGTGATGCCGGAAATCAGCCCGCCGAAAACCCGTGCCTTCGCTTTGCCTGAGCACCTTGCCCGCAAGGCCGATCCGAAGCTGATCGGTAGTGACGAGCAGCAATTCGCCGCCATTGAAACCAACCTGAGCGAACAAATCGCGGAGCTATCCGCACGCCTTGATGCCATCCGCAAGCAGCCCGGTGGTCGTGGACAGGCAGCCTTGGACCGGGACCAGGAAATCCATCGGATCACCGCGAGGTTGAAGACTTTGAGGCGCTTCGGCTTGGATCTTTGCCTGGGACGGATGGTCACCGTTGACAACCCGGAGCCTGTTTACGTGGGAAGGCTCGGCCTTACTGACAGCGAGGGGCGCCGGCTCCTGGTCGACTGGCGCTCACCGGCGGCAGAGCCCTTCTTCGGCGCGACCCACGCCAACCCGATGGGCTTGGCAAGCCGCCGCAGATATCGGTGGACGCGGGGCCGGATAAGTGACTACTGGGACGAGGTGTTCACTGCTGAGGGCTTGGAAAGTAACGCCGCCCTTGATGACCAATCCGCTTTCATCGCCAGTTTGGGCAGCAACCGTTCACCTCGGATGCGGGACGTTTTGGGGACCATCCAGGCGGATCAGGACCAGATCATTCGGGCGGGTTCTCGCGGTGCTTTAGTGGTTGACGGCGGTCCGGGTACGGGAAAGACTGTGGTCGCCTTGCACCGGACGGCGTACCTGCTCTACTCGGATCCGCGCCTGAACCACCGCGGCAATCAGCGTAAGAGTGATGTCCTTTTCGTGGGCCCGCATCAGCAGTACCTCTCCTATGTTGGCGACGTCCTTCCAAGCTTGGGTGAAGAGGGAGTGCAGACCTGCACGCTGAGGGACCTGGTCCCCGAAGGTGCCACCGCCGTCGTCGAGAATAATCCCGAAGTTGCCCGTTTGAAGAGGTCCGTTGAGATGGTGAAAGCCATTGAGCAGGCGGTCAGGTTTTACGAACAGCCCCCCGCCAAGGGAATGGAGGTCGAGACGCCCTACGCTGACATTTGGCTCAGCAGCGAGGACTGGGTGGAGGCCTTCGACGCCGCAGAACCCGGATCCCCGCACAACGAAGCACGCGAGGACGTGTGGGAGGCACTGCTCGCCATTCTCGTGGACAAGCTGGACGATCATGAGGTTGCTGAGAGCCTGCTGCGCCGTGCCTTCACCCACAACGCGGAGCTGCGTACGGCATTCGCCAAGGCATGGCCTCTGCTCGGTTACTCTGCCTTGGTGGCGGATCTATGGAGGGTCCCTGCTTATCTACGGTGGTGCGCACCATGGTTGCGGCCTGATGAAACAGCAACGCTGCAGCGTGAAGACCCTGCGGCCTGGACGACGGCGGATCTGCCGCTTTTGGACGCTGCCCGCCAACGGCTTGGGGACCCGGAGGCGTCACGACGCCGTAAGCAGCAGGAGGCAACACTGGACGCAGAGCGGGAGCTGATGGACCGGGTGGTTGATGACCTGATAGCAGCTGACGATTCCGAAAACCTGGAGATGTACATGCTGCGCGGTGATGACATGCGCCACAAGCTGATGGACCGAAGTGCGCTGCCTGCAGCGGACCCCGATGTCCTCGCCGGGCCGTTCGCGCACATCGTGGTGGACGAAGCCCAGGAACTGACCGACGCCGAGTGGCGGATGCTGTTGCTGCGTTGCCCTTCGCGGAGTTTCACGGTGGTGGGGGATCGCGCCCAAGCCAGGCACGGGTTTACGGAGTCTTGGGAAGAACGCTTGGAGCGCGTGGGCATGGGAGCCGTGTCGATGGCCAGCCTCAGCATCAACTACCGCACGCCTGAAGAGGTCATGGTCGAAGTCGAGCCGGTCATCAGGGCGGCGCTCCCTGACGCCAACGTGCCTACCTCGGTCCGCAGCAGTGGGATTCCTGTGGTTCACGGAGAATCCAGGGAGCTCAGTGCGATCCTGGACAACTGGCTCGGCGACAATCCTGAGGGCACAGCCTGTGTTATCAGCCAGGCGGAAGTGGGCAACCAACAGGACCGCGTCAGCTGGCTCACTCCCGAAGGGGCGAAGGGCCTGGAGTTCGACCTCGTGGTCCTGATCGATCCGGAGGAATACGGCCGGGGTTCCGCAAGTGGGGGTATTGAAGGCGCCGTTGACCGTTACGTTGCCATGACGCGTGCCACCAGGCAGCTGGTGATCCTTGGGAGGGGCCATGAGCCGGGGGACTGAACCAGACTATTCACGGTCCGTTAATCCACAGCTGTGGCGCCGGTCCTAGTTCAGTGTCGGAGGTGTCTGCTCTACTGTAAGCATGACTATTTTGACTGATACTCCAGTTGCTGGCATCGATGACCAGCCAAATAACAACAACAAGCTCATGATCGCGTTGGACGTGGACGGCACACTTGTGGACCACGACGGCCACATGTCCCCGGAAGTTCGCTCCGCTGCGCAAGCGGTGGTGGCAAGCGGCCACGACGTCATGATCGCCACCGGCCGGTCACTCAATGCAACGCTTCCCATCATTCAGCAGATCGGCCTCGAACGAGGCTACGCTGTGTGCTGCAACGGCGGCGTGACCCTTCGCTTGGATCCTTCCCTGGAAAAGGGGTACGAGATCATCCACAAGGCAACCTTCGATCCCGCTCCGGCCCTGAAGGCCTTGCGCGAACGGCTGCCCAACGCCAAGTACGCGCTGGAGGACGAGGATGGAAACTTCCTCTCCACTGAGCGCTTCCAGGACGCCAGTTTCGGCGTGGAGTCCATCGGCGTCGACTTTCAGACCATGTTGGATTCCACGGCAGTCCGCGTGGTGGTGTTCAGCAGCGAGAACACTTCGGAGGAGTTCAACGAGGCCATCCGGCACATCGGACTTTCCGGCGTGACGTACTCTGTGGGGTGGACTGCCTGGCTGGACATTGCGGCCGAAGGCGTCACCAAGGCAAGCGCGTTGGAGGCCTTGCGCCATAAGCTCGGCACGGACCAAGCCAACACGGTTGCCGTGGGCGATGGCCGCAATGACATCGAGATGCTCACTTGGGCCGGCCGGGGCGTTGCAATGGGCCAGGCTCCCGACGAGGTCATCGCCGTTGCTGATGAGGTCACTGCATCAGTGCTCGACGACGGCGCAGCGCAGGTCTTGCGCAGCCTGCTGTAACTGCCACTCGTCTCAGCTGTGCGCCCCACTGCGTCCAATCCGGCTCTAGTTCGCTCCCCTCACCGCTGAGCGGCGGGGGAAGCGGACAAGGGCGGGATCCGGGGTGGCCGGAACCTGATTCCAGCTACTTGAAGTACGTCTGAACGGGCCCGCCGCCTGCGGATTCAACAATGGCCTGTGCCACCACCCGCAGTTTGACGTTCCGGTTGCTGGAGGCTTTCTTGATGAGGTCCATGGCCTCCTGTTGGGTGCAGCGGTTCTGGGCGATGATGATGCCTGTTGCCACGTCAATCACGGTGCGGGATTCCATGGCCGCCCTGAGGTTACTGGCGGTCTGGCTATGCTCCGCAATCAACACCGCCAGGCGCAGCCCCTTGGAGGCCTGCTGCACATAGTCGTTGGCGCGTTGTACGGCGGCTTGGTCAAATGCATTGGGTTGGTCCGAGTACAGGTTCAGGCCGGCCTTGGTGGTGCTGTCCGCGAGCGGGAAGGGGACAGCCAGCACGGAACGCACACCGTGGTCAGTAATGGCCTCGTTGTACTCGGGCCAGGTGTTGTCCTTTGCGAAATCGGGAATGTGGACCTGCGTTACTTCACGGCAGGCGTGGAGGCAGGGCCCGTCAGCAAAGGCGTACTGGACCTCATCCAGCTGCCTCGCCCGTTCGCTGCTGCTGGCGACGGTGCCGGCATTGCGCTGACGCATCAAGGTGATACCGCAGTAGACCTCCCTGCCGTCGGTGCTGAACATTCCGGCTGAATGCCTCGCCAACTCTTCCAGGAACGCTTCAACGTCGGGTGTATCGAGCAGCAGGTCCTGGATATCGGCCACGACCGAAGTCGGCTCGGCGAGCTGAGGTTCTTCCATGGGAAACTCCGATCCCTGATTGTGGCTACCTTTCGAGACTAACCCCGTGGACCGTTGAAAGCTAATAGTAAGTGTGCTTCTCTTTTTAAGGAGTCTTGCCGTGGGCTCACCCCCACTTAGCTGGTTAAGGATTGAAGCCCCATGCGTCAAACCCGACCCCTCAACGTCCACACCAGGACCCCTGCCTGCAAACCGGAAGGCAGCATCCGGCAGAGCTTCCAGGACAGCCTGGTCCTGGACCACCTCAATTTGGCGAAGTCCATTGCTGCCAGATACTCCGCCCACACCCACGACCTCGACGACGTCAGGCAGGTTGCGTTCATGGGCCTCATCAAGGCCTCGCGCGGCTACGACGAGTCAAAGGGCGTCAGTTTCCCCGCCTACGCAGCCCCCACCATCGCCGGGGAAGTCAAGCGCTACCTCCGCGACCATTGCTGGGTTGTTCGTCCGCCCCGCACCATCCAGGACGTCCGCCGCCAGGTATTGGCCCGGACCGAGGAAATGACCCAGACGCTGCAACGCACGCCCTCTCCGGAGGAAGTAGCCGAGGATCTGAACCTGGAGCCATGCCAAGTGCGTGAAGCGCTCATGGCCGGCACCAGCAAGCGCCCCGATTCCCTGGATGCTCCCGCCTCCGAGGGGCGCGACGGACTGCAGGGCTCGCTGTCCGCTTTCGGCTGCCCCACGGACCGGCTCGAAGACGTGTTGGCCCTGCGCAACGCCATCCGCGGCCTGAGTGCGGAGGACCGGCATCTGCTCTATCGCCGCTATTACCGCGAGGAAACACAGTCCACCATCGCCGAGGCCCTGGGAATGTCGCAGATGCAGGTCTCGCGCAAGCTTTCGAAAATCCTCGTTGCTCTCCAAACGCAGCTGCTGGACGAAGAAGCCCACCTGCAGGACGGGACGGCTCCGTAACAGTGCTTTAGACGGCCAGGCGTTCCACTGCCTCCAGGACGTCCTGGACGCTCACGGCCAAAAGCGCCGGATCAGGATCGGGGGAGAACACGTCACCGCGGCGGAGTTCGACGGCGGTGAGCACCACGTGCGGTCCGGGCGGCGGTCCCCATTCTTCCGCGGGTGCGGGGCCGAACAACACCACGGACGGTCGTTCGTACGCGGATGCCAGGTGTGCGGCGCCGGTATCGGCCGAGATCACCAGCCGTGCTTCGGCGATGGTGGCCGCGAACTCGGCGAGCCCCTGCCGCCCAGCCAGCAGGCCGTCGTCGAGGTTTGCTCCTTTGAGCTTCGCCAAGGCAGCGGTCTCCTCTGCGCGGGCGCGCTCTGAAGTGCCGCCCGTGAGGACTACCTCGTGTCCCGCAGCAGCGAGCCCCACCGCAACGTCAGCAAATCGCTCCACCGGCCAGAGCCTGCTGCCATAGGCCGCACCCACGTGGATCACGGTGGCTCCGGGACGCGGCGAGGGAACGGCTGGACGATTCAGCCGGTAGTCCAAGGGATCAGCCTCGATGCCGTGCCAGTTGAGCAGCCGGGTCCAGCGCTCGCGTTCCGGGATCCCGGTGGTCCACTCAGGCCCATCGGTGCCGTCGCAAGCATGCGCCACCACCCGGTTGGCCTGCAATTCCTCAATCCGCAAACGGCTTTCAGCGCCATTCCCGTGGAGGTTCACTGCGATATCCACGGCACCCCGGGGGACCGTCAGAGGGTCATCAAGCCCGGGCGTGGGGAGATGGTGAATGCCGCCCACAAGCTCCAAGGCCTCGGCGATCCAGGCAGGTGCGGCATACAAAATCCGGTGCTCGGGGTACGCCCGCCGCAACCCACGGAGCGCCGGAACCGCGACCAGGAGGTCGCCGAGTTTCAAAGCGCGCAGGGCAAGCAGCAGGGGTTGATCGTTGCTCTGGTGACTGTTCAATGCTGTGTCCATAGTGGCCTCCCGGTAGGAGTCTAGCTGCACGAAACTTCTCACGGCCGCACTGTTTAGCGTCCGGAGAACTGGGGAACGTTGCGGGTATGGGAGGAACCGGAACGTTGAAGGCGGTCCTGTTTGACCGCGATGGAACACTCGTTGTTGACGTGCCATACAACGGCGATCCGCAGCTGGTGCGGCCCATTGACGGTGCGCTGTCCGCCCTCGAAAAAGTACGTCGGGCGGGACTGGCCACCGGTGTGGTGACCAATCAGTCGGGCGTGGCGCGTGGGCTGTTGACCTTGGACCAAGTCATGTCAGTGAATCAGCGGGTAGAGCAGTTACTGGGTCCGTTTGACGTGTGGGAAATCTGCCCGCACGGACCCGGGGATGGCTGTGAGTGCCGCAAGCCCGCACCCGGCATGATCCTGGGAGCGTGCAGCACGCTGGGCATCAGCCCGGAGGAGGTCGCTTTTGTTGGCGACATCGGTGCTGACATGGAGGCAGCCGCTGCGGCGGGTGCGAGGGCCGTGCTGGTGCCCACCCAAGTAACGCGGCAGGAGGAAATCGAGGCCGCCGGCTTTGTTGCGGAGGACTTGGGGCAGGCTGTGGAGCTCATACTTTCCGGGGCGCTGGAAGAACAGGATGCGCCTGTATGAGCCGCGTCCTGGTAGCCCGCTTGGACAGCATGGGCGATGTACTCCTTTCAGGACCTGCCCTGCGCGCCGTCGCGAACGGAAGCCGGCCCGATGGCAGCCGACCCAACGATGTGGTCCTGCTCTGCGGCCCTGAAGGAGCCGGCGCTGCGGAAATGCTGCCGGGGGTGACGCAGGTGCACACGTGGGCATGCCCATGGATCGTGAACCCGGCACCTCCCGTCACGGAAGAAATGACCAACGGCCTGATCGACTTTGTCCGCAGTTCCCGGATTCAGGAAGCGGTCATTCTTACGTCCTTCCACCAGTCTCCGCTTCCGCTGGCCATGCTCCTGCGCTTGGCCGGCGTCAAAAAGATCACGGGTGCATCAACGGACTACGCAGGCTCACTCCTGGATGTCCGGCTCAAACCCGGCGAAGACTTCCCCGAGGACCAGCCCGAAGTGGTCCGGGCGCTCACTATCGCAGAGGCCGGCGGTTACGTGCTGCCCAACGGCGACGACGGAAAGCTGCGAATCACCTCTGGCGCGGACCCCGAAGGCGTGGCCGACGAGCTGGCTGACGAAGGCCCCTACATTGTGGTCCACCCGGGAGCAGCCGCACCGGCCAGGGCCTGGCCCGCGCTCCACCACGCGGCAACGGTGGAACTTTTGGAAGCGTACGGCCACCGGGTAGTGGTCACGGGCGGCCCCGGTGAAACGTCCCTGACAGCAACGGTGGCCGGACCTTCCGCCAGGAACCTCGGAGGCGGAACCAACCTCAGGACGCTCGCAGCGGTACTGGCCGGAGCCGCCGTCGTGGTGACCGGCAATACCGGACCCGCGCACCTGGCTGCAGCGGTTGGCACGCCGGTGGTGTGCCTGTTCGCCCCCGTGGTTCCGGCCATCCGGTGGGCGCCCTACGGCGTCCCGCTGGAATTGCTGGGCGACCAGGAAGCGGGCTGCAAGAACACCCGCGCCCGCGTTTGTCCGGTTCCCGGGCACCCCTGCCTGAGCTCGGTGACCCCGGAGCAGGTTGTCGAAGCTGTTGAACGGCTCCTGGGAGGCGTGTCCTCCCTGTCCACTCGACGAAAGGTCTGGAAACCATGAGGATCCTGGTGTGGCATGTCCACGGCGGATGGATGGAGGCATTTGTCCGCGGCCAGCATGAGTACCTGCTTCCGAAATCGTCCGACGGCGGGGCGTGGGGTTTGGGAAGAGGCGGCCGTGACTGGCCTGCCGCCGCCCGGGAAGTGGACTTGGATACCCTTGATCCCGCCAGCGTTGACGCAGTGGTCCTCCAGCGGCCCGAGGAGATCGCGGCCGTTGCCCGGACACTCGGCCGCCGCCCCGGCGTGGACCTGCCCGCCGTCTACCTCGAACACAACACCCCCAAGGGCGACGTCCCGTTCACGCTCCACCCTTTGGCAGATCAGACCACCATCCCGGTGGTCCATGTGACGCACTTCAACCAGTTGTTCTGGGACACGGGGACGGCAACCACCACGGTGATTGAACACGGAATTCCGGACCCGGGACACCTGTACACAGGTGAGCGGGAAGAGATGGGCGTAGTAGTCAACGAGCCTGTCCGGCGCGGACGGGTCACCGGAACGGACCTGCTCCCGGGGTTTGCAGGGGTGGGACCGCTGCGGGTCTTCGGCATGGGAACCGAAGCACTTCCGGAGGCGCTGAACCTCAAAGGGTTCGGCCTCAGCGAGGAACGGCTGCGCATTGCCGGAGACGTCTCCGCGCCAAGGCTCCACGAGGACCTGGCCCGCTGCCGACTGTACCTTCACCCGCTCCGCTGGACTTCGTTGGGGTTGGCCCTGCTCGAAGCCATGCACCTTGGCATGCCCGTCCTGGCACTGGCCACCACCGAGGCGAGCCGCGCGATTCCGCACGGTGCAGGCTTGGTCTCCAACGACGTCGACGAGCTCCAAAGGTTTGCCCGACGGCTGCTGGACGACCCCGACGACGCCTACGCCATGGGCATTGTTGCCCGCGAGGCAGCCCTGCAGCGCTACGGGCTGGACAAGTTTCTCCGGGCCTGGGACGAACTCCTGGCCGAACTCCCCAAGGGCACACGCCGGGAAAGCCGACCGGAACCCGGTGCAGCTCCCGCCCGCCGTGACAACGCCCGCCATGACAACGCCCGCCATGACACCAACGCCCGCCATGACACTGAGAGGACGCACCCATGAAAATCTCCATGGTCTCCGAACACGCCAGTCCGCTGGCCGCCCTGGGAGGCGTTGACGCCGGAGGACAGAACGTCCATGTGGCGGCACTTTCATCCGCTTTGGCAGATCGCGGCCATCAAGTCACGGTGTACACGCGGCGTGATGACCCCGAGCTACCAGGGCGGGTGAATGTAGGGCCGGGACTCGCCGTGGTCCATGTGGATGCCGGTCCGGCCCGCCGCATCCCCAAGGACGATCTCCTGCCGTACATGGGAGAGCTGGCCGATGGCATCTGCGCGGACTGGGCGGGCGAACTGCCGGACGTGGTGCACGCACACTTCTGGATGTCCGGCCTTGCTGCAATCCAAGCATCCCGGCGGGCAGGCGCGGCCGACCCTGTTCCTGTGGTGCAGACTTTCCATGCGCTCGGATCCGTAAAACGCCGGCACCAAGGCGCTGCCGATACCAGCCCGCCAGCCAGGGAATGGCTGGAGCCGTGGGTAGGCCGCACCGCTGATTGGGTCATTGCCACCTGCCCGGACGAGGTCTTCGAACTCAAGGCCCTGGGCATCAGCCGGTCCAAAATTTCCATCGCACCCTGCGGCGTGGACCTCACCTTGTTCCCTGGAACGTCCGACGCCGAGCCCAGGACCCGCACGCATCGGATCCTGAGCGTGGGACGCCTGGTGCAACGCAAGGGTGTGGACCTGATCATCCAGGCCCTTCCCCTCCTGGCAGAGGCGGGCTTCAACGACGTCGAGCTCCTGATCGTTGGCGGTTCCGGTGACGCCCTCAACCTCGAGGAAGATCCTGAAGCGCAACGCCTCAGGGCCATGGCCAAGGAGCTCGGCGTCGAGGACAAAGTGACCATGCGCGGGCAGGTCCCGCGGGATGCGATGCCGGGTATCTTCCGCAGCGCAGACGCCGTGGTCTGCACGCCTTGGTACGAGCCGTTCGGCATTGTGCCCCTTGAGGCCATGGCCTGCGGAGTACCCGTTGTGGCTGCGGCCGTGGGCGGACTCAGGGAGACCGTAGTGGACCAGAAAACGGGGCTGCACGTCCCGCCCCGCAATCCTGAAGCCCTGGCAGAGGCGTTGGGGAAACTGCTGGGTAATCCGGATCTCCGGGAGGACATGGGCCGCGCCGGAGCGCGCCGGGCACGGTCCCGCTATTCCTGGGAACGCATCGCAGCGGACACCGAGAAAGCCTACCGATCCGTTCTGGCCGCCGGCCTGTCCCGGCAACCCGAACGCCTGGAACCATTGGAAGGAACGGCACTGTGAACATCAAAACTGTGAACATCAAAGGCTCTGTGACTACCCGAACCACCACCGCCCCTTCCACTGTTCCGGATACCCTTCCCAGGCGCTGGGCTCCCGAAATCACCGATTCAACGCACACCGCCGAGGTCACCAAGCACCTGGACAATGTCCTGCCCGCGCTGGAGTCCCTGCGCTCGCAGTCGGCCCTCTTGTCCGAGTGGGGAACCGAACTTGCCAAACGGCTGCTGTCCGGACAACGCCTCCTGGCAGCAGGCAACGGCGGCTCAGCCGCTGAGGCACAACACTTCACGGCTGAGCTGGTGGGGAGGTTCGACGATGAACGCGCACCGTTCTCCGCAATCTCACTCCACGCAGAATCCTCTGCCGTCACAGCACTCTCGAACGACTACGGCTACGAGGAAGTCTTCGCCCGGCAAGTGCGCGCCCACGGCCGGGCAGGTGATGTCCTCATTCTCCTGTCCACCAGCGGACGCAGTCCCAATCTGCTCAAAGCCGCCCGTGCTGCCAAGGAACGCGGCATCATCACTTGGGCACTCACCGGCGCCGGGCCTAACCCGTTGGCCGACGCCTGCGATCAAGCCATCACGGTGGACGCCATCTCGGCAAACGCCCAGGAGGGCCACCTCATCGCCATCCATGCGGTGTGCCGGGCGTTCGATGCCGAGGTTGCCAGGCGGGCGGGTTCCTACGGCGCAGCTTCCTCCGGAGGGGGTCAGCCATGAGGATCACGGTGGTGGGTGACGTTCTCCTGGACGTCGACATCAATGGCGCCGCCACCCGGCTCAGCCCCGACGCGCCGGTGCCGGTAGTCGACGTCGCCGATATCCGGCGTCGTGCAGGTGGCGCCGGACTGGTGGCTACCGTGCTCGCGCAGGACGGACACGACGTCGCGCTGGTCACCGCAGTATCGGACGACGACGGCGCCAGCCACCTCAGGCGCGCACTGACCGGTGTGTCCGTGCTTGCGGGAGCCCCGCTCGCTCCGACGCCTACCAAGACCCGCGTGCGGATCGGGACGCATCCCATGGTCAGGTTCGATGAAGGGTGCGCCCCTGCTCCCGTCCCGGCCAGTACAGGGGAGATGCTGGCTGCAATTGGGTCGGCCGACGCCATTGTGGTGGCCGATTACGGCCGGGGAATCACCGCCAACACGGACATCCGGGCCGCCTTGGCCGGCGCCGCCCGCCACGTCCCGGTGGTGTGGGATCCGCATCCTGCCGGTTCCGAGCCCGTGGAGGGAGTCGCCGTCGTGACGCCCAACCTTGCCGAGGCGCTGGCGTCCGCGAAAGCCGGCGGATTGGAACCGTCACGCACAGGTGCTGAAGAAGCCGGCCGTTACCTGCTCGAAAAGTGGGGAAGCGGTGCAGTTCTGGTGACGAGGGGCGAAGAGGGGGCGCTCTTACTTTCGGGGGGCGACCCCGCGCAGGGAATTCCCGCACCCAAGACCAACGTGAGTGATCCTTGCGGAGCCGGTGATCGCCTGGCCGGAAGCCTTGCCGTGCACTTGGGGCTCGGGCTGGACCTTGCCCAGGCGGCCACCAAGGCAGTGGAGGACGCATCAGCCTTCCTCGCTGCCGGTGGAGCGGCCGCGTTGGCGGTGGTGGCCGGTCCAGCAGGCGCAACGCCCGCGCTTGAGGCGAGTCCCGCCGTCGAACCCGGTCCTGAAATCGAACCCGGTCCCGAAATCGAACTCAAGGGCCTGGAACTCGTTGACACCGGTGACCTGCACCCGGACGGTGTTCAACTGGCCCATGCCGTGCGGTCCCAGGGCGGCACGGTGGTGGCCACGGGTGGCTGCTTCGACCTCCTTCACGCCGGCCACGCCCGCACGTTGGCTGCTGCGCGCAGCATGGGCGATTGCCTCATCGTTTGCCTGAATTCAGACGAATCGGTAAGGCGGCTCAAGGGCGTACACCGGCCAATCGTCAGCGTGGAGGACCGCGCCGAATTGCTGCTGGCACTCGAATGCGTTGATGCCGTGGTGGTGTTCGGCGAGGACACTCCTGAAGCCTGCCTCGCCGAAATCAAGCCCGACATCTGGGTCAAGGGCGGCGACTACACCCCCGAAGAATTGCCGGAAGCCCGCCTGGTGGCGGGCTGGGGAGGGCGCTGCGTCACTGTGCCCTTCCACCCGGCACGCTCCACCAGCGGCCTGGCTGCGGCACTAGCCAAGGTCAGCTGACAACAAGCAACCATCAACCGAGAGGAATCGCATGAACACGCAAACACCCGGCCGCGTCATTGTTACTGGAGGCGGCTCCGGCCTTGGCGCTGCGATCGTGGAAGCCATCCGCGACGCCGGCGGCACACCCTTCGTCTTCGATCGCGATGTCAGCAACGTGTCCGGCGCCAAAGCCCTGGAAGTGGACGTCTCCAACCGTGAAGCCGTGGAAGCTGCCGTCAAAGAAGCCGCCGAAACCCTGGGCGGCCTGGACGGAGTGGTGACAGCTGCAGGCATTGATCGCTGCGGCAAGTTGGGCGATGTCCCGGCGGAGGAATGGGAAAAGGTCATCGGCGTGAACCTCCTGGGCACCGTGTCCGTGGTCCGCGCCGCCCTGCCGTACCTGAAAGGATCCCGCGGACGGGCCGTCACCATCGCCTCCACCCTGGGCCTACGGGCCCTGCCGGATGCAACGGCCTACTGCGCCTCGAAGTTCGGTGTGATCGGCTTCAGCCGCGCGCTCGCCGCAGAGACCGGCGGCGTCATAGGCGTCACCACCATCATCCCGGGCGGCATGAAGACCCACTTCTTCGACGACCGGGACGAGCAATACAAGCCGCAGGACGATTCCAAGCTCAACGATCCCGCCAATGTGGCCCAAGCAGTGGTGTTCGCCCTCTCCCAGCCGTTCGGCAGCGAGGTCCGGGAACTCCTTATCTGCCCCGCAGAAGAAGGCTCGTGGCCGTAAGGTCCAGCACGTCCTGAACAACGTCGGCCACGGCGATGCCCCTGATCAGGGTGTCGTCGTGGCCGCAGTGCGGCGCCGTCCAGCCCACCTGGGTCACATCCGCACCACATACCGGACACTGGGTCACCCACGACATATGGACGCGGTGCAGGCTCCGTCCGCGCGGCCCCGCATTGAACGCATTGCCCACCCAATAGATCCCGACAGTCGGCGTCCCCACTGCCTGCGCCAAGTGCCGGGGGCCGCTGTCGCTTGCGAGCATCACCGTTGCATCAGCCAACAGCGCCGCCAAGTCACCAATATCCAGTTCCCCCGCCACGGAGCGCACGGCCTGCCGATCATTTGGTGCCAGTTGCCGGACCGCGAGCTCCGCCACTTCCTGGGTCAACGCCTTTTCTGACCGGTCGCCCACTACCAGCACCTGGGCACCTTGGGCAGCTAGTCCCGCCGCGGCTTCAGCGAAGTACGACGCCGGCCATCGCCTTCGCGGATCGGTGGCTCCCGGGTGGACCACCACCAGCGATGTCCGCCGGGGGTCCCTGAATCCCACGATGTTCCGCTGGTGCTCCGGCCCGGGAAGCAGGGGAGGGGAAATGATAGTGGGAGCTCCGGCGAGGCCCGCCACCTCCAGCCACCGGTCCGGTTCGTTCTGGTAGTAGACGTAGTCAAGGTTCCGCTCCAACGGCTCCGCGTCCCTGGTGCGCGTCCCCACGGTATGCCGCGCACCGAGCCGAAGCAGGAAAGGGTTGGAAAACCGTCCGCCTCCGTGCATTTGAAGTGCGATATCGAACTCCCTCGCCTGCATCGCCTCGAAGAACGCCTCCTGGGCGGCGACGTCCTCGGCGTCGTCCTCAAAGCGCTCGCCGTTGCGGGGACCGTCGTGAACGCCGCGAGCGACGGGCAGCATCTCGACGTCGTCAACCGGACCTTCCGTCGCAGCCGCAACTGCCGCGTGGATGGGCGTACCCAGGAGCGTGATGGTGGCTTCGGGGTAAGCGTTCTTCACGGCGTGGAGGGCCGGATACGTATAGATCAGGTCCCCCAATCCACCGCCCCTAAGGACCGCAATCCGCTTGACGTCGCTGAACTTCTCCAGCACGGGACCCACCCCGGGGGTCGGATTCGTCAGCGGTTTCTCCATGGATGATTCCTTTCGCTGCCAAGCTTGCGGGCCGGTTCTTCAGTAGCTCCGGGGCCGTAGTGGTTCCGTGGGGAAACTCCCGGGCCCGGCGTGTGAAGCCCGTGCCGCGGGGTACCTGAGGGGAACAGGAAACTGTAAGCCCAACCGGAAGGTACCCCATGGCACGCCTATCCAATCAAGAGGGCCCGGCCAATCAAGAGGGCCCGGCCAATCAAGAGGGCCCGGCCAATCACGAAAGCCGGGGCAGCAAAGAAGGCCTGGCCCATCAGGAAGGCCTGGCGGACTGGTTGCCGGGCCGCTTGGCCGAAGCCCGCCCCGTTGTTACGGTCATCGGCGACTCCATCCTGGACGGCTGGTGGGATGGAACCATTGACCGGTTCTGCCGCGAAGCCCCAGCCCCGGTGGTCCAGGTCAGGCGCCGCGACTTCGCCCCGGGCGGTGCCGCCAACACGGCCATGAACCTGGCCGCGATGGGGGCGGACGTTCGTTTCGTTTCACTGGTGGGGGAGGACCAGGGAGGCCAAACACTCCTTGAGCAGCTCGGAACGGCAGGGGTGGACGTATCGCACGTGGTGTCCCATGCCGGGATGACCACCACCACCAAATTCCGCGTGAGCAGCGGAGGCCAAGTGATGCTGCGCTTGGATGATGCCGCCGAAGAGGCGCCGGCGGATGGCCTCCGTCAGGTGGCCGACGCCATCCCCGAAGCACTCCGCGGTTCCTCAGCCGTGGTGCTCTGTGACTACGGGGCAGGGGCTTTGGAAGGCGCTGTTCGGGACGTAATTTTCGAGCATCTGGGACCGGATACTGAGGCCGGGTTCCCCCGCGCCCGCCAGGACACCCTGGTAGTAGTGGACGCCCACTATCCAGGACGTTGGTCAAGCCTCCAGCCTGACCTCGCTACCCCCAATGCGCAGGAAGCGGCAACGCTGCTCGGGACAGAGTTCCCCGGGGGCGCAGCCCGATGCCCCTTCGTGGAAGCCCACGCGGACCAGCTCCTTCGCACCTCAGGTGCGGCCGCCGTCGTCGTGACGTTGGACCGGGAGGGGACCCTCACGATCCGGCCCAACGGCGACTCCCCTAAACCGGCAACCCACAGGACATGGGCGAGGCCCCAGGCGGAAAAGCAGGCCTCAGGTGCCGGCGATACTTTCGTAGCTGCGTTGACGATTGCCCGGGCTGCGGGGCTGCCGCTCACTACCAGCGTGGACCTGGCCCAAGCCGCTGCCGATGTTGTTGTGCATCGGCCAGGTACTTCCGTCTGCACCACTGACGAACTGGCCAAGCACCTCCGAGGCTTCGCGGACACTGCGCTAACGGACTCCGAGCTGGCCCGGCATGTGGAGGAGCATCGCCGGGAAGGCAAGCGGATTGTGCTCACCAACGGGTGCTTTGATGTCCTCCATCGCGGCCACACCCGCTACCTCAACCAAGCCAAGCAACTGGGCGACGTATTGGTGGTGGCACTGAACAGCGATTCTTCCGTGCGGAAGCTCAAGGGCCCGGACCGTCCGGTCAACCATGAGGCAGACCGGGCGGCAGTCATCGCCGCGCTGAGCTGTGTGGACCATGTCACCGTCTTCGATACCCCTACTCCCATACCGCTCATAGATCTCCTGCGGCCCGATGTCTATGCAAAGGGCGGCGATTACACGCCTGAGATGCTCCAGGAAACCGAAGCCGTGGAACGCTACGGCGGAACTGTGACCATCTTGGATTACGTGCCCGAACACTCCACCACAGCCGTTTTGGAACGCATCCGTTCCACGGGCGAAACCCCGCAGACCTGAGGAAACAGCCATGCGTATAGCGATCATCGGTGCAACAGGACACGGTGGTACGGAACTGCTGAAGCGGCTCCAGCGGGCACGCTCCGAAGAAGGCGCGGACCTGGAATTGGTGGGTGTCGTCCGCAGGCAACCCGACCCGGACGCCGCTCCCTATCACGGCGTGGAGTGGCACACCTTGGACATCAGCGCCGCCGAGGACCAACCCGCGCTGGAAGCAGCCTTGGCCGGAGCCGATGCCGTGGTTCATCTTGCGTGGCTGATCCAGCCGAACCACAACCGGGAGATGCTTCGCCGGACCAATGTGGCCGGAACAGCCCACGTGCTGGCCGCGGCGCGCAAAGCCGGAGTGGGACACGTGGTGTGCGCCTCATCCGTTGGAGCGTACTCGCCGGCTCCCAAGGACCAAAGGACCAAGGAGGGCTGGCCGACGGGCGGCATCCGCAGCTCGCACTACAGCGTGGACAAGGCGGCGCAGGAAAGGCTGCTGGACGGTTTCGCCAAGGAGAACCAGGACATCGTGGTGGCAAGGCTCCGCCCCGCGTTGATGTTCAGCGCTGGTGGCGGCAGCGAGGTAGGACGCTACTTCCTGGGACGGCTCCTGCCTCGACTGGTTCCGCGGAAGCCGTGGCTGCCGCTGCTCGCCATTCCCAAGGAGATGGTGTTCCAAGCCGCCCACACGGCCGACGTCGCTGATGCGTACTGGCGTGTGGTGGAACGCAAGGCGGAAGGTGCTTTCAACATAGCCGCCGAGCCGGTCATCGACCCCAATGCCTTGGCGTGGATACTCAACGCCCGGCGGGTGATGCCGTTCCCGCTTCCGGTGCTGCGCGCCGTCGTCGAGGTCAGTTGGCGGCTTCGGCTGCAGGTGACCGACGGCGGGTGGGTGGACATGGCGGCCAACGCGCCCATCATGGATACGTCCCGGGCGCACGCTCTTTTGGGCTGGTCGCCCAAGCATTCTTCGTTGGAGTCACTGGCGGAAATGTTGGACGGTATAGGCGCAGGCAAGGGGCGGAAGGGCTCCCCGCCGCTGCGACCGCGCTAGCCCTTACTCGGAGGACGCCACCACTATTCGGACGACAACACCACGGTGAGGATCCGGCGCAAGCTCATGGCCACGGACGCCGGTGCGTTTACCGGTGCTTGGTCAGCGGCCGCTTGGGCCACGGCATCACTAAGGGCGCCAATGCTGTCCTTCGCCTGCGCCAAACGGTTGGCCAGTTCGCCGGACTCCGCGTCACGCCAGTGGTCCACCACGCTGGCCACGGACTCCAAAGCATCCGAGAGGGGGCCAACCACGGCATCGGGGATGACGGTTCCGGCGCCCTCTTCCCAAATGGCGCTCGCCAGGACGTCGGTGATGTCCTGGACGTGGAAGGTGAGGCGTTCCAAGGTTCGGAGGCCTGCGAGGTCGCTTGGCAGGCGGGTTGCACGACGTCGGGACCGGGGGTTCGCTTTTGCGCTCAGTTCAGCTTGATGCACGGCAGTCCGAACGCCGGCCGCTGTGAGCGAGAGTTCGTCGCTGCGGCTGGCCCAGGCCTCGTGGTTAGGTGGCCAGGACTCTTCCATGGCTCGAGCCATGTCCTTGAGTTGGCGGGACAAAGCGCCTTGGTGTCCGGCGATGGCGGGATCGATGTCGTCCAGGTGCAGCGGCGGGAAGATCAGCCAGTTCACCGCAAATCCAACGGTGACGCCCAAGGCCATTTGGAGGACGTAGGCGAAGGAAAATCCCTCTGCGTTTGAGTCGCCCAGTACCAGCACGAAGAGCGCCGCCATGGGAATCCATTCAGACGCAGTGCCCAGCCGGGGAAGCCCGCCGATGAGCACGCCAAGTCCCACCACCACGGCAACAGCCAGGGCAGTGGGCGCGGCAACTGTGGTGATGGCGAAGGCCATGCCGATGCCCAACACCAACCCCGCCAGGCTTTGGAGTCCATGCTTGGCGGAGTCGGCCACGGTGGGGTGCATGCTCACCAGGGCGCCCAGCGGCGCATAGTACGGATAGGCTGCGGCGGGGCCCGGCATGAACGGTGCAAGGTACCAGGCCAGGCCTGCCGCGACAGCAGTTTTGGCGGCAAACAGGAGTCGGTGGCGGGTGACGGTCTTTCGAAGCGCGGGAATCAGCCGTCGCCTCGTGGGCAGTTGGCTCATTAAACCTACGTTGGCAGGTATGTCCTCCCGTGTCGAGCCACAAGCGCTGAAAGTGGGGCAGGCCATCTTTTGAAAATGTGGTGATTAGAACCGTGACAAGCGGGTACACACCCATTGATAGTAACGATACTTACTATCCCGGCTGCTGTCCGCAGCCTGCCAACTGTGGAAAGAGAGCGATAATGACTGAGAGCAAATCGCCGCAGGACGGAAGCTTCGCGGCGCCAACCACCGGTGCCCACGCAGGCACCGAACCGTTCACGGGAAACTACTTGGACTCGGCCGATGTTGAGACCGCCGGAACCACAGGAATCAGCGGAACCCCTGCAGGTTCGGGAACAGGTTCCGCAAGCTCCGGGAAGGTGGATACTGCCAAGGAGGAAGCGGCGGGAGTCGCAGGCGCTGTATCCGACGCCGCGGGCGGAGTCGTGGACACCGCCAAAACCGAGGCCGGGCACGTAGCCCGCGAGGTCAAGGTGAATGCCCGCCAGTTGCTGACCCAGACCAAGGGTGAGCTGACCGATCAGGCCCAGGCCCAGCAGCAGCGTGTTGCGGAAGGTTTGCGGTCTATTTCCGACGAACTCTCCACCATGGCCAACTCGACTGAAAACGGTGGTGTTGCCACGGACCTGGTCCAGCAGGCAGCCCAGCGCTCCTCCTCCGTTGCCCAGTGGTTGGAAGGCCGGGATCCCGGCTCGCTGCTGGATGAAGTCAAGGGCTTCGCCCGCCGTAAGCCAGGAACCTTCCTGCTGCTGGCAGCTGGAGCCGGTGTCCTTGCCGGCCGCCTGGGCCGCGGAATGGCAGGCAACGCTTCTGATTCGACCTCCAGTGGCACTCCAGTCGCCACGGAGACACCTCGGGCCGTTTACTACCCCACCCAGGGTGGGGCTGTAACGCCTCCGGCAGTGGACCTTCCCGGGCCCACAACCACCACCGCGGGATACGGTGCAGCCTCCACCACGGGAGTAGCGGCAGGTGGCGCAGGCACAGGGTACGACGCCGGCACTACGGGCGGCTACGACGGTTCCACGCTTCCGTATCCGGAGACAACCGCCGGTGGAGTCAAAGCACAAGGCGACCCGCTCGCTGGAGCCATTGACCCCGAGAGTCCCCTTGACCCGGATGACCCCCAGTACGGAGGTCACCGATGAGCAGTCCCGCCGATCTGCCTCCCACAGAAGCCCACGTAAAGGCGGAAACTCTTCCCCTCGGTGAGCTCCTGAGCGACCTGACGCGCGACGTTTCCACGTTGATGCGCCAGGAAGTGGAGCTGGCCAAGGCGGAACTGAAGGAGTCCGCCACCAAGGCCGGCAAGGGCGCGGGGATGTTGGGTGGGGCTGCTTACGCCGGCCACATCACCGTGCTGTTCCTGTCCATTGCCCTGTGGTGGGCATTGGGTCAGCTTGTTGGCTTGGGATGGTCCGCTGTTATTGTCGCGGTCATTTGGGGCATCGTTGCAGCAGTTTTGGCTGCCAAGGGCCGCAAGGAACTCAACGCCATCAAGGGCATGCCCCGGACCGCTGAAACGGTCAAAGAAATACCCCCCGCTTTGAAACCGAACACTGAGGAGACACGATGACGCAGAACCCCGACGCCCTGCGCGCCGATATCGAAGAAACTCGCCGGCGGCTCAGTACCAACGTTGACGCCGTGGCTGACAAGGTCACGCCCTCGCACATTGTTAATCGCAGGGTGGACAAGATCAAGACGGCTGTGTTCGGCGCCCGCGATGATGTCAGTGGTGCTGCAGGCAACGCCGCACACCGGACCGGGGATGCTGTTTCGGGCGTTGCCAGCAACGTTTCCGGTGCGGTCTCGGACCTCGGTGACGCACCGCAGGCCATCACCCGCAAGACGCAAGGCAGCCCGCTTGCCGCCGGCCTCATCGCCTTCGGCGCAGGTTTGCTGGTCTCGGCCTTGATTCCGCCGTCGGAGAAGGAGCGCGAAGCTGCCCAGGCTCTGAAGGAAGCGGCCCAGCCGCTCACGGATGAAATCAGCCAGGCTGCCCAGGAAGTTGCCGAGCACCTGCGCGAGCCGGCACAGGACGCAATGCAGAACGTCAAAGACAGCGCCACGGAAGCCGCGGCCAACGTCAAGGACGAAGGCCAGGCAGCAGCCTCGGACGTTCAGGACCGCGCGCAGACGGCAAAGGACAACGTCAGCAACCAGTAAGTTGACCCGCTGACCCAACTGAGTCGCAGCAGATGCCCTTTTGAGCCCTCAAAACGGCGTCAGCTGCGACTCAGTTGGGTTTGCTGCGTTCCCGCGACTAGCCGCGTCCGTGCTTTTCCGGGCCAGCGCACTTCGATTCCAGGTCAGCGCACTTCGAGGATCAACTGCAGCAAGCGGGCAGCCGCCGGACGTGCGGCATGTTCCTCCGCCCACTGCGCGCGTGCCAGGGCTTTGCTCACGGCCTGGGTAGTGATGCCGAGTTCTTGGGCCACGGTCTTTTGTTGGCCCCGGACACCCGGAGTCAGCAGATCCAGCACCCGCCATTCCGCCGGGCTCCTGTGCAGCACGATATGCCCCAGGAGCCGCAGGACCGCCTCGGCTTCAGAAGCAAGGGCCGCGACGGGGCCGTCCACCGCGACGGGGACCCGCTCCTTGCCGTTACGAAGCCGATCGACTGCTCGCCGGGCGTAAACAAGTCCGTGCCCCGACGCATCCTTGACCAGGTTGGGCAGTGGTTCATTAAGGGGTCCCACACCGATCCCCACGTACCACTGGCCGGTTCGGAGCGCGATCAGTGCAGTTTCCACCGCTTGGTTGCTGCATTCGACGATGCCCTGCACCTCATCCTCAACCGAGCGGTCAAAGTCGAGCCGCGCAGGAATGTGCCGCAGGTCCTTGAGCAACTGGGGCACGAGATCGCCGTCGCGGCGGCTGTCGCGTTGGTTGATGGTGAGAGTGAACATAGTGGATCAAATGCTACCGGCTGGTAGCGGGTCTGCAAGGGCAAAATTTGCCCATCGTTAAGGAAAGCCAGTCAGTCAAGCGCGGTTGGTCCAGTCAGTACGACGGCGGGCAGCGCACCCGACGTGGCGCGTAAGGCATCGGTCATACCTGCATCACGCAGGCATTCCTGGATCACCACCACCAAGGGTCGCGTATCTTGGTCGGAAGCAAACACCCAGTACCTCCCACGAGCTTGGAAGACCACGGCATTCCGGCCTCCGGCTCCCAACGAAACCTTCCGGCGTGCCACTAGTCGGCGGTCGGGATCACTGCCGTCCGCCGTGGTCACCGCCTTGATGCTCCCGGGTACGATGTCGCTCCACGGAATCAGCACCTGAGTCTGCTCTTGGGAGTACTTGGCCACCACCCCGCGGTCAAAAACCAGCAGTTTCCGGAAGCTTCCCAGAAAAGTCATGCACCACAACAACAAGCCGGTGAGGACGCTCGCGGTGACAAACAGTGCCGGATCGTTGAAGTGTCCGGCGTCCCTGGTGGAACGAAGGGGGCTAATGAATTCGGCGATGGTCCCGAAGACGAACCCCACCACCAAGCAGGGGATCAGCGCCTTCCAGAAGATCCTGCGTGAGGAAGCGACATGACGCAGCCGGCCGAGTTCGGGCCCGAGCCTTCGCTCAACCCTGCGAACCAGCCAGTTACGGCCGCGCATCCGGACGCTGGCCGTAGAGGTTGGGCATGTTCCGTCGCTCCGCTTCGGCTGCCTGTTCTGCGGCCACAACCTTGGGGTCCGGAACGGGCTGCTGGCCTTGCGCGATTCCCGAGCGACGGTCGACCGCAGCAAACTTCGGGTCCCACGTGTCGTCTCCGCCACCACTTATTGCGGAGGCAATGAACATCACCACGAAGAAAGGGAAGAAAGACCAGCAGATGGCACGCCAACCGCCCAGCCAGGCTCCCGCCGTCGTGCCGTTCCTAATCCGCACGGAGCGCATGCCGGCGGCGGCGTCGCCCACGCTGCCCACGGATCCCCAGATCATCCCGTAGGCGAACAGCCCCACGAACCAGAGGACAACGTAGAGCGTCAGCCATAAACCGTCGTTGTATCCGAGCGCCGAGCCGTTGTTCATCATGGATTCCCGGACCACAGCAAGGATTACGGCCAGCACCACGTAGCCAACCAGGAACACCAGGGCATCCAGCACCCGGCCCCAGAAGTGGGCGCCTCCCGAGGCCTTGACGAAGTACGCGCCGGTCTCGGGGTGGCGGCGAACGGGGCGGCCGTTAACAGGATCAAGCAGCCCTGTGAGGGTAGTGGACTTCGAAGTGCTCATAAAGGGCTTTCAGCTCGACGGCGGTGGATGGCTTCGGTGTGGAACGTCAGGCTAGTCCGGCCAGCCCACCCAGGACGCGGGCCAACGAGGCAGCGGAGGTTTCCTGTAGCTCAAACGACACCGATTCCGTCTGCTCCGGGCCGGATTCGGGTGAACCTTCCACGCGGGGGGTCAGCACGTGAACACCGGACGGGCCGGTGTATACCGTGACCGTGGGGAATTCGTTGGTATCGGAATTGAAGGCCACCACGTTGCTCGCGGCCTGGGTATCGGCCAAGGCGGTGGCGGCGTGCGCCTCGAACTGGGCTTCCGTGTAAATTGCGGGTTCGGTGTCGCGTGCGGCTGCCTGCTGGGGGTCTACGAACCCGGCCAGGCGCGGTACCAGCTGATCACGGGTGACAACAGTGAAGCCGTGCAGCCCGCTTTCGTCCACTTCTTCCAGCAGGACGCCTTCATCGTGGAGGTAGCCGTACAGCCAGCGCTTGCCGGTGGATACGGTGCGTTCCGCGGAGACTACGCTGCTGCCGCTGCGGCGCAGCGTGAGGGCGCCAGTAATTTCTTCGGTGGCATGCAAGCGGGACGGCTCGGTTTCGCCTTCAAAGACCACGGGGTACACGAGTTCCTTGGCGAGCAAGCCGCGCAAGGCGACAGCGCACATCAGTTCCTTGCTGGCGTCCTGGGCCGAAAGCCACGGCAGGGCAACCAGTTGTTCGTGCTGAACACCGTCCAGGGCCACAACTTCTTCATCGGTCAGCGTGGGCAAAGACGCGCCGATCGCGCTGGCCGAAGCCAGAACCTTGGCCGCGGCCTCAATGTCCCGCTGGGTCCATTTCATGGTGCTGGTGGTCATCCGAATATCCCTCCGACAAAGTTTCCGACTGACTTGGCGGCGTCACTGACCCCGTCTGCCACCTTACTGCCTACGTCCTTGGCGAAGCCTGCCACCTCCTTGGCCCCGTCAGCGATGTAACTGCCAGGGTTGCGGGCGAAGTTGCTGATGGAGTCCCAGTTGTCGGCTACGAGGTTACCCAACGCCCACGCGCCCGCAACGATGCCGGCGCCGATGACGATGGGAGCACCGATCGGTCCCAGCAGGGCTGCGCCGCCGGCTGTCATAAGCATGATGCTGCCAACGCCGCCAACCACGGACAAGCCGCCTGCGACCCGGTCACCAGTACCGCGCCAGCCGTCGTGCTCGGGGTTGATCATGTCGCTGATGCCGCCCACTATGTTGAGCGGTGCCGCCAGGGCTCCGGCAATGCGGAGGCCCTTGGAGAACTTGCTGGCCTCCTGGAAGGCCTGGCTGTAGGGGATGTTGGCTTTGAGGTCGGTGAGGACGTCAGTGACTTTCTCACCGTTGCGCAGTGCGGTCATGGCATCGCGGACCACAGTCCCGCCGGCCCGCCAATTGGTCAGGACTTCGCGCGTCTTCACCCATTCCGCGTTGCCAAGCTTGAGGTACTTGTACGCCGTCCACAACGGGGCAGCCACACCCTTGACGCCCATCGCGGTGTCATAGACGTCCTTGAGGACACCAACCGAGGAGCCGGAGCCATCATTGTGGCTGGCGAACTCCTGCTGGTTGGCGTGCTTCTTCAGCTGGCTCGCGTTTTCGCGCAGCATGTTGGCGGCCTTCACCAGGCTCTGCCGGTGCTGGCTGTTCCAATCGCCCTTGAATACCGTGGCGTCCCGGCCCTGCCACGCCGTGGTGGAGTTGATGGCGTTGGACAACTGCGTGCTCTGCAGGCTGATGGCGTCGGCGGCTTTGCCCATCACACCCGCCAGACTGCGAAGCTGCGCAATGTCCGCGCCGTAAAACCCAGCCATAAGGAAACCCCCTGTGAACATGCATCGAAAAGTCTCGTCCCAGCCTAGGCGGACCGGCAAGCTGCTGCGATGGGGAGACATGCCCATGTGCATAAACCGTTAAAGAACGACGGCGGCCGGCGGGGTCCAGAGGGACCGCACCAGCCGCCGTCGGGCGTCAAGCGTTAAAGGCCGTGAAAATCAGTGGCCTTCAGCCGAGAAGCGCTTGATGGAAGCTTCCAGCTCGGCTTCAGCAGCGGCGCGGTCGCCCCAGCCTTCGGCCTTGACCCACTTGCCGGGCTCCAGGTCCTTGTAGCGCGTGAAGAAGTGCTCGATTTCCTTGACCAGGAATTCGCTGACGTCGCTGACTTCCTGGATGTGGTCGAAACGTGCGTCAACGGGGACGCAGAGGACTTTGGCGTCTCCGCCGCCGTCGTCGGTCATGTTGAAGACGCCGATGGGGCGCGATTCAACGATGACGCCCGGGTGCAGATCGAAGTCCTGCAGGAGCACCAGTGCGTCCAGCGGATCGCCGTCTTCGCCCAGGGTGTTCTCGAAGAAACCGTAGTGTGTGGGGTACTGCATGGAGGTGAACAGGACGCGGTCCAAGCGGACACGGCCGGTTTCGTGGTCAACTTCGTACTTGACGCGCGATCCCTTGGGGATCTCGATGGTGACGTCGTGCTTCATGGAATGCTCCTTGACGGGTGTGGGTGGGGCGAGGCAGGCAAAAGCGCCGCCGGCGCCGCCGACTACTATTGAGGATATAGCGAGAGGCCCGGGTTTCTTGAACCGGCGGGGACATTTCAGGACTGACAGGACCAAGCAACTTCCATGATGGGCGTTAAAAACGGGGGTGCCCGCAAGCGGGTGCCCGCGGCGTGGGGGCGCTTTACGTGGCCGGTGCTGTTGACCACCGTCCTGTTGTGCCTCGCCGCCGTGGTCACAGTGGGCATGTTTCCCAACCTGCTCAGTTTCCCCAAGCCCCCGCCGTCCATTCCCTCCTGGCAACAGGTGCCGGACCGCCTCTCGGGGGCAAACAGCGTGCTTCCGTTGGGCGACTCAGCGCCTATCCCGGTTGCCGGCGAGGTCGCAAAACTCCTGGACTCCACGCTCAAGCCGGACGGTGGGGGCAGTATGAGCGGCGTGGTGCTGGACGCGTCCACGGGTCAGGTCCTTTTCGACCGTGAGGCTGATGCCAACCGCATCCCGGCCTCGAATATGAAGCTGTTGACCGCCGTGGCTGCGTTGAAGGCCCTCGGTCCCGAGTCGCGGTTCACCACCCGAGTGCTCGCGTCCGACAATCCCTCCACAGTGGTGCTGACCGGAGGTGGGGACGTTCTGCTCGGCGGTTCCGCCTCGGAGCCCACAGCTGTCCTGGGCCGTGCCGGACTGGCGTCGTTGGCTGCGGACACGGCTGCCACTTTGGCCTCGGCCGGAGTGCAGGGACCAATCACCGTACAAGTTGACGACTCGCTCTTCAGCGGCGCACCCCTTAACCCCGCATGGAGTTTGGACGATGTCGCCGCCGGCGAAACCGCGCCCCTGTTCTCCTTGGCGTTGAACTCCGGCCGTTATGCCCCGGACGTTTTGACCGGTCCCAGACCCCAGGATTCCGCCATCACCACCGCCCAGGCGTTCGCCGGGCAATTGGCGGCTGCCGGTGTTTCGGTGAGTCCCGGCGTCGAACGCGGTAAAGGCCTCCCCGCCAAAGAGCTGGCCGCTGCAGAGTCCGCCACCGTCAGCGAGCAAGTGGACCTGATGCTCGAGTCCTCGGACAACTTCCTCGCAGAAGCGCTGGGGCGCATGACCGCCTTGGCGTCCGGTCACGGGGGGACGTACGACGGCGCCACCGCAGCCGTGCGGCAAAGGCTGGGGGAGTTGGGAATCGCCACGGATTCGATGCAGTTGGCCGACGTTTCAGGCCTTGCCTTGGAGAACCAGGTGACTGCCCGCCAGTTCGCTGAAGTTGTCCGTGCCATCACCAGCGGGCCTCACCTTGCCTTGCGGACCGCGCTCGACGGTTTCCCGGTGGCCGGCCTCACCGGGACCCTGGGCGACAGATATGCCGAGGCCGGTACGTCCGAGGGCGCCGGGCTGGTGCGGGCCAAGACGGGCACGTTGAATACCGTGATCGCGTTGAGTGGCTATGTGGTGGACGCCGATGGGCGGCTGCTGGTGTTCTCGTTCATCGGCAATGGCCTGGACCCTGGAGCGGCGGGCAACAAGGTGGCCATGGACCGGTCGGCGTCAGTGCTGGCCTCGTGCGGGTGCCGGGGCTGACTCCTCCGCGCGCAGCGAACTTAAGGCACACTGTCAGCCTCGTGTGGTGTGATGGACCGTATGGTGTCATCTGCCCGAGATTCGTCAGCAGGGGCCCAGTCCCTGATCAATTGGGACCTGGCCGCCTCTACGGCTGCCCGGCTTGCCCCGCCAGGTCCGGAGCTTAGCGCCGGGGAGATCGGCAAAGCCGTGGACAATCTGCGCTTCAACGCGGATATTTCCGTCCCGCACGTGCACGACATCACCGGCTTGGATGCCGCGAGGGACCTGCGTGATTCGCATGTCCTGGTGGTGGACCGGGCCTCGTGGTCCAAGGCCAATACCCAAAGCTTCTCCGTGATGCTCCAGCCTGCGCTGAAGAAGATGCTGGAGAGCCGCAGTGGAGTGGCGATGACCCCGGCGGCGGCCGCCGCCAGCGGAGCCATCACGGGCACCCAACTCGGCGCAGTGCTCGCATTCCTCTCCAGCAAAGTCCTCGGCCAGTACGACCCCTTTGCCGCCTTGGCCCCCGATTCCAATGTTCCACCGGGCGGCCGACTCTTGTTGGTTGCGCCGAACATCATTTCCGTGGAGCGCGAACTTAACGTCCACCCTGACGACTTCCGTCTCTGGGTCTGCCTGCACGAACAGACCCACCGCGTGCAGTTCGCGGCCGCACCGTGGCTCCGGCACCACATGCTGGATGAAATCGAGAAGCTCAGCGGCAATCTCCTGGGCAACATGGATACGTTGGTTGAACGCGCCGGCGCTGTAGCCAAGTCCCTGCGGGACCGTAACCCCTCCGAGAAAACGCCGGGCCGCGGCGCTATCCTGGATCTCCTCCAGAACCCGGAGGAAAAGGCGTCCCTATCCCACATCACAGCGGTCATGAGCCTCCTCGAGGGTCACGCCAACGTGGTGATGGATGCTGTGGATTCGAGCATTGTTCCGTCCGTGAAGACCATCCGCCAGCGCTTCAACGAGCGCGGCAAGGACCGCGGTGTGGTGGAGAAGTTCATCCGCAACCTCCTCGGTCTGGACGCCAAGATGCGCCAGTACACCGATGGCGCCAAGTTCGTTCGGGAAGTTGTTGGCGTGGCCGGCATGGAGGGCTTCAACAAAGTGTGGAACTCCGCCGGGTATTTGCCCACCGAGGAAGAAATCCACAACTCCAAGCTGTGGCTTGAGCGGATGGGGCTTTGAGCGTTCCTTCCGGTTCTGCCGTCGATTCCGCCGGTAAGGGTCGACGGCGGCCCGGGCGGTTGGCGCCCGTCGTCGGCAAGGCCCGTAAGCAGTTGCAGAACGCCTTGGCTGCTGCGGGCTACCCATCACATGTGCTTGTAGCCTGCAGTGGAGGCCCGGATTCCCTGGCTTTGGCAGCCATTGCCGCCTACTTCGCCAGACGAGGTCACGTGGACGGACACCCGGTGTCTGTCGCGGGCGTCGTGGTGGATCATCAACTCCAGCCTGGTTCCGGAGAGGTCGCTTCCCGGGCGGCCTCCGTGTTGCGCGATCTGGGACTATCTCCGGTGGAAGTCCGCACGGTAGAAGTTGCCGCCACTGGATTCGGTCCCGAGGCTGCAGCCCGGGATGCCCGTCATGCAGCATTGGACTCTGCTGCTGACCACCTTGGATGCGATGCGATCCTGCTGGGCCACACGCTGGACGACCAAGCCGAACAAGTACTCCTGGGCTTGGCCCGTGGGTCCGGAACGCGGTCCCTCGCTGGCATGCGGCCCGTTCGTGGTCGGCTGCTCCGACCCTTTCTCGGCCTTCGCCGGGAGGAGACCTTGGAAATCTGCCGGGTGGAGGAGTTGTCTCCCTGGCATGATCCCAGCAATGCCGATCCCGCGTTCGCCAGATCCCGCACGCGTGTTGAAGTGATGCCCGTACTGGAAGAAAAGCTCGGCCCTGGCGTCGCCGAATCGCTGGCCCGGACCGCCGCCATCCTCCAGCAGGATGCCGATTTTCTGGAAGACCTGGCCAACGAGACTTATCTCTCACTGGTCCAGCGCGAGGGCGGCGACGTTTCGCTCCCCGAGGACGCTGTCCGTGAACTGCCCGCAGCGCTCAGGTTCCGCGTCATCGCGAAGGCAGCGGCCGACGTCGGTGGTCAACAACCCGGCTACGGGCGCCTCCAAGCTGCGGAAGCGCTGCTTCGCCGGCAAGGTTCAGCCGGACCCGTTGAACTTCCCGGCCATGTGAGTGTGTATCGTTTGTCCCTCAGCGATTTGGAGCAGGAACGCTCAGTTTCATCAGGTGTTTCAGTTGCAGATGCGACCCGTGATCCGGCCAAGGGCGGTCCACGTGAAGCCGCGCGCTGTGGGAAGCTAGTATTCCGGCATCAGAAACCGTCCCAACAGTAGCCGCACCCGAGCATCAAAACAGGAGCCATTGGTGGATTCAAACGACGTCCAGGCAGATCTCAAGCACGTTCTTTACACCAAAGAGCAGATCCAAACGCGCATCGCGGAGCTCGCGGCGCAGATCGACAAAGATTACGAAGGCCGCGACATCCTCATTGTCGGTGTCCTCAAGGGCGCAGTCATGGTTATGGCCGACCTCGCCCGTGCACTGCACAGCCACGTCAGCATGGACTGGATGGCTGTCTCGTCCTACGGCTCGGGCACTCAGTCCTCTGGTGTTGTCCGGATCCTCAAGGACCTCGATACCGACCTCATGGGCAAGGACGTCCTGATTGTCGAAGACATCATTGACTCCGGCCTCACCCTGTCCTGGCTCAAGTCCAACCTTGAATCCCGTGGCACGGCCAGCGTCGAAATTTGCACTGCTTTCCGCAAGCCGACCGCCGCCAAGGTGGAAATCGACGTCAAGTACGTCGGCTACGACATCCCCAACGAATTCGTGGTTGGTTATGGTCTCGACTACGCCGAGAAGTACCGCAACCTGGACTTCGTGGGCACCCTGGCCCCGCACGTTTACGAGTAAGCCCCTTCGCTTACCCCGCCGCCGCGCCCTTTTCCGCCGTTTGCACCCGTAACCTCTGGTGCGTTTGGCGGGAGTGGGTGCGGTGTTGGCGCTTAAAGGGTGCGCCGTTGGTGCTTAAGGGTTGCGCCGGGCGGGAGTGTGTGGGTAGCGGGTGCGTGAACGGCCGAACCTGTCCGCTGCCCCCTTTTCCGCCGTCCCCTATCCGTGGACTGGTTGCCCTCGCTGTTCTCCTTGCCCCTTGTTCGGTGTCCACGCGCTCTGGCCCCCTGGCTTGTGGTTCCTTCCTTCGCGCTCTTTTCCGCCGTTTGCCCCCGTAACCTCTGGTGCGTTTGGCGGGTGTGGGTGCGGTGTTGGCGCTTAAGGGGTGCGCCGGGCGGGAGTGGGTGCGGGTAGCGGGTGCGTGAACGGCCGAACCTGTCCGCTGCGCCAACGCTCGCGCTAAACTGGACCATGACCGGTGCTCCTGCCCGTCTTTTGACGTGGCTCGCTGTCATGGCGACGCTCCTCACGGCCTGTACTCCGGCCGTCGATCTCACCGAGACTGATGCCGGTCATCCAATCGCGACCTCTTACGCCGCGCCAACTACGGTTGACGCTGCCGCGGCCCCGTCAACGAATGCCACGCAGTCTGCTGTGCCGCCATTGCCGGCACCGCCACCGCCTGCGCCACCCGCACCGCCCGCCGTGCCCCAGGCTTTCGCTCTAAACCTCTATCAGGAGGGAGATTTCGTGCCGCAATACACCTTTGAATGGTGCGTTGCTGCAAGCATTCAGATGGCACACAACCTCATCGACGATACCGGGGGCGGTTCGTGGGCATCCTCCGCACAGCAAAGTGAGCTCTGGGAGATGGCGCGTGCGCGATCGTCCAACTCGTTCAACGGTGCCAACCCCCGGGGTTGGGCACAAGTGCTGACCGAAGTTGGAATGGGCCCTTACACAGTGGTCAGCATCGCTAACTATGAGGACACCCTGCAGACAGCAGCCCGAGCCATCGCGGAGACTGGCCGACCAGTGGGGTTGGTCATGTGGAGTGGTCGCCATGCCTGGGTCATGAGCGGCTTCGAGTCTGTGGGCGATCCTGCGCAGTTTCCGGAGTTCCACGTAACAGGAATCAATGTGCTCGATCCGCTGTACCCCTACGGAAGCGGACAATGGGGAGCATCCCCTGAACCCAACAGCCTGCTAACCCCGGAGCAACTGGCCACGCAGTTCGTGGTCCGGGAGCCACGACGCTGGAGCACCGACCTGCCCACCGGTTACTTGCTTGTGCTCCCCGTAACCACGGCCTGACCTGATCAAAGCCTTAGGCTGCCCGAAGAGAATGAAGACCTCCGTCGTTCAAAATACGTGCGAACACGCGCGGATTCATCATCTCGGACCAATCCCAGCGAACAACGGTGAGGCCCAGAGCCCGTAGGCCGTTTTCACGGGCTTTTTCCGCCATGACTGCCTGCTGGAGGGTTTGGGTTCCACGCAATTCATTTCTCAGATACTTTCCGTAGCCATCAAATTCCCCCACCAGGTCGAGTTCCGGCCACCAGAAATCCGCTCGGGCAGTTCGTCCATTCCTCAAAGTAAAAGACCCTTGAAGGCTAGGGGTGGGGAAATTTAGCAGTATCATTTGGGCTCGACTCATGGATTCGCCCACCGATTCAGACTTGTCTGTGGACAACTCAAGAATCGTGCCAGCACGTCGTTTTCTTGACTGGCTGGCGAGAGCGGAGACAGCTTCGGCCAGTTCGTCAACGCTCGACGGGGGACCCCATGGCTTGTCCTTGTCCCAATCCTCCACTTCCCGAGCATCGCCCCACCCTTGGTCGCGACGGCTGGAGTCGAGAATCGCCAGGGCCTCAGCGAAGTTCAGAGTGGCTGCCAGCTCTACAGTGGTGCGGACCTTGTCCGTTACCCGGAAGCCGCCCAATTGGGTTGTCCCGCTGTCAAAAGACCCTAAGCTTCTCCGGATCCCGTGCTTTGACCTGCCGCCTCTTGGATCTTCAGTGACTGTACATAATCGCTTTGGCACACTCGCTCCGCCGAGCCCCCAAAGGAGTGCGGCTGTTTGCAAATTAAAGAGGGGCGGTGTCTTCGCGGTGTTGACCAGTGCAGCTGCTTGAAGGCCGTGCCGCTGGCGCTCATTCAATCCCGCCCAATAAGCAGAGCGGGCATACGTGCCCCGTCGGACTCGGACCAGGTCGCCACGCTTGGCCTGCTTCGCGAGTAGGCGCGCGTCTTGCCCGATCCGTGTCGCGTCCGAGGCAAGTATTAGTTCTTGAAAGGCCATGGGTTCTACGCTCCCCGGTCTTGAGCGAAGTCGGAAGCTCCGGCCTGAGCTATGTGGAAAAAGAGCATCGGCACTAAGCGCCCTACCAATGCCATATCTCGGCGCTGCACCCCAGGGGTGCTCGAGGTGGATGTGCTGGAAATGTGAGTGGGAGCGCGTGGACCGCACTCGGGGGTGTGCCCGCACCTTTTGCCGCCGTTCGCGCCGGCGGTTACGGGTGCGGATGGCGCGAGGGGGTGCGCCGGGGCGCACCGGTGGTTGCGGGTGCGGATGGCGCGAAAGGGCGCGCCGCCCAGCCAGTGAACACCGCGCCCAAGCCCACACCGCCGCTCAAAAGCCCTGTTCCAGCACACACAACGCGAGTATCCTGTGTACGCCCAGAGGGAACTTTTGGACTTTCCGATGCGTGAATTACTGGGAACGGTGTATAGCTTGAAACTGAAGCAGCACCACTCGCGCGCAGAAGTTGCGCCTTGCAGCACTACCAGGAGGGACGGGGCAAAACCCCGATCAGATGAAAGCTAAGAGTTTCTTCAAGGGCCCGGGCATCTGGATTGTTGTCGTCGTTGGCTTGCTCCTGGTGGCATTCGCAACATTGGCTCCGGGCGGTTCCACGCGCATTGACACCAAGGACGGCCTCGAACTCCTTTCCCAAAGCGGGAAGGTTGAGCAGGCCAAGATCTTCGACGCCGAGAACCGCGTTGACCTGGTGCTTAAGGACAACCTGAACCTGGACGGCCAGGACAAGGGCAAGAACGTCCAGTTCTTCTACGTCACGGATCGCGGTCCGGATGTGGTGAAGGCTGTCACCAACGCCAACCCGGATAAGGGCTTCACTGACCAGCCGGTCGAGAACAACTGGTTCTCCGGGCTGTTCTCCCTGCTCATTCCTGTGCTGCTGCTCGGTGTCCTGTTCTGGTTCCTGCTTTCCCGTATGCAGGGCGGCGGCTCCAAGGTGATGCAGTTCGGCAAGTCCAAGGCCAAGCTGGTCAACAAGGACATGCCGCAGGTGACCTTCTCTGACGTAGCCGGCGCTGATGAAGCCGTGGAAGAGCTCCAGGAAATTAAGGAGTTCCTCCAGGAACCGGCCAAGTTCCAGGCCGTTGGTGCCAAGATCCCCAAGGGTGTGCTGCTCTACGGTCCTCCAGGTACTGGTAAGACGTTGCTTGCCCGCGCTGTCGCCGGTGAGGCCGGTGTTCCCTTCTTCTCCATCTCAGGCTCGGACTTCGTTGAAATGTTCGTCGGCGTTGGCGCTTCACGTGTTCGTGACCTTTTCGAGCAGGCCAAAGCAAGCTCCCCGGCCATCATCTTCGTGGATGAAATCGACGCCGTTGGACGTCACCGTGGTGCCGGTATCGGCGGCGGTAACGATGAGCGCGAGCAGACGCTGAACCAGCTCCTCGTTGAGATGGATGGTTTCGATGTGAAGACCAACGTCATCCTCATCGCGGCCACCAACCGTCCTGACGTCCTGGACCCGGCGCTGCTGCGCCCGGGCCGTTTCGACCGCCAGATCACCGTGGAAGCCCCGGATATGATCGGCCGCGAACAGATCCTCAACGTCCATGCCAAGGGCAAACCGATGGCCCCGGGGATCGATCTCAGGGGTGTTGCAAAGAAGACTCCCGGCTACACGGGCGCGGATCTGGCCAACGTCCTGAACGAAGCGGCGCTGCTGACTGCGCGTTCCAATGCCAACCTGATCGATGATCGCGCACTTGACGAAGCAATCGATCGCGTCATGGCGGGTCCGCAGAAGCGCAGCCGCGTCATGAAGGAACTTGAGCGCAAGATCACCGCTTACCACGAGGGTGGCCACGCGTTGGTTGCTGCTGCTCTTCGTAACTCCGCACCGGTCACCAAGATCACCATCCTTCCCCGTGGCCGTGCTCTGGGCTACACCATGGTGATTCCCGAGGACGACAAGTACTCGGTCACCCGCAACGAACTGCTGGACCAGATGGCTTACGCCATGGGTGGTCGCGTCGCTGAGGAAATCGTGTTCCACGATCCCTCCACAGGTGCTTCCAATGACATCGAAAAGGCCACCTCCACGGCCCGGAAGATGGTCACCCAGTACGGCATGAGCGAACGTGTTGGAGCTGTGAAGTTGGGCCAGGGCGGTGGTGAGCCGTTCCTCGGCCGCGACGCCGCACAAGAGCGCAACTTCTCGGATCAGATCGCTTACGTTGTGGACGAGGAAGTACGCCGCCTGATCGACCAGGCGCACGATGAGGCCTATGCCATCCTCACGGAAAACCGCGATGTCCTGGACCGGCTGGCCTTGGAATTGCTGGAGCGCGAGACCCTGAACCAAACGGAGATCGCCGAGATCTTCCATGACATCCGGAAGCGGGATTTCCGCGAGATCTGGCTGTCCAAGGAATCCCGTCCGGTCCAGTCCATCCCGCCCGTGGAATCCCGTGCCGAGAAGGCGGAACGCGAAGCCCAGGAAGAGGCCAAGAAGGCAAGGTTGGACGAACCTCTGGACGTAGTAGCACCGCACGCCCAAGGAGTCAGCAGCCAGGAGTCATTCCAAGCCCCGCAACCCGACGGCGGCAACGACCACCCGCATCACGGCTAAGCTTTCTGCTGTGACTCATTTCGACGACGACGACGACCTCGCCGCCGCCCACGGTTCCGCCGCGGGCTCCAAGCATGGCCACAAAGTGGATCGTCCGCGCATTGAAGCGGCTGTCCGCGAGATCCTCCTGGCGATAGGAGAAGATCCTGAGCGCGGAGGCCTCCTGGACACGCCAAAGCGTGTGGCCAAGGCGTATACGGAGGTGTTTGCAGGTCTGCACCAGCACCCGGCGGATGTCCTGTCCACTACGTTCGACCTCGACCATGAAGAGCTTGTCCTCGTGAAGGACATTCCCTTCTATTCGACGTGCGAGCATCACCTGGTGCCGTTCCACGGCGTCGCGCATGTTGGTTACATTCCGTCACATGACGGCAAAGTGACCGGCCTGAGCAAGTTGGCGCGGCTGGTCGATATCTATGCGCGCCGGCCGCAGGTGCAAGAGCGACTCACCACGCAGATCGTTGAGGCGCTTGTGAAGCACCTGAACCCCCGCGGCGCAATTGTCGTGGTCGAATGTGAACACATGTGCATGTCCATGCGCGGCATCCGCAAGCCCGGCGCCAAGACCGTAACCAGTGCGGTGCGCGGTCAACTCCATGACCCGGCCACCCGCGCCGAGGCCATGAGCCTAATACTCGGAAGGTAAGCACTATGGACTCCCTCGCTGCAGCACCTGGAACCGGCCCGGCCACAAGCCCCCTGCCGATTCTCCGCAAACCGCGACCCGCGGCCAGGTTCGAGGACCTGCCAACGGACCGTACGCTCGTCATGGGAATCCTCAATGTCACCCCGGATTCCTTTAGCGACGGCGGTACTCACCGGACACCGGACACCGCCATCGCGCTCGGCCTGCGCATGTTTTACGCTGGCGCGGACATCATCGACGTCGGTGGGGAATCCACCCGCTCGGGTGCTGAACCGGTTTCCCCTGAGGAAGAACAGCGCCGGGTCATCCCCGTGATCCAGGCGTTGGTGAAGGCCGGCGCGCTGGTCAGCATCGACACGATGCACACATCCACCGCCGCCGCTGCCGTCGAGGCGGGCGCGGCCATCATCAACGACGTTTCCGGACTGACGATTGAACCGGATATGCCCGAGCTTGTCGCCCGGACCAAGGTTCCCTACATCCTGACGCACCGCCGCGGCGACGCCCGGACCATGGACAGCTTGACGGAGTACAACAACGTCACAGAGGACGTCGTGGCTGAGCTCAGCGGTGTCCGCGACAAGCTCTATGCAGCTGGCGTTGCACCTGAGCAGATCATCGTCGATCCCGGTATCGGTTTTTCCAAGAACGAGGACCAGAACTGGGAGATCCTCAAGAATTTGGACCAGCTCTTCACCCTGGGCCACAAAGTGATGGTCGCTGCTTCCCGCAAACGGTTCCTCGGTTCACTCCTGACAGTGGCCGGTAAATCCGCTGCGCCGTTGGAACGGGATGCAGCCACTGCTGCCATCACCGCTTTGAGCGCTACCAAGGGCGCTTGGGCTGTCCGCGTTCACGACGTCGGCCCGAGCCTTGACGCCGTCAAGGTCGCCGCCCGTATTTCCCGCTGATTGGATACCGCTGTGGACAGGATCACGCTGACCGGCGTCACCGCCGTCGGTTATCACGGAGTGTTCGATTTCGAACGCCGTGACGGCCAGCCCTTCGTTGTGGACGCCGTGCTGTACACGGACTTCACCAAAGCGGCTGAGACGGATGATCTCCAGTACACGGCCCACTACGGTGAAGTGGCCCAATTGATTACCAAGTACATCGAGGGTGAGCCCCTTAACCTCATTGAGGGCCTGGCCGTCAGGATTGCCGAGGGCATCCTGGAGAACTACAACGTGGCCGCCGTCGATGTCATTGTTCACAAGCCCAAGGCACCCATTGAGGTACCCTTTGGCGACGTCACTGTCAGCGTCCACCGGGAGCGATCATGACGTCGGGCTATACCAAGGCCATCCTGGCCCTTGGCAGCAACCTGGGGGAGCGGAACGACACGTTGTCCACGGCCGTCGCGGACCTGGTGGACCCGCCGGAGGTGCGCCTCCTGGGTGTGTCGCCGGTGGTGCAGACAAAGGCGGTGGGTGGTCCTGAGGGCCAACCGGATTTCCTGAATATGGTCATGGCGGTGGAGACCACGTTGACTCCCTTGGAGCTGCTGAAGCACTGCCATGCGGTGGAACAGAAGCACCACCGCACGCGCGAGGTGCGCTGGGGACCCAGGACGCTTGACGTGGACATCATCGTGTTCGGCGACGTCCTTAGCGACGATCCCGTTCTCACCATTCCGCATCCGCGGGCATCCGAGCGCGCTTTCGTGCTCTACCCGTGGTCCCTGCTGGAGCCGCACGCCACACTGAATGGCCGGAGCGTGGCTGAACTGGCCGCCGAGGCCGCTGACATGCCGGACATCCGGCGGTTCGATGGTTTCGGTGACGTGGCCGGTGTGCCGGCGACTGGAGCAGTGGAGCAGCCATGAAAGCAATGCGCCCCGTAGTTCTGGTGCTCATCGCGGTCATCGCTGCCGTCATTGGCTGGTTGGCTACCGTCACTACCAACCGTTTCAGCATGCCCACACCGGTGCTGCCGGTCTCCGCCTTGATCACCATGGCGGTCATCGCCGTGCTGACGCTGATCATGGGCATCCGGGTGCTTCATTGGCGCAACGGCAAGAAGAAGAATCTGCTCAATCCGATCCTTGCGGCAAGGACACTGATTCTGGCACAGGCCTGCGCCTACGCCGGGACGTTGCTCCTCGGCTGGCATGTGGGAATCGCGGCGGATCTGCTTCGTATTGGTGGTTTGCGTGGCGGTGAAGGAATCCTCTGGAATGCCCTGCTGATGGGTGGCGGCGGCGTTGTAATGGTGGTTGTTGGACTCGTGGTGGAGCGGTTCTGCCGGATCCCGCCCGAGGATCTGGAAGGTGGTACCGCCGGACCGGAAACGCGTCGCGGTGAAACAAAGGGTGAAGGCGAATATGCATACCGAGGCGATTGACCCACCCGGCGTCCAGTGGCTGCGGGTATCGCGCAAGTACGTCACCGTGCGCTTGGTGGAGTGGACCATCGGTAACGTCGTGATGCTGGCGGTCCTCAGTTTGCCTCTCATTTTCGTGCTGCTCGGTTGGTGGCGCTGGCCTCCGTTGTGGCTCGCGATCACGGTTCCCGCGGTAGCGCTGGCCTTGGCTTTGTGGCGGCTCGTGCTGATTCCGCGCCAAGTACGGGCAATCGGCTATGCCGAGCGGGACGACGACCTCCTCATCCGCCGTGGCATCTTTTTCCAACGGACCATGGTGGTCCCTTATGGCCGGATGCAGTACGTGGATGTTGCGGTTGGTCCCGTTGAACGCAGCTTGGGACTGTGCACGCTCAAACTCCACACGGCGTCAGCGGGAACCAACGCGCACTTGCCTGGCCTCCCCTCAGCAGAAGGGGCACGCCTGCGCGAGCAGCTTTCGGCTCGCGGAGAAGCCAGGTTGGCCGGGCTGTGAGCCTGGAGAACAACGCTACGGAGAGCCTCCCGGGCAAGGCGCAAACTACGGTCGACGACGGCTGGAACCGGGTCCACCCTGCGTCACCGTTCGTTCGCGGCTGGGTGGCGCTGGCCGCCGTCGGATTCTTCTTTGGCCGTGACGCTTTCGAGCGGATGCTGCAGGGCCGCGACTTCATGGATCCGAACCTCAGCGGCCGGGTGCCATGGCTTTTGGCCGGCGGCGCCGTGGTGTTGCTGTTGACTGTTGGCGGTTTCATCCTGAGCTGGTACTTCACGCGCTACCAAGTGGCTGAGGGGTATGTCCGCGTCAACACCGGATTCCTGTTCAAGCAGCAACGACAGGCCCGGCTGGACCGCGTTCAGGCGATCGACATTGTGCAACCGCTCTTGGCCCGGATTTTCGGGCTTGCCGAACTCAAGTTTGAAGTGGCCGACGCCGGCGAGTCGGCCGTGCGGCTTGCTTACCTCCCGCTGGACCAAGCCAAGCAGCTGCGCGCCACTATCCTTGCGCGGGCGGCGGGTGTGGTTAGTGGGCCTGAGACGGCAGAGGAAGTTCCGGAAGCGCCCGAGCATGTTGTGCTGTCCGTGCCACCGAACCGGCTCATTGGTTCCTTGCTGCTGAGCGAGCAGACCATCGGAATACTGGTGGGCGCGGCCGTGGTGGTAACCGTCTCCGTTTTCACGCAGAACCAGACACTTTTCCTGGCGCTCATTCCCGGCATTCTGGGAATCGGTGCCGCGTACTGGAGCTCCTTCAACAAGGGCTACAACTTCACGGCTGCAATCTCACCGGACGGCATCCGCCTTCGGTACGGCCTTTTGGATACCCAGGCGCAGACCTTGCCTCCGGGACGCATTCAAGCGCTCATGGTGACGCAGCCGCCCCTCTGGAGGATCTTCGGCTGGTACCGGATGGCCGTGAACGTCGCGGGTTATGGGGTGTCTGCCAGTACCGAAGGTGCTGCCCGCACCATGTTGCTTCCCGTTGGCTTGAAGTCCGACGTCCTGCGGATGATGTCGTTGGCGTTGCCAGATCCTGGAGTTGAGGATCCGGAACGGGTATTTACTGCGGGGCTGAATGGAATTGCGCCGGTGGGAACTGACGCAGCAACGAGTGACGGCTTCACCACCACTCCCCGTCGCGCGCGCCTGCTGGCCCCGCTGGGTTGGCGACGCAACGGATTCCTTGCCACCAAAACTGCGTTGCTGATCCGATCCGGCCGCTGGTGGCACACGCTTGTTGTGGTTCCGCACCAGCGGACGCAATCCATGGCACTGCACCAGGGCCCATGGGCGAGGCGATTCGGCGTGGCCGATCTTGTCCTCCACACCACGGCCGGGCCCGTTTCTCCACGGGTGTTCCAGGCCGGGGTGGAGCAGGCAGTGGAGCTCTTCGACCAGCAGGCAGCCCGTGCCCGGGAAGCCCGTAAGCGGCAAACCAGCGAACAATGGCTGGCGCAGGTGGCTCCGCAGGCCCCGGAGGTCGCAGCCGCCCTCCCTGAACAACCGGTCCTGCCTGAACAACCTGTCCTGCCTGAACAACCGGTCCAGCCTGAACAACCGGTCCAGCCTGAACAACCTGCTCAGCCCACGCGAGCCCACACTTCACCGAAACAGGAGGAACGCCACGATGGCTAGGCCAGGACGACTCGGCGTCGGGATCATCGGTGCCGGCAAGGTGGGTGCCGTGTTGGGCGCCGCTTTGCGCGCAGCCGAGCACGCCGTCGTCGGAGTTTCTGCTGTGTCGGAGGCGAGCCGTGAGCGGGCCGGGAACCTGCTTCCCGGGGTGCCGATCCTGGAGATCCAGGACATCGTGGAACGCTCGGAGCTCGTGTTGTTGGCAGTCCCGGATGACGCCCTAGGCGAGTTGGTCGCGGGACTGGCCAAGCTCGGCGCCTGGCAGCCCGGTCAACTGGTGGCGCATACGTCCGGCCGGTTCGGCGTCGGAATCCTGAATCCGGTCCGCGGGGTCGGCGCGATTCCGTTGGCGCTGCATCCCGCCATGACCTTCACAGGCATGAGCCTGGACCTCACACGGCTTATGGACTGCACGTTCGGTGTCACTGCCGACGCCGCCATGCTGCCCATCGCCCAGGCCCTGGTGGTGGAGATGGGTGCGGAGCCGGTGGTGATTGCTGAAGCCGACCGCACGCTCTATCACGCATCGCTCGCGCACAGCTCCAACCACATGGTGACGCTGGTGGCGCAGGCATCGCAGATGCTGCGGGAGATCGGCGTCGAAACCCCGGAGTCCATGCTTGGACCATTGTTGCGCGCGACGCTCGAGAACGCCCTCGCTTCCGGTGAGTCTGCATTGACCGGCCCCGTAGCGCGCGGTGATGTGGGCACCGTTTCCGCGCACGCGCAAGCACTGAAAGAGTACGACGGCGGTGCAGGCGGCGATGTCCTTGCGGCATACCAGGCCATGGCACGGGCCACTGCACGCAGGGCGGGAAACCGTGGACTGCTGCGTCCCGAACAACTGAATGAGATCGACGAGGCCTTGGGCGCCGAACCCAAGGCGCCGGAAGGAAACTGAACAGCATGGCCATCAAGCTCGTGACCACCGCGGCGGAACTGCGGACCGAGAGTGCCAAACTCCTGGCCGCCAAGGGCGGAACTTCGCAGGGGTTGGTGCCCACCATGGGCGCACTGCATTCGGGCCACGGAGCGCTTGCCCGGACCGCCGTGGCAGAGAACGACGTAGTGGTGGCCACCATTTTCGTGAATCCACTGCAGTTCGGGGACGCGGTGGACCTGGACCGCTACCCGCGCACGCTCGAGGCCGATATGGCCTTGCTTGATGCTGAGGGCGTGGACCTGGTTTTCGCGCCGTCAGTGGACGAGGTGTATCCGGGCGGACAGCCCCTGGTGCGCGTGACGTCCGGCCCGCTCGGGGACAAATGGGAAGGCGCCTCGCGCCCCGGGCACTTTGATGGTGCCCTCACCGTTGTGGCCAAACTGCTGCACTACGGACTACCCGGAGGTGCTGCACCGGACGGCACGACGGCGGCCTACCGGGCCTACTTCGGGCAGAAGGACGCGCAACAGTTGGCGTTGGTGAAGCGAATGGTCTCAGACCTGAACTTCCCCGTGGAGATTGTTTCCGTGCCCATCGTTCGCAGCGAGGACGGCTTGGCGCTCTCGAGCCGCAACCGGTTCCTTTCCGACCAGGAGCGCGAGGCAGCGCTCGTGCTCTCGCGGGCCTTGCGCCTGATTGAGTCCCGCGCAAACGCGCACGAACCGCTCGACCTCGATTCCGCCGTCGGGCTGGTCGAGTCACAACCGCTGGTGGAGCTGGACTATTTCGACGTCGTCGATCCCGTCACGCTGGAGCCGCTCGCCGAGAACTGCAAGGAGACGCCGTTCCGTGGGGAAGGGCTGGCAATTATCGCGGCCAAGGTGGGCCCGGTGCGGTTGATCGACAACGCCCCGTTGTTCTCCTAACGTTTGGAATTTTTCTGCTGACGGGAATTGGATAGGCCCTTAGACTGTTCTAGTCTTCACCGGCATCGATCGCCGGACACCAAATCCAACCCTTGGGGAATCCTCATGTCTACCGACGTCACGTCCGACGCCAACGGCAAGCCTGAATCCGGCGCTTCCGGCACTGTCATTTCTGCAGAGGCCGTAGCCCCGCAGGCACCGGTGTCACCCGGACCCGCGCCGCAGGCTCCGGTGTCCGGGAAGATGTCACGTGAATCCGTGACCGTCATTGTCACGCTGCTGGTGGCAACCTTCGTTGTGATCCTCAACGAGACCATCATGAACGTCGCCCTCCAGCGGCTCATGACGGACCTCCAGGTGAGTGCGTCCACTGTGCAGTGGTTGGCTACCGGGTTCATGCTGACCATGGCTGTCGTCATCCCCACCACCGGATTCATCCTGCAACGGATGAGCACACGGGGGGCCTTCATGCTGGCCATGGGGCTTTTCAGCGGCGGCACACTCCTGGCCGCACTGGCGCCGGGCTTCCTTGTGCTGTTGCTGGCACGCATCGTGCAAGCCGGTGGTACTGCCATCATGCTGCCGTTGCTGATGACCACCATCCTTACGTTGGTGCCGATGTCCAAGCGCGGTGCCGTCATGGGTAACGTCAGCATTGCCATCTCGGTTGCACCGGCCATGGGGCCCACGGTTTCCGGCATCATCCTGGACCACTTCTCGTGGCGCTTCATGTTCGTGTTCGTGCTGCCTGTTGCCCTGGCCGCTTTCGCGATCGGTGCCAAATACCTCACCAACGTGGGGGAGCGCGAGAAGACCACTTTGGATGTTCCTTCGGTGATCCTCACCGTGCCGGCGTTTGGCGGCCTGGTGTACGGCTTGAGCCAGATCGGTGGCGCCGAGGCCGGCGTTGTTCCCGTCATCGCGCTGGTTGTCGGTGTTCTCTGCCTGGCGCTGTTTGTCTTCCGGCAGCTCAAGCTCCAGAAGTCCGACGCCCCGCTGCTGGATCTTCGCGCCTTCAAGTTCCGCATGTTCACCGTTTCCACGCTCCTGATGGTCGTTGCGATGATGGCGCTGTTCGGCGGTGTGATCCTGTTGCCGCTGTATCTGCAGAACACCCTGAACCTTCAGCCTTTGGAAACAGGTTTGGCGCTGCTGCCAGGTGGTTTGGCCATGGGCTTGCTGGGCCCGGTCATCGGGCGGATCTTCGACAAAGTCGGCCCGCTCCCGCTCACAGTTACCGGCTCGGTGCTCATGGTCCTGACCCTCTGGCAGTTCTCGCGCCTGGATGAGGGAAGTTCGCTCGGCTGGGTCATAGCCCTGCACGTCACCCTGAGCCTTGGCCTGGCGTTGCTGTTCACACCGGCATTCACCACTGGCCTGAACCCCTTGCCTCCGCACCTCTACTCGCACGGTTCGGCGATCATCAGCACCGCGCAGCAGGTTGCTGGTGCAGCCGGGACGGCGTTGCTCGTGTCCATCTATGCTGTGGTTTCTGCCTCTTCGAACGAGGTAGCCGGTATGCAGGCAGCATTCCTGGCAGCCACTGTCATAGCTGTTGCTGCCGTGGTGCTCGGCGCCATGATGCGCAAAACCAACGGCGCCGGAGGGCATGGGGGTCACTGACCGCCTCCTTCCGACGCTCTCTCACATCCCTCTGGCTTGAGCCGATCGCTCTCTCAGGTCCCTCGGGTTTGAGTTCAACGCTCCTTCGCTTCGGTGGGGGAGCGTTGTTGGTTTAAGGGTTCGACGGCGGTGGTCGGCTTTCGTGTTTAGCGGCCGTGACGTGGTGGTTGATTCATGTGATGGGCTTCACGGAAGCCTGTAGTTGCTGTTTGGCGCTCGTTTGATGGTGTTGTGGGGTTGTTTTCCTTGTG
>NZ_JBLYIE010000018.1:28736-113580 GCF_048537125.1 Paenarthrobacter sp. PPS72 | reverse complement strand
CACCCGTCATGAAAAATCGAGGCTAGCTGATCCTGGCGAACGCCTGCTCGAGGTCTGCGATCAGGTCCTCAGCTTCTTCGATGCCGCAGGAAAGACGCAGCAGATTGACCGGAACAGCCAACTCGGTGCCCTTCACGGACGCGTGGGTCATCTCCGAGGGGTAGTTCATGAGGGACTCGATCCCGCCCAAAGACTCAGCAAGCGTGAACACGGACGTGGATTCGGCAACCGTGCGGGCAGCCGCTTCTCCACCCTTGAACTGCACGGAGACCATGCCGCCGAACTTCTTCATCTGCTTGGCAGCAAGCTGGTGCCCGGGGTGGTCCGGGAGGCCCGGGTAGAGCACGGCTTCCACCTCGGGACGCTGCAGCAACCATTCGGCCACGGCCTGCCCGTTCTCGCTGTGGCGGTCCATGCGAACGCCCAGGGTCTTCAAGCCGCGGGTGGTAAGGAAAGCATCCATCGGGCCTGAAACGGCGCCCACGGCGAATTGAATGAAACCGATCTTCTCTGCAAGTTCAGCATCCTTGACCACAATTGCACCGCCCACCACGTCAGAGTGGCCGCCGATGTACTTGGTGGTGGAGTGGACCACAACATCGGCACCCAAGGCGAGCGGGGTCTGTAAGTAGGGAGACGCGAAGGTGTTGTCCACCACCAGGAGGGCACCGGCGTCGTGGGCTACAGCGGCGAGTGCCTCGATGTCCGTGATCTTCATCATCGGGTTGGACGGTGTCTCCACCCATACCAAGCGCGTCTTGTTGGCAGCCACGGCAGCAGCCACGGCGTCAAGATCGGACATGTCCACCGGAGTGTTTCCGATGCCCCAATCCCCCAGCACGCGGTTGATCAGGCGGTAGGTGCCACCGTAGGCGTCGTTGCCCAGCACGATGTGGTCGCCGGGCCGGGCCACCGCACGAATCAAGGAATCCTCAGCTGCAAGGCCTGAGCCGAAGGAGAAGGCAGCCGTGCCACCTTCAAGGGCGGCAAGCTGCTCCTGGAGGGCGTCACGAGTGGGGTTACCGCCGCGGCCGTATTCGTATCCCGAGCGAAGATTACCGATGCCATCCTGGGCGTACGTGGTGCTGAAGTGCAGCGGGGGCACCACAGCGCCGGTCACCGGTTCAAAAGCCTGTCCGGCGTGGACGGCGCGCGTGTTGAACCCGGCATTGTTGCTGGCAGACATGAAAGCTCCTCTAGGTTTGATTGGTTTGGATCAGCGCCGGGCGCTTAGTTGCTCAGGTACGCCAGCAGATCGTGGCGCGTCAGGATACCCACCGGGGCACCGGCGAAGGTCACCATGACGGTATCGACGTCGGACAACAGCTCCCGCGCGGCGGAAATGGTTTCCAGTGAGCCGATCACGGGGAGCCGGTCCCCCATGTGCTCAGAGACCTTGTCCGCCAGCTTCGCTTCCCCACGGAAGAGCTTGCTGGTGAGGCTGCGCTCATCCACGGCTCCCACAACCTCGCCCATCACCACCGGCGGTTCCTGTGAGAGCACCGGGATGTGGGAGACGCCGAACTCGTTCATGATGTTGATGACATCACGAACGGTTTCATTCGGGTGGATGTGAACCAGATCCGGCATTTCGCCCGTCTTGGATTTAAGCACCTCACCCACGGAAGCCTCTTCGCCACCTGAAAGGAAGCCGTAGGAACGCATCCACTGGTCGTTGAAGATCTTGGCAAGATAGCCACGGCCCGAATCAGGGAGGATCACCACCACGACGGCGGCCTCATCCAGGTCCTTGGCAGCCTGAAGGGCCGCAACCACGGCCATGCCGGAGGAACCGCCCACCAGAAGGCCTTCTTCCCGGGCAAGGCGGCGGGTCATGGAGAAGGAGTCGGCGTCGGAAACAGCGATCACGTCATCCGGTACTGCGGGATCGTAGTTGCCGGGCCACATGTCCTCGCCCACGCCCTCCACGAAATAGGGCCGGCCGGTTCCGCCTGAGTAGACCGAGCCTTCCGGGTCCGCACCAATGACCTTGACCGGGCCGCCGTCGGACTCCGGGCGGTCCGCCGAGACTTGCTTGAGGTAGCGGCCGGTTCCGGTGATGGTGCCGCCGGTTCCGGCGCCGATGACCACATGGGTGACCCGCCCGTCCGTGTCCTGCCAGATTTCCGGGCCGGTGGACTCGAAGTGGCTGCCGGGAGCGGCGGGGTTGGAGAACTGATCCGGTTTGAAGGCGCCCGGGATCTCCCTCACCAACCGGTCCGAGACCCCGTAGTAGCTCTGCGGGCTGTCGGGCGCGACGGCGGTAGGCGTCACCACAACTTCGGCGCCGTACGCCTGAAGCACGGCGCGCTTATCCTCGCCCACTTTGTCCGGGACCACGAAAACGCACTTGTAGCCCTTTTGCTGGGCTACGAGCGCCAGCCCCACTCCGGTGTTTCCCGACGTCGGCTCAACGATGGTTCCGCCCGGCTGGAGCCGGCCGTCCTTTTCCGCATCTTCGATCATCTTCACGGCGATCCGGTCCTTGATGGATCCGCCGGGATTGACGTATTCGAGCTTCACGAGGACCGTGGCTTTGATGCCCTCAGTGACGTGGTTGAGCTTGATGAGCGGTGTATTGCCGATGAGGTCCAACACGGACTGGGCGTACTTCATAGGTACAAAGTTACCGCCTGGTTGCGTCCGGCCCCGACCCTGCCCGTGCTACGTGCCGGCGGAGGTGTCGTTCTGCCAAACACCCAGCACGTTGCCCTCCGTGTCCTTGAAGTAGGCATACCAGCCCATGGTGGGTACGGCGTCCTTGGCCTGGATCACGCTGCCACCCGCGGACTCGATCTGCCCTAGTGCGGCGTCAATATCGTCTACATCGATGGTGAGGATAGGCGTCTTCAGATTGTCCGTTCGGGGAAACAATGCCCCGTTGATGGCGCCCGGCTCGTTGGGGGTACCCGTCTGGTCGTCCGAAGGCGCTGTGATGGCGATCGTGTAGTCCATCCCCTCCATGGGGCTCAGGTTCCAGCCGAAAGCACTCTGGTAAAAAGTGTTGGCCCGCTCATTGTTGTCTGCCGGGATCTCAAAATGCACCACTCCACCCATGGTTCGCGCTCCTTGATTCTTGGACGTTGTCCCCTCGAGATGACGCGGCCCACCCGCGCCACATCAGGGAGTCTAGCGGCGGGCGGTTGCCACCGTAAGGGGTCCGGCGGATGCAGATTGTCAGCCCGGCATGGGACCATGAAAACATGACCATCGCAGAAGCCCCGCCCGTTGTCGCGGCCGCGGCAGATGCGGCCATCCGGTGGCATGCGGGGGGTTCCTTCCGCTTGGACCAGACCATGTTTCCGCTCATGCGAGGCAACGCGGATCCGTCCTTCGCGGCGCACTCCAGCGGTTTTTGGATGGCCTTCACGGCTGCGTCGGGGCCCGTCACGTTGAGGCTTTCGGCAGGCGGATCCCGCACGGATTCCTTCGTGGATGCCCAAGCTTGGGGACCCGGAGCGGAGGATGCCGTGGCAGGAATGCCGAAGCTCCTCGGAAGCCATGACGATTGGTCGGCCTTCGATGACCCCGCCTTCCATGCCACCCTTCCGCGGCTGGTCACAGAATCACGACGCCGGAACCTGGCTCTGCGGCTGCCATCTACCGGGCGGGTGGTTGACTCCCTTGTACCCACCATTTTGGAGCAAAAAGTCACCACCCTGGAGGCAAGGCGGGGCTACCGGTACTTGATGTATCGCTACGGAACACCCGCGCCGGGCAAGGCCCCCGCCGGACTCCTTGTCCCTCCTACCGCCAGGCAGTGGCTGGCCGTCCCGTCGTGGGAATGGCACAAAGCAGGCGTTGGACCACAGCGCTCGGCCACGGTGATGCGGGCGCTGCAGTCCGCCGTCGCCCTTGAACGGCTGGCGGACCTGGGTTCCACGCAGGCCGGCGCCAAGCTGCAAACCATTCCGGGCATCGGCGTGTGGACCGCAGCCGAAGTTGTCCAACGTACCCACGGCTGCCCGGACTCGATTTCCGTGGGCGACTATCATCTGGCCGCTTACGTTGGGTACGCCCTGACAGGCCGGAAGACCGACGACGCCGGCATGATCGAACTGCTGGAACCATGGCGCGGACAAAGGCAGCGGCTGGTCCGGATGCTGTACCTCAGTGGCTTCCGCAAACCCACTTTCGGGCCACGGATGACGGTCCAGGACCACCGCGGTCACTAACGCTCCAAGCAACGCGGGGTCACTTCTGGCCCCTTTCAAGGCCCTGAGGCGGCCATAAGTGACCCCGGGTTGTGTCATGCAGCCCGCTTGATTCTCCCGATCGCCCCGGCAAAGCCGTCGGCCAGATCGTCTGCATTGAGCTTGAAGTAGCTCCACCCCGCGCTCAGAAAAGCCTCATCCCGCCGATTGTCGCGCGACTGCTGCTGCCTCGTCAGGTGGTGCGCGCCGTCGTACTGGACCGCAATTCGGAAACGCCGGTATCCAAGATCGGCCGCTGGCGACATTGGGTCCGCCGGGTTCAGCCGCAATTGCAGTTCCGGTTCAGGCAACCCGGCATCGATCATGGCCAATCTCAAAAATGTCTCCGGATAGGAGTCAGCGCCAACCCTCATTTCCTCCAGAGCCAGTCGCGCTTTCTCTACTCCCTGGAGGTTGGGGTGCTGACGGATCAGGAGTTGCAGCCCGGACGGGTAGGCATACGGTTCGATCCTCGACTCAAACGCCTGCCGGGGCCGGCGTATCAATTGGTCGCCCATAGCGATCACGTACGGAAGTGGCAGTGTTCTTGCCAGATCCAGCCAGGTGCGCGGGCGTACGGAGACCGGGATGCCGCCGACGTCCATGACTTCACCCTGGATAACCCGAACTCTATGCCCGGTGACTCCGGTCCGGCGCACACGCGGCAGGTGATGCGGCTTGCTCAGGTGGATGGTTTCCTCCTCTGCCATCCAGGGTGGCAGCCCCAAGCCTGTCAGCAGGGCGGCCGTCGCGTGCGAGACCCAGGCGCCGGGTGTCGCCGCTGCGAGCACCCGCGCCCGCTCAACCAGTTCAAGCTCGCGTTCTTTCGGCACGTAAATCAATCGGCCGCCAGTGCCCAGGTCCTTGGCCCTCAGCCGTTTCCGGGAAACGCCTTGGATCCGGGACTCGTAGACAGTGAAGGGCCTGTTCTGGAGCCCTTCAGGCAATGACGTGTATCGAACCATGCAGTCCAGTGTGTCGATAAAACGGATTCTGCTCCGCGTTATCCACAGGGCACTCCCTGTCCAGAGCAACGCGGGGTCACTTGTGGCCCTTTTCAAGGCCCTGAGGGGGCCATAAGTGACCCCGCGTTGCTTTTAGAGGTGGAAGCGGGAAACTGCTTCCTGCCGCATGTCCACCTTCCGCACCTTGCCGGAGACCGTCATGGGGAACGATTCACGGACGTCGACGTAGCGCGGAATCTTGTAGTGGGCCAGGTTCCCGCGGCAGTACTCGGCCAGCTCATCCGCGGTCAGCGTCTTAGCGCCGGGTTTGAGGATGATGCACGCCATGAGCTCCTCTCCGTATTTCCCGTCCGGGACTCCGATGACCTGGACGTCCTGGATGGACGGGTGGAGGTAAAGGAATTCCTCTATCTCACGCGGGTAGACGTTTTCTCCACCTCGGATCACCATGTCCTTGATCCGGCCCTCGATCACCAGGTAGCCGTCCTCATCCATGCGGGCAAGGTCGCCGGTGTGCATCCAACCCTCGGCGTCGATTGCCTCCCCGGTCTTGTCCGGTTGGCCCCAGTAGCCCTGCATCACCGAGTAGCCGCGCGTGCAGAGCTCACCGATCACGCCGCGCTCCACCACTTCGCCCGACCCCGGTTCAACAATGCGGCTTTCGAGGTGCGGCATGGTCGTGCCCACTGTGCTGGTGCGCTGCTCTAGCGTGTCCCCCGCCCGGGTCATGGTGGATACCGGCGACGTCTCTGTCATGCCGTAGCAAATGGCGACATCAACCATGTGCATCTCCTCGATCACCCGGCGCATCACCTCGATGGGACACAGGGATCCCGCCATCACACCGGTCCGCAGGGTGGAGAGATCATAGGAATTAAAGTCCTCCAGTGCGAGCTCCGCAATGAACATGGTGGGCACCCCGTACAAGGACGTTCCACCGAAATCCTGCACCGCTTCCAATGCCGCCGACGGACTGAAACCGCGGCCCGGGATGATGGTTGCTGCACCAAAACTCAGCGCATTCAGGTTCCCGATCACCATGCCAAAGCAGTGGTAGAACGGCACGGGGATCACCACGCGATCATGTTCGGTGTAGTTCAGGAGCCGGCCGATAAAGTGTCCGTTGTTGAGGATGTTGTGATGCGTCAACGTGGCTCCCTTGGGGAATCCCGTGGTGCCCGAGGTGTACTGCAGGTTGATGGGATCATGCGGGTCAAGTTCGCTCATGCGGTCACGCAACGCTGAAGGCCCGACGCCGTCCGCCCGGGTCAGGAGTTGACCGTACGTTAGTTCGTGGTTGGCTTCCGGGATGCCCACCGTGAGCCCCAGCTCCGGCGCCCCCGGAAGGAAGACGATCTCCCGGAGATCGGGACAGTTACGCGCGGCATCCCTGGCCATGCCAACGTAATCGCTGTTCTTGTCCGATGGTGCTGCCACCAGCATCCGCATGCCGTTCTGTTTCACCACGAATTCCAGCTCGTGGCTCCGGTAGGCAGGGTTCACGTTGACCAGCACTGCGCCGATCTTGGCTGTGGCGTACTGAAGGATGGTCCACTCGGCGCAGTTGGGACTCCAGATGCCGATCCGCTCGCCCTTGGCCACGCCCATGGCGAGCAGTGCCCGGGCGAGGCGATCGACGTCGTCGTTCAGCTTTTGGTAGCTCCACCGCCGGGCATCACCGCCTGGGATGGCAGCGGCCTCGATCAGCGCATCCCGTAGGGGAAATTCGGCCGCGATGCGCTCGAAATTGGCGCCAATGGTCTCTTCGATCAGCGGGACGTCAGTGTCTCCGGCAGTGTAGGACAACATGACGGAACGCTACCAAGGGACTGCGCGCAACAGAACCGTCATCGCCTCCAGCGACGCCGTGTCCTGCCGGTAGGGTTGGAACCATGAGTGAACCCATCGACCTGCAGGCCACGTTCATCCCCAATGAAGGCGAGTTCTTCCGTGTGAAGCTCGCTTTGGAAATCGCGATCGACGAGGTAGTCAACGAACCCGGCTGCATCCGTTATGAGCTGACCGAGGCCACCGAAGAGAAGCTCGTCCTCACTGAGCGCTGGGAATCCGAGGAGCTTCTGGAGAAGCACTCCAAGGGCATCGCCGTCCAGGACCTGAACGAGTCCCTCAGCGCGCTGTTGGCCGAGCCCGTCAAGCTCGAACGGCTCTAATCGCCGCAAAACTGCGAGAACGTCTTAAATGCATCGAGGTCGCCGGAATTTTCCGGCGACCTCGATGCATTCCAACGACTTCGATGAATCCAAGCCGCCGACGGGTCTTAGTTTTCCTGGGCCTCGGCACGCGCCTTGGCGACGTGGGCGTGGACCTCTTCCATGTCCAGGCCCTTCACGGCCTCAATGACCTGCTCAAGCTGCGGACCGTTGAGGGCGCCCGGCTGTGAGAAGACAAGGACCTTTTCGCGGAAGGCCATGAGGGTGGGGATGGAGGTGATCCCGGCTTCCGCGGCGAGCTGCTGCTCGGCCTCGGTGTCCACCTTCGCGAACACGACGTCAGTGTGCTTCTCCGAAGCTGCCCCGTAAGTGGGGGCAAACTGACGGCAGGGGGCGCACCAGGCCGCCCAGAAATCCACCAGGACAATGTCATTGTCCTCGATGGTCGATGCGAACTGTTCTCCAGTGATGTCAACTGTAGCCATGCTTCCACGGTACGCGACCCTGCCCGTGAAGTCCCGTGGAAGGGCACGCTGTTCGCTTCCCGCGTCACCGGGAATAAGGGGACCAGCAGCGTTTACGCGCGGCCTTTGATCCGGACCAAAGTAGCTGCATTCGGCGTACCCTTAGCGATGAGTCCGACGCCGTGACGCATCCATCGACGACGTCCGGGCCACCGCTGGAAGGGAGCATGCCCCGTGACCCAGGCAATCGTCGTCGAGGGTTTACGCAAGAAGTTCGGAGCCCGGGAAGTCCTGCATGGGCTCGATTTCGCAGTGGAACCCGGGACGGTGTTCGGCGTCATCGGGCCAAATGGAGCAGGCAAGACCACCACCATGCGCTGCCTTTTGGACATTATCCGGCCCGGCGCGGGCTCCATCTCAGTACTGGGACAGAATCCCCGACAGGCCGGAACTGCCCTTCGCCGTAGGATCGGCTACCTGCCCGGCGAACTCCATCTGGACAACAGGACTACAGGCCGCCGCATGCTGGACCACTTCGCCACCATCAGCGGGCCCGTGGAGCCCAAGTACGTCAACGAACTCGCCGAACGGCTGAACCTCGATCTTGATCGCCAGACCAGGAAACTCTCCAAGGGCAACAAGCAGAAACTGGGACTGCTGCAGGCTTTCATGCACAAGCCCGAGCTCCTGGTGCTGGACGAACCCACCAGCGGACTGGACCCCTTGGTTCAACAGGTGTTCCATGCAATGGTTCGCGAGGCCGTGGACCACGGCGCCACCGTGTTCCTCAGTTCGCACGTCCTCAGTGAAGTACAGCAAGCGGCCGACGCCGTGGCCATCCTCCGCGACGGAGAAATCGTCACCGTTTCCACCGTGGAGGCGCTCAGGACGGCAGCCGTTCGGCAGGTACGTTTCACCAGCACCGGCACGGAACCGGACGACGTCGGCGCGTTGCTGGGCAGGGTACCGGGCGTCGCCAACGTGGTGGTACGGGAGCTCAAGCCCGATGGTCACGCGGCCGGGACAGTCGAGGCCACGGCTACGCTCTCCGGCCATATTCAGCCGCTGGTCCAAGAGCTGGCAACGTTGCACCTGACCGATCTGGTCCTCGAAGAACCCGATCTGGAGGAAGCGGTACTGACTCTCTATGCCGGGCAATCCGCGGGGGATGTCCGTGCTTCCGGGAATGGTCATGGTTCGGGAAATGGTCAAACGCCTGGCCGCAGCGCCGAAGGAGCCCACCGTGCCTAGGATTCTTCCCTTGTTCACCAAAGCCCTGACGGACTCTTGGCGTTCAACGCTGGCTTGGGCACTGGGTTTGGCCGCGGCGTGCTTGCTGTATCTGCCCCTCTATCCGTCCATTGGAGGAAGCGCGCAGATGCAGGAGCTGATCAATGCGCTTCCCCCTGAAATGACCAAAGCACTGAATTACGATCAAATCGCGTCAGGACCCGGCTACACCCAAGCCACCATGTTCGGGCTGATCGGATTCCTGCTGATGTCCATGGCCTCGGTCGGCTGGGGCGCAGCGGCCGTGGGCGGCGACGAGGAATCCGGATTGCTTGAACTGACGCTCGCGCACAGTGTCACCCGAGTGCAAGTTGTCCTGGAACGTGCCTTGGCGATCCTGGTTCGCATCGCCCTGCTTTCCGGGCTCGTCTTCCTGCTGGTGCTGGGACTGAACGGTCCCTCGCAATTAGGCATCGTCGTCGGGCATCTCGCCGGAGCAGTGCTGCTGTTTGCCGCGTTGGCGCTGCTCAGCGGGACAGCAGCGCTCTGCGCCGGCGCGCTGAGCGGCCGGAAGGTTTACGGGATCGCCGCGGGAGCCGCCGTCGCCGTCCTCGGGTATGTTTTCAACGCGGTGGGGCGGCAAAGTCCCGACGTCGAGTGGCTGCTGAACCTTTCGCCGTACCACTGGGCGTATGGCAACTCCCCTGTGGCCAACGGTGCCGACTGGGGAGCCACCGTTGGACTGTACGGCATCTCGGCAGTACTGATCGTGCTTGGAGCCATGGCGCTGCAGCGACGCGACGTAGGGGTTTAGCTCCAGACGTGCGGGGCGGGCCGACGCGCTCCGGGAAGTGCATTGTTTTCGCGCCACTCGTGGATCCACTCGGGCAAGTCGAGATCAGCCGGCGGTGCTCCGAACTCGGCGATGATCTCTTCCTGTGTTACTGGCTTGCCCTTGTTTACCAGGCGGGTGGCGATGTGCGCCCGGGCGTAGATTTCACCGTCCACCACCATGCGCTGTTCAAAGTAGATGGCCTTGGTGTCCAACCCGATGATGCGCGTTTCGATGGTGTATTGCTGCCAAAGTTGCAGGGACTTGCGGAAGGCGATGGTCTCGCCGGCTGCCACCGGGCTCCAACCCCGCTTGCGCATCCTTGTCCAAATACCGCTGCGAACCATGAGGTCGAAACGGCCAAGGTCCATCAGCGAGAAGTACATGCCGTTATTGACGTGCATCGCGATGTCGATGTCAGTGGGCAGAACCCGTAAAGGCAGCGATGATTCTTCCCAAACACCGAGCGGCGAGCGCTTGGATGAGGTGAACAGCAGCATGAGGGTACGAAGAAGCAGATGCATGGCTCAATGTTACCCGCCGGTAACTTTGCCGTGAATACCTGGCCCGCATAGTGGACTTGATTCCTGGTCAAAGGCCGGTTTATGTCCAACGTTTGCACTAACGTTTACCGCCGGTTCATGAAAGGCGTGCACAATATCTGAAACTCATATTGATCGAATACATAAGGGGGACCCCTTTGAGCACGCTGCAAACCGCCAGGCCGCAAGGCGACGTTTGGCCGGAACTCTCCCGCCACCAGGATGTGGTCCTCCAGGATGCGCGCGGCAACCGCATCGAGGGCACCATCGACGGCATGACCAATGACCGCAGCACACTGTGGATCCAGCTCAAAGGCGGCCTGGGCCGCCAACTGATTCACCACCTGGACGGCTACTGGCTGGAGACACCGGCCGCGTGAGACGCTCCGGCGAAGACAAGGCCTTCGCTGTGGCTAGTATTCCCGTATGACTCAAGCGCGATACAGGGACCTCGTTGAATGGCCACTCATGGCCACGGCACTGATCTTCCTCACGGCTTACGCATGGCAGGTCATCGGTCGCGTCACCGGCCCTGAGGCAATCCCTTTCGAGGTTGTCCTCTGGATCACGTGGGGCATTTTCGCCCTGGATTACTTCGTCAACCTTTGGCTTGCCGAAGACCGGATGCGCTGGTTCCTGTGGAACCTGCACGAACTCCTGATCGTCGTGCTCCCCTTTTTCAGGCCACTTCGACTGCTGCGGCTGGTCACCCTGCTCTCCGTCCTGCAGCGCACCGTCGGTGAAACACTGCGCGGGCGCGTCGCCACCTACGTAGCAGGCGCGGCCGCGATGCTGATCCTCATCGGAGCACTGGCAGTGTTGGATGTGGAACAAAACGCCCCCGACGCCAAAATCGTCACCTTCGGGGACGCAGCATGGTGGGCCATCACCACCATCACCACAGTGGGCTACGGCGACCTCTACCCCGTCACCCCGATCGGCAGGATTGTCGCAGCAGCCCTCATGATGAGCGGGATCGCGGTCCTGGGTATCGTCACAGCCTCCATCGCTTCCTGGCTGTTGCAACGAATCGAAGAGAACGCCGAGGATGTGGCAGCCGCAGCAGAAGTGAAAGCCGCCGCGGCCGAGAAACCGGTGCTTGCCGAGATGGCTGATCTGGTGACGGAGATCGCCGCCCTACGGATGGAGATCGCCGAGCTCCGGCAGGCCACGGAGCGCCGCTGACGGGCTCCGCCCGGGGCCTCCCGCTCCAGCCGGGGATCCCCGAATCCCGCGCCGGTTCGAATCCCGCGCCGGTTCGAATCCCGCGCCGCACAACGGCGAGCAGGGCGGACAACTCCGGGATTCGTTGGCCGGTGCTTACACCACCCACTTTGAACACCCATGTCACATGCCACGCCATGGATAGCGGCGTGTTTCCCGGTTGACGGGATCAAAGTGGGTGGTAAGCACAGCCTCGGCCGACGCTTACACCCGCTGGCGACACCCACATTCCCCGGGGACGCGGATCCGGGCGGCCGACACCCACATTCCCCGGGGACGCGGATCCGGGCGGCCGACACCCATAATCCCCGGGGACGCGGATCCCCGCTGGCGACACCCGAATTGCGGTGTCGGTGATGTGTGGGTGCGGCCCGAACGAATATGCGCGTCGTCAGGCGAGCCGGAAGGCAAGAGTAGTTTCCTGGGAAACGAAAAATCCCCGGAACCAGTGGTTCCGGGGATTCTCCTTTGGGTGGCAGATGAGGGATTCGAACCCCCGTAGGCGTTGCCAGCTGATTTACAGTCAGCCCCCTTTGGCCGCTCGGGTAATCTGCCGAACTTCAAAAGAAGATCACTTCCGGAGACCGTTTCTTTTAGATCCGGTAACCGAAGGCAGAGACAACCTTACAGAACTTTTTGCGAAGAATCTAATCGGGGCCGGACGCTTGGGATTTCGCGGGATTTCAGGCTTCCCCGAGGATCCGGCCCGCCAGTTTGGCCTCGAACTTTTCGGCTTGCTCGGCGGTGATCTGGTTGAGCTCCACGGCGCGCAGCAAGTCCGCGTGGACTCCGTCCATTCGGGAAGCGGCGTCGGGAACCGGGCTGAGAACGATCGAAGCTGCAACAGCCGCGGCAGCTACGGCACTCGCAGCGGCAACTGCAGCCGTGCCAATGGAACCTGCTGCTGCAGATGCGGACTTGCTGATGGACTGGACGGCCTTGCTGCTCATGCTGATCCTCCGTGGATACGTTCTTCCAACTGGTACAACTCTCAAGCAGCAGCCTCTGTTCCACCCCTGCATGTGCTGTGAGCGAACTGTGAAACAACTCCACGGCCCCAACCCCGGCCTTCCGTACTAGGCTGGATGCCAGACCAACCCGCCCTCACAGGGCCCCCAACCTAAGGAGAGTCATGGCAGGCGAATCCACATTCGACGTCGTAAGCAAGGTAGACAAGCAAGAGGTGGCCAACGCGCTCAACCAGTCCCAGAAGGAAATCGCTCAGCGATACGACTTCAAGGGCGTTGGCGCCGAGATCGACTTCAGTGGCGAAAAGATCCTCATGAAGGCCAACTCCGAGGACCGCGTCCTTGCCGTTCTGGACGTCTTCCAGTCCAAGCTCATCAAGCGCGGTATCTCCCTGAAGTCCCTGGACCAGGGCGAACCTTTCCCCTCCGGCAAGGAATTCCGCCTGGAGTGCACCATCAAGGAAGGCATTGCCCAGGACATCGCCAAGAAGATCAACAAGATCATCCGCGACGAAGCCCCCAAGTCCGTCAAGTCCCAGATCCAGGGCGACGAACTCCGCGTCACGTCCAAGTCCCGCGATGACCTCCAGGAGACCATGAACATCCTCAAGAAGTTCGAAGAGGCCGATCTGCAGTTCGTGAACTTCCGCAGCTAATCTCTGTTAACACGTTGCTGGCCCGCTTTTCCGTTGTTGACCATCCACGGAAATGCGGGCCAGCGGCGGTTAAGCCGATTACAGCAGCGGGCGCCCGGCCATCCGTTCCAGTCGGCTAATCCTGTCCTTCATGGGCGGGTGCGTGGAGAACATGCGCCGCATGCCGCCGCCACGGAAGGGGTTGGCGATCATCAGGTGTGAGGCATTGACCAGACGTTGATCCTGCGGGAGCGGCAACTGGGTGACGCCGGACTCGATCTTGCGCAGGGCTGAGGCGAGCGCCAGCGGGTCGCCCGTCAGCTCCGCGCCGTCCTCGTCGGCGTCGAACTCCCGGGTGCGGGAGATGGCCATCTGAATCAGCGACGCCGCAAAGGGCGCCAAAAGGGCCATCGCAATGGTTGCCAGCGGATTGGCGTTGCGGCGGTCCCCGCTGCCGAAGATCAGCAACATCTGGCCCACGGAGGTAATGACTCCGGCAACGGCAGCAGCAACCGAGGAAGTAAGGATGTCGCGGCTGTACACGTGCATCAGCTCGTGGCCGAGCACCCCCCTGAGTTCACGGGCATCGAGCAGGTGGAGGATCCCCTCGGTGCAGCACACGGCAGCGTTCTTGGGATTGCGTCCGGTGGCGAAGGCGTTGGGCGTCATGGTGGGAGAGAGGTAGATGCGCGGCATGGGCTTGTTGGCACGCGCGGACAGTTCCCGAACAATCTGGAACAACTGCGGGGCCTGTGCTTCGGTTACCGGATAGGCAGCCATGGAACGGATGGCGATCTTGTCGCTGTTCCAGTACCCATATGCGGTTGTCCCTACCCCGACCAGCGCCATGATCCAGATGGGCGTGGTGCTCCTGGTCCCGGCCGCGATGATGGCGCCCAAACCCAACAACACCGCCCACAGCACACCGAAGAGCGCCGCGGTCTTGAGTCCATTGTTGTGTTTATGCACGGTTGTTCTTGTCGCTTTCCTCGGCTTTTGCGGGGGTCCTGTACGGATTAACGCCGACGCCGCCGGTCGTGTTCCGTTGTCAGCCTACGTCGGCGCGGGGCCGGCAGGGTGGCAGGCACCTTCAGGGCACCGGATGCTTGGCGTCGTAAGCCACGAATCCGGGCTGCATACGTGAAGCGAACCAGGCAGCAAGGATGCAGAGAAGCCCGCCAAGAAGCAAGACTCCGCCCTCGCTCAGGAACTGGGTGACACCACCTGCAAGCATGTCCCCTACCCGTGGCCCTCCGGCAACCACCACAATGAACACACCCTGAAGCCGTCCCCGTAAGTGGTCCGGGGTGGCTGCCTGGAGGATAGTGGTGCGGAATACCGCGCTCACGGAGTCGGAGATTCCGGCCAGTGCGCAGCAGAATGCTGCCGGGATAAGCCAGGGCGTGACGCCATCGCGGCCGGCATCCCCGGCCAGCAACACCACCAGGCCGAAGCCGGCAATGGAAGCGCCCCAACCAATGACGGACCACACCACCGCGCTGCCTTGCTTGCGGACACGGCCCAAGGGCCCGGAAAACAGTCCGGCCAGGAAGGCACCCACAGCGGTGGACGCGAGCAGCACGCCAACTGTGGTTTCGCCTCCGCCGATCATCACGGCGCCGATCGCAGGCATCAAAGCCCTGGGTTGGGCGCTGATCATGGCGATGAGGTCGATGATGAACGTCATTCGGACGTTGGGTCGGGTCCCCAGGAACCTAAAGCCCTCCACCACGGAGCGCAGCCCGGGCCGGACGGCATCTTTGGACGGCGGCAGGGGCGGGAGTCTGAAGAGTCCCCACAGTGCGAACGTGAAGCTGATGACGTCGATGGTGTAGGTCCAACCAAAGCCGATGGTGGCCACGAGGACGCCTGCCAGAAGTGGTCCGGCGGTCATGGACAGACCAAAAGTCAGCATGCTCAAGGCGTTGGCGGCGGGAAGCAGGTCCTTGCGGACCAGGAGCGGAATAATGGCGCTGCGGGCGGGGCCATTGATGCCCTGGGCACCGCTTTGGATGGCTACCAGTGCGTAGAGGAGCCAGATGTTGCCCACCTCCAGCCATGCCTGCAAGGCCAGTCCCGCCGTGGTTGCCCACAACACGAGCGAGGCGATAAGGGCGACTTTGCGGCGATCGTAGGCGTCCGAAACGGAGCCGCCATAGAGGCCGGCAATGACCAAGGGAACCAGGGCGAAGATTCCCAGGAGGCCCACATAGAAGCTCTCCTGCGTGAGTCGATAGACTTCCAGGCTGACAGCCACCAAGGTCAACTGGGTGCCGATGGCCGCTACCGATGCCCCCATCCAGAGCCGCCGGAACGCGGGACTTTCCTTCAGAGGGGTGATGTCTGCCAGTAGTTTTGCCACCGTCTTACCCTAACGAGCATTGCAGCGACCTCCCCCAATCCTCCCTCGCGGCAGGAGGTGCTTGGTAGGCTCAGCCCGGGGAAGGAGTTGACATGGGCTTGGAGCGACGATTGCTGTACCGTTCGGGTTTTTGGGAGATCGCACGCCCACGCCATCCCCTCACGGCCGGACACATCCTCATCAGGCTGTCCGACCCGTCCACCGAATTCATGCAGGCTTCAGCGTCCGACTGGCTCTTCTGCCACAACCTCGTGCGCGCCGCCCTTCGTGACGTCTTGGGGGCAACCCGGTGTGCGGTCATGTTCGCCCACCGCTGGCACCCGCTGGGGTCCGCCATAGGCGAGCCTGTGGCGGAGTCCTCCACCCCCACGTTCCACCTCTTCGGTCGCTGGGACGAAGAAACCACGACGCCGGCAGCCCAGCTTTCGTTGCCGGCCCACCGACGCGTCGGGGAACCTGACCACCACCTGGAGGCTACTGACGCGGCGATCCGGGAGGCCCTGAGACTGAACCGAGCCGAGGCCCACGTGAGTTCCGAACCCGGGGCGGGTGCCGTCGTCGAGCCCTTTGCCGGTTCCGGTCCGCTGGTGCAGGCAGTGGCAGCCGGACCACGTCATACGGTGATCGAGCCTGTCCGGGCCGTGGCGTCGGTTCAGGAGATCCTGCCGGCGGAACTGCTGGCAATGGCTGCGACCCTTGGCACTCTTCCCCTGACCGGAGGCCTGAGTGGGTTCAGTTGCCTTGCCCTCGAATCCGCGAAAACCGGCACTCCCCTGCGCGTCCATGCACTGGGTCGCTCGGCCGCTGAAACCGTGAATCCCCTGGAGGATCTGCTCCGTTCACCAGAAGTTAGCCTTGCCTTATTGTGAACTGATCAAAATAAGTGTTTCAATGAATGCATGACAGATCACACAGCCGAGCAAGCAGAATGGGCCGCCGCCCTGCATGCCCACGGCAGGCGTGTGACCAAACAGCGGCTGGCAGTGCTCGCCGCGGTCCAGCACCACCCGCACTCCCCGGCCGACGGCATCCTCGCCGCGGCCCGCAAAGAGCTTCCTGAACTGACGGCGCAGTCCGTTTACGTAGTGCTCAGCGACCTCACGGGCCTGCAGATGCTGCGCCGCTTTGAACCTCCGCACTCCCCGGCACTCTATGAAACCCGGGTGGGCGACAACCACCATCACGCCGTCTGCATCAGCTGCGGCAAGGTGGAGGACGTGGATTGCGCTGTGGGACACGCACCGTGCCTTACCCCGCACTGGGATGAGAATTCCAAGCCCATGACCATCCAGATCGCAGACGTCCTTTACCAGGGCATCTGCCAGGACTGCCAGTCCAAACAACAGCTTCCCGTAACTTCCGTAACTCAGAAATAAGAAAAAGGAGAACAATGACTGCCCTTTCAACAACTCAGTCAGGTGCCCCCGTTACGTCCGACGCGCACTCGAAGTCCGTCGGCGCTGACGGTGCCATCATCCTCACCGATCACTACCTGGTGGAGAAGCTCGCACAGTTCAACCGCGAGCGGGTCCCGGAGCGTGTAGTGCACGCCAAGGGTGGCGGCGCATTCGGTACGTTCAAGACCACCTCGGACGTTTCTGCCTACACCAAGGCTGCCTTCCTGCAGCCGGGCGTCGAGACGGACATGCTGATCCGTTTCTCCTCCGTGGCCGGCGAGAACGGTTCTCCCGATACCTGGCGCGACCCCCGCGGTTTCGCCGTGAAGTTCTACACCTCCGAGGGCAACTACGACCTCGTTGGCAACAACACCCCCGTCTTCTTCATCCGCGACGGCATCAAGTTCCCCGACTTCATCCACTCCCAGAAGCGCCTTCCGGGCAGCCACCTGCGCGACGCTGACATGCAGTGGGACTTCTGGACCCTCTCCCCCGAGTCCGCACACCAGGTCACCTGGCTCATGGGCGACCGCGGCCTGCCGGCTTCCTGGCGTGAAATGCAGGGCTACGGCTCGCACACCTACCAGTGGATCAACGCCGCCGGCGAGCGTTTCTGGGTCAAGTACCACTTCAAGTCCAACCAGGGCGTCAAGACCATCACCGGCGACCAGGCCGAACAGCTTGCCGGTTCGGACGCGGACTTCTACATCCGCGACCTCCAGGAGAACATTGCCGACGGCAACTTCCCCTCCTGGGAACTGCACGTCCAGGTCATGCCGTACGAGGACGCCAAGACGTACCGCTTCAACCCGTTCGACCTCACCAAGGTCTGGCCGCACTCTGACTACCCGCTGATCCACGTGGGCACCATGGAGCTGAACAAGAACCCGGAGAACTACTTCGCGCAGATCGAGCAGGCCACCTTCGCGCCGTCGAACTTCGTACCGGGTATTGCCGCTTCCCCGGACAAGATGCTGCAGGCCCGCATCTTCTCCTACGCAGATGCACACCGCTACCGCGTGGGCACCAACCACGCACAGATCCCGGTGAACCAGCCCAAGAACCAGGTCAACAACTACAGCCAGGACGGACAGGGTCGCTTCCTGTTCAACTCCCCCTCCACCCCGGTGTACGCACCGAACTCGGTGGGCGGCCCGGCTGCTGTTGAGCCCACCTCACCGGCCGGTGGCTGGGAGAACGACGGCGAGCTCACCCTCTCCGCTCACACCCTGCACGCTGAGGACGACGACTTCGGCCAGGCCGGTACCTTGTACCGCGAGGTCTACGATGACGCCGCCAAGGCCCGCCTCCTGGACACCATCACCGGTGCTGTTGGCGGCGTGAAGAACGCCGACATCAAGGAACGCGCCATCCAGTACTGGACCAACGTTGACTCCGAGCTCGGCGCCAAGCTCCGCGCCAACCTCGGTGCAGGCCAGACCCAGTCCGACGCCGAAGCAGCCAACAAGCTCTAAGCGTCTTCGCGCTACTGCTCCATCAGACCACTCCGTTGCGGATCTCCGCGGCGGGGTGGTCTTTTTTGATTTTCCACATAGCGCTTTGGGCCTATGACTGTGCCGACGGTGGGGTCCATAGGATCCTTTCATGAGCACATTCGAAGGCATCCCTACTGCCGCATTCCGCTTCTACGCCGAGCTTGAAGAGAACAACAACCGTGAGTGGTGGCTTGAGCATAAGAAGACGTACGACGCCGAGGTCAGAGAACCGCTGGCAGCCCTCCTTTCGGAGCTGGAGCCGCAGTTCGGGACGGCCAAGATCTTCCGGCCCAACAGGGACATCCGGTTCTCCCAGGACAAGTCGCCCTACAAGAGCGCACAAGGGGCCTTCGCTGCAAATCAGGAGGGCGTTGGCTACTACGTCCAGATCAGTGCGGACGGCCTTTTGATCGGTGGCGGCTACCATTCCCACACTCCCGCGCAGCTGGCCCGTTTTCGGGCTGCCGTGGATGCCCCGGACAGTGGAGAAGAGCTACAGAGGATTGTAGATACGGTGGCGGCGGCAGGCTTCGCGATTGAGGGCGAAAAACTCAAGACCGTTCCACGGGGTTACGACAAAGACCATCCACGCGCTGAGTTGCTCAAGCACAAGTCCTTGTCAGCGAGCGTTGAGGTGGGTCAGCCGGACTGGTTACGCACTCCCACAGCCCAGGAAGAGATCGCCGCCCGCTGGGAAGAGCTGAGGCCACTGGTGGAGTGGGTCGGTGAGCATGCGGCGCCGTAGATTCTCTGATGTTGGTCCTCGAGATTCACCTCAGACGCCCGCACGCTCGCCGGGCTGTTGGTCAGTGAGATACGACAGCGTTTTGCATCGAGGAGATCCACAAGGTCTCTGTCGTTGGCCTTCCCGAACGTACTTCCCCAATGGCTTGAAACCGCAAAGCGCCAAAGACCGCCAGAGTAGCATGTTGTCTGCTGCTCCTCTTGCCGTTCGCCGCACTGGGGCCGGGAAGCCGTGGCGCACGATCTCTTTCCAGCATCCCTTTGCACCCGGGCGGGACTTGCCGTCTTGAGTAACTAGCCCGCCAGATTGGGGGGTGGGCAAGGTCCAAATAGCTCTTCAGCGCAGAGAAGTCGATGTGCTGGTCCATGCTCCGCGACAGCTCGTATGATGTCCGGCGTGTCCCCTTAGTAGTGACACCGGCATAGGTAGCCAGCCGTCGTCAACTCCCACGATCGGTTGTCACTCGACCCGTCAAGCCCACGCTCACCCACCTCTGGGTGAGAACATCGAGGTCGACGCTCTGCAGCACTGAGCACCGGACCCGCGTCAAAGGAAGATCTGTCGCGCAAACAGAATGCTCCGTTCGACCAAAAAGGTAAGACGCCTGCGTGTTTGTACTTCAATGATTTAGTAAAGTTACTTGTAATAACTGGTGTTTCTATAGTCAATAAGTGTTATCTTGCACTCAGCATTTCAATTGGGGGAGGCGCTCTAGCATGATCGTTTGAAAGGACGTGGATGTGAGTACCACGCGAAGAACCAGAAATCTAAGCGCAACCTTCGTAGCCATCGGAGTCGTGCTTACTGCTTTTCAGCCAACTACTGCGTTTGCCGCAACGGAGCAGGTTTCGCAGCCGCCAGCTGACATTGGGGAACTATCCACAACGCTAAAAGCTGTCATCACCGAGAGAAACCAGCAGATCCTTAGCGACCCTGCCATCTCCTCATCTCGGATACAGCTGCAGCTGTTTAGCGCGAAGTCCAAGGCCAAGGTGGCCGCGGAATACGACGAACTGAAAGCCCGGAAGGCCCGACTGGCTGCATACGGACAGGGCTATTCTTCAGTCATTACAACCTTCGAATCAGAAAGCTTCAAGTTCGAAGCCGAAAGAGCCACCGCGGAAATCACCGAACGAACAGATTTGACCTACACAACGGGAGGACCGCCGGAGAGCTACAGGTACGAACAGATTGTGGAGTTCACAAAGACGGACTCCGGATGGACAATCGACTCGGTCAAACCCAAGAATGAAGGCGGCGTACCACCTTCAACAGTAGTCAGCGCGGCACAATTGGCCCCGGCTCCCGGGGCCCGAAAGCCCCTTATCCTAGGACCGGGCCAGGTAGCCACTGAGGCGAAGGCTTCAGCACCTAACTCCCATGTACCCCAGACGAAGCCGGGTGCCGGTCCCAAGTCGGACCAGGAAGTCACACTGGCCGCAGGGTACAACTACACGGCCATGACCAACTACGCCCTCAACTGGGCACTTGGCCGCAACGGCGCTTACCGATCATTCGGCAACGACTGCCAAAACTTTGTCTCCCAGTCGCTGAAAGCGGGAGGGTGGACCGACCAAGGAGGTTGGTATACCTACGACAGCAGCTGGTGGTACACATTCGCTAATCAAACGTATTCATGGGTGGGTGCCCAAAACTTCCACAACTTTGCAGTCGGCCAAGGCCGGGTCAGCTACCTGAGCTACCTAAATGACCTTGGTCCTGCGGACGTATTGCAGGTGCATTGGCCTGAAGGTACGCCTGATGTCGACCATTCCATGTTCGTGACGTACTCCCCGTGGAGTGCGGGTACTCGTGACATCCGCGTTAGCTATCACACCACCGATACCCTCAACAGGAGTATCTGGAATCTTTATTCGTCATTCCCATACGCAACCTGGTACGGCCTCCGGACCTAAGAGCTAAGCTAAATACCATGCACAATCTAGGACGGACATTTTTTGTCATATTGCTCTGCATTTTCGGCCTGGTGCTCGGCGGTTGCGACAGAACTTTCGACCCAGACATGGGACAACGCAATTCCACAGCCGAAACTGTTATTAGCGCTGCAAAGAATGGTGATCAAAAGAAGCTCTTGGAACTCGCGCTTGTCGACATGCAAGAAAGAGAGGCCGGAGCCAACGAACTCATCACTAAAGCCCAGGCTCTTGAATCCAGCGGATACGAGATCCAGTACCAGGAACATCACGGAGCACCTGACAACTATCTGGTGACAGCCAGCGATAACGAAGGCGATGATCTCACCTTCGAGCTCGACTGGCATGAGTCACGATGGCAGCTGGCACTAGGAACGGCTGGCCCACCGAAATCACCCGCCGCAACACCGTAGTCCGCACTGGCACATTCCGCTCTACAACGGCGTTCAAAGAGCGGCAACTAGGGCAGTAAAGAGAAGAACCCGGGAAGCCCATTGAACTGCTCCCCGGAAGTTGGATTTGAGAATTCAGTTCTGACTTCCGGGGAGCAGTTTTGCATTCGCAGAGTTCGTTGCATGAGGTCCAGCGCGAGACCGCTGTAGCGTGGTTGGAGAAGTGTCTTGCGGATACGGCGACAGCCAATCGGCTGGGTGTGTCCCACTGGCTGGTCAAGAGTCTGCAACTGAAGTAAAGGATTCGTGGGCAAGGAGCGCTGTTGACCAAGCCGTCGAAACAGTCATTTTCTTTCGACTTCAAGCTCGCGTTGGTCGAACGGTTCCTGGCGGGCGAGAGTGCACAGGATCTGGCAGCGGAGGCTGACTCGTCGTCGCCTGTCCTGTTTTGAAGGTGGGTGCTTGCGTATCGTCGCGAGGGCTCGGACGTCGCGGCCGAAATGGCGCAATTGGGAAAATTATGGGCCTTGAGGGTTCAAAAGGAGCGGTGAAGGTCCAAGCCCTCAAGGCCCGCGGCCGGTTCTGCTGCAGGTCGCCGGTCTGGCCCGATCGACGTTCTTCTATCACCAGGCCCGCTTTCTTTCCCCTGACCGGCGGGAGGCGCTCAATGCCGCGGTCACGGACATCTTCACGACGAACCATGCCCGGTATGGTCACCGCCGCATCCACACGGAACTACCCAACACTGGATGGACGGTTGCGAAGAAGACCCTGCTGCAGCTGACGCGCTCACTTGGGCTTGCCTGCAAGGTCAAGCGGAGCAACCGCTATAACGCCTACCAAGGCGTAACAGGGTTCCACTGCGCCGAATCTGCTGAACCGCGAGTTCAATGTCACCGCCCCGAACCAGAAATGGGTGACGGACGTGACCGAATTCAGCGTCGGGGAGCGGAAACTCTACCTCTCACCAGTCATGGATCTCTTCGATCGGCAAATCATCTCCCACACCATCGGCACGTCCCGAACCTGGACCTCACCAACGCTTCGCTCCGCGAGGGCCCTGACCTGCTTAGAACCCGATCAGTACCCACTCGTTCATTTCGGACCAAGGATTCCAAAACCGGCACGCTTCCTGGCTCGCTCTCCTCGAGGGCACCGGAGCGGTCCAATCCATGTCTCGCAAGAGCAACTGCTGCGACAACGCGGTGATGGAGAACTTCTTCCGCCACCTCAAAGAAGAGATGTTCCGCGACGTACGGTTCATCAGCACGGAAGCACTGGCCACCCATTTAGACGACTACATCCACTAGTACAAGACCAGACGAAACTCGACAAACCTCAAAGGGCCTGAGCCCAGTTCAATACCGGACCTAGGCCCTCGCGGCTTCGGCTCTTATTTGGCAATCCAATTTCCGGACCCAGTTCACGATGGTTCCCAGACGCCTTTTACTGCAATATCGCTCAGCTGTCCGACAAGCTGCTCACATTGGTCTAAATCTTGGTAAAGGTGTCCTCGTCCTCGTCGCCCTTGGCCTGGCGGCTTTCGTCGGCACCATTGACGGAGGCCTTGGCTGCGGCGAATTTCTCATTCAGCCGCGAGTGGCGTTGGCCGTAGGCGAAGTAGATGGCCATGCCGATGACCAGCCAGATCGCGAAGAAGATCCAGGTTTCCACCGCCAGGTTGGTCATGAGGTAGAGGCAGAGGATCGCAGAGACCCACGGCAGGACCTTGCCGAACGGGACCCGGAAGGCAGGCTTGAGGTCCGGGCGCTTCTTGCGCAGCACCAGGATGCCCAGGCTGACCATCACGAATGCGGACAACGTTCCAATGTTGATCATTTCCTCGAGCAAGTCCACCTTGGTGACGCCTGCCACGAGGGCTACGGCTGCACCACAGATGATCTGTAGGCGGGCAGGTGTGGAGCGCTTTTCGCTGGTCTTGGACAGAGAGCGGGGCAGGAGGCCGTCACGGCTCATGGCCAGGACCACGCGGGACAGGCCCATGAGCAGCACCATGATCACGGTGGTCAGGCCCACCAGGGAACCGAATGCGATGATCTTGGCAGCGTCAGTGTTGCCCACGGCCTCGAAGGCTGTGGTCAACGTGGGGTTCTTTACCTCGGCCAACTGCGTGTAGGACACCATGCCGGTCAGTGCGAGGGAGACCAGGATGTAGAGCAGCGTGACCACTGCAAGGCCACCGAAGATACCGCGGGGCAGGGTCTTCTGCGGGTTCTTGACCTCTTCGGCGGAGGTTGCCACCACGTCAAAGCCGATGAAGGCGAAGAACACCAGGGCTGCGCCGGCGAAGACGCCGAGTGTTCCGTACTGGGCGGGAGCCGCGCCGGTGAGGAAGCCGAAGAAGGACTGCTTCATGACGTCGGCGGCGCCGGAGTCGGTGGGCTGCGAGGCCGGAACAAAGGGGGTGTAGTTGGAGAACTTCACGTAGCTGAAGCCAACAACGATCACGAACAACACCACGGCGATCTTGATCAGCGTGAAGACGTTGCCGACGCGTGCGGACAACTTTGTCCCCAGCACCAGCAGGACGGTGAAAATCGCGACGATGAGGAAGGCGCCCCAGTAGAGGTCAATACCGGCCACCTGGATGGACGGTGGCATGTCCACGCCCATCAGGCCGAAGACCGTACTGAGGTAGATACCCCAGTACTTTGCGATCACGGCTGCGGCGGTGAAGAGTTCAAGGATGAGGTTCCAGCCGATGATCCATGCAAGGACCTCGCCCATGGTGGCATACGTAAACACGTAGGCGGAGCCTGCCACGGGAATCGCCGTGGCGAACTCGGCGTAGCACATGATGGCCAAAGCGCACGTGACAGCTGCGATGGCGAAGGAGATGGTGACGGCAGGGCCGGCAAAGTTGGCGGCAGCCTTGGCGCCCACGGAGAAGATCCCGGCGCCGACTGCAACGGCGACGCCCATGATCATCAAGTCCCAGGTACTGAGGCTTCGCTTCAGCTTCCGCCCGGGCTCGTCGGCATCGGCGATCGACTGCTCGATCGACTTGGTCCTGAAAATGTTCATAAAAATGCCACATTCTGGATGGGAGTGGTATAGGACTCATCAAGAATAGTGTCCGGCCCTTGGACGGCCATATTTATCCCAGATAGTGAGACGAACCACGAAACCCCGTGACGGGTGTGGCTGATGTGACGAGGACATGTAGCTCTCGTCACACAAGCTGAGTGCCCCTAAATGCTTGGTACGTCCCAGTCCATGAGGGTGGATCGGATCAGGAACCGCTTGCCCTCCGGTGATTCCACGGAGAAGCCGCTCCCTCTGCCAGGGACCACATCAACAGTCAGGTGGGTGTGGGACCAGTAGTTGAACTGTTCCTTGGACATCCAGAACTCCAAGGACTGCGGCTCCCCGTCCCTTCCAATATCGAATCTGCCGAGGAGAATATCGGAGTCGCCCGTCAGGAATTCCCCGGCCGGGTAGCACATGGGCGCGGACCCATCGCAGCAGCCGCCGGATTGGTGGAACATGAGCGGTCCGTGCTGGTCCCAAAGTTTGCGGAGGAGTTCCACGGACACCGCGGTGAGCGCCACCCGGGAGAAATCCTCCCCGGGCAGCGTCACTGCGGCTTCCAAGCTGGCGTTGTGCATCAGAACTTCAGGACCACTCGGCCGTCGATCTTTGCGTGTTTCATCTCGTCAAAGACCGCATTGACCTCGGAGAGCTCCCGGGTGGAGACCGTTGGCTTGATCTTCCCTTGGGCGTAGAACTCCAGAGCTTCTTCGAGGTCCTGCCGTGTTCCCACGATCGAGCCGCGGACCGTGAGGCCCTTGAGGACGATCTCGAAGATCGGAGCCGGGAAGTCTCCCGGAGGCAACCCGTTGAACACGATGGTTCCGCCACGACGCGCCATGCCGATCGCCTGGCCGAAGGCCGAAGGGTGCACTGCGGTCACCAGAACCCCGTGGCAGCCACCCGTTTCACGCTGGATGACCTCCGCCGGATCTTCATGCAGTGCATTGACTGTCAGCTCGGCACCGTGTTCCCGGGCCAGTGCCAGCTTGTCGTCGGCGATGTCCACCGCCACCACCCGGAGACCCATGGCCACCGCGTACTGGACAGCGATGTGCCCCAGTCCCCCGATGCCGGAGATGGTGACCCATTGTCCCGGCTTGGCCTCCGTCATCTTCAGGCCCTTGTAGACCGTAACCCCGGCACACAGAACCGGCGCGACTTCCACCGGGTCCGAGCCTTCCGGGATGCGGGCAGCAAAGCGCGTGTCCACCAGCATGTACTCGCCGAACGAGCCGTCCACGCTGTAGCCACCGTTCTGCTGGGACTCACAGAGGGTTTCCCAGCCCGTGCGACAGTACTGGCAGTCTCCGCAGGCTGACCACAGCCAGGCATTGCCGACGAGGTCGCCCACCGCAACGTCCGTGACGCCCTCACCCAGAGCCACTACCTCTCCTACACCTTCGTGGCCGGGGATGAACGGTGGTGTGGGTTTAACCGGCCAGTCGCCTTCGGCGGCGTGGAGGTCGGTATGACATACCCCCGAGGTAATGAGGCGGACCAGCGCCTGGCCGGGACCCGGCGTCGGCCGTTCCACTTCCTTGACCGTTAGCTCGGTTCCGAATTCCGTAACTACTGCAGCTTGCATGGTTGTAGACATGTGACGATCTCCTTTGATCTGTACGAATGACGGCAGTTTTTGTACAGCTAATGCCCCTAAAACAGCTCCATAAGGGCATCTGCTGTACAAAAACGCCTAGAAGAAGCCAAGCTTGTTCTCGTTGTAGCTGACCAGGAGGTTCTTGGTCTGCTGGTAGTGGTCCAGCATCATGGCGTGGTTCTCACGGCCAATACCTGAGGACTTGTAGCCACCGAAAGCGGCACCTGCCGGATAGGCGTGGTAGTTGTTGACCCACACGCGGCCTGCCTGGATTTCCCGGCCTGCTCGGTAGGCGACATTTCCGTTACGTGACCAGACGCCGGCGCCCAGCCCGTAAAGGGTGTCGTTGGCGATGCCGATCGCGTCGTTGTAGTCGCTGAACTTGGTCACCGAAACCACAGGGCCGAAGATCTCTTCCTGGAAGATCCGCATCCGGTTGTGGCCTTCGAAAATGGTTGGCTGGACGTAGTATCCACCTGCCAGGTCCCCGGACAACTCTGCCCTGGCACCGCCGGTGAGCAGCTTGGCGCCTTCCTGCTTTCCGATGTCGATGTAGGACAGGATCTTCTCCAGCTGGTCATTCGAGGCCTGGGCCCCAACCTGGGTGTCGGTATCCAGCGGGTTTCCCTGGATAATCTTGTTGGTCCGGGCAACGACGTCCGTCATGAAGGAGTCGTAGATGCCTTCCTGGACCAGGGCGCGGGACGGGCAGGTGCAGACTTCGCCCTGGTTGAAGGCGAAAAGCGTGAAGCCTTCCTGGGCCTTGTCATAGAAAGCATCGTTCTGGGCAGCGACGTCGTCGAAGAAGATGTTGGGGCTCTTGCCGCCGAGTTCAAGGGTGACCGGAATGAGGTTGTTGGACGCGTACTGGCTGATGAGGCGGCCCGTGGTGGTTTCACCCGTGAAGGCGATCTTGCGGATCCGGGAGCTGGAAGCCAAGGGCTTGCCGGCCTCCACGCCGAAGCCGTTGACCACGTTCACCACACCCGCGGGAAGGAGATCTCCGATGAGTTCCATGAGGACCAGGATGGACGTGGGCGTCTGCTCGGCCGGCTTGAGCACCACGGCGTTGCCGGCTGCGAGCGCCGGCGCGAGCTTCCAGACGGCCATGAGGATGGGGAAGTTCCACGGGATGATCTGGCCCACAACTCCCAACGGCTCCTTGAAGTGGTAAGCGGTGGTGTCCTCGTCCAGCTGGGAGAGGTGGCCTTCCTGAGCACGGACGGCGGAGGCGAAGTAGCGGAAGTGGTCCGCAGCCAACGGGATGTCCGCGTTAAGGGTTTCCCGGACGGGCTTGCCGTTGTCCCAAGTCTCGGCAACAGCGAGGAGCTCCACATTCTCGTCAATGCGGTCGGCGATCTTGTTCAGGATCGCTGCGCGCTCCGTGGCGGAGGTCTTTCCCCAGGAAGGGGCAACTTTGTGGGCGGCGTCCAGCGCCAGTTCGATGTCCTCGGAAGTGCCGCGGGCAACTTCGCAGAAGGCCTTACCCGTCACCGGGGTGATGTTCTCGAAGTAGGCGCCCTTCACCGGGGCAACCCACTCGCCGCCAATCCAGTTCTCGTACCGGTCCTTGAAAGTGACCTTCGAGCCCTCGGCACCCGGCTGTGCATAAACGGTCATTGCTAGCTCCTTTGCTGCGAATCACGGTGGCTATCGCCATTGATCCGAGCCTAGGAGCCGGGGGGTTGCAGCTACGTTGCAACCGTGTGAGTCAGCTCACTCGCTATGCTCACAAAGTCAGTTCCGTTTCGATCCGCTCCAGGTCCGCCACGACGGCGGCCCGCTTGGGTGAGCGCGGCGGCAGCAGCTTCAGGACGGCAAGGCGGAGGTCGACGTCGTACTTCGCCTCGGGCAGCTCAGCGTACTTGAGGAGCGAATCCACGCTGCCGTCGCTGAGCAGCGCCTCACGCAGCAGATGAGAGACCCGTTCACGCAACTGCACGACGCCGGGCGCCTCCGAGCGCGGCAAGAGCCCGCCTTTGTAGATTTCCAAGGCGATGCGGTGCGCGCCGCGCTGAAGGCAACTGAGGACCTGGCCGGAGTCGGGAAGCAACTCAACCGGCAGGCGGTAAGGCCGGGATTCGGGGACCGCGTCCGGGCTGAGTTCCTGGATGACTTTCCGGAGGCGCACCATCTCAGCCCGAAGTGTCACGGCAGAGCCATCCCCCGGATACAGCAGGGCGCACAGGTCTTCAGCGCTGAGTCCGGCCGGGTGATTGCTAAGGATGGCAAGGATCTCGCTGTGCCGGGCAGACAATGAAACCGTCCGGCCGTCGATGCTGAGCAGCGCTTGGTCGCGGCCCAACAATTGCAGACTGTTCCGGTACAGCGTGTGGCTGGAAGCGCCAGCCGCGCTCCGGCGTCGAGGTTTGTCCTTGACGGCGGCGGCGAGCGTCAGGCGTTCAATGCGGAGCTGGGCTTGTGCGGCAGCCACCGTCGCCTCAACAAGGGAAAGGGTGTGCGCAGCCACTGCGGTTTCGGTGCCGGTGATATCCACCACGCCCAGCACCGCGCCGGAATCTGGATCATGGAAGGGAACCGCCGTGCAGCTCCACGGATGGACCGAGCGCTTGAAATGTTCAGCGCCGGAGATCTGGATGCTTCTATCCAGGGCCAAGGCGGTGCCGGGTGCGCTGGTGCCAACGGAGGCTTCGGACCAGTCCGCGCCGGCCACGAACATCATGCCTTCGGCGCGGCGCTGCATCACGGGATCGCCATCCACCCACAGGAGGCGTCCGACGTCGTCACCCACAGCCACCAACAGGCCGCTGTCATGGCTGGGCTGAATCAGCAATTTCTTGATAACAGGCATGATCGTGGCCAAAGGATGCTGCCGGCGGTACTCTTCAAGCTCATCGCGGTCCATCGCGAGCGGCGCCTCGGCCACGTCCGGGTTGGCCTGCAAGCTGGCCGAGCGTTGCCACGACTCACGAACCAGGCGCCGCAATCCGACGATGTCCTCAGGCATCCCCAGACGCAAGGAATCCAGACGTTCATGCCCGCTCAGGGCACGTTTCTGCAACAGCTCCGCGGCCTCGCTGCCTGGAACGGGCGGATGGACTGGATTCCTCATCGAAACTCCCTGGTAGTCCGCTATGACAGTGCGCTGCACATGTGGTGGGCGGGACAGTATCGAGAAGTCTAGTTCGGGTCATGGAGTTTTTGTACAGCTCAGGCCCTTAACGCGGCCGCATAAGGGCCTGAGCTGTACAAAAACTCCCGTCTCAGCCGCGGGAGATCCGGATCATTTCCTCGCGTGGAACAACCTTGATGCGCTCGCGGACCACGCCGTCAGTGCTGCCCTCGCCGGAGGACCCCTCGCCTGACGTCCACGCAGAGCCCAGCGCGGCTTCGTGGGCATCGAGCCTGTTCCAGCCCTCCCACGTGGTGTACTCGACGCCGCGTTCCTCAAGAAGGTCGATAATGGCCTGCGGATCCGGGTTCTCTGCCGGGGGCAGATTGAGCCTGTCCTCGAGGAGGAAGCCGATGGTCTCCAGGGCATCGCCCTTGGTGTGGCCAATCAAACCTACGGGTCCGCGCTTGATCCAACCCGTGGCGTAGATTCCCGGCACGGGCTTGCCGTCAGCGTCCAGGACGCGACCGCCGTCGTTCGGTATGACGCCACGGCGGGAATCGTACTCAAGTTCTTCCAGCGGAGAGCCGTGGTACCCGATGGCGCGGTAGACGGACTGGACGGGGTATTCGATGAACTCGCCGGTGCCCTTGACGTTGCCGGTTCCGTCCAATTGCATGCGCTCGAACTTGATGCCGGAGACCTTGCCGGGCGTCTCAGGCGAATCCAGGATTTCCACGGGACTGTGCAGGAAGTGCAAGTGCAGGCGCCGCGAGGAAGGTTGCTCCGATTCTGCGTGCTCCTCCACCAGCCAGTTGGTCATGGTGTTGACCATGGTCTTGATCTGGTTGTTTGTCTTGATGGCCTCATCTGAGGCTTCGTCGAACTCGAAGTCCTCCGGATACAGGACGATGTCCACGTCCTTGCAGTGGGACAACTCGCGCAGCTCCAACGGGGTGAACTTCACCTGCGCCGGACCACGACGGCCGAAGACGTGGACGTCCGTGACCGGCGACTTCTTGAGCCCGGCATAGACGTTGTCCGGGATCTCAGTGACCAGGAGTTCCTCGGGATGTTTGACCAGCATCCGGGCCACGTCCAAGGCCACATTGCCGTTGCCGATCACGGCGATTTCCTTGGCATTCAGCGGCCAGTCACGGGGTACGTCCGGGTGGCCGTCATACCAGGAGACCAAATCAGCGCCGCCAAAGGAACCTTCCAGCTCCACACCCGGGATGTTCAGGTCTGCGTCCTTGATGGCTCCCGTGGAGAAGATCACGGCGTCGTAGAACGCGCGGAAATCATGGAGCGTGAGGTCCCGGCCGTAGGTGACGTTGCCCAGGAAACGGATATCGCCACGGTCAAGAACCTTGTGCAGTGCATTGACGATGCCCTTGATCCGAGGATGATCCGGCGCAACGCCGTAGCGGATCAGGCCATACGGCGCGGGGTATGCCTCGAAGAGATCGATGCTGACCTCCACGTGTCCGTCCTTGACCTCGTTGGATTTCGTCAGGATATCCGCGGCATACACGCCTGCGGGTCCTGCGCCAACGATTGCGACGCGCAGCGGACGATTGGGGGTTGTTGCGGCTGAGTTGGACACCGTTAGCCCTTCCGAAGCAGTGAGCCACGCCGTTGTTGGGGCGCGCAGATTCCAATTCTAGATGTCGACCCTACTCGCAACCGCTTATATGGCAGGAGTCACGGAAATTGATAAAGATTGCGGAATATTGCGGGTGCAGGTGGTGTTGGCGACAATGTGTCGACTCCGGATCAGATAGCTGCCAGCTCTCCCTCTCCAAGCCAGCCCACGACGACGACAGCCGGGGCCGGCGGCGAAGGTACCCGCGGTGCCGGTAACCCGGGCAGCAAGCCCGTGAGGAGCGAGTCGACGGCGGGGATCCTCTTCGGCATTGGCGCTTACGGCCTCTGGGGGCTGCTTCCGCTGTACTTCTTCATCCTGATGCCCGCCTCGGCGATCGAGATCGTGGCCAACCGGGTGGTCTGGTCCTTACTCTTCTGCGCATTGCTCATCACCATCACTCGGGCCTGGAAGTCATTCTGGGCGGCGGTGAAGGATCGCCGGGTGTTCGGTCCCTTGGCGCTGGCTGCAGTTCTTATTGCCATCAACTGGCTCACCTACACTTTCGGCGTCACCACGGGTCATGCCGTTGAAACGTCCTTGGGCTACTTCATCAACCCGTTGGTCTCGGTTTTGCTTGGCGTCTTCGTGCTCAAGGAAAAGCTGCGTCCCCTGCAGTGGGCAGCAGTGGGCATCGGGTTCGTGGCAGTTGGCGTCCTGACGTTCTCCTATGGACAACTACCTTGGATTGCACTGATCCTGGCCTTCAGCTTCGGGCTGTACGGCTTCGTGAAGAAACGCGTGGGCCCCAAGGTTGACGCCCTTACCAGCCTCAGCGTCGAGACCGTAGTGCTGGCTCCCTTTGCAGCCATCACCATGGTGGTCCTGGCCGTGACAGGCGTCGAAACTCTCACCACGCTGGGCGCGGGCCATTTCTGGCTGCTGGTGGCTTCCGGTGTTATCACCGCCGTACCGTTGCTCTTCTTCGGAGCCTCCGCCCGACGCTTGCCCATGACCACCATCGGACTGCTTCAATACTTCGCACCGATCCTCCAGTTCATCGTGGCGCTGACCGTGTTCAACGAAACCATGACCACGGCGCGCTGGATCGGCTTCTGCGTAGTGTGGTTGGCACTGGTGTTGCTCACCATCGACATGCTCCGGACCACACGGAAGAACTCGGTGTTGAAGAAGAGGGCGCGGCTGGCGGCAGCGGGCGCTTAAACACGGTCCGCCCGTTCGCCGAATTCACGGGAAAGCTGCCAGGTCGCCGGAGTTTTCCGGACGAATTGGCAGCGTTCCCGCGAACTCGCCTGCGAAGCCCTAGTCCAGCACGTCCGGGTTGGGCTCCTTCGCGGACACAGGCCCGGCAAGGGCACACGTTTCCACGGCGAACACGAGCGGCCCGGCACCCTCGATCTGCCTGCCCCCGAACTCCACCTCGTACAGCGAATCCGCGAGCCTCTTGAACGGGTACGTCCCCGAGCCCAGCAAGCCTTTGCCCAGCAACCGCACGTCTGCGAGCGCCAGCCCCGCCGGCAACCGCAGCCGGATCCGCCCGGAGGCCGGCGCACGCGTGACAACGGCAAAAACCTCGCCACTGCCAGAACGTGTGAAGTAGCCCCACCCCGGATAGTCCCAGCCCTCGGCGAAGCCGCACCCGTAGATTGCCTCCCCGTTCACGGCGAGCCACTCCCCCACACGGGTGGCGATCTCCACCTCGGCCGGAGCCATGGAACCGTCGCCGCGGGGTCCGAAGTTGAGCAGGAAGTTACCGCCAAGCGAGGTGCAGTGGGCGATCATGTCCACCACATCCCAGGGGTGCTTCAGTGTTGATTGGGCCCACGGTCCCTGGTGGTATCCCCAGCTTGCCTGCGGAATGGTCATGCACGCCTCCCAATCACGGGCGGCAACGCTGTGGTCCCAAGGCTCGGGCAGCCGGCGTTCGTAGCCACTCTCGTAATCGCCCATGAGCAGCCCGTTGGAATCGACGTGCCGGGCACCGAGGTCATCCGCGCGGAGCCGGCTGTTGACCACCACCCCCGGAATGCGGGCCTTCAGCATCCGTTCCACTTCCCAGGTCCACCAGCCGTTGGCTTTCACGGACTCGTCCCAGGTGCCGTCGAACCAGAACCCCTTGACCGAGGGATACCGCTCGGCAAGTTCTTCCAACTGCTTCATCGCGAAGTCCAGGTAGCGGGCGAAAGCCAGGTTGTCGGCGTCGTTCTCCAAACGGAAGCGCCAGTCCGGATGCCGCCAATCCAGAACTGAATAGTAGAAGTTGACGTCAATTCCGCGTGCCTCGTAGGCCTGGATGAGCTCGGCCAGGACATCGCGACCCGATGGCGTGTTGCCCATATGGAAGTCGGTGTGCGCACTGGGCCAGAGGCAGAAACCGTCATGGTGCTTGGTGGTGATGGTCATGTAGCGGGCGCCGAGGGCCACTGCCGTATCCGCCCACCGCTGGGGGTCGAAATCCGCCAGGGTGAAGTCATTGGCCAACGCTTCCCAGCGCTGCTGCGGAATCTTCGCCACCCGCGGCAGGAACTCTGCCGCGAACTCCACGTCCTTGCCCTCCCAGCGGCCGGCCGGCAGTGAGTACAGACCCCAGTGGATGAATTGACCCACACGATGCTCTCGGAAGCGCTGCATAGCTGCGTCGTGCCGGGGTTCCGCCCGGGAGGCCCCGTACTTCAGCTCGATCACTTTCCCACCTGCCCGTCCCACGGTACGAAGGTTCGCAGATCAAACGCCTGTTGGGCACCGCTCGCCCACGTGAGAGAGACTTCAGTCCCCGAAACCACGACGGCGGCAGCTGAAGTGAGTGCTTCGGGCACCGGAGCCGAACCCCGGGTCAGTGTGTGCAGGGCTACGTGGACTGTTTCCTCAGTGGTGCGCTGCGCGGCCAGGGATGGTACCGCCGAGTGCTCGCCCATGGCGTTGGCTCCCGTGTAATGGGTGGTGTTCGGCTCCTGCCAACCGTGGACGGCCGTGACCGCAGCGAACACGTCGCCGTTGTCCACCCACGCACTGTCCCCCGTCACGTCCGCCTGCACGGCTCGCGCATCAGCCACCGCGTGTCCGCCCTCCCGGACCGAGTACTCCGCCGGCCCGCGCACCAAGTGACACCGCAGCTCGTGAATCCCCTCCACCACCGAAACGGTAGTGACCGCGGTCCCCGGCAGGGCCTTCCCATGGAGCTGAGGGATGTGCACGGAACCGCTGAGGACCCCCTCGGTACGGGTGGCGCGCAACGCACACCGCCGGCTCGCCACGCCGTCGGACCCCAACAGCGCAAGGTGGCCATCCACGTTGTCCTCCCACGCAACCCCCGTACCGGGAGCCGTGTGCGTGGAATAGGAGAACTTGGCGTAGTGCGGATCATCGGGGTCCGGTCCGCCCCCAACGGGCAGCCCGCAATGGTCACTGCCGTGGTTGGTCAGGCGCACCAGACCGCCATGGGTGGTCAACGTCCAACCGGCATCAGGCAGAACCCGTTCAACAGCCGGGCCATCGGTGGGCTGCGGCTCTTCCACGTCCTGCCACAGCCTGTGCTCCGGTGGGAGGGCCAATCCAAGGAAGCCGATACCAGCCAGGTACGGCGAGCCGAACCCGCTGTAGGCCTGGCTGGATCCCGCATGCTCCTCATACCACCCCAGGTTTGGCGGCCCATCCACCCCTACGCCCTTGCCCGTGAAGTTCGCCAGCACACCGGAGGCCAAGCGCCGGGTGGCACCGGGCGTCAGCGGATTCACGCCCGAGAACCCGGCACACCACAGGGCGGCCAGGACAGCCGTGCGATACGCCAACGACCGGCCGACGTGCAGCACAGAACCATCACTGGCAAACATCAGACTCTGGCTGCCCACAAATTCGCGCAACCGTTCCAAGTGACGGCGGCCATCAGGTGTGTCCTCCCGGCCGGTCATGGTGTACCAGGCCCACAAATAGGGGTGGATGGCCCACGCGTTGTAGTAATCGATGGCGTGCTCCGGCCCATCCGTGTACCAGCCATCCCCCAGGTACCAAGACTCCACCCGAGCCACATTCCGTGTGCCCGTACAACCCGAAACGTCCTCACCCACCGAGCGCAGGAAACCCTCCGCCATGGCCGGGAACAGCTGCCAGTTGTTCCCCCACACCTCCAACCGGGCATGATGCCGCAGCCAATCTGCCACCTGCTTCTTTTCCCCCGCCGCCAACGGCTCCCACAGCCACTCCTTGGCGATGTGAAGTGAAAACGCAATATTCGCCGCCTCCACAATGGAGTTGGTCACCCCCAACAAAGGGGACTTGCACGTGACCCCCAAAGGCCAGCGCTCCGGGCCTTCCGGATCGGTACCGGCCAGCAACGCCTCCCGGTACCACTCCGCCAACCCCAAACTGTCCTGGCCATTGGCACCAGCGATCCGCGGCGCAGCCATCAGCATGCTCCGGCCGATGGTCTCCATACCCTCCCGGCGCTCGCCGTCCCGGGTCACCGGGCCGGGAAGGCGTGGACTGGCCTTGAGCGGGCTGGAGTAATGGCGGATGTGTCCAAGCCAATGGTCGGCGGTGGCCTCCCAGTGGCTGCGCGTCCACCCGGTGAACGGGGACTGATTGGTGTCGGCGTCCGGCAGCCACGGCAGCTTGGCCGGGCTTTCCATGGAGGGCAAGGGGTGTGTCACGGTGGTGGATCCTTGAGGTTGCTAAGGCCGGCTACTTGGCCAGCGCGGATTCGTATTCGCCGCGGATGGTGTCTCCGCCATTCTTCTTCCAGTCAGCCACGGCACTCTTGAGCGCATCCATGGTGCCCCGTCCGGCGATGACTGCCGTTGCGGCGTCGGAGACAGGCTGGCCCAGCTTGGAGCCCTTGCTGGCATTGGTGGGGCTGAACAAGGTGCCGCACGGGTCCTCGACACCCAGGGGAATCAGCTTGGAGTACGCGTTGTGCATGACGTCCACGATGTCCTTGTTGCTGGGGTCATAGACCACCTGCTGCGGCGCGGCGAGGTACTTCCACGGCACTGCGTTGTCCAACAGCGCGCGCTCTGTGACCACCGGGTTGCCGTTGGAATCCAGGGTGTAGTCCGCTCCTTCGGCGCCGTAGTTGAGCAGCAGGTATTCTTCGCTGCCGAACGGAGCGGCCAGGAAATTGGCCACCGCCAGGACTTCCTTAAGCTTGGCGTCATCGGCCTTTTTTACCATGACGGTAGCAAAGGTGATGTTGTCCAACCAGGTCTGGGCCTTCCCGCCATCGTGGCCCACGGGAATGAAGGGAACGGCTTTGTTGGCTTTGTCCGCGGCAGGAATGCTGCGGCCGTAGCCGGTGGGTCCAATGTAGGCAGGGAGTCCGTCGTAGATCATGGCCACCTTGCCGGAGATGAAGGAGTTCACCATCTGCGACTTCGTCCACCCCTCGGAACCTGGCACATACAAGCCGTCCTTGTAGAGCTTGGCGGCGAACTCGATTGCGGCCATGTATTCGTCCGTCTCGAACGCCCGGGTGAGTTTGCCGCCGTCGTTCTTCCAGACGTTGGGCGTGCGGAACATGTGGTGGAGCATCGTGAGCCCGAACTTGGTGCTGCCCAACGCCCACTGGTTCCTGGACGGGTTGGTCAGCTCCTTGGCCACCCGGTAAAAATCGTCCTTGTCCTCGATGTCCTCGGTGGATTTGATGCCCACATTTTCCAGCAGCGTCTGGTTCACGAAGCCGGAACCGCCCGTGAGGTTGCGCGGGATGGGCAGCGAGTAGAGCTTTCCGGCCTGGACCGTTTGCTTCCAGAACACCTCCGGGATGGCGGCGAGGTTGGGGTAGTCCTTGATTTTGTCGCCGCCCAGCAACGGGGTCAGATCGGCGCACTTGGCTTGGAGGAACTCCACGATGTTGGGCACTGCTGCGCCGTCGTTGAGCATGAGGTCCGGCAGTTCGCCACCGGCAATGATGGTGTTGAACTTCGTGGCGTAGTCGTCCGAGGACACCGAAGTGATGTCCACTTGCCCGCCCAGCCTGGCCTCCACGGCCTGCCACGCAGGGTTGTCCGCCCGTGCGTTGGGGGCCGTGCCGAAGAGGTTGGTAATCGCCGTGATCTTGCCGCCCTTGAGCGGCGCAGTTTCAACGCTGCGGAACGGAGCGGGGTACTTATAGAACGCCGCGGGAACGCCCTGTGCGGTGCCCGGGATGTCGGCCGCTGCCGCCTTCATGGGAACGTGGGTGGGCAACAGCGCCTCACTGGCGTTCGAGGCCACGCTGGTGGTGCGCTGGCCGCAGCCCACCAAGGCTCCGCCGCTGAAAAGTGCCAGGGCGCCGATGCCCGTGACGGAAAGGAAGTTCCGGCGGCTGGGGCCGGAAGTCGGGACTGCATTCATGGGATTCCCTTTCAAATGGTTTGACTAGCCTTTGATGGCGCCGGTGAGGACGCCCTTGGTGAAGTACCGCTGCAGGAACGGGAACACGATCACAATGGGGATCAGTGAAATCACGACGACGGCCATCTGGATCGCCTGCGACGGCACCGCGATCTCGGCTACCGCGGAATCGCCCATGGGCTGGCCCAGCAGTACGTACTGGCGCAGGATCATGGACAGCGGCCACTTGTCGTCGTTCAGGTAGAGCATGGCGTTGAAGAACGCGTTCCAGTAACCCACCGCGTAAAAGAGTCCGACGACGGCCAGCACCCCGCGGGACAGGGGCAGCACCATCTGGACCAGGATCCGGAAGTCTCCGGCGCCATCGATCTTTGCAGCCTCGAACAGCTCCTGGGGAAGGTTCATGAAGAAGGAACGGACCACTACCAGGTTGAAGGCGCTCATCAACGTGGGAAGGACCAAGGCTGCGTAGCTGTCCAGTAGTCCCAGCTCCTTGACCATGAGGAAGCTGGGGATGATGCCCGGACTGAAGAGCATGGTGAAGAGGGCGGTCATGAGGAAGAAGCGTCCGCCCACCAGGTCGCGGCGGGTGAGGCCGTACGCCATCGCTACGGTGACCACCAAGGACAGGGCCGTGCCCACGGTGGTGATGACCAGCGACCGGACCAACGCATCCGTAACCACGCCGCCGGCGAAAATGGTTTGGTACGCGGCGAAGGTTGGTTCTTTGGGGAACAGCACCAGTCCGTTGTTGTTGGCGATTTCGCTTTGGCTGGAGAGGCTCGTGGCCAGCACAGCCAGCAGCGGGTACAGCGCCAGGAAGCAGATGACAACCAGGGCGATCGCCTTGGAAACCTGCACGGCGGGCTTGGGCTTCTCCATCCAGACCGGACGGGTGTCCTTGCTCTTGGTGCGCTTGTGGGGCCGCTTGTTGGGGCCGGTCTTTGGGCCGGTCTTTGGGCCTTCGGCCGTTACCAGCGTGCTACTTGGATTTGCCATTGGAATAGACACCTTCCTGTCCAAAGAAATGCGCGAGCTTGTTGGCGCCGAGCACCAGGATCAGTCCCACGATTCCTTTGACGAGTCCCACTGCGGCCGCCGGACCCCACTGGCCGTCCTGGATGCCGTGGAAGTAGACATAGGTATCGAGCACTTCACCGGCACCGGGTCCCACGTTGTCGCGCTGCAGGACGATCTGTTCGAAGCCGACTGAGAGGATGCTGCCCAGGTTGAGGATGAGCAGCAGCACGATCACCGGCATGATCCCCGGAAGCGTGATGTGCCACAGCCGGTGCCGGGCGTTTGCCCCGTCCACCGCCGCGGCCTCGTAGAGCTCCTGGTCCACGTTCATGAGGGCGGCCAGGAAGATGATGGTGCCCCAGCCGGCGTCCTTCCAAATGGATTGGATGGTCACCAGGAACGGGAAGAACTCCGGGGTGGTCATGGCATCAAAACGCGGCAGGCCCAGGCTTTCCAACAGATGCGGTACAGCGCCGGTGGCGCCGAGGACCTCGGAGAAGACCGCCACGATGATGACCCATCCGATGAAGTGCGGCAGGTAGACCACGCTCTGGACGAATTTCCGGATCTTGTTGGAAACGATGCTGTTGAGCAGTAATGCCAGACAGATGGGAACCGGGAAGAAGAGGGCCAGCTGAAGGCCCGTGATCACCAGAGTATTGCGCAGCGCCTCCCAGAAGGCACCGTCCTGGAACATGGCTGCGAAGTTGTCCAGTCCCACCCAGACGCTGTCCACGAAGCCGAGGTACGGCTTGTAGTCGAGGAACGCGATCACGTTTCCCGCGAGCGGAACGTAGTGGAACACCACGAAGTAGAGGAACCCCGGGGCGATCAACAGCAACATCACTTTGTCGCGGCGGATCCTCGTCATGAGGCTTTTCTTCGGGGCCCGCCCGGGAGCCGGCTCCTTGGGTGGGCGACCCCGACGGCGACCTTCCGCCACCGGACCCGGCCCGCCGACGTCGGGCGCTGCCCGGGGCGTGAGTGTCTGGCTGTTGCTGCTCATGTATTTCCTCTGTCTGCGCCGTTGGGGCGGATGTGGAGTGGCCAGGCGCCTGGGAGCGCTCAATGGCTAGAAATAGTAAGCGTTTACTATGAAGAAGAAGTTACCCAGCCTTCTGGTGTGATGTCAATAACATGCACAGAACCCTACAACTCCTGAATTAGCGGGATTGACAGCATTTCTGCACTCCACCTAGTCTGACTTCAAATAGCAAGCGCTTACTATAAATTTCCATCGACGAACCGGACGGAATCGCAGTGACCACCAACCTCCACCAAGCCGGCACCCTCAAGGCTGCGTTCGTGATGGGCCGCACCACCCTGCGCACCCTCTTCAGCACCGAGGACCTGGCCCGCCTCCATGGAATGGTTACCCTCCTGGACCCGGAGCCGGTTGCCGATTTCTCCGCCCCGGGCGTCCTGGAGCGGCTGGCGGACGTGCAACTCCTTATCACAGGGTGGGGTGCGCCCGCCATCGACGCCTGTGTCCTGGAACGGCTACCGAGGTTGCAAAGCATCGTCCATGCTGCCGGTACGGTCAAGACGTTCCTGTCCCCGGAGGTATACGAACGCGGGATAGAGGTTTCGTCATCGGCTGCAGCCAACGCCGTGCCAGTGGCCGAGTTCACCTTTGCCGCGATCGTCATGGGGCTCAAGCGGGCCCGAAGGTTCAGCGAGCAGCTCCGCGCAACCGGGGCATCACGCAACGCTGCCGGTTTTCCCGCCATCGGAACCAACGGAGTGACCATCGGCCTGGTGGGCGCCTCACGCGTTGGCCGCCTGGTGATCGGCCTCCTGAAGAATCTCGACGCGAGGGTGCTGGTCTACGATCCCTACCTCACCGCCGTCGACGCTTCCGAACTTGGCGTGGAAACGGTGGAGTTGGACCAACTGTGCGCGCTCTCCGACGTCGTGAGCGTCCATGCTCCGGACATCGCGGAGACCCGGGGCATCATTGGTGCCCGGCAACTGGCCCTCATGAAGGACGGAACGCTGGTCATCAACACTGCCCGCGGCCCGCTGATCAATGCCAAGGCCCTGACGGCAGAACTCGTATCCGGACGGCTGGATGCGTATCTTGACGTTACAGACCCCGAGCCGCTCCCCGCGGATTCGATACTGCACACGCTGCCGAATGTTGTGTTGACGCCCCACATTGCAGGGGCGATGGGCAACGAAATCCACCGTTTGGGCAGTCACGCGGTGATGGAAGTCCGACGATTGAGTGAGGGCTTGCCCTTGGCTTATCCGGTATTGGCCGCGGATCTTGCGAGAATCGCTTAGTGACTGAGAAAAGCTCCCCCATAGACCCGATCCACGCCCGCGGCGGCGGCGGTGCCACCATTGCCGACGTCGCACAGGCGGCAGGGGTATCGGTGGCCACTGTTTCCAGGGCCTTGAGTGGAAACTACCCCGTGGCAAAAGCCACCCGCGAGCGCATCTTCCGGTCCGTGACCGACCTCGGCTATGTGGCCAACGCTCACGCCCGTGCCCTGGCAGGCGCCACCACGAGGACCGTGGGAATCATCATCAACGACGTCGCCGATCCCTTCTTCGCCTACATCGCCCGCGGAGTGGAGAGGCAGGCCAGTGCAGAAGGACGCATGTGCCTCATCACCGCCACGCACGGCGACAAGGAGCGCGAACTCGCGTTGGTGGACCTCATGCGCGAGCAGCGTACCGACGCCGTGATCGTGGTGGGCGGCGCTTCGGATGACCCCCGATACCGGAAGCAGATGGCCGACCGTGCCCGGGCGCTGGCAGCGGCCGGCTCCTCCCTGGTCCTGTGCGGACGCCCGTCCTTGGGGGCCGGTGTCCCTACGAAAATGGTCACCTATGACAACGAGGGCGGCGCCTTCGCAATCACTGACTACCTGATTTCGCAAGGCCACTGCAGGATCCTTTACGTCGGTGGCCCGCGTGATTTCTCCACCACGGCCTCCCGCCTTGCAGGCTTCTACCGGGCACTGGATGCGCGCGGGATCGAAAGGGATCCTTCGCTGGTCCACGAGGGCGCGTTCGGCCGCGGCTTCGGATACAGCCGGATGCGTGAGCTCCTGGACCAGGAGATCGACTTCACGGCGGTCTTCGGCGCCAACGACCTTGTGGCCGCCGGCATCCTGGAAGCCCTGGAAGAACGCGGGATCCGGGTTCCCCGGGATGTCTCCGTGGTTGGTTACGACGACGTTCCGGTGGCCAGCGAGCTGCGCCCCCGCCTCACCACGGTCCGGGTTCCGCTGGAAGAACTGGGCCGGGAGGCTGTGCGGCTGGCGCTGTCCCGGTCACCGCACGACGCCGGCGCCTCCTCTGACAACACCCTTACGGTAGGCACCCACATAGTCATCCGGGACTCGGTTTCACCTCCCAGCAAGACCTGAGCACTTTTGTTCATTTCTGTTGAGGGGGCCGGGAACCGGACATAAAGTTGCGGAAACTTTCGCAACCACGTCCACCCATCCCGCCCTGACCACCCGCCACCCAACTAACTCGCACTAGCCGGGCCGGGTGCTCCGGGCAACAGTTTTGAACGGAGCAGTCTTGAACTTCAATGGACCAACAGTGACCCGCAGGACCCTTTTCCGCACCGCCGCGGTAGCCGCCGTCGCGGGCGCCCTGCTTTCCCAGGCCGGGCCCTCGTTTGCCGCCTCCGGCCTCCAGGAACTGATCGATCGACGGCGGCTGGTCCTCACCGGCGGTAAGAGCGCTGCGGACATCCCTGAACTGGCGGCACAGTTGGAGGGAATGGGCCAGACTGCCGGGAAGTGGTGGACGTCCATGGACAAGTCGGCCGCCCGGACCTCGCTCTGGAGCGACATACCGCTGACCGGGATGGGACAATCTACGGCAGCCACTGGCAACATGGGCCTGCACTTCAACCGCCTCTATGACATGGCGCTTGGATACGCCGTGCCCGGTAACCCCTACGCCGGAAACCCGGAGCTTGCCGCTGACATTGTGGCCGGCCTCAAGCTCCTGAGTGATACCGCATACAAGCCCTCCATCAAGGCAGCGGGCAACTGGTGGTTCTGGGAAATCGGCGTTCCCCGAAAGACCGTGGACATCCTGACGCTGCTTTACTCTGAAGTTCCCGAAACACTCCGCACGTCCTTGCTGGCCGCTATCCGTTGGTTCGCCCCCAATCCGAATTGGCGCGGCCGTGCTACTTCCCTGGCGGAGACCGGCGCCAACCGGGTAGACAAATCGTTGGCCTGCTGCATGAGAGGCATCCTGGACAACAACCCCAGCGAGATCGCGCTCGGCCGGGATGCCTTGAGCGATACCGTTCGCGGCGGAATCAACAGCGTCTTCACCTATGTCACCAGTGGCGATGGTTTCTACGCCGACGGCTCCTACGTTCAGCATGCCTACCTGCCCTACGCCGGAACCTATGGGGTGGTGGCCTTGGCCGGTATCGCTGAGATCTTCGCCATGTTGGGTGGGAGCGATTGGGCAGTCAACGACCCCAAACGCTCCGTGCTCCTTGATGCCGTGGAGGATACCTACGCCCCGTTCGTGTGGGACGGACGCATCATGGACACCATTCGTGGCCGTGCAGTTTCCCGTCAGCGCGAACCGGATTACGTTAGTGGCTTCGGGCTCATTTCAGCCGTCCTGCTGCTGGCCCCGGGTTGCGAAGAACCGTACCGTTCACGCTTCCTTGCCTTGGCCAAGGGCTGGTTGGAACGCTGTGCTGACCAGAAACTTGTGGGCCATCCAACACAAAGCCTGGCAAAGTCCTTACTGTCCTTGGCCGTCTTGTCCGACGACTCCGTAGTTGCTGCACCGGCACCGGTCTACAGCCGCATGTTCGCCGATCAGGACCGGCTGGTCCATCACCGCCCGGAGTGGGGCTGCACAGTGAATCTGTCCTCCAAGCGCATCGGCCGCTACGAGTGGGGCAATAGCGAAAACAACCTGGGCTGGTACCAGGGTGACGGCATGACCTTCGTGTACACGCGGCAGGATCCGTCCCAGTTCAGCGCAGACTTCTGGCCCACCGTTGACCCGTATTCCCTCCCCGGAACTACCGTCAATGACCAGGTACGTGCCAGCGGTGCCGGTGCAGCGGGAACCGGAATCCCCCGGGCGTTCCAAGCTTTCGCCGGCGGGCTCACCGTGGATAGTCGCTGGGGCGTTGTCGGCATGGACCACCTCAACCACAACAAGACACTGTCCGGTCGTAAGTCGTGGTTCTTCCTGGACGACGCCGTGGTCTGCCTGGGCGCAGGCATCACCGGAACGGGAGGCGCCGCAGTATTGACCACCGTGGAGAACAGGTCTTTCGCCGTGGGATCCATTCCAGCGGTGCGGACCGATTCCCGCAACCGCACTTTGGCGCCAGGTGATGCCCCCGTAGCCGTGAAACGGTCCGTGCACTTTGCAGGGCACGGAGGGTACGTCTTCCTCGATGCTCCGGGCGTGGCCGGTGCACCTGAAGTTGCAGCGGTCCGGCGGACGGCAAGCTGGTTCGACGTCAATTCAGGAGCGGACACCGGTGGTACCAAGGACCCCGTCACCAGGGACTACGTGACCATCACGCACCGCCACGGCAAAGATCCCGTGGGGTCCGGCTACGCCTACATGGTGTTGCCTGCCGCCAGCCATTCCGCAACGTTCTCCCAATCCGCCAACCCCGACGTAAAGGTGCTCGCGAACACTGCGGAAGTTCAGATGGTGGAGGTAGACAAGGACAAGCTGGTCATGGCCAACTTCTTCGCTGCAGGAGCTGCCGGCGGCTATTCCCTTTCGGGGCCGTGCACGATGGCCGCGCACCAAGCCGAAGGCACACTTAGCCTGTCCGTGGCCGATCCATCCCGGACCCAGTCATCGGTGCGGATCACTCTCGAGGGCTCCACGTGGCGCACGCTTCTGGATTCCGACGCCGGCGTTGCCCTGGTCAGCGCGAATCCCCTGGTCATCGAGGTCCAGTTGGACGGACACGGCCACCAGAAGAACCTGACCTTGGGCACCTAGGCGAGGTCCGTCGTCGTACATTTGCGGTCCGCCCGCCGAGTCCGATAAACGCAGAAGGAGGGCCGGGTACTAACCCGGCCCTCCTTGGGCGATGCGGTGAGACTTACGCGTGGGCCTTGATGGCTGCTGCGAGGACCTCGAGGCCGTCGATCAACAGTTCGTCACTGATGACCAGCGGCGGGAGCAGGCGGATCACGTTGCCGTAGGTGCCACAGGTCAGGATGATGACACCTTCCTGGAGGCAAGCGGCGGCAACGGCCTTGGTGAGCTCAGCGTTCGGCTCCTTGGAACCGGCCTGAACGAGTTCGATGGCCAGCATGGCGCCGCGGCCACGGATGTCGCCCACCACGGAAACTTCCTCAGCCAATTCGCGGAGCTTGCCCAGGGCGAGCTCTTCGATGTGGCGGGCGCGGCCGTTGAGGTCGTGCTGTTCCATGGTGTCGATGGCTGCAAGTGCTGCTGCGCAAGCAACCGGGTTGCCACCGTAGGTGCCGCCGAGACCGCCCGGGTGGACGGCGTCGAGCAGATCGGCGCGACCGGTGATGGCGGACAGCGGGAGGCCGCCGGCGATGCCCTTGGCCATGGTGATGATGTCCGGGACAACACCTTCGTGGTCAACAGCGAACCATTCGCCGGTGCGGCAGAAGCCGGACTGGACCTCGTCAGCGATGAAGACGATGCCCTTTTCCTTGGCCCATGCCGACAGTGCCGGGAGGAAGCCTTCGGCCGGGACGATGAAGCCACCTTCACCCTGGATGGGCTCGATGATGATCGCGGCAACCTGGTCGCCACCGATCTGCTTCTCGATCATGGTGATGGCACGCTTGGCGGCCTCTGCACCGGTGATTTCCGGGTTCTCTTCACGGAACGGGTAGCTCATGGGCATGCGGTAGACCTCGGGCGCGAACGGTCCGAAGTTGGTCTTGTACGGCATGGCCTTGGCAGTCAGTGCCATGGTCAGGTTGGTGCGGCCGTGGTAGGCGTGGTCAAAAGCTACGACGGCGTCGCGGCCCGTTGCCAGGCGTGCAACCTTGACGGCGTTCTCCACAGCTTCTGCGCCGGAGTTGAAGAGCACGGTGCGCTTGGCGTGGTCGCCCGGGGTGAGGCGGTTGAGCTGCTCGGCAACTGCAACGTAGCCCTCGTACGGGGTCACCATGAAGCAGGTGTGGGTGAAGTGCGCGGCAGCTTCCTGGACAGCAGCGACGACGGCGGGGTCGGACGCGCCGACGCTGGTCACGGCGATGCCGGAGCCGAGGTCAATGAAAGAGTTGCCGTCGACGTCGCGGATGATGCCGCCGTCGGCGTCTTCAACGTAGACAGGAACGCCGGAGGCGACGCCGGCAGCAACGACGGCGGAGCGACGCTCGGCCAGTGCCTGCGACTTGGGGCCGGGGAAGGCGCCGTTGATGTTGCGCTTCTGCTCGATGCGGTACGAGAGTTCGTTTGCGGTAGTAGTCATGGAAATTAGCCTTTCTGGGAAGCTCTGGTGAAGGTACGGGTTACGCGACTGAGTTATGCATTCGGGTTATGCATCGAGTGCAGACATGACGTGCTTGATGCGCGTGTAGTCCTCAACGCCGTACATGGAGAGGTCCTTGCCGTAGCCGGACTGCTTGAAGCCGCCGTGCGGCATCTCTGCCGTCAGGAGGATGTGGGTGTTGATCCAGACAGCACCGAAGTCCAGGTCGCGGCTCATGCGCATGGCCGTGCCGTGGTCGGTGGTCCAGACGCTGGATGCCAGGGCGTATTCGACGTCGTTGGCCAGCTCGAGCGCTTCTTCTTCGGTGCTGAACTTCTGGACGGTGATGACCGGGCCAAAGGTTTCCTTCTGCACGATGTCGTCGCTCTGCTTGGCGCCGGAGATGATGGTGGGCTCGAAGAAGAAGCCCTTCTCCCCTGCGCGGTGGCCGCCGGTTTCGATCTTGCAATTGGCCGGCAGGTTTTCCACGACGGAGGTCACGGCGTTGAAGTGGTTCACGTTGTTGAGCGGGCCGAAGTAGTTGTCTTCGTCGTTCTGCGAACCGGTGTGCAGGGTCTTGGTGTGCTCCACCATTGCTGCCACAACGTCGTCGTGCACGGAGTCCTCCACCAGCACGCGGGTGATGGCCGTGCAGTCCTGGCCTGCGTTGAAGAAGGCGAACTCGGCGATGGCCGCGGCGCTCTTCTTGATGTCGGCATCCTTGAAGACGATTGCCGGAGCCTTGCCGCCAAGCTCCAGGTGGGCACGCTTGAGACCCTTGGCTGCGCCGCTTGCCACAGCGATGCCTGCACGGACGGAGCCCGTGATGGACACCAGGCCGGGGACCTTGTGGTCAACCATCATGGCGCCGGTTTCACCGGTGCCCAGAACCACGTTGAGGACGCCGGCAGGGAAGATCTCCCCGGCGAGGCGTGCCAGCACAAGGGTGGACTCGGGGGTGGTGTCCGAGGGCTTGAGGACAATGGTGTTGCCTGCAGCCAAGGCGGGGCCGATCTTCCAGATGGCCATGAGGAACGGGTAGTTCCACGGAGCAACCTGGGCTACAACACCGATCGGTTCGCGGCGTACGTAGGAGGTGTGGCCCTCGAAGTATTCACCTGCGGACTTGCCTTCCATGATGCGTGCAGCACCAGCGAAGAAGCGGAGCTGGTCGGCGCCTGCAGCAACTTCCTCGGAGGCGATCAGGGAACGGACCTGTCCGGTGTTGCGGTGCTGGGCTTCAACGAGTTCGTCGCTGTTGGCCTCAACGGCGTCGGCGAGCTTGAGGAGCATCAGCTGGCGCTGACCCGGGGTGGCCTTCTTCCAGGACTTGAAGGCCTGGTTGGCCGCAGTCATGGCGGCGTCAACATCGGCCTGCACCGAAATGGGAGATTTGGCAACGATTTCCCCGGTGGCGGGGTTCACGATGTCAAGAAGACCCGTACCTGCCGGCGTAACGAATTCGCCGTTGATGAAGTTCTGCAAGGTTTGAACCACGGTGTGCAACCCTCTTTCGGAGTTTGGGCATGGGTTTAGCTGATCAGAGCCTATGCCAGGGAGGGGGTCCAAGGAATAGCCAGCTGCACACATAACAGCTACCCGCTTAGTGCGCTTGACCAGTGCCGGGTTACGCTTTAAAGCATGGCAATGTCCCTCGCTTCGCTCGTCGCTGTCCCCTCCCTGAAACTCCGCCAGGCCGGCCTTGCCGATACCACGTGGAACCAGGACATCAGCTGGGTTGCCGTAACGGAACTGGAGGATCCCCAGCGCTTCCTCAGCGGCGGGGAATTGGTCCTGACCACAGGGCTCCGCCTCAAGAGCGCCGCCGATCAGCGCCGCTTTGTCCGCCAGGTCCAGCGTGCCGGCGCCGTGGGCATCGGATTCGGCATCGGCCTTACGTACGAGTCCGTTCCGGAAGCGCTCATCGCAGAGGCCAACCGGTGGGGCCTGCCATTGGTGGAAGTACCGTACGAGATCCCTTTCATTGCCATCGGAAAGCTTGTAGCCGAGTCACACTCCGCCGACCATTACTCCAACCTGGAACGACTCCTGGCCGGACACCAGATCCTGGCGCGTTCGCTCCTCACCGGCGGCGGCCTTAACGAACTCCTCAAACAACTGGGCAGCATGCTCCGCACCGATGTTGTACTGACCCAGTTCAGTGCCCAGCTTTACAACAGCGTGGCTGGAAAGCCGGCCCCGACGGCGGATGACTGGGCTTCCTATCCGATTCCTACCGGCCGCAGGGATGCCTGCACGCTCTGGTTGCGGCAGCCTTTTGTGGACTCTGGAATCGTCAGTTACGCACAAAACCTCATCAGCGTAGAGCTCAACAACATGGTCAAGCAGCGCCAGTCCCAGAGGGCCATGGCCGGGCAGGTGCTGGACGACGTCATCCACGGCACCTTGGAGACCATCGAGGCAGCCCGGCGATTGGCGGGCGTTGGCATCAACAGCACCCGGAAGAACGTGGTGCTCGTGGCCGAGTCCGTGGCACACCACAAACAGCTGATCAGCATTTCCCTGCCCCAGGCGCTGGAAGCCGGCGTGAGCGCCGTCGTCGGGAAGGACTTGGTCACCGTCATCAGCGACGACGGCAGCTCGGCCACCGCTTTGGCCAAGAGCCTCAGCGATCACTTGCAAGAGGCCGGCATCCACGCGGTCATTGGTATCGGTGGCGCCTACACGAAGCCGAACGGCCTGCGTTGGAGCTACTTTGAAGCGCGCGACGCCGTGGCCCACGGCTTGCCGGTGAACGAGCCGGAGCGCCTGAGCCTGACGTCGCTGTTGCTTGCCAGCGAGGATGTTCCGCTGGCGGACATGGCCAGTGAATCGCTCACCCCGCTGCGGAAGTTTGACGCCGCCCACGGGGCCGAACTCGTGGCCACCCTGGAAAGCTACCTGAACCACAACGGCTCGGTGGCCGCGGTGGCCGAAGCCTTGACGCTGCACCGCAACACGGTCCGATACCGTCTGGCGCAGATCACCGAGCTGACGGGCTACGACCCCTCCCAGACCCAGGACCGGGTGCAACTTTGGTTGGCCTTGGCGGTCCAGCGGCTGGGGTCGCGCAACCCTCGCTAGAGACCGCGCTGCATCGTCCCAGCGACGCAGCGACCAGCACGGAGAGCTTCGCCACAAAATCCTAGACATTAGACGTCAAACGTCTAACCTTTAGATATGGCCGCGACGACTCCTCTCACCCCCAGCACCGGAAGCATCCCCACTGTGAGCAACGCCCAGACTGCCCCCGCGGTCCGGGCGAACCCTGCGGTCCCCAAGACGCGCGTCGTCGGCATTATTGCCGTGGTGCTCATCGGCCTGAACCTGCGCGCAGGCATCACCAGCGCCGCTGCCTTGTTCCATGACCTGCAGCAGGTGTTGGGTTACGGCCCTCTGGTGGCGTCCATTCTGCCGTCCATTCCGTTGTTGTGCTTCGCGGTGGCAGGCATGGGAACGTCCTGGTTGACCCGGCGCGTGGGTGTCGAAAAGGCCATTGCCATCGCCTTGGCCCTGCTGGCCGGCGGCTTGCTGGTCCGTGGCGTTCCCGTGACGGGCGCCCTTCTGGGAGGCACCGTCCTGGCGATGTCCGGCCTCGCGGTGTGCAACGTGGCCATGCCGTCGTTCATCCGTGAGCACTACTCAGAGCGCACCTCCATGATGACCGGCCTGTATACCTTCACCATGTCCGGCGGCGCTACCTTCGCAGCTGCCGTGAGTGTTCCGCTGGCCCAGGAACTCGGCTCGCCGTCCATGGGCTTGGCCGCTTGGGGAATCCTGGGCGTCGCGGCGCTGCTGGGCTTCCTGCCGGTAGTCCTCCACACCCACCGGAACTCCACCAAGACCGACCGCCCCCGTGTGTCCATGTGGCCGCTGTTGCGAACCCGCCTCGGCATCCTCATCACAGCGATCTTCACTTTCCAGGCTTTCCTCGCCTATGCAGTGATGAGCTGGTTCGCCTACATCCTGACCTCCCAGGGCCTCAGCGCCTCCGAAAGCGGCCTGCAGTTCGGCGTGATGCAGTTGGTCTCGGTTGCTGCCGGAATGATCCTGCTGGCCTTCGGTTCCCGGCCCGGCATGCTGCGTCCCGCCCTGTATCTCGCCAGCAGTTCCACGTTGCTGGCCATCGCCGCCATGGTCTGGCTGCCGACGTCGTTGGCGGTTGTACCGGCCGTGCTCTTCGGATTCGGTTTGGGCATCTTCCCGCTGGTTTTGGTGATCATCAGCCGCAGTGGACGCTCGACGGCGGAAACCACCGCGCTCTCCACCATCGCCCAATCGCTGGGATACTTGATTGCGGCAATTGGTCCCTTTGGCATGGGCCTGCTCCACAGCGCCACCGGCGGTTGGGTGCTGCCGTTGAGCCTGCTGTCCATCGTGGCCGTGGCGCTCATGGTTACTTGCCACCTGCTCACCAGCAAGCGCACTGCCACCAAGACCGGACCGAGGACAGCATGACCCTGACCCCTTCGCATCGCCCGGCCCTTGCCGAGGAGATCACCGCCAAGCTGCGGGACATGATCAAGTCCGGCGAGTGGCCGCTTCAAGAGCGGATTCCTGCCGAGCCCGAGCTCATGTCCACCCTTGGTGTTTCGCGGGGAACCCTGCGCGAGGCCATCAAGGCGCTGGCACACTCGGGCATGCTGGAGGTCCGCCGGGGAGACGGCACGTATGTGCGGGCCAACAGTGAAATGTCCGGTGCGGCCCAGCGGATGTACCTGGAGCACACACAGGAACATATTGTGGAGGTCCGCCTCGGCTTGGATACCCAGGCTGCCCGTCTGGCCACCAAGCACGCCACCACAGAGGATTTGGCCGAAATGCGCCGCCTGCTGACGCTCCGCCACGATGCCTGGCAGGCCGAGGACTACCCCACCTGGGCCAGCGCCGACTGGGAATTCCACGAGCGCGTTGCCTTGGCGTCAGGTAATCCCCTGCTGCACCAGCTGTACGTTTCGTTCGGCGGAGTGTTCCATAACGACCTCCTCCGGCAGCAACGCAAGGGCGGTTTCAACGGCATCCCCCGCGAAGGCCACGATGAACTGGTTGATGCTTTGGAAGCACACGATCCCGACGCCGCCGTCCGCAGTGTCTACCGGAACCTGGACTACTGCTCGGATCAGGCGCCGCGGTAGTTTCTGCTACGACGTTGCCAACCCGCTTTTTCGTTGTTGCCCAACCGCGGAATAGCGGGGCAGCGACGTCTTAGTCTCATGGCATCGTCTCGATCCCTGCCCCGGCTGCGTCCCTGAACCTGGCGTTGACCAGCACTACCTCGCGCCCGGCCCGGTCCAGGAGACTCGCCGCCACACTCGCCCGGTATCCCGTGGCACAGTGCACCCAAATCCGCTGGTCCGGGAGCTCAGTAATTCTGCCGAGCAGCTCATAGACGGGGATGTTGCGGGCTCCCCTGACGTGCGAGGCCTCGAACTCGTCCGGCCGGCGAACGTCCAGCACTACGTCCTGCTCGGTTCTCTTGCTCAGGAGTGCGGCCCAGTCTCCGTGCGCGTAGCTCGCTTGCGGATGGCCAGGTGCCAGCTGGGGCCCGACGGCGGCATCCGGGGTGTCGATGCCGATCCTCGCAAGGTCGCGGATCGCCTTTTCCACCTCGCCCATGGGCCCCAGTAACGTGAGTGATTGATTCCAGGGGATGACCCAGCCCAGGTAGCTGGTGAAGTTTTCGCCCTTCCCGTACTCGAAGCTCACGCTGCCCTTGAGATGGCTGTCCGCGAAAGCCACCCGATGCCGGAGGTCCACCACCCACTCCCCCGCGTCCAGGCGTCGGGTCAACTCTTCAGCATCCACCGAGTCCGGGACAGCCAGGTCTGCAGTGCCCACCCCGGCCGCATTGAGCGGACTCATGTGGGCGTAGTAGGCGGGATAAGCGGTGATGTTCGCCAACAATTGCGCCACAAAGTGGTCCTCGCTGGGGTCCGTCAGGGCATGGTTGAACTCGGCTTGCTCAGCAATCGTGGAGGTGTCCTGCTGGCTCGCCGGGCCGATGGAACAGAACGAACCGAAACCATGGGTTGGGTACAGCGCAGCTTCCGGAGGCGCCGAGCCCACCAGGCGCCGAACCGAGGAGTACTGGTCGTGGGCCAACGCAGCGGTGTCGTGGGGAGAGACCAGGTCCGTTCGGCCCACCGAACCGTAGAGCAAGCTGCCGCCGGAAAACACGGCCTCAGGGCCGGCGTCGTGCGTGTCATCCCGCACCACGTAGGAAAGGTGCGTGTGCGTGTGGCCAGGCGTCGCAACTACGGTGACAACAAGTTGGCCAACGCGAAGAACTTGGCCGTCTGACACGGGAACGCGGGCGAAAGAGACCTCATCAGAGGCATTAACCCAATAATCGGCACCGTGCTTCTCCGCCAAGACCAAGCCGCCCGTGACGTAGTCGTTGTGCAGGTGCGTTTCGGCCACATGCGTGATCCGGACGCCGGCTTCCGAGGCTGCGGCTTCAACCCGGTCAATGTCCCGTTGGGCGTCAATCACCAAAGCCACGGAGCCGTCGTGCACCAAGTAGCTGCGGTCCCCCAACTGGGGAGTTTCGATGACAACGACGTCCATACCTCAGGTTAAAGCCACGCGGGGTCACTTCCGCACCCTCCGGAAGGCCGGAAAGGTGCGGAAGTGACCCCGCGTTGTTTTTAGACCTGTGCCGCTACGCCATCGCGGGAGATGTTGACCATGTCCTCGCGCGGCACCACCTTGATGCGCTCACGCTTAACCTCAACACCGTGGGAGGTGCCGGCCTCGGTGGCGGCTGCGCCGAGAGCGAGCTCGTGGGCGTCCAAGGCCAGCCAGCCTTCCCAACTGGTGAACTTCACGCCGCGGGCGTCGAGAAGATCCACGACGGCGTCTGCCGCGGGAACCTCGGCGACCGGCAGGTTTTCGCGGTCCTCCAGGAGGTAGGTGACGGTTTCGAGGGCATCGCCCTTGGTGTGGCCGATAAGGCCAACCGGACCGCGCTTGATCCAGCCCGTTGCGTAGACGCCGGGCACGTGCTGGCCGTCGGCATCCAGGACGCGACCGCCGTCGTTGGTGACGACGCCCTTCTTGTGGTCGAACTCGACGTCCGGCAGGGCCGAACCGAAGTAGCCGATGGAGCGGTATACGGCCTGGACCGGGTAGTCGATGAACTCGCCGGTGCCGCGGGCGTTGCCCGTGCCATCCAACTCAGTGCGCTCGAACTTGATGCCGGCAACCTTACCCGGGGTTTCCGGGGAGTCGACGATCTCCACCGGGCTGTGCAGGAAGTGCAGGTGCAGGCGGCGGGAAGCGGTGAGCTCGGAGAGGTCCTCGGGCTGCTCGGCGATCCAGTTGGTGAGCGTGCCAACCATGGTCTTGGTCTGGTTGTTCGTCTGGACCTGGCGGTCTGACTCTTCGTCGAACTCGAAGTCCTCGGCGTAGAGGATGATGTCTACGTCCTTGGAGTGCGAGAGTTCACGCAGTTCCAGCGGGGTGAACTTCACCTGCGCCGGGCCACGGCGGCCGAAGACGTGGACGTCAGTAACCGGGGAGTTCTTCAGGCCGGCGTAAACGTTGTCCGGGATTTCGGTGACCAGGAGGTCATCGGCGTGCTTGGACAGGACGCGGGCGACGTCCAAGGCCACGTTGCCGTTGCCGAGGACAGCGATTTCCTTGGCATCCAGCGGCCATTCGCGGGGAACGTCCGGGTGTCCGTCGTACCAGGAGACGAAGTCGGCGCCGCCGAAAGAACCCTCGAGCTCGATGCCGGGGATGTTCAGGTCCGCGTCCTTGATGGCGCCGGTGGCGAAGATCACGGCGTCATAGTGCTTGCGCAGGTCCTCGATGGAGATGTCCGTGCCGTAGTCCACGTTGCCGAAGAAGCGGATGTCACCGCGGTCAAGGACCTTGTGCAGGGCGTTGACGATGCCCTTGATGCGGGGGTGGTCCGGTGCCACGCCGTAGCGGATCAGGCCATACGGTGCCGGGTAGCGGTCGAAGAGGTCGATGCTGACGTTGAGTTCGCCGCTTTTAACGGCCTCGCTCTTGGTCAGGATGTCAGCTGCGTAAACGCCGGCCGGGCCGGAGCCGATGACGGCGACGCGAAGCGGACGGTCCGCAGAACCTACGGGGGTGCTAATTGACACGGCTGTGTTCCTTCTTCTTCTCAGTTACTGCGGACGCGGGGACGATTGGGGGTAATAGTGCTGTAGTCAGCGGTCTTGAAGTGCTGCGGTGCAAAGGGGCTGACACGGACAACATCGCCGATCACAATGACCGCCGGGTTGGCAACGCCCACGGCTTCCGCCTGGTCAGCGATGGTTCCCAGAGTGCCGATGGTGACGCGCTGGTCCGGCAAATACCCGTTCTCTACGATACCTACTGGTGTGTCCAAAGGCAGACCCGAGCCAGCCAGCGCAGCCGCGGAATCGCGCAATTGAGCCACTCCCATGAGCAACACCACAGTGTGATCCGGGCGTGCGGGGACTTCGGACAGCTCTTCGTGGCCGGTCACCACACTGAAACCCTTGGCCAGACCGCGATGAGTCACGGGGATTCCCGCAGCGGCCGGAACAGAAATAGCCGACGTCACGCCGGACACCACTTCAACCTCGACGCCGTTCTGCCGGCAGAACTCTGCTTCCTCGCCGCCGCGGCCCAGGACGTAGGGGTCGCCGCCTTTGAGGCGGACCACCCGGTTGCCCTGGAGGGCCTCGTCCACGAGGATCCTGTTGATCTCGAACTGGGGCACGGGATGATGGCCGGGCGTCTTGCCGACCTCGATCACGCGGACATCCGGGGCAAGTTCCTTGAGCAGCTCGCGCGGGCCAAGACGGTCAGCAACCACGACGTCGGCCTGGCCCAGCAGGCGGCGCCCGCGGACTGTGATGAGGCCCGAGTCGCCGGGTCCGCCGCCAACGAGGGCGACCGAACCAGCAGGCGTCTTTCCGGCAGCGTCCGGCTTACGGTGACGGCGGAGCGGCAGGTCGCCGGTTTCAAGGGCCGTGGCCACGGCGTTGCGCAGGGCCATGGCACGGCGCGGGTCTCCCCCGGCATTGATGGCGATCTTGACGTCGTCCACCACGGCAACGGCGGGTGTCCAGGCTGCGGACGCTTCGTGGTCCGAGGCGTTGACGCACCAGATGCGCTGCGCCTCGGCGTCGGCCGCTACCCGGGTGTCCACGGCGGGGGTGCCGGTAGCGGTCTGGACGAACCAGACGCCGTCGACGTCGGCCGTACGGTACTCGCGCTGCTCCCAGGTGAGGAGTCCGGAGGTGGCGAGTCCGCTCAGTGTTTGGGTGGCAACGGGAGCGACCACCGTGACTTTCGCGCCGGCGTCGAGCAGTCCCTTGGCCCGACGCTCCGCGACGGGGCCACCGCCGACCACCAGCACGGGACGGCCAAGCAGCCGCAGCGCGGTGGGGTAAATGTCCTGTATTGCCATGAAAAAACTGTAGGGCGGCTCCGTAACATGCTTCAAAGGCTCGGAAACACCCGGTAACGCTGGGTAATCCAACGTCACATACTGCCCCGCTTAACTGGGAGAAACCCTGTCTTTAAGCGTCAGGTAATAGGCCCGCTGCTCCTTGCCCAGGTGCTCGATCGCGTAACGAAGCGCGGTGCGGGGCATGGTGGCCGCGTGCTCATCAAGGAATGCCAGGAGTCGTTCGCGGCTGCTGCGTCCGGCATCGCGGACCCAACCGCCCACGGCCTTGTGAATCAGGTCTTCCTTGTCTCCGAGCAGGATTTCCGCGATGGCGAACGTGTCATCGAGTTGGCCTTCGCGGATGAACGCCGACGTCGCAACAATGGCCGTCCGGCGCTCCCACATGTTCTCCGAGCGGGCCAGGTCATACAGCGGGTCCCGGGGCTTATCCATCAGCCAGCCGCCCACCACCCGTCCTGCGCCCAGATCCACAAGGTCCCAGTTGTTGATGCGATCGTGCCGGCGCAGGTAGAGCTCGTAGAGTTCCCGGCGCCGCTCTTGCGTGGTCTTCTTTTTCTGCGTTTGCAGGGCCATGACCTTCACGGCTCCGGCACGGGCCTCGTGGATGTCCTCTTCCAGGAGCTTCTCAATCTCGGCCGGGGGCATGGCCGCGAACTCCTTGGCCAGCGTGAACACCTCGCCCATGCGCACGCCCATGAAGAAGTCACCCTCGGCGTAATCCCCCTTGCGGGTCTTGAAGTACCGCTGGTATTTGACCTGCTCCACGTTCGACTGCCTCGTTTGGAGGCGCGCGAGGAACTCGACGGCGGTGGGCTCGGTTCCTGTCATCCCTCCATCATGCGCCTAAAACACCGACCAGCCAGTACGGGTGGTGAATTCGTCCAGCGCTGCAACACCCGCCACGGAGTTCCCGGACCTTCCAAGCCCAGGACTCCACACACTGATGGAGCACTTGTTGGGAACCACGGCCACGATCCCGCCGCCCACACCACTCTTCCCGGGAAGGCCAACGCGGTAAGCGAATTCGCCGGCGGCGTCATACGTTCCGCAGGTGAGCATGACGGCGTTGATCCTCTTGGTCTGCGCCGGTGACAACAGCAGGTTCCCGTCCGTGCCCAAGCCGTTGGAGGCGAGGAACCGGGTTGCGAGCGCAAGGTCTTCGCACGTCATGGCGAGGGCGCACTGCTTGGCATAGGAATCCAGGACGTCGTCCACCGGGTTTTCCAGGTTGCCGCAGCTTGCCAGGAAGTGGGCCAAGGAAGCATTGCGGTGGCTGTTGGCCAGTTCCGAACCGGCCACCTGGTGATCGGTGTCGATGCTTTCCTTGGTGGTCTCTTGCCGCATCAGATCCCTCACCGCGTGCGCGGCGTTGCCCGTAATGGTGAGCAGCCTATCCGTCACCACGATCGCACCGGCGTTGATGAAGGGGTTCCTGGGGATCCCTTCCTCGCTTTCGAGCTGGACCAAGGAATTGAAGGGGTTACCCGAGGGCTCCCGGAAGACGCGCTTCCAGATTCCGTCCCCGTCGAACGCCAACACGAGGGCGAGGGCGAAGACTTTGGAGATGCTCTGGATGGAAAAGTCCACGTAGGCATCCCCGGCTGAGAAAACCTCACCGTCCCTGGTGGCGACCGAGATACCGAACTGTTGGGGGTCCACGGCTCCGAGCTGCGGGATGTAGTCAGCCACAGTGCCTTGGCCGACATGCGGCTGCACGGCCCCGACGATGTCGTCGAGGAGATTCTGGATGTCCACGGTCCTAGCCTTTGGTCCCTGCGTAGGTCCAGAGCCTGATCTGGAGGTGGGCAAGCAGCCGTTCATCGGCGGAGTGGAGATTCAGGCCCGCCACTTCGCAGGCGCGACGGAGCCTGTAATGGACTGTGTTGCGGTGGACAGCCAGTTCTTCGGCGCAGCGGTTCACGTCGCCAAAGAACTCCAGATAGGTAAGGAGTGTCAGGGCGAATTCCGGGTAGCGGGTGCACAGCCGCGCGATTCCCTCATGCCGCAGATTGGTCCTTGATTCCAGCAGCTCCAGCAGTTCCTTGGTCAGAACTGTTGTTTCAACGTCGCTGTAGGAAGCCACGCGCACTGTTGGCGTTGCTTCCATGACTTTGAGGACGCTGCGGACGTGATCAAGGGTTGCGTGTAACGCATCCAGGCGCGGAACGATTGGTCCTACGGCTGCCTGCACTTGAAAATGAAGGTGGGTGGTGGCATCACGAACAATGGTGTTGACCAGCCTGTTAACTGCGGGGAGGGACTTCAGCGGGTCCAGATCGGGCAGGATGATGGCCGTTTCCATCCCGAGTGCTCCCACCACGGCGCCTGGCCGGTATGCCGCTGCGTGGATCGATGCCACTTTGGAGAGCTCGCCACGGCGGAGTTGAAGTCCCGCGGCGCTCTGACTCAGGCCACCCGCGGAAATCAGGACCAGGGCTGCGGGTTTGGACGGATCAATGCCTGCAGACTGTGCCTGCGAATGCACTTGGGCCGTACCGCTCAGGAGGCTGGATACCCGGTCTTCGCGCATGGATTGGGACTGCTCGTTGCGGTGCCGGACCAGCTCGATCGCTGCGTGGCGAGCCGCTCCCACCATGATCCTGTCCGTGTTGGCCGCCAAAGGCTCAGCACCTTCCTGCAACCAGATGTACCCCATCACCCGGCTGCCTGCGTGAATGCCGATCGCCACACGTTCCCGCAGCCCCGCATCAAGGTTGGCTTCAACATGGATAGGCGCTTCCGTAGCTTGCAGGTGCTTATAGACCCCTGATTCCTTGAGGAGTTTTTGGTACTTTTCAGGGCCACGCCGGGCCAGAATGGAAAGCCTGCGGAGCTCATCAACATCATTGGACGCAGGAGAGTAGGCAAGGACCCTGTTGCCCGGGTCTTCGATCACCACGTGACCGTTGGTCAGGGTGGCGGTGGTTTGGGCGATTGCGAACAGGTCGCGGTGAACCGAGGTGGGGGTCTCCCCCGGCACGTCGTTCTCACGGATCCGGTCCAGCGCGATGCTTTCGAATTTGTCCCAACGGAGTCCCCCGGCAACCGCTACCAGTCCTATGCCCGTGGGTAGCAGCAACTCCGCGGCGGCTTCCAGCTCCCGCTCGTTGCCTTTGACTGCTACAGCTGCGGGGCGGTGGGCAATGATCCGGCGCAGGGCAGGCAGGGCCGCGCGTCCCCGGACGCCGATCAGCATCACCAAGGCGCCGGAACGGATGGCATCGTCGTCTTCAGCGTCAACAATGACTGTTTCGCGAACGTTCCTGTTGTCCTCGGCCGGTGCCAGCAGCAACCGCGCGTTGTCCACGCCAAGGTCTTCCAGGACATCACTCAATAAGGTGACGACGCCGTCGTCGTCAATTTCCAAAGCTTTCAACGAAGCTATCGCTTCCTCTCCTCATCAGTTCACAACAGCCGAGCGCACCCTCGCCGTTGAGGGGCTCCGCCGGTACCTGTACGCAGGCACGCACAGCGAGAAACACTACCGGCCCTTCAGAACACCAGTGTTGTCCCCCCGGCACAAGAGCCGGACCCTGAATTTGGTTCGCCAGCCAATTTGTTGGACGCGGCGGGCACCTAGAGTTGGTGACTGTCCCAAACACCACAAAGACTGCCTGCAGCGCGGCCAATTTCAGGCGCAGCTGCCCGGCAGCCCGCCCCACGTTTTGGAGTATTGAGCCACCCCTTGTGGCACCGGAGTCAAAGGAGACCCCCGAAGTGATACCCACCCCTGCGTCCACCAAAACCCTTCCCTCCCCCAGTGACTTAGCCGCCTCTCCGCCGTCGAACGCTTTCGCCCTGGAGGAAACCGGCTACCGGAAGTCCCTCAAGCCCCGGCAAATCCAGATGATCGCCATCGGTGGTGCGATCGGTACCGGGCTCTTTATGGGCGCCGGTGGCCGCCTGAACGGATCGGGGCCGGCGCTGGTCCTGGTCTACGCCGTTTGCGGTTTCTTCGCGTTCCTGATCCTCCGGGCTTTGGGCGAGTTGGTGCTGTACCGTCCCACGTCCGGCTCGTTCGTTTCCTACGCCCGGGAGTTCTACGGCGAGAAAATGGCCTACACCGCAGGCTGGCTCTACTTCCTGAACTGGGCCATGACTTCCATTGTGGATGTCACGGCTGTGGCCCTGTACGTGAAATTCTGGGGCCAGTATTGGGCACCCATCAATGCGATCCCGCAATGGTTGATCGCGCTCGTCGCTTTGGTTGTGGTGCTCGCCCTGAACCTGGTGTCAGTGAAGATCTTCGGGGAGATGGAGTTCTGGTTTGCCGTGATCAAGGTGGGCGCCTTGGTGACGTTCCTCGTGGTGGGCATCTGCTTCATTGTCTTCGGCGGCCGGACGGATGTGGGAGTTCCGGGCTTCAACGTCATCGCTGAGAACGGAGGCATGTTCCCCATGGGGGCTGTGGCACCGCTCCTGGCCATCAGCGGCGTGGTGTTTGCCTACGCCGCAGTGGAACTGGTGGGCACCGCAGCCGGTGAAACGGCCAACCCCCACAAGGTGATGCCCAAAGCCGTGAACACTGTGGTGATCCGCATCGGAGTGTTCTATGTGGGCTCGGTCCTGCTGCTCTCGCTCCTGCTTCCGTTCACGTCCTACAAAGCCGGCGAATCCCCATTCGTCACCTTCTTCTCGCACCTCGGGGATCCGCAGGCGGGAGCCATTTCAGCTTCGGTGATGAACTTCGTTGTCCTCACTGCGGCGCTCTCCAGCCTCAACGCCGGCCTGTACTCCACCGGTCGCATCCTCCGCTCCATGGCCCTGAACGGCTCAGCTCCACAATTCACCGGACGAATCACTGCCTCCGGCGTGCCGTACGGCGGCATCCTGCTGACAGCCGTCATCACGTTGGTAGGTGTTGGTCTGAACGCAATCGTCCCGTCCCAGGTCTTCGAAATCGTGCTCGAAGTTTCGGCTGTGGGCATCATCGGCGGCTGGGCCACCATCATGCTGTGCCACATCAAGCTGCAGCGTTGGGTCCGCAGCGGCAAGGTGGTCCGGCCGGCGTTCCGCCTCTTCGGGGCACCATTCACCTCCTACCTCACGCTCGCCTTCCTGGCATTTGTCCTGGTAACCATGGGCTTCTCAGAGACCGGCCGCTGGGTGCTGGCCTCGCTGCTGGTGTTGGTGCCGCTGCTGATAGCCGGCTGGTATGCGTATCGCGGCCGCATCCGCACAGCACTGACGTCCTAGGCCCATCTCCAGCTTGAAAGTGAAACACATGAGTAACCCTGCCCCCTCCGTCAAAATCGGGACACCCAGCCGGGCTTGGCGGTCCCGTGCCGATGCTTGGGAGTTCCTGGGATATGCCCTCAGGCAGCTTGCCTCGGCCCGACACCAGGAATCCGGTTTGCTGTCCCAGATCGACCGGACTCTTGCCTTGCTGATGTCGGTGGAACCGTATTGGGCAGAACCGGGAGTCAACGCAGTGGCGCGGTTGCGTCAGCTGATTGACGACGGCGAACCCCAGGCCGCGCTGCAACTTCTGGGCGGTTTGACCCACCTTCCGCTCGCCTCTGCGGGAGAAACGGCTGCGGTGCCGCGCGGGGAGGTTGCGGACGAAGAAGCTGTCGAGCAGCCGGAGTCCGTTGAACGGCCACGCTTTGAAGTCCTGGTAGTGGACACCGTTGAACCTGACGAGGCCGAGGCGCTCAAGAACACCATGGCCGCCCAACGGCGTCCCTCCGATGCTTTCACCTACACCGTCAACGTGGTTCCCAGCTATGAGGACGCCTTGGTTGCCGTCATGCTGAACCCCGATGTCCAGTCTGTTGTCCTTCGCCCCGGCTTCGCGCTCCGCAGCTCCCACCTGCTGGGCAGCGACCTCCGGCGATTCCTGGCCAGGCACACCTCTGCGGAGTTGCAGGACGCACGGCCGGTCAGGCGGATCCTTGCGCTGGCCCATGCCATCTCCGGGCTACGGCCTGAACTGGACGTCTACTTGGTGGCAGGGGTTTCCATCGAGTCACTGGCGGGATCCCTCACCAGGAAGTTCCGGCGTATTTTTCGGAGGCAGGATCATCTGGACCTGCACCTGTCACTGCTGTCCGGGGTTGCCGAACGCTACGAAACACCGTTTTTCACGGCGTTGCAGGACTACAGCCGCCGCCCGGCCAGTGTCTTCCATGCGTTGCCGATTTCCCGTGGCGCATCGGTTGGTACCTCACCATGGATCCGGGACATGGCAGATTTCTACGGGACCAACCTGCTGCTGGCCGAAACGTCCGCTACCTCGGGCGGCTTGGATTCCCTGTTGGATCCGCACGGATCCATCAAACGCGCACAGGAACTCGCTGCCCGGGCCTTCGGTGCGCAGCGAACCTATTTCGTCACCAACGGCACGTCCACGGCCAACAAGATTGTGCATCAATCGCTGCTTGCCCCGGGCGATGTTGTGCTGGTTGACCGCAATTGCCACAAATCCCACCACTACGCGTTCGTGCTCGCGGGTGCCCGGGTTTCGTACCTGGATGCCTATCCCCTGGACAAGTACGCGTTTTACGGTGCTGTTCCACTGGCCAGCCTGAAGCGCAGGCTCCTGGAGTACCGGCGGGCAGGCCGGCTTCATGAAGTGAAAATGGTGACGCTCACCAACTGCACCTTTGACGGCGTTGTCTACGACGTCGAAAGGGTCATGGAGGAATGCCTGGCCATCAAACCGGACCTGGTCTTTCTGTGGGACGAGGCATGGTTTGCCTTCGCCCGCTCCCATCCGGTGTACCGCCGTCGAACCGGCATGGCGGCTGCTGCCGCTTTGGAGGCCTCCTTTAAGAGCGCTACCTACGCATTGCGACATGCGGAACAGGCCACAGCTCTTCACAACCCCGTCACCGGTGAACCCGTGGATGACGAAGCCTGGCTCAACACCCGGCTGATTCCCGATCCCGCGAAGGCACGGATCCGGGTCTACTCCACCCAGTCCACCCACAAGACGTTGACGTCCCTGCGGCAAGGTTCCATGATCCACGTGTATGACCAGGACTTCGCCGGGTCCAACCAGGAGTCGTTCCGTGAGGCGTACATGACCCACACGTCCACGTCGCCCAACTACCAAATCCTGGCATCCCTGGATATTGGCCGGCGACAGGTGGAGCTTGAAGGTTTCGGGTTGGTTCAGCGGCAATCGGACCTCGCAGTGTCCGTGGCCCAGGCCGTTGCCCGGCACCCGCTCCTGAAGAAGTACTTCCGGGTGCTGACCTCGCGGGACCTCATCGGTTCGTGCTACAGGGAAACCGGGTCCAGCATGCCGCTGCGGGATGGGCTGGCTGAGTTGGAAGATGCCTGGCAGCGGGACGAATTCGTTATCGACCCCAGCCGCCTCACGCTGGACATCAGCAAGACAGGGGTTGACGGCGACACGTTCCGCCACAGCTACCTCATGGACGATCACGGCATCCAGGTGAACAAGACATCACGGAACACGGTGCTGTTCATGACCAACATCGGCACCTCCCGCAGCTCGGTGGCGTACCTGATCGAGGTCTTGGTGAAGCTGGCCGAGGGGTTCGCGAACCCGCACCCCTCGGCGCGGCGACGGACGCTACCTGCCTCGTCCGATGCTCCCCGTCCCACTCCCCCGCTCCCTGACTTCAGTACCTTTGCCGCGCGCTTCCGCACGGACGGTGCCTGCGAGGACGGGGATATCCGGGCCGCGTACTTTGAGAGCTACAAGCCCGATTCCACGGTGTACTTATCCTCAGCCGAGGTGACTGCGGCGGTGGCCGCAGGACGGGAAGTGGTTTCAGCAGGGTTCGTCACACCGTATCCGCCGGGGTTCCCCATCCTGGTCCCGGGGCAGGTGATCACCCGGCAAACCCTTGAATTCATGGCTGCTTTGGATACCCGGGAAATCCACGGGTTCGATCACGAGCGCGGGTATCGGGTGTTCGTGGAGCCTGCTTCGTCTTCTGTTCTCGAGCTGGTGGCGGTGGCTTCCTAGCCTTTTGTCAATGCTTGGCGCTCCAGCCGAAGGCAGGGGCGATGTGCTTCGCGACGTTGCCAAGCAGCTTGGCGTTGTAATCGACGCCAAGCTGGTTGGGCACTGTGAGCAGCACAGTGTCGGCCGCTTGAACTGCGGCGTCCCTCGCCAGCTCCTCGGCCAACTGATCCGGCTCGCCGATGTAGCTTTTACCGAAACGGGACAACGCGCCGTCGAGGATTCCTACCTGGTCCTGGCTGTCCGCCTGGGCTCGGAGGCCGAAGTAGTGGTTGTCGACGTCGTCCACGATGGGGATCACGCTGCGGCTCACGGAAACGCGTGGCTCAAAGTCATGTCCTGCTGCGGCCCAGGCTTCCCGGAACATCTGGATTTGTTCCGCCTGGAGCTCATCGAACGGCACGCCGGTGTCCTCGGTCAGGAGGGTTGAGCTCATGAGGTTCATACCCTGTTCTGCTGCCCAGACTGCGGTCTTCCGGGTTCCGGCGCCCCACCAGATTCTTTGGGGAAGTCCGGGTGATTGGGGCTGGATCGGCAACAGGCCTGTGGCTCCACCGGCGTAGTGAGGATCCGCTTCGGCTACACCGTGCCCGGCAATGGCTTTGCGGAACAGTGCTGTGTGGCGGCGGGCCATGTCCCCGCCGTCCTCGCCGTCTTCCGGGGCGTAGCCGAAGTTCGCCGCCCCGTTCCGTGCTGGTTCGGGTGAACCGCGGCTGACGCCGAGCTGCAGGCGGCCGTCACTGATGAGGTCCGTGGCGGCTGCTTCCTCTGCCATGTACAGGCTGTTTTCATAACGCATGTCGATAACGCCCGTGCCCATTTCAATGCGAGAGGTCCTCGCTGCGATGGCTGCCAGCAGTGGGAACGGCGAGGCTTGTTGCCTAGCGAAGTGGTGTACGCGGAAGAACGCGCCATCGATGCCCAATTCTTCGGCAGCCACGGCCAGTTCAATTCCCTGTTTTAGCGCCTCCCCTGCCGTTGGTACCAGGGATCCCGGGACACGGGCCCAGTGGCCGAACGATAGGAAGCCGATCCGTTTGATGTGCATTGTCATGACAACGCTGACCGATGCCGGCTCATTCCATCACACAGCTGCACCCTCTAGGTGGGTCGGGCCTCAATCGGCCCTTCGATAGTGCATGGACACTGCGCCATTGCTGAGTGGCTCGGCTGAGACCAGCTCGAGGCGTCGCGTGCTGGGGAGTCCGCCTTGGTAGAGGGTGGGACCGTGGCCGGCAATCATGGGGTGGACCAGGAACCTGTACTCGTCGATCAGATCCAGCCGGTCCAGTTCCGTGGCCAACGTGCCGCTGCCGACCAGCACGCCCTTGGGAGTCCCGTCTTTGAGACCCTGCACCGCAGTGCGCAACCCGCCGGTGAGGTGATGGCTGTTGGTCCAGGGAAAGTCGCTCCTCGTTGTGGAAACGACATACTTGGGCATGGTCTCCAAGGTGGTAGCCCACTCGCGCAGGGCTGGCGGCGCTTCCACCTCGCCGCGGGCCACCAAGGGCCAGTAGGCCTCCATCATTTCGTAGGTAGTCCGGCCCCAGAGCATCGCACCGCTTTCCTCCAGTAGCCGGGTGAAGAGGGCATGCGTTTCGTCGTCGGCGATGCCCTCCCGATGGTCTACGCAGCCATCCAAAGTGACGTTGATGCTGAAGGTTAGAAGGCCCATTCGGTGATTCTAGGCGGTCGAAGGCAATTGCGCAGGGCCCGGCGGACCTAGCGGCTGCTGCCTGCCAACAACCCACGACGCTGCAGCAGACGCTTCTCAATCGGCCCGAACACCAAGAGCTCGATCAGAATGCCGACGAACAGGATGAGCAGGATCGCTGACATCACGATGGTCATGTCTGAGAGCAAACGGCCCTGGTCCAGCAAGGAGCCCAGTCCGAACCCGATGGTGCCCCCGACCGCGATGATTTCGGCGGCCATGAGTGAGCGCCAGGAGAAGGCCCAGCCCTGCTTCAGTCCGCCGATGTACCCGGGAAGGGCCGCGGGAAGAACAATCTGCAGCGCCATCTGGAGCCGGTTCGCGCCGAGGACTGTGCCCACGCTGCGGTACTGCGGCGGGATCTGGTCCACACCGGAAATGAGTCCGTTGATGATGGACGGGATGGCACCCATGAACACCACAAAGTAGACGGTGGCGTCGGTCAGGCCGAACCAGATGATCGCGGCGGGAACCCACGCCACGGAGGGCAGGACCTGCAACCCGGAAATGAGCGGTCCGAACGCGCGGCGCAAAGGAGCCACCTGGGCCAGGATCAACCCCACCGGCGTCGCGATGACCACCGAAATCAGGAAGCCGATCACACCACGTTGCAACGATGTCCATACTGCTTCCTGGACTTTGCCTTCGCCCCACATGGACACGAACTGGGTGAGGACGTCCAGCGGCCCGGGAACGAGGTCGCGCCGCTTGAACTCAAGGGAAACGTAGAACTGCCATGCGAGGATCAGGACCACCAGCGCGGCAACGGGCAGCAGCACCCGATTCCATTCGATGCCGGCTTTGCGTCCGCTGTCCGACTGAAGATTGTCCAGCCCTGCCTCGAGGTCCCGGAGTTCGGAAGCATTGCCTTTCAGCGACGGGGAGGTGATGTGCTCTTTGGATTCGGTCACGGGAAGGGTCCGCTCTTCGGTGGTGATGGGGTTACTTGGCATGGCGGCGGATCTCCTCGCGAAGACGGCGGGTAATGACGCCGGTGAGCTCCCCCGCGCGGCCGGCATCGGTCCGGTGTTCCTCGGTCACATCCCATTCGGCCACCACACGGCCGGGACGCGAGGACAACAGCAACACACGCTGGCCTAGACGGACGGCCTCGCGAACGTTGTGCGTGACGAACACGATTGTCCGGCCGGTTTCCTTCCAGATCCGCTCGAGTTCGTCGTGCAGAAGATCACGGGTGATCGCATCCAGTGCAGCGAACGGCTCATCCATCAACAGCAGCTGCCGGTCCTGAGCCAGGGAACGGGCCAAGGCAACGCGCTGCCTCATGCCGCCGGACAATTCGTGGGGGCGCTTATCCCCTGCGCCGCCCAAGTGCACCAGTTCCAGCAGCTCGGTGGCGCGGGCTCGCCGGCTCGCCTTCGTGCTGGACTTGTCAGCCAACTGCAACGCCAGCTCGATGTTGCCGCGAGCTGTCAGCCACGGGAACAGAGCGGCGTCCTGAAACATGAAGGCAGCGCCGTCGCTGGGTACTTCAAGAGCGCCCGACGTCGGCGGTTCCAGTCCCGCCATGATGTTCAGCAGGGTGGACTTACCGCAGCCGGACGCACCGAGGAGGGCGACGAACTCGCCTTGGGCGATGGTGGCGTTGACGTCGTCCAGCACCGGGGCGCCGTCGCCGAAGCGCTTGCCCAGGTTCTCGAGTACGACTGGCATGTTCCCGTCCTTCATGTTGATTGGTAGAGCTTGATGTGGCCGAAGGCCGGCCCGCTCCCCTCCAAAAGCAGGGGAAGCGGACCAGCCTGTTACGGCCTAATCCTGGCCAAGACCTGCAGCGGAGGTTTTCTTGCCTTCAACCTCGTTCAAGGTCCGGAGGTCGAAGATGCCGTTGATGTCAGCCTGCTGGGTGGTGCCGGCTTTGACGCCATCCTCCAGGAGCTTGTTGTACGTTCCGGCCAGCGGGTCGGTGGTGAACTTGATGTTCTGCAGCGCCCGTTCAATCACCTTGGCCGGAAGCGGCTTGCCCGCAGTGTCCTTAAGGACCGCGTTGATGGTGGTCGCTTTGTCCGCAGCGGAAGCGCTGTTGAGCCAGTTCACGGATTCCACGTGACCCTTCAGGAGTGCTTTCACGGTTTCCGGGTGCTCGGCGGCGAACTTCTTGTTCACGATCAGGATGGTGGTGGTGAAGTCACCGTTTTCCCACAGGTCCTTCTCATCCACCAGGACCTTCGCTCCGGCTTCGAGGACCAGACGCGAGGCCCACGGCTCCGGCAACCACGCGCCGTCGAGCTTCCCGTCGGTGAAGAGCTTCAGCGACTGGGCGTTCTCGGTGGGGTTGATGTTCACGTCACCGCTGCCATCGGTGTTGGTCTTGAAGCCCTGGTCACCGAGCCAAGCGCGGAGCGCCACATCCTGGGTTCCGCCAAGCTGCGGGGAGCTGAGGATCTTGCCTTTGAGGTCGGCTGCAGAGTTGATCTCCGGCTTGACCACCAGCTGGGCGCCACCGGAAGCTGCACCGGCGATGATGCTGATGGACTCGCCCTTGCTCTTGACGAAGGAGTTGATGGCCGGGTTCGGGCCGATGTACGTGGCGTCGATGGCGCCGGCGTTCAGGGCTTCGATGGCGGCGGGGCCGGCGTTGAAGACCTGGGTGCTGAGCTTGGTCTCGCCCAGTTCCTTGGCGATCAGGCCCTTGCTGGTTCCTACCAGCGCCGGAGCGTGCGTGACGTTGCTGAAGTAGCCGAGCTTGAGTTCGGCGGCCGGCGTTGCCGTCGGCGCCGGGGCGGCCTGGTTGTTCTGCGAAACAGCGGAAGCAACTGCAGCGCCTGCACCGATCAGCAGCACCAGGCCGACGGCCAGGGCGATCTCTACAGTGCGGCGGCGCTTGGGCTTGGAGGCGGTCTCACCGGCGACGATGCGGGTGGTACCGGAATCGGGTTTCTGTGACTCGGGTGTGTTAGCCATAAGAGTGGGTCCTTAGGAAAGGTGGGATGCGAGCGGGGCGAAGATCAGGCCCCGTGACATCGCCCGTCGAGGGCAAGCAAGGACCATTCCGGAGAGGTCATGCCTTCACAGTAGGGACTGTCATATTTCGGCTTCAATCCCGCAGAAATCAAGGTTCACGCAGGTTCACGTGGCGTCATATTCGCTGCCAGGCCTTCAATGTCGCGCGGAGTTGTGCGGCAGCACCCACCTATGAGATGGGCTCCGCGGTCCTTCCACTCGGCGGCGTTGCCGGCCAAGGTTCCGGTCCCTGCATTTCCCGTAGACGGACCCCACGTCTTGGTCACAGGATCGTAGCTCTCCCCCGAATTCGGGTATGCGACGAGCGGCTTGTTCGAGGATTGCTGCAGGGTCCCGAGTGCGTCCGTGACCAGTTCCAGCGGCACGCAGTTAACGCCGACGGCGGCCACCCGCGGTTCCGCGCTGAGCAGCGCAGCCACCTGCCCGAGGGGCGTCCCGTCACTGATGTGCCCGCTGTCCCGCAGCGTGAACGTAAACCAGGATTCGACGTCGAACTCCGCCACGAGCGCCAACAGTGCCTCCGCCTCGGCGTAGGACGGCAGGGTTTCGCACGCCAGGAAATCTACGCCGGCTTCCACCAGCGCAGCGGTTCGGGGCCGGTGGAAGTCCCGGAATTCCGCGGGAGAAAGCGTGTAATCACCCCGGTATTCAGAGCCATCGGCGAGGTAGGCGCCGTAGGGCCCCACGGATCCGGCCACCATAAGCGGCCCGCTCGCGGTGCCATCCAGCAAGGCTTCGCGCCGGGCTTCGTCGGCCAGCCGGACGCTCAACGCCACCAGTTCCAGCGACTCATCTACGCTCAGCCCGCGCCGGGCAAAACCCTGCGGAGTTGCCTGATAGCTGGCCGTGATGGCCACGGAGGCACCGGCGTCGAAGTAGTCGCGGTGGACCTGCTTGATCAGGTGCGGCTGCTCCAGCAAGACCTTGGCTGACCACAACGCGTCTTCGAGGTCGCAGCCGTGAGCCTCCAGTTCCGTGGCCAACGCTCCGTCCAGGACCAGGTCCTTACCGGAGGCCAAGAGCGTGCTGAGGGTGGTGTTCTGTGGCATGGGTCCTTCCCCAAAAAGAAAACCGCAGCTTGTTCGAAATTCCCGCCGTACAACGTGAGGAGTCGCGAACAAGCTGCGGTTTTGTGACTACGTGTGACCCTAGATGACGTAACGTTCGTCTTCGTGGTCGCCCGGGTGGTCCTTCACCAAACCGGCAGCAAGAGTGTTGCCGTCGATGGGGTCGATCACCAGGAAAGCGCCGGTGCGGCGGTGGTGCAGGTAGTTCTCCAGCGGCAACGGAGCGGACAGGCGCAGCTGTGCATGTCCGATGTCGTTGAGCTCCAGGTTGGACGCCGGCTCCACGTTGAACGTGGCCAGGTCCAGCTTGCCGGTGACGTTGCGGACCAATGCCTGGACCGTGCGCGTTCCGTGCTTCACCAGGACCTTCTGGCCTTCGCGGAGCGGCTTCGGAGAGAGCCAGGCAAGCGAGGCATACAGGTCAGCCGTGCTTTCGCGGACCGTGCCGGTAGCAGCGATGGTGTCACCGCGGGCGATGTCGATCTCGTCAGCCAGGCGGACAGCCACGGACTGCGGAGCAGCGGCCTCCTCCAGCGACTGGCCGGCAAAGTCGATGCCGATCACGGTGGTGGTACGCGGCTCGTGGCCCGGGCTGATGACGGAAACTTCGTCACCAAGCTTCACGGAGCCCTCGGTGATCTGGCCGGCGTAGGCGCGGTAATCGCGGTACGCCTCCACATCCAGCCCGGCAGCAACAGCATCCGGAGCCAGGGCACCCTGCGGACGGATAACCAGCTGCACCGGGAAGCGGAAGCTCTCCAGTTCGGCCTCGAGCTCGTCAGCAGCCGGAAGGGTTTCCAGGACCTCCAGCAGGGCAGGTCCGGTGTACCAAGGGGTGCGCTCGGAACGGTCCACCACGTTGTCGCCGTCGAGGGCCGAGACAGGAACCACGAGGAGATCAGCAACGCCATCGGAACCGAGGCCAAGCTCGCGGGCAACCTTCTGCACGTCCGCTTCGATGTCGCGGAACACCTGCTCGCTGAAGTCCACCAGGTCGATCTTGTTCACAGCCACAATCACGTGGGCAACACGCAGCAGCTGCAGCACGGACAGGTGCCGGCGGGTCTGCTCCAGCACACCCTTACGGGCGTCAATAAGGACGACGACGGCATCCGCGGTGGACGCGCCGGTTACCGTGTTCTTGGTGTACTGAACGTGGCCGGGGCAGTCCGCCAGGATGAAGCTGCGGCGGTCCGTTGCGAAGTAGCGGTAGGCGACATCGATGGTGATGCCCTGCTCACGCTCGGCACGCAGGCCGTCGGTCAGGAGGGCGAGGTCAATCCCGCCCTTCTCCCCGCCGAAGCCGCGGTCCGCAGAGGTGCGGGCAACGGCGTCGAGCGTGTCAGCAAGAATCGCCTTGGAATCGTGAAGGAGGCGGCCCACCAGAGTGGACTTGCCGTCGTCCACCGAGCCGGCAGTGGCGAAACGGAACAGTGTTGTGGGCAGGGCTGTTTCCAGCCCGGCAGCCAGTGTTTCGGTGCTCATTTAGAAGTAGCCGTCCTTCTTGCGGTCTTCCATGGCGGCCTCGGAGATGCGGTCATCTGCTCGGGTGGCGCCACGTTCGGTCAGGGTGGAGGCAGCGACTTCAACAACGACGTCGGCCACGGTGCGGGCGTCGGACTCGACGGCACCTGTGCAGGACATGTCGCCCACCGTGCGGTAGCGCACCAGCTTGGTGATGACTTCCTCGTTGGGCAGCGGCTGGGAAACCTCGCCCACCGCGCGCCACATGCCGTCACGAGCGAAGACTTCGCGCTCGTGGGCGTAGTACAGGCCGGGGAGCTCGATGTTCTCGCGCTCGATGTAGCGCCAGATGTCCAGCTCGGTCCAGTTGCTGATGGGGAATGCCCGGACGTGCTGGCCCACGGTGTGGCGGCCGTTGTACAGGTTCCACAACTCGGGGCGCTGGTTGCGCGGATCCCACTGGCCGAACTCGTCACGGAGGCTGAGGATGCGCTCCTTGGCACGGGCCTTGTCCTCGTCACGGCGGCCGCCGCCGAAGACGGCGTCGAACTTGTTGCGTTGAATGGCGTCCAGCAGCGGAACGGTTTGCAACGGGTTGCGGGTGCCATCGGCGCGCTCGGCCAGTTCACCATTGTCGATGAACTCCTGCACGGAACCCACCACCAGCTTCAAACCAAGGCGCTCAACGGTGCGATCCCGGAAGTCGATCACCTCAGGGAAGTTGTGGCCCGTGTCCACGTGCAGAACGGGGAACGGAACCTTGCCCGGCCAGAACGCCTTGGTGGCCAGGTGCAGCATGACCACTGAATCCTTGCCGCCGGAGAACAGCAGCGCAGGCTTCTCGAACTCGGCAACAACCTCGCGGATGATATGGATGGCCTCGGACTCAAGGGTGTCCAGTGAGCTCAGGCGCTCGACTGAGGGTCCGCCGTGCCCGCTTCGCGATGCCCGCCACGCCGCGGCGGACCCCTCAGCCTCGCTCTGCAACTGGTTCAACTCGAGGTCCTCGCTGGTTGTTTGGGTGCTCATGTGTGTAGTCCGCATTCTGTCTTGTCGGATCCTGCCCAGCGGCCGGCTCGGGGGTCTTCGCCCGGGGCCACTTTGCGGGTGCAGGGCTGGCAGCCGATGGACGGGTAGCCCTGGCTCAGGAGGGGGTTGACGGGAAGGATGTTGTCCTCGGAGTACTCGATCAGCTGATCGAAGGTCCAGTCCACCATCGGGTTCACCTTGACCAGGCCAAAGCCCTCATCCCAGGTGATCACAGGAGTGTTGGTGCGGGTGGGTCCCTCGTCGCGTCGGACACCGGTGAACCACACTTCGTAACCGGCCAGCGAGCGGCGGAGCGGCTGGACCTTGCGCAGCGCGCAGCACTGGGCGGGGTCGCGGGCGAACAGGTCCTTGCCCAGCAAGCGGTCCTGCTGCTCCACAGTGGTCTCCGGAAGGACGTCCACCACGTTGACGCGGAGGTTCGCGGCGACTTCGTCGCGCGTCTCATACGTCTCCTTGAAGTGGTACCCGGTTTCCAGGAACAAGACGTCGACGCCGGGAAGCTGGTCGGCCACCAAGGCAGGCAGGACGGCGTCGGCCATGGAGCAGGCCACCGTGACGGTGGGCAGCTCGAAGTTGCGGGCTACCCAGGCGATGACGTCCCGGGCAGGTGCGTTCCAACCGAGTTCCGCGGCACCTTGTTCGGCCAGGGCCTTGAGTTCCTCGTGGGAGCGGAGGGCAGCGGCAGGCGATGCCGCCCCCGCCCCTTCGCCGCGCGGCTCCGACAGGCCAGCGCGCGGCTCCGACGGGCCCGATGCCGCTCCCTGGGCGGCATCGCCTACCACTCGCTGATTTGTGCTCATTGGAGATCTCCTTCATCTGCCGAGTGTGCCCACTCAGCGAAGGTCTGGCCTTCGGCGCCTACGGCGACGAACTTACGGACCACGCGCTCCACATAATCGGGCAGGTCTTCCACCGTGACCTTGAGGCCGCGGACGGTACGTCCCAAACCGGCTTCCTCGCGCTCGTTGTTTGCCAGCCCGCCACCGAGGTGGACCTGGAAACCCGGGGTGGGGTCGCCGTCGGGTGTTGGCAACATCATGCCCTTCAGACCGATGTCGGCCGTCTGGATACGTGCGCAGGAGTTCGGGCAGCCGTTGATGTGGAGGGACAGTGCCGACGGCAGCTGTTTGGTTTCCACGAGATCCGCCAGGCGGCGCTCCAGCTCAGCGATGGCCGCAGCTGCCGTGACCTTGGTTTCCACAATGGCCAGCTTGCAGAACTCGATACCGGTGCAGGCAATGGTGCCGCGGCGGAACACCGACGGACGGGCGGACAGGCCCAAGGTGTCCAGCTCGGCGATCAGCGGCTCCACCTGCTCCTTGGCCACGTCCAGGATGACCAGCTTCTGGTGAGGAGTAGTGCGCAAACGGTATGAGCCGTGCTTCTCCAAGGTGTCCGCCAGCGCAACAAGTGCCTCGCCGGAGGTACGGCCCACAGTGGGGGTCACGCCGATGAAGAACTTGCCGTCCTTCTGCTCGTGAACGCCGATGTGGTCACCGGGGGCCGTGGGCTTGGGAGCTGCGGGACCGTCAGGAAGCTTGAAACCGAGGTATTCGTCTTCAAGGATCTGCCGGAACTTGGCCGGACCCCAGTCGTTCATGAGGAACTTCAGGCGGGCCTTGGTGCGCATGCGGCGGTAGCCGTAGTCGCGGAAGATGCTGGTGACGCCCAGCCACACTTCAGCGGCAACATCCGCGGAGACGAACACGCCAAGGCGTTCGGCCAGGCGCGGGTTGGTGGAGAGGCCGCCGCCAACCCAGAGGTCGTAGCCTGCGCCGAGCTCGGGGTGGACCACGCCAACCAGGGCGAAGTCGTTGATCTCGTGCACCACATCCTGGGACGGGTGGCCGGTGATGGCGGTCTTGTACTTGCGCGGCAGGTTGGCCAGCTCGGGGTCACCGATGAAACGCTCTGCGAGCTCGTGGATCAGCGGGGTGGGATCGATGATCTCGTCCTTGGCGATGCCCGCAACCGGGGAGCCAAGAATAACGCGGGGAACGTCCCCGCAAGCTTCGGTGGTGGACAGTCCGATGCTTTCAAGGCGGCGCCAGATTTCCGGCACGTCCTCGACGCGGATCCAGTGCAACTGGATGTTCTGGCGGTCCGTGAGGTCGGCCGAGCCGCGGGCGAAGTCCACGGAGATCTGGCCGATGACGCGCAGCTGCTCGGTGGTCAGCGCACCGCCGTCGATGCGCACGCGCAGCATGAAGTACTTGTCTTCGAGCTCGTGCGGTTCAAGCGTTGCCGTCTTGCCGCCGTCGATCCCGGGTTTGCGCTGGGTGTAGAGGCCCCACCAGCGGAAGCGGCCATGAAGGTCAGTGCCATCGATCGAGTCGAAGCCCTCTTTGGAGTAGACAGACTCAATACGCTCACGGACGTTCAGCCCGTTGTCTTCCTGCTTCCAGGTTTCGTTGGCGTTCAGTGGAGCGGTGCCGTCAACCTTCCACTGGCCGTGGGGCTTGGCGGCAGGGCGGGTGCGCGCCGGACGCGAAGGGACTGCGGCGTCCGCGGACGCACCGGCTACAGCTGTATCTGTCATACATCGACTGTAGGTCTGGCCAGTTTTCGCCAGCAAAGGTCCGGAAACGCGAAGTCACCTAGGGAAACATTTCGTCACGAAGGCTTGATCGGCCTTGTTCGGAGGCCCTGTTTTGTGCAGGTCCTCTTTGGCCGCTTCTCCGCGTGAATCCGCGTGAATAAAGGTTAGGAGAGCCTTTCCAACACCGCGTCGTACCGTTCCAGCGCGATCTCCGCCAACACAGGAGACGGCAGCAGCGGTGCCGCCACAACGTCCGCGCCGGCTTTTGCCAGCTGGTCGTGGAAATAGCCGGTTGCCAGCAGGTAAGAGGCAATGAAGACCCGGCCGGTCCCACCGTCGGCGGCGAGCTCGGCACGCAAGGAGGCGACGCCGTCGGGCACTGTTGGCTGGGCACTGGCGCCATAAGCGACCCGCACTTTGTTGGGCAGCAGCTCGCCGAGGAGCCGCCCCTGCTCTTCCGAGTCAACCGAGCCGTCCGGAAGGGACGATCCCGCGGCGGCCAGCAGCACGCCGTCGTTCTCCTGCAGCCCGGCCGCACGCAGGTGGGTGGCCAACAACTCGGCCAGACGAGGGTCCGGACCCAACGGCCTGGCGGCAACTACCTCAGGCCGGCTCTTGATGGCCTTGGGCACGTCCACCTTGATGTGGAAGCCGGTAGAGAGCAAAAGCGGTACGACGACGGCGGCAGTCCCGTCAGGCAGGCTCTCCACCACGCCGCCCAACTCGGGTTCCTGCACGTCAACGTAGGCCTCAACAACGCGCAAACCGGGGCGGAGAGTTTCAATTTCCGCCATCACGCGCCGGATGGCAGCTTGGCCTTCGGCATTGCGGGTTCCGTGGGCGCAAGCGATCAAGACGGGGCTGTTCATGGGAGCTAGCGTAACGTTGTGCCAGCACCTGTTGTTAAGCACGTTAAGAAAGAACCCGTCCACTTGATTTCCTTTGACATTGTTCTTCTTTGGCTTGACCTCATCGGCGTGTTCTTTTTTGCTGTGTCGGGCTCGTTGTTGGCCGCCCGGAAGCAGTTCGACTTTGTTGGTTCAGTGCTCCTCGCTTCCATTGCGGCGCTGGGCGGTGGGGTAATCCGCGACATCGTGATCAACGCCGGCCCCCCGATCGCCTTCACAAACCCCGCCTACCTCGCCCCGCCTGTGCTGGCAGCCCTGCTGGTCTACTACCTTTTCTCGTCGGTGCAGCGTTTCACATCCCTGTTGACGCTGTTCGATGCCGGCGGATTGGCGTTGTTCTGCATCACCGGCACCCTGAAGGCCATCAGTGCGGGCATGAACCCGGTGGCTGCAATCCTGTTGGGCGTCACCACGGGAGTGGGCGGCGGCCTGCTCCGTGACATCACCGCCAACGAAGTCCCCACCCTGTTCAACAACCGCGACATCTACGCGCTGCCCGCCTTCGTGGGCGCCGGATTGACCACGCTGATGTGGCACCTTGGCCTGTTCAGTGGGCTGACTGCCTGTGTCATTGCCGGTGTTGTTTTCGCTTTCCGGGTGACAGCCTGGCGCCGCAGCTGGTATGTTCCCCTGGCTGTGCGTGGTTGGCATCGCGCAGGGACCGGTGGGGGCGCAATTTCGGGTGTCCGGGATTAGCTAGGATAAGAGCATGACTGACATGTTCCTCGAGAAGTTCCGCGCGCTGGTCCCAAAGTATCTCGAGGATGAATGGCAGGAAGAAGACGGCCTCACGCCGGACGAACTGGATGACGCCCTCGCCGATCACTCCTTCACCATCCCGCTGGTCCTGCGCGAGTTCTACCTCGCAATCGGCGGCTGCGAGGACCTCATGGAGGCCTACCACTACTTCTGGGACCCCGAAGAACTCGAAGTGGACGACGAAGGCTTCCTCATGTTCCTTGAGGACGAGGACGAACAGTTCACCTGGGGCTTCCGAACCGCCGATCTCAGCATTCCGGACCCCATCGTCTGGCGCCGCAACAATGCCCGGGGCCAGTGGAAGAGCGAAGAGGGCACGTTCTCGGAGTTCGTGTTCGACATGTTCGAGTGGGCATTCAACGACGACGAAGACTAAGCCCCGTTGCCCGCGTGGCTTCCTGACCCGGTTTGAACTGCTTCCGGCCCCTACGCACCCTTTACTGGTTGCGTAGGGGCTGTTTTGCGTTCAAAGGAGGTCACGAAGCCACAGGTCTCAGAGGTTAAACGGAATGGCCCCGGTTCGTTGCAACGTTACGAGTCATACGCTGCACCGAACCGGGACCACAATCTCCGTTCGCATCAGACCCACCGGAGGCATTTAGTGGATCCGTGAATAGCTTATGACAATCCTGTCACATGCGCAACTTTGGGGGTCAATGGGAATTCAAACGCTCCGCGCTCTCTTTACGACCTCGTGGAGTTATCCACATAGGCCGACAAGCAGGCGCGGTGCGGACCCTGACAGCGCAACCATTGCTGGATGGATCTCACCGAATTCCTACAATCCAGACACGGTGCCGCCAGAACCGCAGACTTGAAGCGCGGCGGCTTCTCCGAAAGGACAGTCGCAACCGCGGTGGCGTCCGGATCAGTCGTCAGGTTACGGCGCGGCATCTACGTCGCCAAAGGAGCAGACCCCGACGTCGTAGCAGCCTTTCGCTCGAACGGGCTCCTGACCTGCGTCTCGGCAGCGAGATTCTACGGTCTTTGGGTGCTTCACGAACCAGAGGCTGTGCACTTGAGCTGCGGAAACGGACTCCCCAATCCAAAGATCGTTGACCATGCATCCGGCACCCATCCGCCGCATTCCTACCTACCTGTCGCCGGCGTTGCTGATGTTCTGATGCACACCCTCCGTTGCCGCCCGGAACTGGAGGCCCTGGTCTTGGTTCAAAGCGCTGTGAGCCAGGCGTTCCTCAGCCCGCACTACCTGAGGGCTAAGCTCGCGGGACCCCGCAATGGCCGGGCGAGGGCAACTTTGGGATTGATCATTCCACGGGCAGATTCTTTGCTGGAGGTTTTGGCCCATACTCACTTCACCAGGGCAGGACTCAAGGTGAAGATGCACGTCCAGCTACCCGGCGTCGGTGAAGTTGACTGCCTCATCAACGATTGCCTCGTGATCGAGCTCGATGGTGGGACGCATCTGGAGGGACGCCAAGTGAAAAAGGACCAATACCGAAACAACGCCAGCATGCGTGGCGGCTTCCTCGTCCTTCGTTATTACTACGCCGACGTCGTCCACCACCCGGGAAGGATGGTGGCTGAGGTGCTCGCAGTCCTGAACAACAGGAAAGCCGGCTACTTCGGACCCTCACGCTGGACGCCAAAGTGGGTGCCGGCGTCGTGATGTGAGTGGATGCCGTGGCGTCCTGACCCTTTTTGGAAGCAGAACGGCCGCTATGCAACCCGAAAAGGGTGCATAGCGGCCGGTAAGAGCCTAAACAGGGTCAGGAAGCCACAACCCAAAGAAGAACTAGCTGCTGCGGTCCACCACTGCATGGGCGAAGTTGGTCAGCGACGCCTTCACGACACCCTCCGGCAGCGGGGCCAGGGCAGCGACGGCCTCGGCTGACCACTGGCGGGCGATCTTCCACGATTCGTTGGTCACAGGATGCTCGCGCAGTCCGGCCACAGCCTCAGCCAGGGCAGAGTCGGAAGACAGATCGCCATCAATCAATTCCAGCAGCTCAGCAGCGGAGGCGTCCCCGGCAGCAGCATCCCGGCGAAGCAGCAGGACGGGCAGGGTGGGAACACCTTCGCGGAGGTCCGTGCCCGGGGACTTGCCGGACTTGACCTTCACACCGGTGACGTCGATGACGTCGTCGGCAAGCTGGAAGGCAACGCCCACCTTTTCGCCGTATTCCACCAGGAGGTCCTCGTAGGACTCATCGGCACCCGCGAAGATCGCGCCGAGCTGGCCGGAAGCCGCCACCAGGGAGCCGGTCTTATCAGCAATGACGGACAGGTAGTGCTCCACCGGATCTTCGTCTTCGCGCGGTCCCACGGTTTCGTGGAGCTGGCCGAGGCACAGACGCTCAAAGGTGCGGGCCTGAATGCCCAGTGCACGCGAGCCAAGCTCGGACACCAGGATGGAGGCGCGGGCGAAGATGAGGTCGCCTGTGAGGATGGCCACTGAGTTGCCCCACACTTCGTGGGCAGTGGGGGCACCGCGGCGGAAGGGAGCCGAGTCCATCACGTCGTCGTGGTAGAGCGTGGCAAGGTGGGTCAGTTCCACCACAACAGCGGCCTGGACAACCTCGGGGCGTGAAGCATCGCCAAGGTGGGCGCACAGCAGGGTGAGCAGCGGACGAATGCGCTTACCACCGGCCTCCACCAGGTGGCGCGACGTCGCGTCAGCCAGGGGGTCGGAGTTGGAGATGGCTTCGCGGAGCTTTTTCTCCACCCGGGCAAGGTTGGTGGTGATGGCAGGGCCGAGCTCGGGGTCGCCCGCAATCGCGGCAAATCCGGCGGGCAGCTGGAGTCCCGTTGCGATCGCAGTGGTGTTGGGAGCAGGCTCAACAGCCCGCGGCAAGCCGTGCCCGGCATGCGTCCAGCTGTGTTCGGCAGAGTTCGTCACGAGTCAACCCTAACTAGTTGTTGCGGAAACCGCGGAGTCGGTGCCTGCCGGCGTAAGGGCGCGGGCAGAGGAAGTATTGGAGGTCGCCGGAACCAACATCTCGAGGACCCGGATCACGCGGTCTTCAAAACCCTTGGCAGAGGGATCCGTGAGGTTCGCGAGCATCCGAACCACGAAGCGCATGAGCACGGGAATGGGCATGCCCGTGCGCAGTGCCAGCTTCATCACGGCGGGCTTCCCGATCAATGAAGCAAACATCCGGCCCAGGGTGAAATGCGATCCCCACTGGTCCCGCACATAGTCCGCGTATCGCGAAAGATGAGCGTCGGCGTCGTGCGTTGACCAACCGGCGGACGTCGAGCGCGAAGAAGCGTCAATCAAGAACTCGGCCGCGAACCGGGCGGATTCCATGGCGTAGGAAATGCCCTCGCCGTTGAACGGGGACACCATGCCGCCGGCGTCGCCCAGCAGGAGCAGCCCGGGTGAGTAGTGCGGCGTGCGGTTGAAGCCCATGGGCAGTGCGGCGCCGCGGATCTCCCCCACCTGGTTTTCAGGCGTGAAGCCCCACTCGGAGGGCATGCCGGCGGTCCACTCGCGGAGGACCTGCTTGTAGTCGAGCTTGCCGAATTCCTTGGAGGAGTTGAGGATGCCGAGGCCCACGTTGGAGGTGCCGTCACCAACCCCGAACACCCAGCCGTAGCCGGGCAGCGGTTTCCCGGACTTGCCGGGGAGTTCCAGCCAGCCTTCCATCCAGTCATCCTCGTGCCGTGGCGAGGTGAAGTAGGTGCGCACGGCGACGCCCAGAGGACGGTCGTCACGCTTGTGCATACCCAGCGACACCGCGGTTCGCGTCGAGTTTCCGTCGGCGGCGAGTACGACGTCGGCGTGGAAGTCGCGCGTTTCGCCCGTCTTGCGTCCGGACTCGTCAAGGATGGAAGCCCGTGCGCCGATGACGCGGCCATCCTCCGCGGTCAAGGCGGAGGTGACGCTGTGGCGTTCAAGCACGACGGCGCCCACGGACTGGGCGTGACGGGCAAGGTCCTCATCAAAACCAAGGCGCGTCCGAATCAGGCCATAGGTAGGAAAGTCAGCCACCTCGGGCCAGGGCAGTTCAATAGTGCGACCACCGGCAATGAGTCGGAGGCCCTTGTTACGCCTCCAACCTTCCGGGACGGCGTGAGGGAGCCCGAGCTTCTGAATTTCACGGACGGCTCGCGGAGTCAGGCCGTCGCCGCACACCTTTTCACGGGGGAAGGAAGTCTTTTCCAGCACCGTGACATCGATGCCCGACCGGGCGAGGTAATACGCAGCGGTGGACCCGGCCGGGCCCGCGCCAACAATCAGTACTTTCACGACGTCCTAATTCAACAGGCAGTGCTGGTTAGCCGGCTTGGTGGCGCGGCTTGATCTGGCGGCGGAGCTTTGCCACGGGAACACTTTCGCGGTGCTCAGCGGGCTTCTGTGCACGGTGCACGGCGACGATGCCGCCGCTGAGGTTTCGGTAGGTCACGTCCGTCCAGCCGGCATCGGCCAGCCACTGGGCCAAGTGGTCCTGGTCCGGCCAGGCGCGGATGGACTCGGCGAGGTACACGTAGGCATCCGGGTTGGACGAGACCTTGGTGGCGATCGCGGGGAGGGCGCGCATCAGGTACTCGGTGTACAGGTTGCGCCACAGGGGAACCACGGGGTGGGAGAACTCAGCAATGACCAGGCGGCCGCCGGGCTTGGTGACCCGCAGCATTTCCTCGAGCGCCTTGCGGGGTTCCACCACGTTGCGGAGTCCGAAGGAAATGGTGGAAGCATCAAAGCTGTTGTCGGCGAACGGCAGGTTGGTGGCGTCACCGGCAATGAAGTCGATGTCCGGGCGGCGGCGTTTGCCTACCTTGAGCATGCCCAAGGAAAAGTCGCAGGCCACAACGTCCACGCCTGCATCGGCGTAGGGTTCGCTGGAAGTTCCCGTCCCGGCGGCAAGGTCCAGGACCTTCTGACCCACCTTTACATCCATGGCATCAACCACGATCCGGCGCCAGCGCCGCGTCTGTCCCATGGACAGGACATCATTGACGACATCGTATTTTGGGGCGACATCATCAAACATCGTCGCAACTTCGTCCGGACGCTTTTCCAAGGATGCTCGGTTCACCCTGTAATTGTCTCAGACATTCAAGCGACTTTGCTGCGCTGTAGAAGTCGGCTCAGATTCTGGCTGCGCGCGGGAGTACTGTTGTTCCATCATGACGAGCACGCTCCGTACCTTGACAGTCCCCCTCGATGTTGAATCATCCTCCGGGGGGCTGCCGTCGTTTCTGGTGCGGGACGACGTCCTTTGCTGGTCCCGCCGCGAGGCCGGCCTGGTGGGCTACGGCGAGCTGACCCGCTTCAACGCCACCGGCCCTGAGCGCTTCCTTGAGGCGGACATCTGGTGGCGGCACCTCATTCTTGAGGCCGAAATCACTGATCATGTGGACGTCCCGGGCACGGGTCCGGTGGCCTTCGGCTCGTTCGCCTTCTCCAAAACCTCCCCGCATGTTTCCCGCCTGATTCTCCCCGAGCTTGTGGTTGGCATCCGCGACGGCCGCGCCTGGGCCACCCGGTTAACGTTCGACGACGGCCCCCTCACCGAGGCGGGCGTCCTCGCCTCCGTGAAACGTTGGCTTACTGAACCGGAACCCAACGGCGAGGGCTCAGCGGATGGAGCGTCCGACGTCGGACTCTCACCGGAGGTCGTTGCTGCGGACGGTTCCGCTGGTCGCCTCAGCAGTGGTTCCCTCAGCAGTGGTTCCCTGAGCCGCGGGTCCCTGAGTGAGGCCGCTTGGATGCAGGCGGTTTCCAATGGTGTTGAGGAGATCCGCGCCGGAAAGCTGGAGAAGCTCGTGTTGGCGCGCGACGTCGTTGCCAACCTTCCGGAAGGCGTCAACGCTGCGGAGGTGCTTCGCCAGCTTGCGGCGAGGTATCGCGAATGCTGGACCTACGGCGTGGACGGCCTTGTGGGTGCTACGCCGGAAATGCTGATCCAGGTGGAGGGCCGTACCGCGCAGGCACGTGTGCTCGCAGGAACCCTGGATCGGCGCGACGCGGACGGCATGGATGGCTCTCCAATGGAGTACGCCGAACGGGTCCTTGCCGGTTCGGAAAAGCAGCGGCACGAACACGAGATCGCCATTGATTCACTGACACGGCAGCTGGCTCCTTTCTCTGAGGCGATGAATTCCCATAGCGAGCCGTTCATTCTGGAGCTGCCCAATGTGTGGCACTTGGCCTCGGACGTGAAGGCTGAACTGGCGGATATCGAGGGGCACGTGCCTACCTGCCTGGCCCTGATCAACGCATTGCATCCCACAGCAGCAGTTTGCGGAACGCCCACGCTGGTAGCCGGTGCACTGATCCGCAAACTCGAACATTTGGACCGAGGCCCGTACGCCGGGCCGGTGGGTTGGCTCGATGCTGCAGGGAATGGCGAATGGGGCATCGCACTGCGCGGCGCTGTCATTGAGGACGCCAACACGGTCCGCTTGTACGCGGGTTGCGGCATTGTTGAAGGCTCCCAGCCGGAGGCCGAGTTGGCCGAAACCTGGGCCAAGTTCCGGCCCATGCTGGAATCTCTGGGCATCAAGCGCTGAATCTGGGATACCGGACAGCGCCTCTCCGGGGATGGTTGATAAGTGGGTAAACTTGTTATCCAATAGTGAAACTTCGTTTCCTGTGATGCACATCTCACGTTCGGCGCTACACTAAAACCGACTCAGTTCAGCATCCACCGCAACAAAAGGTAAACAACATGCAGATCTCCCGTTCGGTTCTGTCCGGCACCAAGATTGCCGCCGTGCTCGCAGCCGGCGCCCTGGCCCTGACCGCCTGTGGTGGTTCCTCCACCCCCGCCGCGTCCTCCGAGTCGGGCCTCAAGCTCATCAACGCCGGCAAGTTCACAGTGTGCTCGGACGTTCCCTACGAGCCTTTTGAATTCCAGAAAGACGGCAAGATCGTCGGCTTCGATATGGACATCGCCGCCGAGATCGCCAAGGACATCAAGGCCGAACTCAACGTGGTGGACAGCTCCTTCGAAGCAATCGAGACAGGCACCGCACTGACCGGTTGCGACGTCTCCATCTCCTCAATCTCCATCACGGACGTCCGCAAGAACGTCATGGACTTCTCCACCCCTTACTTGGACGACGACCTGACCCTCGTGGCCAGCTCGTCCTCCGGCATCACCAACATTGACAGCGCCAAGGGCAAGAAGGTGGGCGTCCAGCAGGCCACCACCGGCGCCCAGTACGCCAAGGACAAGGGAATCGACGCCCAGCAGTTCGAAGACTCCGGCCTCTTGGTCCAGGCCCTCAAGGCCGGCACCATCGACGCCGCCGTGGGCAACGGATCCGTCCTTGGCTACGCCATCAAGGACGACTCCAACCTCAAGCGCGTTGAAGACTACGCAACGGGCGAGAAGCTGGGCATCTCCATCAAGAAGGGGAACACCGCCATGGCCGATGCCGTGAACGCCACACTCAAGCGCATCACCGACGACGGATCCATGAAGAAGTTCGAGACCACCTGGTTCGGCGAAGCCAGCAAGTAGTCCGAGCCCCGGCTCCCCGAGATCCACGTAGGCGGGCCCCGAAACGATCTGTTCAGGTCCTTTCGGGGCCTCACCTGCGCAACATGAATGTGAGAACCCCATGGCAATGACTGCACGTCAACGAGCCAAAGTCAGTTTGTACGTCCAGGCCGGAATTTTCGTAGTGGCTGTGGTCGCAGTGATCCTTGCTGTGGACTGGAAGACCATTGGTACCAGCGTCTTCAACTTCGCCAAGATCGGGCCGATGTTCCCGGACATCTTCCTGGTGGGCCTCAAGAACACCCTCATCTACACAGCCCTGGGCTTCATTGTGGGCTTGTCCGGCGGCCTCCTGCTGGCCCTGATGAAGCTCTCATCCTTCCCGCTGTACCGCTGGCTCGCCACCGGCTACATCGAGTTCTTCCGTGGTGTTCCGGCCCTGCTGGTCTTCATCGCGTTCGGCTACGGTGTTCCCCTGGCCTTCGGAATCCAGTGGGACGTCAACATCATCGTGATGGTGTCCCTGGGTATGGTTGCTGCCGCGTACATCGCTGAAACCCTTCGCGCCGGCCTTCAGGCTGTGCCCAAGGGCCAGATGGAAGCCGCCCGTTCGCTGGGTATGCCGCACTGGCGGGCGATGGTTTCAATCGTCATCCCCCAGGCGTTCAAGATCGTCCTGCCGCCGCTGACCAACGAGATCATCCTGCTCACCAAGGACTCCTCGCTGATCTACGTGCTGGGCCTCACCGCTTCCCAGTTTGAGCTCACCAAGTTTGGCCGCGATGGCATCTCCAGCCTCGGCGCCGGCCTGACACCGCTCCTCGTAGCCGGTGCTTTCTACCTGGTGATCACCATCCCATTGAGCCTCCTGGCACGGAAGTTCGAAAGCCGCTCCGCGCGGACCAAGCGATAGGCAGGACAGTCATGAATAACTCCACTGGGAGCACGGCCACCGTTCGCGCCGCCGGCGTCAATATCAAAGACCTCCGCAAGTCCTACGGCAGCAACGAGGTCCTCAAGGGCATCTCACTGACGGTCGAACCGGGACAGGTTGTTTGCCTTATCGGGCCTTCGGGCTCCGGCAAGTCCACCCTCCTGCGCTGCGTCAACCTGCTTGAGCAGCCCAATGCGGGCACTATCAACGTGGGTTCATTTGAAGCCACCGATCCCGATGTTGACCTCAACAAGATGCGCCAAAGCGTGGGAATGGTGTTCCAGCACTTCAACCTCTTCCCGCACCTCAGCGTCCTGGACAACTGCACCATTTCCCAGACGAAGGTCCTCAAGCGCTCCAAGTCCGAGGCTTCGGAGGTGGCTCGCCACAACCTTGAACGTGTTGGCCTGGGGCACCTCGCCGACCGTTTCCCGGACCAGCTCTCCGGTGGCCAGCAGCAGCGCGTCGCCATTGCGCGGGCACTGTCCATGGACCCGCAGCTCATGCTCTTCGATGAGCCCACCTCTGCCCTGGACCCCGAGACCGTGGGCGATGTCCTGGCAGTCATGCGCAAGCTGGCCCAGGAAGGCATGACCATGTTGGTGGTCACGCACGAGATGGGCTTCGCCCGCGAAGTGGCCGACCGCGTGGTCTTCATGGACGCCGGTGTTGTGGTGGAAGAAGGGCCGGCGGAAAACGTCATCAGCGCTCCCACCCAGCCGCGTACCAAGGAATTCCTGCGCCGGGTCCTCGACCCCACGCACATCGGCGTCGAGGAAGCTTAGCTCCCTCGCTTTTCTTGGCGTGCTGGCGCCACGCATGTTCGTACGCGCCACTGAAACGGGAGGGTGACACCAATATTTGGCGTCACTCTCCTTTTGCGTCTAGCCTTCTCACGCGCTGAGGCGCACCCGTTTCCGCCGGCCGCGACACTCCTTCACCCGGGACGCACCCTTTCGCGCCATTCGCACCAGCGGTTACAGGGGCGATCGGCGG
>NZ_JBLYIE010000018.1:0-28633 GCF_048537125.1 Paenarthrobacter sp. PPS72 | reverse complement strand
CAGCGGTTACAGGGGCGATTGGCGGCAACGGGCGCGAGCCGGATACGGATGCGGGGCCGCGGCCGGGGTTAGCCCGCCGTGAGGACTTGGCCCACGGCAGCCGAGATAGCGTCCTTAATCCGTGCATGGAGCACTCGGAGACCCGCCCGGTCCACGCGCACTTCCACAATGCTGCGTCCCTTCAGCGGAGACTTGAGGGCTGCGGCGAGTTCCGCCGTCGTGCTTACCGCTTGGTGTCCGACGCCGTACGCCGCGGCGAGTGCCGCAATGTCCACTGCGTGCGGGGTACCAAAAAGCCGCTCGACGGCGGTGCCGTAGGCGCCTGAGTCCTCGACGACCCCATGCTCGAGAAGGCTGAAGATGGCACCGCCGGAGTCATTGAGCACCACCATGCGAAGGTCCGGCGCGGGTTCGCCGTGGCCGAGGAGCAGGCCGCCGGCGTCGTGAAGGAAGGTGACGTCGCCCAACAGGACGGTGGTTTCGCGTCCGCTACCTATGGCGATGCCCGTGGCCGTAGCAATGGTGCCGTCGATGCCCGCGAGTCCACGGTTGGCGTACACAGTGGCGATGGGTTCGGTGTGAGGATGACCGGCGAGATCGACGTCGCGAATGCCGTTGGAGGAACCCAGCACCAACTGTCCGCGGGAGTGTTCCCAGACGGTGGCCCCAACGGATGGGCCGTTTGCGAGGCTCTCCCCCGCGAGCACACCATCGAGTCCGTGCTGGGCTGCAGCGCCGGCGAGGAGCCAGGAATCGAGCCATTCGGCGGAGCCGCGGCCGGCGAATTCGGCGAGCTCGGGCAGGGTTTCCATAGGGGTTTCACGCCGCCGGCCTGCCTCATACCAAGCAACCGGTACGGGCTGGTAGATCGCGGATTCAACAGAATCCCGCGCCAGCAGGGCAGCCACCGGGCGGGAAAGAGTGGCGCGGCCAAACAGGACCACACGTTCGATCGGCGTCGGTGAATCCGGACCGAAGTGGGCCAGTAGTACCCGGTACGGTCCTACGGCGTTCGGCCCGAAGCGTGCATTCGAGGAAGGTTCCGCCAGCAGCGGCAGTCCATGGGCGCGGGCAAAAGCCTCGGCTACGGGACCGGCATCGTGACCAGCGAGGACCACGGTGCGTCGCTCGGGGAATTCCCTTGATGCCTCTGGAAGGTCCAGCGCTTGGGGACCGGCATCGTAATGGAACACGCCGTGTCCCGCAGTAGCCGGAAGGGCGTCTCCGTCCGCCGGCACCAGTGGATCTCGGAACGCCAGATTCACCTGGACCGGGCCGGGCGGAGTGTCTTCCAAGGCGCCTGTGGCCGCGTATAGGGCGGTGGCGACAGCCTTCTGTGGATGGTCACCGGCGGCGACGTCGACGGCGAACCGAACGTGGTCGCCGAAAAGATCCAGTTGGGTGGTGGTCTGGTTCGCCCCGGTTCCGTGAAGTTCTTCAGGCCGGTCCGCGGAAATCACGATCACCGGGACAGCTGAATGATTGGCCTCCATGACGGCCGGCAGGAGATTGCCCACCGCTGTGCCGGAGGTGGTCACCACAGCGACCGGGGCTTGCGTGGAAAGTGCCAGCCCCAGAGCGGTGAATCCGGCGTCGCGTTCATCTATGCGAACGTGCAGCCGAACGCGGCCTGCTGCTTCCGCTTCCGCCAGCGCGTAGGCCATGGGCGCGGAACGTGAACCTGGCGCAACCACCACGTGCCGCACACCGCCGTCGAGCAGCGCCGTAACGGCGATCCGGGCGGTGCCGATGGATGTCAAAGAGTCCTGGGAAGTCACCATTCCAGTCTATTGGCGCTTCAGGACCCAAACGCCCGCTCACATCCCGGCACTAAACGGCCATCCCTCCATCACCCAGGTGCCGTTAAGGTAACTGACGAGCGCACCCAAAGCACGCGGGATGCGGATTCAGATATGGGGAAAGACCTTCCAAAGGATGTACGAGGTTCCTGCTGAGCCTTTCCGCCGAACCGCATCCGAGAGGTCGCTCTGGTTAGGAACCGGCGAACAAACCGTGCTGGTTTCGCGCCAGTACCGAATGCACTCGGCGGAGTCGGTCCAACCACCAGTCCCGTCTCTCCCCGGATGCTGCATACCGCTCAAGCAATTCGGGGTCGGCGGCCGTTTCGCGTAGCTGGATGGCGCCGTCGTCGGCCACCAGCGGATCCAGAGTGATATCCGAAGTGAACAGTGAAACGGTACCAAGGCCGCAGGCATAGGGAAGGGACGGAAGGGCGGCCGCGAGCGCCAGCCCGGCACGTATGCCCACCGAGGTGTCCAGCGCTGAGCTCACGACGGCGGGCAGCCCGGCTTGCTGCACAAGGTCCAGTGCCCGTGCGGCTCCCCCGAGCGGCGCCACCTTGACCACAATGAGGTCAGCTGCACCGGCTCGGGCAACACGAAGGGGATCTTCTTCTTTGCGTACGCTCTCGTCCGCGGCTATAAGTACTGACGTACCGGCCTCAAAGAGCCGTTGCCGGACCTCGGCCAGGCCCTCAATGGTGGGAACGGGCTGTTCGGCATACTCGAGTTCAACGACGGAAAGTTTGCCGAGGGCTTCCACGGCGTGCTCGATGTCCCACGCGCCGTTGGCATCCACCCTGATGGCGGCGTCGGGGAGGGCCTCGCGTACTGCGCTCACCCGGGCGATGTCATCTGCCAGGTGCTGCCCCCGCTCCGCAACTTTGATCTTGACCGCGTCCACCCGCCCGAACCGTGCCAGCACTTCCGGGACATGCTCTGCCGGAACGGCGGGGACTGTCGCGTTGACCGGGATCTTGTCCCGCACCGGCGCGGGGAAACCCAGCCAGCCCGCTTCCAAGGCTGCGGCCAGCCATCGTGAGGATTCGTCGTCGTCGTATTCGGGAAAGGGACAGAACTCACCCCAGCCCAGCGGTCCCCTCAAGAGGAGCGTCTCGCGTTCCATGATGCCGCGGAACTTAACGCGCATGGGCAGCGAGACCACGTGGGCGGAATCGAGGAGTTCTTCGAGGGAGGGAAGTGCAGGCATATTGCCACTGTACCGGCGCCCTCAGGCCGCAAAGACAGGTCAAACCGGCTATGTGGAAAAGCTACCCGTTCCAGTACTTCTGCACGTGCCCCAACGCCTCGCCGAACTGATCCCCGGACACGGCGAGCGAGCTCTCGGGAACCCCCAGTGCCCGCCATCGCACCACGAACGTGGTGTCCTCCTCCGGCAGCGGCCACAACCAATAGCGGCCGGTGAACTGGACATACTCGTCGTTGTTGCTCCCCCCACCGCCGCCCAATGTGGTCAGCACGGGGCCGGTGACGTCGTCGGGGTCGTCGAAAGCGGCCGGCCCATGGATGGCCGCTACAGCCTTGCGTCCGTCCGTAAAAGCGACACCCAATTCCAGTCCAGTCCTGGTGTCCAGGCTGGACCGCGGGTGGTTGTAGCTCTCCTCCACGATCTCCCGCCATTCCTGGTCCGATTCGTTGCCTCGCCGCACGGACCACACCAGGTCCAGCAGGCAACCACTGGAGTACACCTCCACCAGCTTCAGCACGATCACCATCCGCTGGCTCTTGTAGGCAAAGCCGCCAACGCGTGCGATGCCGGGCACCTCGTCGGACGGCGGACCGAACCATCCTGGCTGGACAGCCCGTGATTGGCGCGGCCGCTCGGGCTGCTCGGGGAGGTCATGGAAGAAGCTCATGCCCCATCCTTACACCGCCACATAGCGACTGGGGAGAGTCTCCTGACAAGCGAGAGGCAGCAATCGCGATATTCTCGGAACCACGACTCAAAGTGGGGGAAGAATGACTCAATCAATGCCCGGTTCGACTACGCCGCCCGGCTGGTACCCGGACCCGTCGGACCCGCGCTTGGTCCGGTGGTGGGATGGACGCGCCTGGACGGCGCACCAAGCTCCTGCCCAATTCCAGGCCCCTGCCCAGTTCCAGGCCCCTGGCCAGTTCCGGTCACCGGTCCCGGTGCCACGTCCCGAGCTCAGCCCGGAGACGCCGGTGTACAACCCGTTCATCTGGGCTATAACGTTGCTGCCGCTGGTCTCCGTCCTGCTCCTGTTAACTTGGCAGCCGGAATTCAGGATGATCACCACCCGGCAGGGCGCTACCACCATGGACCCTTTCTCCATGTATACCCCCGGCTATTTCTTGCTGATGGGTTCAAGTTTCCTGTTCTACGGGCTTACGGTGTTTTTCGCGTTCCTGGACCGGCAACGCCTTCTCAAGTCAGGCGTCGTGCGCCCCTTCCATTGGGCTTGGGCGTTCCTTAGCCCTGTGGTGTACGTGATCGGCCGCTCGGTGACCGTCAACAAAGTTGCGCCCAAGCGCGGCCTCTGGCCTGTGTGGGCCACAATCGCCGTGTTCGTCATCAGCATGGTGGTTACCGGCATTTGGATGTCCAATCTGTTCCAATCCATGTATTCGCAATTCGGGTATTCGGTTTCGACGTGACCGTTCCCGGGCGGACAGGGTCAATTGGTTACCCGGGCTGACTCCCCGAACGAATCCTCACACGCGTTAGGTAGACTGCTGACTATTCGGCAGGAGAGGAATCACCATGAACCGCAAGGCCACAGCACTGGACGTCGCTAAAAGGGCGGGCGTTTCCAGGAGCGCGGTCTCGCTGGTTCTAAATGGCCGCGGCGATGGGAACGTGGCCAAGGAGAGTCAGGACAGGATCCGGCAAGCGGCCCTGGAGCTCAACTACTCCCCCAACGCCATCGCCCTGAGCCTGCGGAACCAACGCTCGCGGGTGATCGGCATTCTGTCCGACGAAGTAGTGGTCAGCCCCTTTGACGGCAACATCATCGGGGGCGCAGATGATGTGGCCCGGAGCCGTGGATTCGTCACCGTCGTTATGGACACGGAACGCGATACAGCCAGGGACGCGAGCGCCATCGAGACCCTCCTGGACCGCCAGGTTGACGGGCTCATGTACGTGACCGTTGGCCTGAAACCGATCGAAGTACCGCACGGCATGCTTCGCGTCCCGTCGGTGCTGGCCAACTGCTATGACAACCACCCGCAGCCACAGTTGCATCACGTCATTCCGGACGAGGTTACTGGTGGCAGGGAGGCAACGAGGCACCTGCTGGATCTTGGACACCGGGACATCGCGCTGCTCGCCGGGTCCGAGGATTCGCCTGCGGCCCCGTTGCGCGTACAGGGTTATCGGGATGCGCACATGCTTGCCAATGCTCCTGTCCGTGAGGACCGGATCTTCATGGCCGGCTGGGACATCGACGCCGGCTACCGCGGCACCATGAAACTGCTCGACGGCGTGTCCCCGGCCGACCGGCCCACGGCCATCATGTGCGCGAACGACCGCCTGGCAGTCGGCGTTGCCCTCGCCGCAGCACGCCTGGGTCTCAGCGTTCCCCAGAACCTATCCATCATGGGCTACGACGACGAAGCACGGATCGCCGACACCATGGTTCCCTCCCTCACCACCATGGCACTGCCCCTGCGGGAAATCGGCCGGGCCGCGATGACCACGCTGCTGGATGCGATCGAAGGCGCAGACGGAATCGAAGCCACGAACGCAGACAAGGGGACCGCCGTCGAAACGATGGTCCCCTGCCGCCTGGTGGTGCGTGAGTCCACCGGCCCCGCACCCACCCGCTGACTCAAGCACGTTGCGAGGCCCAACCTGCCAGCAAAAGGTTGCAGTCGTGGGCACGTCTACGGGCCGCTACGCCGGAATGCCCTAGCCAGGATCATTGAAGGACTTGGACATGCGCCGGGTCCTCAAATTTTTCTTGGTTCAGGTCCACGGTTCCAAAAAATGGCTGTTGTCCTGGTCACTTGAACCATCACAACAGCTGATTGAATTCGTAGGGCGCTGGCGATCTGCCCGATGCGGGAGGGATCCGGGGTTTGAAGCCTCAGGAGTAGTGAGCAGTCCTCGACGGAGATCTCGGCGGTGACAATTTCCGGAATGAAGTCCAAGGACCGCAAGAGGTCATCGCCTGTCCGCGAGCAGTCCTGGACTACTCGGAGGACAGCCGAGGGAGGACGGAGCGCTGGATCAGGATAGTTTCGGATGATTGTGTACCCTCGTCGATACAGTCCGGGACTCCTGACGTCGTGACGTGACTACTTGAGGGGTACTGGGAAATTCCTGGGACGTGATGAGACATCTGAAGCACTCAGAAGCCACGCAATAATGGCATATGTTCGCACCGACCATTAAGGTTAGCCTTATGGATCCCTACCAGCTTCGAGTATTGCGTGAGCTCGGAGACCAGGGAAGCGTAGCTGCCACGGCCAAAGCTCTGGGAGTGAGTCCTTCAGCCGTTTCTCAAACCCTGTCTGCGTTGCAGCGGAGATTCACGGCATCGCTCACGCAGAAGCGAGGCAGATCCGTTGAGCTAACCGACGCTGGTGAGGCTTTGGTGGTCGCGGCAATAGCGGTCGCGGAGGCATTGAGCAAAGCCGAAGCAGCGGTTGACGATTTCGTGGGTGGAATTGACCGCACAGTGCGGGTCAGCGCCTTTCATAGCGCTGCTGCCGCCTTCTTCCCCGGGCTAGCAGCCAAGGCACAAAGAGAGGGTTTCCCGTCAATCGAGTGCGTTGACGAAGATGTCGAGCGGGTGTCCTTTCCGGCTCTGACCGCTTCCTATGACATCGTCATCGCCCACCGGATGAGCCACACACCACCATGGGCTCGGGACCGGCTGGCCGTACTCTCCCTTTTGCGCGAACCGATGGACGTTGCGATGCATGGCTCCCATCCCTTGGCGTCGAGAGCTTCCTTGACACCAGCTGACCTTGTGGGTACCACATGGATTTCCACCCATGCAGGCTTTTCCCCGGCGGATATGCTCGATGCCATCGCTGCTGCGGCCGGGCATCCCATGCGTGTTATCCATCGAATCAACGATTTTGGCACGGCCGCCGCGATGGCGGCCGAGAGCGACCACCTGGCGCTTTTGCCGCGGCATACTGTCCGGATCCATCCATCGCAGCAGGTAGTGCTGCGACCGCTGGCGGGCATGCGCACAGTCCGGCATGTCGACATGTTGATTCGCCCCGAACGCGTCGTTCACCGCGCAGTTTCGCTCGCCGTCGACGCTTTGCGTGAACTTGCCCGATCCCGGGTCCAGTCTTCCTTGGAGAGGAATCCCAGTGACCAAGAACCCACCTGATGCTATCGACGCCACAATCCTGGCCGCCCTTCGTGCAAATGCCAGGAGCAGTCATGCCCAGCTGGGTGAGAAGGTCCGGTTGTCCCGAAATGCTGTTCGGGCGCGGATCGAACGGCTTGAGCGTGAAGGGTATATTCGCGGCTACACCATCAAGGAGGCCGTCCTTGAAGGAGAACGGCCCGTGAGTGCTATCCTGCTGGTCCACCGGGCTGATCGAATGCGGGGAGGTGACGTCTTGGCTGGTCTCCGGGCCTTGCCGGAAGTGGTCACCTGCGACGTCGTGAGTGGAGAGCTGGATCTGGTGGTCCGGGTAGAAGCCCGGGATGCTGACCGGATCCGGGAGATCTGGCAGCTGGTCTCGGAACTCCCTGGAGTGCGGGATATGACCACTGCGTTCTCTCTCTCGACGGTAATCGACCGCCGTTCCAGTTGATCACGTGGGTGCTGAGGCCCCTTGGAAGTGGTTCAGCCTCAGCACCCTGGCCCCGATCACCAACGCCTGGCGCTCACGAGTTGATTGCGATGACCTTAGGTTGAGTCATGTCCTCGTAGGCGAACCTGATTCCCTCACGGCCCATGCTTCCGTACTTCGCGCCCCCGAAAGGCATTGCATCCAAGCGGTAATCGGAGGAGTCATTGATCATCACACCCCCGGCTTCTATGGCTTTCGCCGTGCGGAGGGCCCGATCGAGGTCTTTGGTAAAAAGACCAGCCTGGAGAGCATACTCCGAGTCGTTGGAAAGACTGATGGCTTGCTCCGCGGTATCAAAAGGCTCCACGAGGACAACGGGGGCAAAGACCTCTTCCGCCCACGCATCACACTCGTGAGGGACTCCTATCAGCACAGACGGCGCCAGGACCGGGCCGTGAAGTGAACCGCCGGCAAGCAGGAGGGCACCACTGGCTACGGCTTCGTCGATCTTTCGCTTGGCTGCCTCGGCGGCGTCAGTGCTGATCATGGGACCGACGTCGGTGCGTTCGTCGGCCGGATCTCCGGCAATGAGGGCCTTCGTCGCGGCAACGAAGGAAGCCAGGAATTCTTCGTACACCGGTTGCTGGACCAAGATTCTCTGCGTACCGATGCAGTTCTGCCCGGCTGCCCAGAAGGCTCCGGACACACATGACTCCACCGCCCTGCCCAGATCAGCATCCTCGAAGACGATGACGGGCGCGTTGCCGCCCAGCTCCATCGAAAGCCGCTTTATGCCTGCGTTGGCTGCTATCGCGTGTCCCGTGGCGAATCCCCCGGTAAAGGAGACCATCCGCACCTGTCGGGAGGAGATGATTGCCTGCGCAACATCGCGATTCCCGAGAACCACAGTCACAATATCTGCCGGCAGGCCTGCCTCTACGAGCACCTCGACGAGCCGCATCGCCGTCAACGGGGTGAGCTGTGAGGGTTTGAGAATGACAGAATTCCCGCCTGCGATTGCGGGGCCGAGTTTGTGCGCGACGAGGTTAAGCGCATCGTTGTACGGGGTGATCGCTGCGATCAGACCGAGCGGCTCGCGTGTGAACCATCCCTGCCGGTTCTCGGAGCCCGGGAATGAGTCGAAGGGAATGACTTCCCCGGCGTTCCGTCGGGCTTCGTCCCCGGAAAGCTTGAGAGTGTTGACGGCCCGGCTCACTTCCTTACGGGCCTGCCTGATGGTTTTGCCGGCTTCCGCGACGATGAGGCCGGCAAATTCATCAGAGTCCCTCTTGAGAATTTCCGCGGCAGTGTCCAAAATCCGACCTCGCTCATGTCGGGACAGAGCGGCCGCCGACTTCGCTGCCGCCGACGCCCGCCCGATTGCAGCCGGAAGCTCGCCCGGGGTGCACTGTGGAAGCGTGGCCAGGAGGCTTTCGTTGTACTTGTTTCGGACCTCGAGCTCAGCTGCGGCATCTATCAGGGTTGTTCCCATAGCCTGCTCAAGCATGAACGCCATCCTTGTGGAACGCGTCAATGGCGATGATGTCCGAAATCAACGCGTACGCCGTTTCGGTGCGGCCCGCGCCAGGACCTGAGACGGTCACGTGGCCCAAAAGATCCGTGTCGAAGGAAACGGCGTTCGTCGCTCCAGAGATTCCTGCGAGGGAATGGCCTGCGGGGAGGGCGAGCGGTTTCACGGAGGCAGTCACGCTCCCGTCGCCTTGACGGACAGCTTGCCCAAGGAGCTTCCAGCGCCGTCCGTCCGCCACAGCACGCGCGACGTCGCCCGGGGTGATGCCCTCGATGCCCGTGGTCTCGACATCGTTGGGTGTGATGTTGGCGTCGAGAAGTTCGTTGGCGAGGATCGCAACCTTTAATCGGACATCAGACCCGCCGATGTCAGCGGTGGGGTCTGCCTCCGCGTAGCCGAGCGTCTGTGCCTGAGCTACTGCCTCATCGAAGGACAGGCCCGCCTCCATCTGACCGAGTACATAGTTGCTTGTTCCGTTCAAGATGCCCTGTACGCCCTTGATCCGGAGGCCACCGAACATGCTACTGGCCAGACGGAGGACAGGGGTGCCGCTCATGACTGAGCCCTCGAACTCAAAGCGCACGGAATTCTCTGCCGCGAGGCGCGTCAGTTCGGTACCATGCAGCGCGACCGGACCCTTGTTCGTTGTCACCACGTGCTTGCCGGCCTCGATGGCCCAACGTACGTGCGAAACGGCAGGTTCGCCGTCGACCGGGCTGGTGAACGTGGCTTCGACGACGATGTCGGCGGGGCTGTTTTTGATGACTTCCTCATTGAGGGGATCCGCGTTTCCCCCGGGCAGTTCAACAAACGAGGCGCCGCGAGGCATCGCGAGGACAGTACTGAGATCGATGCCCTCCGCCTGCACCAGGGAGCCAAAAGCCAGATCGGTGATGGCGACGACCTTCAAATCGAAGCCCAAGGCGGCGAATCGCCCTGGTTCATCCCGGATAAGTTCGGCCAGAGCGCGATTGACGCCCCCAAAGCCGATGAGAGCAAGACTGTAAGTGGTCACGGGTCCTCCGTTGTGGTGGCTGAAGTTTGTCTTTCAAGCCTCGCGCGGAAGAGTGTCAGTGACCTATGGGCAATCTGCCTGTGCTCATTGGCAGATCGACCAAAGGCAAGTCCTGAGCGGGCAAACAAGAAGGCGCGGCATCTGTGCTGGTTGACTCCCAATCTGACCAGCGTCCCCACTCGGCGTTGGATCTCTAGGGTTACTCCTGGTAGTAGTGCTGTTCCAGGCCTTTGACCAGCAATTCGGGCTCTCCGGTCATTGCGGCGTCGACCAGCAGCAGATGCCTGTCCGCCTGGAGGTCCGCAGTTCCCACGCCTCGGCGCATGATCGGCACCATCATGACAGCCAGGAGCGATTCCAAGCTTTGCCAGGCCTCGATCAGCTTGGCATTGGACTGCTGGTTCAAGAGAGTCCCATGGAATTCGCGGTCCAGCCCCATGAGATCGTCGACGTCATCGGGCAAACGCAATCCGCGCATACGTTCCGCGATCCGTCTCAGCTCTTTCTCAACACTCTTGGACGGGGGAACAGCGGCATGCATGGCGGCCCGTCCCTCGAGGGCTGCGAAGACTTCCCCAATCTCGTTAATATCGCCATCACTAAAGTATCGAACCCGATTTCCCGAACCTGGAGAGAACTCAACGAGTCCCGTTGAGGCCAGGCGCGTCAAGGCCTCGCGGACCGTGCCGCGGCTCACGGACAGATCTTCAGCGAGCCTCTTCTCGACCAGATGCCGGCCCGGGTCGAGGGTGCCGACAATGATTTCCCGCCTGATGCGATGCGCCACTTGATCAACCAGCGTTGCTCGTTCCGCAACACGCGGCGCAAGCGTTCTCGCGAGAGACGCCTTTGCCGGCTCGGAGAAAGGTCGGTCTTCCATGGCACTCACACCCCTACCGGGTAATGGCATCACATCCCAATTTGAGACGGCCTTGACACTAGATCACCAAACGATAGTATCAAACAATCACGTCGGACACAGTTGTCGGACAATCCAAGGTCAGGGAGGACAACGAATGCAAGATGGCCAAAGGGGCCAAGGAGTCGTCATACGCGGCTACTACCCGATCCCCGGGCTCCCTGAGGACAACTTGGATCTGCCCTACATCGAGATCCATGGTGGCCGGAGCGGACCCAAACTAACAGTCCTTGCAGGTGTGCACGGGTGTGAATACGCGGCCATGTCAGCACTGCGCGAGTTCCTTGGGGAGATCAACCCAGCCACCCTCAGCGGGATCATCACAGCCGTTCCGGTAGTGAATCTCCCTGCTTACACGAGCCGCACGCCCTTCGTCGTTCCGTCAGACGGCAAGAACCTCAACAGATGCTTTCCAGGCAAGCCGCAGGGAACGTTCTCCGACGTATTGGCACACCATGTGTTCGAACGCTTCATCCGCTCTGCCGACTACCTCATTGATCTTCATTCCGGAGACGTGCCCGAAGTGATTGAACCGGTTGTCATATACGACGAGTCAGCAGTAGGTGAGACTGCGCGACGGATGGCTATGGCTTACGGGACACGGCATGTGATCATGCAGCCCGCCTCTGCGCGGGTTACCACCGGCACCACAAGCTCTGCTGCCGCGGACGCCGGTGTCCCGGCAATCACCGCTGAAGCTGGCGGTAGCGGCATCATCGACCGCCAAGCTGTCGCCACCCATGTAAGGGGCTTGCGGAATGTGGCCGCAACCTTGGGAATGCTCCCCTTGGATGTGGAGCAAACTACCGGCCAAATTGAGCACAACCAAGGGTGGAACTGGGTGCGCTCACCCGTCCCTGGTTGGTGGCAACCCGTCGTCGAACTCGGCACGCGGGCCAGCGAGGGCGAGATACTCGGCCACGTGAGCGACCTGTTCGGTGACGTCATCCACGAAGTTAGGGCGACGGAAGCCGGTATACCCATGATCATCACTACGAGCCCTGCGGTCACCGCAGATGGACTCCTTATGGTTCTGACCCGGGAGGTTTCAGAATGAGCACCACCAGGAAGCGAGTAGCCGTCATCGGCCTCGGAACCGCCGGCAGCATGGCCGCCTGGCGCTTGGCCTCACGAGGCGCGGAAGTGGTGGGTTACGAGCAGTTCGGAATAGCCCACGACCGAAGCGCCCATGCCGGTGAGTCCCGTATCTTCCGAACCGCATACTTCGAAGACCCTGAATACGTTCCACTGCTCCGTACTGCCAAGGCGCTGTGGCGTCAGCTCGAGCGTGAGACAGGCACTGACCTGCTCACTCTGGCCGGCAATCTTATGCTTGGGGAGGCCTCATCGCAGATGGCCAACGTCAGCGACTCCATCGTTAAGTTCGACGTCGATGCCTCCATCATTCCGCTCGACGAGGCGCTCACCCGCTGGCCGCACCATCCGTTCCACGAGGGCGACGCCGTAGTCCTGGACCGTGAAGCGGGTTATCTGCGCCCGGAACTGGCCGTGCTGACAGCTTCCTATAGGGCGGAATCGCTGGGCGCCCAATTACGGGCCTACACACCAGTGGACGGGATCGAGGTCAAGGATGGCGGAATCTGGGTCAGCGCCGACGGCCGAAGCGAGCGCTTCGACCACGTTGTAGTGACCACTGGCCCGTGGGCTGCGAAGCTTCTTCCCGAACTCGCGCCATTGGTGGAGGTTAGGAAGGCGGTGTCCGCGTGGTTCGTCGCGAAGGAACGCGGGGCATTCGATCCAGCTGGTTTCCCTTGCTTTATCCGCACCACCCCTGAGGAGTTTTACGGGTTGCCTGCGATGAGTGGGAACGGCCTGAAACTTGGCCTTTCCGGCACCGTCAACCTTCCGGTGGGCGACCCCGACGCCCTCGATCGGACAGTCCCCATCGAGGAGGTAAAGCCCTTCCGGGAACTCGTTGCGGATTCCTTTCCGGCACTGTATCCGGATCCCGTCCGGGTCTCGGCCTACATGGAGGGCTACACCCGGGATGGGCATGGAGTCGTTGGTCAGCTAGGAGGCGGGGAAGGAATCACGGTGGTCACCGGCCTGTCCGGGCATGGGTTCAAACTCGCCCCAACGTTCGGTGAAATTGCCGCGGACTACGCCCTCCATGGCGGCAGTACGAACACCATCCCGGTCCTCAACCCCGATAGGTTCCTTTCACTGCCGGCTCGACAGCGAACCAATGACGTGATGTAACCCCCACGTTGCATCACTGATTTTGAAAGAGTGGGCGACGCGCTCTCGGTCCGCGAAGTCCTGACCAACCCACAAGAAACACGGACAAAGTCCTTCTTCGAGAAAGTGCTCTGAAATGACAGATGGAAAACTTGCCGTCATCGGCCTCGGCACCATGGGCAGTATGTCTCTGTGGCAGGCCTCCCGCCTGTCCGGCTCCGTGGTCGGCTTCGAAGCCAAGCTTCCCGCCCACGGGCGCAGCGCCGTAGGCGGAGACACCCGGCTCTTCCGGATGATCAACCTCAACCCGGGTTTCAATCCCATCCTGCAAAGCTCGCAGCGTCTCTGGGCCGAGCTTGAGAAGGAAACCGGACAGGACATCCTCCTGCGCTGCGGCGGTCTCTACATGGGCACGGCAAACGGCGCGTACATGCCGCAGTTGCTCGAGTCGGCCCGGACAGCCGGCGTCGCCCACGAAATCCTTTCCCGCCCGGAATTGGCAGAACGGTACCCGCAGCACAACCTGCGTCCGGATGACATCGGCGTGTTCGACCCCAACGGTGGAGCCCTGCGAACGGACAGGGCTGTTACGGCCGCGATCTCCGCAGCCGAGGCCAATGGTGCCACTGTGCTCACCAACACCCCCGTGGACGGAATCCGCGAAACCGATCACGGCGTGGTGGTGACGTCCGGGGATAAATCCTGGACATTCGATAACGTGATCGTCGCTTCCGGAGGTTGGTCGCAGATGCTCATGCCGGAGTCGCTGCGGGCGCATACCCAACCGAACAGGGTCTTCCTGACCTGGTTCGTCGCGAAGAATCCCGCCCTCTTCTCCCCGGAACGATTCCCCGTTTTCGTCCGACTCTCCGGTGACCGCTCCATGTACGGCGCACCCGCAGTGGACGGAGTCACGGTCAAGGCAACCCTGAATTTCCGCCCAACGCCCACCGGCAACCCCGATGCAGTACCCAGGGAACTCACCGCGGCAGAAATCGCCGAGACGACCGAAACTGTGAGCGAGTTCTTCCCGGGTTTGTACCCGAACATCGTCCGCTCTGACGCCTTCCCGGACCTCTTCACCACCGACCGCAACCCACTGCTCGGCAGGTTGGATCCGGGCAGCAGGGTCTACTGCGCCACAGGGTTCTCCGGTGGAGGCTTCAAAATGGCCACCGGCTACGGCGAGATCGCTGCGCGCGAAGCACTCGGTATCCAAACGTTTGAGGGCCTGGATTTCATCCGTCCGGGTCGCTTCATGAGCGTTCACACCACGCAGTCCGTCGCGTCCGGACAAACCTCGTCCCGAAGCTAGCGAAAGCACTGATATGAGCACCCCCACCCCCACCGCCGCCCCCGCTGGTTCCCGAATCGGCCTGGTCGCCAACGGCGCGTCCGACTCGCCAACGGACCGTCTCCGTGCCCTCGGCCTGGAGCTGCCCAGCCTCGCGGACAATCCTTACTACCTGCACCACCGGTCCGTGGATTCGAGCATCTACATCTCCGGCCAGCTGCCGTACAAAGACGGTGAACTCTTGGGAACCGGCATCCTGGGCCACGACGTCGAGCTTGAAACGGCACAGGAACTTGCCCGCCATGCCGTACTCAACGCACTCGCTGCCGCTGTCCAGGCACTCGGGGATCTGGACCGGGTCCGCATAGTGCAGATGCTCGTCTTCGTAGCCAGCACCCCGGACTTCGGCTTGCAGTCACAAGTTGCCAACGCAGCCAGTGACCTACTCATCGGTGTGCTGGGCGAGAACGGACGCCACGCACGCACTGCCATAGGTGTCGCCGGGCTACCCCGCAACAGCCCTGTCGAGATCCAAATGGTCTGCACTGAGGCCTAAGACATGAATAACAAGGAGCACAGTGTGAACCGCATTCAACGAGCACTCGAGGCACTCACGGGCCGGATTGATAGCCCCTCACCTGTGGTGCTGGCCGACGTCATGCAAGAAAACATCAACCGCATGCAGGCCTTTGCCGAGGCGCAGCACCTGGACGTCAGGCCGCACGTGAAGACCCACAAATGTGTGGAAATCGGACGTCGTCAAGTCAAGGCAGGTGCGGTGGGAATCACCGCGGGCAATGTGGGAGAGGCCGAGGTCTTCGCCGCCGCCGGGTTCGGCGACATCTTCATCGCCTACCCGATTTGGACCGCCGGATCCAAAGGTCCACGGATCCGAAAGCTGGCCGAGACAACCCACTTGCGGGTTGGTGTGGATAATGTCGCAGCGATAAATGCCTTGGCCGATGCGATGGGATCAGAAACGGAGCTGCTGCAGGTTGTCATCGAGGTCGACTGTGGTGCACGCCGTTCCGGGGTTGCTCCCGAAGCCGCCGGCCACCTCGCCCAAGCCGCCCGCAAGCGCGGCCTCATCCCGGCGGGGGTCTTCACCTATCCCGGCCATGGCAGCGCCGGTCCCGACGCACGCAAGCGTGCCGCAGCTGACCAGGATGCTGCGCTCGTCACAGCCGTACGTAGCCTCAGTGCAGTGGGCGTCACCGCTGAAGTGGTCAGCGCGGGCTCCACACCGACCGTGGAATTTGCCACCAACAGCGTCATCACCGAGATCAGGCCCGGCGAGTACGTCTTCAACGACCTCAACAACACCCGGCTCGGCGCCTGCACAGAGGACCAGATCGCATTGTTCCTCGCCGGCACAGTGGTCAGCGACCGGGTCCCGGATCAGGTTCTCCTCGACATCGGAACCAAAGCCCTGGGACGTGAAGGCAACCCGGAGATTGGCTATGGCGGAATCGCCGGTACCTCGGCCGTCCTCTCCAAGCTCAACGAATACCACGGCTTCCTCCCCCTTCCGGCCGGGTTCCGCCCCAGCGTGGGGACCGTCCTCCCCGTGGTGCCCAACCATGTCTGCCCGGTGGTGGTCAATTTCGAGGAGTACATCGTCACTGACAGCACAGGTACCACTCTGGAACGGTGGGCAGTGGACGCCCGGGGATTCCTCAACTGACTGGAGTGGCGGGGGACTGAGCATCCGTCCCCCGGCACTCCCCAAGCCCGCAACCCAAACCATCAACCTCACACATGGAGTGTCCCACTTGAGACTTGATAAGACCACGGCCGTGGTAACCGGAGCCAGCAGCGGAATCGGCGAAGCGGTGAGTTCACACTTTCGCCGCGAAGGAGCCCGCCTCCTCCTGACCGGCCGAAGGAAACAACCCGACAACGCACAGCCCGAGGATTTCTACGTTCCCGGCGACCTCAACGACGAGGTATTCGTCGAAAGCCTCGCCCGCCAGGCTGCAGAGTCCTTCGGCACCGTGGACGTGGTGGTTCTTAATCACGGTTTACAGGTCACCGGGCCTCTCACGGACATGGCTTACGAGGATGCGCAGAACGTGCTTCACAGCAACTTGCTGAGTTCCTTCCTGATGATGAAGCACTTCGCGCCACTAATGCCCGCCAAGGGAGGCTCATTCGTGCTCGTCGGCTCGCGGCTCGGTACGGTGGGCATGGCAGATCAGGTCCTGTATTCTGCGGCCAAGGGCGGCCTTATCATGCTGGCCAAGGGCGCCGCTATTGAGTGGGCCTCACGGAACATCCGCGTCAACGTGGTTGCTCCCGGACTGACCGCTACCCCCATCATCACAGCCTCCATCCAGCGCCGCGATGATCCTGAGGCCTACCGTCGTCAGCGGGAAGGCCAGATTCCACTCCAACGCCTCGCCACGCCCGAAGAGATTGCCGACGCCATCCTTTTCATGGCCTCGCCTGAATCCTCCTACATCACCGGAGCGGTTCTCCCCGTCGACGGCGGATACACCGCGTTTTAGCAATATCCAGCGAGGCACGGTCACATCACAGGCCCCGCTGCCCCTCCGCCAAAGCACGTAACAGGAGCAACATCCCATGAGTACTGAAACCACCTTGGACCTTCCCGAGACCCGGCTCTTCATCGGCGGGAACTGGACACCCTCCGCCACAGACGCCACCCTGCCCGTCATCAACCCGGCCACCGGCGAAGCAATTGCACACGTCTCAGACGCCTCCATCGAAGAAGGCCTGGCGGCACTGGACGCCGCCTGCACCGCGCAGGACCGTTGGGCAGCAACTCCGGCAAGGGAGCGCGCCGATATTCTCGCCCGCACCTACCAAGGCATCATCAACCGACGGGACGACTTCGCCCGCCTGATCGTGGATGAAATGGGTAAGCCCTGGGCCGAAGCGCAATCCGAAGTGGACTACGGCGCTGGATTCTTCCGTTGGTTCGCTGAATCCGCCGGTCGGATCCACACTGAAGGCCAGTTCGGGATCGAACCGGGTTCGAACTATCACGTGGCCGTGTCCAAGAGGCCCGTTGGTCCTTCCCTCCTCATAACCCCCTGGAACTTCCCACTCGCCATGGGGGCCCGCAAGATCGCGCCCGCCCTCGCCGCCGGCTGCACTACCGTGTTGAAACCTGCTGCCCAGACCCCGCTCACATCGTTGCTGCTGGCCAAGGTCCTCCAGGAAGCAGGTGTTCCCGCCGGTGTGGTGAACGTGGTAGTCACAGGCAATTCCCGCGACCTGATCGGTGCCATCATGAACGACACACGGATTCGGAAGGTTTCTTTCACCGGATCCACCCAGGTTGGCCGCGTGCTTCTGGCCCAAGCGGCGCAGAACGTCATGAACACCTCCATGGAACTTGGCGGCAACGCGCCGCTGATCGTGTTCGACGACGCAGACCTGGACGCGGCCGTTGAAGGCGCCTATCTGGCCAAGCTCCGCAACGGGGGCCAGTCGTGCGTCGCCGCGAACCGGATCTACGTCCAGTCCGGAATCGCGGATGAGTTCACTCAACGCTTCACCGCACGACTTGCCGAGGTCACCGTAGGCAACGGCCATGAATCCCGTACCGACGTCGGCCCGCTGATCGATGACAAACAACGTGCCACCGTTCACAACCTCGTCGTCGACGCCCTTGCCAAGGGAGCAACCTGCCTCACGGGCGGCCAAATCCTGGACGGCCCGGGCTACTTCTACCAGCCCACCGTTCTCATCGATATCCCCACCAACGCCGCCATCCGGGACGAAGAAATCTTCGGCCCCGTGGCAGCAATCTACACTTTTAGCACCGAGGAGGAAGCCATCACCGAGGCGAACGCCACTCCGTATGGCTTGGCCTCTTATGTCTTCACCAAGGACCTCGCGCGGGCACTTCGCGTTGCCGACGCCATCGACGCCGGCATGACCGGTGTCAACCGCGGACTCGTCAGCAACCCTGCCGCACCCTTCGGTGGCACCAAGCAATCAGGCCTCGGCCGCGAAGGGGGCATCGAGGGCCTCGAGGCCTACCAGGAAACCAAATACACCGGCATACAGCTTTGAGGCATGGGTTGACACAACAGGCCCCACGACACGCGCACGACGCCGGCTTGCCGCCTACGCTGGAAGGCTCAACTCCCACGCGTTGGCAGTCGCGCCGACGGGCACTGTGAGCTGCCATTGCTCCCCCGGAGCCGGGTAGGCACGCAGCGTCGTAGCTACAGAACCTGTACGGTATACCTCCACGAGGGACGCATCGATGAAGATCCGGAGTTCCTCCCCCGCTGCAATGGAGCCGCAGAAGACCACCTGGGCGTCGGCCCCCGAACCCAGCATCAACTCCACGGCTCCGGCGTCAGGGGCTGAGGGGCCACCCTTCACGAGCACCTCGGTAAACGCAGGCAAGCTCACCGAACCAACAGTACCCACGGCCAGGGATCCGCCTCGGTAGGCGGGAATTTCGGGCGCAGGAGATATCACCAAAGCCCCGTCAGCCACGGAGACAACGCGCGGATGCGTCAACACACCCGACCACCCGGCGTCGTCGATTTCTTCCTGGGTCCGGCCTCGGCGGCCGTCGCGTCCGGGACCTTCGTTGGCCCACCCCCACAACAGCGCCGCAGGAGCAGAACCAGGAGCAGAACCGGCCGAAGCGTATGAGAGCTGCACCATCTGCGGTGCGTAGAAGTCACGCCCAAGATCGGACTTCCCGCCGGAGGACGGAGTAAAAACGGGCAGCCCGGTGAGGGGGTCCGCGGTAAGGGACCCGATCAGGTGCCCCACCCCGTTGGCGTGCTCGTGGTCGTCACCGGAGAGCCACAGGGAGAACATCATGACCCAGGTTGAGCCACCCGAAGAGGCTGAGCCACCCGAAGAAACAGGCACCTGCACCAACTGCGGGCACTCCCAGATCTCGGCCGGTGTATGCGCAGCAGCCACGGGATCGGCCGTGGTCAGCCAAATCCCCTGGTAATGCCAGTCGTCCAGGGAGTCCACTGTGTACAACAGCAGAGCCGCACGTCCGTCAGAGAGGCCGGCTCCTTGCATGGCGTATCTGGCACCGTTGAAGTGGAAGATGAAGGGGTCGCGCACGGCGGTCACCAGCGGATCAGCAGGCATGGATGCAGCAACATGCCCGTCTTGCTTCCACGTCACCAGGTCAGAGGAACCGCGGGCAATGACAACCTGCGAATGGCCGCCGTGGTCTTTGATACCCGAATAGCACGCAGTGGGCACGCCCTCATCCAAGGTCACCACACCGGTCCAGCAACCGGCGGAGTCCGGCCCACCGGGCTGCGGTGAGAGAGCCACGGGGTGCTCTTCCCAGTGCACTAAATCTGCAGAGCTCACATGCCCCCACTGGATCTGCGAATGCCGCGCCGAGTCGGGGTTGTACTGGAAGAAAACGTGATAGCGGCCGTTGATGTAGCTGATGCCGTTGGGATCGTTGATCCAGCCCTGTGCAGGCCTCGGGTGGAAGCGCGGGAACGCGGGATCCGGGTGCGTCGCCGCCATGGCCAGGGAGGAAGTGAGTGCAAGGTCCGTCAACGGAACCCCTTTCAAAAGAGATCGAAAATTACTTGCCCGTACCGGCGGTGAGCCCGTCCTGCAGCGCACGCTGGCCGAACATGAACACCACCAGAGCGGGAATCATGGAAAGGACAACGCCGGCCAGGACCACTGAGATGCTGCCAGTGCCGAGGTTGCCTTGGAGCGAGACCAAGCCCAGCGGAAGCGTGAAGTTCTGCTCGGAGATGGTCATGATGAGGGGCCTGAAGAACTCGTTCCAGTGGAAGTTGAACGCCAGGATGCCCACGATCGCGAGGCCCGGCATGGCCAGCGGCGCGTACACGGACCGGAAGGTCCGCCACGGCGAGGCGCCGTCGATCGCAGCCGCTTCAGCGAGCTCGCCGGGCAACCCCATGAAGTACTGGCGCATCAGGAAGGTGCCGAACGCCGTCGGGATAGCCGGAATGATCAGGGCAAGTAGCGTGTCCGAGAGCCCGACGCCGCGGATCAGCATGAACACGGGCACGATAGTGACCTGCGCGGGCACCATCATGGTGGCCAGCACAATGGAGAACAACGCGCCACGGCCCCGGAACTTGAGGTGTGCGAAGGCGTAGCCAGCCAGGGCCGCGGTCAGCATTTGCCCTACGGCAATGAGGCCGGTAACGAGCGCGCTGTTCACCACCAAGGCCACGATGTTGAGCTGCTTGAACACTTGCTCGTAGGAGGTCAGGTCCGGGTTCAGTGGCAGGAAGGCGGGCGGCAGCTGGAAGGATTCCGACGGCGGCCGCAGGGATGTGGACAGCGTCCACAACACGGGGCCCAGGACAAAGACCGACGCGATCAGCAAGACGATGACGCGGATGGCCACTGACCAGTCGCGCTTCTTCCGCTTTAGTACAGGCGCCGTGGTGGTGACACGTTCTTGAGTGGTAGTCATGGCGGGCCTTACTGGTAGAAGACGAATCGTTTGCTGAGCCGGAACTGCGCGGCTGTGATGGCCATGATGATGAGCGTCAGGATCACGCCGATCGCCGAGGCCTGGCCGAACTCGAGACGCTGGAACGCAGACTCGAAGATCACCATCACGGCCGTGCGTGTTGAGTCTCCAGGTCCGCCGCGGGTGAGCACGTAGGGCTGGTCGAACACTTGCAGCGCGTTGATGATCGCCATGACCGAGGCCACCAGAGTGGTGGGGCTCAGCAGTGGCAGGGTGACGAACCAGTGCTTGCGCCAACCCGTCGCGCCGTCGATCGAGGCGGCCTCATATGTCTCCACCGGGATGGAGGCAAGACCACCGATGAACAGCAGGAACGAGAACCCGAAGTTCTGCCACACATAGACAAGAATCACGACGGCGGCCGATCCTGTTGGCGTCGTCAGCCACGGAACCGCTGGGATGCCAACTATGGACAGCAACCAGTTCACCACGCCGAATTGCTCGTTAAAGAGGTACCGCATGAAGATCGATACCGACGCCGCGGACAAGATCAGCGGGAAAAAGAAGGCCGAGCGGAAGAAGACCCTCAGCCAGGCAGGGAGTTTCTCCTGCACCATGATGGCCAAGCCCAGCGCGAGTCCGAGCTGGAGGGCCACAGCCACCACCACGAACACGATCGTGTTGAGGAACGACACCCGGACGGTGGGGTCCTGGACTACCTCGGCGAAGTTGTCGAAGCCCACGAACGTCGGCGCAGAGATGATGTCCCAGCGGAAGAAGGCGAGCGCAATTGAAGCGACGATCGGCAGCAGGGTGAAGATGCCCATGCCCACGATGGTCGGTGCCAGGAAAGCCCAAGGCAGCCAGCGTTGCTGCACTCGACCTCGTTTGGAGCCCTGTCCGCTCTTGTGGGCTGCCTGGCGGCGGCCCGGCTCGCTCCCCGTCCCCGTAGGCGTACTGGTTGCGGTGCTCATGGCTGCCTCCTTAGGGCCAGTTCAAGGTCTCGCTGCATGGAATTGAGGGCGTCCTTGAGTTGACGCTCGTCTCCACTGACGGCCAGGCTCACGTTTTTCATCAGGGCGGTTTCGACGGCGGCCTGCTGGGGTGGTGCCGGAATGGGACCTGTGGTGGGGAACTTGTCCAGGGTGTCGTAGAAGACCTTCCAGTTCTTTGGACCGGTTCCGGCGTAGAGCTGTTCGTTGACCATGGACCGCCGGGCAGGTGTGGTGTTCGGTGTGGGGAAGACGATCTGCATGGCTTCACGGCTGGAGCTGAACTTCACCCATTCCCAGGCGGCGTCCTTGTCCTTGGCGGTCTTCATGATCGCGTAGCCTGCCGTGCCGAACTGGTGGCGCTGGGTCCGCCATTTCGGGAAGAACTGGACGTCGAAGTCGTTCTCTGTCATCCCCGCCTCATGGAGGCCTTGGACCCAATAGCCGCCTGCCGGCGTCGTGCCTATCCTGTTGGAGGCGAAGAGGCCGATCAACGCGCTGCCGCCGCCTTCCTCCGGGCGGACACCCAGCCCGTCCTTGACGAGTCCGCGGAGGTAGTCGAAGGATTCGAAGACCCTGGGATCGTCGGCGTTGGGTTCGAGCCACTGGTAGCCGCCGGAGCGAAGGCTGCGTGTGGGGTCGTTGGCGTAGAAGCTGTCCCATAGCCAGTCGCCGCCGGGGGATTTGGTTTCTTTGAGGAAGCTGGTCTCGTTGGAGTAGAGCCACGGCACTACTCCCCCGAAGAGGCGGTTGGTCCAGTAATAAGGAGTGAAGTCGGCCGGCTTGGCCTTCTTCATCGCGGCGAGGGTGTTGCGGAAGTCCGTGTGCGTCCAATTGTCGGAGGGCCGTTCCAGGCCTGCCGAGCGGAGTGACGCGGTGTTGTAGTACATGTTGGCGGCGTTCCAGTCGATGGGGAGCTGGAACAGGCTGCCTTTGTACATGAACGCTTCCACCAGGCTGGGGTGGACGTCTTCGAAGTATTCCTTCATGTGGTCCGCGTCCCGCCGCAGGTACTCGTCCAGCGGGTGGGCCAGTTTCTCGGCGAAGAGCTGGGCGCCTTCCGTTGCCACGTACACCACGTCCGGTGGGGTTCCGGCAGCAACCATGGTGAGGATCTTGGTGAAGAAGTCCTTCCAGTCCACGGCTTGGATCGCCTGGACCTTGACCTTGATCCCGGGGTGGACCTTGGCGAAAGCGTCAATGACCTTCTGGCGGGCTGCGGCGTCCGCGGCGGTGCCCATGATCGCGATGCTGAGGCTGTTGTCTCCCCGGCCTGGAATGTCGGCCCCCGTCAGCCGCGGCCACGACGCCGCAGTGACTCCAACAATTCCGGCGCCGAGGGCTGTGAGGGCGCTTCTACGTGTGAATTCGCGTAAAGCCCCATTGGTTCCCGACATGTGGATTTCCTTCCCTAACACGTGTTAGGAAGCCTAAACCTGTGACCTAACACGTGTCAAGCATCACAAGCATGTTGCAGACGACTCACCTTGTCCCGCCACGCTCAAGCGCGCTCACACGAGCCGTCCAGAGAACTGTGGCAGTCTAGTCAGAATGAGTTCCCAGCAATTCCGCACCAGCGGGAGGTCGAGCAAACGGCCGCTCCAAGGACGCGCCGCAGGCACAGGAACAGGCTTCCTCTTCTGCTTCGCTACGATCGCCAGCGCCGTTGGCCTGGCTGCAACGTACTACTTCTTTGTGCGCACCACCGCAGGCCAGTTCATTGACGAGTCCGCACTCGTTGAAGCCACGGCGTTGGGTGGAACAGCCGGCAGGGCATCCACGGGATTCCTGGACATGCTCCCCATGCTGTCGCTGGCAATCGCCGCCATCATGGTCCTCTTCGTGACTGTCGCCCGCCGCCGCTGGACCGCCGCCGGAATAGCTGTGGCAGCCTGCATCGCCGCCAACGCAGCAACACAGATCCTCAAGCTCCTCATCCCGGACAGACCGGACCGCGGCGTCCAAACCCTGGAGCTGAACTCACTCCCGTCCGGACACACCACCTTGGCCGCATCCGCTGCAGCTGCTGTGTTCCTCATGGTTTCGCCGCGCTGGCGCCCCCTGGCAGGCTTCCTTGGCGGCACCTTCGCTGTTGCCACGGGCGTCTCCACGCTCATCAACCAGTGGCACCGCCCGGCCGACGTTGTGGCTGCATACCTGGTGGTAGCTGCAGTGATGCTCCCGGCGGGCTGGCTGGTCCTCCGCACCGGCAACAGCTGGAACGTCTGGAAGGGGTACGGCGAGCATTGGGCTGCGTCGCGCCTATGGGTCTGGCTCACTGTTGCGGCACTGGTGATCGCAGGTATCGTGGCGGCCTACTCGCTGCTGCAGGTGATGCCCGGCTTGAGCACAGACAGCACCATCGACTACTTCCGGGCCGGCACAGCCTTCATCGTGGTCGCCGGGTACCTGTCCGCACTCGGCGGCACATGGCTGTTCGGCCTGGCGGCGCGCAAGGGCTAGCGCGCTAATTACGACGGCGGCGCACCCCTACGCGCCCGGCGCACCAGTGCTTACCGGGGCATTCGGCGCTAAAGGGCGCCCAGCCCCAAAAGCCTAGTCTGCAGGGCCAACCGAGTCGAAGAATTTGGGCTCTTCCGCTGTAACAGATGACGCACGCGCCCGCGCCTGCTCATGGATGAAGTGCCGGTCCTCATCCGTGAGGTGCGTGCCACCGTGTGCGTCGACGCCATCGCTCTCCCCTGTTTCGCCATTGATGATGGCGGTGACGGTCCGCGGCACAATCATGGTTCCCGGATTATCAATGAGCCATTGCTGCGTGTCCGGAGAAAGCTGGTCCCAGAATTCTTTGATGTGCACAACAATCAACACTGCCCTTCATTGATGGGGTGGATTCATGAAATGCGCCATGGTGCGCCAGTGAAGCACTTGAGTAATCGGGGGCGGGGTCCTCTTCAGGCCTACGCCCGGCATTGCCGATCCGGTCTCGCAACGCTTCTTTCAAGGGTAAGGATTCTGATGGATGCCAGCAATACGCGGCTGTCACTTGAGGCCTATTCGCTGGCGAAGACGGGCACACCGAGCGTCGCGGAAATTGCCATTCCCTGGAATTGGGCTGGTACAACGATTGTGAAGCTGATCCGTCCTTCCGTTGCCTGCCCCTGGGGCCCCTCGCCTCCTTGGTGGTGCTCGAACCGTGCTGTGCCGAGCAGATTGCCGTTGTCATTGTAGAAACCGGCAAGGATCTGAAGGTCCAGAAGAGAGCCCGTGGTGCCTGTTGTGCTGAGAGTCCCAGTGGCTGCCGACCCGTTGAAGGCCAGGTCCTCGAGTACAAACCTGTCATCGAACGGGCCCGGGACCTGCAGCGCTTGGCCCTTGACCGGCCCCGGTGCGTGAAGACCGGGAAGGTCCGGCTCGCCATCGGCAGCGGCCAGCCCGGGAAAGGAGGTTTTGACTGCCGTGGATAACGGGCGGTCGGCTGCCTCCCCGGTGGGTTGCTGTGCGGTGATCGGCAGGCACCCGGAAAGGGCCAGGGCCACGGTGAGCAAACCGGCAGGGACGATGATTCGACGGCGCATTGTTGCACTTTCTCTGTCCAAGGGGTCCGGGAGATTCTCCCGGACCCCTTGGGTGGAATGGTCAGGTCAGCGAAGGACGCGCAGGGCCTTGCCTACGATGTCGAAGAGATCAGTATTGTCCACACTGCCCTGGAGCTGTTCGGACCCAGAGCCAAAGGCGTACACCGGAACGTCGGCGCCGGTGTGATTTCCGGAGAGGTAGCTAAGCCACAGGCTGGCTTCCTTGGAGCCGTCCTTGACCTCGGCCGGGTCGTTCGGGGTACGGAAGGTGGCCGGGCCAAAGTTCCGCGGGTCCGCTGCGCCGTTGCCGTTGATGATGCCGGTGGACCGGGCCGGGTCCTTGATGTTTCCGCCGGGCCGTGACGGGGTGGAGTTATTGGCCGGGTTCCCGCCGTCGACGTTGGCCGGAGGTGCTGCTGCTTCAGCGTTGGTGAAGGAGCCCTTCTCGATGATGTTCATGCCGGCAGTTTCGTGGTCGGCGGTCACGATCACCAGGGTGTTGCCGTCCTTTTTGGCGAAGTCCACAGCGGCGGCCACGGCATCGTCGAAGGCCTTGACCTCCTCGAGGGCCTGGGCTGCGTCGTTGGCGTGGGAGCGCTTATCGATCAGGGCCCCTTCGACCTGCAGGTAGAAACCGTTGCCTTTGGCGCCCTTCTTGCTGTCCAGCAGTTCGATGGCCTTCTTGGTCATGTCAGGCAGGGAGGGTTCCTGGGCCTGGGGTGCGGACGGGTTGTCCTGCTTGGCTTTTTCTACGGTGAGGTTGCCCTTGTTGAACAGGCCGAAGACCTTGTCCCCGGATGCTGCGTTCAGGTCGGTTCGGGTGGCTGGAATCTGGCTTGCCGCCGACCCCAGTACTGAGTAGCCCTGTTCCTTCAAAGCGGTTTCATCAGCGGCGTCAAAACGTCCCAGTCCGCCGCCGAAGATGACGTCGGCGGTGCCGTTGCGGGCGATCTGGTCAGCGACCGGCGTAACCCTGACATCACTGGTGGGCAGCACCTCGCCGGTCACGGCCGTGTCCTGGCACGCGGCGGCGGAATAGACCGGACCCTGGCAACCACGGGCCAGGACGTGGCTCATCTGAGCCGCGGGGGTCGCGTCCGTGATCTCCGCGGTGGAGACGTTTCCGGTGCGGTAACCGGCCTGCTTGGCCAGTTCCATCGCGGTCGGCACCACCGCGCCCTTGGCGTTTACACCGAGGGCGGCGTTGTAAGTCTTCACGCCTGAGGCCCAAGCCGTGGCTGCGGAGGCCGAGTCGGTGACCAGGTTGGGCTTGAAATCCGCTTCACCGGGCTGCCCGGACTTCTTCTCCACTGCGTAAGTGCTGACGTAGCCCTGGGCCGGTAGGGTCTCCATGGCCAGCTTGCCTTCGGCTCCGTAGAACCGTTCGCGGGCGGCGCTGATGTGCGTGCGGCCCAAGCCGTCACCAAGAAGGTATATGACGTTTTTGGTCCGGCCGTTATTGCCGTCCGGGGCCGCAACGGCAGGTGCGGCAGGACCGCCCAGGACCGTGACCGCAGCCACGGCAGCGGCCACAAGGGCGCCGGCGGCGCCCAGGAATGGAAGAGTACGTCGCATCAGGTGTCTCCAGATATAGGTACGAATGAAGGAGTGGTGTCCGAAGACGCCACTCGGGATCGTAGGGGCGGCCAACAGCTTCGGCGCGAAGATTGGCGGGCCGCCGCATAGCGCTGGGGTGAACATTGCGGAAACGCGTCCCCGAAATCCGTCCGGGTCCCGTGCGGCCCTCGGACTGGACAGAGGTGTGCTTTGGAGAGCGGGCGTTGCGGGATCCGAATTTGTGCAAGGGGGGGTGTCCGTGGCAGGAAACGCCGGATGCAGCCCACCGGAATAGCTAGTAGTTGCGCCGGTGCTTCAGACGTGGAATTACGACGGCGAACACCACCGCCGCCGCGAAGCCCAGTACGCCGGTGGCCCGGACGCCCGCCGACAACGAGAATGCCGCCGTCAACCCGGACAGCAATACGGGTCCACCGGTTGCGCCCGAATCGGCCATGAATCGCCAGATCCCCAGAAAGTGGCTCCGTCCGTTGTCCGGAGAGAAGTCAGCGCCGAGCGTCATGATGAGCCCCGAGCTGATGCCGTTGCCGAACCCGATGAGCAAGGCGACCAGAAGCAGCGGGATGAATCCTGCGGTGAAGGGAACCAGGATCAACGCCGTGCCCATGATCACTGTGGAAGGGATGGCCACCCATTGCCGCCCCTTCTTATCCATGAGTTTCCCGGCGGGGTAAAACACCAGCATGTCGATCGCTCCGGACAGGCCGAAAATCAGAGAAGCATGAGTGGCATCGAGTCCCAAATGGTCCGCCCACAACGGAATGACAACCTGTCGTGATGCACGCAAAGCACTCAACAGGAGAATGCCGAAGCCGACGGTAAGGAAAACCCCGGCATGGGAGATAGCGACACTCCGCAAGGTGGTCGCAGGAGGTTGAGGACCGCCGTCGGGCGTTGCAGGGGCGACCAAGTCCGGGATGGTGAGCGACAATGCAGCGGCCGCCAGCATGCCACCGAAGCCCACCCAATACGCACCGCCGATCCCTGCGAACTGCATCACGGCAGCACCCACGAACGGCCCGATGAAGAGGCCTATCCTGGTAACTCCGCCCAAAGTTGAGAGGGCTCGTGCGCGAAACATCACGGGGACGGCCTCGGTGAGGAACTTTTGCCGGGCGAGGTTGAACACGCTGGCTGCCATGCCCACCAACGTCATGGAGGCGGCCAACAGCCAGAGTCCATGGTCCATTTGCGGCGCGAACGCTGCCGCGCCGAGGGCAATTGCGCCCACTGTACCGGCTCCGACGATCGACCACCGTTCACCGAACTTCTCGGTGATGATCGACGCCGGGATGTTGAATAACCAGGAGCCCAACCCGATCAGCGTCACGATCAACGCCGATACCGCCACCGAGGCGCCAAGATCGCGCGCTGATAGTGCTATGACCGGGAGGACAGCCCCTTCGCCGACACAAAACAGCACAGCCGGCCCGAATGCCGGCAGCGCGACGCTGCGGAGGCTGAAGTTTTTGCCTGCTTGGGTGGTGGTCATCCCTTTCATCCTATGACCGCCGTTCCCGGGCCGACGGCGTGTATTACCTTCTCGCACTGCGGTGTGTGGGCTGGATCGCACCCTTTCGCGCCAACCG
>NZ_JBLYIE010000017.1:113924-114226 GCF_048537125.1 Paenarthrobacter sp. PPS72 | reverse complement strand
TGGAGGGTTTTGGCGACGATGGAGTGGGTGTCGTTTTTGAAGTAGCGGCGTGCGGCTTGGCGGGTGTCGGAGAAGCCGAAGCCGTCTGCTCCGAGGGAGGCGAAGTCGTTGGGGATGAATTGGCGGATTTGGTCGGGGACGGCTTTCATGTAGTCGGACACGGCGATGACGGGTCCGGTGGTGCCTGCGAGTTGTTCGGTGATGAACGGGGTGCGGGCGGGTTGGCCGGGGTTGAGGAAGGCGTGTTCTTCGGCGGCGAGTCCGTCGCGTCGGAGTTCGTTCCAGGAGGTCACGGAGTAGAC
>NZ_JBLYIE010000017.1:113295-113804 GCF_048537125.1 Paenarthrobacter sp. PPS72 | reverse complement strand
GGGTGAGTGTCCGTCGGCGTGTTGGAGTCCTTCGCCGGTGAGGGTGGTTCGTCCTGCGGTGGCGCCGATGATGAAGCCGCGGGTCATTTGGTCCGCGGCGGCCCAGAAGGAATCTCCGGTGCGTTGGAAGCCGAACATGGAGTAGAACACGTAGATCGGGACCAGGGGTTCGCCGTGGGTGGCGTAGGCGGTCCCTGCTGCGGTGAACGCTGCGACGGCGCCGGCTTCGTTGATGCCGGGGTGGATCAGTTGGCCTGCGGGTGATTCTTTGTAGGCCAGGACGAGGTCGCGGTCCACGGAGAGGTAGTTCTGGCCTTTGGGGTTGTAGATTTTCGCGGTCGGGAAGAACGCGTCCATCCCGAAGGTGCGGGATTCGTCCGGGACCACGGGCACGAACCGGGCGCCGAAGTTCTTATCCCGCATGAGGTCTTTGAGGAGCCGGACGAAGGCCATGGTGGTGGCGGCTTGTTGTTTCCCGGACCCGCGTTTGGCGACCTCGTAGGACTTCG
>NZ_JBLYIE010000017.1:0-113259 GCF_048537125.1 Paenarthrobacter sp. PPS72 | reverse complement strand
GATTTCCGGGGCGTCCATGCCGGGGTGGTAGTACGGGGGCCGGTACAGGTCAGCGTCGAGCTGGTCATCGCTGATGGGGATGCGGAGGTGGTCACGGAAGGCTTTGAGGTCTTCCATGGTCAGTTTCTTCATCTGGTGCGTGGCGTTGCGGCCCTCGAAGTGCGGGCCCAGNNTCGTGGCCGCCGCGTTTGAGGCCCCAGATCTGTTCGTCGTCCAGATCCGCGACCATGTCCTTGGTCTGCGGGGACTTGCCGAAGAAGTGTTCACGGACGAACCCGCCGGACTCGGCCTTGTAGGTCTGGTAGTCACCATCGGGGGTTTCGTTCATGATTTTCACCAACGCCCCGTCCCGGTCGTTTTCCAGGAGGGTGTCCCACTCCCGGCCCCAGACGACCTTGATCACGTTCCAGCCCGCACCGCGGAAGAACGCCTCGAGTTCCTGCATGATCTTGCCGTTGCCGCGGACCGGTCCGTCCAGGCGCTGGAGGTTGCAGTTGATCACGAAGTTCAGGTTGTCCAGGTTCTCGTTCGCGGCGAGCTGCAACAAACCACGGGACTCGGGCTCGTCCATTTCCCCGTCACCAAGGAACGCCCAGACCTGCTGGTCCGAGGTGTCCTTGATGCCACGGTTCTGCAGGTACCGGTTGGACTGGGCCTGGTAGATCGCGTTCATCGGGCCGATACCCATCGACACGGTGGGGAACTCCCAGAAATCAGGCATCAACCGCGGGTGCGGGTACGAGGACAGGGCATGGCCGGCCTTGGACTTTTCCTGACGGAACCCGTCCAGGTCCTCCTCCGTGAGCCGGCCTTCCATGAACGCCCTCGCGTACATCCCCGCGGAAGAAATGGTTGAAACCCACCTCATACAACGTCGCAGCCCCGGCATACGTGGAGATGTGCCCGCCAACACCAATATCGGCCCGCTGCGCACGGTGAACCATCACCGCGGCGTTCCACCGCATATACGCCCGGTACCGGCGCTCGAACTCCTCGTTCCCCGGGAACGGCGCTTCCTGGTCCACCGGGATCGTGTTCACATAATCAGTGGTCGTCACCATCGGCACACCCACCGACCTGGCACCGGCACGCTGCAACAACGAACGCATAATGTACTGGGCACGCTCGGTACCCTGCTCCGCGATCAACGCATCAAGGGACTCAATCCACTCCGCGGTCTCTTCCGGATCACGATCAGGCAGCTGGGCAGTCAACCCGCTGAGGATGTGTGAGGTCTCTTCTCCTGCAGCCACGTCCAACCTCTCTTCATTGAATGTCTGGGCGCTTGCTCTGTGGGGGCGCTCAAGGAATTTCGTATTGTGAGAATAAAATTCTGCAATTCGAGATTACGTCTGCAGGTAGGCAGCGTCAACACGGATCGCGTAACCAAAACAGTCAACTGGGAAACTGACGGTCAAGCAACCGAATGTGACCCTGCATACACTCGGTTTCCTTGACGTTACGTGACCTGAGTCATAGAGTGCTTTCACTATTCAATAACTAGATTCCACATTATGGAATCAGTATGAAGTGGAGATCCACGATGCAGACGACTTCATCAGTCGGCGTCACTGAGACTCCGGGAGACAGTAACGCAGGTCGCCCCAACCACCCGGTGGTGGGTAACACTGACCTCTGCGCCATTGCTTCCGAAGCCGCAGGCCGTACCATCAGTCCCAGTCTTTACAACATCGACCTAGCACCCACCAAGGCCAAGGGCCGCAAGTGGACCAGCTATAGCATCTTTACCCTCTGGGCCAATGACGTCCACAGCCTGGGTAACTATGCCTTCGCCATCGGCCTGTTCTCCCTGGGGCTGGGCGGCTGGCAGATCCTGGTGGCGCTGGGTATCGGCGCCATTCTCCTTTTCGCCCTCCTGAACTTCTCCGGATTCATGGGCGAGAAGACGGGTGTCCCGTTCCCCGTCATGAGCCGCATCAGCTTCGGCATCAGGGGAGCCCAGATTGCCAGCCTGGTTCGCGGCGCCGTTGCCGTGGCCTGGTTCGGCATCCAGACGTACCTGGCCTCGGTGGTCCTGCGAGTGATGCTGGTGGCCATGGCTCCCGGCTTAAAGGACCTGGACAGCAACTCCATCCTTGGTCTCTCAACACTGGGTTGGCTCTCATTCGTGGCGCTCTGGATCGTGCAGTTGGTTATCGTCAGCTTCGGTATGGAAATGATCCGTAAGTACGAGGCCTTCGCTGGTCCCATCATCCTGGTAACTATGGCCGCGATTGCCGTATGGGTCTTCATCGAGGCCGGCGGAGCTATCCAGTGGAGCGGCATCAAGGGCCTGGAGGGTACTGAAATGTGGCTCACCATCTTTGCCGGCGGTGCCTTGTGGGTTTCCATCTACGGAACGTTCGTCCTGAACTTCTGCGACTTCACCCGCTCCTCGGCGTCCAAAAAGTCGATCGTCAAAGGAAACTTCTGGGGCATCCCCATCAACATGCTCGTCTTCGGCGCAATCGTCGTGGTCATGGCGGGTGGGCAGTACAAGATCAACGGCACTGTCATCGAGAGCCCCTCGGACATTGTGGAAAGCATCCCCAATACTCTTCTGTTGGTCCTGGCCTGCCTGGCCCTGCTGATCCTGACCATCGCAGTGAACCTGATGGCCAACTTCGTGGCTCCCGTCTACGCCCTCACCAACCTTTTCCCGCGGCACCTGAACTTCCGCAAGGCTGCGTGGGTCAGCGGTACCATCGGGCTGATCATCCTGCCGTGGAACCTCTACAACAACCCGATCGTGATCGTGTACTTCCTCGGTGGCCTTGGTGCTTTGCTCGGTCCGCTGTTCGGCGTGGTCATGGCTGACTACTGGTTGATCCGTCGAGGCAAGGTCAATGTCCCGGAGCTCTACACAGAGGATCCCAAGGGCGCCTACTTCTACAAGCGCGGCGTGAACCCGAAGGCCATCATCGCGATGCTCCCCGCAGCTGGCCTCGCCATAGCCATCGCCTTCATTCCCGGACTGGCAGCAGCGGCGCCGTTCGCCTGGTTCATCGGGGCCGGCGTCGCCGCCCTGACGTACTTCGCCGTCGCGGACAAGAAGCAGGTCCACGAGGACGTCTCCGGCGAGCCGATCGCCGTCGCCAGCACCCACTGACTCACCCGACATCAAGGCGTAGCCCGTCCTTCCAGTCAACCGGATCCCAGCAAATTGTTCCGGGGCAGCCGGCAAAGGACGGGCATTGCCGTTGAGAGGAAACCCATGCGCATCCTTGTCGCAAACGTAAACACCACACAGTCCATGACGGACTCCATCGCAGCCCAGGCCCGCGCTGCAGCTGCCCCGGGCACGGAAATCATCGGCATCACTCCACGCTTCGGTGCGGACTCCTGCGAAGGAAACTTTGAAAGTTACCTCGCTGCGATCGCCGTCATGGACGCTGTGGTGAACTATCCCGAACCGTTCGACGCCGTCATCCAAGCCGGGTACGGCGAGCATGGCCGTGAGGGCCTTCAGGAACTCCTGGATGTCCCGGTGGTTGATATCACCGAGGCAGCAGCGAGCACCGCAATGTTCCTGGGGCACAAGTATTCAGTGGTCACAACATTGGACCGTGCCGTTCCGCTCATCGAGGACCGTCTCAAGCTCGCCGGCCTTGAAGCGCGTTGCGCCTCCGTGAGGGCCAGCGGCATGGCTGTGCTGGAACTCGAGGAGTACCCGGAACGTGCCGTCGAAGCAATCGTGAGCCAGGCCGAACAAGCCGTCCGGAATGACAAAGCCGAGGTCATCGTTCTCGGTTGCGGCGGAATGGCCGGACTCGACGAGCAGATCCGGCAGCGCACCGGCGTCCCCGTGGTGGATGGCGTGGCTGCAGCCGTCACTATCGCCGAGTCCTTGGTCCGGCTCGGCCTGTCCACGTCCAAAGTCAGGACGTATGCCACCCCACGTCCAAAGACTGTCATAGGCTGGCCGATAACCACACCCCAAGCAACCACAGCCCAAGCAACCACACCCCAACCAACCACAGCCGCCCACTGACCCTGCCACCTGCAACTCTTGAAAGGCAACCCCATGACTGACTCCAGCCCGCCCCCAAGCCCCAGGGTCGCCGTCGTAACCGGGGCAGGTTCGGGTATTGGGCGGGCGGTCGCCAAGCTCATGCTCGCCGACGGTTACCGCGTTGCGTTGGCTGGCCGCCGCGAGGCGCAACTGCTGGAAACAGCGGGGGACCATCCGGACGCGCTGCCGGTTCCGTGCGACGTCACGGCGCCCGACGACGTCGCGCGCCTTTTCGCCGAGGTCCGCCAACGTTGGGGTCGGGTTGATGTGCTGTTCAACAACGCCGGAATCTTCGGTCCGGCGGGCGACGTGGGGGAGATCAGCGTGGACGAGTGGGAAGCGACGCTTCGCGTGAACGTGACCGGTTCCATGCTGTGTGCTGCCGAGGCCGTGCGCACCATGAAAGCCCAAGTACCCCGGGGTGGCCGAATCATTAACAACGGCTCCATCTCTGCGCACTCGCCCAGGCCACGATCCGTGGCCTATACAGTCACCAAACACGCGATGACCGGCCTGACCAAGAGCATCGAGCTCGACGGCAGGGAATTTGGCATCACGTGCGGGCAGATCGACATCGGCAATACCCGTACCGAAATCATGGACACCATCGGCGTGGGCTCCGGCGCACTTCAAGCCGACGGTAGCCGCAAGGTGGAGCCCATGTTCCCCGTGGACGACGCCGCCCGTGCCGTGCTCATGATGGCCAACATGCCGGCGTCGGCCAGTGTCGGATCACTGGTGGTGACGGCTGCAGGCATGCCCTTCGTCGGCCGCGGCTAGCGAGTTTTGTACACATAACGCCCCTAAAACCGCCCTTTCCGGGCATTTGCTGTACAAAAACTCCGTGCTGACAGAGCTGATCTGTGGATAACTCTCTGTCGCCTCAGCCGCTGTGACTCAATAGGGCATGCGCCCGTTATCTTCCCTTCCTCCCGTACTCTCTGACCAGGCATTTACCCTGGCCGCGGCTGCCGAATTTGGTGTTGCCCCAAAAAGGCTGCGGGCATCGGATCTTCTGGTGCCCAGTCGGGGACTCCGGCTGCCGCAGCGGACGCAGACGTTGCTGGAGGTTGCCCGGCCCCACCTTGACCTCCACCAAGGTGACTTCTTGAGCCATCTCAGCGCCGCTGAGGTGCTCGGGCTGCCGCTGCCTGCTTGGGCGCAGTTCAGGCCCGACGACGGCGGCCCGGTGACCGCCGTCGTCGAACCTATCCCCTGGGGGCCAAAGAGCGGTCCCCATTTTCGGCAGCCGGGGCGATTCATCCATCTATCGCGGCCAAGGGATGGTTCGTTGCCTCGGCGGAGGGGAGTGGCCGGCCATCGGTTGACGTTGAGGGACGGTGATCTCACCGACCTGGAGGGGGTAATTGTTACGTCCGTGGCGCGAACATGGGTGGATCTGGCCACGATGTTGCCCCTGGACGATCTGATTGTTGTGGGCGATGCCATTGTCAGCGAACACGAACGCTCGTTCGGGCCGCCCCGGGTTCCGATGGTTTCCTTGCAAAAGCTTCGACTTTTCGTTGAGAAGGCCAACGGTGTCCACGGGGTCCGCAAGGCTCGTATTGCGTTGGACCTCCTTCGAGTGGGCGTTGATTCTCCGCCGGAAACGAAGCTGCGCCTGATGCTGGAAGATGCCGGCCTTCCTGCATTCGTCCCAAACTGCAGGGTTGACGATGCCCTTGGCAAGCCGGTGTGGACTGACCTGGGGTGCCCGGCGTATCGGACTTGCCTTGAGTATGAGGGCCTTCATCATCTGTCCCCAGAGCAGCAAGCGCTGGATGCTTACCGGGATCAGCGTGTCTCGGAGGCCGGCTGGCGGCAGGTGAAGATCAACAAGATCGACATGAAGCAAGGCAGGAAGTGGGTGGTGGCCCGGGTAGTCCAAGTCCTCCGCAAGCAGGGATGGAAGAACTGAGTTTTTGTACAGCTACCGCCCTCATGAGCCACCCATAAGGGCCGCAACTGTACAAAGAACCAAATATGACTTCCATAATATGGAAATCCAATTTCCCCTTGCGGAATCATGTGACCGGGCCTACATTTGAAAAACCCCACAAAATGTGAGGCTGTTCACAACTGATTGGTTCAGAACAATGAAGATCCCAGACTCCGCGGCGCTGAAGGCGAGTTCGGCCCCGCAGAAGAAAAAGCGGCTGTACCAGTCGCTCTTTTTTCAAATCCTGATCGCCGTCGTCGCAGGTGTACTCATCGGTCATTTTTGGCCGACCATTGGGTCCGCCCTTCGACCACTGGGCGATGGATTCATTCAACTCATCAAGATGATCATCGCCCCGCTGATTTTCCTCGTGATCGTCACGGGCATCTCGGCAGTGGGCGACGTCAAGGCGGTCGGAAGGGTCGGGGTCAAAGCGCTCCTGTACTTCACCGGCGCCACTCTTTTCGCCCTCGTCTTCGGGCTCATCGTCGGAAATATCGTTCAGCCTGGTGCTGGCCTTAATATCGACCCCGCTACGCTCTCCCAGGACGCCCTGAACGCCAAGACCGGAAACGCGCCTCCGAAAGATGCGGCTGCGTTCATCCTGGATGTCATTCCCGTCAGCGTGATCGGTGCTTTTGCCAACAACAGCCTGCTTCAGGTGCTGTTCTTCTCTGTCTTCTTCGGCGCAGCCATCGTGGTCATCGGCCGCGAACGTTGCCTCCCGGTCATCAGCCTCATGGAGACCGTCCTGGAGCTGATCTTCAAGATCATGTCCTGGATCATGAAAGTGGCCCCCATTGGTGCGTTCGGTGCCATGGCCTTCATCATCGGCCAGTACGGTCTCGGGACGCTGAGCACCTACGCCCTCCTGATAGCCGCCTGCTACGGCGCGGCCATCATCTTCATCGGCCTGCTGTTCCTGGTGGCTTGGGGGTTCGCCCGGGTTCCGCTGTGGGCCTTCCTGAAGTACACCCGCGAAGAATTCCTGCTGGCACTCGGAACCGCGTCCACCGAAGCCGTGATGCCCCGCATCATGACCAAGCTGACCAACGCCGGCTGCTCGCGGGCCACCACGGGCCTGGTGGTTCCCACGGGTTATTCCTTCAACCTGGACGGCGCCGCGATCTACCTGTCCATATCGCTGTTGTTCCTGGCGCAGGCCTTCGGCCATAACCTTGACCTCGGTCAGCAACTGGCGGCCTTGGGAGTCCTGCTCCTGACGTCCAAAGGCATGGCGGGTGTGCCGGGTTCGTCCTTCCTGGCGCTCTCCGCCACGGCGGCTGCGCTCGGGATCTTCCCGGTAGCCGGCGTCGCGCTCCTCCTTGGAGCCGACCGTCTCATGGACTCCATGCGCGTAGTAGTGAACCTGCTGGGCAACTGCGTAGCGACGTTCGTCGTGGCCAAGTGGGAAGGGCAGTTCGACCGCAGCGTCATGCTCCGCGCCTTCAATGGCGAGATCACCAACCACGATTCCGCCATCATGCTGGGCAAGGAAGAGGTCTTCGAGGAACAGGAACTCGAACGCATCAGTGGTGGCCAGGAGCCCTCACCGAAGTTCCGTGGCGGCCCCGCTGCGGAGGACATCCCGCAGTTCGAAATGAGCAAACGGGGCCAACCATCCGCCCCGGTCTGCCCGGACTAACCGGCTAGTTTTTGTACAGCTGATGCCCTTAAGACGTCGTCTTAGGGGCATTAGCTGTACAAAAACTCCCTATAGCGGCAGCAGTTCCGAGAGGTCTGCCCGCAAGCCTGACGCTGTGAGCTTGTGGTTTGAAACGGCGTCTGCCCACGAAATCCGGCCGGTCACCAACGAAAGCCAGGTGGCGGCGTCGCACTCGATTACGTTCGGGGGAGTACCGCGTGTGTGGCGCGGCCCCTCAACGCACTGCGTCACACCGAACGGCGGCACCCGGACCTCCACGGAGTTACCCGGCGCGCGGGCGGTGACTTCCTCCAGGGAGTAGCGCACCGCCGTCGCAATTAACGTGCGCGACGGCGGGGGCCCGGCAGGGCTGCCCGGCTCACCGCCGGTTTCACCGTTGGAAGGTTCACCGCTGGAAGGTCCACCACTGGAAGTTTCACCACTGGAAGGTTCACCGCTGGAAGGTGCGACGCCGGCCTGCCAGGCTGCCAGCGCAGCGCGGCCTTCCTCAATGTTGACGCGGCGTCGTGCGACGGCCATGTGTTTCTCTCCTCAGAATTACTAGTCCAACAGGAACTACTAGTCCAACAGGAAGTACTCGTCCAGCCGGAACTACTAGTCCAACAGGGCGGACACAGCGTGGCCCAGCCGGATCTTGCCCACCTCGTGGCCGCCGCCGAGCACGGGCTCAACCACCCGTTCCAGGACGTTGGACACTGCGGGGATGTCCACGGCGCCGCTCACGGCCAGGAGGGTCAACCCCACCAGGGACGTGGCGCGAAGGTTTCCATCCAGCATCTTCACGGCCACGGTGGCGCCGGTGGGGGTGGCCAGGACCAGGACGCCCTCGGCCCCGATCTTGGCCAGGACGTCCAGTTCTTCCATGACAATGGTGTTGGACTCGCCCTTGCCTTGGACGGCCCAGGGGTAATCGAGCATGGACGTGGCGATGGTGGCGGCACGCGCATTGGAAGATTTATCGCCAGGAGACTTGGCCAAGCGGGAGTAGGCGCGGGCCAGGCCGGTCAACGAGATGGCTGCAACAGGTGCGCCGCAGCCGTCGATGCCCAGGTGGGAGATGGTTTCGCCGCTGTATTCCTCGATCACCGAGCGCACACGCTGCTGGAGCGGGTGATTCGGTTCAAGGTAGCTGCGGAGGTCCCAGCCGTTCTCGGTGCAGGCCCACAGGAATGCTGCGTGCTTGCCGGAGCAATTGAAGGCCAGCCTGGACTGCCCGCGTTCGGAGCGCACCAGCCAGTTGCGGGCCGTTTCGTCCTGGGGCCAAGCTGTGGGGCACTGAAGGTTTTCCTCCTTCACGCCCGCTGCTTTGAGCATCCCCTCCACAACGTCCATATGGTCCAGGGAACCGGTGTGGCTGCCACAGGCCACAGCAACCTGCGCGCCGCGGAGGGGCACGCCGGACTGCATGGAAGCCAAGGCCTGGAAGGGTTTGAGGGTGGAGCGGGCGAGGACGGGAGCGTCGATGTCACCAAGACGGGTGACCACCGAGCCGTCACCGGCAAGAACCACGGCCGCGCCGATGTGCCGGGACTCAATAAAGCCACTTCGTTCGATCACTGCCAGTTCCACCGCGGACTCAACGTTGAACGTTTCATGCGAACTTAAGGGCATGTTGCAAGTCTAGGGGCGCGGCAGCGCGGTTCCCCGGTCATACGCGCGCACCCGCGCGCGTGATCCTGTGCACTGGATCGTCAGCCCGTCAGCCCGTCAGCCCGTCAGCCCGTCAGCCCGTCAGCCCGTCAGCCCGGACCACACCTAAAGGCCGGTCCGGTGAATGACACAGCTTAGGCCGCGCGCCCTTCACAAAGTACCCTTGAGGACTGTGAAGGTACTCGTCATTGGCCCCGGCGGCCGCGAACACGCCATTGTCCGCTCTCTGCTTGAAGATCCCAACGTTTCCGAGGTCCACGCGGCCCCTGGTAACGCGGGCATCAGCAAACTCGTTCCCACCCACGCGATTGACGGGAACAGCCCGGAAGCCGTGTCCGCCCTCGCCACCAAGCTGGGCGTGGACCTGGTTGTCGTAGGACCCGAGGCGCCTTTGGCTGCCGGTGTGTCCGACGCCGTCCGTGAAGCCGACATTCCGGTTTTCGGCCCCAGCAAGGAAGCAGCCCAGCTGGAGGCTTCCAAGGCCTTCGCCAAGCAGATCATGGCCGAGGCCAACGTTCCCACGGCCATGGCCCGCGTTGCCACCAACGCCGAGGAAGCTGCCGACGCCCTGGACACCTTCGGCGCACCGTACGTTGTTAAGGACGACGGCCTGGCCGCAGGTAAGGGCGTTGTAGTCACCAAGGACCGTACGGAGGCTTTGGCTCACGCGCAGGCGTGCTTCGATGCCGGTGGAACCGTGGTGATCGAGGAATTCCTTGACGGCCCCGAGGTTTCCCTGTTCGTCCTTTGCGATGGCCGCACCACCGTTCCGTTGTCCCCGGCGCAGGACTTCAAGCGCATCTTCGATAACGACGAAGGTCCCAACACCGGCGGCATGGGTGCCTACACCCCGCTTGAATGGGCTCCCGCGGGCCTTGTCCAGGAAGTCATCGACCGCGTGGCCCAGCCCACCGTGGATGAGATGGCCCGCCGCGGCACCCCGTTTGTTGGCGTGCTGTACTGCGGACTCGCCCTGACATCGCGCGGCACCCGCGTCATTGAGTTCAACGTCCGCTTCGGCGATCCGGAGACTCAGGCCGTCCTCGCCCGGCTCAAGACCCCGCTCGGTGCGCTGCTGCTGGCAGCTGCCAAGGGCGAACTGGACACCGCAGAAGAGCTGCGCTGGTCCAAGGACACGGCAGTCGCCGTCGTCGTTGCTGCCGAAAACTACCCGGACGCACCCCGCACCGGCGACCGCATTCGTGGCCTGAAAAAGGTTGACGAGCTGGACGGCGTCCATGTTGTCCACGCAGGTACCAAGCTGGACGATGAAGGCAAAGTGGTTTCCGCCGGCGGCCGCGTCCTGGCGGTAGTTGCGCTCGGTTCCGATCTTGTGGAGGCCCGCGAAAAAGCGTACGACGGCGTTGAGCTGGTTCAGCTTGAAGGTTCACAGTTCCGTACGGATATTGGTGGCAAAGCCGCGCGCAACGAAATCCGCGTGCCGCACGCGGCCACTGGAACCTTCCCGAAAGTGCAGGCCTGAGCATGACTGAAGGCATCCCCACCGGCGGATTTGAAACCGAAACGCTGGAACTCCCGGGCTGGAAGCACGTCTACTCCGGCAAGGTCCGCGATCTCTATGTCCCGGCCGACGAGGCCATTACGGAAAAAATCGGCCAGGAATGTGTCCTGGTGGTGGCCAGCGACCGCATCAGCGCCTACGATCACGTGCTGAGCAGCGAGATCCCGGACAAGGGCCGCGTCCTGACGCAGCTGAGCCTGTGGTGGTTCGATCAGCTGGACGTTGAGCACCATGTGCTGGCGTCCACGGTTGAGGGCGGCGTTCCTGCCGCTGTGGAGGGCCGGGCCATGATCTGCAAGCAGCTGGACATGTTCCCTGTGGAATGCATCGCCCGGGGTTACCTCACTGGCTCAGGCCTGGTGGAATACAAGGAATCCGGCACGGTCTGCAATATTCCCCTGCCCGAAGGCCTGGTGGACGGTTCGCGTTTGGAAAAGGCGCTGTTCACACCCTCCGCCAAGGCTGAAGTTGGCGAGCACGACGTCAACATCACGTACGACGATGTTGCGGCCATGGTGGGCGACGATATCGCTGCCCGCCTGAGCGAACTCACACTGAAGATCTACACCCGCGCCGAGGAGATCGCCCGCGAACGCGGCATTATCCTGGCCGACACCAAGGTGGAGTTCGGCATCGACGCAGCCACTGGCGTGATCACTTTGGGTGACGAGGTCCTCACCCCGGACTCTTCGCGGTTCTGGGATGCGTCCACGTACGCACCCGGGCAGTCGCAACCTTCGTACGACAAGCAGTACGTCCGCGACTGGCTGACCTCGGCCGAGTCGGGCTGGGACAAGTCCTCTGACACTCCGCCGCCGGCGCTTCCCGCCGAGGTAGTGGAGCGCACCCGTGCCCGCTATGTCGAAGCGTACGAAAAACTGACGGGCCGCACGTTCGCCTAGCAGCACCCAACTGAGTCGCAGTTGAGGTCGTTTTGAGAGCTCAGAACGACCTCAACTGCGACCTACTTGGTTAATTAGGCTTGTGAGTGTTCTTTCGCGGCACGGCGCTCGGCCAAGCGGATCTCAAGCACGGCGTCCATGGCTTGCTGGACCCTGTCCGAGGCTCCCGCGGCGCTGAAGTCGTGCTGGGCCTCTTCCAGGAACTGCAGGGCCTCAGCCGCTTCGCCAGCGGCCTTGAGGGACTTGCCCAGCAGCAGCGATACCTCACCGGCGGTGTGACGTGCCAGGACCTTGCGGTCTGCATGGATTTCGCGGAGCTTCTCGACGGCGGCAGTAATGTCGCCCGTCAGGTACAGCCAGCGGGCGCGGATGAAGGCGACTTCCAACTGGTCCGTCTTGTTGCCGCCCACGATGGACAGCGCGAGTTCCGCACGTTCAATAGCGGACAGTGTTTCCGGTTCGACGATGCCGGACGACAGCCGGACCGCTGCGGAAGCTTTGTTGAACCTGGCCCACAGTTCGATGTCGTTGGCGGGGGAGAGGAGCTTGGCCGCGCGTTCGTGGTGCTTGATGCCCTCCACGTAGTCGTGGCGCATGAAAGCAACGTTGCCAACAACCCACGCCACTTCACCGGCCAGCTGCGACATGGAGTGCTCGTCCATGTGCTCGATCATCGCCAGGCAATACTCCCACGCTTCGTCCAGCTTGCCGCTCTCGGCCAAGGCACCGATCAGCGCGCGGTGCGCGCCGATGATGAGGGTGGATCCCTTGGGCAGCTGCTCGCTGAGCTTTACGGCTTGTTTGGCATGCTCGACGGCGGTGGCCAGCTGACCTTGTCCGTGACACACAGCGGCAAGCATCTGCCAGGCACGCACTCCGAGGCCGGCGGATTCCGTGGCCATGGGGTGCTCCAGGAGGTGCTCAACGATTTGTTGGCATTCCTTCAACCGGCCTTGCTTCATCACGCACTCGGCCTGCATGTACGTCATGTTCCACCAGGCACTGTTGTTCTTGGCCTCAAGGGCAATCTGCGCGGCAGCGGCGGCGTGGCTGGCGGCAAGTTGGTAGTCGCGAAGATCCCAGGCTTGGCGGGCGTACAGTCCGGCGAGGACGTACTCAGCATCACTGACGGAGACGGGTTGGCTCCACGCTTCCAAGGCCTTGGGTGCAAGTTCGAGTCGGCGGGCCAACTCCTCGATGACTTCGGCCGTGGGCTCCCGCCGGCCGGTCTCGAGCAGCGAAATGTAGCTCGGTGAATACAGGTTTTTGCCCAGCTCTGCCTGCGTCAACCCACGTTCGAGCCGTTCGGCACGTAGCTTCTCGCCGAATCCGTTTCCCACGGGTCCCTCCTACAGGCGTCTTTTGACCTAAACCTTGACAGTCTCTGTGGAAAACATTTTACAATGTATGTCAACAGGGACCGTGCAATTTCCGTAACGAATCCGACTCGCATTGGGGTACAACATCATGTTCAAGAAAATCATCGCTTCAGTGGCCGTGGCGGGCGCACTGACGTTCGCGGTTGCGGCTCCCGGTGTAGTTTCTGCTGCTCCGGCAGCAGATTCCAACACAGTAAGCGCCATTGGCAACTGGCCGGACCCCATGCGGGCCACCACGGACAAAGCCAAGAAGGACAAGACCGAGACGACAGTCACCACGATGTCCATCGGCAACTGGCCCGACCCTATGTAAAACAATTGTAGTAAAGAAACCCCCGGAGCGTGACGAGCGATGCTCCGGGGGTTTCTTTTTGCCCTTGAGCAGGGTGTTCCGGCGCTGTGGGTCGTTCCGGGCAAACAAAAATGGCGCCGATTTCTCGACGCCATTTTCGTGTTTGGTCGGGATGACAGGATTTGAACCTGCGACCTCTTCGTCCCGAACGAAGCGCGCTACCAAGCTGCGCTACATCCCGATCCGCTGCGAAAGCAACTGTTCAAGAATAGCCGAAACGTCCCGTGATGCGAAATCGGGGAGTGGGTGTCGCTTCTCACCCTCCAAGGCGTCGCGAGCAGGGACCTGAGCTTAGACCAGCGAGTCCCGCCAAGCCCCGTGCAGCTGGGCAAAACGTCCACCGCCGCTGATCAGTTCAGCGGGGGTCCCATCTTCCACAATTCGTCCGTCGTGGACCACAAGAACCCGGTCAGCTGTCTCCACGGTTGAAAGGCGGTGGGCGATGATGATGGCCGTCCGGGCTCCCCTTCCACCAGCTACTTCCTCCAGGAGGTTGGACAGTCCCTGCTGGACCATACGCTCGGAAGGAATGTCCAAGGAGGACGTTGCCTCGTCCAGTATCAGCACTGCAGGTGCGGCCAGGAAGGCTCGGGCGAAGCCGATGAGCTGACGCTGGCCGGAAGATACCCGGCCACCACGCTTGTTGACGTCCGTGTCGTAGCCTTCGGGGAGGCTCATGATGAACTCGTGGGCTCCCACCGCTGCAGCGGCCGCCTCGATTTCAGAGCGTGAAGCCTCGGGCCTGCCCAAAGCGATGTTGTCTGCCACGGAGCCGCTGAAGAGGAAAGCCTCCTGCGTCACCATCACCACGGCGCGGCGGAGCTCCGTGGTGGAGAGATCGCGGAGGTCGATCCCGTCCAGGGTAATGGCCCCGGATGTGACGTCGTAGAAACGGGCCACGAGCTTGGCCAACGTTGATTTGCCGGCACCCGTCTGGCCTACCAAAGCGACGGTCTGGCCCGCCGGAATGTGCAGATCAAGCTTAGGAACAACCACTTTGCCGTCGCTGTAGCCAAACTCCACACCCTTGAAGTCGATCTCGCCGCGTGAGCTCTTCAAGGCCACAGGATTCTTTGGCGGACGGACCGTGGGAATCTCCTCAAGGAGGCCGGACACCTTCTCCAGCGCCGCCTGTGCACTCTGGAACGAGTTGTAGAACATGGCCATCTGGTCCACTGGCTGGAAGAAGCGCTTGGTGGACAAGATGAGCGCCAGCAGCACGCCGACAGCCAGGTCTCCGTCCAGCACCCTGAAGCCGCCAAACAGCAGGACCACAGCCACGCACACGTTGCCGATCAGCACCAAACCAGGCTGGAAGATGCCGTTCAAATTGATGGAGCGGACAGTGTTCTTGCGGTAGTCCTCGGCCAGCTCACCGTAGCGTGAGGCATTCTCGCGCTCCTTGCGGAACGCCTTTACCGCACGGATGCCGGTCATCGTTTCCACGAAGTGGACGATCAGCCGGGCAGAGACCACCCGGGATTCACGGAACGCGATTTGCGAGTGCTTCTGGTACCAACGGGCCAGGAAGAACATGGGTACGCCGGCGGCGAGGACGATCAAGCCGCTGCGCCAGTCCAGCGCAAAGATGGTGATAGCTGTGAACACCATGAACAGCATGCCGGATGCCAGGGAACTCACGCCGGAGTCCAGCAGTTCGCGCAGCGCCTCCAGGTCCGAGGTCTGCCGGGCAATGATGCGGCCCGAGGTGTACTTCTCGTGGAACTCCAGGCTCAATCGCTGGGTATGCCGGAAGACCCGCACGCGCAGATCAAGCAGCATGGCCTGGCTGAGCCGGGCAGTGGAGGTCACGTACAGCGCCGTCATCCCGGCAGTGGCAATCGCGGCCGCCAGGTAGAGGGAACCAGCCAGTACCAGGGGTCCGTTGTCTCCGGCCTGCAGTGCGGGGAGGGCACTATCAATGCCAAAGGCGATCAGCGCAGGCCCGGCAACCCTGGTGAGCTGCGAGACCACCACCATCACAATCGTCAGCCAGAAACGCAGCCGCACGGGGCGGATGAGGGAGGCAAGCAAGGTGAGCGACCGGCGTCGTACGGCTTTGCTGTCTGCTTTGCTGAGGAGTGTGTTGTCCTCGTTGGCGGTTCCAAACGTTGCGGCACTCACCGGCGGGCCTCCTCTGCTTCTTCGAGCTCGTCCAGTTCGGTGTCCAGGTCCTTGGGGCCGGCGTCCAGGCTGGCGATGACGTAGCGGTAGTGATCGTTCTCGGCCAACAGTTCCGTATGGGTCCCGACGGCGGTGATGGTCCCCTTTTCGAGCAAAGCCACCCGGTCCGCCAATGCCACGGTGGAGGGGCGGTGAGCGACAATCAGTGTGGTGGTCTCGCGCAGTACCTCGCGTAAACGTGCCTCCACGCGTTCCTCGGTATTCACGTCCAAGGCAGACAGGGGATCGTCAAGGACCAAAACCTTGGGCTTGGCGGCGATGGCGCGGGCCAGGGCGATGCGTTGCCGCTGTCCGCCGGAAAGGCTCAAACCTTCCTCACCGATCAACGTGTCCACGCCGTCCGGCAACGAGTACGCGAACTGCGCCTGTGCCACGTCCAAGGCCTCGTCAAGGGCGGCATCCGTGGGATCGGGGGCTCCGAGGAGGACGTTGTCCCGGACTGAGCTGGAAAACAGCGTGGTGTCCTCGAACGCCACGGCGACGATCTTGCGGAGTTCATCGATTTCGTAGTCGCGGACGTCCACGCCGTCAATGGTCACCGCGCCGGAGGTGACGTCGTAGAGGCGGGGGACCAGCTGCAGCAGTGCGCTCTTGCCGCTGCCTGTGATGCCCACCAGCGCCATGGTCTCGCCGGGGCGGATGTCCAGGGTGACGTCGTGAAGGAGGGTGCCGCCGTCGTCGAACCCGAAGCCTGCGTGCTCAAAGCGCAAGGCACCTTTCACGGTCTCCGGAACCACCGCCTGGTCCGGCGAGGTGATGGTGTTCTCGGTGTCCATCACCTCGAAGTGGCGGTCCAGGGCGGTCTTGGCGGTCAGAGCCATGGCAAGCAGCATGCCGGAGAATTCCACGGGTGTGGCCACCACGGCCGCCGTTGCGAAGAACGCCACCAATGCGCCGATGCTGAGTTCTCCACTAGCGGCAAGCATGATGCCGACTACCAACCCGACGCCCAGCGCCAACTCAGGCAGCAGCGTCACCACCAGCGTGAAGCCCGCTTGCTGCTTGGCCTTGGCGATCTCGGTCTGGCGCAGTTCTTCGGCTTGGCCGTTGAAGTTCTCCAGAGCCTCGCGGCTCCGCCCGAAAGCCTTCAGGACGCGGATGCCGTGGACGGATTCCTCCACGGTGGTGGCGAGATCGCCGGCCTGGTCCTGGCTGAGGCGGGTGACCAAACTGAAGCGGCGGCGGAAGCGGAATGAGTTGATCATGATCGGCACGGCCGCTGCAAGGAAAATCAGCGCCAGCTGCCAGCTCATGGAGAACATCACGCCCACACCGATGATCACCGTCAGCGTGGTGACTACCAACATGATCGCGCCGAACGCCATCCAGCGGCGCAGGAAGCTCAGGTCCGTCATGGCGCGGGAGAGAAGTTGGCCCGAACCCCAGCGATCGTGGAACGCCACGGTGAGCTGCTGCAAGTGGCCATACAGGGTCACTCGCATCCGGGTTTCCACCGTGGTGGCGGGGTTGATGACGAACTGCCGGCGCAACGCCACAAGCCCGGCTTCAGCAATACCCAAGGCAAGAATCACGACGGCGGCAATCCAGACGGCGTCCGTGGAACCGCCGGGCTGCAGGGAGTTGTTGACCAGGACCCGCAGTACCTGGGGGATGGTCAGCGCAACAATGCTGGCCAACAGGGCGCAGATCAGGCCCATGAAGAGTCGGGGGAGGATGGGCCGCACGTGAGGGTACAGGCGGCCGACGGAGGTAAAGAATGATGTTTGCTTGGACATGCCCGCTTCTCAACAGCTGGATCTTCAGATGGTGCGGAGGTAGTTTCCCGTAGCAACTACCCTATGTCATGGCGTGATTCGATTCACAGGACAACGCAACGCGGGTGAAATGTTTGACCCAGTTATTGAGGATCGTAATGCTTGCTGCGCTTCAGCTGCGCGGCGTGAGCGTCAGCAGCACTGCTTCCGGGCGGCACGCGATGCGGACCGGCGCGAAGCGCGAGGTGCCGATGCCGCCTGAGACGTTCACCGGCGTCGTGAAGCTATCGCTTTCCCAATCGTGAAGGCCCTTGGCTCGCCAATTGGGGAGATCGCAGTTAGCCACCAGCGCACCGTAGCCGGGGATGCAGATTTGGCCACCGTGTGTGTGGCCGGCGAGGATCAGGTCTGCTCCGGCCTCGGTGAAGTGGTCCAGCACGCGCTGGTACGGAGCATGAATGACGGCCACCTTCAGGTGGGGGCGGGCGTCCTGGTTGACCGTTCCGCGGGGCCAACCGGCATAACGTTCACGGCCCAGGTGCGGATCATCGACCCCCGAAAAATCGAACCGCAGCCCGTTCAGCACCACTGACTGCGCACGATTGGTGAGGTCGATCCAGCCGCCCATGCCGAACGCCGAGCGGAGCTTGGGCCAGTCGAGCTGAATGGGTTCGGTCTTGGGCTTGGATGGACCACGGAAATAACCCGCCGGATTCTTGATCCGCGGGCCGTAGTAATCGTTGGAACCCGGAACAAAAACGCCCGGGAACTCCATCAGCGGCCGAAGTGCCTCGATCAGAGGTTCGATGGCCTTGGCGTGGCTCAGGTTGTCGCCCGTGTTGACCACAAGGTCGGGCTTTAGATCCGCCAGCGATTGCAGCCACTTGGTCTTCTTGTCCTGGCCCGGGACGAAGTGGATATCGCTCAGGTGAAGGACGCGGAGCGGCTTGGAGCCCTCCGGAAGAATGGGCAGGGTTTCGTGACGGACCTCGAACTGGTCCTTCTCCCACCAACCGTAAGCTGCCGCGGCTGTTCCTGCTGCTGCTCCGACGGCAGCAGTGACGGCGAAACCGCGCCCGACAGTGCGGACGCGGTTTGCCAATGAATCTCTAAACGTCATGGTCAGTTCTTGTTACCGTTGCCGTTATTACCGTTGCCGTTGTTGCCGTTTCCGGTAGTCGGCGGCTTAGGCGCAGTTGACGGAGTGGTGTTCCGCTGGGGAGCCGGAGCTCCCGTCAGGTTGGACGGCGGGGCCGGGAACGGATTGGTTCCATAGGCCGGCGCCACGGCCAGCATGTAGTTGGTGAACTGCGGTCCAGCGATCATGTAACCGTCAATGGCATCGTAGGACTTGCCGTTGATGGTGAGGTTACGGCCGGGACGGGACTGGTCATCCAGGGGATCACCAAACCATGAGGCAGTCGCGAGGCCGGAGGTGTAACCGACAACCCACGTTGAGCCGTTAGTGTCGTTGGTTCCGGTCTTGGCAGCAACGGGGAAGTTCTTGGAGTTCAAAGCCGGACGAATCAGGGACCCTGAACCCTCGTCCAGCACCTTGCCCATGGCATAAGCAACGCCTCGGGCTACTGCAGGGCTGACCGCATCTTTACAGCTGGAGGACTGGGCCGGCAGGTCCGCGCCGGACTGGTCCTTGACGGATGTAATGGCGATCGGCTCGCAGTACTTGCCGTCAGCGGCAAAGGTCGCGAACGAGGCGGCCATGGTGAGGGGCGCGGTCTGCGTTGCACCAATTAGGTTGGACAGACGGGTCATTTGAACCTGCGGATTCGGATCCGTGATCTTGCCCGTGTCATCGCGGGCAGGAAGGCCGCCATGGATGCCTGTCGCGTCCACGATTTTCTGGATTCCGCAGAGATCAACCTGTGCTGCCGAAGCGAACGTGGCCGTGTTGATGGAGTTCTTGAGCCCCCAGAGAACCGTCATGTTCCGGTAGTACTGCGGTTCGGCATTTTGGAGGTCGAAGCTACCCGGAACATTGGCGTCATAGAAGCCGTCTGTCGGTGTCGGGCAAGTGTTTCTCCACGGGAAGTTAACACCGTATTTACGCTGCGCCGCGTTGATGTTGGTCTCCATCGACTTCCCCTCTTCCAGCCACTGGGCGAAGGTGAAGGGCTTCATGGTTGAACCGGGCTGGAACCCGCCAATGCCGTTGAGGTCATTGCCGTTTTTGTCCAGAACGTCCACGTTGAAGTTTTGTGTCTGATCGAACTTGCCCTCTTGAGGGAGCCAAACCGTGTTCTGGGCCATGCTCACGATCTGGCCACTGCCGGGCTGAACGGAGACGATCGATGCTCCCCACTTATCCGGGTTTGCACCTGCCGTTGCGTCCACTTGCTGCTGTGCAACGTTTTGGGCGGTCGGATCCAGAGTGGTCTGGATGGTGAGGCCACCACGCATGACCCGCTTTTCGCGATCATCCGGGGTGTCGCCGTAAGCGGGGTTGTTCAAGAGCAGGTGCAGCACGTAGTCACAGAAGTATGGGGCCATGGTGGCGTAAGCGCAGCCTTGGCGTGCCGGCGTGACCTGAGTGGTGACCGGGGTGGCAACGGCTTCGTCGTACTGTGCCTGGGTGATCTTGCCCTGGTTGACCATGGAGGCAAGCACCAGGTCGCGGCGGACCTTGGAGCTGTCAGGGTTGGCGATCGGATCGAAAGCCGAGGGGCTGTTCACGAGGCCGGCCAGCAAGGCAGCCTGCGGAAGAGTCAGGTCCTTGGCTGTGGTGCTGAAGAAGAACTTCGAAGCAGCCTCAATGCCGTAAGCGTCACGGTTGAAGAAGACAATGTTGAGGTATCCCTCAAGGATTTGCTCCTTGGAGAACTTCTTTTCCAACGCGATGGCGAGCTTCATCTCGCGAAGCTTGTCCCCAACGCCCTTGTCGCCACCGTTGAGCTTGACGTCGTTTGCACGGTTCGCAGCAACGAGGGACTCGTTGATGACGTTGTTCACGTACTGCTGCGTGATGGTGGACGCGCCCTGCTTGTTGCCGCGGGCGGTGCTCACAATGGCTCGCATGATGCCGGTGGTATCGATGCCGCCGTGCTCATAAAAACGGCTGTCTTCGATAGCGATGACAGCGTCCTTGATGAAGGGGCTCATTTGATCCAGCGGAACCTTGGTCCGGTTCTCCGCGTAGATCGAGGCGATCGGCGTACCGTCCTTCGCCAGAATGGTGGTGTTCTGGGCGGGCGGATCTACCTGCAGCTCGGCCGGAAGAGTGTCAAAGAACTGAATTGAACCACTTGCGGCACTGCCCGAAACGGCGGCTGCGGGGACCAGAAGGCCCGCCACCAGGACGCCACAAATCGCGCTCACACCAAGGAAGCCTAGAATCTTTCCGAGGGTGGTGGCAGTGTCGAATAGTGGGTTCTTGCGAGTCACCATGTTTTCCACTTTACCGGCAAGGGCTAGGCTTTCTGTCATGACCAAATGGGAGTACGCCACGATTCCGCTCATTATTCACGCTACGAAGCAGATCCTGGACCAGTGGGGCGAGGACGGCTGGGAGCTCGTCCAGGTCGTCGGTGGCCCCGACGGTAAAGGCCTTGTTGCATACCTGAAGAGGGAGAAGCAGTAATCATGACCACCCCCGCAGAAACCACGTCTGCCGCGGAATCCGGCGCCCCCACCTCGGCTGTTGAGCAGCGTCTGGCCGAGCTCGGATTGACCCTCCCCGAGGTCGCCGCGCCCGTCGCCGACTACGTACCTGCCATCGTCTCGGGCAACTACGTTTACACCTCCGGCCAGCTGCCATTTATTAACGGCAAACTCGAAGCTACGGGCAAGGTGTCCCTCGGCGAGTTGGGCACGTCCGATGAACCCACCGTTGATCCGGAAGACGCCAAGCGTTACGCAGCACTCTGCGCCATCAACGCCCTCGCAGCAGTCAAGAGCGTCATCGGCGATCTTGACCGCGTCACCCGCATCGTCAAGGTAGTCGGGTTCGTCGCGTCCGAATCCACGTTCACCGGCCAGCCCGGCGTGATCAACGGTGCTTCCGAACTCCTCGGACAAGTATTCGGCGACGCCGGCAAGCACGCACGCTCCGCCGTCGGCGTTTCTGTCCTGCCGCTCGACTCTCCCGTTGAAGTCGAGCTCATCGCTGAATTCAGCTAAGGAACCGGTTCACCCAATTGCCGCAGCTTGCCCGCCGTCTGTTCGTACTGCCCCCGGAACTCGAAGGGGCAGCACGGAACTGGCTTGAGCTTGGCGAGCGGACCCCCAGGGCCGCCCGCTACGCCTCCTCCGTTGTGCTGTTGCGCGATTCGCCCACCGGCTTGGAAACCTGGCTTGGATACAGGCCAGGTTCCTCGCCGTTGGGCGTCGTGGCGTTCCCGGGCGGTTCTTTGGACCCGTCCGACGACGACCCCGTAGGTTGGCTGGGCCCCACACCTCAGCATTGGGCTGAGCAAATGGGAACGGACGACGTCGGACTCGCGCGCCGCCACGTGGTGGGCGCCATCCGCGAACTCTTTGAAGAGACGGGCGTCCTGCTCGCAGGCCCCGACGCCTCTTCCACAGTGGAGGCGAACTCCACCGTCGATTGGATGCGCGCGCGCGAAGCCGTGGCCGCCCAGGAAAAGTCCTTCACGGAGATGCTCTCCAAGCGCGGACTGTCCCTCCGCACCGACCTCCTGAAACCCTTGGTGAACTGGCTCAGCCCGGACTTTGCGCACGCGCGATTCAACACCCGGTACTTCGCCGCCACTGTCCCCGTGAACCAGCAGCCCAGCATCCTGGGCAGCAAGGGCGTGTGGGGCCGCTGGGTGTGTGCCGCCCAAGCCATCACCATGCGGGACACCTCAGCCCTCGGTGATGAAATCGGCCAAGAGAACACCGTGGGCCTCAAGCTCGGCCAGCTTCTGGTGCCGGGCTCGGAGATCATGCTCGAAAAGATGGCCAACGCCAACGGCTGCATCGCCTACCTGAGCTACAAGCGCAAAGCCCACGTGTACCAAGCGAAACTGGTGGACGAGGGCGGGATCCTCATGCTCGAGGTCGAAGCCGCCCGCACCGTAGCCGGAGAGCCCCAGCGCGAGCGCTAGGACGCTCGCTCACATCCCTCGGTTTGGGCCGGACGCTCGCTCACTTCCCTCGGGTTTGGGCCGGACGCTCGCTCACCCGTGGAAACGTTAGACCGAGTCAGCCAAGTAATCGATGGCCAGTTTGTAGCCCAGCACGCCCGCGCCCACGATGATCGCGTTGCACACACCGGACAAGTACGAGTGGTGGCGGAACTCTTCCCGCTGGTGCACGTTGGTGATGTGGACCTCGACGGCGGGCAGCTGCACAGCCGCCAGGGCGTCGCGAAGGGCCACGGACGTATGCGTGTAAGCGCCGGCGTTGATCACAATTCCGACGGCGGTGCCCCTCGCTGCGTGGATGGCGTCCAGGAGGTCGCCCTCATGGTTGGACTGAACGCAGTCAACAGTGAAGCCATGGGCAGCCGCTGCACTCATGGCCAGTTGCTCTACGTCGGCCAGGGTTGACGTGCCGTACTTCTCCGGCTCGCGGGTGCCCAGAAGGTTCAGGTTGGGGCCATTGATCACAAGGATGGTGCCGCGACCGGTTTCGGTGGCAGGAGTGGCTTCAGTCATGGCTCCCAATCTATAGCGGTCCGGAGGACTCCGGGAATCCGTTACTTGCGGGTGCACTGACCAGCTGAGACGGGGCTGCTGAGGCCGGGTGCCTGCGCAGCTACCGGTTCCAGATCCGCCATGGTGAGAGCGAAGCCGAGGGCGGCGTCGGTTGTGGTCTTGGCAAAGATCAACCCGGCCACCTGTCCCTGCATGGTCAGCAGCGGACCGCCCGAGTTGCCCGGCTGAACATCGCCAGCCAGCCGGTAAACCAGCTCCGGCGAAGGATTGTTGCCGTAAATATCCGGAACCAGAATGGTCGATATGCCCTGAACTGTGGCTGGTTTGGACTGGAACGGACCGCCGTGCGGATACCCTGCAAATGCGGCGGAACTACCCTCGGGCAAGTCTGCGCTCAAGGGCAGGGGGTTGGCCCGCAGTCCGTCCACGGCCAGGACGGCGATGTCCCGCTGGGAGTCGAAGTACACCACGCGACCCGGCACCGCGCCGCCGTCGGGAACTTCCACAACCGGCTGCGACACGCCCGCCACAACGTGCGCATTGGTGACGACGCGCCCGGGCGAGACAACAAATCCAGAACCCGTCTGGTTCTGCCCGCACTCGAAGGCGGTGCCGGCGATCTTGAGGACCGAATCGGCGGCCTGATTCAAGGCGGGAGTGTCAGTTGACTCGTTGGGAACGGGCACCGGAGTGACGGGTCCAATGCCCTCAATGAGCTTGGGTATGCCGTCGCCGATCACCGTGGAACGCAGCTGAGCCATGGTGCTCTTGACGGGCGTGGGTGTGAGGTTGTCGATGTAGCGGATGACCCGCGACTCTGCCAACTGCTGGGAAACGAACGGCACGCCCAGCGAACTGATGCTGAACGCCAGCATGGACATCACCAGCGCCGCCACCACCACGCTCACCACGCCACCGATCAACCGGTCCACTGCGTGCAGCGGCTTGATCCGTACGGCATGGCGGACTTTACGCCCGATCATGGTGCCCAGTCCATGGCCCAAAGCGATGAGTACGACGGCGGCGCCCACCGTGGCGGTCAGCCTCCAACCGCTGTCGGCCACCCAGCCGCTGACGAGCGGAACGGCCATGAAGGCGGCAATGGCACCGACGACGAATCCGGCGATTCCACCCAATGTGACCATAAAGCCGTTGCGAAGGCCGTAGATCAGGTAGGACAGCAGCATCAGGATCAATGCCAAATCCAATATCGTCAAGCCAAACACCAATGCTCCTCATAGCCGGGTAGCGCCAATTCTAGATGTCCACCCTGACAACCAACCGTTAGTCCGATCACGATACGGAGCCGGGAATACCTCTTTGAGGGGGCTGGATGGCCCAAAACCCGCGTCGTTTCAGCGTTTCACGTGCCAAGTACGTCACAGAAGCTGAAAAATTCTGAAACAATGGCCTGAGCGCCACGACCGAAACTTATACTCAGGAGATTTCATGGACATCGAGGTATTGCGCCGCGCACCCCTCTTCGCCACCCTTGACGACGACGCATTCCGCTTGCTGACGGACGAACTCACCGAGGTGGACCTTTCACGTGGGGCTTCGGTGTTCCGCGAAGGTGACCAGGGTGACCAGCTCTACTTCATCGTTTCCGGCAAGGTGAAGCTCGGCCGCACCTCTCCAGATGGCCGCGAGTCCCTTCTGGCCATCCTCGGCCCGGGTGAGCTTTTCGGCGAGATGGCGTTGTTCGATCCCAGCCCGCGTACCGCTACGGCCACAGCCGTCTCGGAAACCCGCCTGGCCGGGCTCAAGAACGAGAGCCTTAACGCGCTGCTCCGCACGCGCCCCGAGGTTTCCGCGCAGCTGCTGCAGGCTTTGGCCCGCCGCCTCCGCCGGACCAACGACTCCCTCTCCGACCTCGTCTTCTCCGACGTCCCGGGCCGTGTAGCCAAGGCCCTTCTGGACCTTGCAGACCGCTTCGGCCGCCCCGCCACGGACGGCGTCCTGGTAGCCCACGAGCTCACCCAGGAAGAGCTGGCCCAGCTGGTGGGCGCTTCCCGCGAAACCGTGAACAAGGCACTGGCCGAGTTCGTCCAGCGTGGATGGCTCCGCCTGGAAGCCCGCGCCGTGGTGATTCTGGACATGCAGCGCCTTCGCCAGCGCTCACGCTAAACAACTAAAGAAAAGCCGCCCCGGTTGCGAACCGGGGCGGCTTTTTTGTTACTGAAAGAGCGTCGGCCGGAAGCCCGTGGGATGTGAGCGAGCGTCGGCCGGAAGCCCGAGGGATGTGAGCGAGCGTCAGAGGGCCGTGAACCGCAGCAGGATGGCGTGCTCCGGGTTCAGGACGGGCATGGGCAGACCCACCTCGCCCAGGAACCGTCCTGTAGCTTCAGCTCCGGACTCCAGCCAAGGGGCCGGTTTTGCCTCCGTGAACGTGTGCCCGTAGTCGGCGTCCCCAGGCGAAGGGAAAATCGCCTCTACCCGGTATTTACGGGATGGGTCCAACGCCGGGATGGTCACCCGTCCGGAGAGTTCGCCAAAGCCTGTCCGGGTCTTCACCACAGCGAATAGTGCAGCTGTGGACCCGGTCACTGCAGCATCAGCAACCACGCCGTGCACCATCAGAGACTCGTCCGGCACATCTGCCCGCACCATTCGTCCACTGTGGATCAGGCCGCGGTGTTCCTTGTAGAGGCCGATGAATCGCTTGAGCTCTTCACGTTCCGCCCCGGTGACGGAGCGGACGTCCCACTCCATGCCGAAGTGTCCGAACAACGCCGTGATGGCTCGGAATGAGAGGTCGTGCGTCCGCCCGGTGGTGTGCGATGTGGTGGGTCCAATGTGGCCGCCCACCAACTCCGGCGGCACCACCATTCCGGTCCATCGCTGAATGGTCTGCCGTTCCAGGGCGTCGTTGCAGTCCGAGGCCCAAATCCGGTCCGTCCGTTCCAGGATTCCGAGGTCCACGCGGGCGCCACCGGAGGAGCAGCTTTCGATTTCAACCCCGGGATGGGCCGCGTGGAGCGCATCGAACAGCCGGTAGGCCGCCAACGTTTGCTCGTGTACCGAAGCCCGGCCGGCATGCCCGTGCTCGAGTAGGTCGCGGTTCTGGTCCCACTTGAGGTAGCTGATGTTGTTCTCACTGAGCAGCGCGTCGATGCGGTCGTAAATGTACTGCCAGGCGTCCGGGTTTACGAGGTCGATCACATGTTGTTGCCGCCACCCGAGCGGCAGGCGGCCACCGTCCTTGTAGGAAACGGCGGAAGGCCCAACGATCCATTCGGGATGCGCCCTGGCGATGTCGGAATCCAGGTTGACCATTTCCGGCTCTACCCACAGCCCGAACTCCATACCGTGGCTGGTCACGGCATCAATCAGGGGCGTGAGCCCGCTCGGCCAGAGGGTTTCGTCCACATACCAGTCGCCCAAGCCGGCGTGGTCGCCGCGGCGCCCGCGGAACCAGCCGTCGTCGAGCACGAAACGCTCAACTCCAAGGTCGGCAGCGGACTCCGCCAGCTCGATCAGGGTTTCCAGGTTGTGGTCGAAGTACACCGCTTCCCAGGTGTTGAGGACTACTGGGCGGGCCTTTCCGGTAGCTGCACCCACGTGGTGCGGCCGCGAGCGGAACCAGGAGTAGAACGCTTCCGAGATCCCGTCCAAACCGCGGTCCGAGTATGCGGCAAATAGCGCAGGCGTGGTGTAGCTTTCGCCGGGCTGAAGGACTACTTCGGCTGGTCCCAGCAGCTCGGAGCCACCCACCATGGTGCGTCCATCGGCAACGCTGTCCGCAAATTGCTCGTGGTTGCCGCTCCAGGCAAGGTGCGTGGCCCACACCTTGCCGTGCCGGTTGCCGAACCCGGCAGTTCCCGCAGCAAGCAGCAAGGAGGAGTCGTGCCCGGTACGGCCGTGACGGCCTGTACGAACCCAGGTTCCTTGCTGAATGTCCCGGCGCTGAGGGTGGCGTTCACGGCACCAACGGCCGGTCAGGTCCAAAAGTTCGACGGCGTCAGGCGCCACCGGGAGCATCGTCGCCAACTCATCCACCTGGAAAGGCGACGTGCCGTGGTTCGTCACCGAGTGCCGCAGTTCGAGAAGCCCGCCCGGGTGCAGGGTGAGGTTGCTGGTCACCGTGATACCGGCGTCGGGGTCTGCTTGGACGATGACTGCTGTGCTGCCATCGGCCGTCGCGCTCGCCACGCGAAGACGGATGGAGAAATCAAAGCCGGGTACGCCATCCGTGAAGCGGTGGCCGCGAAGTCCCGGCCTGCCCTGCCAACTCGAGGAAGCCTGGGGGAGGAGCCCTGCGGGGACGTTGGCGTCGATGGAGGAGGGCGGAATGGGCTCGTTAAGGATGGCGAGGTCCGGCAAGGCATCGCCCAGGTCGGCTCCCCAGTGGGTTATCTCAGCCTCGCCTCGGTGGGTGCTGATCACCAGGCTGGTACCTGCGGAACGGAGATGGAGCGGGTGCATGTATGGAGTCACTTTCAATCGGGTTGGCTTTGAGCCGGTACAGAAGTGTTGTGGGGCCCGCTCTGCGCGCTACGCGAAGGAAATGGAGCGCAGAGCGGGCCCCGCAACGGGTGGGTTTACTTAGCGAAGAGTGCGTTGACCTGTTCATTCGCGGCCGTCAGCGAACTGGCCGGGGACTTCCCGGCGATCACCGCGTCCATTGCCGGCTTCATGATTCCCGAAACTTTGGAGGCATTGTCCGTGATGGGGAGCATGAAGGTGGTCTTGTCCTTCACGTGCTGCGTGAAGGCGCTGACGTCCACGTTCTTGGCTTTGAAGGCCTCTGCGGCCTTCTCGGAGGAGGTGGTGATGGCGGGGAACACCACGGCCTTGGAGGCAACGACGTCCTGGCAGGCGGTGGAGCCCAGGTACTCGACCCACTTGATGGCGGCGTCCTTCTTCTTGGTGCCTGCCCAAACGGAGTCCGCCAGGCCATTGAACATGGAGGCACGCTTGCCTTCGGGGCCCTGAGGTGTGGGGGCGATGCCGAGGTCGATGCCCTTGTAGCCGGTGTACTGGCCGATCATCCAGGAACCGTTGCTGTTGATGGCCGCTTTGCCTGCGCCGAAGCTGTCGGCGGCGTTGGCGCCAACGGTGGTTTCAAGCTTGGGCATGTAGCCCTTCTCGGCGAGCGAGGCCCACCAGTCGATGGTGTCCTGAAGCCTTTTGTCGTCGTAGTTGAAGTGGGTGCCCCAAGGGTTCTTATCCGTGGTGGTCCAACCAGTGGTGGCGGACAGGTAGCTCCACTGCGTCTGGCCGGCGTTCTCGGCATCGGAGCCAGGCAGGCCTAAACCGTAAACGGCAACATTGTTCTTGTCGAAGCCTGCTTCGTCGCCGCGCTTGCCGTTCTTGTCCACGGTGAGACGGGCGATTGCTTTCTCGTACGTTCCGCCATCCTGCGGGTTCCAGGCCAGGGAGCCCATCTGTTCAGGGGTAATGCCGGCGTCGGTGGCCATCTTCTGGTTGTAGAACAATGCAATGGTGTCCCAGTCTTTGGGGAGGCCATAGCGCTTGCCGTCCTGGCCCACCCAGAGATCTGCGAGGCCTTCGTTGTACTGTGAAAGATCGGCGTTGTCGTCGTCAAGGGCCACCAACTGCTTGGTCTTGAGGAACTCCGGGTACTTGGACAGGTGGTCCGTAAAGACGTCCGGTGCAGTGCCGGCGGCCATGCCGTTGGTGAGCTTGGACCAGTAGTCGTCCCAACCTGTCTGGGTGATTTTGACGGTGATGTCCGGGTTGGCCTGGGTGAAGTCGGTGGCGCATTGCTGGTAGGCGGGGAGCTGATTGGCGTCCCAGAGCCAATAATTGATCTCGCCTTTGGCAGCGTCTCCTCCGGAGCTTCCGCCGGCGCAGGCGGAAAGTGCGAGGATGGCAGCTGCCGCGACGGCGACGGCGCCGAGTGGCTTCTTGTTCATCATGGTTGGTCCTTTCGGGACGGGTGGGTGCGTGCCGGCACACGCCGGTTTCTGCGGGGGGAGGTAGAGAAAGCTATTTGGTGCCGTTGAAGCCGATGGAGTTGACGATCCGTTTACCGAAGATGGCAAAGAGGATCAGCACAGGTGTGGCGGACACGAGCGTTGCGGCCATGAGCCCGGACCAGTCCGGTGCGCCCTGCGGAGACTGGGATTTGAAGACCCCCAGTCCCACGGTGAGCACCCGGGATTCCTCAGAGGTGCCTACCAGTAGAGGCCAGAAGTATTCGTTCCACTGACCCATGAAGGTCAGCAGCGCCAGGGTGGCAATCGGGGCAGCGGCATTGGGCATGATGATTTGGAAGAAGATCCGCCAGTGCTTGGCGCCGTCGAGCATTGCAGCTTCTTCAACTTCCCTGGACATGTTCAGGAAGAACTGGCGCATGAAGAAGATCGCGAACGGGGTCATGAACAAGTAAGGCAACACGAGTCCGAGCATGGAATTGAGCAGGCCCAGGTTCTTGATGAGCAGGAAGTTGGGCAGGGCGGTAAAGATCGGCGGGACGAGCATGGTGGCAAGGAACAGCGAGAAGACTGCGTCCCGTCCTTTCCACCGGAGCCGGGAGAAGGCATAGGCGGCCATTGAGCTGAAGAACACGGCGCAGGCTGTAGTGATCCCGGAGAAGAGCAGCGAGTTCCAAAGGTATTGCCAGAAGTTGATCGAAGCGCCGGAGCCGCCTTCCGCGATGGCTTCGGAGGCACTCTGGAGGCCGAAAACGCGCTTGAACGCACCCAGGTTGAAGTCGGCCGGCAGCAGGTTGGCGGAGTTCGCGGCAAGGGAGCCGTTGGAGGACAGGGCCGTGCGAAGCACCCAGTAGAAGGGCAGGATGCTTACGGCAACAGCCAAGGCGAGAAGGGTCAGGGCGATGGCGCGGCGCCAGTTGAAGGGGCGGCTGAGCGGGCGACGGCTGGCGCCGTTCTTGGGTGAGGCAAGAGTGGTCATGGCGAGTCCTTAGTCCAGGTCCGACTGGTTGCCGCGGAGGAACTTCATCTGGATGAAAGCGACGATGGCGAGGATGAGGAAGAGGATGACAGCCAAGGCGGATCCGTAGCCGAAGTCCTGTTCATTGAAGGCACGTTGATAGATGTAGAACTGCAGGACCCGGGTGGCGTTGACAGGACCGCCGGCCGTTGTGACGGCAACGGTGTCAAAGACCTGGAAAGAACCGATCACAGTTACTACGAGGACCAGTACCAGGACTGGCCGGAGCAGCGGCAGCGTGATCCGCCAGAAGGTGCTCGCCGCCTTGGAACCGTCGATGCTGGCGGCCTCATAGACGCTGTTGGGTATGGCTTGGAGCCCGGCGAAGATCAGGAGCGCTGTGTAGCCCATGTGCCGCCACGTGTTGATGAGTGCCTGGGTGGGGATGGCCCATTGCTCGCTGCCGAAGAAGGCCACCCGGGGAAGACCGGTCCATTCGATGATCTGGTTGATGATGCCGATCTGGTAGTCAAGCATCCAGAACCACAGCAGGGCGGCGATGACGTTTGCCATCAGGTAGGGCATCAGGAGCGCACCACGGACGAGCGTGGACTTTGCGACACGGTGCATCAGGATGGCAAGGCCCAGGGCCAACGCGGTCTGGAGGACAATGTTGATCACCACGTATTCCGAGGTGACACCCAAGGCGTTCCAGAACAGCGGATCCTTGGCTATGCGTTCATAGTTCCGCGTGCCAATCCATTCCGGGTCGCCCAGGATGCTGTACTCGGTGAAGCTGAGGTAAATGCCCCGGATGGTGGGGACAAGGTAGAAGAGGATCAGTCCGAGCATCGCCGGGGCGATGAAGAAGAGCGCAACCTTGAGGTCTCCGATCCCACGGAACCCATCGGCTGGTTTTCCCCGTCTCCGTGACTTCCGCGGCGCCCTGGCGGAGGAGAGCCCCGGATCTGGTTGCTTGGTGAGCGTGGTCATCGTCGACCCTTTCGTGGCTGTGATGTGCATAACAACTGGATGAGAATCTACACGAGTAGATTTGATCAGCGCAAGGCCAGCTGCAAACTTTGTGGTGAAAAATGTTCACTTATGTTGCTTCCATTGACTCGAGTAGATCGCGGTGGAAGACTCGACGGGAAATCAGGTCAGTAAACAGCGGAGGCCGCTTCGGCAGCCCCAAGGAAGGCAAACAATGACGTTTTCGATCGGTGTTGTGGGTGCTGGACAGTTCGGCAGCCAGTTCGCCCACTTGTTCAAGATCCACCCGGGTGTCAGCGCGGTCTACGCAATCGACGAACTCCCCGAACGGGCAGCCGCAGCGCAGGAACGGTGGGGATTGGATGGAGTGCTGGGCAGCTTTGAGGAGCTGTTGGAGTCCGACGTCGATGCCGTGGCCATCTTCACGCAGCGGTGGACCCACGGGCCGCTCGTAGAGCGGGCGCTGCGTGCCGGAAAGCACGTCTATTCAGCCGTGCCCATGGCCATTTCCGAAGAGGAGATTGAACGGATCATCGAGGCCGTGCGTGAGACCAAGCTTGTCTACGCCATGGGTGAGACCAGCTATTACAACCCGGCCACTGTCTTCGCCCGGCAGCAACACGCAGCAGGCAAATTCGGCCGCATCTTCTACACCGAGGGCGACTACGTCCATGACATGGACCTCGGATTCTATGAGGCCTACCAATACAGCGGCGGAGAACGATGGAAGGAAACGGCCAGCTACCCTCCCATGCTCTACCCCACGCACGCGATCGGTGGCGTGCTTGGTGCCGTCCCCGGGCATGCGGTCAGCGTGAGCTGCATCGGTGTGAAGGACCATCGCGGCGATGGCGTCTTCGACAAGGACGTAAGCATGTTCGCCAACGACTTCTCCAACGCCACGGCGCTGTTTGAAATGAACGACGGCGGTGCGATGCGCACCAACGAGATGCGCCGAGTCGGGTACCCATCACACATTCGTGAGTCCCGTTTCCGTTTCTTCGGCACCGACGCCAGCTTCGAGCAGCTTGCCACCACCACCGTGTGGCAGGACAAGTCCACGGTGGAGGACGTCTCGGATCAGGTGGAAACCAAGCCCACCATGTCCCTGGATGACCCATCGCTGGCAGATGTTGCCCCTGAGCTGCGGGATGCCTTCATTTCCGGACTGGCTCCGGTGCATGACCAGTCCAGGCTTCCGCAGGAGTTCCTCGGAGCGCCCAACGGTCATGAAGGAAGCCACCAATTCCTGGTGGACGACTTTGTCACGGCCGTGAACAACCGCAGCCTTCCTCCGGTCAACGCCTGGGTGGCGGCCCGTTTCACGTTGCCGGGAATCGTCGCCCATGAGTCTGCGCTTCGGGGCGGCGAGCGCCTCCCCATCCGTGACTTCGGTGATGCTCCCGTGGAGTAGCTAGCATTTACCCCATGACAACTTCGGCGGTACAAACCTCGCGCGGCCCGGTAACACGCAAAGACGTGGCCCGATACGCCGGGGTGAGTACCGCCGTCGTGAGTTATGTGGTGAACGGTGGGCCCAAGAACGTGGCCCCGGCGACGGAAGCCAAAGTGCGCGATGCCATCCGTGTCCTGGGATACCGGCCCAACGCGGCCGCCCGGGCCTTGAAGTTGGGATCCAGCGAGACTATCGGCGTGGTGGTTCCGGACAACACCAACCCGTTTTTCACGCAACTGGCCCACGCTGTGGAAGACGCCGCAGCGGAACTTGGCTTCGGAATGGTACTCACCAACTCCGATGGAAGCTTGACGCGTGAACGCAAGAATATCCGCACCTTGGCCGCCCGCCAGGTGGACGGGGTTTTCCTGGCCAGTTGTGTGTTCGATCCCGACGTTTCGGAACTTGAGGCTTCGGAAATCCCCGCAGTCCTCCTGAACAACGCAGGCTCGCCACCGGAATTCAGTAGCGTGGGCGTTGACCTTCAGGCCGGAGCGCGCGCCGCCGTGGAGCACCTGATTGGCCATGGGCATACGAACATTGGCTTGGCGATCGGCACCAATACCGGCAATCAACTGGATGGGCGCGAGGTGGGGTGGCTGGCGACTCTGCGTGACGCCGGACTGCCGGACGGGCCCATGCTGCATGGTCCCTTCAGCCGGCCGGGCGGCTATGAGGTTGGCAAGCGCTTCCTCTCCATGGCCAATCGCCCCACCGCGATTTTCGCCAGCAACGATATGCAGGCCATCGGTATCCTGCGCGCCCTTCATGAGGCGGGTGTTCGAGTGCCCGAGGACCTTGCGTTGGTGTCCTTCGACGGCTCCTTGGACTCCGAATACAGCTGGCCTGCGCTGACTACGGTTGCCCAGCCTGTCAAAGCGATGGCAGAAGCGGCTGTGCAGGCCTTGGTAGGCAAGAGCCGCGGAGATGAGCTGCAACACCGGATCCTGCCTACGGAGCTGATCATCCGGCAGTCCTGCGGTTGCGAGTAACCCGCCGCGCGGGAGATTACGACGGCGGCCCGCCGGGTTACGAGTCCATGCTTGCGTAGCGCTCGGGCCGGGCCAGCACCTGGCCGATCTGTGCTGTTCCGGCGGCAACGGCCAGCCGGACCAGCAGGAAGCCGGCCGCGAACACCCCTCCGATGGTCAGGAACACCACGGGCTGGGTCAGCAGGACAGCACCCGTCAGGGGCAGGACCAGGACGGCAGCTGCGGCAGCTGAAATGCCCGCCACCAGGAAGAGTGGCGACATCACGGCTTTGACCCGCGCCGCCACCATGAGCTTCCGGGGCATTCCAACCCGGTCCAATGCCACCAGGGTGGAGGCCCGGTCAAGGACGGCAGCAGCCTGGTTCACGCCCGCAGAACAAGCGACCATCAGGAATGAGCCCAGCAGGGTGATCATCACTCCGGTGTTGATGTCCCGGACCAGCAGCGTGGCTTCAGCGTCGCCGCCGGTGCCCATGCTGTCAGCCACAGCCATGCCGACACCCACGAATACGCCCACAAAACTGGTCATCGCGACGCCCCCAACCTGCCGCCACGATTCCTTGGGACTTTCCAGCACGGTCCTCGCAGCCAGCAGTTGTTCGGGTCGTTTGGCCCGCTTGAGCTGAGACGACGCCCGAAGCCGCAGGACCCATGGCCCCATGAGGTTCAACGCCAGCAGCGCCAGTCCAAAGCAGCCACCCATAACGGCGACGATCACAATGAATGTACCGAAGCTGCTGAGCATCCCCATCGCCACCACTCCCACAACCACCACAACAGCGGCGATGAGTCCACGAACCCAGTGCGCGCCGTCGGGCGTTTGCCGGGTCCGGACTCCCAACGGTGTCACCACGACTTTCCGGAGCCCCAGGGCAGCGCTCACCGCGGCCAGGACACAGACTGCCAGGACGCAGCCGAGGATGGACGGCACTGATAGCCATGCGTGGCTGCCGATTGCCTGGCCCCGGAATTGGATAAGCCCCAGGAAAGGCGCGATGCAGGCATAGAGCCCCGAGCCTGCCAAAGCCCCTACGGCCGCGAGGACCGTGGACTCAATGACGGTCATCCAAACCACTGTCGCGCTATTGGCGCCCAACAACCGCAGCGAGGCCAACCGGTCATCACGACGACGGGCGGCAAGTCGCGCGGCCGAGGCACCGAGCGTCAACAACGGGATGATGAGCAAGACCATGGCGACGACGGCCAAGGCTTGGTAAGTGCCCGCGATGTCGTCGGACCAGGACCAGAAGACCTGTGAACCTCCGGCTACGGTGAGGAGCAGCGCGGTGACGGTTCCGAAAGCGAGGATAGGAAGCCCGGCGTCGCGAAGACCGGATTCCCGGAAACCGCTCCCGTTGCTTCGGGCAAGATACGGGGTGAGGCGCAGGGCCATGGAAAGGCTAGACATTGAAGGCGCCCTTGAAGTTGGCGGTGCCCGGCGCTGCTTGCATGCCCGGCGCTAGTTGCATGTCCGGCGCTGCCGGGCTCGCTTGCGCTGGAAGATTGGGTGCCGGAACGGGGCTTCCGCTGTCTGCGACGATCCTGCCGTCGCGCAACTCCACGACGCGCCGGCAGCGGGCCGCGACGTTGGGATCGTGTGTGACGACCAGCAGTGTCCGGCCGTTGGCGGCTACTGAGTGGAGGAGAACGTCCAGGACTTCCGTGGAGGTGGCCGAGTCCAAAGCGCCGGTGGGCTCGTCAGCGAAGACAACCCTGGCGCCGGTGACTTGGGCGCGGGCGATGGCCACGCGCTGTACCTGTCCGCCGGAGAGCTCACCCAATCGGCGTTGTTCCATCCCGGCAAGACCCAAAGCACCAAGCCATTCCGCCGCCCTGGCCTCTGAAGTGGTGCGGTCTGTGCCGTTGAGCATGAGAGCCAAGGCCACGTTTTCCAAGGCAGTGAGCTCCGGAAGCAGCATGCCTTGCTGGAAAACGAAGCCGAACTCCTCGCGCCGCAGCCGGGACAGCGCGGCATCTCCCAAGGTATCCAGCCGCAAAGGCGAGGAAGGAGTGGTCAAGGTGATGGCACCGGCGTCGGGCCTCAAAATTCCGGCGAGGCAGTGCAGGAGTGTTGTTTTACCGGAACCGGAAGGTCCGATGATCGCAATGGACTCGCCGGCATTCGCTGTGAAGTCGACGTGGTCCAAGGCGATGCTGCCGGGGTAGTGCTTGGTGAGCTGCTGGGCGTGGAGGATGGCGTTCATATATCCAGCATCCCTGCGGCCCCTACCCTGCGGCGTCAGTCCGGCGGCTGAACTCTGCCGGCCGGCCTCCACCCGGGGTATGAGACCCACCTACCACGGTCACGCCTCGGCGATTCGGAGTTTTGCAACGTTCTCGGCCAGTACGCGCCGGGCGTCTTCACCCAGCAGCGAGTCCGTGATCAGTTCGTCAGCTTCTTCCAGCTGGGCGATCGAGGCAATGCCCACCACGCCCCACTTGCTGTGGTCGGCCAGGACAACTGTGCTCCGGGCGGACGCCATGAAGGCGCGGTTGGTCTCGGCTTCCAGCAGGTTGGGAGTAGTGAAGCCCGCGTGGGCGTCCATGCCGTGGACGCCCAGGAACAAGACGTCCAAGTGGAGCTGCTTCAGTGAAGAAGTCGCTATGGGGCCTACCAGTGCGTCCGACGGTGTTCGTTCGCCACCGATCAGGATTACCGTGGACCCGAAGCGTGCGGGGCCGGACGAGGAACCGTGGTGGAACAGGTCTGCGATACGCACGGAGTTGGTGACCACGGTGATACGGGGACCGTTGACGAGTTCCTTCGCCAGCGCCCAGGTGGTGGTGCCCGCACCGAGGCCGATCGCCATGCCCTCCTGGACAAGGGACGCCGCCTCCACCGCAATGGCGTGCTTCTCCGCGGGAAGCTGCGTGGACTTGAGCTCGAAGCCGGGCTCGTGGGTGCTCGCATCGCCTGGAAGCTTGGCTCCGCCGTGTATGCGCTCCACGCGGCCGGCTTCCTCGAGTGCTTCGATGTCCCGGCGCACAGTCATGGGGGAGACCCCCAGCACTTGGGCGAGGTCCGAGACCCGCACCACGCGTTCGCGCTGGACGGCGTCGATGATGGCGGAGTGGCGTGCTGCCTGAAGCATCAGGGCCTTTCTGGGAACCTCGTCAAACATGGGGCTGAATCTGGCTCCAGTCTAGGGCGGCCGGCTTCCAGAGCCCGGCAGGCCAAGCGCGGCGACGGTCACGCCTGCGTCACGATAGTCCGTTGCGGACAACGCCTTCACGCACGGCGCCTTAACGCACGACGACGCCGCTCGCCTTGGGAGGTGAGCGGCGTCGTCGTGCATTAACTACTGAAACGAAGTAACTACTTACGGAGGGACTCCGCGATCTGGGTCATGATGCCGGGATCGGCCAATGTGGTGGCGTCGCCGGTATCGCGGCCTTCGGCGATGTCCTTGAGGAGGCGGCGGACGATCTTGCCGGAGCGGGTCTTGGGCAGTTCCGGAACGATCAGGAGCTGCTTGGGCTTGGCAATGGGGCCGATTTCCTTGCCCACGTGGTTGCGCAGTTCCAGGACGGTTTCATCACCGTTGTTCACGGCGTCACCGCGGAGGATGACGAACGCCACCACGGCCTGTCCAGTGGTCTCGTCAGCGGCACCAACCACGGCCGCTTCAGCCACGGACGGGTGGCTGACCAGTGCCGATTCGATCTCCGTGGTGGAGAGGCGGTGGCCGGAGACGTTCATGACGTCGTCCACGCGGCCGAGAAGCCAGACGTCGCCGTCCTCGTCCTTCTTGGCACCGTCGCCGGCGAAGTACATGGCCTCGAAGCGGGACCAGTAGGTGTCCTTGAACCGCTCGGGGTCGCCCCAGATGCCGCGCAGCATGGAGGGCCACGGCTCGCGGACCACCAGGTAGCCGCCCTCGCCATTGGCCACGGACTGGCCGTTTTCGTCTACAACGTCAATGGCGATGCCGGGCAGCGGAACCTGCGCGGAGCCGGGCTTGGTGGCGGTCACTCCGGGCAGCGGTGCGATCATCTGGGCGCCGGTTTCAGTCTGCCACCAGGTGTCCACGATCGGGGCGGGGTGTTCCTTCTTTTCACCGTTCTTGCCTGCGTTGGCACCGATGACGTCGCGGTACCACATCCACGCTTCGGGGTTGATGGATTCGCCCACGGAGCCCAGCACGCGGATGGAGGAGAGATCGTACTTGTCCGGGATGTCCCGGCCCCACTTCATGAACGTCCGGATCGCGGTCGGCGCGGTGTACAGGATGGACACCTTGTACTTCTCCACGATTTCCCACCAGCGGCCCTGGTGGGGGGAGTCGGGGGTGCCTTCGTACATGACCTGGGTAGCGCCGTTGATGAGCGGAGCGTAGGTGACGTACGAGTGGCCGGTGACCCATCCGACGTCGGCCGTGCACCAGTACACATCCGTTTCGGGATGGAGATCAAACACGGCCTTGTGCGTGTACGCAGCCTGCGTGAGGTACCCGCCGGTGGTGTGCAGGATGCCCTTGGGCTTGCCCGTGGTGCCGGAGGTGTAGAGGATGAACAGCGGGTGTTCGGAGTCATGGCCCACGGCGGTGTGCTCGGTTGATGCCGTATCTACCGTCTCGCTCCACCAGAGGTCGCGGCCTTCCACCCAGTTGACGTCCTCGCCGTTGCGCTTGACCACAACAACGTTCTGGACCGTATGACCTTCTTTGGACAGGGCTTCGTCCACGGCCGGCTTCAGCGCGCTCGGCTTGCCGCGCCGGTAGGTTCCGTCGGCGGTGACCACGAGCTTGGCTTCGGCGTCCTCGATCCGGGACCGCAGGGCGTCCGCGGAGAAGCCGCCGAACACCACGGAGTGCACGGCGCCGATCCTGGCGCAGGCAAGGAGCGTAATAACAGCCTCGGGGATCATGGGCAGGTACACGGCCACGCGGTCACCCTTGGCCACACCGAGGGACTCGAAGGCGTTGGCGGCTTTCTTCACTTCTTCGGTCAGTTCCGCGTACGTGTAGGTGCGGGTGTCACCGGGTTCACCTTCGAAGTAGATCGCCACGCGGTCGCCCAAGCCGTTTTCCACATGGCGGTCCAGTGCGTTGTACGCGGCATTGACTTCGCCGCCCACGAACCACTTGGCAAACGGAGGATTGGACCAGTCCAGAGTTTCCGTAAAGTCCTTGTCCCAGCTCAACAGCTCGCGGGCCTGCTTGGCCCAGAACGCAGGACGGTCCGCTTCTGCCTCTTTGTAGGCGTCAGCGCTTGTGACGGCGTTCGCGGCGAACTCTGCCGACGGAGCGAACTTACGGTTCTCGTGGAGGAGGTTTTCAAGCGCCTCAACGTGTGCGGCGGGACCGTTCTGAGCAGTTGAAGCTGCAGCGGTGGCCGTGGATCCGGTGGTGTCCTGGGACATGGTGAACCTCATCATTCATCGATCTTTGCTGCGCGGATCCTGCCGTGAGGTTCCCGCCCGGGCCGTCGTCGGCGTCGAGCGCGTCCCCCAAGGATCCGCAAAGTGCTGTCCGCCATCAACACTATCGCTTCGGGAAGTCCTACGTGTGCGTCGTCACAAATGCGGCAGTGAGCGGCGCGGATTTAGCGACGAATGGCGGCTTAGGCAGTGGGGAACCGCTTACATGACGCACGACGGCGGCCGCGGGCTGCCGCTGCTGGGGGCCTAAGTGTTGATTACATTCTGTAAGGAACCTTGGAGTTTGCTGTGGGCGGAGCGGTATGGCCGTTTTCAGCTAGAACCCTGTCAGTGGGGTGGCATAGGCTGAAGACGTCTTGGGACGCACTTCTGGCGTGTCCGGTTCTCGGCGGGATTCCGCGGAGGTCGCCGGGCCGGACTGTCCAAGACGCCGCCGTACGAAGGAGAAATAGATGAACCAGCTGAGCCCAGGCCCGCACGACTCACAGCCGACGGGACCGGACACCACGGCTGGAACGGCCACCGCTGCCGGTGGAAACGCTGCTGGGAATCCTGCCACGGGTACCTCCGGAGCTCCTGCCAAGAAGGACGCTGCGGCCAAGAACGGCGCTGCTGCTCAGGGCGACGCTGCTGCCCAGGGCGATGCCGCCAAGTATGACGCCGTTGCCGGGCCGTTCACCATCCGGGACCTTACTGTTTTCGGCTCCACGCTCCTGATGTTCGTCGCCTCGTTGCTGCCGATGTTCGGGGACCTGTACAACCTCTGGAACCTCGGAAACCTGTTCTTCCTGCTGCTGGGCATCATCCTCCCGCTGGTGGTGGCGGCACTCTTCGTGGCCCGCAGGCTGCAGCCGGGAACAATCGTCCGAATTGGCTCGCTGTCCGTGGACCAGTTCGCGTCCGTGGTTGCCTCGTTCGCCTTCCCCTTGTTCTTCCTCACCATTGCCAACTCCTTCAACGGCAGCGTACTGCTGGGATTGGTTGGTTCCGTGGGCCTGCTGGCCGCGACCGTCCTTGCCCCTCATCTTCCGTGGCTCTCCGCTGATTTCAAGGGGCGGGCTGAGCAGCCGGCGCACGTTGTCGCCCGCGAGGCAGCTGTGCCCAGCCGCAAGCCGGCGGCTCCCAAGGCTCCCAAAGCCCCCAAGCCGTCCGAGGGCGCCGGTTCAACCCCCGGATTCCATGGATCGGCGCCCGGGTTCCAGGGGGCGGCACCCGGGTTCCAGGGGGCGGCGCCCGGCAACCAGGCTCCCGTCTCGCATGTTTCAGGTACAGCTGCTGCAGCTGCCTCCACGGGCGCTCCCGGCGCGGGTTCTCCCGCAGCAGGTGCAAGCCCCTTCGCTCCGCCGGCCAGCTACGGAACCACGCCGTCGCCTGCAACTGAAGCCTCCGCCGTCGTACATGCAGCGGACGCCAAGCCTGCAGACGGAAGCGGCTCCGGAATGACAGGACCGGCAACAACAGGCCCGACAACAACAGGACCGGCATCCGCTGGCTCTGCAGTTGCTCCCGTGCCTTCCGGCGCTGGCGCATCTCCTGCTTCGTCATCGCCTGACAAGGCGGAACCGGCTGGAGGTTCCGGCGCCAAGGATGCCCGGGTCCCCGCTCAGGGTTCGCCGGCCGAGCCTGCCACTACCCAGCACGCGGCGCAGCCTGCCACCACCCAGCACGCGGCCCAGCAGGCGAGCCAACCAGCGCCTCAGCAGCCTTGGGCTGCCACCATGGCAACGCCCATAGTCTCCGGTGACACGCGCAGGGTCAGCGACTCGATCGGCGCAACCGTGGACCCGGCAAGCCGACCGGAAGAATCCGATGCGCCACAGTATGAAGCCTTCTGGTTCGCTGTCGCACAGCCGCGGACTGCATATGACGAACACACGGGTGCTCCGGCCTTCACCATCGAACCCGGTGGTTGGGTCCTGGCACTCGAGGACCGCGGACACGAATTCCTGGTTCAGGACACCGATGGCAAGGTTGGGGTTCTTCGGGAGCTCAGCAACATCGAACGCGGCTAAGCAGGACCCCGTGGCCATCGCCGAAGCCGGTTCCCTGCTCGCGCTCAAACGCCGGGCTCGCAAGATCAACAGGGTTCTCGCTGATAAGTATCCCTACGCCCATGCAGAGCTGGATTTCAGGAACCCCTTTGAGCTGGTGGTGGCCACGGTCCTCTCGGCCCAAACCACGGATGTGGCCGTCAACCAGGTCACCAAAATCCTGTTTGCCCGCTACCCGGATGCCCGCGCCATGGCTGAAGCGGATCCGGTCGAGCTGGAGACCATACTCCAGCCGACGGGCTTCTTCAGGGCCAAAGCCCGGAACGTGCTGGCGCTCAGCACGCGGCTTGTGGATGAGTACGACGGCGTGGTCCCGGGACGTCTTGAAGACTTGGTGACGCTCCCGGGCGTAGGGCGGAAGACCGCGAACGTCGTTCTGGGCAACGCATTCGGTATTCCCGGGATCACGGTGGATACGCACTTCGGCCGGCTGGCCCGCCGGTTCGGATGGACGGCCTCGGATGATCCTGTGAAGATCGAGTTCGATGTCGCGGAATTGTTTGAACCCCGGGACTGGACCATGCTCTCCCACCGGGTGGTGTTCCACGGGCGCAGGATTTGCCATTCCAGGAAACCCGCCTGTGGTGCTTGCCCGGTCGCCAGCCTCTGCCCGAGCTACGGAGAGGGCGAAACGGACCCGGTCAAGGCAGCCAAGCTGCTGAAGTACGAGCTTGCACCGGGCAACGAAGCTTTGCTGAAGCAACTCCTGGCAGAGACGCATAGGGCCGCGGAGATCCGCATGGAATCGCAAAGGAGGCCCGGGTGACCGCGCTTGAAGAACTATCCGCACTGGTCACCCGCTTTGAAAACGGTAAGCAACAGCACTCGGCCCTGTGGGAGAAGCTCCCCGTCACTCCGGAAACCAACCGGGCCGCGGCGGTCCTGATGCTTTTCGGTGTGCTGGACAACATTCCTGCCGAATCAGGACGCCCCATAGCACCGGCCGACCTTGATGTCCTCCTGCTCGAACGGGCGCACACCCTTGACGACCATCCGGGCCAAGTGGCGTTCCCGGGCGGCAGCGTAGACCCGGAAGATGAGACGGTAGTGGCCGCTGCCCTTCGCGAAGCCGTGGAAGAGACCGGGCTGGATGCAAGTGGTGTCCGGGTTCTTGGTGTTATCCCTGAGCTTGGACTTATCCGGAGCAACTTCCGGGTAACTCCGGTCCTCGCGTGGTGGGATGCGCCATCCCCGGTTCGCGTAGTGGACTACGCCGAATCCGCGCAGGTCTTCAGGGTGCCGGTGCGCGACCTCCTGGATCCCGTCAACCGGGTCACAGCCACCATTTCCAGGTTCGGCCGCACATACACCAGCCCTGGTTTCACCGTCAACGGCGTGCTGGTGTGGGGCTTCACCGGGATGGTCCTCAGCGGCCTCTTCGACGAACTGGGCTGGACCGTTCCCTGGGACAAGGACAAGCTGCGGGACATCGACCTCTAACAGGTCGGTGCCCACCGGTCTTGCGCCCTCGGGACCGTTCAGGCAGCCTTGCGGGCCGTCGTCGAACGGTCAACGATCAGTCCGGTGGCGGCGTTTTCCCGCACGGCGTTGATCCCGGCAACCACGCCCTCAAGGTGAGTGAACGTGGGAGAGACAGCCACGACGGTTCCGTCGGCCGCCGTCAGACGGAACCGGTAACCTTCGTCGTTGTCCTTGAGAATTTCAAACCTGCCAGCCATCGAATGCTCCCCCTTTTGATGCTTCCTTGCACAAAGATGTGGACCAGCAAACTATCCACATAGTGAAAGTATCCAGAACCGGGCGCGAACCAAAGTTACTTCGCAGTACCCGTCACTGCGGGGTCATTCCGGCTCATATGGCGAGATGTGACTGGATAGTCCCGCAGCTTCCGGCTATGGTCCGGCTACTTCGCTTTGTCGTAGGAATCGACGACGGCAACACTCACCGGAAATTCCACAGGGATCCGCCCGAACATGAGTTCTTTCGCTGCCGAAGCCGCTTCTTCGATGGCGCGGATACAGGCGTCCACCGCGTGGTCGGGCGCATGAACCATCACTTCGTCGTGCAGGAAGAAGACGAGTTCCCCGATAGCCGAGCCTTCGGCGCGCGAGGCCCTCAACCGCCGGCGTAGTTCCGCCAGCCAGCAGGCCGCCCACTCAGCAGCCGAGCCCTGGACTACGAAGTTGCGGGTGAAGCGGCCCCTGGACCGGGCCAGGTTGTCGGCGCGGCGTTGTTCTTCGGCGGTGGCCGATTGCTGGCTCCGTATCCAACCGGCGGACGGTGGCGGGCTGCTCCTGCCCAGCCGGGTGGTTACTGTTCGCCCTGCTTCGCCCTCACGGGCTGCCTGCTCCACGAACCCGACGGCGCGGGGATAGGTTCGCGTGAGCTGCGGCATCAGCCTGCCAGACTCGCCCGTGGTGGCACCGTAGATGGCTCCCAGCAGTGCAATCTTTGCCTTCGCACGGTCACCACCAAAGCCTTGGGCTGCGATGCCGGCGTAGAGGTCTTTGTCGCGGGCGGCCTCCGCCATTTTCGTGTCTTGCGCCAGTGCCACGAGGACCCTTGGCTCCAGTTGCGAGGCGTCGGCGACAATGAGTTTGTGACCGGGATCCGCGTGGACCGCTGCCCGGATGTTGCGTGGGATCTGGAGGGCACCGCCACCGCGTGAAGCCCAGCGGCCGGACACAACTCCACCCACCACGTACTCGGGGTGGAACCGGCCGTCACGCACCCATGCGTCCAACCAGGACCAACCGTTGGCGGTGTGCAGGCGGGAGAGCTTTTTGTAGGCGAGCAGAGGCTGGATGGCGGGGTGCTTCGATTCCTGCAGCTCCCATTGGCGGGTGCTTTTCACCTCGATCCCGTTCCTGTGCAATGCACGCATGAGGTCCTGCGGGGAGTCCGGATTCAGGCTGGGGGAGTTGAGGATGCTCCTAAGCTCGGCGCAAAGAGCCTCAAGGGCGGGCGGCCGGTGTCCCAGCGGCGGCCTGGGTCCAAGCACATCGGCGAGGATCTGCTGATGCAGTTCCTCGCGCCAGGGGACGCCGGCGTGCTGCATCTCGAGGGCGATTATCGCGCATGCCGACTCAGCGGCGAGCAGCAGCTGCAGGCGCTGTTTCTGTTGGTTGGCTTCCGGGACCTGGGAAATCGCGTGCTGTTGGGCTGCAAACTCCTCCTTGAGTTCAGCTACCCCTGCTGCGGAGTTCGATGGTGAAGGGTCCTCGAAGAGCGCCCCTTGATCCGCGGGCGGTGGCGGTGGCTGAAGAGTCCGCGGCGGTGTTGAGTCGTCGTCCTGGGTGAGCTTGACCGCATGCTTGGCATAGTCCGTGTGGGCGGTGAATTCCGAGTGGGCCAGAATAGCCCCGCAGAGCGAGAGGTCGTGGCAACGCTCCAGCTCTATGCCATGGGTCAGTAGGTCCGAATACCAATCCTGGGTGCGATGCCAAACCCAGCGGGGCCGCTGGGCTTCGAATTCACGCACGACGCCGGGCAACTCAGCGCGGGTGACGACGCGCGCGTCAGCAGTAGCCTTACCGGTGGGGGAGATTCTTTGTATGGCTGCGCCTTCCGGGTGGGCGGCGAGCAGCAAATACATGGTGTCCATTCTGCCCTGTGCGGAAGGGTGGTGTGGTGCTGTCGCTGTTGCTGTTGCAGGAAAGGACTGCTCCTCCACAGCTCCGGCCACGCCAGGTTGTGCACATACGGGAATTTGGACCTTCTTTCTGCTGGCCGAATCAACAAATGTGGAGCCCATGAGCAAGCGAGATCGTGGGCACAGGCAAAGCAGCAGGCACCATGGGCAAAACGGCAAACAACCGGTGCAGGGGGACGCGGATGGATACTGGGTGCCCCGCGACGCCGTCGGAATCCTGCTTGTTTCCGGCGATCCCTACCTCCAGGAAGAGGCCAAGCGGATAGTCGCAGCGGCAGGCGGAAACCTGAGAACGGCCACTGACGTGACGGAAGCCGTCCACGGCTGGGACAACGCGGATGTGGTTCTCGTGGGGAGTGACATCCGCGAACTGCCGCCCAGGCGAAGAGCCCCCACGGTGTTGCTTGGTAAAGCCGCCGAAGGCGACGGGCTATGGCGTCTGGCTGCCGTACTGGGAGCTGAGCGGGTCGCCGTCCTCCCCGAGGCCGCAGCCTGGCTGGCTGAACATCTCAGCATGTCCGGCTCCCCGGATCCCGGAGGCACGGTCATGGGAATCATTGGCGGCAGCGGCGGGGCAGGCGCCACCACTACCGCGATTTGGCTCGCCCAAGCCGCAGCCGGGCATGGCGTCAGTACTGTCCTCATCGATGGTGATCGCTGGGGCGGAGGCCTTGAACTTGCGGTGACGGCTGACGAGATTCCCGGCTTGCGATGGCCGGACTTCGCAGAAACCCGCGGCAGCATAGATCCCTCCCGGTTCCGGGACTCCCTGCCAGTGGCCGGCGGCTTCGCCTACCTGTCGTGGCCAGGGACCCGGGAATCCGTCCAGATCCCCCGGCCGCCGCCGTAGCTGCCGTGGTTGACGCCGCACGCCGAAGCTTTGAACTCATCCTGGTGGACATCGGACGCACTGGGGAGGGACTGGCGACGCTCGCGTGGGACTGCGACAGGATTCTGCTGCTGGCCAAGGCCAACCTCAAATCCGCGGTGGCGGCCACGCGCGTCCTCAGCGAGCTCCCGCCCATCGACACCGGACTTTTGGTCCGGGGAACCATCGCCACTTCCGTGGACGCAACGCTGATCGCCGACTCACTGGGACTGCCGCTGCTGGGCGTCCTTCCAGAGATGCGCGGTGTCGCAGCAGGCACCGAACTTGGACGATTGCTGGAACTCGGACGCCGGAAGTCCATCAGCCGTTTGGCCGGTTCTGTGCTGGAGCTGAACGGAGCCATCCAGTGAGCCGTTTCGCCGAGGGAACCCGCCGGCGGCAGGCCCGCAGGCTGGACTCCGTTCTTCTCGAGACAGTGCGGGAATCAGTGCTCGCAGGGAACGGACCCGTAACCCCGTCTACGGTGGCAGCAGCTGTGCAGGCAAGCGGCAGGCTACTGGGCTCTGCCGGTGCGTTGGAGGCTGCGGAATCCATCAGCGCGGAACTGAACGGGTTGGGACCCCTCCAGCAACTCGCCCAGGATCCTGCAGTCACGGACATCTTCGTCAACGGGCCTGACTCAGTCTGGTTGGACCGCGGCAACGGCTTGGAACGTTCAGCGGTGCACTTCGACACTGAACAACAGATCAGGTCACTGGCAACTCGCTTGGTTTCAGCCGGGGGCAGGCGTTTGGACGACGGTTCCCCGTGCGTGGACGTCCGGCTCAGTGGCGGGTATCGGGTGCATGCGGTCCTCGCACCCATATCAACGGCCGGGACCCTGCTGTCCATCCGCATCCGTCGGGAAGAGGTGTTCACTCTCGCCGAGTTGAGGGAGCGGGGTATGTTTTCGGAACACGTCGAGTCGGTCCTGCGTGCCATCATGGCGCAGAAACTCAGTTTCCTCATCAGCGGCGCCACGGGCTCAGGGAAGACGACCCTGCTCTCCACCATGCTCGGATTGAGCCATCCGTCGGAGCGGCTGGTGCTCATAGAGGACGCCGCCGAGCTCAACCCGGTCCACCCGCATGTAGTGACCCTCGAATCACGCCACGGAAACCTGGAGGGCGGAGGGGCCCTGGACTTGGGTGAATTGGTCCGTCAAGCACTGCGCATGCGGCCCGACAGGCTGATTGTGGGAGAGTGCCGCGGCGCCGAAGTCCGTGAATTGCTGACGGCACTGAATACCGGCCACACCGGCGGCGGAGGCACCATCCACGCCAACACTGCCGAGGCTGTGCCAGCAAGGTTGGTGGCCCTCGGCGCCCTCGCAGGTTTGAACGCCGAAGCCGTCCGGCTGCAGGTTTCCAGCGCCCTGGACGTGGTGATTCACGTGGACAGAACCGCGTCGGGACGGAAGGTGGCATCCATCGGGGTCGTCGTCGAAACCGGCAAGGGCCAGAAAGTGGTACCAGCCCTCAGCTGGAGCTCGCCGGGAATGACACAAGGGCCAGCATGGAACCAACTCGCTGGCCGGCTGTCCTTGGAACGCTTTGGAGACGAGCCGTGATCGGAGCCTTTGTCTTCATTGCGGCGCTTGCTGCCTGGCTGCAGCTGAGGGGCCATCGGGTTGGCAGCCGGCGTCTCCGGATAAGCCTGGGGGAGCCGATCGGCCGGGCAGAGAGGGCCAACGCACGTGTGAAAGTGTGGCCCGGGCCTCCACGACGCCAGAGGCGGAATGAGCCTTTGCCGCTTGTGGTGCTGGTGCAACAGCTCGCCGCCCTTTTGCGCGGCGGGCGGGGAACTTCCAGGCTGTGGGAAGAGCTATGGATTGTCCACGGTTCACGGCAGATGACGGACGGTGGTGCGGGTGCGGGTACGGATATATCAAGGCAGAAGGGAAACGCCGGGCTGTCCCACGAGTCCTTGCAAGTACTCGCGGCAGCACGGGCAGCGTCCACCGTAGGAAATTCGCCGGCTGAAGCCATCCGTGGCACGGCAGCGAAAGCGTATCCGCGGCGCGGAAGTCCTGAACGCCGTGTGTGGATGGAATTGGCAGCATGCCTGGATATCGCGGAAACCAGCGGCTGTCCTCTTGCCGAACTCCTCACCCGCTTTGCAGCCCAACTGGAAGCCGAAGAAGACTCCGAAGCTGCCCGGCAGACAGCACTCGCAGGGCCCAAAGCCACCGTCCGCCTATTGTCGTGGCTCCCGGTTTTCGGACTTGGTCTGGGGATGGCATTGGGCGTGGATCCATTGGGGATCCTGCTGAATAACTTCCTGGGTGTTGCCACCTTCGCGGCCGGACTGCTCCTGACGGTAGCCGGACGGGTTTGGTCTTCGCGGTTGGTGGCGTCCGCGGCTGGCGGCCACTGATGTCAGTAGCGCCGGTCTTGGTGATGATGGCGGTCATGGCGCTGGCCGCATTCATCAGCTTCGCCGTACCCGCGACGTTGAGAGCGCAGTTTCGTCATTGGTCCAGAGAGGCTGAGGCGCAACAGGACTTCTCTGTGGCAACCCAAGGTGACCTGGCATCGGACGGTCTTCGTGACACTGCAATGATGCTGGAATTGGTAGCTTCGATGCTCGACGCCGGCGCTGGAGTTGGGCGGGCTCTGGAACTGATAGCAAAGTGTGCCTCCCCGACGATCGGGCAATCACTCCGGCCTGTTGCTGCCGCGCTGGCCATCGGTGCCGATTGGGAAACTGCTTGGCGGACTCCCACCAGGCATGCGCCAGAAGTGGTCCGCCTCAAGGAAGCGTTGGCTTTCGCAGCCCTGACTGGCGCGCCGTCTGCTTCCATCCTCTACGCACAGGCTGCGAGGGAACGGCGTGGGCAGTTCCGGGAAGCGGAGAAAAGGGCAGCTGCCCTCGGCGTAAAGCTGGTGGTTCCTTTGGGTCTCTGTTCCTTGCCGGCCTTTATCTGTCTCGGCATCGTCCCGGTCCTGATCGCCATGCTTCCCCCAGGCTGAGATGGGGGCTATTGAAGAGAAGACCATGAATGGGGAGGAAACGCGTACAGGAACGCCCGGCACCCTTGGTGCCGGGCGTTTCGTGCTGGGGAGCTTGGCTTTGGCAGCAACAACCTTTCCTCCACACCCGGCCGGTTCGGAGTGGTTATCCACTTGCAGGAATCGACTTCTTCCGGGCTATCCCTCGCTACGGAAGAGTCGGTTCTGTCGGCAGATAGCCGGCAATTCTTGGAAGGAAATCCACCGTGAAAACACTGCCCACCATGCTTCCTGGTCTTCTCAGTGACATGCCCCGGGATCGGGCGGCTCCCGATGAAGTCTTTGAGGATCCCTCCGCGGAGCCGGTGATAGACCAGCCCGACGAACTCGCCGAGTACCAGCTCGAACACAACGACCTCGAGCGATTCGGTCTCGAGGAGAAACTCTTGCAGTTAGGACTCGGCTTTGAGGAATTTGTGGAGCCCGACGACGAACGATTTGAGGATGCTGGCTTCAGGACAAGGGCAAGCACACGGATCAAGCTGATGGGCTCGGAAGTGGGCATGGCCACCGCCGAGTACGCTATTGCCACGCTTGCTGCTGTTGGGCTCGCGGGCCTCCTTGTGGTCATCCTTCGGAGCGAGGAGGTCCGCGGCTTCCTGCTCAACCTGATCCGTACGGCGTTGTCCTTGCCATGATTGATGTGCTGCCTGCCCGCGGGAGAACGTCCCGGAAGGAGACGGAAGGAGGCGCTGTCACTGCGGAGTTCGCCGTCGCTTTGCCGGCCGTTGTATTGCTCCTGGCATTCCTGCTGGCAGGCGGTGCAGCGGGTATCACCCAACTCCGGCTCGAGGAAGCGGTGAGGGCGGGAGCGCGCGCCTCCGCCCGGGGTGAGACGACCGGCTCGGTGGAGGGGATCGTTAAGCGACTCGCCGGAGAGAGCGCCACCTCATCGATGACCGACGACGGCGAGTGGCTGACCGTGACAGCTTCGTCGCCAGTTGGTGGGGCGCTGGGCCCGCTTATTCCATGGACGCTGAAGGCCTCGGCATCGGCGCGGGCAGAATCGGGTAGCCCGTGAGAAAGTTCAGGACAAGCACCCAGCGTGAACGCGGCGCTGGAACCGTGCTCGTTCTCGCCTTAGGGGCTGTGGTGATGGCCATGCTTCTCGGACTGCTTCTCCTGGCGCAGGCCGGGGTGATGGCATCCCGGGCCGCGGCGGCGGCAGACCTTGCAGCCCTTGCCGCCGCGGATGCTGCCCGGGGCCTCACCTCCGGGGAACCCTGTTCAGTGGCCGCAGGCGTGGCCGGGAAGCACGATGCGAAGCTCACGTCCTGCACGGTGGCCGCCGGGGACGTGGTGGAGGTAGGCACCGAGTTGGCGCACTTCTTCCAATGGGGAGCTGCCACTGGCCGCGCGCGGGCGGGACCCCCTCCGTAGGCGGTGCACCGGACTCGCTTCCGGCCGGACGGACGCGACGAGAGCGGTGTTCAGACGCCGTCCTTGGTTAGCTGGCGTCCTTCAACAAGACGTCAAGGAGCGTGATGGCGGCTGCCTTGTCCAAGGGATTGTTCTTGTTGCCGCATTTAGGGGACTGAACGCAGGACGGGCAGCCGGCATCGCACTCGCAGGCTTTGATTGCCTCCCGGGTTGCAGTCAGCCAAATCCTGGCCTTTTCAAAGCCCCGTTCAGCGAATCCGGCACCGCCTGGATGGCCATCGTAAACGAAGATCGTTGGCACGCCGGTGTCAGCATGAAGGGCAGTGGAGACGCCACCAATGTCCCAGCGGTCACTGGAAGCCACCAGGGGGAGGAGCCCAATAGCCGCATGCTCAGCTGCATGCAGAGCCCCGGGGAACTCCGCTTCCACCAATCCCGCTCCGTGCAGCGAACGGTTGTCCACAACGAACCAGACCGCCTTGGTAAACAGGTCCCGAGCACCCAGGTCCAAGGGTTCTTCACCGAGGATCTCATTCGAAATCAATGCCTTGCGCTGGAAGGAGACCACTTGGGTGGTTACTTTGACGTCGCCGAAGTGCACGGTGATGTCACCCCATTGGACCGAGCGCGAGGTTTCAAGGACTTCGATCTGGGTTACATCACGGGCCGTGGTGTAGAAGTCCGGATTTACCCGGCGGACCATGACGCAGTGATCGGCTTCGTTGAGCTCCTCCACCAGATAGCTGTCACCCTGGTGGACATAGATGGCGCCCGTGTGGGCTTGATAGTGGGTTTGGGGCGAGTCCATGGTTCCCAAGAGGGACCCGGTCTCGGCGTCAACGATGCTGACAGGTCCCCCTCCGTCTGCACGGAGATTCACCATTCCGGCAGCGCTCTCCGGGTGGGTCCAAAACCATCCCGCCGGCCGCTTGCGGAGGTAGCCCTGTACCACCAGACGATCCAGCAGCCCCTCGGCAGTGGTGCCGAAGAGATCGAGCTCTGCCGGACCAATCGGCAACTCCGCCGCCGCCGCGCAGAGGTGGGGGCCAAGGACGTAGGGATTACCGGGGTCGAAGACTGTGGCTTCCACGGAAACGTCAAAGATGGCTTCCGGGTGGTTCACCAGATAGGTATCCAAGGGATCGTCGCTGGCTACAAAAGCGGCAATGGCGTCCTGTCCTGCACGTCCTGCACGGCCGATCTGCTGAAAGAGCGAAGCCCTGGTGCCAGGCCATCCAGCGACCAGCACGGCATCAAGACCCGAAATGTCGATGCCTAGTTCCAAGGCGGACGTGCTGGAGACCCCCAGCAGCTGGCCGGACCTCAAAGCCTGTTCCAAGGACCGCCGTTCTTCGGGCAAATACCCGGAACGGTAGGCAGCCACGCGCCCGGGGAGACTGGGATCCACCTCGTCCAAGAGTCTCTTGGTGATGGATGCAATGGACTCGGCGCCGCGCCGCGACTTGATGAACGCGATGGTCCTGACACGAGAGGAAACCAAGTTGGCAAGGATGTCCGCAGTCTCAGCAACGGCTGTCCTGCGCTGCTTAGCACCGTTCTCGCCTTTGACGTCGGTCAGGGCGGGCTCCCAAAATGCCACGGTCGTAGAACCGTGCGGTGAGCAATCTTCGGAAACTTCCCGGACGGGAGCGCCGATAAGACGCCCAAAGGAGACTCCGGGATCGGAAGCTGTGGCTGAAGCAGCTATGAAGACCGGCTCAGGGAAGGAAGTGCCCGCACCGTAGTAGGCGCAGATCCGGCGGAGGCGCCGCATCAAATTGGCCACGTGCGAGCCGAAGACACCGCGGTAGCTATGTGCTTCGTCCACAATGACGTAGCGCAAGCGCCGGAAGAATCGTGCCCACCACGTGTGGTTGGGAAGGATACCGAAGTGCAGCATGTCCGGATTGGCCAAGATGAAATTGGCGTGGTCACGGATCCACCGCCGCGACGAAACGTCGGTGTCGCCGTCGTACGTCTCTGGCCGGACCGTAGGCAATTTCAACGAGCGGATCGCTGCGAGCTGGTCTGCTGCCAAGGCCTTGGTTGGTGACAAATAGAGCGTCACTGCGCCGTCGTCATGGATCTTTCCGGGGTCGGAGAGGACCCGCAGCTCTGAACGGTGAATAGCATCCAGCGCGGGCAGCTGATAGGCCAGCGATTTTCCGGAGGCGGTTCCCGTAGCAATGACAACATGTTGTCCGGAATGGGCCAGATCCGCCGCCTGGATCTGGTGGCGGTACGGTTCATGGATGCCCAGTGCGCCGTAAGCTGCCACCACGTCCGGGTGGGCCCAGCCGGGCCAGGGTTCGTTCACGGCTTTTCGCGCGGGAATGGTGTGGACATGGCGCAACTGCTCGGGGTCCGGCGTCCGGCCCAGCAGGGAAATCAATGATTGAGGTGCAGCCACCGAATCATTCTGTCACTCTGCGGGCACGCCAACGGCGGCGCCTGTGAGCGCCGCCGTCGGGCCTGACTGTTAAGCGGAGGGTTTTTACGCTCCTGACAGATCGGAACCTTCTGCACCACTGGACATCATGAGGACGTGGCACACCACGTCCCAACCCAGATGGGAGTAGAGCTTCTGGCCGTCCAATGATGCCAACAAAAGCCCGTTTTCAACGTCGTGCGAGAAGGCTTGGGCCGCGAGCGCCTTCATGATGAAACTGCCCAGACCACGGCGCTGAAAGTCAGGCTCAGTGACGATCTTGTCGAAAACGGCTGTGCCGTTGACTACGTAGACCCGGCCGCTGGCAGCAACCTGTTCACCGGAATGGACCACCGCGTGATGGACGCCGTTCGATTCGTAGGTCGCGAGCTCCAAATCGTCGTCAGGAAGCCACGGATCCTCGGAATCCTGGGTTTCCATGTCCACGATCATCATGGTCTGGGATGCGGACGTCACGGTGAGGCCGCGCTGTTCGGCGAGGTATTTGTATCGTTGGACGTCGTTGGTCAGGACAGTCAGGATCCGGTTGGGGGATTCAGTGGTCTTGTCCGCAAGGGCGGCGAACTCTTCGTCCGAGGGGTCATGGGCAAAATACTCCCAGTCACCGGTTTTGTCGGCGCGAAGTGCGGCAGGGAAGCGGCCCTCTAGGCGTGACTCATAGCCGCGGCAGCCGGCCCAACCGGCTACCCAGACTTCCAAGAGGTGCGCAATGTCTTCAACCAAGGCGTCTGGACTCATGTAGAGAGAGTATGCCAGCGCACCATGAAGCAACAGAGCCATGTCAGCCCAAGGATGGTTGCTTATGCAATTGTGACTTCCGGCCGCATCGCACAGCGAGGCTCCAGCTGTCGGCCGCACGGAACCAACCGCTTTTGCTGCACCAAGTAATCTTTAATAGTGGCTTTGAACCGAATTGTGCTCTTCTATGGCTTTACCCCGATCGCCGACCCCGACGCCGTGCGTCTATGGCAGCGTGCCCTGTGCGAGAAGCTGGGCCTCACCGGCAGGATCCTCATCTCCAAAGACGGCATCAATGCCACGGTGGGCGGCGAGCTCAACAACATGAAGCAGTACGTCAAGACAACTCGTGAGTACAAGGGTTTTCATGACATCGACTTCAAATGGTCGGAGGGAAGCGCCGCAGATTTCCCGCGCCTCAGCGTCAAGGTCCGCGATGAGATCGTGTCCTTTGGTGCGCCCGGTGAGTTGAAAGTGGACGCCAACGGTGTGGTGGGTGGCGGGAAGCACCTCCAACCCGAGGAACTTCACGCGCTGGTGGATGCCAGGAAGTCCAGTGGTGAAGACGTAGTTTTCTTCGATGGCCGGAACGCGTTCGAAGCGCAGATTGGCAAGTTCAAGGATGCGGTGGTCCCGGACGTGGACACCACCCACGACTTCATCAAGGAACTCGACTCCGGTAAGTACGACGACCTCAAGGACAAGCCTGTTGTCACCTACTGCACCGGGGGCATCCGCTGCGAAGTACTCTCCAGCCTGATGGTCAACAGGGGTTTCAAAGAGGTCTACCAGTTGGATGGCGGAATCGTTCGCTATGGCGAGACGTTCAAGGACAAAGGTCTTTGGGAGGGCTCGCTGTACGTCTTCGACAAACGCATGCACGTCGAGTTCAGCGAGGACGCCAAGACCATCGGCGAATGCGTCCGCTGCTCTACTCCCACCAACAAGTTCGAGAACTGCTCCAACCTCAGTTGCCGTACTTTGACCCTGTACTGCGAGGAATGTGCTTCCAGCCCGGAAACGCTCCGCTGCCCCGGAGGCTGCGAAGCGGCCTGACAACTGAATCAGAGCCGGCTCACCCGGTAAGTGAAGTTGGCATCCGATCTGGTCCCTACGGTGATGGACAGTATGGCGTCCTTTTCCAGCTGGACCACGCTCACGCGTGCATTCGCGCATCCCAGCGTCAGGTTCACCAGTTCCACTTCACCCTCCTTGACCGAAAACGTCACCCGGCGGGTGCCACGGCAGGCCAGCGTTACCGCGTACGTCCCTCCCGGCAGTTGCACTGTTTGCTCAGTCTTCGACTCACCGGGGTTGAGGTAACCGCTGCTCGAGTAGAAAGACTGCCCCTGGGACTCAGGCAGGGCGGACTTCGCCCACTCTTCGAGCGCCTCACCGGTGACAGTCTCCTCCAAAGCCGGATCGGGCGGAAGAACTACATTGCCGGCAGTGGAAGTGGGGCCGGCATCCGGCCTTCCGTCCTCGTCATAGGTGTATTCGCACGCCGTCAGGCTGCCGCCCAGCACAACAAGGACGACGACGGCGGCTCTCGCCAGCCGCTGTGGCATCACCGAGCGAGCTGCCTTGCTGCTCATGCACAGACTTTACGCCCGTACAGCTACGAGCCAAAGAGCTATCAGGGTTGGTATCGGCCTTGTTCAGACGGCTGCAGGGACCAGGTGGTAAGCAAAGATCAGCGGGGCGTCGACGCTGCTCGTCGAGATGCTGAGGGGACCGGTACCGGGCACCTTGATCTTCACCACATCGCGGTTGCCATTGCATGCTGCAGCCGCGTCCGCGACCTTGCTGCCTCCCGAGGAAACCGCGAAGTATGCCTTGCCGCCCCCATCGCACGCCATGGTGAGCGTGTAACTTCCGGCCTGAACATTGGGAGTTTCCTTGACCAATGGGTCCCGGTTAAGGATCCTGCCGGAGTCCTCCAGCACGACGCCGCTTGCCGGGGGAAGAACCTTATCCTTCCAGGCAGGAACGTCCGCGTCTTCGATGTTGACCGGGGCCTGGCAGCCGCAGACTCCCAGCAGTACCGCGGCGGTGATGGCAACAAGGCCCGCACTGCGCCTTGGGGAGGAGAACTTGAGCATGAATCCAACGCTACCGCGTTCCAGCGGGGGGATTTGTCCACATAACACTGGTTCAGGATCCAAGGGGATGTTGCCACGCCCCTACACTTGCAAGGTGACTGACACAGCTTCCTCCTTCACCGCAGGCAACACTGACGACGCTCCCCGCAGTGACCGCCCCGAAATGCTTGCGGCGCTCGCCTCGGACCTTCGTGCCCTCAACTACTCAGTGGACGGTGTAGCTGAACTCCTGGGGGCCTCGGCCTCAGAAGCACTTGGCCGGGACCAGCTGATTCCAGCGCTCCTTGCCAGTGAGCGGCTCATGGACTCGCAGGACCCGGGCCTCCGCTCACAGGCCATGATTGTTCGTCTCTGGCTGCTCGCTGTACCGCAGACCATCGCGGACATCGATTCCGCCCTCCCCGGCATCCGTGCGCAGGGGCTTGCCGAACTGGGTCTGGTGACTATGGATTCAGAACTGGTCAGGGCCAAGGCGGACCTGCGCCCCTATGGTTGGGACGCCAACTCTGATGGCAGCGGCGGCGCCGAACTTTGGGTTGCCAGCGATCTCGCGGCCCACCAGCAGCCGGGAGTGTTGAGGCACGACCACGTTCTGGGAATTGGGCGTGCGTCCACAACGCTGGTCCAAACCACTTTCAGGAAGCACAGCAAACGTGCCCTGGATGTGGGAACCGGCTGCGGTATCCAGACCTTCCACCTGCTCCATCACTGCGAGCATGTCACCGCCACGGACATTTCTGAAAGGGCGCTCGCGTTCACCCGCTTCAATCTTCTGCTGAACGCCGCTGAACTGGAGCTGGACCCCAACAACCTGGAGGATCGGGTGAGCCTTCGGCTCGGATCGCTCCTGGAACCGGTGGCAGGGGAGCAGTTTGACCTGGTGGTATCCAACCCACCGTTCGTCATCACACCGCGAACGGGCGGCGAATCGTCGTCGGACCAGTTCACGTACCGCGACGGAGGGCTGCCCGGTGACGACATCGTGGCTTCCCTCGTTCAGTCCCTTGCCGAGGTCCTCGAGCCCGGCGGAACAGCGCAAATGCTGGGCAACTGGGAGGTTACTTCCGGCACGGACTGGAAGGACCGGCCCAAAGCATGGCTCCAGGACTCGGGTTTGGATGTCTGGTTCATCCAGCGGGAGCAGGTGGGTCCTGAGCAGTACGCGGAGACCTGGCTGCAGGACGCCTCACAGAACCGCGAGGGCCGTCAATATAAGGAAGCCTACGCCGCTTATCTGGATGACTTTGCTTCGAGGAACGTCGAGGGAATTGGCTTCGGGATGATCTGGCTGCGGCGCCCGGCGTCACCGCTTGCGGCCAATATGAGCCGCTTCGAAGAAATCACCTACCCCATCGAGCAGCCAGTCGGGCCGGCTCTGGGCGCTGCAGTGGAACGGGCTGATTGGGTGGCTGCCCATTCGGTCCCGGAGGCGCACCTGGTGGTTGCCGAAGACGTCACCGAGGAAAGACACCAGCGTCCAGGGGCTGCCCACCCTGGAGTGATCCTCCTGAGGCAAGGGGCGGGCCTTCGCCGGACCAACCTGCTCAGTACCGAGCTGGCCGGGTTCGTCTCCGCCTGCGACGGCCAATTGTCGGTCCGCCAGATCGCTTCGGCATTGGTCGCGCTCCTGGGCGGGGGTGAAGACTTCGATGAAGAATCCTTCCGCGACGGGCTTTTCCGAGACGTCACCAATCTGGTCCTGGACGGCTACCTCCTTCCAGACCCGGCGCAAGTCAGCGCATGATCCGGAGTGCAACGCCACGCTCATCAAACACCGGACCCCCGGGAAGTGACCCTGACTACACTGATGAAGTGACTGCGAACAACGAAACATCCCAAGCGTCAGGCGACGTTCCTCGGCGGAAGCGTGCCGAGAAGACGGTTGAGATCACTGATCCCAAGGCTATCCGTGCATTGGCGCACGCAGCCCGGATCGAGGTTATCTCTGAGCTCTACGCCACACAGGTCAGCCACACAGCCACGGAACTTGCTGCCAGGACCGGTCTAACGCCCAGCGCCATGAGCTACCATCTTCGTGCCCTTCAGAAATGGGGGATCGTGGCACCTGCGGAAAACGCCGGTGATGCCCGGGAGCGGCGCTGGAAAGCGGCTGGAACGGACTTCACTATTTCGGGTGGCAGTGTTGCGAGCCCTGAGATTGCCGTAGTCGATTTGGAGCTTGATGCCTTCCGACGCAGGGCTTCGGCCTTTGCCAAGGCCCGCGGGGAACGACGGCAACGCGGGGAAACGGGAGAAGAGCCGGCAGCAGTGGTCCTTTCCAGCAACCTGCTGTACTTGACCAACCCTCAGCGCCGGGAACTTCTGGACAGAATCCGCGCGGTTCTGCGGGAGTACGAACTTGAGGATCCCACCCGGATACCGGAAGGTGCCGAACGTGTGGCAACCTTGTGGTCAATGATCCCGGATGACCGGGTAGCGCCCGGTCAGTAAGAGCCCCCGGGTCTTCGACTGTCCGTCCTGGTTCCGCATCACAACGCAGGATTCTGCAAACTATGGTGAACTAGGCCAATATGGGCACCAGCCCAATTACACATTTTTTCTGTAGGAGCACCGTGCCCAGCAAGGCAAAAACCGGCAAGAAACTCGTGATCGTGGAGTCTCCGGCCAAGAGCAAGACCATCGCCAAGTATCTTGGCGAGGGCTTCATCGTCGAGGCTTCGATCGGCCACATCCGGGACCTCCCGCAGCCGTCGGACCTCCCTGCCGAACTGAAGAAGACCTCGCTGGGCAAGTTCGCGGTCGACGTCGAAAACGACTTCAAGCCGTACTACGTTGTTTCCCCGGACAAGAAGAAAAAGGTCGCCGAGCTCAAGGCCCAGCTGAAAGATGCTGACGCTCTTTACCTCGCAACCGATGGGGACCGCGAAGGCGAGGCCATCGCGTGGCACCTCCTGGAGGTACTGAAGCCCAAGGTTCCCGTCTACCGCATGACCTTCGGTGAAATCACCAAGGAAGCCATCCACCGCGCCATGGACAACCTGCGCGATGTGGATACCGCCTTGGTGGATGCCCAGGAAACCCGCCGCATCCTTGACCGCCTGTACGGGTACGAGATCTCGCCCGTCCTGTGGCGCAAGGTTGCCCGCGGACTGTCGGCCGGCCGTGTCCAGTCCGTGGTGACCCGCATGGTGGTTGACCGCGAACGTGAGCGCATGGCCTTCCGGGCAGCCTCCTACTGGGACCTCACAGGCCAGTTCGGCTCAGACTCGGGTTCGTTCAAAGCCAAGCTTGCCGCCGTGAACGGTTCCAAGGTAGCCAGCGGCCGCGATTTCAACGACAACGGGGAGCTCACCTCCTCCAACGTGGTGCACCTCAACGAGGAACTCGCTACATCGTTGGCCACCGGATTGGAGAACGCTGATTTCCGCGTCCGATCCGTAGATACCAAGCCGTACACCCGCCGTCCTGCCGCGCCGTTCACCACCTCTACGCTGCAGCAGGAGGCCGGCCGTAAGCTCCGCTTCTCGTCGAAGAGCACCATGCAGGTTGCCCAGCGCCTGTATGAAAACGGCTACATCACTTATATGCGTACCGACTCGTCTGCCTTGAGCGATGAAGCACTCACGGCAGCCCGCCGCCAGGCTTCGGAGCTTTATGGTCCCGAGTACGTGCCCCGGAGCCCCCGCGTTTACGCCAACAAGGCTGCCAACGCCCAGGAAGCCCACGAGGCCATCCGTCCCGCGGGAGACTCCTTCCGCACTCCCGCCCAGGTTGCCAAGCAGCTGAGCGGCGACGAGTTCCGCCTGTACGAGCTCATCTGGAAGCGCACGGTCGCCTCCCAGATGGCCGACGCCAAGGGCTCCACGGCCACCATCCGCCTCGGTGCAGTGGCCGCTGACGGTCGCGACGCCGAATTCTCCGCCTCCGGTACGGTCATCACCTTCCCCGGCTTCCTTGCAGCTTATGAAGAGGGCAAGGACGAAAGCCGTGGTGATGATGACTCCGATGAAGCTCGTCGCCTGCCGAACGTGGCCAAGGACGATTCGCTGACGGCCACGGACATCGTGGCTGTGGGTCACGAAACTTCGCCGCCGCCGCGTTACACCGAAGCATCGCTGACCGCTGAATTGGAGAAGAGGGGCATCGGCCGCCCGTCCACCTACGCGTCCACGATCTCCACGATCCAGGACCGGGGCTACGTTCGTAAGCAGGGCTCCGCCTTGGTTCCCAGCTGGATCGCGTTCTCCGTGATCCGTTTGCTGGAACAGCACTTCACGGATTACGTGGATTACGAGTTCACGGCTGACATGGAAGGCGACCTGGACAAGATCGCCAACGGCCAGGCCGTGGGCGCTGCCTGGCTGAAGCACTTCTACTATGGTGAAGACGCAGATCCGGGCCTGCTGAGCATCGTCAATAACCTCGGTGAAATCGACGCCCGCGAGATCAACTCCGTCCCCATCGCTGATGGCATCACGCTGCGTGTGGGAAAGTTCGGACCGTACCTGGAAAGCTCCATCCCCACCTTGGATGCGAAGACCGGCGAAGTAGTCGAATCCGCGCGGGCCAACGTCCCCGAGGAACTCGCTCCCGACGAACTCACGGCCGACAAAGCCAAAGAGCTCATGGAGACAGCAGCACCGGAGGAACGGGTTCTGGGAACCGACCCGCACACCGGCCACACCATCGTTGCCAAGAATGGCCGCTACGGCGCATACGTCACCGAGATCATTCCTGAAATGACCGAGGAACAGCTGGCCAACCAACCGTTGGAGTACTACAAGAACGGCAAGCCCAAGCCTCCCAAGAAGCCGGTGAAGGCCAAGCCGCGTACCGGGTCCCTGTTCAAGTCCATGACGGTGGACTCGATCACCTTGGATGAGGCCCTCGCGCTCATGAGCTTGCCCCGGGTCCTCGGCGAGGATGCAGACGGCAACCCCATCACGGTGCAGAACGGCCGCTTCGGGCCCTACCTGAAGAAGGGCACGGATTCCCGCTCCATCGGTTCGGAAGAGGAAATCTTCACGATCACCTTGGAACAGGCACTGGAGATCTACTCCCAGCCCAAGCAGCGGGGCGCCCGCGCTTCCGTACCGCCGCTGGCTGAGTTCGGTCCCGACCCCGTCTCCGAAAAGAACATTGTGGTGAAGGAAGGCCGCTTTGGCCCTTACATCACAGACGGCGTCACCAACATCACTGTGCCGCGCTCAACGTCCCTCGAGGAACTGACCCGGGAACGCGCCGTCGAACTTTTGGCAGAGAAGCGGGCCAAGGGGCCGGTCAAGCGGACCACCACCCGCAAGGCACCGGCCAAGAAGAAGGCTGCAGCCAAGAAGTAGGCTGCAGCCAAGAAGTAGTGCCATGACGGCCGGGGCAGCATTCGCGAATTGCGTCCCGGCCGGCATCGTGGTCGAGTAGAACCATGACTGAACAGACGGTTTCACCGGACAACGAACCCTTGAATGACCTTGAGGCCAAGCTCGCCTCGGCCGACCAGCCGGACGCGAACCCGGTGGACGTCATCCTCGCTTTCCTGAACAACGAGGTCTACCTCGTCAGCTCCGAGGCCGTGGATGGTCCGGACTCTTCGGTGGAGCCTTTGGTGCTTTCCAACGCCGACGGCCAGCCTGTCCTCGCCGTTTTCAGCCACCCGAGCCGCGTCGATGAGCGTTTCCTCGAAGCTGCCCCGCACGTCCTTGGCACTATGGGTTCAGCGATCCTCGGCAACATCGGGGACGAGCTTGGCATGGTCATCAACCCCGGAAGCGAATTCGGCTTCGAAATCGATCCCGAGGGCATTTCGAACATTCGGCGCGACTTCAAGCGAGCCGACGAAGGCGGGGAGTCCGCCGAATAGCGGTGGCCCAAGCTGCCGGTAACCATCCGGTCAGCGAAACGTCGTCGCCAAGTTGCTTCCCGGGCTCCGAATCGGTGAATAATGGCAGAATGCGTCTTGGCGTTCTCGACATTGGGTCCAACACCGTCCACCTACTGCTGGTGGACGCTCACCCCGGCGCGCGTCCGGTAGCTTTCGCTTCCCATAAGCGCCCCCTTTCACTGGTGCAGTACCTCGACGGCGATGGCAACATCAACGACGCCGGCCAACACGAGCTCATCGAGTTCGTCCTGGAAGCCTGGGAGTTCGCGGCCAGCCACAAGGCAGAGGACCTGCTGGCGTTCTGTACCTCGGCCATTCGGGAGGCAACCAACGGGCCCGAGGTCCTGGCCCGGGTCAAGCACGAGACCACGGTGACCCTCCAGGAACTTACGGGCAGCGAAGAAGCCTCCATGACCTTCTTCGCTGTACGACGCTGGTATGGATGGGGTGCAGGTCCCATTCTCGACCTGGACATCGGAGGTGGATCATTCGAAATGGCTTATGGGACCGATGAACTTCCTGAGCGCGCCACCTCCGTTCCCCTGGGGGCCAGCCGCTTGACCAGGGATTGGCTCCATGACGATCCGCCCAGCGCCAAGAGCGTGAAGGAACTCCGGCGCTACATCCGGTCCACGCTGAAACCCGTGGTTCGGGACTTCCACGAGTTGGGTCGGGCTAACCTGGTGGCCGGAACGTCCAAGACTTTCCGTTCCTTGGCGCGCATTGCCGGTGCAGCCCCCAGCGCGGCAGGACCGTACGTGAAGCGTGAGCTCCACGCGGCGGACCTGGGTCTGTGGGCACAGCGGATTTCAGCCATGACGGTTGAGGACAGGTTGTACCTTCCCGGCGTCTCCGATGCCCGCGCCCGCCAGTTGCTGGCAGGGGCGCTGGTTGCTGAAGCGGCGCTGGAACTCTTTGAATTCCCCAAAATGGAGATCTGTCCCTGGGCCCTCCGCGAAGGCTTGATCCTGCGCCGACTGGACCAGTTGGTCTTTGAGGAAGCCCTGGACCCGGCGCCGCACGTGGGGAAACGCAAGAAGGACAAGTTCAAGAAAAAAGCAGCCAAGGAAGCGGCGAAGGCTCCCGAAGAAGAACCCCACCCCGGGTTCAAAGAATTCCCCGTCCCCGCAAACACACCCTCCCTTTCACCCGTCCCAGCCCCCGTGGCAGGCGGGCTGGCCTCCTGAGATGAGCAACGACGTCGAACCTGAAGTGAATGACCGCCAAATTCCCGTGGCGCTGTCCAGCGCATCCGTGTACCCCCTGAGCGTCCACGACGCTTTCGCGGTGGCGCAGGACCTGGGATACGAAGGCGTGGAGGTGATGGTCACCAACAATGCGGTGAGCCAGAACCCGGACGCCCTTATCCAGCTAAGCCACCGGTACCACCAGGAGATCGTCTCCATCCATGCCCCCACCTTGTTGTTGACCCAACAGGTGTGGGGTACTGCGTGGAACAAGATCGAGAAATCCTGCCAAATGGCCGCGGACGTCGGATGCGACACCGTGGTGGTCCACCCGCCGTTCCGTTGGCAGTCGAACTATGCGGAGAACTTCGTCGAAGGCGTTCGTGAAATCGCTGCCAGGTACCGGGTGCGCATCGCCGTGGAGAACATGTACCCATGGCGCGTCCGTGGGCGCGAGGCGGTCGCCTACCTTCCGCACTGGGACCCGTTGGGCCAGGATTACGACGACGTCACGTGGGACTTCTCGCACGCCGCCACAGCGGGAGCCAACAGCCTGGAAGCCATCAAAGCCTTGGGGAACAAGCTAAGGCACGTCCATCTCACCGATGGTTCGGGTTCCGGCAAGGACGAGCACCTGGTGCCCGGCACCGGAACTCAGCAGTGTGCCGACGCCCTGCAGCACTTGGCAGCCACGGGTTTCGACGGAGTAGTAGTGGCCGAGATTTCAACCCGTAAGGCGAAGGTAGCGGGAGAGCGCGAGGAAATGCTGGCTGAAACCCTGCGGTTTGCCCGGCACCATCTCAGCGTTCCACTGCTGCGCAGCGTAGACAACTAGCGGAGCCGACAACTAGCGGAGCCACATATCCCGCTCTTGTTCGTCTGACCCGCCCCACAAGGGTGTGTCAGGCGAACAAAGGCGGGACTCGCGCAGTCGGGCCTCGCGCCGTCGGGACCCACGCTGTCGGGCCATCGTCGTCGGGCCCTTAAAAGCGAAAGCACCGGCGGCCGAATCGGGAAATGGGGGAAAACCCGCCCGGCCACCGGTGCTGCTGGCGGACATCCCCATGCCCGCCTCATCACTCGCACCCTCAATGAGGTAACTACTAAGTTACGGACCAAGGATGGGTGCTGCCTGCAATAACCTTGGGAGCAAGCTGGGAATCCGGAATTCGTTAGACCCCGTCCAAGCCCAACTGCAATGATGGAGCCATGAGCAACCGAATCGCATTCCTTGGCTGTGGATCCATGAACGAGGCAATCCTGGGAGGGCTACTGGCCGCCGGGACGGACCCGTCAGACATCGTCGCTACCGTCCGCCGCGCTGAACGCGCCGATGAGCTCGCGCAACGCCACGGGGTCATGGCCATTGCGGGCGAGGAGGAGCCGGATAACAACAAGCTGGCCACCAAGGGCTCCAGCATGGTGGTTCTGGGCGTCAAGCCGATGGGCATCCTGGACCTGGCCCGGGAGATCAGCCCCGCACTGGGGAAGGACACGGTTGTTGTCAGCGTCGCGGCGGCAGTCTCCATTGCCCAGCTCGAAGCTGCACTCCCGGATGGACAGCCGGTGATCCGCACCATGCCCAACACTCCGGCAAGGCTGGGCCGCGGCGTCATCTCTGTCTCCCCGGGTACCCACTGCACGCCTGAGCAGCTCGAAAAGGCCAAGAAGGCGTTGGCCGGCGCCGGCACAGTGGTCCAGATTCCCGAAGAACAAGTGGACGCACTCTCAGCTATCAGTGGCTCCGGCCCTGCCTACGCGTTCTACCTCGCCGAAGCCATGGCCGCGGCGGGCGTGGAGCTTGGTCTGGACGAAGAACTGTCCGTGACGCTTGCACGTGAAACGGTGGCAGGCGCCGGGTTCATGCTGGCCGAACCGGGAGCAAACCCTTCAGCGCTCCGCATCGCCGTCACCAGCCCCAACGGCACCACCGAGCGGGCCATCGCCACCTTCGACGACGGCGGGATCCCCAAGATCATTGCCGACGGAGCCCGCGCGGCAGCAGCCCGCGCCGCAGAGATCACCAAGCAGCTCGGCTAACCTCTCGGAGTTTTTGTACAGCTAACGCCCCTAAAGGAGCGTCTAAAGGGCGTTAGCTGTACAAAAACTCCCACGGATTACGGGCGTGCTGCGAAGCGCTCCAGCAGGTCCACGTGTCCGGACACGATCAACATGTCGTGGCCGGACACTTTGGTTTCCGGCCGCGCGTAGGTGAAGTCCTCACCGGGCGTCTTCACGCCGACGATCGTCACGCCGTACTTCGAGCGGACCTTGGACTCCTCCAGGGTGAAGCCCACGGTTTCCTTGGGAGGGTACATTTTGACGATTGCGTAGTCGTCGTCGAACTCGATGAAGTCCAGCATTCGCCCGGATACCAGGTGGGCTGCCCGGACACCGGCATCGGCCTCCGGGTAGATCACGTGGTTGGCGCCGATCCGGGTGAGGATTTTGCCGTGCGAGGGCGTGATGGCTTTGACCCAGAGGTGCTGGATGCCCAGGTCCACCAGGTTCACTGTGATGAGCACGGAGGACTCGATGGAGGTACCCACACCCACCACCGCTGAGCTGAATTCCTGGGCGCCGAGCTGACGGAGGGCATCAATGTTGGTGGCGTCGGCCTCCACCACGTGCGTGAGAACGGGAGCCCATTTCTGGACGAGGGTCCGATCGCGTTCAATAGCCAGGACTTCACGGCCCTGCTTCACCAGTTGCTCAGCGGTGGCAGAACCAAACCGGCCAAGGCCAATCACCAGCACTGGTGCGTTGTGGGCGGGACGGTTGGCTGCCCCTGTGCTACTAGCCAATGATTGGCCTCTCTTCCGGGTAGTGATACAGCTGGCTGCGTTGGCGCAGGGCCAACCCGGCCGCGAGGGTTACAGTGCCCACGCGACCGGCAAACATCAGCGCGGTTAAGACATAGACGCCCGACGGCGGCAGCTCGGCACTGAGGTTGGTGCTCAGTCCCACGGTGGCGAAAGCGGAGATGGATTCAAAGAGCACCCGGTCCAGTGAAGCGCCGCTGATGGAGAGGAGCAGGAAGGCCGCCACCGATACCAGGGTGGCTCCGGCCACGATCACGGAGATTGCCACCCGCATGGTGCCCTGCGGAATCGTGCGTCCGTAGACCTTCACATCGGCGTCGCCGCGGGCTTCAGCCATGATGGCCAGGAACATGACCGCGATGGTGGTCACCTTGATGCCGCCCGCCGTGGACGCGGAACCGCCACCGGCGAACATCAAGGCGTCCGTGAGGAGCATGGTGGTGGATTCCATCTGGTTCTGGTCCACCAGGTTGAAGCCACCCGAGCGCGTCATGACTGAAGCGAATAATGAATGGATCACCTTGTCGCCCATGTCCATGCGGCCGATGGTGCGCACGTTGTCCCACTCCATCAAAGCCCACAGGACCGTGCCTGCCGCGAGCAGGATGAAGGAGACCTGGATGGTGAGCTTGGTGTGGAGGTTCCACTTTTTCCAGTTGAGTCCGTTCTGCTGCAGCACCATCACCACGGGGAAGCCGAGGCTGCCGAGAAAAACGCCCAACATGAGCGGGATGAGGATCCAGAGGTCTGTTTCGTAGGGGACGATGCCGTCCGAATGGGGCGTGAAGCCGGCATTGTTGAAAGAGGAGATCGAGTAGAACACGCCATGCCAGACGGCCTGCCAGAAAGGTTCGCCCAGCACCATGAAGCGGGGAATCAGGGCTATTGCCAAGGCCGCCTCAATCACCACGGACGTGACGATGACAATGCGCAGCAGCGTACCAACCTCGCCGAGCCTGCCCGCGTTGTTCATGGCTTCCTGGGCGATGAGCTTGCCACGGACGCCCAACCGTTTGCTGACCATGAGGGCCAGCAGCGAGGCGAGGGTCAGCGTGCCGAGGCCGCCAACGAAGATGCCCACCAAAATGACCAATTGGCCAAAGAAGGTCCAGTGAGTGGCGGTGGAAACCACGGTCAAGCCTGTGACGCAGACGGCCGAGACCGCCGTGAACATGGACTGGTGGAGCGGCGTAACTGTTCCGGCCGTGGAAGCGGCGGGGAGGGACAGCAAGCCAGTGAAGACCAGGATGACCACGGCAAAGACGGTCAACGCCAAACGGGCAGGGGAAGTGTTGGCAATGTTGTCAACGAAGTCGCGCACGCGCGTGAAGATCCAGAGACCTTCCCGCTCCTGCTGGTTGGGTTGCCAGTTGGTCGGGCTCGTGGACCGCGACTGGCTTTGAGACATGGCGCTCTTCCTCGGTTGAACAAGCTTTCCTGAGTAGTAAACCACTATTCCCGCGGCGTAACCCGGCGGTAGGTCCCTCCGGGCTCAGGTAGCCTGTTCTGGATGAACTCACGGCTTGGAACAACAGCTTCCAGCATTACGCGATCCGCACTGCCAACGACGGTGGTGTGGGATCCAGCCATGACTGCCTATAACTTTGGCCCGGGGCATCCCATGGCGCCGCAACGGCTCGAACTGACAGCGCGGCTGGCCGAATCCCTCGGCCTGTTCGACCACAAGCATGTGGCCGTCGAGGCACCCAGGGTAGCCACCGACGTCGAGCTTTTTACCGTGCACAGCCCCGAATATGTGGAGGCCGTGCGCCGCGTCAGTGCCGACCCCTCCATGCCCGAGGAGGACCGCGGACTGGGAACCGAGGATGATCCTGCGTTCGCCGGAATGCACCAGGCCAGCGCCCGCTTGGCGGGCGGTTCGCTGTTGGCGGCCGAGACCATCCTGTCCGGCCACGCTGTCCGCGCCGTGAACTTCAGCGGCGGAATGCACCATGCCGCGAGGGAGCGTGCCAGCGGCTTTTGCGTTTACAACGACGTAGCGATTGCTATCCAAAGGCTGCTCGACGGGGGCGTGCAGCGGGTGGTGAGCATCGACGTCGACGCCCACCATGGCGATGGCACGCAGAGCATTTTCTGGAACGACCCCCGCGTCATGACCATCAGCTTGCACGAAACGGGCCTGACCCTATTCCCTGGCACCGGCTTTGCCAACGAAACCGGTGGCCCGAACGCAACGGGGACCGTGGTTAATGTCGCGCTCCCCGCCTTCACGGGAGACGCGGCCTGGCTGCGCGCATTCCATGCTGTGGTCCCGCAGCTTGTTGGTGCCTTCCAGCCTGAGGTCATCGTCAGCCAGCATGGCTGCGATTCGCATCGCGATGATCCGCTGACCCACCTCAACCTGAGCGTTGATGGCCAGCGCGAGGCAGCTGCCGCCGTCGCCGGACTTGCTGCCCGGTATTGCGACAACCGCTGGATCGCCACCGGGGGAGGCGGCTATGACGTCACCGGTGTGGTCCCGCGTGCGTGGAGCCATCTGATCGGGATGGTGACGCAACGGCCGGTGCCGCTGAGCACGGCCGTGCCTGAAGCATGGCGGACGTACGTAAAGGAAACGTACGGAGTCTGGGCCCCGGAGTCGATGGGCGACGGCGTGGACGTCTGGTGGCGCTCTTGGGAGGTCGGCTACGATCCTGCGGACGAGGTTGACCGGACCGTCATAGCCACGCGCAAGGAAATCTTCCCCCTCTACGGACTGGATCCTTGGTTCGACTGACGGTTCGGTTCGGTTGGCGGGCTTGTAGCGCCAAGAAACAGGGATGCCAATCGGCGTATATGTCGCTAGGGTGGGAGGCATGGTGACTGACGACGTATTTGCCGTCATAGCTGAGGCAACCAGACGCGACATCCTGGTCTCCCTCCGCTCTGGGGATAAAGCTGTAGGCGAACTGGTGGAAGAACTGGCTGCGAGCCAGCCCACTATCTCCAAGCACTTGAAAGTGCTCCGCGAGGCGGACCTCGTCAGCATGCGCGCCCAGGGTCAGAAGCGCTTCTACGCGTTGAATCCCAAGCCGCTGGCCGGCGTGGCCACCTGGCTGGAAACGTTCGACGTCGGCACTCAGCCGCCCGCCGTCGTCGCACCTTCCGAGGTGACGCCTTCCGAGGTGACGCCTTCCGCAGTTGAGCCTGCAACAACAGTCGCGGCACTGGAGGCTCCCACGCGCGCTGACGCCATTGGCCAGGCCGTGAAGGTCCATGCCAGTGGTACGCCCGTCTCTCTGGACCCGGCGTCGGACGATACCGTGCCCCAGCAGATCGGCCGCACCGTGGGTCGGGCCGCCACTAAGGCCGCTGATCTTCTGGCCAATCTTCCGAACCTGCAAAACCTTCCCAAGTTCGGGCGAAAGCGATAGTGAACATCAACTTAACGTGATCCTTCTCACATTGTGAGTTTTTGTTAATCTCCGTTTTCCTTGATTTTTCAACGATTTTCTACAGTTGTGTTAACTCCTCTCTTTGAGTCACATTGGCTCTGGATGGAGATCCTATATCCCTCGGTGCAACCATGGGCGGGACTGATCGTCTCGCCGCTGGCCGGCGCACCGAGGATAGGAAGACGCATGGATTCAAGGCTCGAAGCTGTCCGCGACACTGTGTTGGCGCGGAACCCGGGGGAGAAAGAATTCCACCAGGCCGTTACTGAGGTCTTCGAAAGCCTTGGCCCTGTTCATGATCGCCACCCGGAGTTCCTTGAAGGCGCCGTTCTGGAACGCCTGTGCGAGCCCGAGCGCCAGATCATCTTCCGTGTCCCTTGGACCGACGACGCCGGCCGCGTCCACGTAAACCGTGGCTTCCGTGTGGAGTTCAACTCCGCGCTCGGCCCCTACAAGGGCGGACTCCGATTCCACCCCTCGGTGTACCTGGGAATCGTGAAGTTCCTCGGCTTCGAACAGATCTTCAAGAACGCGCTCACCGGCATGCCCATTGGCGGCGGCAAGGGTGGCTCGGACTTCGATCCCCGCGGACGCTCGGACGCCGAAATCATGCGCTTCTGCCAGTCCTTCATGACTGAGCTGTACCGGCACATTGGCGAGTACACCGACGTTCCGGCCGGCGACATCGGTGTGGGTGGCCGTGAAATCGGCTACCTCTTCGGCCAGTACAAGCGCATCACCAACCGCTATGAATCCGGCGTCCTTACAGGCAAGGGCATCTCGTGGGGCGGCTCCCTGGTCCGTCCGGAGGCCACCGGTTACGGCACGGTGATCTTCGCCCAGGAGATGCTCAAGACCCGCGGGCAGTCCTTCGATGGACAGCGCGTTGTGGTTTCCGGTTCAGGCAACGTGGCCATTCACGCGATCGCCAAGGCGCAGTCGCTAGGTGCCACTGTGGTTGCCTGTTCCGATTCGGCCGGCTACATCGTGGATGAGGCCGGGATCGACGTCGCGCTTCTGAGCCGGATCAAGGAAGTGGAGCGCGGGCGCCTCACCGAGTACGCCTCACGTCGGCCGGGATCGAACCACGTTTCCGGCGGCTCCGTGTGGGACGTCAACGGCACCGTGGCCTTGCCCTGCGCCACGCAGAACGAACTTGACGGCGAGGCCGCCGCAAAGCTGGTCAGCAACGGCCTGATCGCAGTGGCTGAGGGCGCCAACATGCCCTCCACCCGTTCAGCCGTGTCGGTCTTCCAGGAAGCCGGCATCCTGTTCGGGCCGGGCAAGGCCGCAAATGCGGGCGGTGTTGCTACCTCCGCGCTCGAAATGCAGCAGAATGCCAGCCGGGACTCCTGGTCCTTTGAGCACACCGAACAGCGCCTCACCGAGATCATGGTGGGCATTCATGATCGCTGCGCCGCGACCGCCGACGAATACGGCGCACCAGGAAACTACGTAGTGGGTGCCAACATTGGCGGCTTCGTCAAGGTAGCCGACGCGATGTTGGCGCAGGGCCTCATCTAGCGCCCCTTAACCCAACTGGGTAGCAGTAGAGGCCGTTTTGAGCGTTCAAAACGGCCTCTGCTGCTACTTACTTGGGCGCGTTTAGCGCTGCAGTAGCCGCACGTGGTCCGGGTTCAGGTCCGAGACCTTGCTGACGCCGAGCAGCGCCATGGTGCGGGTCATGTCCTTCTCCAGGATCTGGATGGTGCGGTCTACGCCTTCGCGTCCGCCGGCCATGAGTCCGTAGAGGTATGCGCGGCCGATCAGGGCGAAGTCGGCGCCCAAAGCCAGTGCCGCCACGATGTCTGCACCGCTCATGATGCCTGTGTCCAGCATGACGGCGGCCTTGCTGTTGTCCGCCTTCAAGGCCGCAGTGACCTCCGGCAATAGGTGGAACGGGATGGGTGCGCGGTCCAGCTGGCGGCCGCCGTGGTTGGACAGGATGATGCCATCGGCGCCGTGGTCCACCACCTTGCGGGCGTCCTCCACAGTCTGGATGCCCTTGACCACCAGCTTGCCCTTCCACGTTTCGCGGAGCCAGTCCAGGTCCTCGTAGGTCAGGGTGGGGTCGAACATCGAGTTGATGAGGTCGGCTACCGTGCCGGTGTAACGGGAGAGTGAGGCGAAGGTCAGGGGCTCGTGGGTGAGGAAGTTGAACCACCACGCAGGACGGTAAGACGCATCCAGGACGGTCTTGATGGTCAGTGCCGGCGGGATGGTCATACCGTTGCGGACATCGCGCAGGCGGGCACCGGCAACAGCGGTGTCCACGGTGACCATGAGGGTGTCGTTGCCGGCTTTGGCGGCGCGCTCGATCAGTTCGAGCGAACGCTGGCGGTCGGTCCATAGGTACAGCTGGAACCAGTTGCGGCCGTTCGGGGCAGCGGTGGCAACATCCTCGATGGACGCGGTGCCCATGGTGGATAGGGTGTACGGGATTCCTGCGGCTTCTGCAGCCTGCGAGCCCGCATATTCACCCTCGGACTGCATCATCCGCGTGAAGCCCGTGGGCGCGATGCCGAACGGGAGGCATGATTCCTTGCCCAGGATGTCCGTGCGGAGATCAATCTTGGAGACGTCACGCAGGATTCCGGGACGGAACTCGATGTCCTGGAACGCCTGGCGTGCGCGGCGCAGCGTGATCTCTTCTTCCGCAGCACCGTCCGTGTAGTCGAAGGGCGCCTGCGGGGTCCGGCGCTTGGCCATGTCCCGCAGCTCCCAGATGGTGCTGGCGCGCTTGAGCCGCGCGGTCTTGCTGAACTCGGGCTTCTTGAACTGCATCAGCGGTGCCAGGTCCGAAACCTTGGGCACGCGACGCTTCAGTGCCGGAGGGATCACGACGGCGGGTGCCGGCTGCGGTGGGCGGGCGACGTTTTGGTCGCTCCCGGCATTGGCCGGCTCGGCTGTGATCTTGGGATCGAGGGTGTCGGTCATGCGGTTCTCCCTTGAAAGCTATGGTCTTACCACTGTGGTCTAACCACACTGTAATCCATGTGGTTGGACCACATCAACTAGTATTCCGTTATGCGTACCCACGAGTTGGTCCTGCAATGGATCGAGAAGCAACTGTCCGACGGAGACCTCACCTTGGGTGGCCGACTCCCCGGTGAGCGCGCCATGGCCGAGCAGCTGAAGGTATCGCGGACGTCGGTGCGCGAGGCCGTCAGGATCCTTGAAGCCATGGGCGTGGTCCGCGCCGGAGTGGGTTCGGGCAAGGACGCCGGAACTGTGGTGATTGCCGAGCCGGGCTCGGCCCTTGGCTCCACCCTTCGGCTGCACGTGGCAACCCGGCACCTTCCCGTGGCGGACATCGTGGAGACCCGCGTGCTGCTTGAATCCTGGGCGGCAGAGCGGGCTCATGTGGGCGTTCCGGCGCTGCAGGAAGCTGCAAATCTGCTGGATCAGATGGATGCCGCCCCGGACATCGATTCTTTCCTTGCCCTTGACGCGCGTTTTCACGTGGCCCTCGCCCAGGCGGCGGGCAACTCGGTGGTCAGCGCCATGATGGCTTCGCTCAGGGGTGCGATCGAAAACTATGCGGGTGAACTGACCGGCAATCTCCCCGACTGGAACGCAACGTCCGCCAGGCTTCGTGCTGAACACCGCGCCATCCTGGCCGCCGTGAACAACAACGACGGCGTCAAAGCAGCTGAGCTGGTTGCCGCCCACATCCAAGGCTTCTACAAGGAGGCTGGCGTCGGCTCAAACCCTTCGTCCCAGTAAAGCAACGCGGGGTCACTTCTGGCCCCTAATGGCGCCCTCAAGGGGCCACAAGTGACCCCGCGTTGCTCTAGGCGGGCTTGAGGGCGGGTGCTGCGGTGCTCTTGCGGATCTCCACCCTGGGCGAGAATTCGTCCTGCGCCTGGGTGGCTGCCTCGCCGGCCTGCTGGATCTGTTCCCGCATCCTCCGCCAGGCCAGGCTTCCGAGCTCGTTGATGGGCACGGCGGCGGTGGTCAGTGGGGGAGTGGTGTATTTGGCGAAGGGGATGTCGTCGAACCCTGTGACGGAGATGTCCTCAGGAACACGTACCCCCCGCTCATGCAGTCCGCTGAGCAGGCCCATGGCCACGAGGTCGTTGAAGGCCAGGATCCCGGTGGCACCGCTGGCGATGATGGCCTCGGTGGATTCGTGGCCCGAGTCGAAGTTGGAGCCGCCGTAGAGCATCTGCAGCTCGATCTCCGGGTGCTCCTCGCGGAATTGGTCCAGGCCCACCAGGCGTTGGCGGTTGGATGCACTGTGCTCGGGGCCGGAGAGGAATACCAGCCGCCGGTGACCCAAAGTCACCAGGTGTTGTGCCAGTTCCTGGATGCCCTGGCCGTAGTCCACGCTCAGGCTCGGAGTGTTGGTGGCTATGGTGGTGCGGTTGATCAGTACCAGCGGGTGCAGGGTGGGCGCCAACTCCTCCAGCTCGGCATCACTCATGCGGGGGGCGCAGAGCACCACGCCGTCGCAACGGCGTCGAGCCTCACCAGCGAGGATGGCTTCCTCGCTGGTGACTTCCGAGGAATCGGCAATGAGGACGCGGTAGCCGTCCTGGGCCGCTGCGATGCTGAGTCCGCGGAGGATCGCCTGGAAAGTGGGGTTGGCCAGGTCCGGGACCACAATGCCGATGGTGTCCGTCTTGCCAAGCGCCAGGCTGCGCCCCACCGGGTTGGGCTGGTACTTCAATTCAACGGCGGCGGCACGAACCCTGGCGGCGATGCCGGGATCCACGGCGGCGTTACCGTTCATGACGCGCGACACGGTGGCGTGCGAGACGCCCGCCTTCTCCGCGACATCGGCGATACCGACGCGCCTGTTGGTGTTCCTGCGTGCCATGTGGCCCCTTCCATTGCCCGCCTCCCGCATGCTCCGTCGTTGGAGCAGTGGTTGACGTGACCACCAGAGTCTTGATACAAAGCTTATAACGCTCTGAGAAAACGCTTTCTCATGATTCTTCCCATACGAAGCCGGGCCGTCAAGCGGTTCACTCCTGCCTTTCTGAAAGGGGCATCTCTCATGGCCAACATGGTCAACGTCGACTCAGCCGAGACCCAGACCCAACCTGGCGCAGCGGCCAGGCCGTCCGGGGGCAGCAAGCGGACCCGCATCGCGCTCATCGGAACCGGCGGACGCTCGGAAATGTACATCAGGGCCATTTACGGGCAGCACGCGGACGTCGCAGAACTTATTGCGCTCTCCGACGTCAACCAAGGCAGGGTGGACTTTTACCAGGACCTGATCAAGGAACTCGGCGGAACAGAGCCCGTGGCTTCGTTCACTCCGGGGGAGCTCACCAGCTTCATCCAGTCCAACGGCATCGAGCGCGTCATTGTCACGACGCCCGACTACACCCACGCGGACTACATCGTTGAAGCGCTTGAGGCGGGCGCCGACGTCGTGGTTGAAAAGCCCCTGACCATCGATGTTGAGGGCTGCCGCCGCATTACCGAAGCGGTGGCGAAAACCGGCAAAAACGTGGTGGTGACCTTCAACTACCGGTACTCGCCGCGTAACACCGCCCTGAAGGAAGTCATCCGGAACGGCGTGATCGGCAAGGTCACTTCCATCGACTTCAGCTGGGTGCTCGATACTGTGCACGGCGCTGACTACTTCCGCCGCTGGCACCGTGAAAAGAAGAACTCAGGTGGCCTGCTCATCCACAAGGCTTCCCACCACTTCGACCTCGTCAACTGGTGGATCAACGACGTCCCGGAGCGTGTTTTCGCATCCGGCGGCCTGCGCTTCTACGGTGACAAGAACGCCGCCGAACGCGGGTTGGGAGCCCGTCCGGACCGTGGCACCGTTGACGGACTCGAGCACGATCCGTTCCGCCTGGACATGCGGGAAGACGAGCGGTTGAAAGCCCTGTACCTGGACAATGAGAAGTTCGACGGGTACATCCGCGACCAGGACGTTTTCACCGAGGGCATCACCATCGAGGACAATCTTGCGCTGGTGGTGGACTACCAGGGCGGCCCAACACTGAGCTACTCACTGAACGCGCACAGCCCGTGGGAGGGTTACCGCGTCACGTTCAACGGAACCGAGGGCCGGGCGGAACTCGAAGTGGTGGAACGCGCTGCCGTCGAGTCCAGCACCGATAAAAAGACCGTGGTGGACCCAAGCGCCACGCCTATCGAAGAAGAGGACGCCGTGCGCCGCAACGGCGAGCGCCTGGTGGTCCAGCGCCACTGGGAAGCTGCCTACGAAGTTCCCATCATCAACGGCGAAGGTGGCCATGGTGGCGGCGACAACCTGTTGCTTTCGGACCTTTTCAATGGACCCGGAGTAGATCTGCTGGGCCGCCCCTCCGGTTACATCGACGGCCTCCGGTCCGTTTCGGTGGGCATTGCCGGAAACAAGTCGTTGGACTCAGAACTTCCCGTCCGCATCAGTGAACTTGGCCTCGGCGTGGATCTCAGCCGCGGCCAGGCCTGATCCCCCAACCCGAGCAAGGAAAAGACCATGAGCAGGATTTTCGTTACCGGTGGTTCCGGTCGACTCGGCCGCAGCGTAGTGGCCGGCCTCGCCGAGGCGGGGCACAAGGTCATCTCGGTTGACCGGGATGCCATTCCGGCGGAGTTGTTGCCGGCGGGCGCCGAGCAGCACACCGCGGACCTTTTGGCGCCGGGGGAGGCGGAGCGGCTCATCCGCGAAACAGCACCCGACGCCGTCATCCACCTCGCCGCTATTGCCGTACCTTTCAGCGCGCCGGAGGACGTCATTTTCAGCACCAATACCCGGCTCGCCTACGCGGTGATCAGCGCGGCCACCGACGCCGGTGTCCCGAAGATCGTGACGGCGTCCAGCCCCACGGCCCTGGGCTACGGCTCGCCGGCCGGGTGGCTGCCGCCGTCGTTCCCCCTGGACGAGCGGACGCCACCCAAGCCGTGGAACGCCTACGCACTTTCCAAGCTGATCGCCGAGCAGACCGTGCAGATGTTCGCTTCGGCGCAGGGCAGCAAGATCAGGTACGCGGCGTTCCGTCCGTGCTACGTGATTTCCCCGGAGGAATGGGAAGGGGCGTTGACGCAGCAAGGGCATACAGTCCGTGAACGGTTGGAGGACCCGGCACTTTCCGCGCCGGCGCTCTTCAACTATGTGGATGCGCGGGACGTTGCCGACTTCCTGGACGTGCTGCTGGAGAAGATGGATTTGATCCCTAACGGCGAGGTGTTCTTCGTCGGTGCGAAGGATGCTTTGGCTACCGCGCCCCTGGCGGAGTTGTTCCCGCGGTTCCTGCCGGGCAGCGCGCCCCTGACCGGGCACTTGACCGGCACCAGTCCCGCGTTCTCCATCGATAAGGCCAAGGAACTTCTGGGCTGGGAGCCCAAGCGAACCTGGCGCACCGAACTTACGCCGCCATTCGAGGGCGAAGACACAGCATCAAGCGAACAAGCAGCACTCAATGACGAGATTCACGCCGGCCTGGTACCGGCGGGAGCAAACAAGGAGACACCATGAACTTCGACGGCGTACTGTTCTTCCCCGTCACCCCTTTCGCTGAAGATGGCACCGTAGATGTGGGGTTGCTGAAGGAGCACATCACTTCCCGGCTTCCGTTCGGCCCGGGCGGTGTTTTCCCCGCGTGCGGCACGGGTGAGTTCCATGCCCTGTCCATCGATGAGATTCGCACTGTGGTGACTGCCGCCGTCGAGGCTGTTGCAGGAGCAGTACCTGTGGTCTCCGGTGCCGGCGGACCCCTTGGCCACGCAATTGCCGCTGCGAAGGTAGCCCAAGAAGCCGGCGCGGATGCCCTTCTGGTGCTTCCCCCCTATCTGGTCACCGGCCCCACCGACGGTGTTGTGGCCTATGTTGAGGCCATTGCCGCAGCGAGCAGCCTGCCGGTGATCGTGTACCACCGCGGCACCGCCAAGTTCACTGCCGAGGCCATCACCCGCCTGACCGCCAACCCCAAGGTGGTTGGCTTCAAGGACGGAATTGGCGACGTCGGCCTGGCGCAGGAAATCGTCTCGGCGATCAACGCCAGCGGCCGCACGGACTTCGCCCTCTTTAATGGCCTGCTGACAGCTGAGCTGACTCAGGGTGCCTACCGGGGCCTCGGCATCCCCCTGTACTCCTCGGCAGCGTTCGCCATGGCCCCGGAAATCGCCAAGGCTTACTACGACGCCTACATGTCCGGTGACGAGGAGCGCCGCCACGCGTTGCTGGAAGGTTTCTACGCTCCGCTCGTCCGTCTCCGCGACCAGACTCCTGGCTTTGGTGTCTCCCTGATCAAGGCAGGCCTGCGTCTGGCAGGGCTGCCCGTTGGCCCGGTTCGTCCGCCCCTGGTGGACCCCTCCGAGGAACAACTGCTGGAGCTCAAGTCCATCCTGGCCAAGGGCCACGAGTTGGCCGGCAGCTGATGCCGGCCCGCATCACGGGCCTCACCACCCGGCTGATCACGGTTCCGCTGCTGCGCAGCTGGGGTGCGGAAGCGTCCGAGAACCACGTCATCGTCACCGAATTGACCACGGACGACGGCGGCACGGGCCACGGCTTCTCGTGGACGCCGACCATTGGTCCCCACGCGGTAAAGGCGCTCCTGGACCATGACATCACGCCGTTCATTGTGGGTTTGGAAGCCAATCCGGAGTTGGTCTGGGACCAACTCTGGAAGCGTCTGCACGAAGCCGGCGGGGGTGGTCTGACCACCATTGCGATGGCGGGTGTGGACCTGGCCCTGTGGGACTTGAAAGCACGGCAGGCCGGTACCTCCGTCACGGGGCTTTTGGGCCAGCGCCAGGAGTCCGTGGAGGTCTATGGCTCCGGCGTGAACCTGCATTACACCCTTGAACAGCTGGTGGAGCAGGCACGGCGATGGGTTGCTGCCGGTCACAACGCAGTGAAGATCAAGGTGGGCAAACCCGAGCTTCGCGAAGACGCCGAACGGGTTGCCGCAGTCAGGCAAGTCATCGGCCCGGACCGCTTGCTCATGGTGGACGCAAACCAGCGTTGGGACCTGGCCCATACGTTCCGTGCCTTGGACGTTTTGGGGGAGTACGGACTGGAATGGCTCGAAGAACCCATCCGCGCCGACGATCTCTGGGCCTACCGGCGCTTGCGCAAGCACTCGCCCGTGCCCATTGCCTTGGGAGAGAACGTCCACACCATTTACCGTTTCCGCGACTTCATTGAAGCTGAAGCGGTGGACATCATCCAGCCCAACATCGTCCGGGTTGGTGGCATTACCCCGTTCCGCAGGATCGTCGAGTTGGCACGGCCCAACAGCATCAGGGTGGCGCCGCACCTGCTCCCGGAACTCTCCGGGCAGCTGGCGCTCACCTTGGCCGAAGCCGTGAGCGTGGAGGACGTGGAAGACGCCTCCTTCGAGCAACTCGGCATCCTGGCCGCGCCCTCGCCGGTGAAGATCAGCAACAGCACCGGCCGAAGCCGGCTCAGCAGCACAGGCCGTGCGGGGCTTGGGTTCCACTTCACCGGAAAGCAGCCCGTCTCCGAAAGCGCAGCCCCTGCCAGCGCAGCCCCCGCGAACGCAGCCCCCGACAGTAAAGGAAACCGCATTGAGTACAGCAACTCTTGACCTGACAGCCATCACCGCCGCAGCCACGGAAGCCGCCAAGGTGACAGCAGCAGCTTCGGACGCCGAGCGCGCTGCCTGGCTGAACGCCGTCGCCGACGCCTTGGACGCCAACGTCACTGAGCTGGTGGCGATCGCCGATTCGGAGTCGAGCCTGGGCACTGTCCGGCTCACGGGCGAGGTGGCACGGACCAGCGGACAGCTGAGGTTGTTCGCCAACGTGATCACTGAGGGGTCGTACCTCGAGGCCGTCATTGACCACGCTGACCCGTCATCCACCCCGCCCAAGCCTGACTTGCGCCGCATCCTGCGCCCGATCGGCCCGGTAGCCGTGTTCTCGGCGTCGAACTTCCCGTTCGCGTTCTCCGTGGCCGGCGGCGATACCGCGTCCGCGCTGGCCGTGGGTTGCCCGGTCATCGTCAAGGCGCACTCGGGGCACATTCGTCTTTCCGAGCGGACCGCCGAGGTTGTCGCCGAAGCGCTGGCCAAGGCCGGTGCCCCGGAGGGAATCTTCGCCCTGGTCAGCGGTCGCGAGGCCGGAACCGCGCTGGTACAGGATCCCGCCATCAAGGCCGTCGGTTTCACCGGATCCATCCCGGGTGGCCGCGCACTGTTCGATCTCGCATCCTCTCGTCCGGAACCCATCCCGTTCTACGGCGAGCTCGGTAGCTTGAACCCCGTGGTCATTACGGCGGACGCACTTGCGGAACGTGGACAGCAGCTCGCGGCGGGCCTGGCAGGCTCCTTCACCATGGGTGCCGGCCAGTTCTGCACCAAGCCGGGGCTCGTGTTCATCCCGGCCGGCACGGACTTCGCGGTGCATCTGGCAGAGGCCAGCAAGGACAAGCCCACCGCTGCCATGCTTACCGAACGCATTGCCGAGGCTTACCCGGACGGGCTGCGGAACGTCGCTGACCAGCCGGGTGTCGCCGTGGTCAGTGGCACGGTGCAGCAGGACAGCTTGGCTGATGGCGCCGCCCCTGTGGTGTTCTCTACCAGCGCCGCGAACGTGCTGGAACGACCCGAGGAGCTGTTGGAAGAATGCTTCGGCCCCACCACGCTGCTTATCGAGTACGCCAACCAGGACGAATTGTCCGCGGCCTTGGCGAAGGTGCCCGGCAGCCTGACGGGCACGGTGCACGCGCAGCCGGGTGAGGACGTTTCCGCCCTGGTGGAGCAGCTCAGCGGCTTGGTCGGAAGGGTCCTGTTCGACGGCTGGCCCACCGGCGTGGCCGTGAACTGGGCACAGCAGCACGGTGGTCCGTACCCGGCCACAACGTCCTTGTTCACCTCAGTAGGGGCCACTGCTGTACGTCGCTTCCAGCGGCCGGTGGCTTACCAGGACGCTCCGGAGACTGTCCTGCACCCGGCACTGCACGACGCCAACCCGCTGGGCATTCCCCGGCGAGTGGACGGCGTGCTCACCCTCCGCTAACCCACCCGCACGTCCCCTACTGAGTCGCAGTTCAGGCCGTTGTGAGCGCTGAGAACGACCTCAATTGCGACTTACTTGGGTAGGCATGAACGTAAGGGGCGGGGTCACCATCACGGTGACCCCGCCCCTTTCGTTTGAGTCGGGTTTTGTGCGAGGACGTTACGGGCGGAGCGTCAGCGGACGACGCCGGCCGTCCACTTGGGTGGTCGGCCAACGGTCGTCCCTGGTCAGGACGCGCAGGCCGGATTCGGTGAGCAGTACCGTATCTTCGATCTTCACGCCGGGACCGGAAGGGTTCCACGTGAAGGGCTGGTTGAGCACCACCGTATCCGTGACGTCTGCGGTGACCCGGGGATCGCGGCCTGCGTAACCGGCGGGCCCGCCCTGGTGGTGCAGCGTCCACTGGTCCTCGCCGAAGCCGTGCCGGGCGTAGGCCAGCTTGATCTCGGCGAAGATGTCGTTGAGCTTGGCCCCGGGGACAGTGGCCCGGAAGATGTCGGCCTCAACAGAGGCGATGCGGGCCTCGGCGTCGAGCTCCTGGGGAGTGCCGGCGTCGAACGCTACCCAACGGGTCACGTTGGCAACCAGTCCGTTCCGTCGGGCACACACCACAGCCATGGCACGGCGACCGATGGGGGAATGGGTGGCCAAGGGATGCCGGAAGTCGCTCCGCGCGGCACCATTGCAGAGCAGGACAAGGGGTTCCGCGCCCGCTGCGACAACCCGCGCGGCAAGCTCCGAGACGAGCTGGAATTCCGTGGTTTCAGGCGTCACGGCAGTGAGGACCTCCGTCATGGCGGCTGCGGCGTCGGCGGAAAGTTCGGCGTAGCGGGCCGTTTCGGCCGGGAGGAGCTGCTGCCGGGCCGCGCGAAGTTCGGCTGTGACGGCCGCTTCCACCAACGGGTCACCACCAACGGCCAGGCCAGCCGCGACGGCATGCAACTGACCATGCCATGGAACCGCGTCCAGGCTGACGCCCTCCGGCAGTTCCTCTGCAGCGATGCGGCCGGCCTCATTGTTGAACGTGACCAGGTGGTCACCGGAGCGGTCCACCAAAAGGGCGGCGATGGGGTCCCCGGCCAGGCTGATGTGCACCCGGCTGCCGTCCAGGTACCAGGTGAGGGCTGTGTTCGAGGTCAGCAAAAGCGAATCGCGCCCCGCAGCGTCCAGGATATCCAGCACCCGCTGTCGCTTGACCGCGCGGTCGGCGACGTTGCCAGGCGCAGTGCCTGCAGTCAGAGCTGGCGTTAATTGAGTAGGCGTGGTCATGCCGGTTCCCCCAAGGTAGTGATGAGCTGTTCAATGTCTTGTGTTGCCAAAAAGCCGTCCGCGATGAGCACGGTGACAGTTCGCTGCACGGGGTGGCCGGGTTCGGCCACCACCGGCGCATCCCACGCCAAGGACAGCCCCACGCCGGGGTAGCCCGAATGCCGTACGAACCAGGGGTCAGGTGCTTGGGGTGCTGCGAGAAACACCAGGGTGGCAGGGTGGCCCAGACCGGGATCGCCGGTGACATGCGCTGGCGCGGCGGTTCCGGCGTCGAACGTTCCGGACCAAGCCAGCCAGGGCGCCACGCTGCCGTGCACGGCGTCCTCGCCCCGTGCCTCCGGTGTCCATATAGTCGCGTCGCCAACCTTGGGCAGCCGCCAAAAGAAGCCGCCGTAACCGCCCTGTGGCCGTCCGTTGGAACCGGGGCTGCCCAGCAGTACCGGCTGCCCCGTGGCCGATTCCAGCGTGAAGTCCAGCGTCAGTTTCCAGGCTGAATTTCCGACGGCGGCCCAACGCCACTGCCGCTGTTCGCGGAGTATCGGTGATCCGTCCGGGCCGATCCAGCTCAGCCGTTCCTGCCTGTGCCCGTCCGCATGGTCTGCTGCGTCCACAATGATGCGGCCGTGGTCCTTGCGCCACTCATAGGCTCCGGCGTCGCGGGTGTAGGTGCGGCCACCCCAGAAGTTGATGCCGTCCACATCCTGGAGGGCAACACCTGCTCCCAAGTGCCACACGTGGTCCTCCGGGACGTGATCGGTAACTACGGTGCCGGCAAGCGTGCGCACCGGGTGGAGGTAGGGGCGCGGCGAGGACGTAGGCCTGATGTGGGATCCGTCCTGCAAGACAGCGACGGGCCTGCCGTCAATATCCAGGGTGGGTTCGCCGGATGACGTCCAAGGCGCTCCCAGCTCAGCGAACGTGGCCTGGCCCAGAGCTGCCCTGCGTATCAATGATTCGATGCCTTGGACCACGGGGTGGGCGTCGTCGCCCTCGCCTTCCCAAGTGAGGAAGTCCCCGGGAATCTGCCGGGGAGAGTCTGCCGTGCGGATGGCCTCCAACACAGAGACGTAGGCACCGGACCCGGACAGCGGGCTGAGGAGGTCCTCTTCCGTGCCGGCGGCGAGCAGGTTCTCCAGCAGGTCGGTCCGTCCGAAGGTCTCGGTCCGGACGCCTCGGGGTGAGCTGATCTCCAGGCGGTCCTCAGTGTAGAAGAAAGTGAGCTGCCCGAGCGTTCCGTAAATACTGACCGACGGCGCGGACTGAACAGGTGCACAAAGCGTCAAGGCGCACGTCAGGACAGTGCCGCCCGAAGAACCAATGCCGCCCGAAAACCCCGTGCCGGCCGAAAACCCCGTGCCGGCCGCGGTCCTGACCCGCACCACGGACGTATCGTCACTCTCGGTGTCGTTGGCCCGGTAGAGGTCGGTATCCACGCATTCGACGTCCGCGACTGTCCGGGCGCCCGCCAGTCGTAATCCGGTAGCCACGGCATGGGCCAACGCGTTGGTGGCCACTCCATCCACCACATCCGTCCCGTTAAGGCTTCGCCTGCCGGCCCATCGCGACCTCTTGAAGTAGGCCCTGTTCCTAAGCCACAGACCCGTGGCACTGATGCCGCGGACTTCGCCGATTTCGCCCGATGCCACCAAGGCCTCAACAGCTGGCAGAGCCTCCGAACCCAGGCTCTGGAAACCCACCTGAACCAAGCGCCCCGCGCTCGCAGCCGCCGCCATGACTTCCTCGTATTGCGCCATGGAGGCCACTGGCGGCTTTTCCAGATACACATGGGCCCCGGCTTTGAGGGCAGCGAGGGCAAGCGGCGCATGAGTCTGGATGGGGGTCGAGACGATAACGACGTCCGGGTCGATTCCCGCAGCCAGGAGTTCGTCAAGGGAAGCGAAGACCTCTACATCGGGGCCAAGTGTTCCCTCTGCCGGGCTTTGCGGATCGGCCACTGCCACCAGCTCAAGGGCGCCGTTGGCAGTCAACCGTCCAAGGTTTTCCAGATGCCGTTCGCCGAAGCCGTGCACGCCCACGAGTGCGATGCGGGGGAGCCGGGCAATGCCCGCCGCTGTTGTGGCGGTGAGGGGTTGTGTCATGAGTCTGTCCTAGCGGGTGCAGAGGTACTGGTGGGTTGGTTGGGCTGCAGGTTTGCGGCGAGGAAGGACGCAGCCTCGTCCTGCATGGCCGGAGTAAAAACGTGGCGTTCGTGCCGGAAACTGCCGGTGTATCGGGCCGGCATGTTCTCCAGGAGATGCTGGTGGGCGTCCCGCATTCCCTTTTCAGGGAAAAGCGGATCAGCCAGGCCGTATTGGACCAGGACCTTGGCATTGGAGCGCACGGCCAGGTCCGGCCAATCTCCAAGCTTTGCCAGTCCGGGAGTGTGGAGCAGCCACGAGTGTGCGTCCAAGTACGCGGGCAGGAGCGATCCTAACGTGGTCATCATGCACGTCACTACGTAACTGCGGATCAGCGGGCTCAGGGCACCGAGCATCATTGCGCGCCCGCCGCCACCGGAGAAACCCAGGCAACCGAGCCTATCCGCGTTCACCCCAGGGAGCGACGCGAGGATTCCCAACGCTGCGAGGTCGTCGTGCGCAACCGTACCGGCCACGCTGGTGCCGATCAGCGTTGCGGCTTTCGCCACGGTTTCTTCGTGGGCTGCCGCCGCGGCGTTGTACTGTTCCGTTGCGGAAAGTTCGACGCCGGCCTCCCGCCGCAGTGCCTGCTGGCCCTTCACGGCATTGGCAGTACGCCAAGGAAGGGGTTCGAGACCGAAACGCCGGCTGCCCCACATGAAGGTGTCATGCGCCAGGACGGAGAAACCCTGTTGCGCCAACCAGGTGGCCAGTGCCCGTCCACCGTAGAGTTTTGCCCTCGTGTTCAGGGGCGGCAACTCATACGGGTGATCATCCGGTCGGACGCCCAAGGGTGCGCCGCCGTCGTGATCGTCCAAACCGTGGGGGAACCGCACCAGCCGCTCAGCACCGTAGGCCTTGATCCCGCCATGGCAATGCAGGGCCAGCAAACCCGGCAGCGGCCCCGTGGCACCGGCCGGCCGCACGAACCACGCGGACGTCCTGGGCCCGAACCCCAACTGCCACGATAACCGCGAGGTGATGACGCCGTCGTGTGCTGATTCAGAGTGGACTTTGTATTCAAGGTCCGGTGTTACGGCAGGAACTCCGAGTGTGTCGGCAAGTTGCCGGGATGCCGGGGAAACAGCGTTGTGCCTGTTCCGGGCAACATAGGCCGGCCAATCCTCATAGCCAGCCAATGCGCTGGGGCGGGTAGGGGATGGTGCCATGTCAACGGCGTTCATGGCAGGCGGAGTCGGTGGGAAACAATAGTGTCCTGCCTGATCGATGCGTCAAGGGTGTGCGGAAGCGCACGCCGGACTTCTTCAGCGTGGGAAAACGAGTTCGGGCAGCTTCGCAAGAAAACGCTTTCTCAAAAATTAGCAAAAGGCTGTACAAGGGTCAAGAAAACGTTTACTTTGATACGGAGCCGCTGATCGTCCGGACCCCAATCCTGGCAATCCAGGGGACAACGCCAGGAGATTGGCGGCGTCCCGGACGGCAAGCACCAACCAGACTCGAACTCCGTGGATGGCCACGATGACCAAAGGAGACCACATGGCCGCTGTACTACGCACGGGGACGCCGAAAGGCGTTCGCGCTCCGGCGAGGGGGAAGCAATGAGCGCCATAGGCGAACTTTCCACGATGACCCGGCGCAAGGGTCCCATGACCAAGGAAGAGAAGAAGGCGAACGGGCGCGACAACAAAGCCGCCTACGTTTTCCTCCTTCCTTGGCTGATCGGCCTGGTCGCCATCACGGTGGGTCCCATGTTGATGTCGTTGTACCTGTCCTTCACGGATTACAACCTCCTGCAACCGCCGGAATGGGTGGGGCTGGATAACTTCGTCCGCATGTTCGGCGATGCCCGCCTCCACAACTCGCTGCGCGTTACCTTCACGTACGTGCTGGTGGGTGTTCCGCTCCAGCTGGGTGTGGCCTTGCTGATTGCGTTGGTCCTGGACAAGGGCCTCCGCGGACTGCCGTTCTACCGCTCTATTTTCTACTTGCCGTCACTGCTGGGCGGATCGGTTGCAGTAGCCATCCTGTGGAAGCAGATCTTCGGCACCACTGGCTTGGTTAACCAGGTCCTGGCGATGGTTGGCATTGAAGGACCGGGATGGATCTCGGACCCCAATACCGCCCTCGGTTCCATCATCCTGCTGCACGTCTGGACGTTCGGCAGCCCCATGATCATCTTCCTGGCCGGCCTTCGCCAGATCCCTGTGATGTACTACGAGGCAGCCAAAGTGGACGGCGCCACCACGCTGCAGCAGTTCTGGCGGATTACCCTCCCCATGCTGAGCCCCATTATCTTCTTCAACCTGGTGCTTCAGATCATCGGTTCATTCCAATCGTTCACGCAGGCGTTCATCGTCTCCGGCGGTAACGGTGGGCCGTCCGACTCCACCATGTTCTTCACGCTGTACCTGTACCAAAAGGGCTTCGGTCAATTTGATATGGGCTACGCCTCAGCGATGGCCTGGTTCCTGCTGGTCATCATCGGCGTCTTCACCGCCATCAACTTCATCGCTTCAAAGTATTGGGTGTTCTACGATGACTAAACTCCAGACCCTCCCCGCCGCTTCCGGTTCCTCCTCGGGCAAGTCCGGTAAGGACGGAAAGAGCCCGCGGCGCCGCGAGTCCCGAGGGAGCCTTGCCTTCAGCCGCAGCGCCCGCATTAAGGGCTTGGCCAAGCACGCCATCCTGATCATCGTAGGCGGAGTGATGATCTACCCGCTGTTGTGGATGGTGGTTTCTTCCCTGCGTCCCAATGACCTCATCTTCCGCGAACCCGGCCTGTGGCTCGAGAGCTTGGAGATGAGCAACTACACCGATGGCTGGTCCGCGCTGACGCACCCGTTCGGGCACTACATGCTTAACTCCGCGATCGTGGTCCTCGGCTCGATTCTTGGCAACCTGATCTCCTGCTCCATGGCCGCCTACGCTTTCGCCCGCCTGCAGTTCAGCGGCAAGAAGATCTTCTTTGGCATCATGCTGCTGACCATCATGCTTCCGTTCCACGTGGTGATCGTCCCGCAGTACATCCTGTTCTCGCAGATCGGCTGGGTGAACACGTTCTGGCCGCTGATCGTGCCCAAGCTTTTGGCAACTGATGCCTTCTTCGTGTTCCTCATGGTCCAGTTCATCCGCGGCATTCCCAAGGATCTCGACGAGGCGGCACGCATCGACGGTGCCGGCCACCCCAGGATCTTCCTCAGGGTGATCCTGCCCCTGATGGTCCCGGCCCTGGCCACCACCACCATCTTCACGTTCATCTGGACCTGGAACGACTTCTTCGGCGCCCTGATCTACCTCACGGACCCGGATATGTTCACTGTTCCGGTGGCCCTTCGCGCCTTTGTTGACTCGCAATCGGCAACCAGCTGGGGATCGCTCTTTGCAATGTCCATCGTGTCCTTGCTCCCGGTATTCCTGGTCTTCCTCTTCGGCCAGCGGTTCCTCATTAAGGGCATAGCCACCACGGGCATCAAATAAAACAACTAGAACAAGTTTCTATCTTGTAATACAAGACTGTGACTTATATCATCATCGCAACGGGAAAACGCTTTCTCAGTTCGCATCGAGATCAAAGAAGATCGGAGACAACAGTGCCGGAAAATCCAAAGGGTGAAGCAGCCGCCCCTGCAACTGCCTCGAAAATCCGTGTATCAGCGCCGAAGGCCAAGCGCCGGCTTCGGGCCTCAGCCCTTGTCGCGGCCACAGCCGCCGCAGTCCTTGCCCTCACCGCTTGCGGCGGCGGCGGAGGATCAGAGGCGAAGAGCGCCGACGGCAAGGTGGAGCTCCGCTTTTCATGGTGGGGTGGGGACAAGCGTGCACAGCTGACGCAGGAGGCCATTGCCGCCTTCGAAGCCGAAAACCCCAATATCAAGATCAAGCCGGAGTATGGCGACTGGAGTGGCTACTGGGACAAGCTGGCCACCCAGGTTGCGGCCAACGATGCTCCGGACATCATTCAGATGGACGAAAAGTACATCACCGAGTACTCCACACGTGGCGCACTGCTGGATCTTTCCAAGTACGACATCGATACGTCCAAGCTGGACGAAGCCGCCTTGAACGCCGGCAAGGGCGAGGACGGACTGACCGGCATCGCCGCAGGCATCAATGCCGCCACTATCCTCGCCAATCCGGCGGTCTTCCAGGCCGCGGGCGTCCCGCTTCCCGATGACAAGACGTGGACCTGGGAAGACTTCGAACGGATTGCCGCCGAGGTTACCGCCAAGTCCCCGAAGGGAACCTACGGCGCGGCTGCCTACGGTACGGATGAAGCTTCCCTTGGCGTGTGGCTGCGGCAGAACGGCAAGTCACTCTACACCCAGGATGGCAAGCTTGGCTTCGAGCCCTCGGACATCAAGGGCTACTGGGAATTCCTGAAGCAGATGAGCGATAACAAGGCGGTACCCACCGCCTCGGAAATCGTTGAAGCTGAAGCAGCCCCGCTGGATCAGAGCGGACTGGCCACGGGTAAGAACGGTATGGCGTTCTGGTGGTCCAACCAGCTTCCGGCCCTCGAGAAGGCTGCCGGCGGCGAGCTGCAGATCCTCCGCTTCCCGTCCAAGACGGGCAAGGCCGAAGATGCCGGGCTCTGGTACAAGGCCTCGCAGTTCTGGTCGGCATCCTCCAGGACCAAGCACCCTGAAGAGACGGCAAAGTTCATCGACTTCCTCGCCAATAACGTCAAGGCCGGCGAAATCCTCCTCGCTGACCGCGGCGTCTATCCCAACTCGGACGTCCGCGAGGCCATTGCTCCCAAGCTGGCCAAGGCAGACGTGAAGGTAGTCGACTTCATCGGCGCCATCAAGGAAGAACTCGGGGAGGCTCCGGCCGCCCCGCCGAAGGGCGCGGGTGCCATCCAGGAAATCATTAAGCGCTACACCTCCGAAGTCATGTTCAACAGGCTCTCGGCGGAAGAAGCAGGCAAAAAGGCCGTGGACGAAATGAAGTCCGCCATCAGCTAGCCTTTTTGAAACGGGAACCGCGTCCCGGATTGGTCCACGAGGATCAATCCGGGACGCGGTCTTTTGTGTTCCCCCACTGGGTGGCAGTAGTGGTCGCTCCCAGCGCTGGGAAGAGCCGCTACTGCCAGTCAGTTGGGTCAGTCTTCCGCGATGACGGCCACGGCTCCGGCGGGTACAACGCCGGTGAAGCGCGCACCGCTGAGCAGTTCGCCGCCGTCGGCCTTCACCGTGACGTCTTCCCGGCCGTGGTTGATGGCGAACAGGAAGGTGCGACCGTCAGTACCGCGCCGCCGGACGAGTTCGACGCCGGAAGACACCTCGGTCACGGCCGTCACCCCTGCTTCCTCCACGAGTCGGGCGGTGAGTGAGTCGATGCCATCAGCGTCGGGAAGCGTGGCCAGGTACCAAGCAGAACCGGTGCCGACAGTGCGCCGCGTCAGTGCGGGAACGGCGTCGAGCGGGTAGTTGGTGAACGTTGCCACAACCTCCGTACCCTCGGCAGCGTGGACGTGTTCGCTCCACACTGATCCTTCGGTTCCGGGTTCAAATACCGTTCCGTCGCTCAAGGTGACCGATGCGCCGGGGAAGAGCGGGTGGAATTCCTCGCTCCGAACTTTCAGCAGTTCCCGGAAAGCGCCCGGGTAGCCGCCCAGCCGGACATGGTCCCGTTCGTCGACGATGCCGCTGAAGTAGCTAATGAGTACTGTGGCACCACCCTCAGCTGCGGCCGCAATCGAGGCAGCCGCGGCGTCCGTGACGGAGTACAGGGTGCACACCAAAATGAGGTCATAGCCGGACAGCTCCGCGGACGGATGTATAAAGTCCGCAGTGATCCCGCGCAGGTACAAGGAGCGGTGGAAGGCTCGCATGGTGTCGAGGTATTTCAACGAATTGTTCGGGTGTGAATCCAATTCGGAGGCCCACCACGCTTCGTAATCGAACACCATGGCAACGCGGGATTCCACGCGGGATCCCTTGACGGGTTCCAGCTTGGATAACGCGTCGCCCAGGTCCACTACGTTCCGCCACACCTGGGTATCGCGCCCGCCGTGGGGCACCATGGCCGAGTGGAACTTCTCCGAGCCGGCCTTGCTCTGCCGCCACTGGAAAAACATGACCGCATCGGCGCCACGGGCTACGTGGGTTAGGGAGTTGCGGAGCATTTCGCCGGGCATCTTGGGTTGGTTGTGCGGCTGCCAGTTCACCGCCGATGTGGAGTGTTCCATCAGGATCCACGGCTCACCGCCCGCCACGCCGCGGGTGAGGTCTGCGCTGAAAGCGAGTTCGATTTCCCTCTCCGGGTCCGCGGCCACGAGGTAGTGATCGTTGGCGATCACGTCCATGTCCTTGGACCAATCGAAGTAGTCCAGGGCCTTGGTGGCACTGGAGACCATGAAGTTGGTGGTCGCCGGGACGTTGGGAGTGACCTCGCGGATCACGGCCAGCAGCTCGCGGTAGTAGTCCATGAAGGACCAGGAGTTGAAGCGCGCGAAGTCCAATTGCTGCCCGGGATTGAGCGTGGTGGGTGCGGCGCCCGGTGGGATGATTTCGTCAAAGGAAGCGTAGTGCTGGGACCAAAAGGCCGTTCCCCACGCGTCGTTGAGGGCCCCGATTGAGCCGTACCGGCGTTCCAGCCAGGAGCGGAAGGCGGCCGCGTCTTCTTCGCCGTGGAACTCTCCAACGTGGCAGCCCAGTTCGTTGTCCACATGCCAGAGCGCCAGGGCGGGGTGGTTTTTGTATCGTTCGGCGAGCGCACGGGTCATGGCGGTGGCGTACCTGCGGTAGACAGCCGACGACGGCGTGTAGTGGCGTCGCGAGCCCCGCTCCAGCCTGACTCCTTCCGCGGTGACGGGCAGGATCTCAGGGTATTTGCGGGCCAGCCACGCCGGGGGAGAAGCCGTGGCTGTTGCCAGGGCTACTTTGATTCCGGCTCCGTGAAGGTTGTCCATGACATCGTCCAACCAGCCGAAATCGTAGTTTCCTTCAGTGGGTTCCAGGAGGCCCCACGAGAAAATTGCGACGCTCAGGAAGTTCACTCCAGCTTCCTTCATGAGCTCGATGTCCTCGAGCCGGATGTCTTCCGGCCACTGCTCCGGGTTGTAGTCGCCGCCGTAAGCGAGGCCGTTGATGTTGTTCCAGATGGATGGACTGCGTTGGATCTCGGGGGAGGTCAAGGGGACTCCTTCGTCGGGTTGGCCGTGCTGGTACTGGTGGTACTGAAGGTCTAAGTGCAGCGTATCGGTGAAATTGGCGTGAAACAGCTTCTTTGGAAAACGCTTGCCCAGATTGCGGATTAGGGATATTGTATCGATTCAGAACGAGTGTAAGCGAGATCACTGCCACGTTGTAGAGAACTTGGAAGCTTGCACCAACTGAGCAAGGAGGCTCTCATGATCGATAGAAGGAAATTCCTCACCACGGTGGCTCTCGGCACTGCATCTGCCGCGTTCCTCTCCGCTTGTGGCCAATCCTCGACCGCCGGACAGGCAGGTTCCGCGGAGAACCCCGTCACCATCAACTACACCTGGTGGGGCAATGACGACCGCGCGGAGCGTACCCGCAAGGCCATTGCCTTGTTCGAGTCCAAGAACCCGGATATCAAGGTGAACGGCAACTTTACCGACTTCGCCGGATACTGGCAGAAGCGCGCCACCGAAGCTGCCGGTGGCGGCTTGCCGGACGTTATGCAGTGGGACCTGTCTTACCTGCGTGACTATGGGCAGCGGAACCAGCTTCTTGACCTGAGCACCGTGAAGATCAACACGGATGCCTTCGATAAGTCCCTTCTTCCTTCGGGGCAGATTCGCGGCAAGACCTATGGCATTCCCACCAGCACCAACGCTTTCGCGGTGTACTACGATCCCGCCAAGCTCCAGAGCCTGGGCGTTGCGGAGCCGGATGGCCAGTGGACCTACAAAGAGTTCAACGCCTTCATGTTGGAAGTCGGGCAAAAGGGCAACGGAGCGTTCTACGGCGGCACCGACTACACGGGCGTGTGGTGGATGTTCAACATCTGGTTGCGCCAGAACAACATCCAGGCCTTCACCGAGGACGGCAAGCTGGGCTTCACCAAAGACGACCTCAAGAAATGGTGGAACACCACCGCAGAGCTTCGCGGCACCCCCGCACTCGTTCCCGAAGAGCGGGTCACCCAGCTCGCGCCCAAGTCCGCCATGGGATCCAACGTCACTGCCAGTGAAGTCACCTGGGACAACTTCATGGCAGGCTACCTGGGCGACAGTGGAGCCAAGGAACTCAAACTGGTGCCGGTTCCCTCCGACGACCCGGACAACCTGGGCCTCTTCCTCAAGCCCTCCATGCTCATGGTGGCCAGCGCCAAAACCAAGTACAAGGACGCTGCTGCCCGCTTCATCGACTTCATGGTCAACGATCCCGAAGTCGGCCAGATCTTCAAGACCTCCCGCGGTGTCCCGGCGTCGAAGACCCAACGCGACGGCACCACCTTCGAAGGTACCGACAAGCTGGTGGTGGATTACGAGAAGTCCATCGAGAAGTACCTCAAGGACGCCCCCGAGCCCCCCATCGTCGGTTTCGGCACGCTTGAAGCCTCCTTCAAGCGCGTTAGTTCCGAACTGAACTACGGCAAGCTGACCCTGGACGGCGCAGCCGATGCCTGGTTCAAGGAAGCCGAAGACCTCATCAAGCAGAACGCCTGACCAGAGCTATGCGTCTGATCCAGGCTTTCCCGACTGACGGACTGATCTCGTGACTCAAAGCCCAACCCTGAGCAGGCGCTCGTCGTCGTCCGCTTCCCCGCAGCCGCGCAAGTCGCGGCGGCGGGGAGCGGATGCCCGCGCCGGCTACACTTTCCTGCTGCCTTGGCTGCTGGGATTCATCGCGCTGACAGTAGGCCCGATGATCTCCTCGCTGTACCTCTCCTTCACCAACTACAACCTCTTCGAAGCTCCGAAGTGGATCGGCCTGGACAACTACATCACCCTCTTCCAGGACGAGCGTTTCCTGCAGTCGGTGGGCGTGACCCTGAACTACGTCATCTTCGGTACTCCACTGAAACTGGCCGCAGCTTTGGCGATTGCAATGCTGCTCAACAGCAAGCGCAAGGGCCAGGGCTTCTACCGGTCCGCGTTCTATGCACCGTCACTGATCGGTGCGTCCGTCTCCATCGCGATCGTGTGGAAAGCCATGTTCGGCGATTCCGGTCCGGTGGACCAGGGTTTGTCTTTCTTCGGGATCAACCTTGGCGGCTGGGTGGGTAACCCGTCCATGACCATGCCCATGATGATCCTCCTGACCGTTTGGCAGTTCGGTGCCCCCATGGTGATCTTCCTGGCCGGCCTCAAGCAGATCCCGGCAGACCTCTATGAAGCAGCCTCGATGGACGGTGCCGGTCCGGTCCGGAAGTTCAGAAACATCACCTGGCCCATGCTTTCCCCGGTGATCTTCTTCAACCTCCTGATGGAAACCATCCATGCCTTCCAGATCTTCGCTTCGGCCTACATCATCTCCAACGGTGAGGGCGGCCCGGCAGGTTCCACCCTCTTCTACACCCTCTACCTGTACTTGCGCGGTTTCAGCGACTTCCGGATGGGCTACGCCTCGGCAATGGCCTGGCTCCTGGTGATCGTGGTCGGCGTCATCACGCTGATCTTCTTCAAGACCTCCAAGTCCTGGGTCCACTACAGCGGTGATTCGAAATGACAACCATGGCAACCCCCACCCAGTCCACGTCCACGGCGCCGGCACCGGTGTACAACCCGAAGTCCGAGTCCACCACGGCCAAGCGCATCAAGAGCACCATCTTCCACATCGTTGCGCTGGGGCTCGTGGCGATGGTCCTCTACCCGGCCATCTGGATGATCTCTGCGTCCTTCAAACCGAACTCGGAGATCGGTGGCGCCAACAACGCGTTGTGGTCGAACAACTTCAGCTTTGATAACTTCGTCACGGCCATGGAAGGAATCGGCGGCGTCTCCACGCTGACGTTCTTTACCAACTCGCTGATCCTGGCCGTCGGCGCCGTGGTGGGAACCGTCCTCTCTGCCTCCATCTCCGCTTACGCTTTTGCCCGAATCAACTTCCCGGGCCGTGGACTGTTCTTCGGCATGATGATCGCCACCTTGCTCCTGCCCTTCCACGTGGTGATCATCCCGCAGTACATCGTGTTCCAGCAGCTTGGCCTGGTGGACACCTACGTGCCGCTGCTGATCGGCAAGTTCCTGGCCGCCGACGCGTTCTTCGTGTTCCTGATGGTCCAGTTCATGCGCGGCCTTCCGGCCGAACTTGACGAAGCAGCCCGGATCGACGGCGCAGGGCACGTGAGGATCTTCGGATCCATCATGCTCCCGCTCATGAAGCCGGCCCTGATTTCCACCTCCATTTTTTCCTTCATCTGGAGCTGGAACGACTTCCTGGGCCCTTTGCTCTACCTCAACACCCCCGAAAAATATCCGCTGCCCCTTGCGTTGCGACTCTTCGTCGACCAGACCCAGAGCTCGGACTACGGCGCCATGATCGCCATGTCCGTCCTGGCGCTCCTGCCCGTTCTGGTCTTTTTCCTGGTCTTCCAGCGCTACATCGTCGAAGGCGTTTCGACGCAGGGCCTCAAGGGCTAAAGGACAACAGAGAATGAGCACAATGAACGCCACAGGCAAGTCTTCGGGGAATCCCGGGATTCCGGTCAACCGCTTTGCCCTCTTCGCCGAGACCATTCTGGCGGGAGTCATCGTGCTCCTCCTCTCTGTTCCGTTGGTGACGGCGCCGGCGGCCTATGCGGCCGGCGTCGCGCACCTGGAAAGGCACCTCAGTGGAAGGGACGATTCCCTCCGCAGTCTCTGGGCCAATTTCCGCCGTGCGCTTCCCGGCAGCTGGAAGACGGGAATCACGACGGCGGTAGCCGCCGTCGTGATTGTCCTTAACCTGTTGCTCGCCCTGGTGGGGCAACTGCCCGGTCGTTCAGTGATCCTGCCCGCCACTTTGATTCTGGCCGCAGGAGGGGCGGTGCTCTTCCTGCGGATCGCCGCCAACTGGAGCGGCGGGGTGAACTGGAGCGGTGACGCTGACCAGCAGCCCGCCGAGGTTCCCGGTCCGCAGCGCTGGGCCCTTGCCTACCAGCAGGCCAAAGCTGATGCGCTGCGGGACTGGACCGGTTCGCTTCTGTTGCTGGCCGCGGTCTTCATGGCGGTTGTCTTCGTTTGGATGCTGCAGGCCTTGTTCGTGATCGTTCCCGGGACCTTGGTCCTGGCCGCGGCTGCCATCAAAATCCGTTCCCACCGCTGAGTTTTTGTACAGCTAATGCCCCTAAGGACCCTCCTTAAGGGCATCAGCTGTACAAAAACTCCGGTGAATCCGCCCCCAACCCGCTGAATCGAGCAAAACCCTCCGTGTCGCCGCGCCCGTTCCCACTGCGCCCCAAATCCACTACACCGCGTGCCCGCTCCACGGAAAGCTGGCACTACCCACTGAGGCACCACAACTACCGGATCTTTGTGACCCTCTCCCTTGTGGGAAGCGGTGGTGTGTGGATGCAACGGCTGGCCCAGGACTGGCTGGTGCTCCAGCTAACGGGCAGCCCCGCCGCAGTGGGCCTCGCCGTTGCACTTCAGTTCCTGCCCATGCTGGTGGTGGGTCCCCTTAGCGGCGTGTTGGTGGACCTCTTTCCCAAGCGCCGGATCCTCCTGGTTTGCCAGTCCGTCGCCGCCCTGCTGGCCGCCGGCCTGGCCGTGTGGAACGCGATGGGAGGCACCGATGTCTGGGTGGTGTACGCGTCGTGCATTGCCCTGGGCGTCACCAGCGCGATCGACGGACCGGCGCGGCAAGTGTTCGTCAACGAAGTAGTGGGCGACGCCGGGCTGCCCGCCGCCATCGGCCTGAACAGCGCAATCGGCCAGTTGGGAGCCATGGCCGGCCCTGCACTGGCTGGAGTAGTCATTGCCCAAGCGGGCCCGGCGGCGGCTTTCGCTGCCAACGCCTTGATTGGTGTATCTGTCCTGGTGATGATCGCCTCCATCAGGCCAGGGGAGCTGCATCACTCTACTGAAGCTCCCGATCCCACGGCCCGGAAAGGGCAGATACTGGCAGGCTTCCGCTTTGTCCGGGCGCGCCCACCCTTGTTATTGACCATGCTGCTGGCTGGCTTATTAGGTGCCTTCGGCATGAACGGGCCCGTTGTCCTCGCGGCCTTCGCGGACGGAATATGGCATAGCGGCCCGGCAGGCTTTGGCCTCTTCAACACCGTCAGCGCCTTGGGAGCTCTAGCGGGAGCGTTGGTAGCAACACGGATCAAACGGTTTGGACGCAAGGGGATAGTGGCCAGCGCCGGGCTCTTCGGCCTGACCCAAGCGCTCGCTGCGTTGATGCCTACGCAGGAGTGGTTCGTGGTGATGCTCATTGTTGTGGGGTTCATGACCCTGGTGTTCCTCACGAGTGCAGCCACCGCGGTACAGCTCGAGGCGGGCGCCAGCGTGCGCGGCAGGGTCCTTGCCCTGTACTTCCCGTTGCTGCTGGGCGGTCATGCCTTGGGTGGCTTGCTGGCGGGGTGGCTCACCGAGGACTTCGGTGTCCGGGCGGGCCTTGTGGTCACGGGAGCGTTGGGTATGGTGTCGGCGGCAGTGATTGGCTTCCTGCTTTGGCGCTGTTCAGTCCGCCGCCGCGCCTAGATATTCCTACCAGCCCGCTGCTTCCAGCCCGCCACGAATCCCGCCCTTGTCCGCCTTTCCCGCAGTTGAACTGTGAGGAGGGCTGACAAAGGCGGGAACCTACATCCCGGCGCTGCCCACCAGGGCCTCGATCTCCGTTGCATCAAGGATGTCGTCGCTGATCCACACAGTGTTGGTCCGGCTGAGGGAGTCCCCAGCCGCCAGTTCCACCGACGTATCCCAGGCCAAGGCAGAACCGACCGCGGGGTACTCGCTGCACCGCACGAACCATGGGTCCGCCGACTCGGAAGGTGCGCCAAACACCAACGTGGCAGGGCCGCCGTCGAACTCTCCCGTCCAGGCCAGCCATGGCGCTACGGAACCGTGCACGGAGGGCTCGCCCTCGGCTGTGGAGGAGAAGACGCGCGGGGAGCGGTTGACAGGCAGGCGCCAGAAGAATCCGCCATAGCCGCTGCCGGCCGCACCGTGGGATCCGGGACTGCCCAGCGAAACGTCCACGACGGCGGTGAGCCGGGTCTGGATCTCGAGTCGCCACGTGCGCTCGTCCAGCAAAGTGCGGCTTAGGGAGCGTCGTTCCGTCAGGACGAGGCTGCCATCAGCTGCCAGCCAGTTGAGTTCGAGGGTGGTGTGGTCCTTGTCCCGCGAGATGTTCGCGGTCTCGATCCTGCCGTGGTCCGTCAGGTCAACGTACGTGCCCGCGGTCCGCCGGTAGCTGCGGCCGCCCCAGAAGTTGCTGCCGCTGACATCCTGCAGTGCGAACCCTGCCCCCAGATGCCACACGTGATCCGAGGGCAGGTGGTCTGTGACAACAACGCCGGCTGGCGTGGACACCGGGTGCAAGTAGGGCCGGGGAGAGAGGTCGGGCTCGAGGTGGCCGCCGGTGCGGAGGACTGTGGTGGGGCTGCCTGTGGTGGGGCCACCTGCGGTGGGGGAGAACAGTGGCTCCGTGCCTTCGGCCATGGGCCGTCCCCAAGGAATCCCCAGCTCTGAGAAGGTGGCGTGGGCTCGCGTTGCGCGTTCCAGGATGTCCTCGATGTTTGGGATCACGGCATGTGCCTGTTCGCCTGTTCCCACCCATTCCACGCATTCCGCGGGAATCAACGCGGGTGCCTCTGCTGTTCGGATGGCTTCCAGGGCACGCATGAACGCGCCGCTGTGATCCAGGGGGCTTAGCAATGGCGTGCCCACGGAAAGATGGTGGAGGAGGTTCTCAGTGAGGTCATACCGCCCGAAGGTATGAGAGGTTTCCCCTGCCCCGGTCCGGACTGTCACACGGTCCTCGGTGTAGTGGAACACTGCCGTCCCTTCAGTGCCGTGCAGCGTGACGTACGGTTCCACGGATTCGGCCGCGCAGAGGGTGAGGGCGCACGTGATGGGCAGACCGTTGATGGTGCGCATGCGGATCACTGACGTGTCATCCGCTTCGATATCGTTAGCGCGGTAGAGATCGGTTTCCACTGACGTGAGGTCCTCCGACGTCCGTGCTCCGACGATGCGGAGCGCCGTGGCGATGGCGTGGGCCAGCGGGTTGGTTGCGACGCCGTCCACCACATCCACGCCGTCGAGGCTGCGTTTGCCTGCCCAGCGGGAACGCTTGTAATAGGCGCGATCCCGGACCCAACGTCCCGTAGCGGAGATCCCCTTCAGCTTGCCGATGCTTGGCAGTTCTTCCGCAGCTTCCCCGCTGGCCAGCTTCTCCAAGGCGGGGAGGGCGTGGGAGCCGAGGCTTTGGAAACCGATCTGGACGCTGCGACCAGCTTCATCGGCTGCTTTCCTGAGGCAGAGGAAGTCGCTCATCGAGGCAACGGGAGGCTTTTCGAGGTAAAGATTGGCCTCCGAAGCAAGTACCGACAGCGCCAAGGGGGCATGGGTCTGGATGGGGGTTGCCACGATGACGACATCAGGGTGGTGGTTGGCTGCGAGCAGTTCGTCCAGGTTCGTGTGGACAGCCGTGGTCTCAGGCAAGTCTCCGGGCGCCGGGGGATTCGGGTCTGCCACGGCAACAAGGTCTACTTTGCCTTGGTTCCTGAGCCGTTCGAGGTTCCGGAGGTGGTGTGTGCCGAAGCCGTGGACCCCCACCAGCGCGATCCTTGCCGGCGTGGTTCCGGACGCAGCAGTCTTGGTTGCCGGGGCAGTTTTGACAGGCGTGGGACTACTGACGGACTCGGTGGATGCGGTGTCCATGGTTCTCCTCGGCTGGCGCGGCAACGATGGCGCAGGACGCCGTCGTCTGGGTCTTCACAAAAGTATTCGGGCGGGATTAGGCTACACCTCAGCAAGCGCTTTCCCATGAGTTGTTGTGTTTAGTTTAGCGGCACCGGGCTTGAAATGTAACGTTTCAAGAATAGTTGGTTCCTAACCTTCACGGATGACGTAGGATGTCTTCTAGTGGACGCAATAGCCCGCCCCGTAGCCTGAATCAGCCCAGTCAGACCCACCTGAACCGGAATGGACCATGCCCCTCTTTGACCTTCCCCTTGATCAACTCCGCCAGTACACCTCCGCAGCAGTGCCACCGGCCGACTTCGAGGCTTTCTGGGATCGCACCATCGCTGAGGCCCGTGGGCTTCCGCTTGATGCTGTGTTTGAGCCAGTGGACAACTATCTCAGCGTGATCGACACCTTCGATGTCACCTTTTCAGGCTTTGGGGGAGACCGCATCAAAGGCTGGCTGCATCTGCCTGCGAAGTTCGGGTCCGGGGAGCAACTTCCCGTGGTGGTGGAGTACATCGGCTACTCGGGAGGCCGGGGACTGGTGAACCAAAACACCCGTTGGGCACAGGCCGGCTACGCCCACTTCATCATGGACACCCGAGGGCAGGGTTATGGCGGGGTTTCCGGAGACACCCCGGATCCACACCCGTCAGCCGGTGGAGTCAACTACGCCGGTCTCATGACCCGAGGCGCCGACCACCAGGACAACTACTACTTCCGGAGGGTCTACGTGGACGCCTTCCGTGCGGTGGAAGCAGCGCGGAACCATCCCGCCGTCGACCCCTCAAAAGTGGTGCTGGCCGGTGTCAGCCAGGGGGGTGGCATCACGGTTGCCGTGGCCGGGCTGATTGCCGGAAGGCTCGACGGCGCTATCGCCGCGCTGCCCGATGTCCCGTTCCTGCAGGACTTCCCCCGCGCGATTGACATCACACCCCGTGGCCCGTACCCGGAGATTGCCGGATTCCTGGGCCGGCACCGCGAAAAGTACGAACCCATGTTGGCAGTCCTGAATTACTTTGACGGCGTCCACCTGGGCCGTGCGGCCACAGTGCCTGCGCTGTTCTCCGCCGCGCAAATGGACGATATCTGCCCACCGTCAACGGTGTTCGCGAGCTTCAACAACTACGGGGTTTCGGGCGGGTCGCCGGACAAGGACATCGAGGTGTACCGGTTCAACAACCATGAAGGCGGGCAGGAGCACCACTGGATCAGGCAACTGCAGTTCCTGCGCAAACTGTTGTCATCTTGATGGACGCAATTTGCCCGCGGTGAAGAACCGCGGTTATGGTGTGGCTATGACTAACCGTTGGTATGCGTATTTTTCGTTGGCTCTGGAGGGGCCCGCGTCTAACTGACACGCATCCAACTTTCCTTCAGAGCCAACAGGGCAGAGATCATTCTCTGCCCTTCGCCATATCCGGCGGGTTCTGAAAAGGGGCCCGCTCCGTATCCCGGAACAGGACCCAGAAATGACCAGCATCGCCGCAGAACCCATCGATTCGCGTGACTCCGCATCTGAGGCGGGACAGCCCGCGACCTCCAACTTGCGGGTCGCCCGTTTCGAGCCGCTTCCGGCCCCGCAGGACCTCATCGCCGAGTTGCCGCTGGATGCGCACTCAGCCGCCGTCGTCGACCGCGGCCGTGACCAGGTCCGCGCCATCATGGACGGCGTGGATGACCGCCTGTTGGTGATCGTGGGCCCGTGCTCTATCCACGATCCCAAGGCCGGACTTGAATACGCCCGCCTGTTGGTCAGCCAGGCCGAGAAGCACAAGGAAGACCTGCTGGTCGTCATGCGGACGTACTTCGAGAAGCCGCGCACCACCGTTGGTTGGAAGGGCCTCATCAATGATCCCCACCTTGACGGCAGCCACGACATCGCCGCCGGGCTCCGTGCAGCCCGCGGCTTCCTGAAGCAGGTCACCGCACTGGGCCTCCCCACAGCCACCGAATTCCTGGAACCCATCAGCCCGCAATACATGGCCGACCTCGTGTCCTGGGGCGCAATCGGTGCCCGCACCACCGAGAGCCAGATCCACCGCCAGCTCGCGTCCGGGCTGTCCATGCCCATCGGCTTCAAGAATGGAACCGACGGCGATCTCCAGGTGGCCATCGACGCTTGCGGCGCCTCTGCCGCTGAGCAAGCCTTCCTGGGAATCGACGACGACGGTCGCGCGGCACTCGTGGCGACGTCCGGCAATCCGGACACCCACCTGATCCTGCGCGGCGGACGCAAGGGACCCAACTACTCTGTTGACGATGTTGCAGCGGCTTCCTTCAAGCTCGCCTCCAAGGGGCTGAACCCGCGCTTGATCGTGGACGCCAGTCACGCGAACAGCGGCAAGAGCCATCATCGGCAGGCAGAAGTTGCCCTGGAAATCGGTGCGCAGCTCGAAGCGGGCGAGACTTCGCCGATCGCCGGTGTCATGCTGGAGAGCTTCCTCGTTGGAGGGGCGCAGAACCTCGATGTCGCCAAGCAGCTTGCGGGGGAGCAGGAGCTCGTTTACGGCCGGAGCGTCACGGATGCATGCATGGAGTGGGACGTTACGGCCTCCGTGCTGGAGCAGCTCGCAGCCTCGGCCCGGAAGCGTCGTGACGTTGTTGCGGCTTAGATCCGTGTGAAGGCTACGAGTTACTGGAAGCTCTTTCACATTGGCCCCATCAGCCTCTAGAGTATCTAGCACATGGTTGTTTGATGGCTCAGCATCGGCACACCGTTCCACTGGGGGTGTCCTACTGTCTGAGAGCAAAGGAATATGGGAAATGTCCGCGGAGACTAACTTCTCGAATGCGCGTTTCATGACGGTGGCCGAAGTGGCCGACGTCCTGCGTGTTTCCAAAATGACCGTGTATCGCCTGGTCCACTCAGGGGAAATGCCTGCCGTACGGTTCGGCCGCTCCTTCCGGGTTCCTGAAGAAGCCGTTGCCCAGTACCTCAAAGGTGCTGTGGTGGACGGGCAATCCGAGACCGCCTGAGGCTTGCCGGGGTCAGCCCTGCGGACCGTGGTCATGGGGTGCCCCTTTGAAGCGGTACTCTGTTAAGGAACGTTTTACGTCAATGTAAGAATCTGTCAGTTGTACTTGTCTGCTTCCGCGGATCTGTTCCAACAGACAGGAACTTCTAGTTTGTAAGGAACTTTCGTGGGTTCAGTTATTAAGAAGCGCCGCAAGCGTATGGCCAAGAAGAAGCACCGCAAGTTGCTTCGTAAGACTCGCCACCAGCGCCGCAATAAGAAGTAGAGATACTTCATCAAGCGTAAATGCCCGTTGCCCCTCGAGGCGGCGGGCATTTTTGCATCCTCTCTCACATCCCTCGGGTTTGGGGCGGACGCTCGCTCACATCCCTCGGGTAAACCCCGAACTGACGGCGGGGTCTGTCCAAGCGGATCGCAAAGCCTTCTTAATCTTCTGCGTTGCTGCCGAAAAGTTGTCCGCCAGGTCATCCTTTCCGAATTTGAGGACCGTCCAGCCTGCTGCTTCAAATGCCTTGTCCCGTCGCCGATCGCTAAGTATCTGTTCCCGCTCAAGGTGATGACCGCCGTCGTACTGCATCGCAACTCGCCGATCACGGAAGCCCAAGTCCGCGGAAGGGGAGAAAGGATCGTTCGGTCGGAGTAGGACCTGCAGTTCCGGTTCGGGAATGCCGGCGTCCAACATCGCCAAGCGGAGCAACGACTCGGGTGCAGAATCGGCACCGACACGCATGAGGTCGAGCGCTTCTCTTGCCCGGACGACGCCCTGCAGATTCTTGTGTCTGCCCACCAAGTTGCGTAGGGCTTCAATCGTGGTGAATGGTGTTTCGCGTTCTTCGAATTCCGGCCTCGGCATGCGAACGAGTTCGTCACCCATGCAAACGAGGTCGCGGACCGGCAGGCGTCTTGCGAGATCCAACCAGGTCCGCGCCCGAGTGCTCATCCAGAGCCCCTGGACATACTCGATCTCTTCATCGCAGGCGACCACCGTGTGTCCGATCACTCCTTTGCGCCGCACTGATGGGAGATGCCTAGGCTTGCTGAGGTGCAATTCGTTGGAATCTGACAGCCAAGGCGGAAGGCATGCTCCATGGATCCTCGCAGCCGTTACATGGGAAATCCAGGCACCAGGACTTGCAACTGACAGGGACCTTGCAGCCGCCGACAGCTCGAAATCCCAATCGGAAGGCCGATAAACTCCTCGGCTAACCCCATCGATCTTTACGCGATTCCATAGGTGCGAATGCTTAAGGCCAGCGGCCTGGGGCCTCGTCCAGAGTGAAAGGTGCAGCGGTCAGTGGGGGAGGCAGTGAAGCGGTTTTTTGCATACCGGCATTCTTACCCAGAAACCCATGAGCCATCGGAAGTTATCCACAGGCAAGTTGAAGCCCACGAGGGATATGAGCGAGCGTTGGGTTCAAGCACGAGGGATATGAGCGAGCGTTAGATGCGGGGGCCGCGGAACTTCGAGAAACCGCGCCACAAACCGTACACAGCTCCGCCGACAGTGGCGGCTTTGAGGCCAAGCGTCGCCGCACGGCGTCCTGAGCGGAAGTCGTAGACTGGCCAGTTGTTGTCCCGGGCGTGCCGCCGCAGCTTTGCATCGGGATTTATGACCACAGGGTGACCCACCATGGTGAGCAACGGGATGTCGTTAGCCGAATCGCTGTAGGCCCAGCAATGGTCCAGGTCCAGTCCCTCGCGATCCGCCACGAGTTGGACCGCAATTGCCTTAGCAGGTCCGTGAAGGATGTCGCCAACGAGCTTCCCGGTGTACATGCCTTCGTCCACCTCGCCAACCGTGCCCAAAGCACCGGTGAGGCCGAGCCGGGTGGAAATGACCGTGGCTACCTCGATCGGTGTGGCGGTCACGAGCCACACCTTCCGCCCGACCCGAAGATGCTGCTCCGCCAGCGCTTTGGTTCCCGGCCAGATCCGCGACTCGATCATTTCGTCGTAGACCTCTTCGCCCAAGGCCTTGATGTCATCCACGGTGATGCCGGCAGCAAGGGTCAGCGCGGAGTCGCGAACGGAGTGTACGTCTTCCATGTTTTCGCCGCGCATAACGAATTTGAACTGCTTCCAGGCGAATCCGGCGGCCTGGGAAAGTGTGAACGCCTTGCGTTCATACATTTTTCGCGCCACGTGAAAGAGGCTTGCACCCTTCATCAGCGTGTTATCGACGTCGAAGAAGGCGGCTTCGCCAGCGTGCTTCCGCACGAGGTCCTTTTTCGCCGCGTCCTGCCTCGCGGTGACCTGCACCAAGGCATCTGCGACCACGGCGGCGTTCTTCTCCTCGGGCATGCCTTGAGTCTAGTCAATCGCCGGGGCCGGCGTTGAGGGCGCACGGCGGTGTCGCCGCCCGCGTGGGATGTGAGAGAGCGTCCGGCCCAAGCGCGTGGGATGTGAGAGAGCGTCCGGCCGAAGCGCGTGGGATGTGAGAGAGCGTCCGGCGCAAGCGCGTGGGATGTGAGAGAGCGTCCGGGCGGTTACCGTTGAGATATGGCTACTCCCGACGTCGTCCTCCTCACCAAAGCTGACTGCCACCTCTGCACGGAGGCGCGTGCCGCCGTCGAGCGTGTCACCAAGGACCTCGGCGTGCAGTGGACCGAGCAGAAGATCGACGCCGACCCTCAATTGCAGGAGCGCTTCGCGGAGGAGATCCCGGTGGTGCTGGTGAACGGTATCCAGCGCGATTTCTGGAAGATCGACGAGGAACGGCTCACCCGCACCCTGAAGAAAGTCCTCGAGGGCTGACGGGTTACCGGCAGGTAGTGGCTTTTGTTGAGTTCCGTCGGGGGTCATAGAGTGGAACAACAAAGCGACGCAATGGAGAATACCGTGACTGCGCTGGAACCGTCCCCGGAAGCAACAGCCGGGGACAACGAACCTGCCACCAAGCAGATCCCGCCCGCGGCTGTGGCCCGGATGACTCTCTATTTGCGCGCGCTCAACTCGCTTCTGGCCGAGGGCGTGGAACGCGTTTCCTCCGAAGCCTTGGCCGAGGCCTCGGGCGTCAGCTCATCCACGCTTCGCAAGGACCTCTCCTACGTTGGTTCCTACGGAACGCGCGGCGTTGGCTACGAGGTCCAGTACTTGAGTCGCCACATTGCTGCAGCCTTGGGCCTGACCCATGACTGGAAGGTCGCGATTGTAGGCGCCGGTAACCTCGGTAAAGCCTTGGCCCGGTATGGCGGGTTCGAATCCAGGGGCTTCGACGTAGTAGCCATCTTCGACGCCGACCCCATGGTGATTGGCAACGAGGTGGGCTGGTTGCGGGTCAGTGACTCGGCCGAGTTGGAACGGGTCCTGGAACGCACGCATACCAACATGGTGGTTCTGGCGCTGCCCGCCACCGTGGCCCAGGCGGTGTGCGACCGTGTTATTGCGGCCGGAATCAGGAGCATCCTGAGCTTTGCCCCGGTGCTGCTGCAGGTTCCGCCGCACGTGAACCTTCGCAAAGTGGACATGGCAACCGAACTACAGATCCTGGCGTACCACGCACAACGGGCGCAGACACCGGGCCAGGCTGTTTAGCCTTCGCCGGATCCGCGCCCGCGTTTAGTACTCGGAAGCTGGTGTTTAGCGGCCGTAGGGGTTCTGGTACGGGTTTCCGAAGGGCTGAGCCTTGCGGAAGTACGGAGCCGACGCCGGCAGGTACAGCATGACGATCGCTGCAACGCCCAGCAGGATCACGATCAGCTGCATGATGCCGTAGGTTGCGCCGAACTGGAAGAGGCCGGTGAGGCCGAGGACGGAGATGGCAGCAAACACTGTGCCCAGGATCCTCGCCCAGTTCTTGCCCTTGCGGACGGGGAAAGCGACCAGGGCGTAGAGGCCCAACGAAAGAATCGCGCCGATCACGGCGGCGATTGCGATGGCGCCGCGCATGCCTTCCAAGGATCCTTCAGGGAACTCGGTTCCCTGCTGGGCTGCCTGCTCGTTCATGGCGTTGATAAAGGGATCGGCTCCTGTAGTGGCCAGCAGCACCGAGCTGATGGCAGAAAGAATGCCGGCGGCGATGATCATCCAGAACGCGTAGTTGACCATCGGCGGGACGGTGGTGGGACCGGGCTGCTGGCTCGGCCAGTTGGTGTCCTGTCCGTACTGCGGAGCCCCGGGAGCCTGACCATAAGGAGAAGCTTGCTGACCGTACTGAGGGGCGGCAGGGGACTGCTGGCCGTACTGGGGTGCAGCAGGCTGACCGTACTGAGGCGCGGCGGGGGACTGCTGCCCATACTGGGGTGCAGCAGGCTGACCGTACTGGGGCGCAGGGGGCTGCGGCGCGGAAGGTTGGGAGCCGTGCTGCTCGGGCTTGTTGTCGTCGCCCGGATTTGAGGGCGGGTACGGAGGGTTGCTCATGGCATTCCTTTGCTTGTTCGACTGCTGGTTCGGCCGCCGGGATCAGCAAAATGACCCTGCCCCCAGCGTGGTTCTGCTACCACCGTACCTCCAGGGTCCGACGCTGCAGATGATCACACGCGGGTATTTCAAGCTCACCGCAAAAATCATCATCTCGGCTTACGCCTACATGATGAAGGCCGCGGGATCCGAGGGGATTTTACCGCGGCCTTCAGCCTGCAATACCGCCGCTAACGCACGACGACGGCGGTTCAGTCAGTGCTAGGCGTGGCCTTTCACAGTCTTGAACCAAAGCTGGGAATTGGGGAGCCACATCAGCACTACGGCTACAGCACTGACGAGGAATCCGAACCAGTTGCCGCCCAATCCCATGCCGGAACCACCGCCACTTGCCGCTCCGAAGATGGCAAGCAACAGGGAAACACCGGCCAGGATGGTCAAGGCGAGGCGGGCCCATTCCTTGCCTTCCTTCATTTTCATGGCCAGGACCACTTGCGCGGCCGCGACGGCCAGGGTGATCAGGAGGAGGATCAGTGCGATGGCAGCGAAACCCGGAGCAAACGCGAAGGCGGCGATGACGGCAAAGAAGGCGATGAGCCCGAACAGCAAGCCCAGGAGTCCGGAGATCACCCAAATGAAGTAGGAAACCTTCAGCTCCGTTGGCAGGCCTTGGGTTTTAAACATTCCCGAGAAGCCGCCTTGAGGCATGACGTCGTTGAAACTGCGCGGTCCATCGGTGGGCATTTCGAAGTGGAAACCAGGCTGTCCGGGGGCCGGTTGGCCGGACCCGGGCTGAGCCTGCCCGGGCTGAGCCTGCCCGGGCTGTGAATACTGCCCAGGCTGCGACGGCGGCTGGTAACCCTGAGGAGGTTGGTAACCCTGCGGCGGTGGGGAGCCCTGCGGATGCTGGTTACCCGCAGGAGGAACATTGCCGGGCTGCGGCGGTGGGGAGCCGGGCTGCTGTGGCTGTGGTGTTTCGTCTGGGGTACTCATGGCATCACTTTAGACCGCAGGTTGAAGGATGCATAGGAGATTCGGAGCCAATGCGCAGCTAAACACAGGCGATTTACCGAACAATTGCGGAGTGACTTCCCTCTACGCGAAACGGCGCCCTGCGCAGAGTGAACTGTGCAGGGCGCCGCGCGAACCCGCGCCGCGTGCAGACTACGCGGCGGCCGGTGCGATGAACGCGAGCTCGAGGTTGATGACTACCTTGTCGCTGACCAGGACGCCACCTGCTTCGAGGACTGCGTTCCAGGTGAGGCCGAAGTCCTTGCGGCTGATGGTGGTTTCGCCGGAAACGCCGGCGCGGGTGTTGCCGAAGGGATCCACGGCCACGCCGTTGAATTCGGTCTCGATGGAAACTTCCTTGGTCACACCCTTGATTGTGAGATCGCCCACGAGGTCGAAGCTGTTGCCGTTGGCCTTGACGTGGCGGGAAATGAAGGTGATTTCCGGGAACTTCTCCACATCGAAGAAGTCTTCGCCCTTGACGTGGCCATCGCGGTTGACGTCGCCGGAGTCGAAGCTGGCGGTCTGGATGGTGGCGGTGACCTTCGAATCAGTCAGGGTTTCGCCAACCTCCAGGGTGGCCGAGGCGTCCTTGAACTGGCCGCGGACCTTGCTGATGCCGGCGTGGCGGACAGTGAAGCCGATCTCGCTGTGGGAAGCGTCGAGGGTCCAGGTGCCGGTAGTGACGGAAGCGGGAAGAGTCATCATGGTGTTGCTCCTATATCGAGTGGTAGGTACTGCTTGCTTGCTTGGCCGAGCTCAATGCTTGAAGCGTCAACCGAGCTTCGTACCCAGTATAAACATGCATATGCATCTTTTATTCCAACTCTGCGGAACATTTCGGGAAAACTTTGAGTTCTACTAGCGGTAGAAGATTTCGGATCGCCCCTCTTCTTTGAGAAACTGGTAAACATGCACCAAGCAACAGTCCATCTGCTTCGCCATGGCGAGGTCCACAATCCCGAGGCCGTCCTCTATGGCCGGCTGCCGGAATTCCACCTCTCCGAACGTGGCCGGGAGATGGCCCGGATGCTGGCGGACCACTTCGCGGCCCGTGCCAGCCAAGGTGCCAAGATCGTGCATTTGGTGGCCTCACCGCTTACGCGCGCCCAGGAAACGGCCATGCCCACGGCCGAGGCTCTGGACCTTGAGATCATCACAGAACCGCGCATCATCGAAGCAGAGAACCACTTCGAGGGTCTCCACCCCACTAAGAGCGAGTTCTTGAAGCCCAAGCACTGGATCTACTTCCGAAATCCACTGCGCCCTTCCTGGGGCGAGCCCTACAAGGAGCAAGCAGCCCGTGTACTCGCTGCGGTTGAAGACGCGCGGGTGAAGGCCATCGAGCTGGGAGGCAACGGTGCCGAAGCCATTCTGGTCAGCCATCAACTTCCCATCTGGTCAACCCGGTTGACCGCCGAGGGACGCCCTCTGGCCCACGATCCCCGCAAGCGCGAGTGCACCCTCACGTCCCTGACATCCCTAACCCTCGACGACCACGGCAAGATAGTCCGCGTTGAGTACACCGAACCTGCCGCCGTCTTGCTTTCCGGCGCAGCGACCACCCCCGGAGCGTAGAAGCTATGGACAAGAATCTCTCGCGCCGCGGCGTGCTGACCGCCGGTGGCGTCCTTCTGGCAGGACTGTCCATGGGACTGTCCGCTTGTGCCCAGGAAGACTCCCTTGCCGAGCAAGCCAAAGCAGGCGACAACAAGAACTATGTGGCAGGTGATGGTTCAGTGACGGAGTTCGCCAAGGCAGACCGCGCCGCCCCGGTGGCGCTCAAGGGCACCCTGTTTACCGGGCAGACCGTAAAGCCGGAGGACCTCCTGGGCAAGGTCACCGTCCTCAATTTCTGGTTCGCCGCGTGTGCTCCGTGCAGGATCGAAGCCCCCCTGCTTGAGGCCCTTCACCAAGAATTCAAAGACCAAGGCGTGCAGTTCTTCGGCGTCAACTTACGTGATGAACGAGCCACCGCCGAGGCCTTTGACAAGACCTTTAACATCACTTACCCCAGCTTCAATGATAAGGACGGGGCGGTGCTGCTGTCCGTGTCCGGCATTGTGCCTCCGGGGGCAGTTCCCACAACCTTGGTCCTGGATAAGGAAGGCAAGGTTGCCTCCCGCGTCCTCGGCCAGATCGAGAAGGGCACCTTGAAAGCCCTCATCGCCTCCGCCGTGGCCGAGTAGAATCCATGAACAGTCCTTTCGCTGAGGCGATTCTTAGTGGATCACTGCTGCTCGCTGTGCCGGTGGCGCTGCTGGCCGGGCTGGTCTCGTTCCTGTCTCCCTGCGTGCTGCCGTTGGTCCCCGGCTACCTTGGCTACGTCACCGGACTGACCGGCGTCGACCTCCAAAAGCAGCGGCGGGGCCGCATGCTGGCCGGTATCGGACTGTTTGTCCTGGGCTTCTCGGTGATTTTCGTTCTCGTCGGCGGCGCCTTCGGGCAACTGGGGGCGATGCTGACCGGTCCGCAAAACGCTTGGATCACGCAACTGTTGGGCATCCTGGTGATCGTCATGGGTGTGGTGTTCATGGGTGGTTTCGGCTGGCTCCAGCGTGACGCGAAGATCCACGTTAAACCACCGGCCGGCCTGTGGGGCGCGCCGCTACTGGGACTCACGTTCGGCCTGGGCTGGGCCCCCTGTATTGGCCCAACGTACTCGGCGGTGCAGCTGCTGAGCTTGTCCGGCGGTTCGTCGGCGGCCAAGGGAGCCCTTCTGGCCTTCGCCTACAGCCTTGGCCTCGGCATTCCTTTCCTCCTGATTGCGTTGGCTGTGCGCCGGGGCATGGGAGTCATGTCCTTCTTCCGAAAGCATCGGCTGGCCATCCAGCGGATCGGCGGAGGCATCCTGATTTTGCTCGGCATCCTGATGGCCACCGGTGTGTGGGGTATCTGGGTGACCGACTTGCAGTACTGGTTCCAGAACGATGTAAAGTTGCCAATTTGATGAGCGAGTCCGTGAAAGTCAAGAAGAAGTCACCAGCCGCCCAAAGCACGGCCGAGAATACGGCCGGAGGAAAACTCCAAGAGGCCAAGTCCGAGGCAGCGTTGCCCGCGCTCGGTTTCAAGGGCATGCTCCGGTGGTCCTGGACACAGCTGACCAGCATGCGCACGGCCCTCTTCCTACTGCTGCTTCTTGCTGTCGGTGCCGTCCCGGGTTCCCTGTTCCCGCAGCGGCCAGCCAACCCTGCCGTTGTCACGCAGTACATCAAGGACAACCCTTCCTACGGCAGGTTTCTTGATGCCCTGCAGCTTTTTGATGTCTACTCGTCGGCGTGGTTCTCCGCCATCTACATCCTGCTTTTCATCTCCCTGATCGGCTGCGTTACTCCGCGTGCCATTGCCCATTACAGGGCCATGAAATCCCAGCCGCCACGTACCCCCAAGCGCCTTTCGCGCCTTCCGGAGTACGGGACCTTGGCGTTGCCCGCCGACGCCGGGATCCCGGCGTCGAAAGCCATTAATGATGCCGCCGGGCTGCTTAAGAAGCGCGGCTACCGCGTAGAGGTAAGGGACATTGACGGCGCCCTGCCGTCCTTGGGAGCCGAGCGCGGCTTCCTCAAGGAGGTGGGAAACCTGGTGTTCCACACCTCCCTGATCGGAGTGCTTGTGTCCGTGGCGATTGGTGGGCTCTACGGGTACAGCGGCCAGCGAATCCTTGTGGAGGGCGGCCCTGCGTTCGTCAACACCCTGGTGGGCTACGACCAATTCACGCCGGGCGCCAACTTCCGGAGCAGTTCGCTCCAGCCGTACTCGATGCAATTGGATAAGTTCCAAGTCAAGTTCGACCGCGAATCGCCCGGCAAAGGCGGACAGCCCATCGACTTCACGGCCGACGTGACCACAAAGGAAACCCCGGACTCTCCAGGAAAAAAGGAGATTCTCAAGGTTAACGACCCCGTTTCACTCGGAGGAACCAGCCTCTACCTCACCGGAAACGGCTACGCCCCCATGGTCACAGTCCGCGACGGCGGGGGGAACGTTGCTTTCGCGGGACCAGTGATCGCAAAGATCCAAGGCAATAACTACTACTCCTCCGTGGTCATCAAGGTCCCGGACGCCAAGCCGGAACAGCTCGGATTTGTTGGCTTTTTCCTTCCTACCGCGTTCGTCACAGAAGACGGCGTTTCTTTCAGCGGCGCCCCGGAACTCGTCAACCCGCAGCTGAGCCTGAACTCGTTTTATGGTGACCTCGGGCTGGACAAGGGCGTGCCCCAGAACGTGTTTGAGTTGGATGTCACAAACCTGCAGCAGCTCAATGGCCGTGATCTCGCCGCTGGCGGTATCACCCTGACCCCGGGTGCCACTGTCAACCTGCCCGAAGGCAAGGGCAGCATCACCTTTGACGGGGTCAAGAAGTATATCGGGGTGGACATCCACCACAACCCCGGCCAGCTGTACGCGCTGATTTTCGGTTCCTTGGCGGTCGCCGGCCTGGTCATGTCGCTGTACATCAATCGCCGCCGCGTCTGGGTCCGCACCGGAACCCACGCAGACGGTCGCACCATGGTTGAGTACGGCCTGCTGGCACGAGGTGAGGACCACCGCCTCGCCGGCGAAGCCGCAGCCCTCCGTGAAATATTTGCCCGGGAATGGAACGTCCCGGACGCGTCGGACACCGCCACAACACAGGACACCGCCACAACAACAGCAGGATCTTCCTCAACCTCGAAGGACCAGTAATGCCCGTCATCAACGAAACCCTGGGCCAGTACAGCGAGCTGTTCATGCTGTTGGCCGCCGGCACGTACACCGTGGCGTTCATCGCCTTTGCCTGGGACCTGGCGAAGAGCAGCAAGATGCTCCGCGCCGTAGACCTGAAAGCGGCTGCCAGCACCGCTGACCACAAGGTGACGGTTGCTGCAGGCCGAGCAGCAGCAGACTTGGGAGGGGCCGACGCCGGTGGGCCTGCGGGGCGAGCCGAGCGTCCGACGTCGGGCCTCACCGTTGAGGGCGGAACCGCGGCGGGCGACATGAAGTACGCGGGTGAACGCCGCGTGCCGGCCCGAGTGGCTGTAGCGCTGACGGTGTTGGGCGTACTCATCCACGGCGCTGGCGTTGTAACCCGGGCCTTCGGCGCAGGCCGCGTGCCGTGGGGAAACATGTACGAGTTCCTCACCACCGGCGCCTTTGTAGCCGTAGCTGTCTTCCTGGTTGTGCTCATCCGGAGGGATCTGCGCTTCCTCGGCACATTCGTGACCGGGTTGGCCATCATCATGCTGGTGGCGGCTTCTGCTGCTTTCTGGACCCCGGTGGGACATTTGGTTCCGGCCCTGCAGAGCTACTGGCTGATCATCCACGTGTCCATCGCTGTTCTGTCGTCGGCTCTGTTTACGCTGACGTTCGCCATGTCCGTACTGCAGTTGCTGCAGTCCCACCGCCAGAAGAAGCTTGCAGCGGGCCGCGCGGACAGCTTGGGCTTCATGCGCCTGGTGCCGAACGCGCTGAGCCTGGAGAACCTCTCCTACCGCATCAATGCCATCGCCTTCATCGGATGGACGTTCACCCTCATGTTTGGTGCGATCTGGGCGGAAAAGGCTTGGGGCCGGTTCTGGGGCTGGGATCCGAAGGAAGTTTGGACCTTCGTGATCTGGGTGGTCTATGCAGGCTACCTGCATGCCCGTGCCACACGAGGTTGGACGGGAACGCGGGCGGCATGGTTGTCGATCGTTGGTTACGCCTGCGTCGTTATCAACTTCACACTCGTAAATACAGTTTTCCAAGGCCTGCATTCCTACTCCGGGCTCTAGGCCACGTCGCTGACTGAGCGAAGCCCCTGTCTGAGCAGGGGCTTCGCTCCTTTGTGCGTATGACGGTCTTGGAATATGACAATTTGGTGTATCAACTATGACAACTTGGTGTTGTAGCTATGCCTTTTGCCTGTCCGGGGCAGGTGCTAACTTGTTCAGAACCCGCTTGTGATGCAGCCCGCTAGCGACGCGCCGTGTTCTTTTCGAGGTAACCATGAGCTATGTTCTCGCCATTGATGTCGGGACGAGTTTTACCGCCGCAGCCCTTGTTAATCCTGACCAACGCCTTGTTCCCGCACCCGAAATTCTTCCGTTGGGAGTGCATGGGAGCGCCGTGCCTTCGGTGCTGTTCTATACCGATGACGGCAGGGTCTTAGTAGGCGAAGCAGCGGAACGCCGCGGCCTTGACGACCCACAGCGCATGGTGAGGGAATTCAAACGCCGGATAGGTGACTCCGTTCCCTTGGCTATCGGGGACAGCTGGCTGGCCCCCGAAGACGTGTATGCCCGGATGGCCTGTTGGGTGGTGGACCGGGCTGAAGAGCGCGAGGGCAGTGCGCCGTCGTCGATCATCATGACGCACCCCGCAGCATGGGGGCAGCACCGCACCTCGCTGGTTCTTGCAGCGCTCAACGTGGCGGGACTGGAGGACGTCACCCTCATCAGTGAGCCGGAAGCGGCAGCCCTGCACTATGCCTCCCAAACCCGGGTGGAAGACGGCAGCATCATCGCGGTGTACGACCTCGGCGGAGGCACTTTCGACACCGCTGTCCTCCGCAAAGCAGGCCCCGGCGATTTTGAACTATTGGGCCGTCCCGACGGCATTGAGACCCTTGGCGGCGCCGATTTCGACGCCGCCGTCCTGCGTCATGTGATGGTGAACCTTAGCGAGGGCGCTGCCCTGGATCCTAGCTCTCCTGAAACCTTGGCTGCCCTTTCCAGGTTGCGGCGGGAATGTCGCGAAGCCAAGGAAGCACTTTCCCTGGACAGCGAAGCCAACGTGGCCGTTTCCCTGCCCGGTACCCAGCAGTCCGTGCGACTGGTCCGCTCGGAATTCGAGACGATGATCGAGACCCCTGTCAGGGACACCGTTGACGCTCTTGAACGGAGCCTGCGGAGCATCAACCTTGAGGCGCAGGACCTGAGCGCAGTGCTGCTCATCGGAGGATCGTCCCGGATTCCACTTGTGGCTGAGCTTATTTCCGTGGAGTTGGACCGTCCCATCGCCGTCGACGCCGATCCCAAGTCGTCCATTTGCCTTGGCGCTGCGGTAGCTGGCCTGCGCTCCAACGGGATGGGCGCGGTGGATGCTGTGGCAATCGCCGCGGCCGCCACAACTGCCCCAGTCGCGGTCTCCGGGTCTGCGGAACCAAGCGCGACCGCCGCACCTGGAAGGCCGCACGTCCCGAACCGGGCTCCGGTGTCCAGCCACCTCAAAGCTGCCTCGGCAAACCCTGGCCACCACAAGCCGCGGCCCCGCGTTCGCATGGCAGCAGCAGCCGCCGCTGCGGCAACGGTGCTGACCATCGCGACTGCCACGGCGGCGCAAACCCCCGAAGGTACAGGACTGCTGGCCACCGTGTTTGGAAACCAAGCCGCCGATGCCATGCGCGACGGCGGTGCGAAGGCTTCCGTGGCCAAAGCCTCCGGTGCACAGGGCAACAACTCTGCCGGAGGTGCCGCCGGCTCAACCCCCGTTGTGGGAGGACCGGCAGCGGGTCTTGAGGCGAGCGCCAAGGCCGGGGTGACGAGGGCTGGTTCCAACGGACGCGCTCCGGCCCGTCAAGGTGCAAATTCCGGCCCAACCACCACAGGCGCCGGCAGCACGGGCAACGGTTCCGGCAACACAGCAGGTCCGGGTACTGCCGCTGCAGCTACCGGTGGGACGGGCGCCACCACCACGCCTTCCGCGCCAGGCACGGGAACTGCGCCCAGCACCCAAGCCCCCAGCA
>NZ_JBLYIE010000016.1:120693-162204 GCF_048537125.1 Paenarthrobacter sp. PPS72 | reverse complement strand
TTCTACCCGGGGACCCAACCACAGTAACTTCCTCACGCATTCGTCGGAGATCGTGAAAGCTCGTAGAGAAATTGAGCATCGGCGTGCATGTGGCCATCGACTGCAAATTGAATGACAGCAACCGTTCCAGATGGCCGAGGGTCTCAACAAGACCCGGCAGTGTCTTCGGATCATGTCGAAGTCCGTCGCGTCGCTTTGGCCAGCTGCCCTGGTCCTCGGTCAATGACTCATCATTGCCAGGCGTTCCGTCAGCCATCTACAAACCTTTCCTTTTACCAAGACATCTCGGTAGCACGCGAGATCGAACTGATCGACCCTACATCACGGCGCGCGAGACCAGAGTCCAGTGCCTGAGTAGGAACCACGGCATCGGGTCGGTGTTCTCCAAAAGCGTTTCCTGAACGGGAAGCCGGGTCCATCGGCTCACGACGATCTGGTCGAGCGGGATTGCACCGCCGCGGCGCTGAACGAGCTGTGACTCACGGACATCACCGAACGCCCACGCAGAGGGCGACCTCTACTTCTGCGGGGTGACGGACGTCTATTCTGGAGGCTCGCCGGCTACTCGATGGACTCGCGGATGAAGTCCTCGGTTGCCTCGCCGCACGGGAGAACGCGGTGCGCTGCACTGGATGGTCCTGCACAGCGAACTGAACGTCGTGGAACCCACTATGGAGACGTGGGCCTGTTTCCGGATTTGAACCGTCAGATCCCCTTCGGCTCCGGGACCTCGAGCACCTATGTAAGCGGCAACTTTCGTGATTGACCCCCAGGGCAAACCAACTTGCCGCCACCGGTCATTTCGAACTTGCCGTTGACACACCTGCACCTACCTCGATTACCGGGTCCGCAACGACACCGATCGGGCGTTCCAGTTCTTGGGCAATACGACTGATGAGCGTCTTTGCGGTGAGCTCTAGGCCAAGCGTGTCCCTGACGTGAGGTTCTACATCGGTGCAGAGTATGCCCAGTTTCACGAAGCCGCCGGCGAGGTCTACCGCCAATACGAGGCCGTGCGCCTGACCCGCGACAGGCCAACGGGACTGATGGTGTCGCAGGAACAAATCATCGAGAACAAGGCTCAGCTCGTCCACGACGGGCACATGATCAACGCACCCATCTTCGATGCACAGCCCCAGCCGGAAGCAGGCAACGGAATGCTTGCACAAGCAATGGGCCTGAGCTGTTCGGTGCACAAGAGGGGCGCCCATTCGACGATCAGCCTTGCCCCGATGATGACGAATCAACGAATCAAGTCATCAAGGGCGCGACTTTCTTGTCGGTAGACCAGTCTCTCAAAAGCACAAACGATGACCAACTTAGCTTGATGACTTTCTCCCAGTTTCGGGGTGGTGGCCTATGCCGACCACAATGGAACCGTGATTGAAGACACTCCTGAGGCTGGTGGCCGAACTGCGTTGCCGGGCCTTTCCAATACGGCAGACAGGGCGCTGAGTCGTGAGCTCGACGAATTGCGCCTCGATGATGCCAGGCTGCGGAAACTCTTGGAACTCACGGAAGTGGAGTCAAAGGCAGCACACCTGGCCCAGGCAGCAATTCCTTCGGTGGTGCACCATGGTCCGGTATCCATGGAATCGTCGCCGGAAGCGAAGGTCCGGATGTTCCAGGACTTGTTTAGGGCGCGCAGTGACGTCTACGCAGTCCGGTGGGAAAACTCGCGGGACGGCCGCTCCGGCTGGGTTCCTGCGGTCGCCGGTGGTTGGCGCAAGGGCGCGAACATCGCGGGTGCCAATTTCCTGCCGCTGACTCCGTTCGTTGTTGCGGATCATTTGCGCGGGGCGCAGCACATTGGCCTCTATCCCTTGACTGAACAGGACACCTGTTGGTGGGTGGCGGCGGACTTCGACGGCGGCGCCGCAATGCTGGATGCGTTGGCGTACGTCAAGGCGGCTCGTTTTCGGGGTATCCCCGCAGCGTTGGAAGTTTCCCAATCCGGACGTGGCGCCCATGTATGGATCTTCTTCAGCACAGCTCTGCCGGCGTCCGCAGCACGCCAGCTTGGCACGGGTCTCATCCACGAGGCGATGGCATTGCGAGGCAGTATGAGTCTGGCGAGCTATGACAGGCTCTTTCCTGCCCAGGACGTTCATTCAGGCAAAGGTATGGGGAACTTAATTGCTTTGCCGCTGAACGGCAAGCGCCGCCAGCACGGCACGACGTTGTTCCTCGACACTACGACTCTCGAACCATATGAGGACCAATGGGCGTACCTTTCCAGCCTGGATCGGCTTTCGGAGCGGGAAGTTCGTACCCATGTCGGAAGGCTGCCTGCCGTTAAGTTGGGACAAGAGGTTCGCCGGCTTGAACTGCCGCTATCGTCCAAGATCGTTCCACGCCCCGCTCTGATCGTCCGAGTCGCATTCGCATCACGCCTTACTATCAAGGCAGCAGATCTTGGACCAGCCATGATTTCAGCCGTCAAGCATGCCGCTTCCATGCCGAACCCTGAGTTCTATGAACGCCAACGCCAGCGGCGATCCACCTGGAATATTCCCCGGTACCTGCGCAACTACGACGAATCGCTTGAGGGAGACCTCATCCTGCCGCGTGGGTTGTTGCCCTTCTTGAAGGAACTGGTCGGATCGTGTGGTAGCTCGTTGCGCATTGATGATCAACGGGTGGAAGGTGCGGCCCACAGCTTCGAGTTCTCGGCCCGCCTGCGCGCGGAGCAACAAGATGCCGTCGATGCCGCCACTGCCGCCGAGCATGGGGTCCTGGTGGCCCCGCCCGGCACAGGCAAGACCGTCATGGCGTGTGCTGCGATGGCACTTCGTGGCGTCTCAACGCTCATTCTGGTTGATCGCAAAGCCTTGGCGGAGCAATGGCGCAGCCGCATCCGTGAGTTCTTGGACGAGAAGTGCGGCCAAATTGGAGGTGGCCGTGCCAAGACAACGGGGCGGGTCGACATCGCGCTTTTGCCTACGCTGGCACGGCGGGAAAATGTTGCCGAGCTGACCGCCGGCTATGGTTTCGTCATCGTGGATGAATGTCACCATGTCCCGGCGGCAGCGTTCACTCACGTCATGAACCAGATCCGGGCCCGGTGCTGGCTGGGGCTGACGGCCACACCGTACCGGCGGGACAAGTTGGACTCGCTGATCTATCACCAGCTCGGCCAAATCTCGCATGCGATTTCCCCGACTGTTCCGCGGCAGTTGCCAACGCACGCACACGAGATTGCCGAACCGACGCTGACTTTGGAACTGCACCGGACCTCGTACGCGTACGACGGCGCGGCAGACCCGAGTGAACCGGGCGGGATCTCTGCCATCTACAAGGACTTGATCGCCAATGAGGAACGCCTACATCAGATTTACGACGACGTCCTTGAAGCTTACGAGCAGAACTCCCGAATCCTTGTACTAACTACGTGGAAAGCCCATCTTGAGTCCCTGAGGTCCCTGTTCGAGGCGGCTGGCCTGAAGCCAGTGGTTTTCACCGGGGCGATGAAGGGCAAGGAACGACAGGCCGCCGTCGACCTTCTTGCCAGCACGAATGATGCGGAGCCTCTGCTGGTCTTGGGCACCGGCTCATACATTGGAGAAGGCTTTGACTGCCCCAAACTGGATACGCTGTTCCTTGCAGCGCCTGTGTCGTTCAAGGGCAGATTGGTCCAGTACGTCGGTCGGGTTATCCGGCCGTACCCAGGGAAAACGGTGGCTACAATTCACGACTATTACGACGAATCAACACCGGTGCTGGCCGCGTCCCTTAACAAGCGGGCTCCGGGCTATGTCTCGCTTGGGTTCCCCGATCCGCGAAAGCTCAAAAGCAGATGACATCGTCCCCAGGACCGTAGGCGGCGGTGTCTGTGTTGCCACAACGCTTCGGCACCGTATTCTGAGAGAACACCTTCGGGCCGGTTGCGTCTATACCCGTGAACTACCTGATACCGCTCGCTTAGTACAATCGAACATGGACATGACCTGCGTCTTTCAGAAGACGGTGACCGCCGTCCGGGTGAGCCTTCTGCCAGGGCGCACACCTCCAAGTCGGTTCTTCTTGGTCAAGTTGCCGGTTCGGACGTCCAGCGTCACCGGCGTAGGCAAGAAATCAGCGCGGGCCTGGACTTTGTCTCAAGCCACAACGCCGGGCTGCTGAAGCGCCTTGAGGATGCCTGAGTCCTCGCCCAGAGTACGACGACATCATCGCCTAACGGGTCGTTTTCTCGGCGACGCACTGCCTGGGCTCAACCCTCATGCCTGTGACGGCTCGTCAATCCTGCACGTCCAACAAGTGGCGGACCGGAATATAGCATTTGAGTTGTAGAACACCTGAGTTGTATGATGGGCTCGATGTGGAATGTTGACGTGGGACTCGTGGAGCCGTGGCTGTTTGGTCTTGACCAAGACTCGTATGAGCAGATTGTTGCTGCATTGGAGCTTCTAGCCGAGCGCGGACCTCAACTTGGTCGTCCATTGGTCGACACGGTGGTTCGTTCACGGCATAAGAACATGAAAGAGCTGCGGCCGGGATCAAGCGGACGGTCGGAACTGCGAATCCTATTTGCCTTTGATCAGGAGCGGCGGGCGATCCTGCTAGTCGCGGGGGACAAGGCGGGTAACTGGACCAAGTGGTACAAGACGAACATTCCGGTCGCGGATGACCTATTCGACGATCATCTGAGGATTCTGAAAGGAGAGGCATAGTGGCGAAGTCCATTGAGGAACTACTGGCAAAGCGTCCGGCGGATCGGACTGCTGTGGATGCCCACAAGAAACGCATGCTCGATGAAGTCCGGGCCTACCGTCTTCGGGAGCTCCGCGAAGCCTCGGAGCTGACGCAGGTTGAGCTGGCTGGGCGTTTGCATGTCAGTCAAAACCGGGTGTCTCGCATCGAACACGGCGACATTGATCGTGCCCAGGTCGATACTTTGCGGAAATATGTCGAGGCGCTCGGCGGCCGGCTTCGTGTCGAGGTTGAACTCGGCGACGAACGAATCCAGATCGCCTGACGAACCGACACGGAGCGATCCGCGAATGCAGCCGTCTTGCCCGTATGGCGAGGTGGGAAAATAGGGGTGTGCACAATGGCACACCCGGGCTTCGGATCGGGGCGTACTGGGGCCGGACTGGCCCGTATTCCGCATGTTTCCGCCACTTCCCAACCTTGACAAGGCCCGGAATCCCGTTCGAGTCTCACCTCGGGCACGGCATTACCCCCTCGGCAGAGGGGGATTTTGCTTTAACGTGTGTACATCTGGTTGGTCAGGTCCCTCTGACGCTGGCCGCGGGGTGTGCCTGGCGCCGCGGGTCGCCTGTGAAGTTGTGGGTGAGAGGGTTCAGGGTCTTGGCTGGTTGGCCCTCCGCCCGCTCTGGGCTGTGGCTATGTGTTCCTCTCTTGGTTCGTCAGGTAGGTTGTGGTTGGCCTACACCTCTTCATGGATGGACGGTCTGAGCGCAACATGACTTCGAGAACTTGTGTCAAAGTTTTTGGTTTTGGCTCGTTGCTGATGCTGTACCCGGCGTGGCCCATGCGTGGACATTGTCCACACCTAAATCGGCTTTGATGAGGCTGATTGCGGCCATTGGCTTGTCCCTCCGTCGGCCTCCATCTACTCATCGCAGGTGAGTGGCGCGGGCGACATGACGCACCCGCAGGCGCACTATCTGCGGGGCCATGGCACGTGAGTGTTCAGCCGCCACGGTCGATCGATTGCTTTTGGGGGAGGTCTGGTCGGCAACGTCGACGCGTAACTACGAATGAATGGGGGAGTATCCCGGCGCAGGTTGCTGTCCCTGCCAGGGCCGCCGGAGCACGAGGAGTTCACGCGCTAGTCGGCTGAGCATATCGACGCCGACCAGTTCGCCGATAAGGGCCCACATACGATACGCAGGGGTGCCAGTAAGGGTTTGTCGAAAGCGCTCCGGCAGGAAGCCGATGGACGCTCCCACGTTAACGCGGACGACGGCGGGAGTTACCTCCCGCCGTCGAGCGTTGTTTGCCTTGGCGCCCCGCGTTGTTGGCGCGGCGCTTAGCTTTCGAGCTTGGAATGTTCGCCGAGGCGGTGCCATGAGCGGTTGTGGTAGACCAGTGCGTCGCCGGGCTCGCCCGCTTCGATGTCACGTATCACGCGGGACTCCAGGGCGTGAACGGCGATGATGGTGGAGGTCCCTACCTCCATGCGGTTGATGACGGCGCAGCGCACCCAGGCGCGGACGTCGTCATACACTGCTTCGCCGGTTGCAAGGGCTGACCAGCGGTGCGTCTGGTTGAAGCGGTCGGCGCCGGGGGTCGCTCCGAACTTCGCCAGGTCGACGTCGTGCGCGTCCAGCAGGTGCACGACGACGGTTTCGGCGCGGGAAAGCACGGCCGAGGCAGAGGACAGTGCCGAGACCGAGAAAATCAGCAACGGAGGTTCCGCACTCACTGACACCACCGACGATACTGTCAGTGCCACCGGTCCTTCGCCGGCATCGGCCGTGATGACGGCGACACCGCCTGGGTGGCCACGGAACAGTGCTTTGAATTCGTCAGCCGAGAGGGAGGACGGGAAGCTTTGCTCCGGGTTCCCGAGCCAAGTGTCCGGGGGGTAGGCGTGGAACATCGTTAGGACACCTTGGGGGCGGAGCGGGCGAGTTCCTCGCGAACGATGTCCGTCCCTGCGCTGAGAGCACTGAGTTTGGCCAGTGCGACGTCCCGGGGGAACGGGGCCATGCCGCAGTTGGAGCTGGCGATGAGCTTGTCCGCATCGACGAACTGCAGGGCATTGCGGAGGGTGTCAGCAACTTCCTCCGGGGTCTCGATGGTTTCGCTTGCGACGTCGATTGCCCCGAGCATGACTTTCTTGCCGCGGAGGAGCTCGATGAGGTCCATGGGCACGTGGGAGTTCTGGGATTCGAGCGAGATGATGTCGATGCTGGAGCTCTGAAGCAGCGGGAACGTTTCCTCGTACTGACGCCACTGTGAGCCGAGGGTCGCCTTCCAGTCGTTGTTCGCCTTGATCCCGTAGCCGTAGCAGATGTGCACGGCGGTCTCCGCACGCAGCCCTTCTGCCGCTCGCTCGAGCGCAGCGACGCCCCAGTCCTTGACCTCATCGAGGAAGACGTTGAACGCGGGCTCGTCGAACTGGATGATGTCCACGCCGGCCGCCTCGAGTTCTTTCGCCTCCTGGTTCAGGATCGCAGCGAACTCCCAGGCCAGCTTCTCGCGGCTCTTGTAGTGGTCATCGAAGAGTGTGTCCACCATGGTCATGGGACCGGGAAGAGTCCATTTGATCGGCCGGTCGGTGGTTGCGCGGAGGAACTTCGCGTCGTCGACGAATACCGGCCGCTCGCGGCGCACCGGCCCGACGACGGTGGGCACGCTCGCGTCGTAGCGGTCGCGGATGCGCACGGTCTTGCGCTGTTCAAAGTCGACCCCGCTCAGATGCTCGATGAAGGTGGTGACGAAGTGCTGGCGGGTTTGCTCGCCGTCGCTGACGATGTCGATGCCGCGTCGGCTCTGCTCGTGGATGGCGATGCGCAGCGCATCCTGCTTGCCCTCGAGCAGCGCATCTCCCTCCAGCTTCCACGGAGACCACAGAGTCTCCGGCTGTGCGAGCCACGATGGTTTGGGCAGGCTTCCAACAACGGTGGTGGGCAAAAGTGTGTTCATGATTGACGTTTCTCCGTGGGTCAGTTGACGAGGGCGGGGTGTTTGGCGGTCCACTGGTCCAATAGATCCTTGTGGGGTGTGATGAAGTGTTCCTCGGTGTACTTCGCCTGAATGACCGCGAGCTGACTGCGCTCGACGCGGTCGTAATCGATCTGGGTCCGCGAGTAATCCTGCTCTCCAAGGCTCGGTTGGTAGACGACGCCGGCGGCGGAGTTCGCGTTGTAAATCTCCGGGCGGTAGATCTTCTGGAACGTCTCCATGGTGCTGATCGTGCCGATGAGCTGCAGGTTGGAGTAGTCGTTGAGCAGATCGCCGCGGAAATAGAAGGCCAGCGGCGCAACGCTGCCGCGTGGCATGAAGTAGCGAACCTGCAGCCCCATCTTTGCGAAGTACGCGTCCGTCAGTGAGAACTCGTCCTGCTGGTACTCGACGCCCAGGACGGGGTGATGGTTCTCCGTTCGCCGGTACGTCTTGGTCGTGGAGACGCTGATGCACACCACTGGCGGCTGCGGGAAACGTTCCTGGCATGCCGTCGAATCGAGGAATTGCTGGAACAGTTTGCCGTGCAGATCGCCGAAGTCCTCGGGAACGGTGGGCTTGCCTGCCTCCGCTGATGCCGCCGGCAGGACGACGCTGAAGTCAAAGTCACGGACGTAGGAGGAGAAGTTGTTCCCCACGATCCCTTGGTGGCGGACCCCGTTCAGCTGGTCCACGATCTGGATGTCGAGAACCTCGAACAGGGGGAACTTCTGATCCGTGCCTTCGGCAGTGAACTCTATCTGCACGGAAACGATCTCAAGCTCGAGCGTGTAACGGTCCCGGTCCGGGTTGTCCCAGCTTGCGAGATCGTTGAAGCGGCGCCGAATCATGGTCAAGGCGTTGCGGAGGTTCTCCTGGCGGTGCTCGCCGCGTGCCAGGTTGGCGAAATTCGTGGTGATCCGCGATCCTTCCGAGGGGGAGTAGTCCTCGTCGAAGGGGGTCGTGGTGATGCTGAAGGTGAAGTCGTCTGCCATGTGCTGCCAATCCGTTGATGGGCCGGAGACGGCCTTTCCGAAGGTGATGTATCCATGGTGCAGCTTTAGGAGGGGTATCAGGTAACTAGTGGTTGCTATGCATTGATATAGAATTCTCCTATGGCCCAGATTTCGAGCGGATTGACCCTGCAGCAGCTCCGCTACTTCATAGAAGTTGCAGCGGAAGGCTCGATCTCCGCCGCTGCCGATCTTCTCTATGTAGCGCAGCCGACAATGTCCGCATCGATGAAGGACCTTGAGGCCCGGGTTGGCCGTGCGCTCCTGGTTCGCTCCGCCCGCGGGGCCACCCTCACCGCTGACGGGGTAGAGTTCCTCGGCTACGCGAGGCAGGTCGTGGAGCAGTTCGCTCTCCTCGAGCAGCGCTACCTTGGCAGGCCGCCGCGGCGACGTCTGCTCGGGGTGTCAACGCAGCACTACTCGTTCGCGGTGGACGCCTTCGTCCGGATGGTCAAGACCACTGATGTGGCCGAATACGAGTTCTCGCTCCGTGAGTCCCGCACCTGGGACATCATCGAGGATGTCCGGACGCTGCGCAGCGAGATAGGCATCCTGTACCGGAACGATTTCAACCGGAAGGTCATCGACAAGCTGCTCCGGGAATCCGGGCTCGCTTTCACTCCGCTTTTCCTCGCCGATCCTCACATATTCGTTGCACGGAACAACCCGCTCGCCTCAAAAGAGCGTGCGACCCTCGATGATCTCGCCGGTTTGCCGCGACTGACCTTCGATCAAGGTGCGAACAACTCCTTTTACTTCGCCGAGGAGATTCTCTCCACCATGTCCAGTAAGCAGGAGATCCGGGTCTCTGACCGTGCCACGATCTTCAACCTCATGATCGGGCTCCACGGCTACACGATCTCAACGGGCATCATCAGCGGGCAGCTCGACCCGGAGATCGTCGCCATCCCGCTCGACGTTGACGAACGCATCGAGATCGGCTGGATCGGCCATGCAGCGATCCCCCTCACCGACCAAGCACAGCACTACCTTAGGGAACTGCGGGCCGTCGTCTCCGAGTTCGGGGTAGCGCTACTCGACTGACCGCAGGTGAGCGCGGGTCATTACCCCTTCAGTGATTGGACGTAGTTGTCTCAGCCGAGCGGGTTGCTGGTGCCGTACCGGCCCGCCGTCGTCGCCGTCGCCGGGGCGGACGCCGGCGAGGCAACCGGCCTGTTCCAGGTGGCGACGAACCAGCCCGGGGACATCACGCGGGGCTTGTAAGGCCGCCACGGTGGGGCTATTCGAATCCCAAAAAAACGCAATTCGGCCGACATGTTAGTTACGTATTTCGCAGTGACTGGGACTGATAACGGAGTCCCGCTCGCAGCCGCATCAAATCGGCATAGGCTATTTGCGAAGTGTTGTGGCGGCTGTTAACGTGGCATTTTAATCTGAAGACTCCTCGGTTATCCGAGTATGTACCAGTGGAAGGATCGTTTTGGGGGCGGCTTTCAGCACGACTATGTTCACGATTGCGTTCTTGGTAGTAGCGGGTCTACTCCAAATGCTGGCGTCCCAGGTCAAGGCCGGTGATTCGAAACCCAACTACACGTTTGGCATCCGTTCGAAGGCCACTTTGTCGTCTGAACGTGCATGGAACGCTGCACACACTTCAGCCCTTGGCGCGCTGAAAGCCATTCCCGTAATGCTAATCGGATTTGTGGCCACATTGTGGGTTATATTCGCAGCCCTACCCAAGGATGACTCAAGCACCCCGTGGATATTTTTCTCGGGCATGGGGTTCACGGCCATCATGGTGGTCCTGCTCATGCAGATGTACTACAAGGCTGATTCTCTGGCTCGTCGTGTTGCTGCGGGTGATGAGTAACCAAATGCAGAGATCACTTTATAACTGAATTTTTTAGGAATATTTGGGGGATATCGTGTTTTAGGCTTATCTAACCGAAACCTTCACATCAGCCTGGCAATGATGGTATGCCTACTGCTTGGTCCGATCGGTATATCATCTGCTCAAGCATCTGTCCCCGCGACAGTTTCAACAAAGAAGGCAGATTGCATTCCGCATTGTCTTGGGGGCCGATGAGGCGGGCCCAAGTCTCCGGTTTCGACGAGCAGGTCACTGCGCGCCTCCAAGGTCACCGTCGGCGAAGACCTCTGCCAGTACGGAACCTGAATCCTTGCAGGGCGGCTACGTAGTCAGTCCGACCGGCTGCCCGGCGTTGCCGAAGCCGCTGATCATCAACGTGGAGCCGTCCTTGACGCCGGCGACAGCCTCGCCAACAGTGTCGACGAATTTAGCATGACCAACCACTTCTTATGCCGTCGCGCCGGCGGTGACGTTTTCAAGCACCACGGCCAGGCCTTGGCCCACGCCGATGCACATCGTCGCGACACCCCAGCGCTGCCCGGAAGCCTGAAGGGAACGAGCGAGCGTACCGAGGATGCGGGTACCGGAAGCACCGAGCGGGTGGCCCATCGCGATCGCACCGCCGTGCTGGTTCACGATGGACGGGTCGATACCCCAAGCGTCAACACACGCCAGCGATTGCGCAGCGAACGCTTCGTTGAGTTCGACGGCGCCCACTTGGTCCCAGCCGATGCCCGCCTTCGCGAGGGCCTTGTTCGCGGCCTCCACGGGTGCGAAGCCGAAGAACTGGGGGTCGTTACCGTGCGCGCCGCGGCCGGCGATGCGGGCCAGGGGCTCCAGGCCCAACATCCCAGCAGCGGCTTCCGAGCCGATCCACGCCGCCGAAGCACCATCATTTAGAGGTGAGGAATTCCCAGCGGTGACCGTGCCGTCGTCGGGCCCCGAGCCCTCAGGCCGGAACACGGTCTTCAAACCGGCAAGCTTCTCCGCTGAAGAACCCGCCCGGATGCCCTCATCCCGGACAAGGTCGGAACCTGGCACGGGGGCCACCAGGTTGTCGTAGAAGCCTTCGTTCCACGCGGCGTCGGCCAGATTATGCGACTCCGCAGCGAACTGGTCCTGGCGTTCACGGGTGATGCCGTACTTCTCGCGCAACCGATCGGTGGCTTCACCATTGGAGATGGTCCAGTCCTTGTTCATGGCTGGGTTCACCAGACGCCACCCCAGGGTGGTGGACGCGAGCGTCATGTCACCGGCGGGGTAGGGCTTGGAGGTCTTCGGCAGCACCCACGGAGCACGGGACATCGATTCGGCCCCGCCCACGAGCATGAGGTCGGCGTCGCCGGCGTTGATCTGGCGCGAAGCGATGATCGCTGCATCCAGGGACGAGCCGCACAGGCGGTTGACCGTGGTCCCCGGAATCGAGACGGGCAGGCCAGCCAGCAGGGTGGCCATGCGGGTAACGTTGCGGTTTTCCTCGCCGGCACCGTTAGCGTTGCCGAACACCACCTCGTCGATCCGCTCAACATCCAGCCCCGGCGCCCGGCGAACGGACTCACGAATAATGTGCGCGGCGAGGTCGTCGGGACGGACAGCTGCAAGACCGGAGCCGAACTTGCCGAAGGGCGTACGCACGGCGTCGTAGACGTATGCCTGATTCATGGGTTTCCTTCGTTGACGTGAATAGGGACAGCGGCTTAGGCGGCAGCGGGCTTACGGGGAGTCGGCTGGTAGGCCAGGAATTTCCACGTTTCGTCCTCCTTGATCCAAACAGCGAGGGCGCTGTTGGCAAGGGTTTTGTAAGTCCCGTTGACTGTAAGTTCAGCGTTCATTTGTCCCAGTACCAGGGCGGTGTTGCCGATGAGGATGATGTCCTCAACCGGGTGGTCGATCCGGTGGTACCTGTAGAAGCCAGCGCGGAGCTTCTCGAGGTAGCTGGTGAGGGAGTCCCGGTCGCCGAGCGAGTGGGTGTACACCAGTCGCTCATGACACAGGTCTTCGAAAGTGTCGTAGTCGGCGTCGACTACTGCCCGATAGCGCTTGGCTTCGAGGGCTTCGATCGTGGTCTTCTCGGCTGCTGTGGTGGTTTCCACGGAGCGCTCCTTGTTTAATGTATGGGGGACTGCAGTCAGTACTAAGTCCGGAATTGCCCTGCTGATCCACCGCCGCACCTTCGCAACGACGACCGGGCTGGGTGAGTAGGGCCAACCAAAAATTTCCTTTAGGCTCGCCTCTCCTTCAAAAGTAGGTCCCCGTTGGTATAGTGTCAACTATTAGTGGACAGTGATCGCTCCCTTCTGAAGTCTCATGTCTTCTTTACGGGAGCATCAGTTGGAGAATTTTCCCCAATATTTCGCGGATTCCGGGGGAGAGAACAACGTTTCCTCAGATTCCGAACAGCTCCTTGATGGGCTTTACAGTTGATTGCACGTGTAATCTTAGGCTTGACACCTGTGTGTTAAATCACTTAATGTCATCCTCGAGCCAACACAACGGAGTGAGTTCAACGTGGCGCACGCCCTGCTTGGAGAGAACGGCCCCCGGAGAAGTTCCCCGCCATGCGTTGAGCATGCCAAACAATCGGACAGTTCCGGACCGGTTCCGAAGGTTCCTCCGCACACTAGAACCAGCAACTCATCAAGAACCACCGAAAGGTACACCTCATGGAACTGGAACTTACCGGCAAGAAGGCCATCGTCACCGGTGCGGCCACGGGTATCGGTCGAGCGACCGCCCTCCTTCTCAGCGCCGAAGGGGCCACCGTTGCTGCCCTGGACATCGACAAGTCCGCATTGAGCGAATTGGAGGAACTGGCATCGGAAAATTCTGGCCGCATAGTTCCAGTCGTCGTCGACTTCACCCAAGGCGAGGCTACGCACAGCGCTGTCGCTGAGACCATCAACCAACTCGGCGGCCTGGACCTTCTGATCAACAATGTTGGCTCTGGAGCTGTTCGAACCTTCGAGGAGATCAGTGATGAAGACTGGGCCCGGACCATGGAGCTGAACTTCATGAGCTACGTCCGGACCATCCGGACAGCCTTGCCGGCGCTGCGCGAATCTTCGGCTCCTTGCATCGTGAACAATGCTTCCGACCTGGCGCGGCAGCCCGAAGCCCAGCCCGTGGACTACGCCGCCAGCAAAGCAGCGGTCCTGGCCCTGACAAAGTCCATTGCTCGTGCCGAGGGCCCGAAAATCAGGGTCAACGCAGTCGCGCCGGGGCCTATCTGGACCCCTTTCTGGACCAAGCCCGGAGGGTTCGCCGACACATTGGCGACCGTTCACGGAATGGAACGCCAGGCCGCTGTCGAGCATGAGATGAAGTTGCGCCAGCTGCCCCTGGAGCGGTTGGGCACGCCGGAGGAGGTGGCACGGATCATCGCCTTGTTATGCAGCCCGGTTACCAGCTTTGTCACCGGCTCCGTCTGGGGCGTTGATGGTGGCAGTATCCGTGGACTCATCTAACCTGCGCCCGGTCCCGCTCCGGACGGAACAGCCAGTGGCGGCAGGATAGTACTCCGGACGGAAAGGAGATCCTTGCCCTTGAGGACTGCCGCTACGAGGCGGTGCTCCGCTCAGACTTCGACGCCTTCGGTGCGCTCTGCCACGAATAACTCGTCTACGCCCATTCAGCTGGCGAACGCGACAACCTCGCCAGCTACATCCGGAAATGCCGCCTGGGAGTGTACCTCTAGCACCGGATCGATCATCCGGTGGAGCAGATCAAGGGTGCTGGGGGACGTAGCGCTCGTCAGCGGCGAAATGCAAGCCGACCTGACCGTTAGGGGGACACCGACGTATTTGGGTAACACGGCACTAGTTGTGTGGATCAGGCAGCGATCCTCATGGCAGCTGCTCGCGTACCAGCCGACAGCGTGGTGAGCTGGTCCGAACCAGAACGAAACCTGTCCGCGGAGGGCGGACCGGCTTCGGTTCACGAAGGATAGTTACGGCTCAGGGGTGGGAGTGCTCGGCCTCGGAATGGCCGAGCTCGGTGACCTGTCCGGCCCGGGCCAGATCCACGGGATGGGCGAAACCCTGGCGTCCTACGACAGCCCAGATGGCGATGCAATCCTCACCGGTGGTGTTGCTCAGCCGGTGCGGCACGTTCGAATCGAAGTTCATGCTGTCTCCCGGACCAAGGACGTCACTGTCGAAAGCGACCTGGACGTTGAGCTGCCCGGCGAGGATATGGATGTACTCCCAGCCGGGGTGACGCATCAGAGCATCTGCAGCGCACGACTCGCTACCGGGTCCGTATGTTACCCGCAGGAATTCCACCAACGGGTCGGCCCGCTCTGTGAGCCGTTCCCACCGAACGCCACCCATGTTGATCTCCGGCCTGTCTCCGGCGCGCTGAACGCCTGGCAGGACGCTGCTGGAAGAAGGGTTGTAAACAGAGAGGCCGGCCAGTTCCTTAACGACACCGTTGTGGGCGCCGCCCGAGGTGTCAGCAGCCGGGTGTTCCCCGCTCATCAACGTATCCAGTGAGAGTCCCAGCTCCGAGACGATGGTGTACAAAGTCCCGATCGAGGGGGCAGCCCGGCCTAACTCGACCTGGGACATAAAGCTGGCGGAAATACCGACTCTGCGGGAGAGCTCCCTCAGGGAAATCTTCGCCTTTGTCCGGGCGGCCCTCAGCTGGCTGCCCAACTGGGCGCGCCCCTCTTGGGTGACCGGTGCTGCGTCCTGAATGCTCATCCTGGCCCTTCCTGATCCGCCCCGGAGCTGCGCCGCCCAAGGTGTTCCTGTCCACTGCGGACTGCTTGGTCCTCGCAAATGTACAGTTCTCGTGCACATAAGTGTAGCCGTTCGGGAAAGGCAGTGCCTCCGCTTCACGATGTGGAGCCAGTTATGACGAATTTTCATTGATCGCAATTGCAACTGTAAAGTGCACTGTGCTGTATTACTTGACATTGTGCCCTGTATCACTTTACATTTGAAGGGTGATGAACCGGTGGCCTGGCGAGGGGCAACCTACCGCAGGCCGGTCGGACAAGCTACCCGGAACCGCTGACCTCGACGACGAGCAGCGACCCTCAGGTACTACAAAATTCCACTGTTTATACCTACCTTCTAATTAGGAGCAAATGATGGTGCAGGAACGCAAAGGCGCCTCCGCATTCAAACTGAGCCGCCGTCACGCTGGTGTCGCTGTGCTCGCTGGCGTCACCCTGGCGCTCTCCGCCTGCGGCGGTGGTGCGTCATCCGGAAACGGCGACGCTCCCACGGCAGGCTTCTCGGCAGGTGTACTCGATAACCCGTTCACGGCGGGCCTCGTGGATTCAGTTGTGACTGAAGCCAACTCAAACGGTTTGAACATGCTCCCGGCTTCCAACGCTGAGGGTGACCCGGCCAAGCAAGTCACCGACATCAACACCCTGATCTCCCAAAGTGTTAAAGGTCTGGTGACCATCCCCCGGGACAGCGACGCCATCATTCCGGCCATTGAGGCTGCCAACGCTGCGAACATCCCTGTCGTCACAGTCGACACCGCTGCCAACGGAGGCAAGGTTTACATGAACGTCCGCGCCGACAACGTCGCCATGGGCACCAGCGTTTGTGAGCAGATCGGCAAGCTGACGGGAGGCAAAGGCACTGTCCTGGAACTTCACGGGGCCCTGTCAACGACTTCCGGCTTCGACCGCAACAAGGGCTTCAGTGAATGCATGACCTCGAAGTTCCCGGACGTTGAAATCATCCGCAAGGACACCAACTGGGAATCCGCGAAGGCCGTAGAGAATGCCCAAACCGTTCTAAGCACCTCCAAGATCGACGCCGTGTTCCTGGCCAGCGACTCCGTGATGCTCTCGGGTGTACAGACAGTCATGGAAGGCCAGGGCAAGTGGGCTCCTGCCGGTCAACCCGGACACGTTCCGTTGGTGACCATCGATGGGTCCAAGGGTTCCTTGGACGCCATCCGCTCAGGCCATGTGGACGCCGTCATCTCCCAGCCTGTGGATCTATACGGAAAGTACGGCGTGCAGTACCTCAAGGACGCAATCGCCGGCAAGGAATACAAGGTCGGCCCGTCCGAGCACGGCAGCGAAATCGTCGACTACAAGGGCAACCTTGCCGACATGCTGCCCTCGCCGGTCATCACCAAAGACAATGTTGATGACTCAAACCTGTGGGGCAACAAGAAGTAGCCTCCCCCCGGCCGAGCAGGGCCTGGATGACTGAATTTGAGAAAGGGTGACATCGTGGTCACAGCTAATACCCACAACGCCATCGAAATCCGTGGACTGAGAAGGTCTTTCGGTTCGACCAAAGCGCTGACAGATGCCAACTTGATCGTCCGTTCAGGCGAATCCCGGGCCCTCCTCGGCCGGAATGGCGCCGGCAAGTCCACCTTGATTGCCATGCTGACCGGCCTTGTGCCGCCAGATGGCGGAACCATCCGCATCCAAGGCGCAGACGGCGAAGTCAGCGAAGGACCCGGCGCGGACACCATCGCTTGCGTGTACCAGAAAAGCACCCTCGTGCCGGAACTGACCGTAGCCGAAAACATCAGTCTGGGCGCGTACCCCCGCACTCGCTGGGGGAGCGTGGACTGGCCCGCGATGCGCAAAGCAGCGACCGACCAGCTTAAAGACTGGGGTTACGAGCGCATTGTCGACCGGAACGTCGAAGACCTTGAACCTCTGGAAAAGAAGATCGTGGAAGTCTGCAGGGCCCTGTCCCGCGGACCGGAGATCCTCCTCCTGGACGAACCAACCGCCGGTCTGGACGAAGGAGCATCCCACGAGCTGTTCGCCCAGATCGACAGTCTCCGAAAGCGCGGAGTGACGGTCATTTATGTGTCACACCACTTGGAAGAGATCTTCAAGGTCTGCGACTCGGTGACCATCCTGCGGGACGGGCGGGACGTCCTGACCGCAGACACCGCCGATCTGACCATCAGCCGTATCGTCAACGTCATGGCTGGTGTAACCGACCAGGAAGCCGCAGCTGCCAAAAAAGACTCTGTCGCCGTGAACAGTCGCGAAGACCTCCTGGGCGAAACCCGGCTCACTGTAACCGGAGCTTCGGTCGGCACCCGCGTTGTGGACGCCAGCCTGACAATCCGCGCCGGCGAGTGCGTGGGTTTGACGGGACTCGATGGAGCCGGTCACGTTCAACTCGCCCAAGCCATCGCAGGACAGATCACGCTCGACAGGGGCACTGTGGAGCACAACGGCCAAAGCCTCGGACGAGGCAACGTCATCAAAACGATCAATGCCGGAATCGGCTTCGTCCCCGAAGACCGTCATGTGAACGGCTACGTGCCCGAGTTATCCGTCGAAGAAAACGCGACCCTCACCATCGTTGACCGGCTCCGCGGCCGCGGAGGACTCATTAACCCGGGCCGCCGGAGGGACCGCTTCACCGAACTATCCGGTGCCTGGGCCATCAAATGTGACGGCCCCACTCAGGCAGTCGAAGAACTCTCTGGAGGCAACCAGCAAAAGGTCGTGCTCGCACGTGCACTGGCCTCCAACCCGGACACTCTCGTCCTCGTCCACCCCACAGCCGGTGTGGACGTCACAGCCAAGGAATCCATCTACGACTCCCTCAAAGCCTTGCGCGACAGCGGGAGGTCCCTGCTGGTTGTCTCCTCTGATGACACCGACCTGGAAATCTGCGACAGGGTGATCGTCATGTACAAGGGCGAAATCCACGCCGAACTTACCGCCGGCTACGAAGAATGGGAACTCGTCAGCGCAATCCAGGGCGCGGAGGCAGCAGCATGAAAACCATCGCTTCACCCCAGCAGCCAACGCCTACCCAGCCAAAGAACCAAGGAGAACCTCCCATGTCCACGCATACCCCAACCGTTGCGGGTACGCCGACCAACCGCCGGCCCCTAAACATCATTGACCAGGCCCGCTCATCCGGCTGGGCACGTGAACTTGCACTGTTGCCCGCCATTGTTCTGGCCATGGTGATCGGAGCAATCCTGTCCCCCCAGTTCCTGACGGCAAACAACCTCCTGAACAACGTCCTGGTGACCTCCGCGGTGCTGGGCATCGTCGTGATCGCGGAAAGCATCATCCTGATCTCCGGATACTTTGACCTCTCCCTGGAATCTGTTGTCGGCCTGGCGCCCATGCTCGCCGTCTGGCTGGTCCTGCCTGCCGCGGGCGGCGGCTCCGGCTGGGGCTGGTCGCCCTGGGCGGCGATCGCGATCATGTTCATCATGAGCATCGTCATCGGTCTCATGAACGGTTTCCTCGTCGGCAAACTCAAGCTCAATGCTTTTATCGTCACCCTCGCCATGCTGACCTTGCTCCGCGGTCTGACAATGGGCCTGTCAGGCGGCAAAACCCTCTCCGGCCTTCCCGCCGAATTCCTCGCCCTCGGCAACACCAAATGGTTCGGCATCTCCATCCAGATCTGGCTCTTCGTTATCTTCCTGGTCGGCGCCGCCATCTTCATGCGCAGCCACCCGGTAGGCCGGAAGCTCTACGCCATGGGCGGCAACAACGCAGCGGCAGGAGCTGCAGGAATCAAGACCCTGCGCCTGACCATCGGCGTCTTCGTCGCCGGCGCCGTCATCGCAGCCTTCGCCGGGCTCATGCTCACCGGACGCATCGCCTCCGTAACCGCCAACCAGGGCGATGGCCTCATCTTCACCGTGTTCGCGGCGGCCGTCATCGGTGGCATCAGCCTCAACGGCGGCAAGGGATCCATGATCGGCGCCCTCAGCGGCGTCCTGCTTCTGGGAATCATCCAGAACATCCTTGTCCTGTCCCAGGTGCCCTCCTTCTGGATCCAGGCCATCTACGGTCTCATCATCCTCAGCGCGTTGATCTTCAACTACCTGGCAGGATCCCGCCGCACCCGGCGAGTTGTCTGACCGCACCTGCCCAGCCCGGAAAACAAGGAGCACATCGTGAGTTCAGCATCCTTTGACGGAAAAGTCGCCATCGTCACCGGCGCGGCCAGCGGCATCGGATACTTCACCGCCGTGGAACTGGCCGCACGAGGCGCCGTCGTCTACGGAGCCGACATCGCGTCCCCGACGGAGAAGGACACGGAACAGTCCATTCACTGGCGACACCTCGACGTCGCCGACGAGAGCGGCTGGAGGACCCTCATCGACGAAGTGCTTCAGGCACACGGCCGGATCGACGTGCTGGTCAACAACGCTGGCCTGGTCGGATCCTACGACACGATCACTGACATCGATATTCAGGACTGGCACCGCATCGTAGCTGTCAACCAGACCGGAGTGTTCCTCGGAATGCGCGCAGTCGCGCCGACCATGATCGCCCAGAAAATCGGGGCCATCGTCAACGTCTCCTCCATCTGGGGGCTGGTCGGTGCGGCCGGCGTCGCTGCTTACCAGGCCTCCAAAGGCGCCGTGACGATGATGACCAAGAACGCCTCCGCCACGTGGGCGGGCCAGGGAATCCGGGTGAACTCTGTCCACCCCGGATTGATCACCACCCCCTTGACCGAACACCAGGATCAGGCCATCTCCGATGACCTGATCGCCAAAACACCCATGCACAGAGCCGGAGAGGCCAGCGAAGTCGCTGACGCCATCATCTATCTCGCCTCGGACCAAGCGTCCTACATCACCGGCGCCCAGCTGGTTGTAGACGGCGGATTCACCAGCATCTGAACACATGCCAAGCCGCCCCAGCTCCAAGGAAGGAACAACACCATGAGCACGGACCTCGGCCCCGGAACATTGACTGCCGCCGTTATCGACAGTTTCGGCAACACCCCCGATGACCGCTTACGGACCATCCTGACCAGCCTCACCACCAACCTCCACAACTTCGTACGGGAGATCGAACCCACCATCGAAGAATGGGAAACGGCCATCAACTTCCTGACCGCCACCGGCCAAAAGTGCAACTCCGTCCGTCAGGAATTCATCCTCCTCTCCGACGTTCTGGGCGTGTCCATGATGGTGGAAACGATCAATGACGCCGAAACTCCAGACGCCACCGACTCCACAGTTCTTGGTCCCTTCCACATGGTCGATTCACCCCATCGCGAACTGGGCGACAACGCCTCCCCGGAAAGCGAAGGCGACGTGTGCCTGGTCCGCGGCCGGATCCTCTCCGTTACCGGCGAACCGGTTCCCGGCGCTGCCATCGACATCTGGCAGGCCAACACCAAGGGCTTCTACGACGTCCAGCAACCCGGAATCCAGAGCATCGGCAACGGTCGCGGCCTGTTCACCTCCAACGCCTCCGGAGAGTTCTACTTCCGCAGCGTCATTCCCAGCTACTACCCCATCCCGACGGACGGTCCGGTAGGGGACCTGCTGGACGCCACATCACGGCACCCGAACAGGCCAGCCCACATCCACTTCATTGTCACCGCCCCCGGTTTCCGGGAACTGACAACCCACATCTTCGTTGCCGGGAGCGACTACATCGATTCCGACGCCGTCTTCGCCGTCAAGCAAAGCCTGATCGCCGAATTCGTGCCCAACACCTCGGAAGCCGACGCAGCCCGATACGGGCTCAGCTCACCATTCATGGAAGCGGTGATCGACATCGTCATCCACCCGGACCTGATCGACCCCGAAATCGTTCACAACGCCGTCATGTCCCCGTCCACTGCACGGATTATCGAAGCACAGGAGAACACCCGATGAAGGATTTTCAGTACCAGGCACTTCCGATGCGCGTCCGCTTCGGCGCAGGCTCACTTGCCTCCCTCAACGACGAAGTCATCAACCTCGGACTCAAACGGGTCCTGGTTCTCGCGACTCCCTTCCAGGCGGATCTGGCCGAGAAAGTGTCGGCTCAGCTGGGGGAGCTGAGCGCCGGAGTGCACGCTGAAGCTGAAATGCACGTCCCCATCGAATCCGCACACAAGGCCCGTGAAGTCGCTGCCACAGCCCAAGCTGACGGATATGTCGCTGTCGGCGGCGGGTCCACCACCGGCCTTGGCAAGGCCATCGCCCTCGAGTTCGGACAGCCCATCATTGCAGTGCCGACCACGTATGCCGGCTCGGAAATGACCCCGGTATGGGGACTGACCGCCGACGGGGAGAAGAAGACAGGCAAGGACCCCAAAGTCCTGCCGACCAGCGTCATCTATGACCCCGAGCTGACACTCACACTCCCGCCGGCCATGTCGGTCACCAGCGGCTTCAACGCCATCGCCCACGCAGTGGAGGCACTCTACGCACCTGACGGTTCCCCCATCATTTCGTTGATGGCCGAGGACGGAACCCGGGCCCTGCTCGAAGCGATGCCGAAAATCGTCGAGAACCCGGCCGACATCGACGCACGCTCGGAAGCCCTCTACGGCGCCTGGCTCTGCGGAGCGACCCTCGGCGCGACCACCATGTCCCTGCACCACAAGCTGTGCCACACCCTCGGCGGTACCTTCAACCTTCCACACGCTGAAACTCACACTGTGGTTCTGCCCTACGCCTTGGCTTACAACGCCCAGCACGCCCCGCTCGCCATGGCAGCCCTGCAGCGGGCGACCGGTTCGGATAACCCGGCGGCGCACTTCCGGAAGCTGAGTGTTGCCCTGGGCGCACCCTCATCCTTGGCCGAGCTGGGCCTGAAGGAATCCGACATCGACCGAATCGTCGAAATCGCCACCAAGAACCCTTACGCGAACCCGCGGGAAGTAACACCCGAAGGCATCCGGGCACTCGTGACAGCCGCCCTCCACGGCGACGACGTCTAAAGACCCGCCTCGACCTCCAATTCGAACCTAAAGAAAAGATCAGATCATGTCTGAGACCGTCAACGACGTCCTATCGACGCCCACGGTACCGTTACTGGGCACCGTCCCAGCTGTCTTGGTCCGCAAAGACTCTGCCGGCACTGTCAGCGTCGAACCCGGCACAGCAGCCGTCACCGCGCCCAAACCCACAGAACTCCTTGTCAGGCCCGCGTTCGTGGGAGTGTGTGGAACCGACATAGAAATCCTGCACGGCAGCATGCCGGAGACCTTCAAGATCAACTATCCGCACGTCCTGGGCCACGAATGGTCCGGCATCGTGGTCGAGGCCGGCGCAGCCGTCGAAGGCTTCCACCCAGGAGATCGGGTACTCGGGCACGGACACCTCGGCGGCAACGACTGGTTCGGAGTCACCCACGACGGCGCAGCAGCTGAACTGTTCACCGTCCCTGCAGACATGTGCTTCCACATCCCTGCCGAAGTGGACATGCTCACCGCAGCGGTCATCGAACCTTTCGCGTGCGTGCTGAACGGGCTGACCAAGATCGGCGGAGTCAGCGCCGCTGACACCGTGCACGTGCACGGTCTAGGCGCCATCGGACTGAACGCGGTAATCCAGGCCGTGAAAGCCGGTGCCCAAGTTGTCGCGTTCGACCCCAGCCCGCTGCGGCGCGAAACGGCGCTGAAGATGGGCGCCATCGCCGCTGTGAACCCGCTTGAGACCCCCGACACGAACGCGGCCGCCAAGAAAGCCACCGGACGGCCTTTTGCTGACCTGGTCATCGAAGCGTCAGGAAATTCCACCGCACAGGCAGCTGCCCTTGAAAGCGCCGACTTCAACGGGAGGGTACTGCTCATGGGTGTTTCCACGCCCAAGTTCGCGCCCGCCCGTCTTGGCCTGGTCCAGGAACGGAACCTCCTGATAACCAGCTCCACCGGAGCCCCCGTGGCGGTCTGGCCGGCAGCCATCCGTTTCGTGGCCAACACAGGTCTGAACCTGGGGGCGATCGTCTCCACCGTCGTCCCGTTCTCCCGCGGCGACGAAGCCCTCCAACGGGCCCAGGACTCAAGCAGCGAAACGAAAGTCATGCTCGCACCGGACACCGAAGCCGGAATCGAACCTACCTCAGCCCGCAAAGCTAACTAACGAAGGACAAACGTGAACTCTACGAACATCATCCAGAACCGCGACCTCCTGGCATCATGCTGGACCTGGGCCGGAAATGCTGCACCCCTGCGCGGCGATGAAACCAGCCCCATCGACGTGCGCACCCGTGTTGAAGCGGCCGCGAAGGCCGGATGGAAGGGCCTGGGCTTCATCCACGCAGACCTTCCCGAGATCGAGAAGACCATTGGCCTCAAGGGGCTCCGCCAGCTCATGGATGACAATGGCATCGTGCACGTCGAAATGGAGTTCCTTGCCGACTGGTGGAAGACCGGCCCTGAGCGTGAAGAATCCGACCGCTGGCGCACGATCCTGTTCAACGCCGCGGAGATCCTTGGTGTGAAGACCATCAAGATCGGCGCCGAACTGGCCCTTGAAGGCGAACCGGCCCCGGTCGACGAAACAGCCTTCCACCAGGAATTCGACAAGTTGGCCACGCAAGCCGGTGAAGTGGGTACACGCGTGGCCCTGGAGCCAATGCCGATGAACAACCTCAAGACCATTGAAATTGGTGCCAAGTTCATCAATGAGGTCAACAACCCGCACGGCGGACTCACCGTCGACACCTGGCACACCAGCCGCGGCGGCACCCGCTACGAAGATCTGGCTGCCATCCTGCCCATGGATAAGGTCTTCGTCGTTGAAATCGACGACGCCCGCAAGGACGTCACCGGCTCCCTGTGGGAAGACACCATCAACGAACGCCTGTACCCCGGCGAAGGGGACCTCGACACCGCAGCCTTCGTCAAAGCCATCCATGACGCAGGCTGGCGGGGGCACTGGGGCGTGGAAATCCTCGCCGAGTCACACCGCCTCCTGCCACTGGGCCAGGCTCTGGCCCGCGCCCACGACTCGGCGGCTGCAACCCTTGAAGCCGCGTCCCAATTGATCGCCGCCGAACAGTCCGAAAAGGTCTAACCGGCTAAGTTCCGCAGTAGGAGGACCCGCGCGCTTCCATTGAAGCGCGCGGGGCTGTCTTCCAGCGAGCCCACAGAATTGGAACATCATGAGCGCCCCATCCTCAGTGCCACGATCGGATGCTGCCATCCAGTTTGGTGCACGTCTCCGGGACGCCCGTCAGAGCGCCAAGCTTTCCTTGCGTGAACTCGCCCGCCGGGTGGACGTATCGGCGAGCCTCGTCTCGCAAGTTGAGCTAGGCCGCACCTCCCCGTCCGTCGGAACGCTGTATGCACTCGTTTCAGAGCTGGGGCTGTCCCTTGACGCGGTGATGCAGGAAAGTACTCCTCAGGGCGCGCCATCCCAGGGTGCCAGCCTTCGGGTAGTAGAGGAGTCGCCGCCCGGCACGAAGGAGGAATCTTCTCGGGTACCCGAAGATCTCGTGCCGACCACCGTTCTGGATCCAAGGGGCAACGACCTCCCTGGGCTCCTGGCAGCTAAAGACCGCCCAAAGCTACACGTCGACGGGGTCCTCTGGGAACGCCTGACCGTGGAAAATGACCCCAACGTTGAACTTCTCAGGGTCACTTACCGAAGCGGTACAGAGTCATGTCCACCCGAGAACCTGATGCGGCACGGAGGCCACGAGTACTTCCATATTCTTCAGGGACGTCTCCAAGTGCAGGCTGGCCCCTCCGCAGGAACCCTCTGCGCGGGCGACAGCATCAACTTTGTCTCCTCCACCCCTCACAGGCTCAGCAATCCGTTCCACGAAGACTGCGTCGCGATTTGGGTAGTTGTTGGCCGACGAAATTACGTCGAGGACGCTCCCATCTCACCGGTTGCTTAGATCGAGGAACCGGGAAAAACGTTGTCATCACCTGCCTATGGCCGGCAGGCCAGGTTTGATCTGCAGAATACGAAACGGAGTCCTCATTGAATTCCTCGACAAATCATCGCGGCCCGGAGGCCATCAGAGAAGCACAGCACGGTGGTTCTCCCGTCCACTTGTCGGAACTGAGACCGGGAGACACCGTGAACCTGTACTGCCCACCGCTATTTCATCGCGGAGTCGTTGACATGGTGTCCGCCGATGGTGCGTTCCTGTGGATGCTACTCAGCGACGGCACGGGACGCAGATTATTCACCAATGCTGAAGTTCATAAAACACACATGGACTTGTCGAAGCTCGCCGGACAAACCAGAGTCTCACGTTGATGCAATGAACCTGTTTCGGGCCGGGGCGTCCACGAAGTCGATCCGGGCGAAACCATACAACTCACACAGGGCTCTCGGGCCACACTGATAGGGGAACGCGTTGGAACCGATAATCGTAGGACTTCTTGGCATCACCCACCCGCACGCCTCAGCACGGGTCCGCGCTCTTCGTGCCATTGATAGTGTCGAGGTCGTCGCCGCCGCGGATGATGATCCCCGGCTGAAGTACTTCACCGGTAAGTACGATGTGGAGCCCCGCGACATTGATTCAGTGCTTAACGACGACCGCATAAACGCCGTTATGGTCCACTCCAAGAGTAAGGACATGGTCAGCCACGCCGTAAGAGCCCTGGCTGCCGGCAAGTCGGTCATCGTCGAGAAACCCGGCGGCGGAACCGCAGAGGACCTCCAGCTGTTGGCTAAAGCCGAGGCAGATGCCGCGGCAGGACTCGTCATCCAGGTTGGATACAACGTGCGCTTGGCGGAATCTGTCCGTCGCGCGAAAGCACTCATCGACGGTGGCCTCATCGGTGACGTAGTGACCGTATCGGCACGCGGTGCCGCGCTTTCCGGTGAGCACCTAACAGCACATCTGAATCAGCCTGCTGACATGGGAGGTGGGCTGTGGATCATCGGCTGTCACATGCTCGATACCCTCCTGCACATATTCGGAGCCCCCGACTCCGTCAACGCACGTGTCCATAAATCCGCCCGCCTTTCAGATAAGACGAGCCGCGAAGACTCAGCCGCCGCCCTCCTGAACTACGCGGACATGTCCATGACTTTCAACTTCGACAACCACGATCGCCTTGAGTGGTTCGAAAGCTCCCGCATTTCCATCTACGGCACTGCCGGAATGATCGAAATCGGCATCTTGCCTCAGAAACTTCGCGTGTACGTCGATGAAGACCGGGCAGGTTGGAGCGCCGGGTGGACTGAATGGACGCAGAGCCATTTCACGCCCCCGTTCGCCCGCACGGAAAGGAACACGTTCTCCGAATTGCCGGAGCTGGAGAACATCAGCAATTTCCACACGGAAATGCGCGGATGGGTGGACAGCATCCGCACAGGAGCACCCGTTGTGTCTCCTGTCGCCGACGCCCTCACCGTCGCGCGAATCGTTGATGCCTGCTACCGATCCGAGAATGAACAGGGAGCTTCAGTTGCAGTCATACAAGCGTGAGCGGGGCTGAGAGATCTACGTCTGCTCGGGACTGCCGAGTCCGACTACTTGTTGGCCAACGGAGTTGAGCTTTCGGCCGCCCGGACTCCGGACCGTGTCAACGAATCTACGGTTGACCGCACCAGTTGGGGGTAGCTTCATTAAGCAAGGTTCTCCCGTCTTACGACGACTCGGATTGAATGCCGATAGCTGACGTTTCTTCTTGGGGCTGGCCGCAAGGGCTGGTCATGTCCTTCGTTGCCGCTTCGTCCATGTGCTTGATGAAGGAGGTGCTCCGACTGTGTCGAGTAGTTCATCGTGTTGGCGGGTTGAGTGCCGTCGCAGTTTGGTTTGTTCTGCCGACCGGCGGGAGTCATGTCTTAGAGGTCGGGGCCTTATCCAAATCGGAGGCTTCGCGCGGACGGAGAGGTCCCATCCAGGATGCAATCTGCAGGGGTGGCGGCAGTGCCGATTTCCCGGCCGGGGCTATGACTGCGCAGGTAAGCGCCGGGTCGTAGTTTTCGGTGTTCGATCGAGAAAAAGTAGGTGAGGACAAAGTTCACACTTTCCGCCCCGGATTAGCCCGTACAGCCGCCGCACAGCCCCGGATTCCGCGGGTTTCCGCCACTTCCCAGTGTCTGTAAGGCCCCGAATCCCGTTCGGGTCCCACCTCGGGCAGAGCAGACCCCCTCTATGGAGGGGGTCTGCTCTGCCTTTACGCGTTGACAGCTGTTACCACGAATCTTTGATGTGGGGCTCCGTCCTGTGCCTCGCCGTCGGTTGGCATGTTCAGTTGTGGGGGAGCGGGGTCAGGGTCGTAGCTGGTTGGCCTTCCGCTTGCTCTGTATGGGACTTATGAGTCTCCTGTTTTTCGCTCGGTAGGTCGTGGTTGGCGTACACGTCTCAATGCGTAAAAGCGTTGAGTACAACATGAGTGCGAGATTCTCGTAAAAGTGATTCTCGTTGAGGTCTGGAGTTCGGCTCGCTCCCGGAGTGATCGGGCCGTGGCGCTCTGGGTCAATTCCGTCTTCAAGTCGTCATACGTGCAAGACTCGTTTGTGTGCTACCAGTTGGGCGTTCGCCTCCGCACTATCTCGAAGGAAATAATGACTACTGTCATGATTCGCCGGCGGGGCACGGTATGGACCGCCCTCCTCGCCGTGGTCGTCTACATCGCCATCGCCGCTGGCCTGGGCAACTTCTTCAGCGGCTTGGCTGGTGAAGACCAGCCCATCGCAGAGTTCGCGTTGGGCCACCTCGGGGCACTGCCTATCGCCATCGTCCTCCTCTTGCTTTACGTCCGCTGGACCGGCAACGATCCCGGCCTCTGGTGAGAACCCGCCACACCCACCCTCACCCCGCGACGCTGGTGGCTGATCAGCATCCCGGTCCTCGCGATCTTGATACCGATCACGAATCTCTTCGACGTTCCCTGGTCTGAACGCTCCTTTGGCCTCATCGCTCTGATTACCCTAGGGACTCTCATGGTTGGATTCGGTGAAGAGCTCGTGATGCGTGGCATCCTGCTAAACGCCGTCCGTGCCCGCCACGGCGAACTCGCCGTACTGTTCATCACGAGCATTGTGTTCGGTCTCGCCCACGCACCCGTTTTCGTGTTAGAGGGCATCCCACCCTTAGTTATTGTGTTCCAGGTCGTCGCCCTAGCCGCAGCAGGGGCGACCTACTACTGGATACGGCGTGTAACCGGCAGCCTATGGATCGGCATCCTCGTGCACGCTTTCACCGACTGGGTGCTTTACCTCGGCGCCGCGTCCGAAACACCCAGCGCCTCCATGCCCGTCGACCACACGACGAACATCAACGTGCCTTTCGCGGCCACCGTGCAGATACTGCTTTGGATTGCCTTGACCATCGTCCTCATCAGCGTGATCAGGGAAACACGCCGGAACAAGCAGCAAATGACGGTGGCGTCAGGCGCCGCCCTTTGAGCGACCGTGCTTCTACCCAAGCAGAAGGCTTCGCTTAAAGGGGTGTGCCACTCTTCTGCGCGGGAGCCCGAATCGAAAATGCCGAACAATCCGCCCAGGTTCTACGATCGCCCTGCTGATCAGTACCGTCCGCGAAGACCCGCGTCACCGTCGCAACCGTAAAAGCGCCGCTAGCGAACGGCGCACAATCACTTGAAACCATTATGAAGTACTCACAAGATAGGAAGGACGAAAGTAGAGGGAACTGATGCGCAGCACTCATTCTGGAACAACGATGCCTGTCCTCGAACTGGCACTCGACGCCGGCGAGAGAGTCATTGCCGAAGGTGGTGACGTTGCTTGGTTGACTCCGGGCTTTGGGATGGACACCTCGTCCGCCCATGGTGGTGCTGGCGGTTTCATGGGAGGGCTGAAACGGGCGCTCGGAGGTGGGCAGTTGTTCCTCACCGAGTACACAGCTCCAGCCGCCGGCGGAAGAATCACGTTCGCGGCGAGTCTTCCCGGCACCATCCGCGAGCTGACCATTGACCCGGCGGTCAGCTTCATGGTGCAGTCCGGCTCTTACATGGTGAGCACTGGTGGGGTGGATGTTTCGGTCGGCTTCCAAAGGCGACTTGGGGCGGGTATCTTCGGCGGTGCGGGGGTCGTTTTCCAGGCGCTTTCAGGGTCGGGGACCGCTTGGATTCAACTTGCGGGGGAGCTCAGTGAAATTGAGCTTGCCGCGGGGGAATCCCTTCTGATCCATCCGGGCCATCTCGCCATGTATAAGGCCGGCATGGAACTGGAATTCGCAACAGTGAAGGGCGTGAAAAACAAAGTTTTCGGTGACTCGTTGTTTCTTGCCCAGATGCACGGCCCCGGTACGATCTGGTTGCAGTCCATGACCCCGGCAGCCTTGGCCGCCGCGATCCAGCCGTACCTGCCCCGGCAACAAAGCACCACACGGGACTGACTCCTCGCCTGGAGTGCTCCAGTCACCGGTAACCACTTACACTGCCGTGAATGTACGGGTGACGCGTGGGTACTCTGAGGAGTCGGAGCAGAGTAGAAGGTCAGCCCTGAGGCCGGGAGCCAGTTGCCCGCGGTCCACAAGGCCCGCGGCGGCAGCGGGCGCAGCGGTGATCATGGCGATGGTTGCGGGCAAGGTTGCATGCCCCAGTCTGGCCAGTTCGAAGGCCGCAGGAAGCAGGCTGGACGGCAGGTAGTCGGAGGCCAGAACGTGCAGGACTCCGTGCTGGGCCAACTCTGCGGCGGAAACATTTCCCGAGTGAGATCCGCCCAGCAGGATATTTGGCGCTCCTGCCACGTTGGCGAGGCCGCGTCCGGCCGCATGCCGGGCTGCTTGGAGTGTAGTGGGGAACTCGGCGATGGAGGCGTGCCGTGCGATGAGGTCATCGATTTCTTCCGGAGAAGTGGGGTCGTGTCCCATGAGCGTGATGGACCTGTTTGCGGCCAGGCTGCTCAGCCACGCCAGGGTTTGCTCCCTGAGGTGTAGCTGACCGTCCCGCTCGGCTACCAGTTGGTCAACATGGTGCCTGGCGCCGGCCGGTGTCATCTGTTGGGCTTCCTGGAGCCAGCGCTCCATGACTGAACGGTCCTTGTACTGGCCCTGCCCGGGTGTGTGGTCCTCGTAGGACACCAATGGGGTTACAGTGTGGCCGGCGAGCTGTTCGCGAAAGAACTCAAGGCCGCCGGGGCACCGTACGTCCAGGCGATGCAGGACCCGGTGGTCGATCCTCGGCTCGGGATGGGCCTGTAGAGCCACGTGTATTTCCGGTGCCCGCGGAGATTTGATGGGAATGCCTACCGCTGACTTGAGCTGAAAGGAAATCGCGTGGAAGGCGGTGGTGACCCCGGCTGCGAGCAGGTTGCTTTCGGCGGCGTGGAGGGCCAACGCAACAGGGACGACGGCCCCTGGCCTGGGGCGGTATTCCCTGGCAAGGGCATCGCTGTGCACGTCCACAAGCCCGGGAAGGCCCAGCTGTCCCCGACCATCGACGTCGGCGTGTGTTCCGTTGCGGTGCGGTCTGATGTCTTCAATAACGCCGCCGGATACGCTGATCAGCTGGTCCTCGAGGATGCCTGCGGGTGTGACGGCGCGGACATGGCCCAAGGTGTAACTGTTCAGCATTGGCCGAGCTCGGTCACGACGTCAAAGACGTCCGGCCTGAGGTAACTCTCCACGTATTCCAGCTTTTTCCCGGACTCCGAGCAGGAGATCAAGCCCCGCAGCAGTATTTGTGGCGGCCTTCCTCTGAGTCCCAGCGTCTCGGAAATGTCGATGGGCGGGGATGAGAGGCGGCTTTGGCTCCATTGGCGGTGCGGGGAGTAGCCGTAGTGCCGGCGAAGGATGCCGTCCAGTGATCCATCGACGGAAAGGACGGCGGCCAGGCGGGGGACAGCAGCAGAGGGAAGCGCGGAGGTGGCCGTGCTGACGGGCAAGTCGTCGATATAGCGAACCCGCTCCAGGATGGTGACTTTAGCGCCGGCCTCCAGGTCCAGGATGTCGCGTTCCTCGGGCGTCGCCTGCCGTATCACGGGCTTGGAGTTGATGGTCCGGGGGTCTGCGCCCGCGGCCCGGACTGTCTGGGTGAAGGACGGGGCGAGGTCGCGGCTGATCCGGTACTCAAAGCGCTGGGTGCGGAACGTGCCGCTTCCCTTCACTTTGCGAATAAGCCATCGTCGCTCCAACTCATCCAGGGCGGCGCGGATAGTCTGCCTGTTGACGCCGAAGAAGTCCCCGAGATCGTGTTCCGACGGGAGGGCCCGATTGGCTGGAACATCAGAATATTGCTCCATGATCTGTTGGGACAACTTTAGGTATATGGGCTCTGACTGCATGGGGCAAGCCTACTCTGTTTGAACGAACAATTCCCCGAAAAAGAGGGGATTAATGCCTGATGAACAAACGGCAAACGGTCCGAAATCTGTCTATACAGATTAATTTTTAAGGGCATGCTGGATGTAGCTGCACTGCGCATGGCCAGACCGCGCGGACCTATCGCAGAACCAACATTCAGGAGTACTAACAATGATCAAACTCGTGTGCCTCGACATGGCCGGAACAACCGTTCAGGACGGTGGCCTCGTCAAGGAATCCTTTATCACCGCCGTCACGGAAATGGGCCTCGCAGCCGGTTCTCCGGGAGCTCGCGATGCCGTGCAGTACGCCCTGGACACGATGGGACAGAGCAAGATCGACGTCTTCATGGAGATCTTCGACGGCGATCCGGTAGCCGCCGGGGAAGCCAACGGCAGGTTCGAAGCAGCCTATGAGCGCAACATTGCCTCCACAGGAGTTGCCGCGATTTCCGGTGCTGCCCACACCATCAGCAGCCTGAGGCAGGCAGGATTGAAAGTCGTCCTGACCACCGGTTTCTCACCCACCACGCGGGATCGCCTGATGACCTCCTTGGGCTGGGAAGGCCTGGTGGAGGACGCGCTTTCACCTGCAGACGCCGGCAGGGGACGTCCTGCGCCGGACATGATCCTGACAGCGATGCTTCGCTTCGGGATCGATGACGTCCGAGAGATCGCCGTAGCCGGCGATACAACCAGCGATCTGCTGGCAGGAACGCGCTCCGGAGCGTCAGTGGTTGCCGGCGTTCTTACCGGTGCCCACACCAGGGAAGACCTCCAGACTGCACCACACACCCACATCCTCGAATCCGTGACCGACCTGCCCGGCGTCCTGCTCCCGTAGCGCCCCACCATTCAACACCCCCACCCCCAGAACAGGTAACCCCATGAATCTCAAAGCCTTTACCGCCTCAGCCCTTGGCTTGGCGAGCGTCGTTCTCCTCTCCGGATGCGCCTCGACCAGCCAGCCCGCACAATCCAACGGGTTTCCCTCCGAGATCGTCATCGGCGCGATCCCGAATGAGAACTCCACGGACCTCACAGGGACATACGAGCCGTTGATCAAAATGATCGAGGCCGAAACGGGCGCCAAGGTAAAGCTCCAGCAGGCCAGCGACTATGCCGGAATTGTGGAAGGAATGATCGCAGACCGCGTGGACATTGCCTTCCTTGGACCGTTCTCCTATGTGATTGCCACAGCCAACAAGGCGGACATTCAGCCACTAGGGGCACTGACCAAAGCAAAGGGCACGCCTGCCGGTTACTACTCCCTGGGAATCACCCAGGGCGGGAACGATGCTGTGACCACGATCGAAGACTTTGCAGGGAAGGACACCTGCTTTGTTGATCCGGGCTCCACCTCGGGCTTCTTGTACCCGTCGGCCGGCCTGATCAGTTCAGGCGTGGCCTCCAGCGGCAAGGAAGCTGACATCAGCAAAGCGCTCAAACCGATCTACGCAGGCAGCCACGATGCTTCAGCATTGTCGGTCAAGAGCGGGCAGTGCGAAGTTGGCTTTGCCATGCAATCAATGGTGGAAGACACCCTTCCCGGCAAGGGGGAACTGCAATCCGGCGAACTCAAATCAGTGTGGAAGTCCGAGATGATTCCTGGCTCTGTCTTTGCCGTTCGCAACAAGCTCGGTGATGACACCGTTGCCAAACTGACAGCCCTCTTCACGGAGAAGGCCAACGCCGAGTACTTCGAATCCCAGGGCTACTGCACCGGGAAGGGCTGCTTGATCACAGGCGAACACGCCTGGGGTGTGGTGAAGGCAGGCGACGCCGATTACGACGGGATCCGCACGGTATGCCTCACTACCAAATCCGAAAAGTGTGAGCCGTGACCATGACGGAAGCCGCAGCAACCACGGGCACGGGAGTTCATCCGGAACCTGCCATTCTCGTTCGGGAACTCCGCAAGGACTTCGGGCCGGTTACAGCGCTTCAGGGAATCAACCTGGAAATAGCCCCGGGTGAACTCACGGTTCTGCTGGGTCTCTCCGGCTCAGGAAAGTCCACGCTCCTCCGGTGCCTGAATGGGCTGAACCCCATCACAGGCGGTAAAGCTACGGTCCTTGGGCAACCGGTCCACGGCATGACCAGTGGAGAGATGCGCAAGCTCCGCTCCAGAATCGGTTTCATCTTCCAGCACTTCAACCTGGTTGGCAGGTTGACGTGCCTGGAGAATGTTCTGATCGGAGCATCCGGACGAATAACCGGGCCACGGTATGGCATCCTCAGTTATTCCCGTGCCCAGCGTAGGGAAGCACTGGCTCATCTTTCACGGGTGGGTTTGGAGCAGCATGCTTTTCAAAGGGCCGACTCTCTCTCCGGCGGGCAGCAGCAGCGTGTAGCCATTGCCCGGGCCCTTATGCAAAAACCCGAGCTGATCCTGGCCGATGAGCCGGTTGCCTCGCTGGATCCCGAAAACGCCGCCAACGTCATGGACCTGCTGTTCCGCATTTGCCGTGAGAACCGGATTACAGTCCTTTGCACGCTGCATCAGGTGGACCTGGCCATGCAGTGGGCGAACAGGATCGTGGGCCTGCGGAACGGCGAAAAGGTCCTCGACTCCAGTACTGACTCCCTGTCCCGCGACGACGTCCTGAACGTCTACCGGCAACTCCAACCGGAGGCAGCCGCGGACGGAAATACTGCATGAAGACCGCCACGAAACCGGGAGCCGAACCAGCAAGTTCCACAGGCAACCATGCCCCGGCAATAACCAATGATGCACTTCGTCCGCCTTTCAGCAGGGAAAGGTTTGTCCTCTGCAGCGGGTTTGCGGCAATTGCGGGTCTGACCGTACTCAGCGCCCGTCAGATCGACTTTGATCTTCGCGCGCTTGGCGGAGGATTCGACGACGTCGCCAACCTTCTGGAGCGCATGCTTCCCCCGGAGCTGGACGATCCTCCGCGTGTTGGAGAGCTCCTGGTGGAAACGTTGATGATGGCACTCCTGGGGACCGTGCTCGCCACGTTGATTTCCGTTCCGTTGGCCTTCCTTGCGGCATCGAACACCACTCCGCACCCGGCAGTGCACCACGCGGCGCGCATGGTCATCACCATGTGCCGGGCCATACCGGACCTGGTGTTTGCCGTGTTGTTTGTGCGGGCACTGGGAATCGGTGTACTGCCCGGCATCCTGGCCCTTGGCCTGCACTCGGTGGGCATGATGGCCAAGCTGTTCGCGGATGCGATTGAGCAGATCGATGAAGGGCCAAGGGAAGCAGTACGGGCCACGGGCGCCGGCCGGCTCACAGAGCTGGTTAGTGCAGTGCTGCCCCAGGTCACGCCGGCGTGGATCGGCACGTTCATTTACAGGGTGGACATCAACCTCCGGACCTCCGTGGTACTTGGCTTCGTGGGTGCGGGAGGCATCGGCTTCGCCCTGCAGGACGCTCTTCGTGGACTCATGTACCAGAGCGCCATGGGAATCATTCTGGTTATTCTGCTCATCATCGCCGCCATGGAGTACCTTGCCGTTGGCTTGCGTCGGACCCTCTTGGACCCGGCGTCCGACGGTGCCGCAGTGCCCGCGGTTCCCGGTCCTTCCGTTCGACCACCCTGGACCAAGGGGCGCACGATTCGTGGCCTCTGCGCAGCGGCGACCGTTGCCGCCGTCGTGCTATCCGTCATCCATCTGGACATTGACCCCCTGGCACCGGTCAAGCAGTTCGGAGACCTGGTTTCTGTGTTTGGACGTCTGCTCCCACCATCGGTGGAAGGCCTCCAGGATGAGTTGCTCAAAGCAGTGGGCGAGACGCTGGCCATTGGCCTCGTGGCCACCACGGCGGGAGCAGCGCTGGCCGTCCCCGTGGGGATACTGGCTGCCCGGAATGTGTCCCCATCCGAGTACATTTACCACTCAGCAAGGGTCTTCATCCTGGCCGTGCGAGCCATCCCCGAACTCATTCTGGCCGTGATCTTTGTGGCGGCCATCGGGCTTGGACCCATGGCCGGTGCCATGGCCCTGGGCGTTGGCACCATCGGGTTCCTCGGCAAGCTTGTGGCCGACTCGGTGGAAGAAATCCCCGGCGGACCCCTCGAAGCCGTCCGTGCCACCGGTGGCGGTTGGTGGAACGTACTGTTCTCAGCCGTGCTCCCGCAAGCCTTGCCGCAGCTCACAGGCCACTGGCTATACATGCTGGACGTGAATATCCGCACGTCAACGGTGCTGGGGATTGTTGGAGCCGGCGGCATCGGCTTCCTCCTCATGGAATCCGTCCGCACGCTCAACTTCGACGTCGCCGGAAGCGTCATCCTGATCATCTTCATCATTGTCTTTGCGATCGAAAGGCTCTCTGCATGGATACGCAGACTCTTCCGCTGACAGCCTCCGTCCAGGCCTGGACCGGCGGCAGCCATTTCCAAAATCTCGCCGTGAACCTGCCTGCGCTGGCCCCGGGGGAGGCACTGGCCGCAGTGGACCTCGCCACTGTTTGCGGTTCCGATATCCACACCATTTCCGGTCGCCGCCCCGGACCGCACCCGGGCATTCTGGGCCACGAAGCTGTTGGCAGGATCCTCAGCCTCGGCGATGGCGGGGCCCGGGACTTCCATGGCAGGGAACTCCAGCCGGGCGATCGGGTTATTTGGAGCGTCACCGTCTCCTGCGGACAGTGCGCCCGATGCCGTGCTGGTGTCACCGCCAAATGCGTTGAGCTGCTCAAGACCGGCCACGAACCTTTGGACGGTCCATGGGGTTTGTCCGGGGGCTACGCCTCCCATATTCATCTTCGCCGGGGAATCACCATGGTTTCTGTCCCGGACTTGGTAACCGATGCCGCCGCTGCACCGGTCGCCTGCGCTACGGCCACCGTGATGGCCGTCATGGAAGCTGCTGGTCCCCTCGCCCGGAAACGGGTCCTTGTCAGCGGCGCAGGCATGCTGGGAATCGTCGCTTGCGCGGTAGCCACACACCGGGGCGCCTCAGCCGTCCACGTCCGTGACATCAATACGGAACGGCTCGCACTCGCCCGGGAGTTCGGCGCCACCGATGCCACGGCGCCCGGTAACGACCCCAGCGGCTTCAGTGTGGACATCGCAGTGGACCTGTCCGGTGCCGCTCAGGCTGTGGAATCAGCCTTTGAAGCCTTGGACATCGCGGGGCGCATGGTCCTGGCCGGCTCAGTCTCTCCCGGACCGGCTGTGGCTCTGGACCCCGAACGGATGGTCCGGTCCCTGCTGACCGTCACCGGCGTCCACAACTACGAACCCAGGCACCTTCAAGAGGCCATGGATTTCGTCAAGGAAACCCGGGACATCTATCACTGGGACGCGCTGGTAGAGGAACCCCGTCCGCTCTCAGAGCTGCAGTTCCTGATGCAGCCGCCCAGCGGGCGATCACTCAGGAAATCCGTAACCCCACTTCAAGAACAACGAGGAGAACATCATGACCACCCATAAATCATTAGGGCGACGCGGCTTCCTTGGCGGAGGCCTGGCCACGGCCGGATTGACGATCGCTGCCACCGTCCCGGCCCATGCCGCCGAGGGCCAGGGCACGCCGATCCGGGCAGCAGTGCTGGAGTTCAACGATCCCTGGACCAAAGCAACCGGTTTGGGTGAGTTGTTGCGCCGGGCCGGAGCTACAGTGGTACCTCTGGATCCGGCCCTTCCCGCCACGGCGCAAGGCGTTGACCTCATTGCCTTCGGCACCTTCACCAACAATGCCCCCACCTACCTTAATTACGTTGCTGCCCAGTCGGCATCCCTGCGGGACTTCGCCTCAGGCGGGGGAGTGGTGCTGGATATGGCCCAGTCAGACCAGTACTCGCAGAAAGCGTCGTACCTGCCTGCGCCAATGAGCGCCACACGGGCAGATCCCGATCATGACGCCATTTACGCGATGGCCCCCGAGCACCCGCTCGTTTCCGTCCTGCGAACGGGCATAGACGGACGTGTACTGAGTGATCGGGCTTCGACGATCCGGGTCAGCTGGGAGACGCTGGTTGATTGGGAGTCCATGCGGGTGCTGCTCTCCTGCGCTCCCGGCGGCAACCCCAAGCCTCCGGCACTATTGGAGGGTGCACATGGAAAGGGAAGGTTCCTGGTCACCAGCCTGACAATCGACAAGTGCTTCAACGCCGCCGGTACCGCCGTCCAGCCGGCCGCCGCCATCGCCGACAGTGAAGCCTTCTTCGCAGCAGTGGCCAAATATGTGGCTGCCGTCAAGGCGGGAACAGCTCCGGCGGTGGTGCCGACGCCGAAGCCCAAGGAACCGGCCGCCGGACCTATGGTGGGACACACCACGGATCGGACCACGCGCATCTGGTTGCGTCCGGGACGGGACCACCACTCTATTCCGCGGTGGGAGTGCACCGTCCGGAACAATAAGGGCAAAGAGGATCGCGTGCAGGCCACGCTAACCAGCGCAAACGATCACAGCCTCATCTTCGAAGTGGACAAGCTGCACCCCGAAACGCGGTACACCTTCTCGATCATCCCCGTCACGGGCGATCCGGAATTCATCCCATTGATCGGTGCCTTCACCACCGCACCCCTGGACAACTCCAAGGCTAAGGTCGTCATGGGCGTTGGTTCCTGTGCTCCATCGAGCTCGGATGCCGTCTGGGACCGTATCCTCGCTGAGGGATGTGACAGTTTCGTTTTCATGGGAGACACCCCGTACATCGACTCCGTGGACCTGCAGTTCGCCCGCCAACGACACCGCGAGTTCCTCCAAGTTCCCGAGCTGGCGCGGCTGATCCGCTCCGTTCCGACCTGGGGCACGTGGGATGATCACGACTTTGCCTTCAATGCGAGCCTTGGAGACGTGAAGGGCAAGGTAAGTACCCGCACGGCTTTCGTTGACTACCGTGCCAACGCAAGCTACGGGCACACGGCCGCCGGCGAGCAGCAGACCAGGCGCGACGCCGGCGAAGGCGTTTACACGTCCTTCCGGCGCGGCCCCGTCGAAGTGTTCCTCCTGGATCCCCGCTGGTTCAGTCGCACCGAGGCAAGCTGGGCCGACACCGGACAGCCGACGTGTCTGGGTGCCACGCAATGGGAATGGTTCCAAAAGGGACTGCGCTCCAGCAACGCGACGTTCAAGCTGGTGGTCAGCGGCATGATCTGGGATGACAAGCAGAACTCGGAATCGGACGACTGGGGGACGTTCCCGCACGAACGCGAGGCGATGTTCGACTTCATCAAGGACGAAGAGATTCCCGGCGTCGTCCTGCTCAGCGGCGATATTCATGTATCCCGTGCACTGAATTATGGTCCTCGAGTGGGATACGACCTTTGGCAATGGATCGTCAGCCCGCTTCACGACCGCACCATCGCGAGCCTCAACGTTCCACACCCTGCCCTGGTTCACAGCGCGGTGGAACCCAACGTCTTCGCCCGGATCGAGGCAGACACCACCGTGAAGCCAGCAACCCTGAAGGCAACGTGGATCAACCGCGCGGGCGAACGGATTTTCGAGGTCGCCACTACATCCACGGAACTCGGGCACCGCCACTAGGCAATGGTCCCGGTTACCGCTCGCACGGCAATCACCCGAACATGGCACGACGTCGGCACTCACCTTAAGCGCCGACGTCGCGCCTTGCTCGTCCAAGTTCCCCAGTTCGCTTTACCTACGCTCCTCGCCAAACCGATCAGCGAGCCCGTGAGAAGCATGATGGCCAGCACGGAGGCCTGGTAACTGCTGTAGTTAATGCCGAAGAATCGGAGCTACCCGCATCCACCAACTCCGTTTACTGCACGTAGATCCTGTGCCGATCGCCAAGCGTGACGGTAGTACTGGGCGTGTGCCAACTCGGCGGCTGCATCCTCATCAATGATGATCCTGGCCTGCGGATGCTGTTGAATGACCGAGCCTGGCATGGCCGAGGACACCGGTCCTTCCAGTGCGGCGGCAACAGCTGGTGCCTCAGAGGAACCGAAGGCCAGGAGGACCAACTGTTTGGCCCTCAGAATGGTGCCAGTGGAACCTGTGGCCAGGCCCAGGACGGTGACGGGGTTTGCCATGATCTGCTGCGCGAAGATCCCCGCGGCCAGGATTTCAGTCAGAGGGAGGGAAATCCATCATTCGAACAAATTCAGACATGTGGGCCTTTTTTGGACAAATAGATGGATTCCCACCCCGGACTTATCCGTGGACTGTCATCCGGATCAAGTTGCGCCCACGAATTCCGTAGAAGCGGTTGCCATCAACGGCCACGCGTGGGTTGCCGTACCAGTCAGCGGCGAGGTCCTTGACAAGCACTTCAGGCTGGATGCCGTGCTTGTTCAGGCGGAAGAAGGTCGAGGCAGACACCCCGTACGCTTTGTCGCCTCGGACCGTGAGTGTTCCCCAATCAGGGAGTAGGTCTGGCCGGACGACAGACTCGATAAGCCGTTTACCCGGTATATCAATGAGGTGGATGCCGCCGCTGTGGCCGAGCGCGATAAGGCGATCATCCAGCACGGCCAGTCCGGACACTGCTTTCGGCGCGGGATTCAGGGAGATGCGCCAAGATTCTTGCTGAGTTTCGAGGTCCCACGCCATCACCTGGCCTCCTGCGGCGCCTTCTCCACCGAGGAAGAGAGTGTTTCCGCTTTGGGCGATGCTGCGTACCTGCTGACGGTCCCCGAAAGGATTGAGGAATTGCGCCTCAACCAGGCCGGACACCGGGTTGAAGACGGTGAGCGCACCCTGGACATCTGCGTCCGAACCGCTTCCTATGTAGATCCGCTGCCGCTCGGCGTCCCAGAGAACGTCGTGTGGCCGATTCTGCTGGTTCGGCAGGACAGCCAATTGCCTGAGGAACTTCTCATCGGTGCCGGGGTCGAAAGTCATGACACCCCAGCCGCTGTACTGGCCCGTGAAGATCTTCTCTTCAAGGACAATCATGTCCTTGGCCTCACCGGGGGCGAACAACCGCTGCGTGGTGCCTTCGGCGAGGTTTCGCCTGGAGATCGCGTTCGTGCCGCCGACGTAGACGACTCCTCCTCCTGTCGCAACCGACATTGCCAATTGTGTGCCCAGTGGTGCACCAAGTTCGACGAGATCGTGGATGGCGGTTTCATCTGTCAAAGGATCGACCTCGGCGATGAATCCGTACGCTGAGACAATGCCAATCCTGTCGCCGCCGGGCCAGATTCCCCAAAAGGTGTCAATGTCCGCGTTGGGACTGATGACTCTGAAGGTCCCGGTGGTGCGGTCCATGGAGAGGATGCCCTTGTTGCCGCCGAAGTAGAGCACTCCCGGGCCGCCCGACCAGAGGCGTCCGAGGCTCTGTGGGGCGCGAATCACCCTATAGGATGCCGGGTTGGCGGGATCCATGAGCACGGCCAGATTGCCGTTTGCGAAGACGAGCGAACCTTCATGCAGCAGGAGGTCACGTGGTTCAGCCCATCGAGCGGCCTCGGGAGGAAGGATTGACTGAGCCACTCCGGTGGCCCGATCCACGGCATACAGTCCGGCCACCGTGGCCCCCGTGGTTGGATGTACTCCGCGTAGCCCATAGAACACAGTGGTCTCATTGGCAGCTATGGATCGGCCGTACTGGGCGGTGACATCCGGCGTCGCAAGCACGCTGACCCGGCGTTCGTCCGGCCTGTACTCGTAGACCTTCGGATCAGGCTCACGACCGGTAAAGAACACCACACCATCGGGGGAGACGGTCATGGCAAACGGGATGAGGCCCTGAATTTCTTCGAGCGATTCGAGGGCCGGTCCTCCCTGGGCTTCAAGGTCGATGCGGAACAACCGTGAGACTGGAGCTACATTGTCACCGAAGTTGATGCGGACACAGCCGTACAGGTAGCGGCCGTCCGGCGTCGCGGCCAGGGCTTGGGTGGATTCGCCATAGACATCAGTAATGCTCGTGATTGTGCCTGTGGGCATATGGAATCCCACAACCTGCATCGGTTCGACGTTCCGGCTCGACATATAGATAGTGTCGCCGACAGCTGTGGTGGCAAACATCGTGAAGGTCTGAACGCCCGGGCCGAGATCTTGAACCTCGACAAGCGGGCTAGAGGCCGCGTGAGCCAAGGTGCCGGAGCTGAGGGCGATTGTTCCTAAAGTGACCAAACCTGCTTGGAGGGCGTGACGGCGGGACAGCGGGGGCTGATTGAACACTGGTACTCCTTGTTGTGATGTAGTTCGGTCATTGAAGGGAAGCGGGGGGGGGGGGGG
>NZ_JBLYIE010000016.1:0-120683 GCF_048537125.1 Paenarthrobacter sp. PPS72 | reverse complement strand
CCCCCCCCCCCCCCGCTTCCGGTTGGTGCCCTCCTGCTTTATGGCGAGGGCAGGAGTGGAACATCTACCGCAGGGAGTTACTGGGCAGACTGCCAGGCATCACTTCCAAGGCGACCTTGCTGCCGGATGCCAGACTCTGGTTCGCTGCTTCCACGATTGCTACGATGCTGAGGATTTCGGGAAGGGGTACGTTGGGGGTACCCGTGCGGCACGAGGAAACTATGCCTTCCAGGAGGCCTGTGAGCATTGATTCGCAGGCTTCGATGGAGAATTCGGCGCCCCTGTCGCCGGTTTCGATCCGTCCGGTGGTGAAGGGGTGCCAGTCTGCTTCGCCGCCCAGCGTTGCTTCACGGCCGTCGCCCCAGGTGACCGTCACGGATGTGGGGCCTGAAGTGGTTCCGGGTGTTCCGGCGTCGACGGTTACCTGACGTGAGGCGGTTCCCACCGATCCCAACGCAGCGACCGCGAGGTCCACCAGGTGCACACCGTACCAAGCCAGGCCGGGATGCCCGGGCTGGGTGGGAAGCGGACCATCCAGGGCAATCCGAAAAGCTCCACGGTCGGGGCGGGCTGCCCGAAACTCGGGAGTAAACCGTTTGGGAGATCCTGCCAGAACCAAGGCGCCGGATGCCTGCGCTTGGGCCAGCATGGTCCGTGCCTCAGTGAGGGAGGGGGCGAACCGGGTGTCCACGTAGATGGGCTTGCCGAAGCGCACCACCCGTTCAAAGTATCCGGGATGGGTCCGTGAATCCGAGGACACGATCAGTAAGGCGTCGCAGGCCTCGGCCACCGCTTCGGGTGATTCGCACATGGTCACGCCCAAGCGGGCCAGCTCATCCGCGTTACTCTCCAAGCGGTCCCGGCTGGGAGGGAAATCCAGCGAAACTTCTCCCTTCCAAGCGTGGGTCACTGTTCCGCCGGGTACGGCGCTGTCGATTCCGTTTCCGAAGAGTCGGGTGAATGAGGGCGCATGTGAGGAGTCCACACCGATCAGTCCGAAGCGGAGGGGCGCGTCGGGGACGGTGCCCGTCATCCCTTCACCCCGCTGTGGGTGATGCTGGCGACGATGTGCTTTTGCAGGAGGACGAAGATCACCAGGCAAGGAATGAAGCTCACCAGGGCAGCGGCCATGACGCTTGAGGTCGAGGCTGTTTCGGTGTTCAGCGTCGCCAAGCCAACGGTAAGCGTCCGCGCAGTATCTGATTGGCCCACCACCAGGGGCCAGAGCAGGTCATTCCAGTGCCAGAGGAAAACGAAGATGGCGAGTGTTGCCAGCACCGGACGGATCAACGGGAGGACGATTTGCCAGAAAGTGCGCCACTCACCGGCACCGTCAATCCGTGCGGCATCGAAGAGTTCCTCGGGCATGTCCCGCACAAATTGCCTGATGAGGAAGATCGCCTGCGCGTTGGCCAAGGTGGGCAGGATCAGGCCCCATAGGGTGTTCACGCCACCCATCTTGGAGATGAGGATGAACGTGGGGATCAGGGTGGCCTGGACAGGCACCATCAAGGTGGCAATGATGGCCCACAGTAGGGCGTTACGTCCCGGGAACCTCTTCCGCGCCAAGGCGTAGGCAGCCATGGAGGCGGTGAGCAGGACAACCACTACGGACACCGTGGAGTATACAAAGGAGTTCCAGAGCCACAGTGGGAATTCGCCAACGTTGAAGATGCGGATGACGTTGTCGAAGGTCAGCGAGGTGGGAAGGGCATACGGAATGGTCGGGACGTCTGCGGGGGAGAGGGCGAGTACCGCCACCGCAATGAGGGGTGCCACCGTAAAGAGGGAGATCACTGCCAGCACCCACGTGAGGGTGCTTTGGCGACGTTTTTCGGTGCTGCGCCTGGCACCAGGGCGCCTGCCCTGCCGGGTGTTGCGCGGACCCGCAGTGGGAACCGGGACAGTGGCGGTCATTTGGAGTCCTTACCTTCAAAGAAGCGCTGCTGGATGAGCGAAAGAATGAGCACGATGACGAACAGCACAACACCGATGGCCGATGCGTAGCCGAAGTCGAAGAACTTGAAGCCTTCGTCAAACAGGAAGTAGATGAGGCTGTGGCTGGCCCGGGCAGGGCCGCCGCCGGTCATGACGTAGATCGTGTCGAACACCTGGAAACCGACGATGGTTTCGATCACCAGGACGAAGAAGACCACAGGCTTGAGGAGCGGGAGCGTCACATACCAGAAGGATTTCCAGGCCCCGGCACCGTCGATACGGGCGGCCTCATGGACTTCGGCAGGTTGGGCCTTCAACCCCGCGAGGAAGATCAGCATGGAGTAGCCAAAGCCCTTCCATACGGATACCACGGCAAGTGAGAACAGCACCAGCAATTGCGGTCCGGACATAAATGGGACTGGTCCGAGGCCAAGTCCGTCCAATGCGGCATTGAGGGGTCCGTCAGTAGAGAAGATCCAGGTCCAGACGATGCCTGCCAGGACGAACGAGCAGAGGTACGGGATGAACAGCAGTGCCCGGAAAGTGCCGGTGAACCGGACCAGTTTGTCCAGGAGCACTGCACCGGCCAGTGAGACGGCAATGATGAACGGGACAAAAATGGCAACGTACAGGAGCGTCACCTTGAGGCTCTGCCAGAAGTTAGGATCCGCCGCAAGCCGTGCGTAATTATCAGTGCCCAGGAATTCGAAGTCACCGTTGAGGCTGTACTCGGTCAGGCTCATGGCCCCGGCCCCGAAGATGGGGAGGAACTTGAAGAGGCCAAAAATGATCAGTGTGGGCAGGACGAAGAGGATGCCTGCCAGGGCTTCACGCCTGTGGGCCTTCTTTGGCTTGAAGGACGTGCTGGGCGGGAGCGGCCGCCGGGGTGCCGACGCCGTTCGGGGGCGGGTGTTCAGGGACATGGGGGACCAATCGGTGGGGAGGGATCAGGATGCGGACCGCTGGAGGATGCCGCGGGCTTCCTTAGCGGCACGGTCCAGCGCTTCCTTGGCAGTGACATCGCCGCGGAGTGCTGCCTGAATGTTCGGTGCGAGCACAGCCATGACCTGGCGGGCTACCGGCGAAGGCTCCCCCGGGTGAGCTGATTTGAGTGCCTCGGCCATGGCGATCGAATCGGGGTCCTGTCCGGCCGGGGCTGCGTCTGTGCGGGTGGGCAGGCTTCCGGCAGCGGCGGTGAGTCCGTTCTGGACAGATGCCGAGCCCAGATATGACATCACCTGGTAGGCAGCTTCCCTGTTTTCTTTCTTGTTGATGGAAGTCAAGGCGAGCAGACCCGGATTGCCGAAAGTGGCTTGCTCTTTGCCTTCCATGGGAGCGCCGAAGGCAACATTTTCTGCGCCCAGTGCGGCGCGCATCTGCTTCAGTTCCGGCAGTGACGTAGTGATGCGCATGGCGGCTTTGCCCGTGGCGATGGGGCTGCCCTCCACCTTGGAGGCATCGGTTGCGGCGTCCGCAGGAAGCCCGCCGAGTTTCTTCAAATCAACCAGGAGTTGCAGGGCGGATTCGCCGGCCTCGGAATCGAAGGCAACGTCCTTGGCGTCCTCGGTGAACACCCTGCCACCGGCCTGCCACAACAAAGGATAGAAAGATAGGTTCAAGGTTTGCTCAGGGCTGCCTGCGTAATCCATCACCGCAATTCCCTTCTTGGCCAGCACAGGTGCGGCCGCCCGCAGGTCCTCCCAGGTCTTGGGAAGCGGAATACCGGCTTCGGTGAAGATTTTGGTGTTGTAGGCAGTGGTGTTGATGTTCTGGAAGAGCGGGACACCGAATAGTTCGTCATCGAACGTCGCCGCTTTGAGCGTTTGCGGGTAGTAGCTGTCTTTGTCCTTCTCCACAGCTTTGTCCACCGGCAGAAGGCCCCGGACGTTCCGGTAAGTGGCGGCCTGGTCAGGGGTAATAAGAACGACGTCGGGTCCCGAGCCCGCGGCCAGTGCAGCAGAAATCTGCGCATCGCGCTTGTCGAACGTCTGCAGTTCGATGGTCAGGTCGATCGTGGGATTGGCCTTTTCGAAGTCAGCCTCAGTGTCCTGCCAGAACTTCTTGCTGATGGTCTCATCTTTGATGACCGGGTACATCCAGAGAGTTACTTTGCCGCTGGCCGCTCCGCCGTCGCTCGTCGTCGAGGACGGTGAACCACAGGCTGTGAGTGCCAGGGCGGCTGATACGACGACGGCTGTAGCCGCTGCTGACCGGTGCAGTTTTCGGGTGAACATGTGAGCTACTTCCTTGTGGTCTGGAGTTGTTCGCTGAGTCGTGCGTCCTCGAGGGACTTGAGGGCAATGCCGTGGCGGCTGGACGGCTGCTGGATCCTCAGCAGCGGGTCACCGCACTCTTGCATCCAGTCAAAGAGCGCCGCCGAAAGTTCGCGCAGGATCCCGGACTGGTTGGGGTTCCGGGCGAGGTTTTCCAGTTCGTCGGGGTCGGCCTGGAGGTCATAGAGCTCAATGGCTGTGCTGGTGCCGATGGTGGGCCCGCCGAGATCAGCCGGCAGACTGCGATGGATCCATGACTGTGTCGGGTCCATGGCTCGTGGCGCGTTGGAGAAGTTGATGATCAGTTTGTGCGTTGATGTTCGCACTGACCGCTTGGGGTCGTAGTAGGTGTGATAGGTCAGTTGGCTGAAACAGTGGGTTCGGGAGGCTTGGCCATCCTCAATGGCCGGACGAAGGCTGGTTCCTGCAAGACCGTCGGGCAGGGGCAACCCCGCCTCATCCAGCAGGGTGGGCATCACATCAACGTGGCTGACGATGCCAGCGACGCGTTTCCCGGCCCAAGCCGGCTTGGCGGGGTGGCGGATCATCAGCGCAACCCCGAGCCCGGCGTCGTACAGTGTGCACTTGGCCCGGGGAAGTGCCAGGCCGTGATCAGTGGTGAAGACCACCAGTGTGGTGTCTCGGAGCCCGAGGGCATCGAGTTCCGCGAGGATGCTCCCCACGCCTTCATCCATGTGTTTCACTGCACCTTGCAGTTCCGCAATCTCCTCGCGGGCTCCGTCGTCGTCCAGCAAGTGAACCGGAACCGTGTGGCCGAGGGAAGTGTCCGGTTCGACGCCGTCGGCGAGGAAGCCCATGACTCCGGGCCGGTCCCGTTCTGACGATACGCGGTGAGGTTCGGTGAAGCCGACCTGCAGATAGAACGGGCTGTCGCCGGCGGCCATCCGCCGCAGGGCGTCAGTGGCGCGGTCAACGACGACGTCACGCGCGCCTCCCGTTCGGGCCCGGTCGAAGCCGAGCCTGCTTGCAACGACGTCATCCGCCAGTACCCGCGACTCATGATGAACCCCGACCAGCTCTGTTTGGTAGCCGACGGACTGAAGGCGGTGTGCAATGTGGGCTCTCGGTTCCACAAGGTCCCAGCTGAAGGGATCGTGGGTGAGGCCCAATACCCCGTTGCTTTGGGGGTAAGTACCGGTAAAGAGGGAAGCTCGGGCGGGGCTGCAGTGTGGGGCGGTGGCAAAAGCCTGCTCGAACAGTGCCGACTCGTCGGCGAGTGCATCCAGATGCGGCGTGGAAACAGTCTCAACCCCGTAGCTGCCCAGGAAGCGGCCGAGGTCGTGGCAGTGAATCAGGAGGATGTTACGCATGGACGGTCAGCCCATCCTTTCAAGGTCAACGCGGGTTAGTGCATGCTCCATGGGATCTCCCGCGAGGAACCGGCGAAGTTCGGCAACTACGATGCCGCCTGCCCGCTGCCGGGAGTCAACGGTGGCACCGCCAACGTGCGGAGTGAGGAGGACATTGGGGAGTGACCGCCAGCGGTCTCCCACGGGGAGCGGTTCGACGTCGAACACATCAAGTGCTGCATCGATCCGGCCGGAGGCGACCTCTTTATAGAGGGCTTCCATGTCCACGATGCTGGAGCGGGCAGTATTGACGAATACAGCGCCATCCTGGAGGAGTGCCAGTTCTGCTTCGCCGATGAGTCCCGCGGTTTCAGGCGTCGCGGGTGCGTGAACTGCAATGACGTCGCTGGTAGCCAAGAGTTCTTTGAGGCCTAAGGCTTGCTTCGCCAGCGGATCGTCCACGGTCAGATAGGGGTCGTAGATTTGTACATCAGCACCGAGTGCCAGGCATGCGTCAATGTAGCGACGGCCGGTCCGTGATGCGCCGATAACACCAATGCGCGATCCCGAGATTTCCCGGGCACGCCGGATGCTTCTGGCGTCCTCCCAGCTGTGCCCGCTTCGCATCTGGTGGTCCATCTTTTCGATCCGGCGCAGCAGGTTCAGGGTAAACGTTAGCGACATTTCCGCCACCGCAGGTGCCATGGCGGCGCCGGACTGGGAGATGGGGATGCCGGTTGCCCAGAAGTCGTCGCTCACCAAGGTGTGGATGGACGAGGCAGCGTGGATCACGCATTTCAGATTTGGAGCTACTGAGAGGTGCATGGCATCGAGCCGGGGGAAACCCCAAGCCGTGATGAAGACATCTGCTTCTGCTGCGGCTCGTGCGAACGCGTCCAGGTTTTGGAGCTCAGCTGGTGCGGCGGTTGTGACGTTGCCCAGTTCTTCCAGTGCAGCTCGTGTTTGCTGGTTGATGATTGCCGGGAACTCGTGATCGGGGATGCTCAGAAGAATGTGAAGCCGTGGAGATTCGGCCTGCACCGAGGGTGCTGCATCGACGGTGGGGTTGTTCATGTGATTGAGATTACTCAGTAGCATTTGGTTTTGTCAATGACTGAACTAAGTATAATTGGCGAAGGTCGGGGCACCATTCTGGAGTGGTTGCTTTGACCAGTGCCAGAATGAGGGAAATCGCATGCGGTGTAACCATAGGAGACACGAGCCGTGAAGCAACGCGCAGGAAGCAAGGCCTTGATCCGGGAGATCAACGAGGCGTTGGTATTGGACGTCGTCCGCACCCAGGCTCCGGTGTCGCGGGCCACCATCGCCGTCCAGACTGGGCTGAGCCCCGCGAGTGTCACGGGCATTACCGGAAAGCTCATCCAGTCAAAACTCCTGGTCGAGGCCGAGATGATCCGCGATACCGGCGGGCGCCCTGCCCGTCTCCTGGAGTTGGGCAGGGATGGCGTCTTTGCGGCTGGAGTTCGGCTTTCCGCTACCGCAGCCCTTGCTGTCGTGGTGGACTTGCGCGGGGGAGTGGTCAGCACTGCCAGCGAACCCCTCACGTCCACCAGCCCCGCTGATGCGGCAAAAGCGGTCGCAAAGGTAGTCAGCGCTGCTGTCGGCTCCAGGGCCTCACGGCTGATCGGGGTGGGGTTGGCACTGTCCGGAGTGGTAGATCAGAGCACAGGCATTGTTCGGCACAGCGGAGCCCTCGAGTGGGCCGAGGTTCGCTTCCAGGAGATCCTCGAAGCTGAACTTGATGAGCCGGTGGTCATCGATAGCTATGTCAACGCCTATGCGCGAGGGCTGCTTTTTGATGGAACGTTTACTGGCCGGGAACTGCTGGTATTCAGCGTCGGCACCAGCTTGGGCGCCGCCGTCGTGGTTGAAGGCCGTATACAGCGCGGCTTCAACGGATCCGCTGGAGGCTTTGCCCACGCCCGTTCGCTTACGAGTAGCGAGGCCCCCAGGGAGTGCCACTGCGGGGCCGAAGATTGTTTTGAGACGCGCAGCAGTCTCTGGGGCATGCGCCAGGAACTTCAGCGACGAGGCCTTCAACGCGAAGTAGACCCCGACGCGGATTCGGACGTCATCGCTGACGCCGCATTGCACTTGGGCATCGGTATGGCCAATACAGCCAAGGTCCTTGGACCGCAGCAGGTGGTGGTGGCCTTCGCCCCGGAAGCAAATATAGGAAAATTTGCTGAGTTGAGCGGAGGGGCCTTCCAGCACCAGTATGCACATTCCAATACTCCCTCTCCGCTGCTGACCAACGCCATTGTGGATCATGAGGCCTTGGCCAGGGGTGCTGCCTGTTCGGTCATGGCGAGCCTGTTCTCCGCACGGGAATCCCAACCCAACGCTGAGTCGGCATAGGGCCGGAGCAGGACTGCGTACCTGCTCCGGCCTGGCCAACTACGCCGTCTCGATGCGGATGAGGTTCCTTTCCCGCATTGTGTACAGATCTCCGTGTTCATCCGCGCTGATGTGGGGCTGTCCGCCGTACCAGGCGCCGTTCACGTCGGCCAACAGGGTTGTTAGTTCAAAGGTCTTGGGGTCGATCTCGTAGACGGCCTTGCTTGAGACGCCGTAGACCCTTCCGTTGGCTGTTACAAGATTCGACCTCTTGCTGGCCGCGTCAGAGATGTCCGCGCTATGGACGATCCGACGTCGTGGAATATCGATAACCCTTAACGCGCCATCGTTCAGGGCCACGTAGAGATGACGGCCCCGGACGGCCATTCCGGTGACAGGTGCGGTGTGCTGAGGATCCAGCCGCCACAAAACCGTGCCCGTCATCGGGGCGATGGCGGCAATCTCGCCGGCGGGCCCTGTTCCTCCAGTTCCGCCACCAATGTAGGCAATCCCGTCTCGGCAAGTAACGGCGGGGACAGACTGGCCTGGCCCCAGAGGATGCTCGTGCACCAGAATGTCATCTGAGACGGGGTTGTAGACCCCAAGGCAGCTGCCACCGTTCGCGTCGGCGAGGGCTGCGACGAGGACTCTTCTGTTGTGGTCGTCCCACGCGACACATTCGGGCCGATTGAACTGCGCGGGCAACGGGGCCATCTGCGCGGGGTCTGCATCTTTGCCAGGATCATAGCCCCAGAGGCCGAGGCCGCTGTACTGGCCCATCCACAGTTTGCCGTTCGCCCAGGCCGCATCCTTGGTCTCTCCAGGCGCCACCAGGTTGATGACTTCCTTGCCGGTGAGGGAATGCCGGGCTATGGCGCCGTTTGCTGCAACGTAGGCGTAGCCCCCGCCAGCGGTAACGCTCATGGCCAGTTGGGCTTCGCTGGGCGCCCCCGCTGAAATCAGGTCTGTGCGTTCGGTGGTACCGGATGTTGGATCTATGGCGGCAACGAACCCGTAGGCTGAGACCGCGTTCAACCGGTTGTCAGACCAGCCCATTCCCCACACCTCGCCCAGATCAACGTCATTGGTCAGAAGCGGCGATACTTCCATCGTGGCCAGATCGCAGACCCTTGCGTCGCCGGCCTGTGCCATGAAATAGAGACGGTCCTCGTGGACGTGCATGGCTTTGGTTGTTACCCCGTCATGCGAAGCCACTTTGTAGGAAGACGGGTTCGCTACATCGATGACCGCCACGTGTGAAGCGGAGGCCCCGCCGACCGTACCGACGATCAGTCTGTCGCCGTCCAGTCGCAACTCGCGGACAGTGTCGTCGCCGGCAAGTTCGGGCGGAAGTATCGATGTGAAGGTTCCGGTAGCCCGGTTGTAGGCGGCCAGCGCGGCCTTGCTTGCCTGACCGCCACCCAGGGTGTTTCCAGTTCCGAAGTAGACGTGGGTGGCAGTGGCCGCGATGGCCCTGGCGCCCGTGGCAGTAGGAACGGGGATGCCCAAAGGAGTAATTAGTCCCGAAGCCGGGTCAAACTGCCACAGATTCCCTCCCGGTTCACGGCCGCCAAAGAAGACCATTCCATCAGGTGCTACGTCCAGTGCCCATACTCGGACTTCGCCTGCCCGTCCCAGTGCTTCGGCCGGTGACGTGGGATTCTCCAGGTCCCAGCGGTACAGCGTAGGAAGGTTGCCTGCAGCGTTCTCAGTCCCGAAATAGAGGTACCTCCCGGTGGGGTCGGCGCAGAGGGCCTGCGTTGACCTGCCGTCCGGGGCCTGTGTTTGACCTGTGACCCTACGAGACGGCACGTGGTAGGCGATTACGTACATGGGCTCGAGGTTTCCGGATCCGATGTAGATCATGTCACCGAATTGGTATGCGCTCTTTGAACCGAATTGGACTACTCCCGGACCGAGGTCTGTCACTCGAGGGCTGGTGGGTGCGGCATTCGCCGGGGAGGGGCCGCTCAGTTCCATGACGGAGAGACCCGTAGTCGCCAGCCCGGCGACGACGCTGAACTGGAGCAGGTTTCGTCGGCTCAGTGCTTGGGAAGTGTGGGTAGGTTTCGTCAAAACACTCCTGACGTTGAGTTTCATCCAGATGGGGGTGTGTTCACCGGGCTCTCTTGGCGAGTCCGATGTGAGTATTTCAGTCATTGACTAAAATATCTAGGGCGGGTTCAATAACACTCAACAACTAGTTGGCAAGAGGAAGTGACGCAGTGAAGAGTGAGGCAGTGAAGAGTTGCTGCGCCCCTGAGGGGCGTCTTGCCCAAGTCGTGAGCCGCCAATCCTTGACGATGGAGCGCACGGGAGTACCCGGTCCAAGGCTTTTTTCCGGGGTTAGTGCGCCGGGCTCCCGTCTTCAGTGCGACGTCGGGATCCCCGCGGGTACCTTCGCCATGGGCGACTCTTTCAATGAGGGCTATGCGGACGACGGTGAGTCGCCTGTGCACGAAGTGGCCGTCTCACAATTCCGGATCAGCGCTACCGCCGTGACCAATGAAGAGTTCGCCGAGTTCGTCGATGCCACCGGTTATCGCACAGAGTCGGAAACCTACGGAACCTCAGCGGTGTTCCATCTTGCCGTGAAAGCAGACGCCTACGACGTCCTCAACCGCGTCAGCAACGTTCCGTGGTGGCTGAACGTCCGGGGAGCCGACTGGGCGCACCCGGCAGGACCCCTATCGAGCTGGGCAGACATCACTGACCATCCTGTTACCCATGTGTCGCACAACGATGCCTTGGCATACTGCCGATGGGCCGGCCGCCGCCTGCCCACGGAAGCCGAGTGGGAATATGCGGCCCGCGGCGGGCTGACCGGGCAGCGCTATCCCTGGGGCAATGATCTGCACAACGACGCGCCCGGCCAAGCCGCTCATAACTGCAACATCTGGCAGGGGGATTTCCCTTCCCGCAACACGATCGACGACGGCTACCTCACCACGGCGCCGGCGAAATCATTCCGTCCCAACGGATACGGACTGTACCAAACCAGCGGAAATGCCTGGGAGTGGTGCAGCGACTGGTTCCTGCCCAAGTACTACAAGACGTGCCTGGGGCAAGGAACGGTGGACAACCCACAAGGGCCAACGATTGGCCGGGGCAGGGTGATGCGTGGCGGCTCGTACCTCTGCCACGACTCCTACTGCAACCGTTACCGCCTTGCAGCACGGAGCTCAAACACACCGGAGTCAGCCAGCGCCAACTTAGGGTTCAGGACTGTGGCGCTCTAGTTCCTACGTGTAGTCACGGATGACGGGGGAGCATCGCCCATAGCAGTGACCCACTGTTTCGCTGATGGAATGCAAGACCGTGCCTGCGAGGAAGGCGAAGGGGACTTGCATCACCGTGCATGTGGAATCGGCATCGGGGGTGTGATTTGGCCGGAGCCGGCCAAACCCTTGACGTGGCACTTGCATTTTGCAAGTATGGCGGCATGAGCCTGTTTATCACCTGCCCCGTTGATAACGTCGAGCGCGCGACTGCCTTCTATACGGCCCTCGGCTGGACCCTCAACACCGAAATGTCCGACCACAACGTCTCATGTTTCGCGATCGCGCCCGAGCAGTACGTCATGCTCGGCAGCCGCGAGATGTACGCGGGCGTCGGCGCCGACGAGGAGCTGGTCGGCGGGCCCGGGACCCCCTCGAAAGTCACGGTCTCATTCGACCTGGGCAGCCGGGAGGCAGTCGATGAACTCACCGAACGCGCCGGCGCCGCCGGCGGGCGGATCGGTGACACCGACGACTACCCCTTCATGTACCAGCGCCAATTCGACGACCCCGACGGCTACCACTACTCGCCTTTCTGGATGAAGCCGGACGCCGATCCGACCACGTGAGCAACCTCGCCGCGGCCCTCGACGTCGTCGGAGCGCGGTGGGCCCTGCTCATCGTGGAGCGGCTGCTCGACGGACCACAGCGTTACGGCGATCTACAACGCGACCTCGGAGTGCCCACCAATATACTCGCGACCCGACTGCGCGAGCTCGAGACCGCCGGCGTACTGTCCCGACTGCCACTCCGGCACAACACCAGGGCCTACGCGCTGACCGATAGAGGGCTCGCCTTGCGCGAGGCGATCGCCGCGCTGGCACGCTGGGGCGGCGAGGAGCGGCCTGGGAGCGGCAGTTAATTCTGATACGCTCCGGCCAGCTCTCGGGCAGAAGAAGCGCCAGCGCCAGCCTCGAAGACGGCAGCTTGTGCAGGCTCGCCGTGTCCCCGAAGCCCGGTTATGGCACGGTTCTGAGGGCGTAAGTGCTTCACTGGATTATGACCTTGGGTGAACTGCGCACCACGATGACCGAAGACCTCGAAATTGCATATTACGACGACGGCCCGGCGGACGGAGCAGTCGCGGTACTTCTCCACGGATTCCCTTATGACGTGCCCAGCTTCGAGGCAGTTGTCCCGTTATTGGCGGAGCAGGGGATCCGCTCAATAACTCCGTACCTGCGGGGCTATGGTGGTACCAGGTTCCGTAAGAACACGACGCTTCGCTCCGGCCAGCAAGCGGCCATCGGACAAGATCTGCTCAATCTCATCGATGCCCTTGAACTGCAGCCTCCGGTGGTCGCCGGGTATGACTGGGGCGGCCGGGCGGCCTGTATTGCCTCGGCCGTGCGCCCCGAAGGCATAGCGGGTCTCGTGACTGTGGGAGGCTATGCAATCCAGGACATCGCCTCATCGGTGGAGCCGGCGGCCCCGATAGACGAATACCGGGACTGGTACCAGTGGTACTTCAACATCGATCGCGGGCGCGCAGGGCTCCAGGCAAACCGCGACGAATTGTGCCGCCTGCTCTGGCAATTGTGGTCACCTGAATGGGCGGAGGCCGGCGATGCATACGCCTCCAGCAGTCCCAGCCTGCACAACCCGGACTTCGTTGATGTGGCGTTACATTCCTATCGCCATCGCCATCGTGCCGCGGATGGTGACGACCGATTCAACGAGCTCGAAGCATTTCTCGCGAAATCGCCGCCCATCTTGGTACCAACCATTTCGCTCGACGCCCTGGCCGACGGGTTCGGGCCGGACGACTCTGATCGGGACCGGCAGCATTTCGCTGGTCCTTTCGAAATCCGCCGGCTACCGGGAGTAGGCCACAACGTGCCTCAAGAGGCACCGCGGGCGTTCGCTAAGGCTGTCGCCGACCTTCTCCTACCTGCTTCGCGTCCTTAGGCCCGTAGGTCCGTCGAGTGCCAGTGCTAGTGCCTGGGCTGGTCCCTACGCGTCTTCCCGGTCCGGGTTTTCCAGCCGGAAGAAGTTCGATTGGTTTCCGTCGGAGCGTTGTTCCTGATAGATGAAGTTCAGGCGGCGTGCGTCGAAAGTGTTAAACCATTCTTCCCAGCTGACGCGCCGGAGGTTGCTGTCTTTGTCTTGGAAATCTATGCGCAGTACTCCCAAGTGATCGCCGTGTTCAGTGCCTTCAACGGTTGCAGGAACCCCGCCTCGTTCCTCCGCCCACTGCTTGATGACTTCGTGATGTGTTGTTACCAGGCTCCTGCCTTCCCGCTCGGGCTCGTCCTCGGGGGAGGTGACCTCCTGTGAATACTTCAACGAGCTGGACGACGCCTCGCCGGTCCGGATCTTGCCACCGTCCGGTCCGGCGCCGACCGGGTCAGGTTCGGAGGTTGCGCCACCCTCGCTTTGCTGTCCTCCGGAAGAGCGTGCTTCGGCAACTTCCCGCACCAGCTCCTCCTTGCGCATGTTGGAAACGCCACTGATGTTCTCCTCCCGGGCTTCCTGGCGGAGCTCATCCACCTTCATTTCACGCAGCTCGGTCTCGCTAACGCCGGGCGTGTTGGGCGTCTGGTTGCCAGGTTTCTCGCTCATTGTCACTCCTTCATTGGGAACGTGATATTTGTAAGGTTACTTATTGTTTATTCATTTATGAAGATGCCGTCAAGATCCACCCGCCTGCCGATCCGGTTAACTGACCGTGCCCGCCGAGCACTTCAAATGGGCCGCCCGGAGTGCTTCCTAATGGCTGGTGACTCCTTTGGTGGACTTCAGCCGTGCTGGGATCCAGCGGTCCGCGGCGATGCCTGTGACCAGCGAATAGATGGATTTGTGGAGTACGTCCACGAGCTGCTCCTGGCGACTCCGCCGCGGATACCGGTTGCTGACCAGATGCCGCGGAGTGACCCCAGCAGGAGCCCGGTTCCCCAGTGCATGAGATGGTTCCAGAGCACAGGCTTGTCCCGCTGCGTCGGGTTATTTCCCAGGAGAGTCAGCAGGGGTCGGGCGGGCACATAGGAATCCTTGCGCTGCGTGAGGGCCTGCTCGGCCTTCTCTCCGACAGTCATGATCGCCACCCCGGCCAAGCCGCATAATGCGCCTTTAGAGGCCGCCATCAGAAGGGTACTGCCTCGTTTCCGGTCGATCATAAGGTGCTCCCGTCGTCGTTCCGTTGATTACAGGCTTCCGTCGAGCGTCGCCACGACGTTTCGCTGCGGCGACCCCTTCGGCCCTCTCAGCAGCTTCGGCCCCATATGAACCAGCGGCCAAAACCCCATTGCGGTGTTGAAGCTGCCGCGGACCTTCGAAAGGTCGGCGTCCATGATTCTGCCCCCGTCCCGTCGACGTCGCGTCTCGAGAGACATTGCTGCTGGTAACGAACCTGCAGATTGCTTGGGATTATCCCCGTTGTAGTAGGGGTGCCCACTTTTGAGATCGCGAAACGTTCTGATCGTTGTGATGCCCAGGAGATCCTTCACTTGCCACTAGTGATGGATCCTGTCGGCCGCCCTTAGAGGTGGCGCATGATCGGCAGCGTCCCTGATGCGGTTGTGGTCTGTCGAAACCCTGCCGCACTATCCGACCCAGGGGGTTGGGGATTTCGTGTGGGCGGTACTTAGGCAGCTTGGTGGGCGGGATACCGAAATCCTGGACTATTCCGCCCAGGGAGACCGGCCGGGCGGCGACGTTGAAGGACAGGAGGACTTGGCTAGAAGACTTTCGGGGACCTTTCGCTTGTTGCATGCGCTTGGGAAGCGAAAATGTTCAGGCCGAGTACCCGTGACAGGTAAGCGGTGGCTTGCTGGCCGCGGACGCTGTTTCCCGCCGAGTCGAGGCGGGGCGAGAAGGCCCCGATGCCGGCTTTGCCGGGTGAGACCGTAAGCAGTCCACCGGACACTCCGGACTTTCCCGGGAGCCCGATTTCGAACAGCCATTCCCCGGACCGTTCATAGAGTCCGTTCGCGGCAAGGATGGCGAGGGTGTCCCGGCATACCTCCGCGGAGACAACCCGTTCACCGGTCACCGGATTCACACCGCCATCGGCAAGTGTGGCTCCCATGACGGCGAGGTCACGGGCACGGACCCGCAACGAGCATTGCTTGGTATAAACATCCACGACGTCGAGCGGGTCGCGGTCCATTCTGCCGTAACTTTCCAGGAGCCGGGCAATAGCACGGTTGCGGGTATTCGTAGCAGTCCCGGAGCGGTAGACCTCCTCATCCAGCACCAGGTCACGGCCCGCGAAGGCGGACAATCCCGAGTGGATGGCAGCCCACTGCTCCTCAGGGGTGGTGCCCGGCATGAGGGCCGTGGTGGCCAATGCTCCTGCGTTGACCATGGGGTTCATGGGATGGCCGTCGTTGAGTTCGATCGCCATCACCGAGTTGAACGCCAGGCCGGTATTGTTCACCCCCACCAGGTCTGCCACGGCAGCATGCCCGAGTTCCCCGCACACCAAGGCGTAGACGAATGCCTTTGAAATGGACTGGATGGAGAACTCCACATTGGCATCGCCCGCCATATGCACTCCACCATCGACTTCCACCACGCAGACGCCGAACAGTTCAGGGTCCGCCCGGGCAAGAACTGGAATGTAATCCGCCACCGCACCGTCTTGGCAGGCGCGGTTCCGTTCATGGGAAGCGATTACCAGCGAATCAACCTGTTCCCATCCGGGCAATACTCCCGTGGAGACCGACTGTTCCACGCCCTCAATGTTCGAATCCAACACCACTACCCCCAAAAGATTGTTCGTCAGTTTCGCGCAGAGTCGTCTGTCTTGGGTGAACGCAGGTAGCTACCGGCCCTCTGGAGTCCTCCCATTGGCGGCGGGTCGACGGTCCTTTTGTTGCACCTCGACAGGACCCTTATCTGAGCCATGCGGTCAGTCTAAGCCTGGATGCAGCGCACGACGGCGGGTGGTTCCCGCCGTCGTCCGCTCTATTCTTGTTTCTGCTCGGATACGTCCTCATTCGAAGTGGCGCGATTACGCCGGCTTCGCCTCCGCTTCCGAAGGGGAGTTCCCGACCACGGGCCAGCCCGTCAGCAGGTGTATTTGTAGAGGGCGTAGGTAAAGTGCCCGTCCAGTTGGAAGTCGGTGTTGCCTCCGCTGTCCACGCCAGCTTCGGCCACCCGTCCTGCGCGCAGGATCGGTTCAAGTTTCAGTTGCTTGCCCTAAGTTTCCACTGCCGGTAGGGCTGTTCGGATTCCGGGTTGTGTTCCTCGAGTATCAACAAGTACCCGGAATGATCAGATGTTATGGACTGGAAACCTGTCCTCGAGGCGTCGTTCGGCTCGTCACCGAGGGGCAGGACATGGCCGGACAGGATTTCGCTTTGAACTTCTCTATATCGGGGAACGATGCGGGCCCAGTGTGTTAACGGACTCCTCATCCAGCCCCGTCTGTTCCATCCATGCGAGGCGATTGGCGAACAAGGTTAGGGCCAGTACATATTCGAGCCCGCAAACACCGGGAGCCAGGGGATCGTCGGGGTACAGATCCTTGTTTCTTTGGACATTGAGGAACTCCGCTTGCAGCCGGTAAGTGGGGTAGTACCGCGACAGCATCCAGATTTTTCGCAACGTGCGGTGGGGATAGTAGTTCGGCCAGCCTGCGAATTTCCCAGTGAAACGGTTAACAAGGAACAAGGAACAAGGAACAAGGAACAAGAAACAAGGAACCAGGAACCATACTGCAGTTGGCCGAAGTAACCGCTCCGGATTCCCGCTGTGACATCCATATTGAAGAAAACACCGCCGTTGGTGCCGGCAAGCACCCGCTGCATCAATCTGGTGAGGTTCTCTTCGCCGATCTTGGAGGTGAACTCCATCCCATCGAGCATCAGCTTGAGCTAACGAGGATCCGTCGAGTAAATTGCGCTAGAACAGCGGCCAAGGCACCGCTGGCATCTCACCGCTCGGAGCGGGGAATCGCCCTTCCAGGCGCAGTCGGGCGCAGCGTGTGGCGATCGATTCGATTTCTTCGACGCTGAGCAGGTCCGCCAGGTTTCGGCCCAGCCCACCGTTCAGTCCTTCGGTGACACGATCTATACCATCGCGTTCCTCGGCGGTAAGGGGGTCTCCCAGCCATCCCCACAGCACCGTACGCAGCTTGTGGTCACTGTGAAAGGTCAGCCCATGGTCCACGCCGTGCCGGTGTCCGTCAGTCATGGCAAGAATGTGGTTGCCTTTGCGGTCCGCGTTGTTGACCACCATATCGAACACTGCCATCCGTCTGAGCGCCGGCGAGTCTTCGTGAACCAGGGCTACCATCTGCCCGTCCTCGTCTTGTCCTTCCAGAACTTGTTTCCAGCCCTTTTCCGGAACCTGGTTCGTTGCGATCAGGTTCACGGCGGTTTGGACGGGATCCTGCTCTTGCCAGAGCTGCACCATTCCTTCTCCGAAAGGGCCATCGCGCAGCCAAGTGCGTGGCACGATGTCCCAGCCGCAGACCTGCGAGACCATGTACGCGGCTACTTCCCTGCGGGCAAGGGTGCCGTGGGGAAAATCCCACAGCGGACTTTCGCCTGCTATCGGCTTGTAGACGACTTCCACCTCGCCGATGCTGCCCAGGAACGTAGCGTTTGAAGCCGTCGTGATACGGCCGGTGAGCGTCAGCTCGGCGGTCATCAGGTCCGGGGTTGGCATCAGACCTCGGGAAGGGTGCAGGTGTGCCCGTCCGCGTCTATGGGGTAACCGCAGAGCGAGCACGTCGGACGCCCTGCCCCAAGGATCTCGCGGGTGCGCTTGGCGAATGCTCGGGCGGTGCCCACCGGCATTCGCACCAGCAGCATCTCCGGCACGTTTGCGGCGTCGTCATCAAGCCCCTCGTCATCAACATCGGCATCGGCAATGGGGTAGGCCTCAATGACAACCTGGGCCGTGGTTGGATCCCAACCCAAGCTCAAGGCACCGGCTCGGAACTGCTCCTGAACGCCCTCAAGGGGGTCGTTGTCCACCAGCTCAATGGGAGTGCTCGTGGGGACACTGAACGGGTTGCCGTCAACGGTGATCAGTTGGTCGAGAACTTCGTCGATCTTCTCCGCGAGCAGAGCCGACTGCTGCTTCTCCAGGGCAATACTTACGATCTGTTTCCCTGCGCGCACCTGCAGATAGAACGTGCGCGCCCCGGGAAGGCCAATGGTGCCAACTACAACCCGATCCGGCCAGGCAAACTCGTGAACACGTGTAGGCATGTCAGTATTTTAGGCACATAAGGTTCATGGCGCTTTTTGCCCTGCACCGCCGCCCACGGGTGCATCGCCGGAGTGGATGCCGTTCGAGAGCCACGACAGATCACCCGCGTCCGTGTTCGTTGCATAAACGGTCGGCCTATCAGTGCCGTAGCGCACGATCGATACGGAGGCCGGACCCACGCTAATACGCTGGAACAGGTCAAGGTGCATACCGAGCGCGTCCGCGAGGACCGACTTGATAATGTCACCGTGACTAACTGCTGCCCACACAGCCCCCGGCCCGTACTCGGCTTCGAAGGCTGCATCGTGGCGTCGAATGGCCGCCACCGCCCTGGCCTGCATTGCAGCCATGGATTCACCACCGGGAAACACGACGGCGGATGGTTGCGATTGCACCACCGGCCACAAATCCTCAGTGGCGAGATCGGCGAGCATGCGGCCCTGCCACTGGCCGTAATCGCACTCGGTGAGATCCATGTCCACAGGCGCGTAAGGCGAGCCGGCTTGCTGGTCGAGGATGAACTGAGTGGTTTGCCGGCAACGCTCAAGAGGGCTCGATACCACCCCGACCAAGGGCACGGCTGCGAGCCGCCCTGCCATCAACGCCGCCTGTTCGCGCCCGACCTCATCCAGGCTCACGCCGTCAGACCGACCGGCCAGTAGCCCGGTGGCATTGGCTGTGGTGCGGCCGTGCCGCACGAGAATCACTGTCGCCATCCATCCAGCCTAACCACCAGCACGACGGCTGCGGGAACCAGGCCGCGTCCGGCGTCGAACCAGATGACCCGGACTCCATAAAATCTGCCGTGGTTAGAAAGCAGGGGACTACAGTGGATGTATGGCTGCAAGCCGGAATCCGCTTGATGACCTCCGCGAAACCGTAGGCCATCTGGCCAATCAGCTCAAGCTGTCAGGCTCGGAACGTGTAGATGACCTGATGGGCGATCTTGTCGGTGCCAGGCCAGGGCCGGCCCGGCCGCTTTCCGAGGTGCAGGCCGAGCTCGATGCTCTGGTGGGACTGGAAACCGTGAAGGAACAAGTACGGGCCCTCGTCGCATTGCTCCAAGTCCAGGCTCGCCGTAAGGCGCACGGCCTGCCGGAGGTGGCCACATCCCAGCATCTGGTGTTCCTCGGAAACCCTGGCACGGGCAAGACGACCGTGGCGCGACTCCTCGCCGAGATGTACCGCGCTGTCGGTTTGCTGCAGAAGGGCCACCTCATTGAGGTCGATCGTTCAGGCCTGGTAGGTCAATACGTCGGAGCCACCGCCATAAAGACGGACCGGGTGATCCGGCGTGCGCTGGACGGTGTCCTGTTCATCGACGAGGCCTACGCGCTGGCCCCGGAAGACGGCCGGATGGACTTCGGCCCCGAAGCGATTGAGGTCCTGCTCAAACGGATGGAAGACCACCGTCACCGCCTGGTCGTCATCGTGGCAGGGTACCCGCGGCTGATGGAATCCTTCTTGCTCTCGAACCCCGGACTACGCTCCCGGTTCGCCCGCGAGATAACTTTTCCTGATTACTCAGTGGACGAACTCCAGACGATCTTCCACCAGATGCTGGCCCAGCACGAGTACACGCTGGAGCCAGGTGCGGACCAGATGCTGCGTCGCATCCTCACCGGGCTCCATGCCGGCGAGGACTCCGGCAACGCGCGGTTCGCACGCACCCTCTTCGAGCAGGCGCTCAACCGCCAGGCGCTGCGTCTCTCGCTCGACGAGGAACACAGTCTCGACGCCCTTGATCGTGAGGCCGTCATGACGCTCACCGCGGATGACATCGTCGAGGCCGCGTTGGCCCTGGGCGAGGAGCCGGAGGACGAGCCGACGCCGGAACCGGACCGGCAACGCTGGTGGCGCTGGTTGGCCTGACCCAAGACTCCAACGCGCCCTTCCGGATGAAGCCAGGGCGATGTGCTCATGGTCAGGCCTGCTAGGAAGCTGGGTGATCATTACCTTTCGGCGGCCGATGCCCCGCGGTGGCGGCGCGGACGTCACCCTCCTCGTGACTTTCCTTCTTCTTGCCGAACGGCAGCACCTTCAGCAAGGGATGCAGAACGAGCATGATGACCAGGCCCCAGACTGCTCCGAGAATTGCTGAGCATAACGTGTTCACGAGCCAGGTGAGGAAGCCGCCCACCACGGGGATTCCTGCGAAGGGTGATTCAAGTATATGAACCAGGTCGTAGGGGCCGTGCCAGCCGAGGTCGTATGCACCTTGCAACATGATGTGGCCACCAACCCACAGCATCGCGATGGTCCCGATGAGGGTGATTGCGGCCAGTACAGCCGGCATTCCCTTGACGAGTAGACGGCCGAAGCGCTGCGATCCCGCGGACGCCTTGGTGGTCAGATGGAGGCCGATGTCGTCCATCTTGACGATGAGTCCGACGGCGCCGTACACGATAACCGTAATCGCGATCGCTACGACCACGAGGATGAACGCCCGGACCCACAGCGACTCGTCGGCTACCTCGTTCATGGCGATGACCATGATCTCGCAGGACAGGATGAAGTCGGTGGTGATGGCACCCTTGGTAACCTTTGCCTCCGCTTCGGGGCCCCGTTCGACAGCCGGCGCCTTCTCTGTGGCGGCATGGCCGCGGAGCTTGTGCCAGACCTTTTCGGCGCCCTCGTAGCAGAGGTAGGTACCGCCGAGCATAAGGATGAACGGAATGATTCCCGGAACGAAGGCGCTGACGAGCAATAATGCCGGCAGGATGATCACGAGTTTGTTCCGCAGCGAGCCCCAGAAGATGCGCTTGATCATGGGCAGCTCGCGGGACGGGTCCGCCCCGGAAACGTACTGGGGAGTGACGGCGGTGTCGTCGATTACCACGCCGGCGGCTTTGGCCCCGGCCTTGGCGGCTCCTGCGGCGATGTCGTCCACGGAGGCGGCCGCTATGCGGGCCAGGGCTGCGACGTCGTCCAGCAGTGCGACGAGACCCCCGCTCACAGAGCGACCCCGTACTGCTCACAGGCGGACAACTGCGTCTGGATATCTGGGGTGAGGCGCGTGAATGGCATGCTTGGAGTATATGTCGGACGGGACAACGGACAGGAGCGTGACGGCTGTAGAGGGACGATCCCAGCGCAAGGCAGCGCGGAATCACTGATTGCGGGTTTGCGTGGAATCCGGTGGGCGTATTACTGTCTTGCTACTGAAACCGGCAGGGGAAGCGGGAGCCCGGACGAGGAACGAATCACCGCTGAGCGTTCCAACCTTCCCGTCTGATGCCCGTTGAGAGCCCCCTTTCGAGGGGCTTTCCCGCTTTCCAGTGATAGCCCAGGGGCCAAGGGGCATCGTAAGTGTGCTTATGATATTTGAAAGTTCGGATGTCCGGACAGATGCGGCCGGGGTCTTCGTTCTCGGTCGTTGAGAGGAGTAGCCCCATGGTCAGCTTTCGGCCCCTGGCCCGCATAGCTTCAGTTTTGACCAGCCCGCTTGCGCCGGAGGACGTCCTTGCGCTGTTCAACCCGGTCTATTCGTCTCGTCAGTTACGTGGAGTCGTCACTAAGGTAGTCCAGGAGACAGCCCAATCAGCCACTATTTTCTTCCGGCCCGGCCGCGGTTGGCATGCCCACCTCGCCGGTCAGTGGGCGCGCATAGGGGTTGAACTCAACGGGGTCCGCCAATGGCGGTCCTATTCGCTGAGTGCACCGGCAGGTAAGGATCCGGCCATCACGGTCTCTGACGTTGGAGCCGTGTCCGGGACCTTGGTTCGTAACACGAAGGTGGGTGACGTCCTCTTCCTTGCGCCGCCTCAGGGCGATTTTGTCCTCCCCGAGCATCCCCGGTCACTTCTGATGCTCACTGCGGGAAGCGGCATCACACCCGTCATGTCAATGATTCGGACACTTGTCCCAAGCCGCCCCGACGCAGACGTTGTTCTGATCCATTCTTCCCGCGATGAAGGCGACAGCATCTTTCGTGAGGAACTGGCTGAACTTGCTGACCAGTTTTCCAACTTCCGCCTGGTGCAGTGGCACACCAGCGGCCGTGGCCGCATGAACTTCACGTCCACGGCCGTTCTGGAAGAAGTCTGCCCGGACTGGCGGAAGAGGGCAGCCTATGCGTGCGGCCCTGAGTCCTTCCTGAATGATGCCGAAGCCATGTGGAACGAAGCTGCGTTGACTGCTGCCGCCACTTCAGGGAAGGAGCCCGATGGTGGAACGGGGCACGGTTCGCTCACCATCGAACGGTTCAGCACCGAACTCCTGGGGGGTGAAGGCAGTGAAGGCGGTCTTGTCACGTTCGAAGCTTCCGATCGCGAGGTCCAGGCCGATGGCGGGGTCCCCATCCTCGACGCCGGTGAGGATGCAGGGGTGCTGATGCCCAGCGGGTGCCGCATGGGCATTTGTCACAGCTGCCTGACCCCCTTGCTCGCCGGAAAAGTGCGCGACCTGCGCACCGGTGAGATCCATGGGGCACCCGGGGAACTGATCCAAACCTGTGTCTCGGCAGCCGCCGGGCCAGTCAACCTCGAAATCTGAGGAGCACAACCGCATGTCAGCAGTTTCAACCGAAAGCTCCACCGCCGCCGTCGTAGGGTCCACGACACGTCCCGGCGCCCTTGCCGAGGCGGGCAGCCCTACGGTGCGGCCACCGGCGGCCGCCCACCTGAGCGACGAGCAAGTGGCTGAACTGGGCCGTGAGCTCGATGCTATCCGCGACGAAATCCTCGCCAAGCGGGGCTCCAGCGACGCCGCCTACATCAGGCGCATGATCAAGATCCAACGAGGTTTGGAAATCTCCGGTCGTGCCGCGCTGCTGGTAGGCAGGAACAAAGCCGCTTGGGTCACCGGAACGACGCTTCTCAGCGTGGCCAAGATCCTGGAGAACATGGAACTTGGCCACAACATCCTCCACGGCCAGTGGGACTGGATGCGTGACCCGGATATCCACTCAACCACCTGGGAGTGGGACTTCGTTACCCCGTCGCGTTCCTGGCAGCACACCCACAATGACCTTCACCACCGCTGGACCAACGTGGTTGGCAAGGACCGCGACGTCGGTTACAACCTTCTGCGCATGGACCCCGATCAGGAGTGGAAGCCCTTCAACCTGGGCAATCCGCTCTACAACGCCTTGCTCGCGCCCGTTTTCGAATGGGGCATAGCCATCTACGACCTGGAGATCCCCGAGTACAAGGAAGGCCTGAAGTCCAAGGAGGCCATGAACAAGGACCTCAAAGCGCTGGGCCGGAAGGCGCTCAAACAGTTCGCCAAGGACTATGCGGCCACTCCTGCCCTGGCCATGCTTACAGGTTCCGGGAAGCAAGCCCTCTACGGCACGCTTACTGCCAACGCCGTCCGCAACGTCTGGGCCCACGCCGTCATCTTCTGCGGCCACTTTCCCGAAGGAACGGATACGTTCACCGAGGAAATGGTGGAAGGCGAAACCCGCGGCGACTGGTACGTCCGCCAAATGATCGGATCCGCCAACATCTCCGGGCCACGGTTCATGCATCTCATGACGGGAAACCTTTCCCACCAGATTGAGCACCACCTCTTCCCGGATCTTCCCTCCAACCGTTACGCGGAAATTGCCCCCAAAGTCCGTGACATCTGCGAACGTTATGGCCTGAAGTACACCACGGGGCCGTTGCTCAAACAGGTGGGTTCCGCGTGGGCCAAGGTCTTCAAGCTGGCGCTGCCCCCAAAGCAGTAGAGTCCACACGTCGGTTCCGCGCGGGAACCCTGGTCACAGCTTCACGGCGCTGACCCACGGTGTTCTCAATGCTTCCGATGCCCTCCACGGTCATCCGAACAATGTCGCCGGTCTTCAGCGGCTGGGGAGTCTTGGAACCGTTGCGTCCCCAGAGCTCAGCCAGGCAGCCGCTGCCGCACGTTCCGGAGCCCAGGACATCTCCCGGCCGCACCACCGAGTCCTGGGATGCGTAGGCTACGAGTTCGGCGAACGGCCAGCCCATGTTGGACAGAAGATCCTGACCGATAGCTTCGCCGTTCACCTCGACAGACATGGAGATGGGAAGGAAGCCTTCCTCATCGTGCAGGTGCTCGAACTCGTCGGCCGTCACGATCCACGGACCCAAGGTGTTGGCGAAGTCCTTACCCTTGCACGGACCCAGGCTGACCTTCATTTCCCGCCGCTGAAGGTCTCGTGCCGACCAGTCGTTAAGCACGGTGTAGCCGAAGATGTGACGGTGCGCATCGGCGGCCGACAGGTTCCTGCCGTCACTCCCCGGAACATGCCCGACGACGGCGGCTACTTCCGTTTCGAAGTCGAGTTCGCTGCAACCTGCCGGAATGCCGATCACCTCGCCCGTGCCGGTCACGGTATGAGGATTGGTGAAGTAGAACGTGGGTGCCTCGTACCATTCGGCCACAACGCCGGCCACGCCGTCGATGCTCTTCCGGACGCCTTCCACATGTTCCTCGAACGCCACGAAGTCCCGGATGGTGGCCGGAGCCAGCGGTGCCAGCAACTGCACTTCGAAGAGGGCTATGGAAGGCGCCGCGCGGACAGTTTCCGCAGCGATTTCCAATGTTCTTCCCAGCCCGGCATCCAAGAGCTGGTTGACGGTATGTCCCTTGGGCATCGGGAAGCAATTGCCGCCGTCCACGAACCCCGCGCGGATACCGCCGTCGTGCTTCCAGCGGGCGATTCTGACCATGTCTTCGTCCTTAAGCGGTGGGGTGGGCTGCGAGGGCTGCCGCAGCGGTGATGCCGAGGGCCGCAGCGTTGCCGGCGAGGATCCTGGCCGCGTCGGCTGAGGAGAGAGCAACTGCGCGGACTTCATCGACAGGGTCCTCGGAGCCCATGTCGAACGGGTAGTCCGAGCCGAGGAGCACTTGCCCGGATCCCGCCACCTCCACCAGGGCGCTAAGCTCGCGGGGACTGTGCACCAGGGAGTCGAAGAAGATCCTCTGAAGATAGGACGACGGCGGTTCGGCGCACCTCTGCGCCTCGGGACGAACCTTCCAGGCGTGGTCCGATCGGCCAATGGTGGTGGGCAAGTAGCCACCACCATGCGCGGCGAGGATCTTCAGATCCGGGTGCCGGTCCAGGACCCCGCTGAAGATCAGGTGGGAGAGTGCTACGGCGTTCTCAGCGGGTTGGGAGACGGTGTTGGCCAGGTAAAAGCGATCCAGTCGCTCATCCAGGGAGCAGCCGAACGGATGCAGGAATACCAGGGCGCCCAGTTCCTCGGCGCGTTTCCAGAACGGTTCCAGCCGGGAATCGGAGAGTTCCACCGTGCTGCGTCCGGGGTCTCCTGGAGTGGCAGCGAAGGACCCGATCTCCACGCCCAACAGGCCGCAGTCAAGAACGGCATGTTCCAGGGCTCCGACCATAAGCTCCGGGTGCTGCAACGGAACCAAGCCCAGGCCGTTCAACCGTTCAGGCGCCTGCTGCACAACATCGCGGACTGCCTCGTTGGACTGCCTGGCAAGCTGGAACGCGAGCTCTTCACCGGCGAAATAGTAGAAGTGCGACGGTGAAGGCGAGACGAGCTGCACGTCCACTCCTTGACTGTCCATATCCGCCAGCCGTTGTTCAATGTCGGTGAGCCGGGACCAGCGCTCTTTGATCATGAGGCCGGAGTTGGCCATGGACTCCGGCCCGTTTCGCCGGACTTCCAGGGCCTGCAGATCTGCGAATCCGTTTGGATCGTTTTCGGCCACCAACTGCTGGAGTGCGGGAATGAGGACATGGGCGTGGACATCCACAGTAGGGTTTTGGCCCTCGGAGACGTTGTTCATGCGGGTTCCTTCAGCAGGGTGGAGAGTGAGTTCATGAGGCCCGGGACGTCCGCGTCCCGGACGCCGTCCAGCATCCACTGGCCCAACTGGACGGACGCTTTCACCACTGCCGTTGCCCTGTCCAGGCGACGGTCCTGGAACTCCTTCCACAGGGTCTCAGTGACGTGGTCCGCGGAGATCAGCAGCTCCGCGAGTACAGCCGCATCTTCCAACGCCATGGCGGCACCCTGGGCAACAGTGGGCGGACAACTGTGTGCTGCATCGCCGATCACGACGGTGCGCCCGCGGTTCCAAGGGCCCTCCACCAGATGCGAGGTGAACCACGTGTAGTTGATGCGGGCGCCATGGTCCAGGTTGGATCGGATCTCGTTCCAAGGGCCGCCGTAGGCTGAGGCGAGCTCGGCCATCACCCTGGGACCATCCCCGTGATTGCGTTCCTGGGCTTTCTCCACAAGGTAGGCGTAGATGGTGTCAGGTCCCGTGGGGCAGTATCCGGCGATGAAACACGGCCCACCGTAGGTGAGGTCCGTCCTGACCACTTCCTGGGGCCGCTCTACGAAGGCCCGCCAGATGCCCATGCCGGTGGGTTGGGGCTCCACCTCTATGCCGATGGCCTTGCGGACAGCTGAGTGAAGTCCGTCGGCGCCGACGAGAAGGTCATAGCGTGAGCTGCCGCCGTCGGCCGTGACGACGGTGACGTTGCCGCCGTCGTCCGCTATCTCTGTGACCGTCTTGCCGTAGCTGATCCGGGCACCGGCGGTTTTGGCGCGTTCACGAAGGATGGCCGTTAAGTCGGGCCGGTACATGCCCAGCGTGGCCGGGAGGTCTTCACCACCGGTTTTGATGTCCTCCAGCACCGCCAGGACGGTTCCATCGGGATTCGGCGCCCGAAGGCCGAGGGTGCTGAACCCATAGCCTTTCGCTTCCACCTGTTCCCAAACGCCGAGTGTTCGCAGGATGCGCAGGGCGTTTCCTTGCAAGGTGATTCCTGACCCCAGGGTTTGCGGTTCGGCGGCTTTCTCCAGGATTTCCACCTCGACGCCGGCATCGGCCAGAAGAATGGCGGCGGCCAGCCCCGCAGCTCCTGCTCCTACGATTCCGACCCTCTGTACTGCTGCCATCTCTGACTCCTTTGTGGTGACGGCGTTACTGCCTATTGTGCTGCCTTTTGGGGGACGTGCCGGGTTTTAGGGGACGTGCTAGCGAACAGCAATGGGATTGACCGGGGAACCAACAGCCCCGGTGATGGGAAGCGGGGCGGCGGTAAGCATGAAGTCGTACCTGCCATCGGACGCGCACGCCTGAGCCAAGGCATCGGGATCCCACATCTCGCCCAGGAACAACCCGAGGTTGGGAATGGCGATTTGGTGAAGGGGCTGGAAAGCCCCGTCGAACTCATTGGGCCGAACCTCGAATCCCCACGTGTCCGTGGCAATCCCGGAGATTTCCGAAGCGTACAGCCACGATGCCGTGGTGAAGGAAAGACCCGGCGCGGAACCGCCCGCATAGTCACCCCAGCCTTCGCGGCGGACCCGCGTGTACTGGCCTGTGCGAATCACCACGATGTCACCTCGGCGTACTGCCGAGCTGTTGCCCTGACGTTCAATGGTCAGTTCCAAGTGCTCGGGGGTGATGGCGAAACCATCGGGCAATTCTCCGTCAGTGCGTCCAAGCTCGGGGCCAAGTGCACGACCCACATCCAGCAAGACACCACGGGTGACGATTTTGGCTGCGGCGGTTTCGATCCCTGTCACGAGATCGCCCTCGGATGTTACGACGTCGCCGGCTGCCCGGCCGTTCCAGGCTTTGCCACGATCAAAGATATGGCCCAGCCCGTCCCATTGCGTGGAGCACTGCAGGGGCATGGCGATCACGTCATCAGCCCCGCCGAACCCGTGGGGGAATCCCTGGTTGCCGCGCTCCGCGTCCACTCCGGTGTCGGTCATGGTGTGGACGGGGTTGGTGCGGCGACGCCACCCTTTTTGCGGGCCGTTGGTGTCGAAGGGTTGGGACAACGAGAAGGCCTCGCCGGATTTCACCAGCGACGCCGCCTCCACCCGCTTGTTATCGTCAATGAAATTCAGGGTGCCAAGGACATCGTTCTCACCCCAGCGGCCCCAGTTGTTGTACTGTTCGGCAGCAGCAGTGATGCTGGCCATGGGGTCCGCTCGCTGAATCAGTGGCGCGTCCACGGCGTCGGTGGTCACTGTTCGTCCTTGCAACGAATGAGCTGGGTGCCCAATCCGGTGATGGTGCCCTCCATGACGTCGCCGTCCTCCAGGAGCCTGCCCCAGTGCTGGCCGTTCCCTGAGGGGCTGCCGGTCAGCACCAGATCGCCTGGCCGCAGCGGCATGATTTGGGACGCTTCGCTGACCAGCTTGGCAACGCCGAAGATCATGTCCTGCGTGGACTCATCCTGCATGGCCTTGCCGTTGAGCTTTAGCGTGACCTGGACGTCCTGGGGGTCGCCAAAGAACTTGGACGGCACCAACAGGGGACCGGTGGGCAGGAAACCGGGGGCGTTCTTGGCCCTGTACCAGTCCGAACCGATGGCCGGCATGTCCTTGCGGAAGACGTACTCCCGGGTGGTGATGTCGTTGACCATGGTGTAGCCGAAGACGTGCTCAAGGGCTTCCTCGGGGCTGACACGGAAAGCTTCCTTGCCGATCACGGCGGCGAGTTCCAACTCCCAGTCGTGGGACTTGCTGTAACCCGGCAGGGTGAGGTCCTCCGTGGCTGAGGCGATGGCTGTGGGGAGCCCGATGAAGAAGTACGGCGTTCCCTGGCCGGCCCGCTGGTCCATCATGGCCGCCGTCCTGGCCCGCACCTCTTCCGCGTCCTGGCCTGCTTCCCGGTGTGCCACGGCAAGGTCAATGACGTGCTTGCGGTAGTTGGCTCCGGTCTGCAGCACCTGGGCGGGTTCCACGGGTGCCAGGACCTCGACGTCGGCGAGCGCCAGGCCTGCCCGCTCACCGGCTGTGGCGGCAATCTGATCAAGCTCGTCCTCTGTGGTTGCCCAGTGCTGGATCAGGGAGTTGATGTCACTGTCCAGTGGCAGGACACGGTCCCCCAGCAGCAGGCCTGCCTTGGCTTTGCTGTCGCCGGGTTCCTGGAAGCGAATGAGGGCGTATGTCGTGTTTGCCATTGACCTAGCCCCGACCCTGCTTTGCGTAGGGGTTAAGGAGTGCTTCCTTCATTTCGGCGGAGGCACCTTCTTCGGTGGCCGTGAAGCCTTCGGCCGGCGGGAAGGATTCTGTCATGGAGTGCGGCATGGCACCGTTCTTGTAGAAGTTGTTGGAACCTTCCGAAGGCTTCCAGGTGTTGGCGTCCCAATCCGGGACATAGTTGCGGTAGCCGCCGGAGTTCAGTTCCACACGCAGGCCTGAAGGGTCGCGGAAGTAGAGGAAGTTCTGTTCGCCCACGCCGTGGATGGACGGTCCGTATTCCATGGGGGTTCCGTTTTCCATCATGACGTCAGCGGTGCGGAGCAGGTCTTCGGTGGCGTCCACCCAGAAGGCTATGTGGTTGACGCGGCCAGCGCGCTTGGAGGTGTCAAGGACGACGCCGAGGTCGTGCGATTTTTCGTTGGTGGTCAGTACTGAGAAGACCGTGATGGGTGCTTCGTCCAGGTCGACGAAGGCCATGACGCGGAAGCCCAGAGCCTCGTTGTACCACTTGGCGAATCCCCGGACGTCAGAGGAAGCTACCGTGACGTGGTCCAGGAAGCGGGGGGCGGCTGCGTGGCTGCTGCGGCGCTCGGGGCGGTCCGGGTAGGTGGATTCGAAGCCGGGCTCTGCAACGAACTTCTCCACGTCGTAGAAGAGGCGCATGTGGTGGCCGTAAGGACCGGTGAACTCGAAAGCCTTGCCGAAGCCGTGTCCGCCGGGTGTCCATGTGCCCTGTACCCCCGTTGATTCAACGCGGGCAGCTGCAGCCTCCAGTGCGGCCTGGGAGTTGGTGCGCCAAGCCATGCGGCCAAGCGTTGCCTCCGCACCTTCGGTGATCACCAGGCTATAGCGGTAGTAGTCGCCCCAGCAGCGCAGGTACACGTTGCCATCCACGCGGTCGATGACGCGCATACCGAACTTTTCCTCATAGAAACGTGCCGAGGCTTCGACGTCCGGAGTGGTGATCTCGAGGTGGGCAAGATGGGAGAGGGGAGTTTCCACGATGAATTCCTTCTGGGTGCTCTGGTTGCTCGGACAGTATCTGCAGGTCCTGTAACCACCATGAGCCACATCACGTATTTGGAGAAGGGCAATTACGTGATAGCAACTATCCGTCAAGCAAATACGTGCCGGGTGCCCTGAAAGGTATCGACCGGACAAATACCTGCTATACCAAAGCAGCTATTCTCCACCTGCAGAGCCCTTGCCACAGTGAATGGAGTCCCTCCCGGCGCTTCCGCCATCCTCGGGGATGATCTTCAAAGGCGAAGGAACACCAAATGAGCACCATAGATCCAGCTGCAACCCGGACCAGTCCGCCAACTGTCAGCCGAACTGCCGGAAAAACCCAAGCGGCTTTGCTGGTGGCGGGAAGTTGCATGCCCGTCCTGGGCGCTGTACTACTGGCCCCCGTCCTCCCCACACTGAACCAGGTCTTCGCCGACACCGCCGGAGTGGCCATCCTGGTTCCCTTGGTCCTTACCCTGCCTGCCCTGTTCGTGGCATTGTTTTCCCCACTGGCCGGATACGTGGCTGATCGCGTGGGGCGCAAGCAACTCCTGATCATCGCGATGCTGGCGTACGCCCTCTTCGGCACCGCCCCCCTGTGGTTGGACTCCCTGGGCGCCATTGCATTATCGCGAGTAGGCGTGGGTATTGCCGAAGCGGCCATCATGACCTGTTGCACCACCCTGATCACCGACTACTACGCTGGCCAGCAGAGAAACAAGTACCTGGGGCTCCAGACCATGGTCAGTGCTTTGGCGGCCACTGCTTTCTTTGCACTGGGCGGAGCTTTGGGCAGCATCAGCTGGAGAACGCCGTTCTGGCTGTATGCCGTCAGTGCCGTTTTGATGGTCCCCATGATTTTCAAACTCTGGGAGCCGGCCAAGAGCCAAGCGCATGGCCCAATGGCGACGAAGCAGCCGGTGCCTTGGCGGCAGATTGGTGCGCCGGCCGCGGTGACGCTGTTCGGGGGCATCGTGTTTTACGCGTTGATCGTCCATTTGCCCTACGTCATCACCGGGCTCGGTGTAACCGATAGCGGGCTCATCGGTGCTGCTGCCGCCATCGCCTCGTTGGCCACTGCAGCAGGTGCCATCTCCTTCCGTTACCTCGCAAAGCTGGGTACCCGGAAACTGCTGGCGGGTGCTTTCGGTCTTGCCGCCGTCGGGCTCTGCCTGGTTTCCGTGGCCGGCAGCGTTCCCGTGGCGATACTGGGCGCCGTGGTGGCCAGCGCCGGAACCGGTGTGCTGCTGCCCACGCTCCTGACGTGGGCGGTCAACGGCCTGGAGTTCTCCCAGCGCGGCCGCGGCACCGGCATCTGGACCGGAACCTTGTTCATCGGCCAGTTCCTGACGCCTATTGTCCTTGGTGCAACCGCTGCCGCCTTGGGGAACCTGGCCCTCGCGCTTGGGGCCTTGGGCCTGGCATGTGCGCTCGCGCTGCTGCTGGTCCTGGTCCGCGGTCCGAGGTTTGTGAGCGTCTCCCGCTAAAGTCTTCGGCTGCTGGATAACCTAGGGGCATGAAGAACCTGGACCTTAACCTGCTGCCACAACTCCAGGTTCTGCTGGAGCTGCGCAATGTTTCCCGGGCGGCCGAACGGCTCCAGCTCAGCCAGCCGGCCACGAGTGCTGCGATGGCCAGGCTGAGGAGGCATTTCGACGACGAACTTCTGGTCCGTACCGGACGCAGCTATGAGCTCACTCCTTTCGCGCAATCCTTGGTCCCGCTGGTTGATGAAGCCATGCTTCACATCCAGCGGGCCACGCGCGTCCGGTCCGGCTTTGATGCCGCAACGAGTGAACGTGAGTTTGTGATTGCAGCATCGGACTATGCGGCGGCACTTATTGTGGGTCCCTTGCGCGGGATCTTGCAGCAGGAGGCGCCGCAGGTGATGGTGGATTTCGTCCCCACGTCCGGACTGCAGGGAACCATGGCCGAGTATTCCAGGATGGACCTGCTGGTGGGACCCACTGGCTACAAGATGCAGGGGGAGAGCAAACAGCTCTTCCGGGACAGTTTCGTGGTGGTTGCCGATGCCCGAAACCCGCTTCTTCGCCTGCCCCGGTTGACGTTGCAGGACCTGGTTGGGGTGCCGCACGCTGTTGGGTATTTTGGCGAAGGAATCAGCACGCCGGCCGACAAACTATTTGAGTCCCGGGGCGTTCGACGACGGGTCGCGGCCGTGGTGGCCGGCTTCCTTTCACTGCCGCTTCTGGTAGAGGGCACCGACCTCGTGGCACTGGTTCCCCGGATGCTGGCCTCAAGGGCCCGGCGCGGTGCGGACATCGAGGTTCTGGAGTTCGCCGGAGAGCTGGAAGCGGCGCTCGTGGAAGCGATGTACTGGCATCCTTCCCAGACTGAAGATCCCGCCAACCTATGGCTCCGTTCCGTGGTGCAGCGCGCCTGTTCACAGCTCCATGAGATCTTTCCCGTGACGGCGCATCCGGTGACGGTGTCGGCAGGTCTCAGCGCCTAACCGGTGGACTAATGTTCGGTGTCCGCCGCTGCCTTCTGTTTGGCGGATTTTTCCGCGTCCTTCTCAGCGCGCAGGGACTCCGCCTCGTGCTGCTCGTCGGCCTTTTCCTGGTGGATGACTTGGGCGAAGAGCTTCTCCATCTCCTTGGCTACACCTGCAGCCGAGGCAGGGTTCTGGCCCGTGACCAGCCGGTCGTCAACGGCCACCTTTTCCTCGAAGACGCCCGCAGAGACGTGGCGCGCTCCTTGTTCCTCCAAGCGGTCTGCCAGGAAGAAGGGAATCACTTTGTCCTTTCCGGCAGCCACTTCCTCGTCATTGGTGAAGGCTGCCACGTCCCGACCCTGGACCAGGCGGAACCCGTTCTCCAATTCCACATTCAGAAGCCCTGCTGGACCGTGGCAGACCGCGCCAACCAAGCCGCCGGCGTCGTAAACGCTGGCCACCAGGCGCTGTAATCCTTCGCTGTCCGGGAAATCCCACATGGTGCCGTGACCTCCCACGAGGTAGACGGCATCGTACTGTCCGGGATCAACGACGTCCACGCGCGCCGTGTTGTACAGTCCGGCGCGAGTGGTCTCGTCCTTGGTGAAGGCAACCTGGATGGGATCGTCGGTGTCTACCTCGTCGCTGGGAGGCTGGCCGCCCTTGATGGAGGCGAAATCGACAAAATGCCCTGAGTCTTTGAAGACCTTCCAGGGATGTGCGGCCTCGGCCACGTTGTAGCCGGTCTTCTCTCCCGTATCACCGAGCTCGGACACGCTGGTCAGTACCATGAGGATTTTCTTCATGAAGTGCTCCTTTCGTCCAAAGTCCACACTACGCCCCGCCATTTCCAGCCCCACCCCACCTATGCTTGGCTCATGTCTACTGATGAAGAGAAGGACCCGCCCGTACCAGCGGATGTGGAGGGCAAGATCCCCAAAAAGGTACACGACACCCAGAGCACCGAAGCGCAAGAAGGATCCGTCGAAGAGCCCCGGGAAAATTAGCTGCCCCGGGAGCGCTGTTCCGGGCGTTCCCGGGTCCGGGCACACCTGTTGACAGACCTGAAGTAACGCGGGTAACCTAAGTCACATGCCCAGCAAGTAACGCGCGTTACCAATGGTGTTTCCTGCCGCATAGCCAGACAAGCCGACTAACCATTCAAGCCGCCTAACCAGACAAAGAGCGTCTGGCAACATGCGGATCAACCAAGAACACCCGGAGCATTCAATGGCGAAAACCACCCCTGGCGAGGCCGTACCCGTACGGCGGGGAGTCACCATGAAGGACGTCGCAAAACATGCCGGCGTCTCCCGAACTGCAGTGTCGTTTGTACTGAGCAACCGGGAAAACGCCAGCATTTCCGAGGAAACCCGCACCCGGATAGCTGACGCCGTGCAGGAATTGGGCTACCGCCCCAATGCCGGCGCCCGCGCGCTGGCCTCCCGGCGCAGTGATTGGTACGGGATCGTGACGGAGATCGTTACGGCGCCGTTCGCCGTCGACATCATCAAAGGTGCCCAGGATCAAGCCTGGCTTGACCGCCGGTTCCTGCTCATCGCGCCCTCCGACCAGGCCGATGCCGTAGGACCCAACAAGGGCCTGGAAGATGCGGCAACGGAAAAGCTGCTGGAACAACGAGTGGAAGGACTTCTTTACGCAGCGACCTTTCACCGGGGGGTGCGCGTTCCACCGAGTGCCAACGAAGTACCAACCGTCTTGATCAACTGCTTTGACGCGGACGGCAAGCTTCCCTCGATCGTCCCTGACGAGCGTGGGGGTGGCCGGGTAGCCGTGGAGCGCTTGCTCCAAGCCGGCCACACCCGGATCGGGGTCATCAACCTTGACCCGGTTATTCCGGCTGCAGTAGGGCGATTGGAAGGTGCACGCGAAGCACTGGCCGCCGCTGGACTGGAGCTGGACCCGGAACTGGTGGTGTCCGGATACGCAACGGCCGACGGCGGCTACGAAGCCGCTTGCCGGATCCTGGACCGGTATCCACCCAAGGACAGGCCAACGGCACTGTTCTGCCTCAATGACCGCATGGCGATGGGCGCTTACGACGCCATCAAGGAACGGGGCCTGACCATCCCCGGGGACATCGCCGTGATCGGCTTCGACAACCAGGAACTCATCGCGGCCTACCTACGGCCAAAGCTGACTACGGTTGCCTTGCCATTCGAAAAAATGGGCGCCTTGGGCGTCCAAACGCTCACCGCACTAACAGCAGGACAGCCGATCCTTGCCGACCAGCAATTGGTCGACTGTCCGCTGCTAGAACGCTCTTCGGTCTGACCGCGAAATCAACGTCGAAGAGCAACCCCTCACCCACCCCTTCACCTTGGACGATGAAGATAGGAAAGAGATAACCATCATGACACAACCCCGATACTTCCGGGCTGCCCGGATGACGGCGGCAAGCCTTGCCATAGGCGCAATGCTGCTCACCGGCTGCACCGCCAATGTCACCAAGACAAGCACGTCAGACGCCGGCGCGAATGCCAGCGCATTCCTCACCATCCCGCGTGAGGACATGGGCACGTTCGTGCAGAACTTCAACCCGTTCGCCCCCACGGTGAACCCCATGGTTCAGCAGTCGATATACGAGTCCCTCCTGATCTTCAACCCGGCCAAGGGAGACACGGTGCCGTGGCTTGCTACCGAATGGAAGGCAGCGGAGGACGGCAAGTCGGTCACTTTCACCCTTCGTGACGGTGTGAAGTGGTCTGACGGTCAGCCCTTCGTGGCTGACGATGTCGCCTATACTTTCGAGCTCCAGAAGAAGATCAAGGGCGGCTTCGAGTATCTGGACACCGTCACCGCCGAGGGTAACAAAGTCACCTTCAACTTCAACAAGCCGTGGTCGCCGGCCCTTTACGACGTCGGTCAGCTCATCATCCTGCCCAAGCACATCTGGTCTGCGTTGCCGGACCCCGAAAAGGACGCGAACGCCAAGCCCGTGGGCACCGGACCCTACACCGAGGTGGACAGTTTCCAGGCCCAGTCCTTCGTGCTGACGAAGAACCCCAACTACTGGCAGCCGGAAAAGCAGAAGATCGCCGGAATCAAGATGCTCGCCTTTGCGGGAAACGACGGCGCCAACCTGGCCGCCGCGAACGGCGACGTGGACTGGGCTCCGCAGTACATCCCGAACATAGAAAAGACCTTCGTCTCCAAAGACAAGGAACGCCGCCGGTACTGGTTCCCGGCTACCGGCGCCATGATTAACTGGCAGCTCAACACCACCAAAGCTCCGTTCAACGATGTTGATGTCCGCAAAGCATTGAGCATGGCCGTGGACCGCGACCAGGTTACCAAGATCGGCATGAGCGGCTATGCCAAGCCAGCGGACTGCACCGGACTCTCCGGCAACTATGAGAAGTGGAAGAACGCCGCAGTCAAGGACAACTGCACCTGGACCAACCGTGATGTCCAGAAGGCCAACGAGCTCTTGGACAAGGCCGGTTATGCCAAGGGAGCGGACGGGAAGCGCACGCTCAAGGACGGTAAGCCCTTCGAATTCAAGATCTCCGTAGGTGCGACGTCTTCTGACTGGCTGTCCGTGGCCAACGTCATTTCCCAGAACCTGGCCGAGGTTGGAGTCACTGCCAAGGTTGAGTCTCCGGACTGGGCCGCAGTTGTTGCCGGCTATGAGACAGGTGACTTCGACTCCGGCATCGTGTGGAGCGCCAACGATCCCAGCCCGTACAAGTACTTCAACACTTCCATGGGTACAGCCACTGTGAAGCCAGTGGGCACCAAGACGTTCGATAACTACCACCGCTTCGGCGACACGAAAGCCGATGCCCTGCTTGCCGACTTCGCCGCAGAAAGTGATGAGTCCAAGCAAAAGGACCTGGTCAACAAGCTGCAGGAAGAGTACAACGACGTCGCACCGCTGGTACCCCTGTTCTCCGGCCCTGAATGGGGTGCGTTCAACGACACCCGCTTCACCGGATGGCCCACCGAGGAGAACCCTTACGCTACGCTCTCGGTCCGTTCACCCACCACGGTGCTGGTGCTGACAACGCTGGAACCGCGCAAGTAGCGATTCCCGCTGGGGCCCCTTTCCGGCCCCGACACCGCACGCCGCCCGGCGGCATTGGCCGATCGGCAAAAATCCGCCGGGCGTGCCGTCCTTACTTTCCGCAATTCCCGCAATTTCCCGAATGGAGGGAAACCGTGCGCTTCATCCTGCGCCGCCTGGGTTTCTACCTGATCGCCTTCTGGGCATCCATCACCCTCAATTTCCTGCTCCCGCGCTTCATGCCCGGAGACCCCGTCTCCCGCATGTTCGCCCGCTCCCAGGACCGAATGCAGCCCGAACAAATCGAGGCCCTGCGCAAGCTGCTGGGTGTTGACGACCGGCCCATTTGGGAGCAATACATCGACTATCTGCACAACATCTTCACCGGGCAGATGGGTGTATCCATCTCCCGTTTCCCCACCCCGGTCACCGAGGTCATCTCCTCGCAAATCGGTTGGACGCTCCTGCTGGGTGGAACGGCGCTGGTAACTGCCGCCGTCGTGGGTAACCTGCTGGGCATCCTGGCCGCCTGGCGGCGTGGCGGCGCGATCGACTCCGCGCTTCCGCCGGTGTTGGTTTTCATCGGCTCGTTCCCGTACTTCTGGCTTGCCATGGGTGCGCTGTATTTGTTCGGCGTGGTGCTCGGTTGGTTCCCCATCCGGCATGCGTTCACTGACGGTTTGGAGCCTGCATTTACTTGGGAGTTCATCGGCGACGTCGGTGCCCACCTTGTGCTGCCGGCGCTGACGATCGTGCTGGTTTCCATCGGTGGCTGGATGCTGGGCATGCGCAACACCATGATCGCCACGAACTCCGAGGACTACATCACCATGGCCGAAGCCAAGGGACTCCGTCCGGGCCGCATCATGCTCCGGTACGCAGCACGCAATGCCATGCTTCCCTCGGTCACGAGCTTCGGTATGGGGCTGGGTTTCGTGGTGGGTGGTGCGCTGCTTACTGAGGTGGTGTTCGCCTATCCCGGCGTCGGCTACCAACTCCTCAACGCCGTCCAAGGCCTCGACTATCCGCTCATGCAGGGCTTGTTCCTGACCATTACCGCCGCTGTGCTGCTTGCCAACTTCCTGGTGGACATCCTCTACGTCCGCCTCGACCCGCGCGTGCGCAGCAACTAGAGGACTGATCATGACAACCGCACTTCTGAAGCAGCCCACTCCAACTCCGGCTCTCCGCAAGCCCAACGGCAGCTTCGTCCACGGGCTCCTCAGCAACAAGAAAGCCCTGACGGGCATGACCGTGATGTTGATCTTCATTGCACTGGCACTGCTGGCGCCGGTGCTGTTCCCCGGCGACCCGTCGAGGATCACGGCGATGGCCTCCCTGGAACCATCAGCCGAGCACTGGCTGGGCACCACAGCCAAGGGACAGGACGTGCTCGCATTGACCATCCATGGCTCCCGGAGTTCACTGTTTGTAGGGCTGACCGTAGGCATTGCGTCTACGTTCATCGGCATCCTGGTGGGCCTGGCCTCCGCCTACTTCGGCAAATTCATTGACGAAGCCCTATCCCTGGTCACCAATGTCTTCCTGCTCCTGCCCGGCCTGCCGCTGCTGGTCATCCTGGCCGCGTTCCTTCCTCCAGGCCTCGGCACGGTCATCTTGGTACTCGTAGTCACAGGATGGGCCGGTTCAGCCCGTGTCCTGCGCTCACAGGCCTTGTCCATCCGCTCGAAGGACTTCGTGGCCGCGGCCGTGGTGTCCGGCGAACGGGCGGGCCGGATCATGTTCCGCGAAATCCTGCCCAACATGGCCTCGATCGTCATGGGCACCCTGCTGGCCTGCGTCATTTATGGAATCGGCGCGCAAGCGGGCCTGGAATTCCTGGGTCTGGGCGATGTCAGCACGGTCTCCTGGGGCAACAACCTCTTTTGGGCCGGCAACGAAGGCGCGCTGCTGACCGGCAGTTGGTGGGTCTTCGTACCCTCAGGCGTGTGCATCGCCCTGGTCGCTTTCGCCCTGGCCCTCATCAACTACGCCGTGGACGAGGTCACCAACCCGCGGCTGCGGAAAATCAAGACGCCTAAGACAACACCCCTGAATACTGAAAGGAGCGCCGACAAATGACCATCTCGCAAGTTTCCTTCGGTTCCCACCAGCCCGTCCTGGACATCAAGGACCTCACCGTCAAGTACATCGGCGATACCCGCTCCACCACCGCGGTGGACCGCGTTTCCTTCAGCATCGGCACCGGAGAGGTATTCGGCCTGGCGGGGGAGTCCGGCTGTGGGAAGTCCACTATTGCCAACTCGATCATGAGGCTCCTGAAGGACCCCGCAAGGATTGCAGGCGGCAGCATCTCCTTCGGCGGCGAGGACGTTCTGGCCATGAGCCCGGAAGAGCTGCGGCGCTTCCGTTGGCAGGACGTGGCGATGGTCTTCCAGTCGGCCATGAACTCGCTCAATCCGGTGCTGACCATCGGCGAACAAATCGTAGACATCTTCACGACGCACGCCGGCTACTCACGCAAGGAGTCCATGCGGCGGGCCGGTGAGCTGCTGGAACTGGTAAGGATCGACCCCGCACGGCTCAAGTCCTATCCGCACCAGCTCTCCGGCGGCATGCGCCAGCGTGCCGTGATTGCCATGGCCGTAGCACTCAGACCGTCTCTGTTGATCCTGGACGAACCCACCACCGCCCTGGACGTGGTGGTGCAGCAGGAGATCATGGCGCAGATCAAGGAACTTCAGCGTGAGCTCGGCTTCTCCGTCCTGTTCATCACCCACGATATGTCCCTCATGGTGGAACTGTCCCACCGTATGGCCGTGATGTACGGCGGCCGGATGGTGGAGACCGCGAAAGCCCAGGACGTCTACGCCAACCCCCGGCACCCTTACACCCAGGCCCTCATGGGCGCGTTCCCGCCGCTCAGCGGTCCACGCGTTCCGTTGACGGGACTGCCCGACGGCGTGAAGTTCCGGAACATTCCGGATCTCGCGGAGGTGGCACCCGGCCATTTTGTGTCCCCGTTCGGTGGCGACGTCCCTGAGACTGATCCAGCAAAATTGGAAGGAGCTGCACGATGAGCCGCTCACTCATGACGCCATCGGCCGTGGCCGGCACCGGCACTCCCGCACTTGAGATCCGCGGCCTGGGGAAGTCCTTTCCCGTTGGCGGGCTTTTCTCCCGCGATTCCGTCCGTGCCCTGCATGGCGTCAACCTGACCATTGGCCGCGGTGAAATCGTGGCTCTCGTAGGGGAGTCCGGTTCCGGCAAGAGTACCTTGGCGCGCTGTGTCGCCCGGCTCGAAAAGCCGAGCTCCGGCGCGATCCTGATCGACGGCGTCGACATCCTCAAAAGAGACCGGTTCCATGCCTCACGCGCCTTCCGCTCACAACTGCAGATGGTGTTCCAAGACCCCTTCGGTTCACTAAACCCGGCCCACAGGATGGACCATTTCCTGCGACGCTCGCTGGCCATCCACGGCAAGAGCGGCGGCTCCGGGGAAGAGACCCAGCGGCGGCTCGCAGAACTCATGACCACTGTTGGACTGCAGGCCGATATGTTGAACTCCTATCCGCACGAGCTCTCCGGCGGCCAGCGCCAACGCGTTGCCATAGCCCGTGCGCTCGCCGTTGAGCCGCAGGTCATCCTGGCAGACGAGCCTACTTCCATGCTTGACGTTTCCGTCCGGATCGGCGTGCTGAACCTGATGCGCAAGCTCCGCGACGAGCAGGGCATCTCCATGCTCTACATCACCCACGACCTCGCGTCCGCCCGCTATTTGGCAGACCGGACCGCGGTCATGTTCGCCGGTGAACTCGTTGAGGAAGGAGAGTCCTTGGACCTCTTGGCCAATCCTGCGCACCCCTACACGCAACTGCTGGTTTCTGCAGTACCGGACCCCGCCCGGGCAGGCTCCTATGATCCCGTCCGCAGGGCAGAACTCCGGCAGGCGGTGTTGGCCTCGACGCACTGCGCTTTCGACGGCGATCCGAACCAGGCCTGTTCGGCCCAAGCACCTGTCCGCCACCAAGTGGGTGACCCCGCAAACCGTCACTGGGTGCGCTGCCACCTTTACCGACCGTGGGCCGCTGCCAGTGGCCACGCCCTGGCGAGTGAACCCATCGAATCCAGCCACCCGGCGTCGAACGCTCAAGAAGAGGCCTCCGCATGACTGAACTTACACATCCGCTGGCCACCGTTCCGCGGGGCGAGCTGCTGTCCCGAGCAGAGGCGGACCCGCTTCGCCCACGATTCCATTTCGTCTCGCCGGCAGGCTGGCTCAATGACCCTAACGGCGTCAGTCAGTGGAACGGCACGTACCATCTCTTTTACCAATACAACCCTGAGGGTGCTTTCCACCATCGCATCAAGTGGGGCCACGCCACCAGCACCGACCTCGTCACCTGGACGGACCAGCCTGTCGCCTTGGAACCTTCCGATGGGCCGGACGCCGATGGCTGCTGGTCGGGGGTGTTGGTGAATGACGCCGGCACGCCCACGTTGGTCTACTCGGGACGACTCGATGGCAGGGAGCTGCCGTGCGTCGCTGTAGGCTCCCCGGACCTGTCCAGCTGGACCAAGGATCCCGGAAACCCTGTTATTGCTGCCCCGCCCCTTGGAGTGGAGATCACTGCATACCGTGACCACTGCGTATGGCGCGAAGGAAGCAAATGGCGGCAGTTGGTGGGTTCAGGCATTCGTCACCGCGGCGGTACGGCGTTCCTTTATGAGTCCTCAGATCTGCGTTCTTGGGACTACATCGGCCCCTTGCTCATCGGCGATGCTTCCCAGGGCGATCCTTCAGACACAGACTGGACCGGGACCATGTGGGAATGCGTTGACCTGTTCCGGGCGGGAGCAGGATCACTGGGATCGGCGCCTGCTGAGGATTCGCCGGACGTGCTGGTCTTCTCAGCATGGGACGACGGTGAAACCCGCCACCCGCTGTACTGGACCGGCCGCTACGCCGGGGATACCTTCGAGCCGGAGGCGCTGCACAGCTTGGACTACGGTGGCCGCTTCTTCTACGCACCGCAGTCTTTCGAGGACGAGTCCGGCCGCCGGGTCATGTTCGGCTGGATGCAGGAAGGCCGCAGTGACGCAGCGATGGTCGAGGCCGGCTGGTCGGGTGTCATGAGCTTGCCGCGCCTGACCACCCTGGCCAATGACGGGACCTTGGAGTTCGCGCCGGTCCCCGAAATCGACAAGCTGCGCAGGAACCACGTCAGCGTGCCGGCCCAGGCGCTGGAGAGCGTAGGGCAAACCGTGAATACCGGTGTATCAGGCAACCAGCTGGACCTTGAGCTGGAGGTGCACCTCGCGGCGGGCTCGGAGGTGCGGTTGGGCGTGCTGGCCTCCACCGATGGTGCTGAGGAGACGGCAATCGTGCTGAGCCGGGCAGCTGACGGAACCCCCACCGGCACTCTTCGCCTGGACCGTACGCGCAGCAGCCTCAACCCTGGCGTGGATGTGGAGGACAAGTCCGGACCAGTTCCCATGCCCGACGGACGGGTTCGCCTGCGCGTCCTGGTGGACCGTTCCGCCGTCGAAATCTTCGCCAACGGGAAGCCGCTCACGGCCCGTCTCTACCCCACCCTCGGCGGCGAGCGCGTCACGCTGGGTGCCACTGCAGGTTCGGTGCGGCTCCTGTCTTTTGATGCTTGGACCATGGCTGGGGTGCTCGAAGAGAGCCGCAGCCTCCTGCCTAAAAGGAAGTGAAAAACTTGGAAAAATCACCATCAGTCTCACGCCGCGGACTTCTGACCGGCGCCGGTGCGGTTGCCCTCGGCGGTTCCATAGCGCTGTCCGGCCCCGCTGTCCCCGCCACGGCGACAAGTGGTTTGCCTTCGAAAGGATCATCCCGGATGCGCCCGGTCTATCACTTCAGCGTGACCGACAACTGGAAGAACGATCCCCAGCGCCCCATTTACCTCGATGGCGAGTACCACTACTACTACTTGTACAACGCTGACTACATCAATGGTGGTGGAGGCACGTCCTGGCGCCGGGCTACCACCACCGATCACGTCGCCTTCCGGGACCGCGGCGTCGCCATCCCGAAGTTCAGCAACGGCAACGGTGACTGCTGGTCCGGATGTTTGGTAGTTGATGAGGAAAATACTGCGGGATACGGTGCGGGCGCGGTCATTGCCCTTGTGACCCAGGCCCCGGAAGGCCGTCAGGCGCAGTATCTCTGGTATTCAACGGACAGGGGTCGCTCTTTCAAACCCGGCGGTGATGCTCCCGTACTGCCTAACCCGGGGGTGCACGATTTCCGTGATCCCAAAGTAATTTGGGATCACGACCGCGGCCGGTGGTTCATGGCCAATGCGGAGGGGCAGAAGCTGGGTTTCTACACCTCCGCGGACCTGCGGTCCTGGCAGCGTGTTGGCGAATTCCTTCGCAGCGATTTAGGGCTCTTGGAGTGCCCTGACCTTTTCCGGATGACGGCCGACGACGGCACCCCGCATTGGGTCCTGGGCACCAGTGCGAACGGCAAGGGCCGCGGACTGCCTGCAACGTATGCCTATTGGATCGGAACCTTCGACGGCAGTTCCTTCACCCCTCACCGTCCCGAGCCGGAATGGCTCGATTACGGCTTCGATTTCTACGCCGCAGTGACCTACCCGCATCACGACGCATCAGGTACAGAGGACCCGACCCTCCGCCGGGCGATCGGTTGGGCAAATTTCTGGGACTACCCCCACAACACTCCCACCCTTGCCACTGAGGGCTACAACGGCGATGACATGATCGTCCGCGATATCCGGCTGAAGGGAAGTAATGGCGCCTATTACCTCGCCTCCGCGCCCACGTCCGGATTGGGGGGCCACGTAAAGCGCACACATCGCCTTGGAGATGTGGCCGTTGCAGGCACTCACGATCTGAAGGTCCGATCGAACGCCTACGACCTTAGCTGTGAGGTGGTGTGGGATCCTGCCGCGCCCCCGGCTAACCTCGGGCTGGAGGTCTGCCGTGCGCCAAGTGGCGGCAGGCATGTCGCTGCGGGGGCCTTCCTGCGAGGCCCGTTCACATATCTCAACCGGCGCCCCACGATCAACCCCACCGCAGGCGAAACCCAAACCCCGATGGACCCCTCCACCGGGCGTCTCACTCTGCGCGTCCTGGTGGATCGCGCCAGCGTGGAGATGTTCGTCGGGGATGGGCGTGTGGTGCACTCGCACCGCGTTTTCCCCCTTGAAGGCGATGACGGCATCCGCCTCTACTCCCATGAGGGAGCGGCCACGTTCCGGAACCTGACCATCCGTGAACTCAACGTCACGCCATAACCCGCTTCCTCACTAACGGGAGATATCCAATGAATTACCCAATATCCGCGTCAAACCAGACGCGTTCAGCGCTTGACGTCATGGTGGTCGGCGAAGCGCTGATCGACGTCGTGAGTGCAGACGGCCGGCGGGCGGAGTATCCCGGCGGGTCCCCGGCCAACGTCGCATACGGTCTTGCCCGGCTCGGCGTAAACACCGGACTACTCACGGCCATAGGCCCGGACGCCTGGGGTAGTCGCCTTGAGGATCATCTTGGCAACGCAGGAGTTCGGGTCCTGCCGGGCTCCCGGTCCCTCACCCGTACGGCGTCGGCAACGGCGACCCTCGCGCCGGACGGCTCCGCGCACTACGACTTCGACATCGTCTGGGATCTGGCGCCGCAAACCCCTTACTGCTTCCCGAAAATACTTCACACCGGCTCCATTGCCACTTTCCTGGATCCGGGCGCCGGCGTGGTGAAGTCCCTGCTGCAACAAGCCCACAGGCACTGCGTGGTCACGTACGATCCGAACATCAGGCCCGCCCTTCTTGGGAGCCACAGGGAAGCGACATCGATCTTCGAGGAGCTGGTGACCTTCACCGACGTCGTCAAACTCAGCTCCGAGGATGCGCAGTGGCTGTATCCGGGAAAGAGCGTTGATGAGACGGCCGCGCACATTCTCGGGTTGGGTGCGGGCCTGGCAGTGGTCACCCTGGGCTCAGAAGGTTCCTACTTCAGCACTGCGGGCTTCGACGCCGGCATCCCAGCCGCCGCAGCCAAGGTTGCAGACACCATCGGCGCCGGAGACGCTTTCATGTCAGCGCTTATTTTTGGATTGTTGAACCGCGGAACGGAAGGGTTCCCGCCGGCCGTTCTCGAACAACTTGGGCGTACTGCAGCTGCGGCCGCGGCGATCACTGTCCAGCGCCCGGGGGCAAACCCGCCAAGCCTGGCGGAGCTGAACGCCGTGCTGGAAAGTCAGCGGGTTGGATGAGGAACAGACGCCACCGCGGCACCTGCGGGCCGGCCGGGGCTGTCCCGCGCTGGGGGCGGGCGTTGCCGTCAGGCTTCGGGGTCGCCCAGACATTCGTCGATGCAGTACGCCGTGCAGGCCGGAAAAGTTTTCCCCTTCAATCCCTTTCGTAGATTGTTGACAATTGATAAGCTCGCTTCACGTCTTCCTTTCATCCCCAAGCCCGCCAAGCGAACGAAGGACATCTCGTGAAGAATCGACGTCTTGCTGCCTCCACCCCGGACCGCTTTGCGACGGCCAGTACGGGTCACCACTGCCCGAAAACGGGATGGTGGTCTCTGGAGCGGAAGGAAGAGGCGACCACGTTCATCACCGAGGGCCAGGTGATGCCAGCCGTGGGCGGAGTGCCGACCGTGTGGATTCTGCGTGAGACAGCCAACTATGGCCACGCAGGCGTAACGTCGTTGCCTGCGGCGTCCTAGAAGATCATCCGCACGTCATCGACTCATCCGCACGTCATCGACGATGCCCGGATCGCGTCTTGATGGAACACCATCACATCCGGCGGCACCTGCACTCCGGGCACCGAATCCTTAATGGCGATGGTTGGAGCTGCCGTCCGCCATGCCGGCGGACACGAATGATCAGCGTTTTGGAATCGACCTCGCAGCTTTTACTCCCACTGCGTCCGAACGCACTCTTCCTTCACCTCGAAGACTTCGGCGAGGTGAGAAGCTACGTTGATCGCGATGAGGCAACCCGAGGGTTTCTCCTTTGGAGCTCCTTGCCCGGCGGCGTGGACCAAACCTGAAATTGCGTTAGCTCGGGTGGCTTGTGAAAAAGGAAAATATCCGACGTTGAGCTTCGGCACTGGGGGCGGCATAGTTTTTAAGGCGTGTCACGAGTCTTTCTCAGGCTCGACTGACGTTCTCTGACCGCCGTGGCTGTTTTCCCCTGCCGCATCAGCCTTTGAGCAGGTGTTCTGGATACTTCGCCGGCCACTTTCAACGGCCGTGGGCCACGTACCGGTCCCGATGCCCGGTCTCTGGGCAGTGCGTAGAGGCCGCTGGTCACCGGCCGGAGTTTGAAGGCACTGATCGTCGGGACGGTATGAAGAAATCCGTGATGGCTGAAGGTCGTGGGGTGTGTGTCACTTGAGGTAGGAGAAGAGGGCCATCATGCCGCGTTCGGCGTGGTAGGCGTTGTGGCAGTGGGCGAGCCATTGGCCGGGGTTGTCGGCGTCAAAAATCACGGTGACCGTTTGTTTGGGCCGGACGATGACGGTGTCCTTACGGGCTCCTTCCGGGCCGATCTGGAAGGTGTGTCCGTGAAGGTGCATCGGGTGCCACATGTCGGTGTCGTTGGTGAACTTCACCTCGACGCGTTCACCTGTCTTGAGCTCGAAGGAGGGGTGTTCGAAGGGTTTGGTCATATCGAAACGGTTGCCGTTAATACCCCAGTCGTATTTGTCCATGCCGCCGGTGAGTTTGAGTTCGTGGGTGCGGTCAGGGGTCCTGGCCTTTAGGGTTACCGCCGGGTCAGCCTTGAGTTGCCCGCCGTCGAGGACCGTTCCGTCCAGTTCGTTGGGCAGCACGGCCGGCAGGGGCTGTTTGCCCGTACCGGTGCTGATGAAGCCCAGGGCCTGCCCGGTTTTTCCCTCGGGCAGCGCCAGTACGGGTGTGTAGCCTTCCCGGACCATCAGCAGCGCGTCGATGCGTTCGCCCATGCCCAGCACGACGGCGTCGACGTCCTGGTGCTGGACGGGGAACCCGTCGGTGTGCGTGAGGGTGAGTTTCTGCCCGGGGATCCCGACACGGTAAGCCGTGTCCCCGGCGGCGTTGATGATCCGGAGCCTGATCATGTCCCCGGCCTTCACTGCCAGGATCTCTGCCTGTTCGGGGGCTTTGCCGTTGAACAGGTGCAGCGGGTAGCTCACGTCGCCGGCGTCCCCGCCAAGGAAATCGCTCCTGGATCCCATCAGCATGTGCTTCATCCCTGTATCCGTGGACCCGGATGATGGTGCGGGGGAGGAACCCATTGAGGAATGGTCCATGCCGGACATGCTGCCCCCACCGGACATGTTCATCCCCTGGGAAAGTTCTTTCAGGACGTCCTCGGGGGTGCCCGTGATGCCGTCCAGCCAGTCATCCAGGACGATCACCCATTCCCGGTCGTACTTGAGCGGTTCCTGCGGGTCTTCCACGATCAGGGCGCCGTAGAGGGCGCGTTCGCGTTGCATGTCCAGGTGCGAATGGTACCAGTAGGTGCCGGGGTGGGAGAGCTTGAAGTCGTAGGTGAATGCTGCTCCGGCGGCGATGGGGTCCTGTGTGATGTGCTGGACGCCGTCCTGGTCGTTGCGCAGGGCCAGTCCGTGCCAGTGGACGGCGGTCTGCTCTTTCAGTGCGTTATCCAGGGTGACCGTCAGTTTGTCGCCGGCCTTGGCCCGGATCGTGGGGGCGACAAGATTGCCGTTGTAACCCCAGGTCGTGACCGTTTCACCGGCCACTTCGGAAGTGAAGGAACCGGCTTTCAGGTCCTGGCTGACGGCGGTTCCGGAGAAGGCCCGGCGTGCTTCGAACTCCGCCACGGCACGATCGGCGGGCATGATCCGGTCAATCGGAGCGGTGGCCGGGGCCGGGGTGTTCGAGCAGGCGGCCAGCGCGGCGGCAGCCGCACCGGCCACCGACAGCCCCATAAACCGGCGGCGATTCAGGTCAATGTTCATAAGAGGTTCCTAGATGCTGCGGATGAGCAGGTTCCGCGGTTGTCAGATGGGGGTGATGAAAACGTCCCGGAGAGGTGATGCAGCCGGTAGATCCACTGCACCAAGTCACTGCGGCCATGAGAACGCCCGAAACGATGTTCATGGCTGCCCGGCGATGTTGATTGACGGCACGATGTGCCGGCGCACGAAGGACCGGGGCCGAAGCCCACTCGGGATGCTCCCCCTGGTCTGGGCGCCCTTGGGCTCTCGCCGATGCAGTCCTGTTTGGTCCGCATCGGCGAGAGCCTGGATGGGATACCGGGCCGCCGGACCTGGCCGGCCGCGCCCATTACTGTCAGGTAGCGGGACGTATGGCCGTTCCGCCGCCGGCCAGGCCTGCGTCGGTCCTTTCAGGGGAGCCCCACGCCGAAGGCTTGCCCGGGCGGGGCTTTCAGACGCGCGCGTACTTCTCGGGTTCTGCGTCGAACATGGGGCCGCAGGTGTCGCAGCAAAGGTAGTAGCGCGTTCCCTCGTGGTCGCGGTACAGGCCCTCGGCCACGGCCTCCTGCTTGTTGACGACGACGCCCCTCATGACCGGGCACTCCGCGGTCTCGCTCTCCTCAGCGGCCTGAGCCTCGTTCTGGGCGTTGTGGTTGTGAAGCTCGCACATCTTGTGATCCTTTCTAAAGACCGTTAGTGGCTACGGGTATCACACTGGGATGGATACCCGGCCGTGGTGGGTGTACACTCCCAGTAAATATACCCCTACCGGGTAACGGTATGTAAACAATGTACACTTACCCGAGGAGTATACCCATGGGGGGTACCGGTATCCTACACCAGGCGTTTGGGTGACGGGCAAGAGGAGGAACGGATGAAGCGGGAAGACCGGGTTGTTGTGGTGGGAGCCGGTGCTGCCGGGGCGGCGTGCGCTGCTGCGCTGCGTGCTGGCGGGTATGGCGGTGAGGTGATGGTCGTGCGTGGCGAGGATGCCATGCCCTACAACCGGACGGCGGTGAACAAGGCGATGCTGTCCACGGCGCTCTCCCACGTCGAATTGACCCTGCCCGAAGCGCGGACAGCTGACGTTGAATGGCTGTCTTATGACGAGGCGGCGGCTTTGGACCCCGTGCGCCGGGAAGTCCGGCTGGCCAGCGGGAAGCTCCTCCGTTACCGCGCCCTGGTGATAGCCACCGGCTCCCGCCCTCGGCCGTGGCCGGGGAGTGCCTTCCCGTCACCGGACCGGGTGATCACCCTGCACACCTCAGAGGACGCGTCACGGCTGAGGGCACTGCTCGGATGGAGCGGCAACACCCAGGGACGCCGCGCGCGTGTGATCATCCTCGGTGCCGGTTTCATCGGAGGGGAAACGGCAAGCCTGCTCAGTGGGGCAGGAGTGGAAGTGGACCTGGTCGCGAGGCAGCCGGTGCCCATGTCACACCGGCTCGGGCGGAGTGCGGCCCAGTGGCTCCTCCAGAGCCATAGCGCCCATGTGCACCTGCATGCGGGGCGGACCGTTGCCGGCTGTGACATCCGGGACGACGGGGTGCTGGTCCGCCTGGACGACGGGCGCCGGCTGATGGGCGACCTGCTCCTGTTGGCTACCGGCGCTCTTCCCAATACCGCATGGCTCGCCGGCAGCGGGCTGGATGTGGAGGACGGGGTGGCGGTCGATAAGTCACTGCGTGCCCTCGGCGCCGAAGGGGTCTACGCGGCGGGCGATGTGGCCAGGCCCCTGACGACACCGGACGCCCGGCGTGCCGAGAACTGGGCCAGCGCTGTAGGCCAGGGCCGGCACGCAGGCCGATCAGTCCTCCACGACTTCGGACTGGGCGAAGCCCCGGGGCCATTTTCGGAACTGCCGGTCTACACAACCAAGATGTACGGCACAAAGCTCACTCTCGCCGGGCAGACCGGGGGCGCCCTGCACGAGACCCCCGTCCCCGGGGAAGCTGCAGGCCTGGTGTCGGTCTTCTCTGACGAACAACAACGCCTCCGCGGGGCCGTCGCCGTGGGCGTCCCCCGGCTGGAGGACTCGCTCCTGGAGGCTGTGCGGGACCGGCTTCCGCTCAGCGACATTCTCCCCGCGGCCGCCGTCGGCAGCGTTTTCCGCTGAACACCGGCGCCGGCGGCGGCCAATCCCCGGAACCGCTGACCCGGGTCCCCGTCACAGCCCAGCACTGGCGGTATGATACCCCGGTAGGGTATAGTTGAACCTAGGATCAAGGGAAGGGACCGACATGGACCACGCCACGCACACAAAGGCAATGCCCGGCTACATCGATAACAAGGAAGACCAGCTCCGCCGGCTGCGCCGGGTTGAGGGGCAGGTCCGCGGGCTGCAGCGGATGGTCGAAGGTGACACGTACTGCATCGACATCCTGACCCAGGTTTCGGCCGCCACGAAGGCCCTCGAGGCGGTGGCCCTGTCCCTCCTTGACGATCACCTGCGCCACTGCCTCACCCACGCCGCCGGCGGCCCGGCCGGCGAGCTCGATGACAAGGTCAATGAGGCGTCCGCTGCCATCGCCCGCCTCGTACGCTCCTAGCCACCCGAAAGACAACAAGGACCATGACAAACACAAACATCAAATCCTCGCAACATCTGCCCCTCATCGAGACCGCACGGTCGGGCTGCTGCTCCAGCCAGCCCTCGACCACCGCACCGACCACCAACCAGGAGATCCCCGTGAGCACCCAGACCTTCCCCGTCACCGGCATGACCTGCGGACACTGCATAGGTGCTGTCAGCGCCGAGCTGGGGGAGATCTCCGGCGTGACCGAAGTAAGCGTGGACCTCGTCCCGGGCGGGTTGTCCTCCGTGACCGTGACCGGCGAAGCGCCACTGACGGATGAACAAATCGCCGCTGCCCTCGATGAGGCCGGCAACTACCAGCTCGCCACCAAGTAAGCGCCGGCCCCACAGGCAGCGGAAGGAACACAATCATGACAGTGCCAGCAGGCCTCAAGGACGACGTTCGCGACGTCGAGCTCGTCATCGGGGGCATGACCTGCACCTCGTGCGCGGGTCGGATCGAGAAGAAGCTCAACAAGCTGGACGGCGTCACGGCCACCGTGAACTACGCCACCGAGAAGGCGAAGATCAGCTTCACCCCGGCGATGAGCCTCGAGGACCTGATCGCTACTGTCGAGGCGACCGGCTACACCGCTGTGCCGCCCGCGCCGCCGGCCGAAGAGGCCGCGGGCGGCCCGGCTGAGCCGGCCGACTCCGAGGCCGGCGCCTGGCGTCAGCGGCTGCTCGTCTCAGCAGCCCTGACCGTCCCGGTGCTGCTGATGTCCATGGTGCCTGTCCTGCAGTTCGATAACTGGCAGTGGCTGTCCCTGGCCTTGACCGCGCCGGTGGTGGTCTGGGGCGCCCTGCCGTTCCACCGCGCGGCCTGGACCAACCTGCGGCACGGCGCCGCGACGATGGACACCCTCATCTCCGTCGGAGTCGGCGCGGCCTTCCTGTGGTCGCTGTGGGCACTGTTCTTCACGCACGCCGGCATGAACGGCATGCGGATGCCCTTCACCCTGCTGCCCGGCGGCGGCGACGGCTCGGAAGCCCACCTGTACCTCGAGGTCGCAGCCGCGGTGACGACCTTTATCATCACCGGCCGATACTTCGAGGCCCGCGCCAAGCGCAGTTCCGGCGCGGCCCTGCGGGCCCTGCTCGACCTTGGAGCCAAGGACGTCGCCGTCCTCCGCTCCGGGCCCGGCGGCGACGCCGAGGTCCGCATCCCCGTCGGCCAACTCGCCGTGGGAGACCGGTTCGTGGTCCGTCCGGGAGAGAAAATAGCCACCGACGGCACCGTCGAGTCCGGCACCTCCGCCGTGGACGCCTCCATGCTCACCGGCGAGTCCGTCCCGGTCGAGGTCGTCCCCGGCGACCCGGTCGTCGGCGCGACCGTCAACGCAGGCGGTAGGCTCGTCGTGCGTGCCACCAGGGTCGGCTCCGATACCCAGCTGTCCCAGATGGCCAGGCTCGTCGAGGACGCCCAGAACGGCAAGGCCCAGGTCCAGCGCCTCGCAGACCGGGTCTCGGGAATCTTCGTCCCGATCGTCATCGGCCTGTCCATCGCGACCTTCGCAGGCTGGCTGCTCACCGGGAACGCCACCACCGCCGCGTTTACGGCCGCCGTCGCGGTACTCATCATCGCCTGCCCCTGCGCGCTGGGCCTGGCCACCCCGACAGCCCTGCTCGTCGGCACCGGCCGCGGCGCCCAGCTCGGGATCCTCATCAAAGGCCCGCAGATCCTGGAATCCACCCGCCGCGTCGACACCATACTGCTGGACAAGACCGGCACCGTCACCACCGGCCACATGGACGTCGCCGCGATCCACACCGCAAACGGTGAGGACCACGAGAAGGTCCTGGTTCTCGCCGGAGCGCTCGAGGACGCCTCTGAGCACCCGATCGCCCGCGCCATCGCCACCCACGCCCGCAACAAGGCCGAGCCGCTGCCCCCCGTCGAGGGCTTCACCAACCACGGCGGCAACGGTGTCAGCGGCACCGTTGAGGGCCACCTGACCCTGGCCGGACGCCGGTCCTGGCTTGCCGCCCAGTGGTCGCTGACCGCGCCGGCGGACCTTGTCAAGACAGCCGAGAAGGCCGAGGGCGAGGGACGAACCCCCATCTGGGTCGCCTGGGACGACCAGATCCGCGCCGTCATCGTGGTCTCCGACACCATCAAGGAGACCTCGGCGCAGGCGATCGCCGAGCTGCGCGGACTCGGCCTGCGCCCGGTGCTGCTCACCGGCGACAACACCCGCGCCGCCCACGCCGTCGCCGCCAGCGTCGGGATCAGCCCCTCGGACGTCATCGCCGAGGTCCTGCCCGAGGGCAAGGTTGACGCGGTCAAACGGCTGCAGGACCAGGGCGCCGTCGTGGCCATGGTCGGGGACGGCGTCAACGACGCCGCCGCGCTTGCCCAGGCCGACCTCGGCCTGGCCATGGGCACCGGCACCGACGTCGCGATCGAGGCCTCCGACCTCACCCTCGTCAGCGGCGACCTGCGGGCCGCCGCTGATGCGATCCGCCTGGCACGGGCCACGCTGCGCACCATCAAGGCCAACCTGTTCTGGGCCTTCGCCTACAACGTCGCTGCACTGCCCCTGGCGGCGCTGGGCCTGCTGAACCCGGTCATCGCCGGCGCGGCAATGGCCTTCAGTTCGGTCTTCGTGGTCACCAACAGCCTCAGGCTCCGCCGCTTCACCCCCACCCGCAAGTGACCGTTGGCCGGGAGCACCTGCAACGGCTGCTCCCGGCCCGCTCAGACCGCGAAATCATCAAGACAGCCGAACCGGTGACCACCGGCCGACAGGCGGTGTCCGCAGTCAGCGGGCATGTCCTTGGACGTCGCAGCCCACCCTTCCAGCGCGAAGCCGCCGGAGACGAAACAGGAACCCACAAATTGACCGGACCCCACCCCCTTCCTCCGGGCCAGAACAAGTCCGCGCCCGTTGCCACATCCTCCTGCACGGATGGATGCCACACCCGGACACGTCCCGCCGACCCCGATGCCGCCTGGAACAGGTACGCCCGTTTTTTGCGGCTGCTCATCGTCGCCGCCGTCGCCGTCAAGGAAGGCCGGGAAGCGTGGCGAGGGGAAGACTGCTGCTAAGCCGCGGGAACCGCTCCGCCCGCACCCCCGGGCCGACAAACCGTTAGTGTCAGCTGCGGGCGGGGCTTTGTTCCACGCGGCAAGACTCGCCGCCTGGTTCGATGAGAACGCACACGCTATGAAGGGCGTCATCAAAGCGCGGGCGGCCTCTTTAGCGAAGGACGAAAGCAGGGACGCCGGCGCCAAGCCAGCCGGGCAAGCGCCCTCTACCGGGGTCGCCGGCCCAGGTCGCCGGGAAGAAATGCAGCGCGTCCGCGTGGTCTACGAACACGGCGAGCAGCATGGCGCTGACAGCAACCTCCAGACCTGCCGAAGCGTGGAAGCCTCCTGGCGGAACCCGTCGATGAACGAAGGGTGACGGCCAAAGGACCTAGTGATGGTGTCCGTTGTCCTCGGTAGGAATGCCGGAGGTTTTCGCCAGATAATTCCACCCGGCGTCGCTCAACGCATGGTACGCAATATGAAGTTCCTTCGCGGGCTCCGCGACAATGCTGGTATCGCGTTGGTCCAGTGTGTCAGCCAGGTGATCGGCTGCTGCTGTAAACCTTTCCGCCATTGCCTGGATCCCGGTGGGCCAGCCAATCACAGCGACGGCGATCCGGGCATTGCGGATGAGCGCGGACCAGTTTCGATCGATCGTCGGTGAGGCCCCCGTGAGGTTCGTGGCGATGCCGTGGAATCCGACATTGTCGATGTGGGTGAGCGCTGCGAGCACTCCTGCTGTCCGGGCCGCCGCCCCGGGGTGGGTCTCCGCGTGCTCCATTGCAATCTCCTCCGTACTGTCCGGCTGCTTCCAAGGATGGCCCCCACTGGGCTCCCGCTCAAGGCCCCTCCCCGGGAAGCGGCGTCAGAAAGGCGTTGTCCGGCTTGAAACAGGTTCAGAACCGCGGGCAGGATCAGCGGAGAATGATATGGGAGCGCCATTTAAGAAATCCCGGCTTCGCACGAAGCGACCTTTAGAGATAGTTGCCAAGGGGACAGTTTTGGTTTTGAGCAGAGGACGCAGGCGCAGCGTGGAAATCGCTGCACGCCTTACGCAGGAAAGATTCCGTGATGCTGTCACCGAGGCTCTGGGGACATGGCTGCTGCTGGGCGTTTTCCTGGACGGCTGGGCGCACCTGAATCTTCCTGGGCCAGAGACGTTCTTCACACCGTGGCATCTGGCCCTGTATTCCGGTTTCGCGCTCCTGTCATTGTGGACGGCGGCAGTGATCTACGCCCGGCTCAGGCGTGGCGCCTCCTTCTGGAACGCGATTCCCCGGGGGTATCGCGCAACTGTTGCCGGGGTGCTGATCTTCGGTGTCGGTGGGCTGTTGGATTTGTTCTGGCATGAGGTGTTCGGCCTTGAGATTGCGCTGGATGCCTTGGTGAGTCCGACGCATGTCATCCTCGGTGCCGGCGGGGTGCTGATTCTGAGCACGGCAGTTCGCAGCGCACGTCCCGGCCAGCGAGTGAGCCTGCTTGCCGTTGCGCTGACGACCGCGCTCGTGAGTTTTTTCCTCGTCTACGCCTCTGTGTTTGCGGCGTCTGCGGCCTCGGAGTCGTTCGTGCCGACGCCCGAGGGAACTCCAGGTCATGCAGAGGCCGAACTCCCCGTTATCGCGGGCCTGGACGGCTACGTTGTGTCGACGGTTCTCATCACGGCCCCCTTGCTTTACGTTCTGGGGTCCGGCATCCGGCCGCTGGCGGGCACGGTGACGTGGATCGTAGGCAGTCTTGCCTGGCTTTCTGTGGGGATGGTCGGCTTTCCGCTTCCCGCTGTCGGGGGAGCTATCGGCGCCACGGCCGCGGGCATCGTCGTTGACCTGGTTCTCTGGCGGCTGTCCCCGTCCGGCATTGTGCGATGGCTCCCTCTTATCGCAGGGGGCACGGTCGCCCTGGTGCGGTTTGGCCAATTGACGGGCCTAGCGCTCACTGACGCTGTCCGCTGGCCTGTTGCCCCTGTGGCTTGGGGTCGTGGTGCTCAGCGCATGTCTTGCGGCAGGTCTGGGGATCCTCGCCAAGGCTTTCGGGGGACGTTGGAAGGACCACTCGGACGCTCAACCCCTTCCCTGATATACCCCCCTGGGGTATATTAGGGATGTTTCAGGGAACGCTCTGTCCCGGCGGGGAAGTTGTGCATGCCCGCCCCTCAGGGCCGTTCAGCCCGGCACCCATCGCACCGTCTGCACAAGGAATGGAAACTGAGATGTATTGAACGGAATCCGCAGGGAAGTCCCTCTGAACGGCCGGATACGGCCTGACCCACAGATAAGTCCACACACCGGCGGGGGCGCCAGCCCATCGCCGGATGCGCATTGGAGGAGCAATTCATGGACGACCACACACATCACCACCACCCCGGACCGGTCCAAGGCGCCGGTCATGGGATCGCCGGACGCAAACACCAGGTGACGGCTACGGATCCTGCCTCTGCCTCTGGGCGCCATGATCATCATGGGGCCGGGGACCGCGACGATGAGCATGTGGTGCACAGCCACGGTAAGCACGCCGGGCACAGCACGGCGATGTTCAAGGACAGGTTCTGGCTGACCCTGGCGTTGTCCGTGCCGGTGGTGTATTTCAGCCCGATGTTCGGGCATCTGCTCGGGTACATGCCGCCGCAGTTTCCGGGCTCGGCGTGGATCCCGCCCGTCCTGGGCACGGTGATCTTCCTTTACGGCGGCCAGCCTTTCCTGAAGGGAGGCCTGGATGAGCTGAAAGCCCGGGCGCCGGGAATGATGCTGCTGATCGGTATGGCCATCAGCGTCGCCTTTGTCGCTTCCTGGGCGACCACCCTTGGCATCGGTAATTTCGACCTGGACTTCTGGTGGGAACTTGCCCTGCTGGTGGCCATCATGTTGCTGGGACATTGGCTAGAGATGCGGGCCCTCGGTTCCGCGCAGGGCGCCCTGGATGCTCTGGCCGCGCTGCTGCCGGATGAGGCGGAGCGGATCACCGCCACGGGCACGGAAACCGTCAGCGTGTCAGAGCTGCGGACCGGGGACACGGTCCTGGTCCGTTCCGGAGCGCGGATGCCGGCCGATGGAACCATCGCTGACGGTCAGGCCGAATTCGACGAATCGATGATCACGGGCGAGTCCAAGACCGTGCTTCGTGCGCCCGGCGACTCCGTGGTGGCCGGAACAGTCGCCACAGACAACACCGTCAGGGTCAAAGTCACCGCCGTTGGAGAAGACACCGCGCTGGCCGGGATCCAGCGCCTCGTGGCCGAAGCCCAGGCCTCGTCCTCGAAGGCCCAGGCTTTGGCGGACAGGGCCGCGGCATTCCTGTTCTACTTCGCCACCGCGGCCGGCGCCCTCACCTTCATCGCCTGGACGCTGCTGGGCAGCGTTCCCGATGCTGTCACCCGCACCGTCACGGTCCTGGTGATCGCCTGCCCGCATGCCCTGGGCCTGGCCATTCCGCTCGTGATCGCCATCTCCACCGAACAGGCCGCACGGGCCGGTGTGCTGATCAAGAACCGGATGGCGCTGGAGCGCATGCGCACCATCGACGTCGTCCTGTTCGACAAAACCGGCACACTGACCAAGGGAGAACCCGAACTCAAGGACGCGGCCGCCCTGGACGGCGTGAGCCGTGAGGAACTGCTGGCCCTGGCTGCGGCGGTGGAGTCCGACAGCGAGCATCCCGTGGCGGCTGCGATCGTCCGCGCCGCCCGCAATAAGGGCCTGGAGGTCCCCCGCGCCACCGGCTTCACGTCAATGATGGGCCGGGGCGTGCGCGCGATGATCGAGGGCCGAACCATCCAGGTGGGCGGTCCCGCCCTGCTGCGTGAACTGGGAATCACCGAACCCGAATCCCTGGCAGATACCACCCGCGCCTGGATGAACCGCGGCGCCGCCGTGCTGCACGTGGTGGACGGGGGCCGGATACTCGGCGCAGTGAGCCTGGAAGATGCCATACGTCCGGAGTCACGGCAGGCCGTTGCGGCCTTACAGGCCCGGGGCATCAAGGTCGCCATGATCACAGGCGACGCCCAACAGGTTGCCCGGACCGTGGCATCAGAACTGAAGATCGATGAGGTCTTCGCCGAAGTCCTGCCAGCGGACAAGGACAAGAAAGTGGCCGAACTGCAGGGCCGCGGCCTGAAGGTCGCAATGGTCGGGGACGGCGTTAACGACTCCCCGGCACTGGCCAGGTCCGAGGTCGGTATCGCCATCGGCGCCGGCACGGATGTGGCGATGGAATCGGCCGGTGTGGTCCTGGCCGGCAACGACCCCCGGGCTGTCCTGTCGATGGTGGACCTGTCACGGGCCAGCTACGCCAAGATGTGGCAAAACCTCATCTGGGCCACCGGCTACAACATCATCGCCGTCCCACTGGCAGCCGGGGTCCTGGCCTTCGCCGGGGTCGTGCTGTCCCCGGCAGCCGGTGCCGTGCTGATGTCCGTGTCCACAATCGTGGTTGCACTGAACGCTCAGCTGCTGCGGAGGGTGAAACTCAATCCCTCCCCGGCCCGTTGAACAAGAGGCTGTGACCGGCAGGAATACTCCTGCCGGTAGGCTTAAGGCACTGAACAACCTGCACGGAAGGGAGGAAAATGTTGTGAGCTCACCATCTCGTGGACCCTTCAGCGCGTTCTTCCTTCGTGCAGGCTTCCTAATAGCGGCCATGGCCATCATTGCCGGTATCTTCGGCATGCACATCATCACCGGCACGCACCATATGAGCACCGGCACACACGATATGAGCGCCGTGAACAGCACGCCGGCACCAGCGGCCGAGTCAACCGTGCACCTGGAAAGCCTTCCCGCCAGCCACTCCCAACCACCGGGGACGTCCACGGACGGGGCGGCAGTTACCCAACCGGCAGCTGGCTCGTCTTCGTCCTGCGCACCTGACGGGTCCTGCCCCGAGATGTCCGCCGGAGGCAACGCCTGCGTGCTTTCCCCGGGAAACACAACGCTTTCGGCCCCTGCGCCGGGAACAGCACCCTACGCCTTACCGGACTTCGGTGCGGCGGCTGCAGCCGGTACCCACTATTCCTACTCACCGGCCAGCCCCTCTCCCGGTGACCTCTGTATCAGCCGGACGTAAACCAGCACGACGCGCCGTGTCCTGCCCGGCGCGGCTTCGAGCTACATCGGCACGCTCAACAGGCGCCCCCGCTCGGGGGCCGTCAATGCATACAATCCCAAGGCGCTACGCGCCGCTGATACTTTTGAGGACCCTGATTTTTCATGAAGAAAAAAGCCCTGACCATTTCCGCTGCCGCGATCGCAGCGGCAATCGCCCTCGCCGGCTGCGCGGCCGGCACTGAAGCCGGAAGTCCGGCGACCAGCAGCATGCCCGGCATGAACCACGGCGGCTCGGCAATGCCATCGGGTTCCGCGTCGGCAACGTCACCGGCAGCCTCGGCTGACTTCAACGACGCGGACACCATGTTCGCGCAGATGATGATCCCGCACCACGCCCAGGCCGTGGAGATGAGCGACATGATCCTGAAGAAGCAGGACATCCCCGCCGAGGTGATGGCCCTGGCCACCAAGATCAAGGCGGCCCAAGGCCCGGAAATCGAGAAGATGACCGGCTGGCTTGAAAGCTGGGGACAACCCACCGCGATGCCCACCAACATGCCTTCCGGGCACAGCATGTCCGGGATGATGGGCGAGGAGGACATGAAGAAACTCGAGGCCGCACAGGGCACCGAGGCCGCCAAACTCTTCCTCACCCAGATGATCGCCCACCATGAAGGCGCCGTAATGATGGCCAAGACCGAAACCACCGACGGCAAGAACGCCGACGCGGTCAAGCTCAGCAAGGACATCGTCACAGCGCAGGAAGCCGAAATCCAGGAAATGAAGGACCTGCTGGCAGGTCTCTAACGCCCGCCGATCAGCATCCCGGCACCGTGGCCCTCCGGGGCCGCGGTGCCTGCCCATCTCATCCCCGACATCTGGAGTTTCCATGCCCTTCCCAATCCCCAACCGTTCATTCTCCGCAGCCCTGACGGCCGGTGTCCTCGTCCTGGCCCTGGCCGCCTGCACCCCGCCCAACGCCCCCTCCACCGAGGCACCACCGACGGCAACAAGCGGGCTGCCCAGCGCCCACATCCACGGACTGACCGTCAGCGGCGACAGCAGCCAGGTGCTGATGGCCACCCACGACGGCCTTTTCGACGTCACGAAGGAACCGGCCACGAAGATCGGCGCCACCAACGACCTGATGGGCTTCACCACAGGCAAGGGCCAGGGCGTCTTCTATGCCTCGGGCCACCCCGGCCCGGGATCGGACCTGCCCGAGCCTCTCGGGCTGATGAAATCCAGCGACGGCGGCAAGACCTGGGAGCCGCTCTCCCGGCAGGGCGAGTCGGACTTCCACGCCCTCACCACGACCAGGTCCGGAATCGTCGCCTCCGATACGGAGCTGCGCACCAGCCCCGACGGGAAGACCTGGAAAACCGTCGCCGCAGGTTTCGCCCCGGCCGCCCTGGCCGGGCACCCCGACAGCGACACCGTCCTGGCTACCACTCGGGAAGGAGTCCAGCGCTCGACCGACGGCGGCAACACCTGGACCCTGCAGAAGCAGGCCCCGGTCATCCAGTTCGCCACGTTTCCCCGCCCCGCCGAAGCCGTGGGCGTTGAACCGGACGGCACCGTACACTATTCCTCCGACGCCGGCGCGACGTGGGCACGGAAAGGCCGGATCGACGGTCAGGTGCAGGCCATAGCCGCTGCCAAGAGCGCCGACGGAAACCTCTCGGTCTGGGCAGCCACCGCCGAGGGTGTCCTCGTCTCCAATGACGGCGGCGCCACCTTCAGATCCGCCAACCCATCCTGACTCCTGACCTCGGGGACGGCTGGCGGCCACGGAGGGGCAGACACGTGGCCTCCCCCGGTCTAGGGTAGGGCCGGAGGGCCGGTAACAGCCGGCCGCCCCGTCACCGATGACAGGAGCAGGACCATGACCCACCACATCAGTGCAATGATCGGCGCGCACCCCAACGGGGCGGGCAGCCTGGACAAGGAGAAGCTGGCAGAATGCATCGCCGCCTGCTTCGAATGTGCCCAGACCTGTACGGCCTGCGTCGATGCGTGTCTGGGTGAAGACATGGTTGCCGACCTCGCTGTCTGTATCCGCACGGATCTGGACTGCGCCGATGTCTGCGGCGTCACCGGCAACATCCTCACCCGGCTGACGGGCGCCAACACCGACCTGACCCGGGCGGCGCTTCAGGCCTGTCGGACCGCGTGCGCCGTGTGTGCTGAGGAATGCGAACGCCATGCCGGGATGCACGAGCACTGCAGGATCTGCGCGGAAGCCTGCCGCCGCTGTGAAAACGCCTGCGCAGCCCTGCTCGACTCGATGGTCTAAGGCCGCTGGACCCGGGCCCGTGACTGTCTGTCCGAATCAAACCCATGGGGGCTTCGGGCTAGCTAGGCGGGCGTCGGCCTCAGCCCGGCCATCGTGACTGTGACGAGCCGCAGGACCGCGTCCCGGCTGCTCAGCCCGGAGGCTGCCTCCAGGGCATGCAGACAGTATCCGGCGAGCTCATCGGCAGCGACGTCAGCGCGGAAGATCCCTGCCCCGGACCCCTCGGCCAGCAGCTCGGCCAGGAATGCCTGCAGGTGCCGCTGGGCCCGGCCAACGTATGAACCCTGGTGCAGCCGGGCGCCCTGGTCCCCGCCATGTCTGGAGTGCCTGATCAGCCCATAGGCCTTCAGGACGGCCTCAAGTTTCCGGTCCGGGCCACCTGTGGTGCTGTCCCTGACCTGGGCCAGATGATCCAGGTGGGCGTAGATCTGGCGCTCGTGCCAGGCATCCAGGACCGCCTCCACGTCCGGGAAATACTTGTACAGCGTGGCCCGCCCGATCCCGGCGGTCTGGGCAAGCTGGGACATCGTGACAGACGAGGGCCCATGGCCGGCAACTAGGTCGGCCGCAGCGTCCAGGACGGCCGAGCGCACGGCGCTTCGATGGGTCTCAATCGTCTCATTCCACAGCTTCGGCATCCACGAATTATACGACGCGTCATGGCTTGAACACACTGACAGTTCCAAGACATACTGTCTCGTAAAGCACTGTGCCGTCGTGTGGGCGGACGTGAGAGGAAGCATCTCATGAACAACGAACCAAACCTCCCGAAGAACGCGGCGAAACCGAATCGGGAAACTTTCACCGACCCACCCCGATGGGTCAAGATCTCCGCGATCGCCGCCGGCATCCTGATCCTCATCGTTATTGCCGTGATGCTGCTCGGCGGGGGCGAGCACGGACCGGCAAGGCATGGCTTGGGGATGGAGGCACCGGACTCTGGTGCGGGTACGAGCCAGGCAGAGAACGGGTTTCCTCATGGCTTTGCCGGGGAGTGAAGCCAGGATGGTCCTCTCCTACGGCCTCCGTAAATTCCTGCTTACCCTGCACTTGTTGTCCTCGCTGGGTTGGGCCGGAGCCGTGGCCGTTTTCATCGTCCTGGACGTCATGACGCTGACCGGCAACGATCCCCGGCTGGAACAGCTGCTCTGGCTCGCCCTTGCGGCGACGATCTGGTCCCTTCTCGTCCCGCTGGCTTTTGCATCCCTGGTGACCGGCGTCCTTCTGGCGCTGGGGACCACGTGGGGATTGTTCCGGCACTACTGGGTGCTCTTCAAGCTCGCCCTCACGCTCATCGCGACAATCGTGCTGGTCCTTTACAGCCGGACAATCGACGCGGTAGTGGCCATGGTGGCAGACCCCGGCAGCTCAGAGATGGGGCTCCCCACGGCGCTGCTTCACACCGGTGGTGGTCTCGTGGTTCTGCTCCTGGCCACAGTTCTGGCCATCTACAAGCCCCGTGGAATGACCAGGTACGGCCAGCGGAAACGCCTTGAACAGCGCGGACAACCAGTGACTTGATGCCCCCGGCCCCGGCCCCGCCGACCCCGAGCCGGCCTCGGCAGTCCCCGGTCATGATCGTGCCTTGCCCGGCTGATTGTGACAGGTGTTGGCCCGGCCCCGGTAGGACGGCTATTTCTGCCCCCCCTTCCTGACTCGCCGGTGTGGCTGCGACGGTTAGAAGTGGCCCCCGCCTTCAGTGTTGTTCCATCCGATTGAAACGAGGCTGCTGGAGGACCGGATGGGTGCACGGGTGGAAGTTCTTCGCGGGGACCCGCACGGGTGCCGGTGTCGAAGCTCTGTCGATCCGTGAGCCCGCGCTCCGTCATAACGGGCACCGCCGAGACAGCAGGGCGTTCAGCTGTCAAGGTGCGCAGCAGTCGTGCCGTGTGTCCGGGGCCGGATCCTCGGCAGTCGCGGCCGAGAGCATGGCAGCTGCGATGGCGGCACCGGCCCGGTGTGCTGCTTCGATGTCCAGGACTTCGCCCCCGGGGTGGGTTTCCAGCCAGGTCCGGGCGTCCTCACGGGAGGCGAAGTAGTGGACCTGGTTGCAGAACGCGGACCGGACCGGCCCCGTACCTTCTGGGTTGACCAGGGACACGCCGGCGGTGGCCGGCTGCACCGAGGTGACGGTCCCATCGGCGCCCGTCGTGATCTTGACGGGGGTCCCGCTACCCGGGGAGATCGACTCGATCGTCGCGGCTTTCCCGATCAGGGCGGGGAAGATGAGGGTGTCCAAGGCACACCAAGTGTAGAGCTGCTCCCCGGGCCACGGCGTAGCGGTGCGGGGTGGGCCGCAGCGTCAGGCCCAGGCCGAGGATGCGGCCCTCTTCGTCGTACTCGGTGTCCGGGACGGCCGCCAGCCCCTGGAGGACCGTCTCTTCGCTCAGTCCACTGGCGGTAGCCAGTTCGGCGACCGTGACGGGCTCGCCTTCGGCCAGGAGCCGCAGCAACGGCACGAACAATGCCGGGTCGATCCCGGACCGCGAAGGAGACAGCAGATAGGTGAGGGCCTGGTTGTCGGCGGTGGTCATGGGATTGCCTTCCTTGATGTTCGGGGCCGCTCTTTTAGGCGCAGCAGGAGAGCCTGGAGACGTCGGCGGTGAAGGCTTTGCAGGCGATCCTGATGCCCTCGGCCATGGTCAGGTACGGGCTCCACATGGCGGCGACCTGGGCGGTGGTCATGCCCGCCTCGAGGACGTAGACGCCGGCGGCAGCGAGTTCCCCGGCGTCCTTGGCTACGGCGGTGAGGCCCAGGATCCTGCCGGTGTCACGGTCGGCGACGACCTTGATGAAGCCGCGGGTGTCGCGGTTGACCAGCGCCCTTGGGACATTTTGCAGGGGCAGGACCCTGCAGTCACAGCGGATCCCGGCAGCGACCGCGTCCTTCTCAGTCAAGCCGACGGCACCCACAGCCGGGCTGGTGAACGTCACCCGGGGCAAGTACCGATAGTCGACCTCGGCCACGGAGTCGGTGAAGGCGTTCTCCACGGCCAATGTGCCGTGAGCCGCGGCGACGTACACGAACTCCCGATGGCCGGTCACGTCCCCGGCGGCCCAGACCCGCGGGTTGGAACTGGCCAAACGCGCATCGACCACAATCTCGCCGGACGTGCCGGTCTTTACACCGACGGACCCAAGGTTCAGGCCGTCGGTGACAGGCCGGCGGCCCATGGCCACGAGCAGCCGGGAGGCCCGGAATACTTCCTGGCCTCCGGCCACGGATGCGGTGGCGATCACCCCGCCGGCGGCCTCATCCAGGCTCACCGAATCCACGGTGGCCCGCCGGACCACCCGGATCCCCTCGTCCGCGAAGACACCGGCCAACGCCTTGGATACCTCCGGCTCCTCCTGCGAGGTCAACCGGGAGCGAACCAGCATGGTGACCCGGGTGCCGAGCCGGGAGAACAGCTGCGCCTGCTCCAAGGCAACATAGCCCCCGCCCAGGACCAGCATTGTTTCGGGCACCTCGTCCAGTTCCATCGCCGTCGTCGAGGTCAGATACCCGGTCTCCGCCAGTCCCGGAACAGGCGGCGCCCATGGTGTGGAGCCTGTGGCCACCAGGTAATGTCCGGCCTCGATGGTTCGCACCGCACCCTCCGTTGAGGTGACCTGGAGCAGCGGCGCGTCCTGGGTCCCGGTGAACGCCGCGTCCCCCTGGACCATGGCCCAGCCGTAATCCGCGGCCAGATCGATGTACTTCTCCGTCCGCATGCTTTCAACAAGCGCGGCCTTGCCCCCGACGAGGGCCGCCATGTCCACAGGGGCCGCCGAGGCCACGATGCCGGGGAAACGGGCCGCGTCCAACGCCAGGTGACGGGCATCCGCGGCAGCCAGAAGCGCCTTCGACGGCACACACCCCGTGTTCACGCACGTCCCGCCCACGGTCCCGCGCTCCACCATCACTACCCGCTTGCCCAGCCCCCTGGCCCGGATCGCAGCCGCAAACGCCGCTCCACCGGACCCAATGATCGCAAGATCGAACCCTTCGTTATCCATCCCGTCGTCCTTCCCCGTGACTTGAAAGTTCCTATGGCACCATCATGAACCTTCCAGTACGGTGGAAGGTCAAGTCGGGCGGCCACTGAAAGAATCAGCGCACATGAGAATCGGACAGCTTGCAGAAGCAACCGGAACCACGACCAAGACCCTGCGGTTCTACGAGGAGGCGGGTCTGCTCCCGCCCGCGGAACGCATGGCCTCCGGGTACCGGGACTACACCGACGACGCTGTGGGACGGGTCGGGTTCATCCACCGCGGCCAGGCCGCCGGGCTCACCCTCGCCCAGATCGGGCAGATCCTGAGGATCCGCGAACACGGCCAGCCGCCGTGCTCGCACGTCCGGGACCTGCTAGGCGAGCGTCTGCGGGAACTCGATGCCCAGATCGCCGAGCTCCTTACCCTCAGGGAAACCATCTCCCAACTGCACACCCCGGCCGCCGAACCGGAACCGGACACGTGCTCCGCTGACGAAGTCTGCCGCTACCTCTGATCGGCACTCACAGAATAAACGGGAGACATGCCGACACCGGCATCGAAACGGGGCCAGAAATAACCGTCCCACGCTGTGGACTGTCCAGTATCGCCTTTCTCAGCAGCGTCCGGTAACGATCGTTCGCAAGACACTCCCAGTCGAGTTCGAAGAAATGCGGAAACATGGTACCTCATTTGTAATGCTTCGCGTGTACCCTCCTATGTAACGTCCAGCAGGGTTACTGATACATTTTAGGGATGCGTATCGGATACGGACGGGTCTCCACCCATGACCAGCACCCCGAAGCCCAGCACGACGCCCTGACAGCGGCCGGCTGTGAGCAGATCTTCATTGACACAGCCTCCGGAAAACTCGCCCGCAGACCCGAGCTCGACAAAGCGCTGCTCTCGGCCAACCGGGCGGGTGATCAGCTCGTCGTCACCAAACTCGACCGGCTCGGCCGGTCGCTGGAAAACCTCATCGATTTATCCAACACGCTGCGGGAACGCGGCGTTGACCTGGTCGTCCTTGACCAGGGCATCGATACGTCCACCTCCATTGGGCGGATGTTCTTCCAAATACTTGGCTCGATCGCCGAGTTCGAACACGCCCTGATGTCTGAACGGACCCGTGACGGTCTGGCTGCCGCCCGTGCGCGGGGGCGGACCGGCGGGCAGAAACCAAAACTAGGCCCCCGCCAGGTCAGGCTGGCCCGCGAAATGTATGAAGAAAAGGGGCCCGACGGCAAGCGTGCACACACGGTCGAGCACATCGCCCAGGAGTTCGGCGTCACCCGGCCCACCATCTACCGGCACCTCGCCAAACCATGAACGGCGGGCCTTGCATGTCACAGCAGAACGGCAGCATGTCCGTGAGGCGTGGCCGTTTAGCAGATAAGGACTTCTGACGTGGCTCTGCGCTCTTTGCTCACGGCTGCCGAGCGTAGCCAGATCCTGGCAATACCCACCGGAGCAGAGGACATTGCAGCCCGTTACACGCTCAGTGAGGCGGATATGTCGTTGATCCGCCAGCGTCGCGGAGACGCGAACAAGCTGGGCTTCAGCGTGCAACTGGCCCTGCTGCGTCACCCGGGGATCCAGCTGGCGGAAGACACCCAAGTGCCCCTTGAAGTCGTTTCCTGGCTGGCATCCCGTCTGTCCGTTTCATGCGAGGCCTGGGACGAGTATGGAACCCGTGAGGAAACGCGGCAGGAGCACGGAAGGGAGATCCGCGCGTATCTGGGCATGTCAGCGTTCGGAATTGCAGACTTCCGCCAGCTCGTGGAGCACGTGGGCGCCGTGGCTGCGCAAACAGACAAGGGTTTGCTCCTGGTCGAAGGCGCGGGGGACTTCCTGCGGGCAAGGAAGGTGGCTCTGCCTGGCGTCAGCGTCATTGAACGGGCCTGCGCTCAGGCCCTGACCAAGGCGAACCGGAACATTTACGCCACTCTGTGTGAGCAGTTGTCCGTGGACCACTGCAAACGACTGGACGGGTTGCTTCTCCGCCGCCCTGAGAGTTCATCGACTGAAATCGGCTGGTTGCGGCAGGCACCGCTGCGCGCCAACGCACGGGCGATGAACGAGCACATCGATCGGCTCACTACCTGGCGTGCCCTTGATCTCCCGTGGGCGGCGGCCCGGCTGGTTCACCGGAACAGGCTGCTGAAGCTTGCCCGGGAGGGTGCAGCGATGACCGCGGCGGATCTGGCCAAGTTCGAACCCGCGCGCAGGTACGCGACTCTCTTTGCCATGGCCGTGGAAAGCATGGCAACCGTCACCGACGAAATCATCGATCTGCACGACAGGATCATCGGCCGGCTCATCCGGACCGCGCAGAACAAACAAAACCAGGCCACGCTTGCGTCCCGCTCCACCGTCACAGCCATGATGCGCCTGCACTCAAGGCTCGGTGATGCCCTCTTTGAGGCGAAGGAAAACGGCGAAGACCCCTTCGCCGCGATCGAAACAGCCATCGGCTGGGAATCCCTGGCCGAAAGCATCGCCCAGGCCAAGGAACTGACCAGGCCGGCCTTCGAAGATCACCTGGGCCTCGTCAGCGCACACTTCACCACGCTGCGCCGCTATACGCCGGCGTTTCTTGCCGTCCTTGACCTCCACGCCGCACCGGCGGCACAGGACCTGCTGGCCGCGATCAACGTCATCCGCACCCTGAACACCACCGGTGCCCGGGGGATCCCGGAGGATGCACCCACTTCGTTCATCCGGCCCCGGTGGAAGCCGCTGGTCTTCACCGACGACGGCTTCCACCGGGGCTTCTACGAGTTCTGCGCCCTCGCGGAACTGAAGAATGCCCTGCGTTCCGGGGACATATGGGTCACCGGATCACGTCAGTTCCGCGCCTTCGATGACTACCACGATCGTCCCCACGCATGCGCAGCCACTGATCGACCAGGCAAGCGCCATGTTCCCGCGGATCCGGATCACCGACCTGCTGATGGAAGTCGATACCTGGACCGGATTCACCCGCCACTTCACCAGCCTCAAATCCGGCCACCCCTCCAAGGACAGGCAGCTGCTGCTCACCGCGATCCTCGCTGACGGAATCAACCTGGGACTGACGAAAATGGCTGAATCGTGCACCGGCGTCAGCTACGCCCAGCTGGACCGCCACCAGGCCTCCTACATCAGGGACGAAACCTACAGCGCTGCGCTGGCGGAACTGGTGAACACCCAGCACGGCCACCCGTTCGCCGCACAATGGGGCGACGGGACCACCTCTTCGTCTGACGGGCAGCGCTTCCGGGCCGGCAGCAAGGCCGAGTCCACCGGCCACGTGAACCCCAAGTACGGTGCCGAACCCGGCCGGCTGATCTACACGCACGTCTCGGATCAGTACTCGCCCTTCCACAGCAAACTCGTCAACGTCGGGGACCGCGACGCGACCTACGTCCTGGACGGGCTGCTCTATCACGAGTCCGACCTGGCGATCCAGGAGCACTACACCGACACCGCCGGATTCACGGACCATCTCTTCGCCCTCATGCACCTGCTCGGCTACCGGTTTGCACCACGGATCCGCAACATCGGCGACACCCGCCTCTACACGCCCGCCAACGACTCCGGGCTGTCGACATTGGCTCCGCTGACCGGCGGGAGCATCAACACCACAACGATCGCCCTGCACTGGGACGAGATCCTCCGCCTGGCCGCGTCCATCAAAACCGGCACCGTAACCGCGTCCCTGATGATGCGGAAACTCGGCGCCTACCCTCGCCAGAACGGGCTCGCCCTCGCCCTACGGGAACTAGGCAGAGTGGAACGGACCCTCTTCCTGCTGGACTGGCTCCAGGACCCCGGCCTACGCCGCAAAGTCACCGCCGGCCTGAACAAGGGCGAGGCCCGGAACACCCTCGCCCGGGCCGTGTTCTTCAACCGGCTCGGCGAAATCCGCGACCGTTCCTTCGAGCAGCAGCGCTACCGCGCCAGCGGGCTGAACCTTCTCACCGCAGCCATCGTCCTCTGGAACACGGTCTACCTGGACCGCACCGTCGCCACCCTGACCAGCAACGGCGGTGACATCGACCCGGACCTCCTGCGGTTCCTCTCACCGCTGGGATGGGAACACATCAACCTCACCGGCGACTACACCTGGCCGCGCGCCAACCACATCAAACCCGGCAAATACAGGCCACTACGACGAACGGCAAAACCTTAGCGTCGGATATTTCACTTTTTCACAAGCCACCCCTAGCTGCCCGAGTGACGGAAGTTGCCTCGGCGCATGGGCTTAGGGTCCGATTGGTGGAAGATTCTCCCAAACCATATCGTTGATTGTTGACAATTGATAGAATAGAACCTGTGCCCTTCCAAGGACGGCGGGCACATAGACGCGGGGCTCAGACCCCAGAAGGAGTAATTTATGGTCAAGGCTACCGTCATGAAAAATGCGAACACCGAGAACCCTGGCGAGCACCTTCCAAAGCCCACATCAAGCACTCCCGGTCAGACGGAAGTGTCCCTCCGCCTTTGGGCCCGGGAAGGACTCAAGACCGGCATTTGGGAGGCAACGCCGGGTGTGTCCACGAGTACAAGGCCCGGCTATGACGAGATCTGTCAGGTCCTCAGTGGCACAGCGACCATCACGGAAGAGGATGGAACCAGCTTCGAAGTGGGTCCCGGCTCCTTGTTCGTCACGCCGGCCGGCTGGACGGGAACGTGGACCATTCACGAAACGCTACGGAAGATGTGGGTAGTGGCCGATCTTCCGAAGGTCTGATAACGAAGGTCCAATGGATGGAAGGAAGGGCCCGGTTCAGTGAACCGGGCCCTTCCTTTGATGCGGATATTCGACGGTGCCTAAGCGGTTATTCCTGTTGCTTCAGGTTTGGACGTAAGATCCTCCACCGCTTTCTGCATGTGACGTTTGATGGCGTTCTGAAGGCCACTGCGATCACGTGCTTCGAGAAGGTCCAGGATCCTTTGGTGTTCCTGCACCAGCGCATCGATACGTGGATAAGCTACTTCCAAGCTGAGGATACACATCCTGGATTCGGCAGCAAGCGTTTCGTAGATCCTGATCAGGCGTGTGTTCCCTGTTCCGGAGACAAACGCCGTGTGGAACTGCATATCCAGCCGGACGATAGCTTGCCAGTCCGACGCCGCAACCTGCTTGGCCATATTTCGGATGATGCCCTTGAGTTCCCTGCAGGTGTCGGTGACCTGGTCTGACTCGGAGTCCAGAAGCGTAATGGCGGCAGCCAGTTCCACTGCCTCGCGGACGGAATAGATCTCCCGGACGTCTTCCGTGGAGAGTTCCAGTACGAAGACACCGCGGTTGCGCTTGCTTACCAGGATGCCTTCCTGACACAGCCGCTGGAGTGCCTCGCGGAGCGGGCCCCTGGACGTGTTGAGCTGACTGGCCAAGGCGGATTCATTGACTTGCTGTCCAGGCCTAAAAGCTCCTTGAACAATAAGCTCCCGCAATTGGTCAGCGATCAGCTGCGCCGTGGGCCGGCCCTCTACAGCGAACATTCCCTCCGGTGCCGCCATTGACATCCCCTCATTCCATGCTTCGGCAATTGCATATATTAGACCGCTACAGCGGTGTACTTGTATTCCAAAAACTCTTCAATCCCAATTTTGCCCCCTTCGCGTCCCAACCCGGACTGCTTGACCCCGCCGAACGGTGCGGCGGGATTGGATACCAGGCCCGTATTCAACCCGACCATCCCAACTTCCAGCCCGGCGGAGAACCGCAGGGCCTTTTCCATGCTTTCCGTGAAGACGTACGCCACCAGTCCCCACTCAGTATCGTTGGCCAGGCGCAGAACTTCGTCCTCGCTGTCGAACGGAGTGATGGCAGCTACAGGGCCGAAGATTTCCGTGGACATCAGCATGGCGTTCATAGGCACGTCCACCAAAACGGTGGGCGAGTAGAAGTAGCCAGGCCCTTCCGGACGGCGTCCGCCGGTGAGGACCCGCGCGCCCTTGGAAATGGCGTCCGCAACAAGGCTTTCGACCTTTTCCAGGCCCTTCTGCTCAATGAGGGGTCCGACGTCGATCCCCGCCAAGGCACCGTTGCCCACCTGCAATTCTGACATCTTTTTGGAGAACTTCCCGCCAAACTCTTCCACTACGGAGCGGTGGACGAAGAATCGGTTGGCGGCCGTGCACGCCTCGCCCATATTCCGCATCTTGGCCTTCATGGCTCCCTCCACGGCCTTTTCGATGTCTGCATCAGCCAGCACTATGAAGGGTGCGTTTCCCCCGAGCTCCATGGAGGACCGCATGACGTTGTCCGCAGCCTGCCGCAGCAGGATCTTGCCCACTTCGGTGGAGCCGGTGAAGCTGATCTTGCGCGCGATCCCGCTGTCCGTCCAGGTCCGGACCACGCCGGAAGCGCTCGACGTCGTCACAACGTTCAGCACGCCGTCGGGAAGTCCTGCTTCCTTGAAGATTGCAACGAGCGCCAACGATGTGAGGGGCGTCAACTCCGCAGGCTTGAAAACCATGGTGCATCCTGCAGCAACGGCTGGGGCAATTTTGCGTGCGCCCATGGCCAGGGGGAAGTTCCATGGAGTCACCAGTACAGAAGGCCCCACCGGCTCCTTGGTGATGAGGATGCGGGTGTTGCCATCCACGGAGGTGGCACTGTCGCCGCCGATCCGGACTGCTTCCTCCGAGAACCAGCGGAGCATCTCAGCGCCGTAAGCCACCTCGCCTCTTGCTTCTGCCAGGGGTTTGCCCATCTCGGCAGTCATGATGGAAGCCAACCGCTCGGTGTTCGCAATGACCAGGTCGTAGGCGCGGCGGAGAATGTCGGCGCGTTCCCTCGGCGTCGACTTTCCCCACGCGGCCTGGGCGCGTCCGGCGGCCTCAATGGCCAGGGCGGCATCTTCAGGGCTGCCGTCGGCCACTCGGGCGATGATTTCGTTCGTGGCGGGGTTTTCCACAGCAAAGGTCGCACCGTCTGCGGCCTGCTGCCAGCGTCCGTCGATGAACAGGTCTGTTTGCAGTGAACTGGGATCAAGTGAGGGGGTCATGGTGGTTCTTTCAGTGGTCAGGGGGACTAGGAGGTGGCCGACTTGAGTGCTTGGGAGAACCTGGACAGGCCATCCTGGATCTCGTCGCTGCTGACGTTCAGGGCGGGGATGAGCCGGATGACATTGCCGTGCGGCCCGCAGGTGAGGAGGAGGAGCTCTTCCTTGATGGCAGCCTGCTGGACGGCCAGTGCAGTTGCCGCGTCCGGGGCATTATCTGCTGCAGTGAATTCGACGCCCTGCATCAGGCCTCGGCCGCGGACGTTCCCTATGCCGGCAAACTTTGTTTGCAGTGTCTCGAGTCCTGCCCTGAGTTCGTCGCCTCGGAGAAGGGCGTTTTCCACGAGGTTTTCCCGCTTGATGACACCTAAGGTGGCGATACCGGCTGCTGCCGCAACGGCGTTTCCTCCGTAAGTTCCGCCTTGGGAGCCGGGCCAGGCTTTGCCCATCAGCTCTGCGGAGGCGGCGATTGCCGAAATGGGGAAACCGCTGGCGAGGCCCTTGGCCGTGATGACGACGTCGGGCAGAATGTCGGCCCAGTCGTGGCCCCAGAACTTACCGGTACGGCCAACGCCGGCCTGAACTTCGTCGAGGATCAGCACGATTCCGTGCTGGTCTGCGCGTTCACGAAGACCTTGGAGGAAGGCAATGGGGGTGGGAATGTAGCCGCCGTCCCCGAGGACAGGTTCGATGATGAAGCCGGCGGTGTCGCTGGGTGCGCTGATGGTCAGCAGGAGGTGGTCCAGTTCCCTAAGCGCAAATTCGACGGCGGCGTCCTCGTCCCAGCCGTACCGGTACCAGTGCGGGAACGGGGCAACGTGCACTCCGCCCATGATCGGGGAGAATCCTGAGCGGAACTTGGTTCCTGCCGTTGTCAGCGATGCCGCGGCGACCGTCCGGCCATGGAAACCACCTTGGAAGGAAATGATATTTGGACGGCCTGTGGCCATGCGGGCCAAACGGATGGAGGCTTCTACGGCTTCGGAGCCTGAGGTCGCGTAAAAGACGCTATCCAAACCTTGGGGTAAGACGCTGCCAAGAAGTTCGGTAAGTTCCAGCAGCGGCTTATGCATCACGGTGGTGTATTGGGCGTGAACGATCTTGCCCACCTGTTCCCGGGCTGCGGCCACAACATCGGGGTGGCAGTGACCTGTGCTTGTCACCCCAATCCCGGTGGTGAAATCCAGGTATTTCTTGCCGTCGGTGGCGTGGATCCAGCTACCGGCCGCGTGGTCGACAACCACGGGGGTTGCCTGCTTCAAGATGGGGCTGAGTGTTGCCATGGCTTCATACTTTCTTAGGGGTTGTAGATTGTCAACAATATGCGATTGGGTGGTGTTTCCCTGTTGGTGCGAAGTAGCTAGGACGCCCGGAACCTCTGGGGGCGGAGAAAATCCAATCCGTCGTACCAGCGCTTACCGAGGGCTTCGAGGGCTGCGATTTCTCCATAGCCGGAGGCCATTTTGAAGCCGGCACCCGAGAATCCGGTGGCCGAGTAGATCCTGCTGGACTCGCCGAAGAATCCCATCAACGGCTGCGAATCCGAGGTGAAAAGGTCCGGGAAAGCGTCGGAGCGCACGATGCTGGGAATCAAGCCGGGGAAGAACTCTTCAACTGTCTCTATGGATTCCGCGATCTCAGCCGATGTGAGGTCGCGGGGCACAGAATCGGCCGCTGGAGTTGGTGCTCCACGGCCATCGAGCGTGGCTTTGACGGTTACGCCGTCCACCGCGGGTGCGCCGTACATGGAACGGTCCCCGGAAATCCTGATGAAGATCGGAAACTTCTCAGGCGCAAATTGCTCTGCGTCGCGGGCGACGAACCACGAAAGGAAGATCCGCTTGGTTTCGGTGTGGGCTTTGAGGTATTCGGGCATGAGTGCCTTGGACCAAGCGCCGGAGGCGACTACGACCCGTTCGAAGGTCCAGGAGTTTGCACCGGATGTAATAACGACGCCTTCGTCGGATTCAATGATGCTTTCAATAGGAGTGTTGGTGTTGACTGTTGCGCCATTGGCCTGCGCTGCTGTGATGGCCGCGGTGATGGCGCGGTCGGTCCGCAGGGCGCCGGCGTTGGGGTCATGGATCGCTATGTCGTCGCTTCGGAGGTTATGTTGCGGGTAGCGGACGGCCATTTCCTCACGACTGAGGATTTTGTGGGCGGCTCCGGTCATGCTTATGGTCTCGAACAGGCTCCGGAGGTAGGGCCCGTCGCTGGTGCCGATGGAGAGTCCGCCGCAGCGCGTGAGGATCTCTTGCCCGGTTTCCGCTTCGAGTTCTGCCCAAAGTTCGCGGGAACGTTCCAGGATGGGGTAGTAGGCAGGGTTGCCGCGGTAGACCATGCGGAACAATCGTGTGTCTCCGCCGGCGGCGCTGCGTGCGTGAGCGGGGGAGTGCGCTTCGAATCCCATCACTTCGTCTGTGAGCCTGGAGGCCTGCCAAAGGGCCATGCTTCCGATGCTGCCCAGGCCGATGACTGCGAGTTTTCCATCCATGGTTAAAGGACCTGCTTGAGGAAGGCCCGGGTGCGGGGTTCTTCGGGGGTGGTGAGAATTTCGCGGGCGCCCCCGCGTTGGGCGATCACCATGGCCATGCCATCTAAGGCGAGGTCTGGCATGACGACCGGGACCTCACCGCCTGCAACTGCGGTTGGCGCCTTGGTTCGAATCTTCATGATGCTTCCCTTCGAGGGGAGTCGGGCGGTGGAGAGGGGGAAGGTTTGGGCCTTGATGGGTGGCCTGGATCCATCTGTCATCTAGTGCAATGCAACCTCGTCCAAAGTGAATTGTCAACAATTTACAGAGGCCACCTTTTTCGGATCGCCACGGATGAGAATCGTTCTAATGTCGATATTGAAACTGTTGACAATTGACAATTCGGCGGCTTAGAGTCGAGTCATCGATCGAGGGGCTCCCGGACCGCCCATGAGGCGTTTTGCGGTGCGCCCGCCTCACTCGACACCCAAACAAGCGGGCCCGCCCGCCCGCCTCCATCTCCCACCAGAAACGGAATCGACATGGCAGAGACCAATTCCCGGCCGAAGTACATTTCCTTTGACATCTACGGCACGATCATCAACTTCGACATCGATCCCACCACCCGGCGTCTGCTCGACGGACGTATCTCTGAAGAACAGTGGCCCACCTTCAAGAAGCAGTTCCGCGGATACCGCTTCGACGAAGTGCTGGGGGACTACAAGCCGTATGAGCAGATCCTTCAGGACTCCTTTGATCGCGTGTGCAAGCGCTGGGGTATCGGCCCTACTGAAGGCGCCGGCGCAGCATTTGCCGACGCTGTCCGCGGCTGGGTCGCCCACGAGGACGTGCCCGCCCCGCTGAAGCTCATGGGCGACAACTACCAGCTCGTGGCTCTGTCCAACGCAGACACCAGCTTCCTGGACATCAGCATTCCCAAGCTCGGCGCCAACTTCCATTCCGTCCTCACCGCCGAGCAAGCCCAGGCATACAAGCCGCGCTACCAGGCCTTCGAATACATGCTGGACACTCTGAACGCCAAACCGGAGGACTTCCTTCACGTCTCGTCCCACACTCGCTACGACATGCACCCCATGCACGACATGGGCTTTAGGAACCTCTGGATGCTGGACCGCGGCTATGACCCCATTGGCCATGGTTATGACCTCAACACAGCTAAATCCCTGGACGAGATCAACAAGCACCTCGGACTCTAAACACGAACACGAGGCGAAAGGCCAACCCGTGAAACTTGTTCCCTACTGGCTTGATACTGCAGAGCCCTCCGGCGATTACCGCCGTACTCCGGTCCCGGAGAATGTTGATGTTGCGATTATCGGCGCGGGCTTTACCGGGCTGTCCGCAGCAATTGAATTCGCTAAGCAAGGCGCCAGCGTTGCCGTCTTCGAACGCCATACCGTTGGCTGGGGCGCATCGGGCCGCAACGGGGGCATGGCTACCACTGGCTTGGCCATTGGCTTCAGCGCGGCAGTCAAACGGTACGGCGCGCCGCGCGCGGTAGAGATGTTCCGTGAATACAACGACGCCATCGAAACCATCGAGAAGCTGGTGCATGACAACGGCATTGACTGCGATTTCAAGCGCTTCGGCAAACTCTCACTCGCGTTCCATAAGTCGCACTACGATGGCTTCCTGAAGTCGCAGGAGCTGCTCGCGAACCTTGTTGATCACCACGTCAAGGTCATCCCGAAATCCGAAATCCACAGCGAGATTGGAACGGACTTCTACCAGGGCGCCATGATGGATCCCTTGGGTGCGGGCCTGCATGTGGGCAAGTTCGTTCACGGATTGGCCAAGGTGGCAACCGACAACGGAGCCCACATCTGCGAGAACGCAAGTGTTACGGAGCTGAACAAGATTTCAGGCACGGTCCATGACGTCCACACCACCCGCGGCATTACCCGTGCCAAGCAGGTCCTGGTGGCCACCAGCGGCTACACCGGCAACGTCACCCCGTGGCTTCAGCGTCGTGTGATCCCGGTGGGCAGTTTCATCATTGTCACCGAAGCCTTGCCGGAAGACGTGGTGAACCGCATTCTTCCGAACAGGCGCCAGGCCTCTGACAGCAAGATGCTGACGTACTACTTCCGGATCACACCGGACAACCGGCTGCTCTTCGGGGGCCGGGCGCGGTTCGCCATGTCCAACCCCGAATCAGACGTCAAGAGTGGCGAGATCCTGCACAAAGCCATGACTGAGCTCTTCCCATATCTGGCCAACGTGAAGGTGGACTACATCTGGGGCGGCTTGGTGGACCTTTCCATGGACCAAATGGTGCACGCCGGCGTACATGACGGTCTGTTCTATTCGCTCTGCTACAGCGGTCATGGTGTGCAAATGGCCGCCCACATGGGCAAGAGAATGGCGCATTACATGGCAGGGGATAAGCAGGCGAACGTTTGGGAAGACCTGAAGAACCCGCCAGTGCCTGGCCACTTCGGCCCGCCATGGTTCCTGCCGTTTATTGGCGGAGCCGCGAAGATCATCGACCGCGTCAAATAGGCAGGGTAAAGGATCCCATGAGTTCATCAACCAAAGTCGCTGTAGCGCGCCCGAAAACAGGGGAAGAAACTGCCTACAGGCGGGCAGGCATCGCCGCCCTGCCAGGCGGAGCCTATCTGGAGGGGCGCTGGGAGACGGCTGACAGGATCCTCGAAGTCCGGGATCCGGAAGATGGCGTTTTGCTAGGAACGGTCTGTTCCTCCGCACCACAGGACGTGCGCCGTGCGGTCGCCTATATTCACCGCCACCTTCAAGAAGATAATTGGCCTCTCCGGGAACGGAGGGAGGCTTTGGAGCATGCTGCCGTGCTGCTTGCGGACCAAGGCGAGCGCTTTGCCGAGATCATTGCCGCGGAAAGCAGCAAGACCATCACCGAGGCTGGGCGTGAAGTCCGCAGGTGCATTGAGACGTTACGGCTCTCGGCTGCGGCGTCGAGCGAACTCGTTGGAGAGACTCTCGCCTTTGAAGACAGCATGGTCGGAGCAAACAAAATCGGCTGGTACAACCGCAAGCCGGTGGGAATCATTGCGGCCATTACACCTTTCAATGATCCGCTCAATCTTGTGGCACACAAGCTGGGCCCCGCCCTGATCGGAGGCAACGGCGTCGTACTTAAGCCTTCAGGCCGCACGCCGCTTACGGGCCTTGCCTTCGTCCAACTGCTGTTGGAAGCGGGTGTCCCCGCCGGTCGCCTCGCGGCAATCGTCTCGGGACCGGGCGTCTCGGAAGCGATTGTGACGGACCCGCAGGTGGACCTCATATCCTTCACCGGTGGACCGAAGACGGCCGACCGCATCGCTGCCGCCGCTGGAGCAAAGAAGATCCTTTCGGAACTTGGCGGCAACAATGCAACCATCGTCTGTGCGGACGCTGACCCCAAGGCAGCCGCCGAGGCGATAGTGTCGGGGGCTTTCGGGGTGGCAGGCCAAAATTGCCTGTCCGTGCAGCGGGTCTACGTTCACATTTCCCTGTTCGATCAAGTCCTTGAGAATGTGGTCGCGGGAACCCGGGCGCTTCGTGTCGGGGCCAAGTTCGATCGCACCACGGATGTAGGGCCGCTGATCACCGACGCCGAAGCCCGCCGCGTGGAGGAATGGGTGGAGGAGGCCAAAGCGCTTGGCGGAACCGTGCATGTCGGTGGCCAACGCCACGGCGCGTTCTACCAGCCCACCGTACTCACGGACGTGCCCTCAGACGCCCTGGTCATTAGGGAAGAAGTGTTCGGCCCGGTGGTCAGCATCATGCCTTTCATTCAGCTCACCGATGCCATCCACGCCGCAAACGACTCCGATTACGGGCTTCAAGCCGGCGTATTCACGGAGTCGATCGAACTGGCCCTGGCCATAGCCGACAAGCTGCACGTGGGTGCCGTGGTGATCAATGAGACCAGCGACGTCCGCATTGACTCGATGCCCTTCGGCGGCTTCAAGAAATCCGGCGTGGGACGTGAAGGCGTCAAACACGCGGTTCGCGAGATGACCGAACCCAAGAGCACCATTATCAAACTGGCCGAGCCGGCCGCCCGCTGGCAGCAACTCTCCGCCACCTCAGAAGGGAATGCATCGTGACGACCCACAAAATTGCAGTTATCGCGGGCGACGGAATCGGCAAGGAAGTAGTCCCGGCAGCCATCGAATGCCTCGAACGGATCGCCCAGCTCCACGCCATCAACCTGGAGTTCACCCACTTCGACTGGGGCTCGGACTACTACGGCGAGCACGGGCGAATGATGCCCGTCGACGGGCTGGAACAGCTGGCGCAGCATGACGCCATCTTCCTGGGCGCCGTCGGCTCACCGGACGTTCCGGACGCTGAATCGTTGTGGGGACTGTTGATTCCCATTCGCCGCGAATTCCAGCAGTACATCAACCTCCGCCCCGTGAAAACGCTCGACGGCGTCAAGTCGCCACTTGCGAACAAGGAGCCGATCGACATCCTCATCGTGCGCGAAAACAACGAAGGGGAGTACTCGGAGGTCGGCGGGCGCGCTTACCGCGGGCTGCCCCATGAGACCGCCGTCCAGGAAACCATCTTTACCCGCCTGGGAGTTTCGCGTGCCGCACACTACGCGGCATCGCTGGCGTCCTCCCGTAAAGGTCACCTGACTTCTGCCACGAAGAGCAACGGGATCATTCACACCATGCCCTTCTGGGACGAAATAGTGGAGGAAACCACCCGCCTCTACCCGGATGTAACACTCACCAGCGAGTTGGTGGACGCGCTTGCCGCGCACCTGGTCCTGAAGCCGTGGACGTTCGACGTCATCGTGGCCTCGAACCTGTTGGGGGACATTCTTTCGGACCTGGGCAGCTCTGTTACCGGTTCCATCGGGGTGGCCCCCAGCGCCAACCTGAACCCCGAAGGCGACTTCCCGTCGCTCTTCGAACCCGTTCACGGATCAGCCCCGGACATTGCGGGCAAGGGATTGGCGAACCCGGTAGGTCAGATTTGGTCCGGTGCAATGATGCTTCAGCACCTGGGCCATCCTGAAGCTGCCGAGCACTTGCAGCTTGCTTTCGAATCGGTGCTGCGTGAGGGTTTGGGCACCCGCGATGTTGGAGGACCGTCGTCTACCTCGGAATTCACGGACGCCGTCCTGGCTGCCATTAACGTCTTGGAGACTGTAGGCCAGGCTGAGGCCGGCAAGGCAGCGAACCCAGCGGCAGCAGCGGCGTCGTAAGCATGACCGTTGTCCATGGCAAACGGCCCACCGTGGCTGTCCTGTACCGGGAGACGTTGCCGCCCCGGTTGGAGGAGATCGAGGAACTTGCCGACGTCCGGCTGACGAAAGGCGAAGGGCTCGCTGAAGCTATGAAGGGTGCGGATGTGCTGTATCAATGGCATTCGTTCTCGTCTGCGCTCCGCGAAAACTGGACTGCAGCCTCTTCGCTGCAGTGGGTCCACGTCTCAGCGGCGGGTGTCAGCCAACTCCTGTTCGATGAGTTGATTAACAGCGACGTGGCCTACACGAACTCGCGTGGCGTCCTCAGCCGAGCGATAGCCGAGTTCGCGTTGGGTTTTGTCCTGGACATCGCGAAGGATGCTCAAGGTTCACTGAGGCTCCAGCAAGCCCGGCGTTGGCAACACCGGGTCACCCGGAAAATCCAAGGCCAGCGGGTGCTGGTGGTGGGGACAGGGTCCATCGGGCGGGAAATTGCGTCCCTGTTCCGTGCCGTTGGCTTGCGCGTCAGCGGTGCCGGACGGACCAGCCGCCGCGGGGACGAGTACTTTGAAGAAATCCACTCCTCAAAAGACCTGGCGTTGGTCGTCCGAGATTTTGACTACGTTGTACTGGCCGCACCCTTGACTGAAGACACCAAGCACTTGGTGGATGCCAACGTCCTTTCCGCCATGAAGCCAACAGCCCACCTCATCAACATGGGGCGGGGCGGGCTGGTTCACACTGACGCCCTGGTGGACGCGCTTCGCTCGGGAGTTATCTCCGGCGCAGCGCTGGACGTGGTCCAACCTGAACCACTGCCTGCGGAACACCCGCTATGGGGCATGGACAACGTCATTCTCACGCCTCATATGAGCGGTGACACCGAAGACCACCTCGACGATCTCGGCAAGCTGTTCGTGGAAAACCTATGGCGGTACAGCCGAGGTGAACGGCTGCACAACATCGTGGACAAAAGGCTTGGGTTCGTACCCCCACGCCCACCCCTTCAGGCATAGTTAGCAGGCGGTTCCCTTTGCGCACTCCCAAACGATCCACGGCAGCCCTCGGGCTGGCAGCCCTTCTCGCTCTTTCCGGTTGTGGCCTCAGCGGGGGCCAGCCCGCGACAACAGAGAAAGTTGCGGATATCAACCAGCGCATCGTCGTGGACAACTTCCGTGCGCCCGTTGCCAACTGGGCCCCCGAGTCCGACGCCGCGTACATCCTGTCGCTGTCCGGCTGCTTGGAAACCCTCACGAAGTACGATTCCGCCCGGAAAAAAGTGGTCCCGTTCCTGGCTACGGAATGGAAGCAGGCCTCCCCGCTCGAATGGGACTTCACCCTCCGTGAAGGCGTGAAATTCCAGGATGGCACCGACCTCACCGCAGAAGCTGTGGCCGCCTCGCTGAATCACGTGCTCAAAGCCAAAGTTCCTGCCCGGGCATTCAGCCCAAGCGTCGTCACTGCTGTCCAGGCAACCGACGCCAAGACAGTTCGTGTAAGTACGCCCGTGGAGAACCCGCTGGTACCGTTCCGCCTTGCAAGCGTGAATACCGGCGTTCTCGCTCCAGCCGCCTACAGAGGTGCCACCGTTGACCCGTTCGGTCACTGCACAGGCCCCTTCACGCCGGTATCGGAGAAACCGAAACAATCCCTGACTCTGGACCGCAATGACAATTATTGGGGCGGAGACGTGCAGCTGGCAGGGGCGGAGGTCCGCTTCATCACCAATGGCGCAACACGCGCCGCACAGGTACAAACCGGAGAAGCTGATATCTCCCTTTCCATCCCGGCCTCGGCTTTGTCCGCAGTGGAGAATGCGCCCGAAGTCTCGGTGCTGAAGGCAGACTCTCCACGCACGGCCACGTTGTACATGAACAACGGCCGGGCACCTTTTGACAACGCCGATTTCCGGATGGCCCTCCGCTCGGCCCTGGACCTTGAGGCATTGGCCGCCAGCGTATACGAGGGCGCTGCGCTTCCGGCAGCCGGTCCTTTTGCAACTTCGGAACCCTGGGCGTACAGCGATGCGACCTCGCCCAAGCAGAACGTTGAGGAAGCGAAGAGGCTCCTGGCTGAGGCAGGCTACACTGCGGCGAAGCCCTTGGAAATCGTTGCGATTGTAGAACGAGCCGAATTCGCCGACGTCGCAACCGTAATCCAGGACAATCTCAAGAACATTGGTGTTCCGGTCGCCGTCCAGGCCAAGGAGTACGCCTCCGCCGAGCCCGATGTCCTGGCGGGGAACTACGACATGATCCTGAGCCAGCGCAACCGGCTCATTGACATCGCTGATCCCCTTGGCTTCCTGACGGCAGATTACACGTGCAAGGGTTCGTACAACCTCAGCCATTACTGCAATGAGGAGTTCGACGCGATCATCGCCCAGGCAGCTGGCACGTCCAACACCGAGGACCGCTACAAGCTCTACGCCAAGGCCGGACAACTGCTCAATGCCCAGGCCGTCAACCTGTGGCTGGTCAATGAGCAAGCCATCGACGCCGTTCGCAGCAACGTTCTCTCTTACGTCCAGGATCCGCTGTCCCGTTACGTCCTGACCGCGCAAACGGCCAAGTCCGGCTCCTGGCAATAAAACCGGGACCGATAGACGAATCAGCATGATCACATTCCTTGCGAAGCGGACGGCGACCCTCGTGGTCGCCGTCCTGCTGTCGTCCTTTGCCGTATTCCTTATTCCCTACGTCACCGAGGGCGACCCTGTAAGGAAAATCATCCGTTCCCGCGTCGCCGGGGACGTGGTGGATGAGGCCACCGTTAGGGCCCTGGGTGAGAGCCTGGGACTCAACGATCCTCTTCCGGTCCAGTACTTGCGTTGGTTGGGGGATTTATTTGCGGGGGATATGGGGTTATCCCATATGAGCAGGACCCCGGTGGTTGACCAGGTACTACCCGCTTTGGGCATCACCCTGAGCCTGGTGCTCGTCGCCCTGGGCACGGCCTTGGTGGTGTCGATGCCCCTGGGCATCGTTGCGGCACTCAAACAGGGAAGCAAAACGGACAAAGTGATTACCACGGTTACGCAGTCCTTCATCGCCATGCCTGAATACTGGTTGGCCCCGCTGTTGGTGCTTGTGTTCGCCCTCAAGCTGTCCTTGTTGCCCTCCGCAGGATGGAACACGGCCTCATCCATCGTCCTCCCGGCAGCCACTCTGGCATTGCGGCCCATTAGTTTCTTCACATCGGCCGTGCGCTCAGGAATGATCGACGCCCTCGAAGCGGAACATATATCCGCCGCGCGAGCCCGCGGATTGAGCCACGTCCAGACGGTGATGCGGCATGTCGTGCCCAATGGTCTGGTCCCGTTGTCCACCCTGTTCGCCGTGTGGTTCGCAGGCCTCCTGGGCGGTTCGGTCATTGTGGAGGTGATCTTCGCGATTCCCGGCATGGGCAGGCTCCTATACGACGCCGTGGTCAACAGCGACATACCGTTGGCCCAAGGTGGCGTGGTGGTGGTAGTGGCACTGGCTGTCGCTATCACCACGCTTGCCGATTTCCTGCACCGGGTCCTCAGCCCGAAGGTGGGTGGCGCCCTTGCGTAAGCGCTCAGCGATCGACGGGGCCGCCGTCGTGATTCTTTCCGTGATAATTGCCGCCGTGGCAGCCGCGCCCTGGCTGGCGCCGTTCCCTCCGGACGATCAGAACCTCGCGGCCCGGCTTGTACCGCCCGGTGCCACTCATTGGCTGGGAACGGACCACCTGGGGCGGGACACGCTGAGCCGCCTACTCGACGGCGGTCGCTTTTCTTTGGTGGTAGCCGCACTGGCCACGGTGCTGACCGGAATCATTGGATTAGCGATCGGTGTGCTCAGCGCCCGCCGTAAGGGCTGGGTGGATGAGCTGTTCACGCGCACCAATGACGTCCTGCTGGCACTGCCGGAGATGGTGGTGGCGCTGTTCATCGTCGCTGCCATGGGCACTGGTTTCACGTCGCTGCTGGTGGCGCTGACCGTGACAGGATGGACACCAATTGCGCGGCTGGCCCGGACGCTTGCCTATGATGTTTCGGCACGCGGCTTTGTAGAAGCCGCGCGGGTGGTGGGCTGTTCGCCGTCGTTCATAGTTTTTCGCCACATCCTCCCGCACCTGTCCGCTCCCATGCTGGGGCAGGCGACGTTGCGCTTCGGGCAGCTCCTGATCAGTGTCGGTGCCTTGTCCTACCTCGGACTTGGCGTTCAACCACCTCAATCTGACTGGGGCTCGATGCTGGCCGCGGCGCAACCATATGCGGAAAGGGCTCCGTGGGGGATCATCGCTCCCGGACTCGGCGTGTTCCTTGTTGCCCTGTGCGTGACATTGATCGGCCAACGGGCATCACGCCGGGCCTCGGATGCTGTGAACATTCTCGTAGTGGAGGGCCAGCATGCCTGAGCTCGTGGTTGAGGATCTGACAGTCCTTAACGAGGGTACGGGGCGCCCGGTCCTCGCCGGTATCAGCCTGGCCGTGAAGCCCGGCGAGTTTGTTGCGCTCGTGGGAAGTTCCGGTTCGGGCAAGACCATGACTGCGCGGTCGGTCCTGCAGTTGTTGCCTCAGCAGTTGAAGATCGAGTCCGGTTCCATCCGGCTAGGGTCCTCGGACATTGCCCAAGCCTCGGAAACAGAGCTGAACCGCATTCGAGGCGGCCGGCTGGGGATGCTGTTCCAGCAGCCAAAGAAAATGTTCAACCCCAACAAGACAATCGGTTCCCATCTCCGGGAAACCCTCAAGCTGCATGCCGGCCTGCGCGGCCAAGTCGCAAAGGTGAGGGTTCTCGAACTCCTGGCCGAGGTGGGCTTCGAAGATGCGCAGCGGGGTGCGCGATCCTACCCTCACCAGCTGTCAGGTGGCATGGCACAGCGGGCCATGACTGCCATGGCTTTGGCTGGGCAGCCTGAGATACTGCTGGCCGACGAACCCACGTCCGCCTTGGATAAAGTGCTGGAGCAACAAATCCTGGAGTTGCTCGATCGGCAACGGATCCAGCGTGGTCTGGGCATCCTCTACATCACGCATAACCTTGCCTCGGTGGCTGCTTTCGCCGACAGGGTGTTGGTGATGGATGCCGGCGTGATCGTTGAATCCGGCACCACCGAGACGGTTCTGAGCAGCCCCAAAACCGCTTACACGCAGAGGTTGATTGAAGCGTCCAACTTGGCGCCCACCAGTATCCCGGCTGCCCCCGACCACCCGCACAGCGCCCTGACGCTGACCAAGGTGGTTAAGCGGTTCGGGTCAGGCAAACGCAGCGGGCGACCTGCCCTGGATTCGGTCTCGTTGGAGGTAAAACAGGGTGAGATTTTGGGTGTCCTGGGCCAATCAGGATCCGGTAAGAGCACCCTTGCCCGAGCCATTGTTGGCTTGGAGGGAATCAGCAGTGGCAGCATCGCCAGGACGCTTAGCGCGGCTCGTGCAGGGCCCACGGCCGTACAGATGGTGTTTCAAGAACCCCACGACTCCTTCGACCCGCGCATGACCCTGCGTGGCAGCCTTGAAGCGCCGCTCCGCTCGCAAAAAGAGCTCACAGCAGCTGAACGGACCCGCAGGCTCGTGGCAGCCATGGAAGAAGTGGAGCTTGATCCCGTCCTCCTGGACCGGCGCCCGGGTCAATGCTCCGGAGGGCAGTTGCAGCGGGTCACCATCGCCCGGGCCTTGCTGTTGGAACCGGAAGTTCTCATCTGTGACGAAGCGACCTCTGCCTTGGACGCGCTGACGCAGCGGACCATCCTTGAACTCCTGCAACGTCTGCACCGGGACCGCGGTCTGACGCTGATGATCATCACCCACGACATGGACGTGGTGAGGCATATGTGTCAGCGCGTGGCAGTCCTCTACCAGGGACGCCTTGTGGAGCTTACGGACACGGACAGATTCTTTGCGGATCCGCGACACCACCACAGCCAGGATCTGGCTTCGGCTGCGATCCCGTGCCGCGGGCTGCACCTCAAGAAAATCAGGGCGGCACTGTAATGGCTCGCTGCCAACAACCCCGATAGAACCAGAACTCTAACCCCCTTGCCTGCCGGCCAGGGGGTTGGGCGTCGTTCCAAGCCGGAGTCCAAGCGCTTTGAGAGCAGGTGAACGTCCTTGAGTTTCAATGAAGCTCTTTGTTAGTATGACAGGACAAACTTAGGGAGTGAGAAAATGCCACTTGTCCGAATTGACCTCAATCAGGGCCGCTCGCCGGAAGAGCTGACCGCGGTGAGCCGCGCCATCCACGATGCCATCCTCGCGGAGTATGGCATTCCAGAGCGGGACTACTTCCACATTTTGACTGAACACCCTCAGGGTCAGATTGTGGCCCAGGATGCCGGCTTGGGATTCGAGCGCAGCTCCGGCGTTGTCATGATCCAGATCTTTACCCAGGGTGGCCGGAGTCAAGAGGCTAAGAACTCGCTTTTTGAAGCTATCGCGGACAGCCTCGTCAAGGTGGGGATTGCGGGTGAGGATGTCTTTGTGGGCTACGTAGAGAACACGCCGGGCGACTGGTCGTTCGGCTTTGGGCGAAGCCAGTATGTCACCGGCGAACTGGCCGTACCGCGCAAGTAATGCCGTCCCGTGTCATGTTGTAAATATGTCAGTACAATCCTTTGACAGGACATTGATTCTGGTGCAGAGTAGACGTGTGGCCCCGCTCACTGAGGGGTGGCAAGGCATTGGGGCCCAGCGCTCAAAGGTTCAGAGTTCACAAGAGAAAGGTCAACGATCATCGTGACCCACGAACTGCTTACGATCGGGCGCATCAGCGTTGATATTTACCCGAACGATGTCGGGGTGGACCTGGAGGACGTGACGTCCTTCGGCAAGTACCTTGGAGGTTCACCGTCCAACGTTGCCGTCGCCGCAGCCCGTCATGGACGCCGCGCGGGAATCATCACCCGCACTGGAGACGACGCTTTCGGAAACTACCTTCACCGGGAACTGAACAAGTTCAACGTGGACGATTCCTTCGTCTCTGCGGTCAAGGAATACCCCACGGCTGTGACCTTTTGTGCCATCAAGCCGGCTACGGACGAGTTCCCGCTTTACTTCTACGGCCGTTTTCCCACGGCCCCGGACCTGCAGATCAAGGCTGAAGAACTTGATCTCGCGGCCATCCGTGATGCGGGCATTTTCTGGTCAACTGTTACCGGCCTCTGTCAGGAGCCCAGCCGCAGCGCGCACATCAAGGCGCACCAGTCCCGTCCGCGTACCGGCCTCAAGGAAGGTCAGTTCACCATCCTGGACCTGGACTACCGTCCAATGTTCTGGGCCTCCGAAGAGGAAGCCCGCGCCGAGATTGCCAAAGTCCTCCCGCACGTGACTGTTGCAATCGGAAACGACAAGGAATGCGCTGTCGCCGTAGGCGAAGGCACACCCGATGAGCAGGCGGACCGCCTGCTGGATGCCGGCGTCGAGATTGCCGTGGTCAAGCTCGGACCCGACGGCGTCATGGCCAAGACCCGCTCCGAGCGTGTGGTCTCTGCTCCGGTCCCAGTGGAAACCGTCAACGGCCTAGGCGCCGGAGACTCTTTCGGTGGTGCCTTCTGCCATGGCCTTTTGTCCGGCTGGCCCCTTTCGGAAGTCCTGGATTATGCGAACGCGTCGGGCGCGATCGTCGCCTCGCGCCTCTCCTGCGCGGATGCGATGCCGACGCCGGATGAGGTGACCGCGCTGCTCGCTGAACGCGGCCGCCCCATCCCCGGTGCCGCCCTCTCAGCCAACACTCTCAGGGAAGGAGCAGTTCGTTGAGCCTCAACAACGATCCCCGCCGCTACGAGCACTTGAGCCGTATACGGTTGGAGGACCCCGAGGCCATCGCACGTGCTGCAGCCACCCGCCGTCGGCACCCCGGCCTTAAACACAGCGCGCAAAACTTCATCGTCGCCGCGGACCACCCTGCCCGGGGTGCCCTTGCCGTTGGTTCGCAGCCGATGGCCATGGCTGATCGCAGGGACCTTCTGGACCGTCTGCAGATTGCGTTGGCGAACCCTGCCGTGGATGGCGTACTGGCCTCGCCGGACATCATGGACGACCTCCTGCTCTTGGGAGCCTTGGAAGGCAAGCTTGTCTTCGGCTCCATGAACCGCGGCGGCCTGGCCGGCCTGGTCAACGAGTTCGATGACCGCTTCACCGGACACACTGCAGCTGCATTGGAGGCGCTGGGCGCCGATGGCGGCAAAATGCTCACACGCATCTGCCTGGGCGACCCGGACACCGTGACCACCCTCGAAGCCACAGCGAGAGCCATAGATTCGCTGGCGGAGCGCAAGCTCATCGCCATGGTGGAGCCCTTCCTCTCTGTCCGTGATGCGCACGGAAAGGTCCGCAACGATCTCCGCGCAGATGCCGTGATCAAGTCCGTGGGTATCGCCGAAGGCCTTGGATCCACCAGCGCCTACACCTGGATGAAATTGCCTGTCGTGGCAGAGATGGAGCGCGTCATGGCTTCCACCACCATGCCTACCGTGTTGCTGGGTGGCGATCCTGACGGAAGCCAGGACGAGGTTTTTGCCAGCTGGCAGGCAGCTCTGGCTTTGCCGGGCGTTCGTGGCCTCACCGTAGGTAGGACGTTGCTTTACCCGCACGACGGCGACGTGGCGGGTGCCGTTGCCACTGCGGCCTCGCTGCTGAACAACCCCGCGCCTGTGGCCGCCGCAACGGATGAGCACACCATGTCAGACCGTATTCCAGTAAAAGTATCGGAGTAGCTAGCAATGGGTACAGCAACCCGTCGGATGACCGTGGCGCAGGCCGTGGTGGAGTTCCTTTCCAAGCAGTACACCGTGGATTCCATCGATGGCGTGGAGTACCGCGAAAGGCTCATTCCGGGCACGTTCGGCATCTTCGGGCATGGCAATGTTGCCGGTGTGGGTCAGGCATTGAAGCAGTATCAGGCTGCCGATCCCACCATCATGCCGTATTACCAAGGCCGCAATGAGCAAGCCCAGGTGCACCAGGCTGTTGGCTATGCACGGCACACCCGTCGTCGCCAGACTTTCGCCATCAGTACCTCCATTGGCCCTGGGTCCTCGAACCTCTTGACAGGCGCTGCGTTGGCTACCACCAACCGCTTGCCGGTCCTCCTGCTCCCGAGCGACACCTTCGCAACCCGTGCGGCTGACCCTGTTCTGCAGCAATTGGAACTTCCGTACGCTTACGACATCACGGTCAACGATGCCTTCCGGCCGCTGTCCAGGTTCTTCGACCGGGTCTCCCGCCCTGAGCAACTGTTCTCCGCCTTCCACCATGGACTGCGGGTCCTGACTGACCCGGCGGAGACCGGTGCTGTAACCATTTCACTGCCGCAGGATGTCCAGGCCGAGGCGTTTGATGTTCCGGAAGAGTTCCTGGCCGAGCGGGAGTGGCGGATCCGCCGTCCCGAGGCCGAGGACGATGACATTCGCCGCGCCGCCGAGGCCATCCGCGCCGCGAAGTGCCCACTGATCATCGCCGGCGGAGGTGTTCTCTACGCTTACGCCAACGAGGAACTCGCCAAGTTCGCCGAGCTGACGGGCATTCCGGTAGGAAACACGCAGGCCGGTGTGGGCGTCCTTCCCTGGGACCACCGGTTCTCCCTCGGCGCCGTCGGGTCCACAGGCACGACGGCGGCCAACGCCATCGCAGCCGAAGCGGACCTCGTCATCGGGATCGGCACGCGCTATGAGGACTTCACCACCGCGTCCCGAACGGCATTCCAGAACCCGGACGTGAAGTTCGTGAACATCAACGTCGCGCCGATCGATGCCTACAAGCACGGCACCACACTGCCGATCGTCGCAGATGCCCGCAAGGCGCTGGTGAAGCTAAACCAAGCCCTGGGCGGTTACCGCGTTGGTGCCGATCTTGAAGAAAAGGTCGCGGCGGAAAAGAAACGCTGGAACGGAATCGTGGACGAAGCGTTCGAGACACGCTTCACGCCGTTACCTGCGCAGAACGAGATCATCGGCGCCACCAACAAGGCCATGGATGACCAGGACGTGGTCATCTGCGCGGCGGGTTCGCTGCCCGGTGACCTGCACAAAATGTGGCGGGTCCGGGACCCCTACGGTTACCACGTGGAGTACGCGTACTCCTGCATGGGCTACGAAATCCCGGGCGGTTTGGGCGTCAAGCGTGCGGCGCTGGCCGAAGCTGCTGCAGGCGGCCCGGAGCGAGATGTGGTGGTGATGGTGGGGGACGGCTCCTACCTGATGATGCACACCGAACTGGTCACCGCCGTCGCCGAACGCATCAAGCTGATTGTGGTCCTCATCCAGAACCATGGCTATGCCTCGATCGGGTCGCTGTCAGAGTCTCTTGGTTCGCAGCGGTTCGGTACGCAGTACCGGGTCCTGGACAAGGAACAGCACAGCTTCGACGCCGGTGAGAACCTGCCCATCGATCTGGCCACCAACGCAGAGTCCCTGGGCGCGAGGGTTATCCGGATCGAACCGGGGGAGCACGTGATTGAAGCCCTGGGCGCCGCGATCAAGGAAGCAAAGGCGGCCCCGGAAACGGGCCCGATCGTGATCCACGTCGAGTCTGATCCTTTGCTGGATGCCCCGAGCTCCGAGTCCTGGTGGGACGTTCCGGTCTCGCAGGTTTCCGAGCTCGAATCCACCCGGCAGGCCTACAAGACGTACACCGACCACAAGAACCGCCAGCGCAAGCTGCTCGGCTAGAAACACCAAAGACTAGAAGGAAGTCCGCACATGTCGACGACGACCACACTGACCACCATTCACCATTTCATCAACGGCGCTGAAACCACAGGCGAAGGCGACCGCACCCAGCCCGTATATAACCCCGCCACCGGCCAGGTGTCCGCTGAACTGCGGCTGGCCAACGAGGCCGACCTGAACGCAACCGTTGCCGCGGCCCGCAAGGCGGCGGATTCGTGGGGTGATATTTCCCTGGCCAAGCGAACCGCAGTGCTGTTCAAGTTCCGTGAACTCGTTGCAGCGCACGTGGACGACCTCGCTGAGCTGATCACCGCCGAGCACGGCAAGGTCCTCTCCGACGCGAAGGGTGAGATCGGCCGCGGCCTGGAGGTCATCGAGTTCGCTTGTGGCATCCCGCAGCTGCTCAAGGGCGACTACTCGGACCAAGTGTCCACCGGCATCGATGTTTTCTCCTTCCGCGAGCCCCTGGGCGTCGTGGCAGGTATTACCCCGTTCAACTTCCCGGTCATGGTGCCGCTGTGGATGGCGCCCATGGCCATCGCCACCGGCAACGCGTTCATCCTTAAGCCCTCCGAGCGTGACCCGTCCGCCTCGATGCTGCTCGCGAAACTGTGGAAGCAGGCCGGCCTTCCCGATGGCGTGTTCCAGGTCCTGCACGGCGGCAAGGAAACCGTTGATGGGCTGCTGACCCACCCGGACGTGGACGGCATCTCCTTTGTGGGCTCTACCCCGATCGCCCAGTACGTCCACGAAACCGCCACCAAGCACGGCAAGCGCGTCCAGGCCCTGGGCGGGGCAAAGAACCACGCCATCGTGATGCCCGACGCCGACCTGGACAACGCCGCAGACCACCTCGCGGCCGCCGCTTTCGGCTCCGCGGGGGAACGCTGCATGGCGATCTCCGTCGCCGTCGCCGTTGGTGACGCTGCTGACCTGATCGTGAAGAAGGTCGAAGAACGCGCCCTGGCCGTGAAGGTCAAGAACGGCACCGAGCCCGACGCGGAAATGGGTCCGGTCATCACCCCGGCCTCCAAGGAACGGATCGTCAAGATCGTCACCGAAGCCGAAACCGCCGGCGCGGCCATGGTGGTGGACGGCCGCGACCTGGTGGTCCCCGGCCACGAAGACGGCTTCTGGGTCGGCCCCACAGTGATTGACCACGTCAAGACCGAAATGACCGCCTACACCGAGGAGATCTTCGGACCCGTCCTGGTAGTGGTCCGGGTCGCTGACCTCGAAGAAGGCATCGCGCTGATCAACTCCAACCCCTACGGCAACGGCACCGCGATCTTCACCTCTTCCGGCGCCGCAGCCCGGAAGTTCCAACGCTCCGTGACCGTCGGCATGGTGGGGATCAACGTGCCCCTGCCCGTCCCGGTGGCCTACCACTCCTTCGGCGGTTGGAAGAACTCGCTCTTCGGCGACAAGCACATCTACGGACCCGAAGGCGTCTCCTTCTACACCCGCGGTAAAGTCATCACTTCCCGCTGGCCCGAACCCACCCACGCCTCCGGCGCCTCCTACAACTTCCCTTCCAACTAATCCGCACCGCCACAAAGGAAGACAACGCCGTCATGACTGATGTTGAGAACAAGCTGATCATCGGCACCGCCCCTGATTCCTGGGGCGTCTGGTTCCCTGATGATCCCCAGCAGACTCCGTGGGAACGGTTCCTTGATGAGGTTGCGGAGTCCGGCTACAAGTGGATCGAACTGGGTCCGTACGGCTACCTGCCGAACGACCCCACCCGCTTGGCTGAGGAACTGAAGCAGCGCGACCTCCAGGTCACCGCAGGTACGGTCTTCACCGCCTTCCACCGTGGTGCCAAGCAATACGACGAAGCATGGGAACCCGCCCGAAAGGTTGCCGAACTGACGGCAGCCATGGGCGGTGAACATATTGTGGTCATCCCCGCGATGTGGCGCGACGACGTCACCGGTGAAGCGGTGGAGAACGGTGAACTTACCGACGAGCAATGGGCAGATCTGTTCGCAGGCCACAACCGCATGGGCAAGGTCCTGTTGGAGGACTTTGGTTTGCACCAGCAGTTCCACTCGCATGCTGATTCGCACGTCGGTGCCCAGAAGGACATCGAAACTCTGTTGGCTGCGACCGATCCGCAGTACCTGAACCTGTGCCTGGACACGGGGCACGCTGAGTACTGTGGAGCGTCCAGCCTGGAGCTCATCAAGAACTACCCGGATCGTATCGGTTACCTGCACCTCAAGCAGATCAACCCCGAGGTCCTCGCCGAGGTGAACGGGAAGAACATGACCTGGGCAGCCGCCAACCTCGCCGGCGTCATGACCGAGCCGCCGAACGGCCTCCCGGACCTGCGCGCTGTCATCGAAGCCGTGGAAGGCCTCAACCGGCCCATCTTCGGCATCGTGGAGCAGGATATGTACCCGGTAGCGTTCGATGTGCCGATGCCAATCGCCAAGAGGACCCGGAACTACCTGCTTTCCTGCGGATCCCGCACCCGCGTCCAGTAGCGCGGCCCACTAACGCACACGGCGCAGCAATGCCATTCCAGCCAAGAACTTCACGAAGGACAGATAAAGTGACCAAGACTCTCCGCGTTGCCGTCATCGGCGCAGGCCGCATGGGTGCGGACCACATCAAGCGCCTGCGCACCCGCATCCACGGCGCTGAAGTAGCCGCCGTCGTCGACGTCGACCTCGCGCGGGCCCAAGCAGCCGTTGAAGGAATCGACGGCGCCGTGGCGCTGGCCAGTGCCGATGAGGCGCTCAACAACGGTGACGTCAACGCCGTTCTGATTGCCACGCCGGGTTTCCTCCACGAGGAAATTCTCTACAAGGCGTTGGAAAAAGACTTCCCGATCCTGTGCGAGAAGCCACTGACGCCCGACGCCGAAAGCGCTTGGAAGGTTGTCGAGGCTGAGCAGGCTTTGGGCCACAAGCGTATCCAAGTGGGCTTCATGCGCCGCTTCGACGCAGAGTACTCGGCGTTGGGTGCGATCATCCGGAACAGCGAATTGGGGGAGTTGTTGATGCTGCACCACCAGCACCGCAACCCGAGTACACCCGAGGGTTTCACCAACGAGATGCTGATCAACGACTCCGTAGTCCACGAGTTCGATGCCATCCGCTACTTCACCGGTGAAGAGATCACCTCCGTCCAGGTTCGGTTGGGCAAGCCGACACGCAGCGCGCCCAATGGCCAGCATGATCCGCAGCACGTGCTGCTGGAAACCGAGTCAGGTGTGCTTGCCGACGTCGAAATCTACGTCAACGCCAAGTTCGGCTACCAGGTGGCCACGCAAGCGTCCTTCGAAGAGGGCATTGTGAGCATCGGCGGCGACAACGGCCCGTACGTCCAGTCCGCAGGCAAGTGGGGCGGCAACGTCACCCCCGGCTTTGAAGAGCGTTTCGGAGCGGCGTACGACGTCGAGGTGCAGGCTTGGGTGGATGCCGCACTTCGCGGTGAGATTGGCGGTCCAACCGCCTGGGACGGCTACGCCACCGCGGCATGCTGCGAGGCCGGCGTCGAAGCCCAGAAGTCGGGCGAAAAGGTGAAGGTTCAGCTGAACACCAAGCCGGAACTGTACAAGTAGAGGATACGCATCATGAAAATTGCACTGGATCCCACACCGTTCCATCACAGCCACACCCTGCTGGAGTTCCCGCGCGTGGCAGCCGATCTCGGTTACAAGTACCTGCAAATGACCCCGCATGCGGATCTCATCCCGTTCTTTAACCACCCAAAGGCCGATGACGAACTCGTAGGAAAGCTGAAGGCAGCCTGCAAGGACACCGGCGTCGAAATCGCCTCGGTCCTGCCGGTCCTGCGGTGGTCAGGTCCGGACGAGGACGCCCGCGAAGCCGCAGTCCGGTACTGGAAGCGCGCCATCCAGATCACGGTGGACCTGGGTGTCCAGACCATGAACACCGAGTTCAGCGGCCGACCGGAGAAAGCAGAGGAGTCTGAACGTGCGTTTTACCGTTCCATGGAGGAGCTGCTCCCGATCATCGAACGCGAGGGTCTGGACGTCCTCATTGATCCGCACCCGGACGACTTCGTGGAGGACGGCCTGGCCGCTCTCCGTGTCATCAGGGGCGTAAACTCCCCGAACATCGGGATGGTCTACGTCGCTTCGCACAGTTTCCACATGGGTAACAAGCCGTTGGAGATCATGCGGGCAGCGGGAGACAAGCTGCGCTTGGTGCACGTCTCGGACACCATGAACCATCATGCCTCCCACGGCCTCCGCTACATCACCAACCCGCCCGGCAATGCCGTCCGCGTTCACCAGCACCTCAAGATCGGCGACGGCGACGTGAACTGGGACGAGTTCTTTGGCGGCCTGAAGGAGATCGGCTTCCTGGACAAGGAAAACACCGTGATGGTCTCGTCGGTTTTCGCTGAGGATGAGAACGCGGAGGATGTTTCCCGCTACCAGCTCAAGACGATGGTCGATTACGTCGCCCGGACGAAGTGAAGCGGTAGCGGGAAAGGCGCCATTGTTGGGGTCAAGCGGAGAGCGCGGCATCAGCGTCCAGCAGGACCTGGGCTGCCACCTGCAGCCCTTCAATGCGCCCCAGGGAAACGTCCTCATGCTCGATGTTGACCAGCATGTCCGGGTCCACCTCGTGCAGCGCGCGCAGGAACTCCGTCCAGAAGGCGGTGTCGTGGCCTCGGCCCAAGGCCACGAAGTCCCACGCGGAGTTCTTCGGCCATTCATTGGCCCACTCGTCGCCGCCAAGGTTGGTGCGGTTCCCATCCGGAGAGAGACGGCGGAAGCTGTTGTCCAGTACGCCGTAGAGGGCCGCATTCCCGGTATTCACCCGGACATCTTTTGCGGCCGCCTGGAACACCAGCGGACCGAGCTCGCGGACCACCGCAACGGGATCCATCTGCTGCCAGAAAAGGTGCGAAGCATCCAGTTCCACCCCAACGTGCGTGGCGCCGGTGAGTTCGATGAGCTTGTAGACGTCCGCAGTGTTGAACACGATGTTCTGCGGGTGCAGTTCGAGTGCCACCTTGACGTCGTGGTCCGCAGCAAGGCGGTCGGTTTCCCTCCAGAAATCGGCGGCGACGCCCCATTGATAGTCCAACACGTCAAGCGCCCCAGAGTTCCAGGCATTGACCACCCAGTTGACGGTAGTGGCACCGGGCTCGCCGCCGGGCAGCCCGGACATGGTGACTACCCGTTTCTGTCCCAGCCGATGCGCCAGTCGAATGGAGCGGCGGATATCTTCAGCATGCTTTTCGCCGATTTCGCGCTTAGGGTGCAGGGGATTGCCGTTGCAGTTCAGGCCGGCGATCGAAACGCTGGTCCCCTCAAACAGCGCCAGGTAATCATCGCGGGCCGCGTCGCTCTCCAGGATCTGATCCATGGTGGGTACATGAACTGCCGGCAGGAAGCCGCCGGTATTGATTTCAATGCCGGTCAGTCCCAGGTCTGCGATGACCTTGAGCGCCTCCGGGAGTGGCCGGTCGTGCAGGATTGCGTTGTAGACGCCGAGTTTCATAGTGTGATCTTCTTCCCGTTGTAGAGGGCGGATTCGGTGACGGCACCGAGAAGTTCCATGTTGCGCACGCCTTCGTCGAAGGAGGCGCAGCGGGGCAGGGAGGTGTCTTCGTCAAGTCCTGCGACCTCCTCCAGGAACGCGCGGGCTTGGTACCCGAACGCGTCATTCTGGCCAAAACCGACCTCCGGCGCATCCATGGCGAGGCCGCCGGCAATATAGGGATGGCCCGGACCGAGGATCACCTGGCGGTAGCCGTTGTCGTTGCCGGAACCGTCGTTAAGGAACAGTTGGATTTCCGATGGGCGGCGCTGGTCGAACTTGGCTGCGCCCTTTTCGCAAAAGACCTCGAATTGGAGGCTGTTGGCGTGTCCTGCCGCTACACGTGATACTTCGAAGCTGCCTGCACCGTTTGCGAACTCAGCGTTGAATGCTGCGTAGTCGTCGTTCTCAACTGCTTCGAAGGTGTCGCTGACGGCCGCGTGGTCATGGCCCATGACGGCGCTGAGTGGCAATGGACGCTTGTTGATCGCAGTGGTGAGCCGACCGCCGCTGATGGACTTGATGTCACCGCACAGGAACTCGGAGACATACGTCAGATGGCTTCCGACGTCGGCCAAGGCGCCCGAGCCTGGTCCGCCTTTGTAACGCCAGCTCATCGGTGCTTCGGGACTGAAACCGTAGTCGGTCCAGTACCGGCCGCTGAAGTGCAGGACATTCCCCAAGGTTCCGTTCCGGATAAGGTCACGGATGTAGGCGATGCCCGGAGTGCGGCGGAAGGTGAATCCGATGCGGGCGATCGAGTTGGCGTTGCGGGCAGCCTCCGCCATGGCGCGGGCGTCTTCCAGCGAATCGCTCAACGGCTTCTCGCACAACACGTGCTTCCCGGCGGCCAACAGTCCTTCCACCACTTCGCGGTGCAATGAGTTCGCTATGACCACGCTTACGACGTCAATATCGTCAGCTTCTGCGATTGCCTGCCATGAGGCGTCGTGGCGTGCGTAGCCAAAGCGGCGGGCTGCCAGCGAGCCGAATTCGGCGTTCACGTCACCAATGGAGACCAATCGGATATCCGGAAGTGCCGGGCTGTACAGTGTTGACGCAGTCCGATAGGCCGCTGCATGAGCCTTTCCGGCCATACCTGCGCCGATGACCGCGACGCCAAGGCTTTCAGCCATGATTTCTCCTTTGAAATTTTGCCGCGGCGGGGAGATTCGGCGGCATTTTGTAGCGCTACAATTTTGTAAACTGGATTCGACAGTAGCTATGTCCATATGTCCTGTCAATAGTTCATCTCAACTTGACGACCCCATGAAAGTTGGCCTCATGAGCATGAGTACACCGCAGGCGCGGCGCCCAACGATTTACGATGTTGCACAACTGGCCGGCGTCTCGCCATCACTGGTTTCACTGGTCCTCCAGAATCCAGGGAAAGTCAGTGGCAAGCGCCGGGAGGCGGTTCGCGCCGCCATCGCTGAGCTGGGATACCGTCCCAGCCGGGCCGCCACGACGTTGGCGAGTAGCCGGACCAAGAGTATTGGCCTCGTCATTGACGACTATCGAAACCTTTGGTTCGTTGACCTGCTGCGCGGTTTGGAATCCGTGTTGTCGGACCATGGCTACCAGGTGACGCTGGCCGATTCACGCCCCGGAGAAAACCGCGTCAAGGAGGCTGCGGACGGCTTGCTTGCCATGCATGTGGATGGCTTGGTGATCGCGGCCGAGCCTGGTGCGGCGGCGCTGAGTGGAACGGGTGTTCCCACCGTGGTGGCGGGGTGGCGGAATGGAGTGCCGGACGACGCTGACCTCATCACCAACGACGACGACGCTGGCGGCGCAATGGCCGCGGATCACCTCCTGGGACTGGGGCACAGGCGGATCGGGCACCTTTCGGGCTTAGGCGGCGCAGCAGCCCATCGCAGGGACGGCTTCCAGGGCCGACTCCGCGAAGCCGGTGTAGAACCGCTGATCGTGGGCGAGGAGGGTGACACTACGGAGGAGGATGGTTATGCTTCGGCCTGCTGGATCCTTGACCACCATCCCGAAACCACGGCGATTTTTGCCGCCAACGACACCATGGCACTGGGCGCCTTGGGCGCGATCAAGGCCCGCGGCTTGGCGGCACCGGCGGATGTATCCGTCATTGGTTATGACAATTCCGCGCTGGCGAAGTCCCGTTATCTCGAGCTGACGTCCGTGGACAACCGCAGTGACGTGGTGGGAGCGGAGGTTGCCCGCGCGCTGTTGAATCGCATCCAAGGCGCCGCTCAGGTACCGCAGCGCACGTTGATCGACCCCATTTTGCTGGTACGGGGCACTACGGTGGCGCCGCGATCCTGAGCATCTAAAATGATTTACTACGTACAAACATACTAATGTCAGGACAAAGTATTGACATTTGTGAGTCGGGTCACCATGATCGAGGTAGCAGGCAATCCGGGCACGAGTCCCCGGACGCCCGAAGCTGACATCAAAGGAGATAACAGTGGCAAATTTCTCGTGGCGCAAAGCGGCAGTCGTCGCAGCAGTGGTTCCATTGGTGGCCCTGAGCGCCTGTTCGAGCCAGGGTGGCAAACCGGCAGATTCCGGTGGAGGGGCAGCCGCCGGCCAGGTAGCCGGCACATCCCGCATCAAGGTGGCCCTGATTACGCACGCAGCGGCTGGCGACACCTTCTGGGACATTGTCCGCAAGGGCGCAGAAGAAGCATCAAGCAAGGACAATGTAGAACTCCTGTACACCAGCGATCCCGAAGCAGGACGCCAGGCGCAGCTTGTTCAACAGGCCATCGACCAGAAAGTTGACGGCATTGCCGTCACGGTTGCAACGCCGGATGCGCTGAAGGATGTACTGAAGAAGGCCACCGATGCGGGTATCCCCGTGGTGAGCCTCAACGCCGGCGAATCCGTTTCCACCCAGCTCGGCGCTTTCACGCACTTCGGATCCAACGAACAGCTTGCCGGCGAGGCGGTAGGCACGCGGCTTGCCGCAGAAGGCTACAAGCACCCGGTTTGCGTGATCCAGCAACAGGGCCACGTGGGCCTGGAAGCGCGCTGTGCCGGCGTAAAAGCCAAGGTGCCGGCAACGGAAATCCTCTACGTCGATGGCAAGGACATGACCGCTGTTCAGTCAACGGCCACGGCGAAACTTCAGGCGTCCAAGGATGCTGATGTGATCATCGGTCTCGGCGCCCCCATCACCCTCACACTCCTCAAGTCAGTCGCTGATGCCGGCAGTTCGTCCAAGGTAGCCAGCTTCGACCTCAATGCCGAACTTGCCCAGAAGATCGTCGACGGCCAAGTGATCTTCACCGTCGACCAGCAGCCATGGCTTCAGGGCTACATGTCAGTTGATGCCTTGTGGCAGGCAAAGCGCGGCGGCTTCAAAATCGGCGGCGGCCAGCCCGTCCTGACCGGCCCAACCATCGTGGACAAGGCCAACGCCTCCGACGTCCTTAAGTTCGCCCAGCAGGGCGTCCGCTAGATCCAGGCATCCGGCTGCGTGGCGGAGAACCGCCACGCAGCCTGACCAACAAGGAGTCATTCCCATGGCAAATACAACAACGCTGCCGCCGGCCGGGTCTTCGGCCCCTGGCGACGAACGGGTCGGACGCCGGAGTCCGGTCCAAAAATTCCTGGCGAGGCCCGAGGTCGGTGCATTGGTAGGAGCAGTTGTCCTGTTCATCTTCTTCGCTTCTGTTTCCCAGACGTTTACGCAACCGAACGCACTGGCCACTGTGCTCTACGGTTCATCGACCATTGGCATCATGGCGGTGGGAGTGTCGTTGCTGATGATCGGCGGAGAGTTTGATCTCTCCACCGGAGTCGCGGTTATCTCGTCGGCACTGACGGCCTCACTCTTCAGCTGGAACTTCTCACTGAATGCATGGGTTGGCGTCACGCTGGCCCTGGTAGTCTCGCTGGGCATTGGATTCATCAATGGCTGGATTCTCGTCAAGACAAAACTTCCCAGCTTCATCGTCACCCTGGCGACCTTCCTCATGCTGACAGGCCTCAACCTCGCACTGACCCGCCTTATCGGCGGCAGCGTCTCCTCGCCGTCGATCTCCAAGTTGGACGGGTTCGAATCAGCACGGGCGGTGTTCGCTTCCTCCATCAGCATCGGCGGTGTGGAAGTGAAGATCACAGTGTTCTTCTGGATCGTCCTTGTGGCAGTGGCATCGTGGATCCTGCTGCGCACCCGCGTTGGCAACTGGATCTTCGCCGTTGGCGGTGATGCCAACGCCGCCCGCGCCGTTGGCGTCCCGGTGACCAAGACCAAGATCGGCCTTTTCATGGCGGTTGGCTTCTGCGGCTGGATCCTGGGCATGCACAACCTCTTTGCCTTCGATGCCGTGCAGTCCGGTGAAGGTGTTGGAAACGAGTTCCTCTACATCATTGCTGCAGTCATTGGGGGCTGTCTCCTGACTGGCGGCTACGGCTCGGCCGTGGGTGGGGCCATCGGTGCGTTTATCTTCGGCATGGCCAACAAGGGCATTGTGTATGCGCAGTGGAACCCGGACTGGTTCAAGTTCTTCCTGGGCTTGATGCTTCTGCTCGCCACCATCGTCAACCTCATCGTCAAGCGCCGCGCGGAACTCAAGTAAGGGGCCTCGGAAAAATGAATGCCAAAGCCATCGACCAGGAAACGTTGCTTCAGAATGAGCGCGATCCCCTCACCCATACGCCCGTCCATCTCCTGTCCCTGGAGGGAGTGGGCAAGCACTACGGCAACATCATCGCCCTTCGCGACGTCACCATGGCCGTGGACAACGGTCGCGTTACCTGCGTGCTGGGCGATAACGGCGCGGGAAAGTCAACGCTGATCAAGATCATCGCCGGCCTCCACCAGCACGACGAGGGCGTACTGAACATCATGGGTGAGGAACGGAAGTTCGGTTCCCCCCGCGATGCCTTGGATGCCGGCATTGCCACCGTGTACCAGGACCTGGCCGTGGTTCCGCTGATGCCCATCTGGCGGAATTTCTTCCTCGGTTCCGAGCTCACCAAGGGCCTCGGACCGTTCAAGTACATGGACGTCGAACAGATGAAGGCCATCACCCTCAAGGAATTGGCCGAGATGGGCATTGACCTGCGCGATGTGGAGCAACCCATCGGACAGCTCTCCGGCGGCGAACGCCAGTGTGTCGCCATTGCCCGTGCCGTGTACTTCGGAGCGAAGGTCCTCATCCTGGACGAACCCACTGCAGCACTTGGTGTGAAGCAGTCCGGTGTGGTCCTGCGCTACATCCTCCAAGCCCGCGACCGCGGACTCGGGGTCATCTTCATCACCCACAACCCGCACCATGCTTTCCCGGTTGGGGATCGTTTCCTGCTGCTCAAGCGTGGCAAATCCATTGGCTACTACGACAAGAAGGACATCACCCTGGACGAACTCACCGCCCAGATGGCAGGCGGTGCTGAACTTGCCGAACTCGCACATGAGCTGGAGCAGCTGGGCGGTCACGGTGATGTGGTCAAAGAGGTCAAAGCCGAAGTCGCGGAGGTGACGGACAGCGTGAACTCCGGCGCTCCGAAACACGCCTAGCGGCACCATCCGCACAGACTGCAACCAGAAGGGAACACCATGCCGATCCGGGTAGGTGTCATTGGCGCCGGAGTCATGGGCGCGGACCACATCAGGAACCTCTCCACTACCATAGGCGGCGCCGAGGTCACCTTCGTGGCGGATCTCGACGTCGACCGGGCCGCCGCGGCGGCACCGCCCACCGCACGTATTACCTCAGACCCGTCGGAGCTGATCAACTCCAGCGAGGTGGACGCCGTCGTGGTTGCCTCGCACGACTCCACCCACGCCGGCCTGGTCCTGGAGTGCTTTGAGGCGATGACGCCGGTGCTGTGCGAAAAGCCGTTGGCACCAACGCTTCTGGAAAGCCTGGAAGTGGTGGCGGCCGACGCGGACATCGTGGCTGCAACGGGCGCTTCGCTGCTGTCGCTCGGCTTCATGCGGCGCTTCGATCCTGGCTATACGGCACTTCGGGAATCCGTGCGCAGCAGAAAGCAGGGCGAGGCCCTCATGGTGCACTGCGTCAGCAGGAATGGCTCAGCAGCGCCCGGAACAACCACGGAATCCGCCATTACCAATTCGGCCGTCCATGAGCTGGACATCATTCCCTGGCTGCTTGGCTCGCCCATCACGGAAGTGTCATGGCAGGCGGGAAAGAGTACACGGCGTGCCGAAGCGGGGCTCAGGGATCCTTCGTTCATGACCCTCCGCACTGCCGACGGGACACTCACTACTCTGGAGCTGTACCTCAACGCCCAGTATGGCTACACCACCCGCTGTGAGGTGGTTTCGGAATTGGGTACCACTTGCCTTCAGGAGTCGTCCCTGCTGGACATCGAACAGGAGGGAACCAGGCAGTCTCTGATCCCTGCAGACTGGCGGCCCCGCTTCGCCGATGCATATCGGCTTCAGCTGCAGGCTTGGATTTGGGCTCTGGCGGCAGGAGAAACGCCGTCCCTTGCCGGTGCGCAGGACGGACTCAACGCCGCCCTCGTTGCACAGGCCATGATCCAGTCGCTGCATAGCGATGGGTCAACTACGAAAGTCAGCTATTCGTGACTGAACCAAGGCTCCCGCATTCCCGCGTGCCGCACTCGCGCGATGCTCCAAGTTTGCGCTGGGGCATAGTGGGTCCCGGGTGGATTGCCGAAAGGTTCACGGAATCCATCCAGGCGCACACGGGACAGGTGATAGCCGCCGTCGGATCGCGTTCCCTCAGCAGATCAAAGGCGTTTGCCGAGGCCTTCAACATCCCCGCCGCCTATGGCAGCTATGAGGAGCTCGCGGCAGCGCCCGACGTAGACATCGTCTATGTGTGTACACCCCACACCGGGCACCACGCAGCAGCTGTCCTGGCAATCGAGGCGGGTAAGCACGTCCTGGTCGAGAAACCCCTTGGGCTCAACGCAGGACAGGCGCGGGATATTGCCGTGCGTGCCGAGGCCGCCGGCGTCTTTGCCGCCGAGGCCATGTGGACGTTCTTCCTGCCGAAGTTCGATGTGATCCGGCAGATACTCGATTCCGGAATGCTGGGCACCATCACCACAGTGCTTGCGGAATACGGTGAGCACTTTGATCCCTCGCATCGCATCTTTGATCCTGAATTGGCCGGCGGCCCGCTGCTTGACCTGGGCACGTATCCGCTGGCCCTGGTCACGGAAGTGCTGGGCAGCCCGAACCAGCTGAAGGCCATTGGCCAACCACATGCGACAGGGGTTAACGCCCAGCTGTCCGCCGTCATGCAGTTCGACGGCGGCGCGCAGGCAATGGTGAACACCCATATCCACAACTTCACGCCCACCACGGCCATCATTGTCGGCACAAAGGCCACCTTGGCAATCGAGGGTCCCTTCAACATGCCCGGCGCGTTCGAAGTCAGGTTCCCTGACGGGCGGCGACTACGCCACGATGAACCAGCCGGTGGACACTTCGAGGGCCTTCACTACGAGGCCGCAGCCGTGGCCCGGATTATTGCCTCAGGCGGTACCCAAGCCAGCGAACGGATGCTTGAGGACTCCATCCGCACTCTGGACGTGGCCGATGAAATCAGGAGCCAGCTGGGTCTGGTGTTCCAGGAACCAAACACTTCTACCTTCGAAGGAAAATCATGAATGATGTCATTCTTGGCCTGGTTGGCGTAGGGCGCATCGGCCTCATGCACGCCAACAACATCATGGCCCTCAAAGAAACACTCCGCCGCAGGGGTGTGAATATCCGCCTGAAGCTCACAGACGTTGCCACGGACCATGCGCGGACAGTCGCAGCCGGACTGGGCGCAGAATTCGTCCCCTCAGTGGCGGAGCTCCTCGCCTCCGGTGTGGATGGCTTGGTAGTTGCGACGGGAACGGCGACCCATCCGGAGTTGATCCGCGCCGGGGTGGATGCGGGGGTCCCGGTCTTCTGCGAAAAGCCTGTAGCCATGAACGTCTCCGATGCGCTGCCGGTGCTGGACTACATCAGCGAGAACAACGGCGTGGTGCAAATCGGCCACCAGCGACGCTTCGATGCCGGCTATTTGGAGGCCAAGCGGGCGTATCAAGCCGGGGAGTTGGGATGGATCCATTCCCTGCGTGCCGTTACCTGCGACATGACGCCGCCCCCGGTGGAGTTCCTGGCAACATCCGGGGGCTTGTTCAGGGACTGTTCGGTCCATGACTTTGACATCCTTCGCTGGCTGACGGGCCGCGAAATCGTCGAGGTGTATGCCAAGGGTTCCAACAACGGCGATCCAGCCATTGGGGACGTGGGTGACGTGGACACGGCTTTGGCGCTCGTCACTTTCGACGACGGCACGGTGGGCACGGTTTCTGCCAGCCGTTACAACGGGGCCGGGCACGATGTGCGGCTGGAGATCCAAGGCTCAAGCGGCTCGGTCATGGTGGGTTTGGATGAGAAGACTGCGTTGTCTTCGGCTGAGCCGTCGGTGACCTTCCCCGGAGGGAAGCCGCATGAGACCTTCGCCGGCCGTTTCGACCAGGCCTACCGCTCCGAAATAGTCGCCTTCGTGGAGTTGGTAATGGGGGAGCGCGCGAATCCCTGCACTCCGGACGACGCGGTGGCTGCATCCCGTGTGGCAGATGCAGCCCAGGAATCGCTGGCAACCGGCGTGCCCGTGAAGGTTGCACTCAAGGTGTCCAGCTGACGCTTCGGCGCAAAAAATGCCCCTTCCCTGGTCCAGTGGATCAGGGAAGGGGCATTTTCATGCCTGAAGCTAGGCGCCGAATGGCAGCCGGGGGTCGATGTCTTGGCCTTCCCAGCTCTGCCGCACCCAACCATGGTGGGGGTCGTCGCTGATCAGCCACTCGCGGACGGGCCCTGGGCCTGCCATCACGTTGAGGTAATACATGTCGTAGCCCGGCGCTGCCATGGCGGGACCGTGCCAACCATAGGGGACCAGAACGACGTCGCCAGTGCGTACTTCCGCGGAAACGTCGATGGGCCGCTCATCCGAGGCATAGACCCGCTGGTAGCCGATTGCGTCGGCGTCGGCCGGTGCGCCGGAACCGGCGGCTACCTGCGTCTCGAAGTAATAGATCTCCTCGAGGTGGGTTTCGCCGTCCTTTTCCTCATCGTGCTTGTGCGGGGGATAGGAGGACCAATTCCCGGCAGGAGTAATGACCTCGCACACGATGAAACGGTCCGCCTCCAGCACCGCCGGCGTGCCGAAATTATGCACTTGTCGCGAACAGTTGCCGGCGCCCCGCAGTTCCACGGGTGTCTCGGCAGCCTTGACCAAGCGGGTTGGATAGGACGTGTGGGCAGGGGCGGTCGCGACGGCGACGCGTCCGCCGTCGGACGAGCTGATGGTGACAGACTTTCCGATGCCGGAGTACAGGACGTCGCTGGGTCCGTGGAACACGGAGGACCGTCCCGCAAGTTCGTGGCCGAAGCCGTCGACCGTTACTGTGAACGCGCCATTGAGCGGAACCACGATGCGTTCCTCTCCAACAGCGGGCAGGTCAACCACGGCGCCCGCCGCGATGGTGGCCACCTTGAGGCCGGTGTGCGCCCAGCCATCGATGGCTATGGAGGAATCGGAAGTGCCTAGCGAAATGTCCCAAGCGCCATCGGCGGCGGAACCCAAGGGGTAAACCCAATTGGTCATGGAAGGGGAGTCCTTTGTAGTAGCTGTACCGGCTGTTGCGGCTGAATCAGCGCTGTACGAGTGTCATTTCAAAACTGTAGGAATCGGCGCGGTAAACGTGGTGGCCCGTCTCCACGTGGCGGCCGGTATCGTCCACGGCAGTGCGTTCCATGGTGACCAGGGCGGAGTTGACCTCGGTCTCAAGGAGGGGTGCTTGGTAGTCATTGGCGATCATGGCGCCGATGCGTTGGGTGGCAAGGCGGAAGTTCACGCCACCGCGGCGCAGGATTGAGTAAAGGCCTTCAGCCGCAAGCATCGCTTCGTCCATGGTGGCGATGTCATCGCGCACCCAGTTTTCCATCAGGGCCAAGGGTTTTCCCCCCACTTTGCGCAGGCGGGTGAAGTGGTACACCTTGGAGCCGGCCGGAAGTTCAAGCGCCGCAAGGGTGGCGGCGTCGGCTTCCTCGTGGGAAAAGCTCAGCACGGTGGTGGTGGGCTTCTTGCCGTTATTGGTGAGGTCGTCAAAAAGGCTGGAGAGTTCCAGGGGGCGGCGGACCTGGCTGGATACCACCTGGGTTCCCACGCCGCGTTTGCGGACCAGGAGCCCGGACCGGACAAGTTCATCCATGGCTTTGCGCATGGTTGGCCTGGACAGGTTGAGCTGGGCCGCGAGGTCGATTTCGTTCTCAAGGCGACTTCCGGGTTCCAATACTCCGCTGTGGATGGCAGCTTCGATACCCTGAACCACCTGGTGGTACAGGGGCACAGGCGAAGAGCGGTCGATGTTGAGACCAAGTTTGGTAACCACTGGAATACCCCGGATTTCAGGCTCAACCTCGTGCCTCCTTGTGGAAGCTTGGGGTATGTAGCCATTTGTTCGCTTGATAGGACATACTTTCTCCCTCGATGGTAGCAGCCTACTTCCGTCGGTCAAGAGGACTTCCGGCTTCGCCGGTTCCGGTTCTTGATCCCGGCCCTGTCTTCACGTCAGACTTGAATCGCTGCGGACAAACAGGACGTCGGGAGGTTGAGCACCATGCCCAAGACCGGAAAGAACAATCACGCCCGTAAGGACGAGTTGCCGTCCACCTTGCAGCGCTCGGACCAGAAAGCCCAGGACACTTTTGCCAAGACCTACGATTCGGCCATGGAGTCCTATGACAATGATTCGGGCCGGGCTGCCCGCACCGCCTTCGCTGCGCTGAAGCACAGTTACGAGAAAGTGGGTGACCACTGGGAGCCCAAAGAGGAACGAGGCCCTTCCGACGACCGCGCGGAAGAAGGTGCGGACTCGGATAAGCCGACGGCCGGGGGAGTGGATGCCCACGCTTCCAAGGAGCACCTCTACCGACGGGCCCGGGAACTGGATATCAAAGGCCGCTCGAAAATGGACAAGGATGAGCTCGTGGAAGCGCTCCAAAAGGCCAACGACGCCGCGACGCGGAAGGCACGCGAAGGCTAGCCCTGCTCATCCCGACTCGGTCTTGAGCCGCCCCGGGGGACCCGAATGTGCAGGAACCGGTTCACACCGGCATAGTTAACGTCTCGGGGTTGCACTTTATGGGTACAGTCACCGCATGAAGGCAGGACAGAAACGAACAGGGGCTTAACTTGGCAGGGAATGCGACCTTCCGGCACAGCAACACCGCGCTGCTCTCGGTGAGCAGCGTCGAGGCTCCGAGGATAGTGAGCTCCACGGATTTCGACCGGAGATTGGCTTCGACCCTGCAGCGGCTGAAGTTTCCACCACGATTACTTGAACGCGTTGCCGGCATCACGCACCGCCGCTGGTGGGCCGCGGGGACCTCGTTCGACGACGCTGCCGTGGAAGCAGGCGCAAAAGCCCTTGCCGAGGCTGGTGTGGAAGCCTCCGAAATCGGTTTGCTGATCAACACCTCGGTTACCAGGCGCAACCTTGAACCCTCCGTGGCAGTCAAGATCCACCACGAGCTCGGCCTGCCGTCCTCGGCCATGAACTTTGACTTGGCCAACGCCTGTCTCGGATTCGTGAACGGCTTGATCCTTGCGGCCAACATGATCGACTCGGGGCAGATCAAGTATGCGGTCATAGTCAACGGCGAGGACGCCCAGGGCACGCAGGAAGCCACGCTGGCGCGACTCCAAAGGCCAGAGACCACACGGGAAGACTTCAACCGGGAATTCGCCACGTTGACCCTTGGATCCGGAGCCGCCGCGGCCGTCCTGGGCCCTATTGATGAGCACCCCGGCGGGCACCGGCTCGTGGGAGGCGTCATGCGCGCCGGCACGGAACACCACGAATTGTGCGTTGGCGGCATCGATGGCATGTCCACCGATACCAAAGGCTTGCTCGACGGCGGCCTGCAGCTGGTGGTGGATGCCTGGCATGAAGCCCAGCCTGAGTGGGACTGGGCCAGCATGGACCGCTACGTCACGCACCAGGTCAGCAACGCCTACACCCAGGCGATCATCAATGCCATCGACCTCGACCCGGACAAGGTTCCCATCACGTTCCCGCATTGGGGCAATGTGGGCCCTGCGTCTCTGCCCATGACTCTCGCAGCCCAGGCACAATCGTTGACCTCAGGCGACCGGGTCCTATGCATGGGCGTGGGATCCGGGCTGAACGCAGGAATGGTGGAAATCGTTTGGTAGCCACCAACTGGCCCGGTGTGGACCCGGAATGGTCCCGGACAATCCGGGTAAGGTCCACGTCGGAGGTGGACACGCCGGGCGCTGCTCGCCGCTGGCACTTGCTGGATAACTCTGCCCAACTCTCTGCACGTGGCCTGACTCCGGTCGGTACCTTGTTGTGCGTGCACGGCAATCCCACCTGGTCCTACCTTTGGCGGACATTGTTGAGGGCGGGCGCAGACCCGGCCCATTCGTGGCGTGTGGTCGCCGTGGACCAGCTCGACATGGGCTATTCAGAGCGCACCGGGACATTCCGTCGCCTGGCTGACCGGATCAACGACCTCGGTGACCTCACCGATGCGCTGGGCCTGGAAGGGCCGGTGGTGACGGTGGGCCACGATTGGGGAGGCGTGATCAGCGCGGGCTGGGCCTTGGAGCACCCGCAGCTCGTCACGGGTGTGGTGCTGACCAACACAGCCGTCCATCAACCCGCGGATTCCCCGATCCCCTCGCCCCTCCGGCTCGCCTTGCATCCCGCCGTACACAGGTGGGGCACCACGACGTCGGACGCGTTCCTGCGGGTAACCCACTCGCTGGCGAACCCACCGCTGCCGGCCGACGTCGGAAGGGCTTTCATGGCCCCCTACCGCGGAGCAGGGCGCCGGTCCGGCGTGGGGAACTTTGTTGCTGACATTCCCGCAAGCCCTTCCCATCCGAGCTTTCCTGCGCTCACACGCGTGGCGGAAGGCCTGCGCGGGCTGAAGGTGCCCGCGCTGATGCTCTGGGGTCCCAAGGATCCGATATTTTCGGACCGATACCTCAAAGACCTCATCGCTCGGCTTCCGCACGCGGACGTACATCGATTCGAAGGTGCCGGACACCTCTTGCCGGAGGACCGGGATATTGCCACGCCGATCTTTGACTGGCTTGCTGTGCACGCCGCCGAAATCGCCGGCGGTGATTCCCCGATGGTCACCGCTGATGCCAAGGCGCCCGCTCTGAGGGACTCTGCGGAAAACGAGGAGACAGTTTTCCGACCCCTCTGGGACTCGCTCAGTAAATTGGCTGCGGGAACGGCAAAGGAAGACATCGCCGTTGCGGAGATGGCGGCCGACGGTCGCGTGAATCGATCCCTCAGCTGGGAGGAGTTGGACCGGGGCATCCTTGATGTGGCGGACGGGCTCCGGAAAGCCGGTGTGGGAAAGGGCAGCCGCGTAAGCCTCATGGTCCCGCCTGGAAGTGAACTCACCGTGGCCCTCTATGCCTGCCTCAAGCTGGGTGCCGTAGTAGTGGTGGCAGACGCCGGACTGGGAACCAAAGGCATGAGCCGCGCCGTCAAGGGCGCTACCGCCGATTTCATCATCGGCATCGACAAAGCACTTGCCGCGGCCTCGGTGCTCGGCTGGCCGGGACGGCGCATCAGCGTGCAGGACCTCCCTCCCGCCCGACGTCGAATCCTGGGGGTTGAGACCTCGCTTGCGGCCTTGGCGAGGAAGGGCGCCGGGCAAAGCAAGCAGCCGTCCATGACGAGCGTGGATCCGGATGCGCCGGCTGCTGTCCTGTTCACGTCCGGCTCCACTGGCCCCGCGAAGGGCGTGCTCTATACGCACCGCCAGCTAGCCGCTATGCGCGACACGGTTGCCGCGACGTTTGGGATCCGTCCCGGTTCCCGGCTCGTGGCGGGCTTCGCCCCGTTTGCCTTGCTGGGCCCGGCGCTCGGAGCGGTTTCGGTGACCCCGGCCATGGACGTCACTGCGCCCCGAACCTTGACGGCCCGCGCACTGGGCGACGCCGTGGCTGCCATTGACGCTACCGTGGTGTTCGCCTCACCTGCGGCCCTGCGCAATGTCACAGCTACCCGACCAGACCTTAGCCGGTCAGCACACGATGCTCTTGCAAAGGTGCAGTTGCTGCTGTCCGCAGGCGCGCCCGTCCCTGAGCCACTTCTGGCAGAGGTTCAGGAGTTGATGCCCCACGCCTCCTTGCATACGCCGTACGGTATGACCGAGGCCCTTCCGGTGACGGATATCAGCCTGGAAGAAATCCGCGCCGCTGATGCCGATGCGGCTGCCGGGACCGTCGTTGGCGCCGGCAATGGGGTGTGCGTGGGGAAGCCGGTTCACGGAGCCAAACTGGCGGTTGTCCCGTTGGCAGCGGATGGAACCTCCGCCGGATCGGCTTGCGTGACCGAGGCGGGGGTGACCGGGGAGATTTTGGTCAGCGCGCCGCACGTCAAAGAAGCCTATGACAGGCTGTGGCTGACCCAACGGCAGAGCGCCGGCCTGCCCGGATGGCACCGAACGGGCGACGTAGGTCACTTCGACGCCGCCGGCCGGCTTTGGGTGGAGGGCCGCCTTGCCCATGTGGTGACGGCGCCTGGAACGGTGGTGACACCTGTCGGGGCAGAACAATCCATCGAACGCTTGGACGGCGTGCGGATGGCTGCGATCGCCGGTGTTGGACCGTCGGGGACGCAGGCCGTGGTCGCCGTCGTCGAAACCGTGCCTCCCGTTCCCAAAGCCGGCCCGGCTGCGCCCGAACTCGCGGGGAGTGTCCGGCGCGCGGCTTCCCAGGCCGGCGTCGATGTCAGCGCCGTGCTCGTGGTCCCCTCGCAGCCCACCGACATCAGGCACAACGCCAAGATCGACAGGACCCGTCTGGGACGCTGGGCGTCCCGGGTGCTCGCCGGCGGACGTCCGGGGAAGCCATGAGGATTCTCGTCACCGGCGCCAGCGGGCTCCTTGGAGGGGAAGTCGCACGGCAACTGCTCCGCCAAGGTCATGCCGTGGCCACGTTCCAGCGCCGCCCATCGGGGGTTGACGGTGTTGAGGACTTCCGGGGGTCCATCAACGATGATGCGGCTCTCCGCAGCGCAGTAGACGGGGCGGAGGGAATCATCCACCTCGCCGCTAAAGTGTCCATTACCGGACCTGCAGCAGAATTTGACGCTCTGAATGTGGGGGGAACACGCCGGTTGCTCCGTCTGGCCGGGGCGGCCGGGGTGCGGGACGTGGTGTACGTGTCCTCACCATCGGTGGCGCACTCCGGCGCAGCAATCGTGGGATTGGGTGCGGAGCAGGCTGACCCATCCCATGCGCGCGGCGACTACGCCCGTACCAAGGCGGAGGCAGAATTGCTGGCCCTGGCAGCGGATCGACCTGACTTCCGGGTGGCAGCAGTGCGTCCCCACATTGTGTGGGGTCCAGGCGATACCCAGCTGGTTGAACGGGTCCTGACGCGCGCCAGCCATGGCCGGCTGCCGTTGCTTGACGCCGGCGCTGCACTGATCGATACCACCTATGTGGACAACGCCGCGGCCGCCATCGTCGCCGCGCTACACCGTATGGAGCACGTCCATGGCAGGGCCGTAGTGGTCAGCAATGGTGAGCCACGGCCGATTGGCGAGTTGCTGGCCGGCATCTGTACGGCAGGTGGCGTGGCACCGCCGTCGTGGTCTGTGCCCGGTGCTGCGGCAAGGGCAGCCGGAGCAGTAGTGGAAAAACTTTGGACCTGGGCAGGGCGTAAGGAGGAGCCGCCGATGACCAGGTTCCTCGCCGAACAACTGTCCACTGCCCATTGGTTCGACCAACGGGCCACCCGTGAACTCCTGGACTGGGCACCTGCCGTGTCGATTGATGAAGGACTGGCCCGGCTGGCCGAGTACTACGGCAGAAATTTCAGGTCAGATGGTCGAAGTCTCCCCGCGTCCATGCTGCATGCCGCTGGACAGAATCGTGCAAAACGCCTTTTGCTCCGGAACCGCTGACATTGTTGCCATTGCCGTAGATCCGATCAAACGCTGGCCCTTCCTTGTGCTCCCGGACCAATAGACAATGCCCGGGTCGCTGCACCCCACCCACTGGCGGTATGCCTCGGCCACGAGGACCGGGACGTTTCCAAAGCGACGCGACCACAATCGCTATGACGGGGCCATGTTCGAGGACCGATGCCACACGTCGTCATCGAGGTAACCCAGCGGGTCCCACAGCCGTGAGCCCTCTGATGTCACTACCGGCCGGGCAATCTGTCCGATACCGACTTTCTTCGTTTCCCGCTGAGCTCGCTTTCGGCCACCGGGTTTTCGACCACCCGGGCTGGTACCGCAAGATGATCATCATGCTTACTATTGTGGAGCAGCCCAAGTTGAAGAGGGACACCACACTAGGAGCGGACATGGCACTGAGCAAGGGAACACGTGTGGAGTGGAACACCCCACAGGGCGCAACGCACGGAAAGATCGTGGAAAAGAAGACCAGTGACTTTGTACTGGACGGAAACAAGCACGTGGCCAGTGACGACGAGCCGCAGTATGTGGTGGAGTCAGATAAAACCGGTGCCAGGGCCGCTCACAAGAGCTCAGCGTTGACCGAAAAGAGCTAGCGGCATGGACCGGCAGCACGAGGTGGTCATCATCGGAGGCGGCAATGCGGGCGTGTCACTGGCTGCGCGCTTGAAGCGGTACGGCGTCAAGGACATCGCCCTCATCGAGCCGAAAGAGCATCATCTTTACCAGCCCTTGTTCTCCCACATTGCAGGCGGCCGGGCCGAGGTCAAGGAAGCCGTCCGGAGCCAGGAGTCAGTCACCCCCAACGGCGTTGCCTGGCTTAAGGACGAAGCTGTCAACGTGGATGCGGACGCCAATTTGGTGACGTTGGCGTCCGGGTCAACGGTGTCCTACGGGCACCTTGTTGTGTGCCCGGGCCTGCAGTACAACTGGGACGCCGTGCCGGGGATGGCCGAGGCTGTGCAATCGCCGTACGGCGCCTCCCATTACGAGTTTGAGCTTGCTCCCAAACTTTGGACCCTCTTGAGCACCTTGAAGTCGGGCACCGTCATCTTCACCATGCCGTCGGGACCTGCCAAGTGCGCCGGGGCCAGCCAGAAACCGATGTATTTGGCCTGTGATTATTGGCGGGAACAAGGCGTCCTGGAGAATATCCGGGTGGTTATGGTCCAGCCGTATCCCACAGTCTTCGGCGTTCCCGAGGTTGACCGTGAGCTTGACCGGAAGATTGCCGAATACGGAATCGAATTGCGGACCAACAGCGAAGTGGTGGCCGTAAATCCTGGCGGTCGGACGGCCACTATCCAAAACAGTGCGGACGGCACTACGGAGGAACTGCCCTACGATGTCCTGAATGCCGTTCCGCCCCAATCGGCGCCGGACTGGCTCAAAGCCACGGACTTGCCGGCCGAAGGGGAGCAGCACGGCTTCGTTGAGGTGGATACAGAGACGTTGAGGCATCCCAGGTACCCCAACGTCTGGTCACTGGGCGATGCTGCAGGAACCGCTAACTCCAAAGCCGGCGGGGCGCTGCGCAAGCAGAGCAAAGTCCTGGCGAAAAACTTGGTTTCGGCGCGCAAAGGCGAACCGCTTGCCCGGAAGTACAACGGATACTCCGTCTGTCCGTTCACCGTGTCGCGGAACACCGTGGTCTTTGCCGAGTTCGACCCCCGGTACCGGCCCATGCCGACCATCCCGAAGGTACCCACATGGAAGGAAAGGCGCCTCTCCTGGTGGGTGGACCGTGATATGTTCCCGCAGGTTTACTGGCACCTGATCCTCAAAGGCCGGGCGTAGACGCCAAAAGACCGGTCAGGCCATCAGGCCCGACCGGTCTCGTGTTGTGCAGCTTGCTTTGTGAAACTACGCCGGCTGAATGTTTTCCGCCTGCGGACCTTTGGGACCCTGCGTAATATCGAACTGGACCTTCTGGTTCTCCTCCAGCGAGCGGTATCCGCTCGACGTAATCGCTGAGTAGTGAGCAAACACGTCCGGGCCTCCATCGTCCGGGGCGATGAATCCGAAACCCTTTTCAGCGTTAAACCACTTAACTGTTCCTGTTGCCATGCCTTTATTTCCTTCACCCGGTCGCTGGTCGGTCCCGCTGGTCGGTTTGCCGTCCCTGCCACTCACCATATGAGCCTATGGGCCGGTTCCGCTTGGGGCAACACATTTACGCCAGTCGTGTGGGAGTCGTTTAGTAGTCGGTGGGAAGAACGTCCGACGGCGGGAGGCCGCCGTCGGACGCTTGTTGCTTCTGCCTGGGCTGCTTCATGGCTTCATGGCCGGCCTGGCGGCGTCAGGCGTCCGGGGCGAGCAGCGTAGGGTCCGCAGCCTCTGCGCGGCGGAGCTGGCGAAGCGCAAGCAACGGAAACAGGAGTACCGAGAGCATCCCCGCCCCGATGAGAGCGGAGGAGGTTCCGCTGGTGATTAATCCGTGCTCCCGGCCAATGGTTGTTACAGCCACGATGATTGGCAAGCCTGTAGCCCCGAACAGCACGAGGGCACTTTTGTCTGCCCGGCTGGAGCCGGGAGGCGCGGCGAGCAGGGACGGCAGGCCGCGGATGATCAACAACAGCGCAAGGAACAGCGGCACCATGGCCAGGGTCACGGGACTGGAAATCAAGGCGCCCAGATCGAAGTCAATGCCGGTATCGATGAAGAAGATGGGCACCAGGAAGCCAAAAGCCACAGCGTCGATCTTGGTCTCAATGATCTTCCGGTCTACTTCGGGAGCCCGCGCGATGGTGACTTTCCAGAGGACTCCGGCCGCGAAGGCGCCCAGCAGCATATCGAGCCCCAGAACCATGCTGAGTACCACCAGCGTGCTGAGGACCAACAGGATGGACCGGATGGCGAACTGGCTGCTGGTATGCAGCGTGGCTGTGACTTGGGTGTGGAATAAGGTGTGCCGTGCCTGGGAGGCAAAGTAGATCGCCACCCCGGTCAGGAGAACGAAGCCGAGGAGGACTCCTGATGCCACCCCGAGTTCTCTGCCGCTGAAGAACAGCGAAATAGCTATCAGCGGACCAAACTCGCCGGCCGCGCCCAACGCCGTCACGGCAACACCGATCGGCGTCTTGGAGGCGCCGGCGTCCCGGAGTATCGGCAGCAACGCCCCCAGGGCCGTGGAGCACAAGGCCACGCCGATAATTACGGCAGCCTCCGCTGAGGGGACCAGGATAAACCCTGCCCCAATACCTGCGGCCAGCGAAATTACCCACCCGGTGGATGCACGGTAAAGGGGGCGACCGCGGATTGCCGTGAAATCGATCTCGTTTCCAGCCACGAAGAACAGCATGGCCAGTCCGAAGTCGGCCAGCGTATCGGTAAACACCGTGGACTGAACCCACCCCAGGAGACTGGGACCGAGCACGATGCCAAGAACAATCTCAAAAACGACGATGGGCACTTTGACCCAATGATCCAGGAGCCTGGTGGCAAGGGGCGCCACCACAGCTATCACGGCGATGAGGACCAGTGATGCCGATAAGCCTTGCATGGGCAGTGCCTCCGGTACCTCGGCTGCTTCAAGGAAAAGTACTCCCAAAGCTACCGCCGCGTCCCACCGTGCGCCACGATTCCACCGGCCATAATTCCAGGGCCAAAAAAGCCAGTCGGGAAATCCTGCGCCTCCAGCCCCCAACGCCGGGTTCCGTGAACCACCGCGATGCAGCATACTGATTCGACGAACATGCCACAGCGCCGCGGCATCCGGCCACGGGCCATGGGAAGGAGCGCACCGTGGGAATCCTTACCGCCAACCTGTTCATCACCCTTGACGGCGTTTATCAAGCACCGGGCGGCCCTGAAGAAGACAGGGGCGGTGGCTTTGAATTCGGTGGCTGGCAGGCCGCATATTTTGACGATGAAACAGCGGAAGCCATTGGCATGGCAATTGACCGTATGGACGCTCTCCTGCTCGGACGAAAAACTTACGACATCTTCGCGAATTTTTGGCCTCAGCAGAAGGACCACATCGGACAGACGTTCAATGCCTTGCCGAAGTTCGTGGTGTCGCAAACACTAAAGCAGCCGGAATGGGAAGGCACCACCGCAATGTCAGACCTCTCTGGCCTTGCCGAACTCAAGGAGCGCTTCGACGACATCCACATGTTCGGCAGCGGCCACCTCATTCGCTCCCTGCTTGAGGCTGACCTCCTCGATCGACTGCATCTCTTCCTTTATCCGCTCACGTTCGGCTCCGGAAAGCGCCTGTTTTCCGATGGCACCGGCGTCCCCGCGGCCTTCAGGTTCGCCCAACCACCCATGGCGTTCCCGAAGGGCGCGGTCCTGCTCTCCTATGAGCGTGCCGGCGCCCCGGTGACGGGAATCACCATCGGTCAGGACTAGCCGCACGTCTCCAGTTTTTGGCCAGCGTCAGGAACCCGGCCGGCCCGGCCATTCCTTGCCTGCCCACGGGTCGTAGTCCGTAGTGAGTTCCTCCTGTGATGGGCGCCGGTTTTCGGGGACGTGCTGAAGGTTTATCCGAACCCGGTACCACAGCGAACTCGATCCCCGCATGCCGTCGACCAGGACGTCGGCAGGGTGCAGCAAGGAGGCAACCTCCGCGTGCCGCTCCTTCCACTCAGTGAGGGCCGCCTCCGCTTCAGGCTTGGTCTTGGTCCGTGCCACCTCGATGAGCGGCATCGTTGAAATCCGGCGACCGGAGCCGTCGCCGCTCCGGGGCGCCTTTTCCGCGGGACCGAGTTCGGCAGCCAGGGCAAGAAGTCCTTCGAGCGAGCCGGCAGCGTCATCGATCCCTGCATGTGGGTCGCCCAGTTCCGCGAAACGCGCAGGTACAGAGCGGACCGTGAACTGCTCCGGCCGGACGGAGCGCACCTCCTCCCACGTCAGGGGCGTTGAGACGCGGGCATCGGGCCGTGAACGAACAGAGTATGCGGAAGCTACGGTCCGATCCTTAGCGTTCTGGTTGAAGTCGACGAAGACGCTCTCGCCACGCTCTTCCTTCCACCATTTGGCCGTTGCCAGCCCCGGAGCGCGATTTTCCACTTCACGGGCAAGGGTCTCGGCGGCGAGCCGCACGTCGCGGTAAGACCACTGCGGTGCAATCCTGACCAGGATATGAAGCCCCCGGGAGCCGCTCGTCTTTGGCCACCCCACCAACCCGACGTCCTCCAGCACGTCTTGTGCGACGTAGGCGGTGTCCACGATCCGGGACCAGTCGACGCCGGGCATGGGGTCCAGGTCCACGCGAAGTTCGTCCGGATGGTCGAGGTCCTCGGCGCGCACAGGGTGCGGGTTGAGGTCCAGGCATCCGAGATTTACCACCCACGCCAAGCCGGCAGCATCGCGGATGACTGTCTCCTCGGCAGAGGTGCCGGATGAGTAGTGGAGAGTTGCCGTGTCAATGAAGTCAGGGTGGTTCTCAGGCACGCGTTTCTGAAAGAACGGTTCAGCATCGATGCCCTTGGGAAAGCGTTTGAGCACCATGGGACGGCCGCCCGCACCGCGCAGCGCACCCTCTGCCACTGCGAGGTAGTACTTCACCAGGTCGAGCTTGGTCACCCCGGGCTGGGGAAACACCAGCTTGTCCGGATTGGAGATGCGGACCTCGTTGCCGGCGATGTCGAGGATCTCGGCCGGGGGCTTCGACGGATTCATGCGGGCCACGCTAGCAATGAACAGCGCTCCCAGCCAGAGTCGCGTCGCAGAAAAGGCATAAATCCCCTGATGGGAAGTGTGGAAATTTGCGACTGGCTTTAAAAATATAAGTAGGTATGGTGTTGTCATATCGAAAACTACAAAGGGAGTCGAAAATGTCCGGAAAATCACCCAGCGGTGCCAAGTCGAAGAAGTCGGGGAAAAGCATTCTTGAAAAGAGGGCAGAAAAGCGGGCAAAGGCCGAGGGGAGTGACAACCTCTTCTCAAAGCCCAGGAAAAACCAGCGTTAGGAAAGGCCACGTAGCAAGAGAAAAGGAAATCACGGCAATGCAGCAACTCATTACTTCTCTCATTATTCCTGCAAGCATCAGTGAGTGTATTCGAGTGGCGGGAATCGAGCCTGTCATGACAATTCAGCAGTCCCTCGTGGGAGGAAATGTTGAAGCAATAACCGGCCAGGGGTGGCACGTTCTCCTGAATGACGAAGCAATCCACATTCCGTTGCCCCCCAACCCGCGGGCCGAGGTCTTGATTCGCGAGGCAGGGGCTCCAATGGAAAACACCGTCAGTGGCACTGCCGTTTTTCTCGGTCACGGGACCAGCGGTAGTGATGAGGATGTGCCGCGCCATCTGTTGAGCCTGGCGGAGCGCCTGTTCGAGACACGGCTGGCAGCTTAGGCAGGAGGCGTTCACAGGTGGGGACGGGGCGGGCCGACTATATTGGCCCTGTCAGCCCAACACCACCATTGAGGGAGCCTGCACATTATGGCCAAGGAACTCGCCACCCAACTTATCGAACAACTTCAGGCTGCCGGTGTGCAGCGGATCTACGGAATCGTTGGCGACAGCCTTAATCCAATCGTGGATGCCGTCCGGAAAACCGGAGGCTCCAAAAAGGGCGGCATCGACTGGATCCATGTTCGCCATGAGGAAGCGGCCGCATTTGCTGCCGCCGCCGAGGCCCAGTTGACCGGGAAGTTGGCTGTTTGCGCGGGATCATGCGGTCCTGGCAATCTGCACCTGATTAATGGCCTGTATGACGCCAACCGCACCGGAGCTCCGGTGCTCGCCATCGCTTCGCACATCCCCAGCAAACAGATTGGCAGCGGCTTCTTCCAGGAGACCCACCCGGACCGCCTTTTCACTGAGTGCTCCGTGTATTCGGAGATGATCAGTACGGCCGAGCAAGCGCCTCGGGTCATGCACAGCGCCATCCAGAACGCCGTAGGTCTCGGGGGAGTCGCAGTCGTTACTCTTCCGGGAGATATCGCCGGGCTTGAAGCTACGGCCCCGACCCCGCTGCCGGCAACGTTCCGTCCGGCGGCCCTGGTGCCCCATCCAGCCAGTGTCCGGGAACTGGCTGACGCCATTAACGACGCCGGTAAGGTGGCCATTTTCGCCGGCGCCGGCGTAGAAGGCGCCCATGATGAGTTGATCGCTCTGGCAGAACTGGTCAACGCACCCATCGGCCACTCCCTGCGTGGCAAGGACTTTGTCCAGTACCAGAACCCTTTCGACATCGGGATGACCGGGTTGCTCGGCTATGGAGCGGCTGCCGAGGGCATTGAGGACGCGGACCTGCTGATCCTGCTTGGCACTGATTTTCCCTATGACCAGTTCCTGCCGGACACCCGAACGGCCCAGGTGGACCGGGCCGCGCAGCGGCTGGGGAGGCGGACCGACGTCGACATCGCAGTCCATGGCGACGTCCTGCCGACGCTGACTGCCTTGCTGCCGTTGGTGACGCCGAAGAAGAGCCGTCGGTTCCTTGACCAAATGCTGAAGAAGCATGACCGCCTCATGAACAAAGCCGTGGGCGCCTACACCCGCAAAGTGGAGAAGAAGCAGCCCATCCACCCTGAGTACGCGGCCTCGCTGCTGGATCAGGTGGCGGCGGAAGACGCCATCTTCACGGCCGATACCGGCATGTGCAACGTGTGGACGGCGCGCTACATCAACCCGTTGGGCACCCGGCGGCTGATTGGCTCGTTCCTCCATGGGTCCATGGCCAACGCCCTTCCGCACGCGATCGGCGCACAGGCGGCTTATCCCGGACGACAGGTGGTTTCTGTATCCGGAGACGGCGGCCTGTCCATGCTGTTGGGTGAGCTCATCACCGTGGCCGCGCACCAATTGCCCGTGAACGTGGTGGTGTTCAACAACTCCACGCTGGGCATGGTCAAGCTCGAAATGCTGGTGGACGGGCTACCCGACTTCGGAGTGGACGTGCCGGACGCCGATTACGCTGCAGTGGCCAAAGCCCTGGGTTTCCATGCCGTGCGCGTCACCGATCCGGCGGACATCGAGGCGGCCTACCGGGCGGCGTTTGCGCATCCCGGCCCGTCCTTGGTGGAGCTCATCACTGACCCGAATGCCCTGTCCATCCCTCCGAAAATTTCGGGTTCGCAGGTCATTGGCTTCGCTACTGCCATGTCCAAAGTGGTCCTGAACCGTGGTGCCGGAGAAGCTGTGAGCATGGCGCGAAGCAATCTGCGCAATATCCCACGGCGATAAATGCAGTCCCGAAATCGATGATTGAGGTAGGTGCGGTGCGGCTTGCCTCGGAACGTCCACTGAACGCAGGACCGACGAGGAGTCAGGCTATTCGGGGGCAGGCCGGCGTCGTTGCTGTTTGGTTGCTGACCTGAGTTCTTTCGCTACACGGTGGCGTCTGGCGGAGCCGCGGGTAGGTTTGGACGCGCGACGGATGGACTCGGGGACAAGTCCCGCTCTTATGAGCCCGGCGAGCTTGGCTGCGGCGATCTCGCGATTGCGCAGCTGGGATCGCTCCTCCGAAGCGGACACGGTGATGTTGCCACCCACAAGTTTTCGCCCCAGGCGTTTGAGGAGCAACTGCCGCTGCTCATCTGTCAGTGCCGCGGAATCTGCGATATTCCACGTCAACTCCGCTCGGCTATCCGTGGTGTTGACGTGTTGACCGCCCGGCCCGGAAGAGCGGGAGAACCGCCAGCTGAGTTCCGGGGCGGGGATAGTCAGGGAAGGCGAAATCTCCAAGTCCATGAGACAAGCCTCGCATGTCCAGGACACCCCGGGCCCGAGCCCACGCTGGCTGTGAACGCCGGCGCACATTTTGCGATCGTGGCTGTGGCGGGGGTCGGCCTGGCCCTACCGGCGCTGTTGTCCGGTGGCATCGCTTTCAGTCCTCGTGGCCGTCGCCGCACTCTTTCTCTTCTCGCGTCGGATGGACCTGATCGCAATGGACGACGATTCTCCGCGTGTGCTCGGCATTGGGTTGTCCGGATCCCGGCTGCTCCTGTTGTCCCTGGCTGTGTTGTTGACCGCTGGTGCCGCCTCTTCGGTGGGCGTCATAGCCTTCGTGGGACTTGTGGCACCCCACGCCGCCCGCACGCTCACGGGAGCACGACACTCGCGGGTTCTACCGGTGGCCGCGCGGATTGGCGCCTGCAGGGTGGTGCTGGCCGACGTCATCGGTCGGACGGTGGTAGCGCCGGTCCAGATACCTGGCCGGAATCATGACCGCGTTAGTGGGCGCCCCCTACTTCGTGTATCTGCCCTGGCGTTCACGGGTGGACCGCACCGTCTAACCCGGGGTTTTCATGGGTTCGGCGCTGGACGGTGTGTTTAAAGGCGAAAAGGTGCTCTGACACGGGAAAATAGTGGTGTCTAAGCCAATAATCCCGGTCGTGAAGGAGCACCCTTTCGATGCACCAGTCTACCCCTGTTTTCCCCTCCATCCCGGTCTCTTTCACCGGCCAGTCGCTGATC
>NZ_JBLYIE010000015.1:0-53356 GCF_048537125.1 Paenarthrobacter sp. PPS72 | reverse complement strand
CCGGCGAGATCCTCCACGACCTCCTACCACCACGCCGACAACGCACCAACCCCCGCGTCGTCAAACGAAAGATGTCCGGCTGGCAACTCAAACGGATACCCAAACCCGCCTAAGTAAACGGTATTGGGGCTAAATGGGTGTGGCCTCTTCGTGTGACCGGTTCCAACAGTAGCCTTGGGGCCTCAGGATCGTGACAAGCGGGCTCGGCTCTGGCCATAAGATCACTCTCACCCGTGCCTAAGCAGACAACCCTAGCTAACGACACTTGAGTAGGCTTTGAGGCGGGTACAACAGCTCAGGTGATGCCGATAGAGAACTAAACGACGTAGCACGCATATGAAGTCAAATGTCGAGATGTCTGCAGAAAATCCCTACATGCAGCCTGCTTTCGTAAATGGCAAAGTGAACTCTATTCTTGTACCGATCAAACTTTGTATGCCATTCAAAGGTAACATTCTCATCATTAACGGAGCGCACTCGGGTCGACATGGCCTTGCTATTGCGCCGGGTCTTATTGCTCTCCTTCGAACAATCAACTCCAGCGCGAGAGCCCATCTCGGCTGCGATCCTATTAGGATCGTTGGTCGACGTGTAGATTTCTAAAAAGTGATCATCCAGTGCTGAAAGATGAACAATAAGAGTATCGCGCATGGTGCTCTCATCGCCATCGAAGTCCTTGACGCCGTTCCATACCCTGTCGACGAATATCAATGTTGGGAATGCTCGCCTCGCTACCTGCTCTACACTGGTAATTGATGCCCTCAAGGCAGATGGTACTTGCCGCCAAAAAAGCTTAAAATGTTGATTGTTGGAAATAACAAAAATTCCCAAGCTAGCATCCTGGTGAGGCTCCCAAGCTTCGGTGGCATCCGAATAGGCCCGCAGAATTGTCGAAAGGACAGCGGAAGGGGTTCCCGAAAGCATTCTCGTAGCGCTTTCTTGAAAGGCGCGAGAAGTAGCTTGATCATGCCTTTGATCTTCAGACTTCTGACCGATAACGTCATCCGTTGCAGCCCAATTCTGGCATTTTTGGAGCATGCCCGAGAGCCGGTTTCGAACATCGCGGTCGATCCCGGGCAGGAAAAGTATGTCGCTCAGACTTCGATTATCGGTTGCCATTAGTTCCCAGATCGTCTCTAAGCAATGCACATCACTTCCCTCACTTCGCGCAGATAACAGCACATCTGCAAGCTGAGAAAATATGACGGAGATTGCGTCATCGGAAATCTCACCCAGGCAAAGGGACGTCTCGTCTAAGAAGTACTCGGCATGGCTAATCACACTCATTGGACGGCAGTCGTAATCACAAATAGATCCTTATCCATCTGGTCAAAGAATCCAGCAGGCCACTGACTTAGTCTGCCACGGCTGTCAACGTCGATACTCTCTACTGCATCCTCCCCGAAAAAATGTAGTTTTACGTCGGAGTGGCTGAGGCTAGCCGAAGTTGCGACATGTCGTCGAATCCCGTTGATTATATGGTCACTGTGGGTCTCTATCAGCACCTGTACGCCCGTGCTGGCCACGGCAGCTAAGAACCCTCCCATAGCGGACTGGCCAGCGGGGTGTAAATGAGCCTCTGGACTATCGACGATCAGAAGGCCCTTCGCTTGAGATATGAGACCGGCCACGACGATGGGCAGGCAATAGCTCACTCCGAAACCGGTGTTGGCTGGAAGGACCCATTCTGAGGAGAAATTCTGCTTGCGAATACGTAGCGTTACTAAGTTCGTTCGGGGAATCTGACTAGCCTCGACTTGTGTGGCACCCACCATGTCGCTCAACCAAGCCTCGACCTGCGAACGAAGGGTGTGCACATCGGGTTTGGACTCATGACGAAGCCCCTCGGCGATCTCTTGGCGGCCGGAGACTGCAAGAACATGCGCCGTAAAGCGTCCGTCCGGCCCTACGGATGGCTTTTCCGGATCCTGCGAGGAGCTGGGATGCGTGGTGCGAGGCCCAAGGCGTTCTGCGCCGAGATAGACGAAACTCGAATTCCCGAAAACCGCATCTGGATCCTCTGGTTGCTTTACTACTTCCAGGTAGGGCACGTCTCCGACCGGGCCTATGTCAAATATCCACTCAAACGCCTCTGTATTCGTCAATCTGACCGTCATCTGGCCGGAAACGCTATCGTGGTTCAGAAGATCAGCGGAATGCCCGAGGTCGAGTCCTGATGTCACATCCAAGGAAACTGTTGACTGGGCGTTTGTGGCGGCCTTGTGGGCCAATACAACGGATTGGATAATGGTACTTTTCCCGCTGCCGTTTAGTCCGCTTAGAACAGTTAGCGGAGCAAGATCTAGGCTAAGTTCATGGAATCGCTTAAAGTTCTGTAATTCAAGCTTTTTTAGCATTTATTGCCTCTTCCACGGTGTTTCGGGCTACGATGAATCGTGTTCTCACGCGACCTGGGTGAGAAGTGGATGTTGTAATGCTCTCAAGGTACGAGTAGTCAGTAGTCATCTTTTTTCGTGCACTGGACGCAATGTCCTTGGCAGCAGGTTGAATCTCAGACGGTGAATGATCAGCAAGAACCGCGCTCCAACTCTCCAGTAAAGGGCGGTTGATGGGGCTTAATCTGGAAGTCCCTAGCGGCCATTTTCTGAATGCATGATCTCCGAATATAATCCTGGCATTTATCATGGCACGTTCGAAATCCTCGAACAGCTGATCAAGCTTGTTGTCAGAAACGCGTGATGGATCGTCAAGTTGCTCGGTAGCCCAAGAAAGTAGCCTTTCGAGCGATCCGAACTTCTCATAGGCACTAAGGTCTACCAAGAGTCGAAAAGCACAAAAACGAAGTACAGCTTCACGATCCTGCATTCGAACATGATCATATAATGCGTCACTCGTTGTTTTTCTGAACTCGATGCTGTCGATGCATCGCTTGAGAAAGCTTCGACTTCTATCTTTGCTCATGCAATGGCGTATTTCCATGGAGTTCAAGGGGGCGCCACCGGTATTGATTCGGGCAAAGATATCGTATTTAACCTCAGTGGGCGTCGATGGGTCAATAACGTTAGCAACTATTTGAGCATTCAGGAGTCGACGCTGCAGGACTGCGGGAAGTTTATCAAAGCGGAGACCCTCCTGGCCGGAGAGGTACTCAAGGTCTCGGAGCAGGAAATTCAGACTTCGTGCGTATGAATGAATGGTGGTAAGACGTTGAAGGCCATCGACCACCCTTAGAAGACCATCAGTATCTTCGGAAAAGTAAAAGGCGGGCATTGGAATTTGCAAAAACAAGCTCTCAATTAGTCGGGACTTTTGTTTAGCCTTCCACACGAACTTTCTTTGAAAGTCTGGAGCGAGATCCAGATCTCCGCTGTCGATCATGTCAAGTATGTGCCGCAATGAGAATGTCTTCGTCGTGACGCGAATTTTTTCGGGATCCCAGGGTTTAGGTCCGTCTTCGTTTGAGAAGTCGATCTCGCCTTCGTCCTCTTTTTCGACGCCAAGACTGTGTCCCTCGAACCATTCTTCTTCAGGTCCATCTGGAGCGATTGTCATGCAAGCCAGTATGCAGCAGTTCAAATGTCAAGGCGAACTGATGGTCCGAACGTTGAACGGCAGATAGTGACTTTGCCAGCCACCGCTCAGCGGGCAGGCGTTATCGACGGTTTCGAGGCGGCAACCTGCACTTCCGGCACCTTCTCTATTTCTTCCCGGCTATGCTGATGCAGGTGGTGGCGTCGTGGATCGTCACTGCTCGCGGAAGGACAAACGAATGGCTCGAGCGACAGTTCAGGACGTCGCCAAAACGGCGGGCGTGTCCGTGGGGACGGTCTCGCGCGTCTTGAACGGGAGTTCGGCTGTCAGTGCGGCGGCCAAGGAGAAGGTCACCGCCGCAATAAAGGAGCTCAGCTACCGCCCTCTCGCCTCGGCGCGGGATCTTCGGCGTGACCGGACAATGCGCGTACTGGCCCTTGCCAAGAACCTCGACTCCCTCGTTATCAGCGAGGTCTTCCGAGGTGTCGGCGACGCTGCGGCGGACTCGGGCTACGTCAGCCTCATCGCGGCCACGGACGGAGACCTCGACCGCGAACAGCAACTCGTGGACATGTTGCGCAACGGTTCCGTAGATGGACTGGTCATCTTCTCGCCAACGATGCCGGACGAGGACGTCAACACAGCCGCCGAGCAACTGAGCGTCATCCAGGTCTGTGAAATCGTCGATGCCGAGGCCGCGTTCGGAGTGTCCATCGATGACCGCCAGGCAGCCTACGACATCACCAAACACCTGATCGACACGGGTGCCAAGAAGCTGGCCATGCTCGCCCACAGGGGTGCCCGCTCGGGCCGGCTCCGGGAAGAGGGCTTCCGCCAAGCGCTCACTGAGCCAGGCCTGGAACCGGACCAGATCCTGTTCGGCGAAGGCAACTTCGGCTTCCACGCCGGCCGTACGCTCGCCAAGACGCTTCTCAAAGCAAAAGACCTCCCGGACGCCGTTTTCTGCGGGACCGATGTCGTTGCCGCCGGCTGTGTTCGCGAGCTCACCGATGCTGGCCTGAGAGTTCCCCAAGACATCGCCGTAGCTGGTTTCGATGACTCGGCTCAGGCGGAAATGTGCGTCCCGGAGCTAACCACCGTGAGGCAACCCGCCTACGAGATGGGCCGTGTGGCCTTCGCTGAACTCCTTGAGCGGATGACAGTCGAGGGCTCGCATCGCAAGGGAAGAACCTTCCTCCCGCACGAACTCGTCATACGAGACTCCACGAAATAAAGAGGGTTGACAGTCCTCAGTGGTCCCTGTCACACTCTTTTGGAATCGATTCCACGGTCGCAAGGCCGTTTTTCCAGACAACATTTGGAATCGATTCCACGAACCAATAAGAACCGCCGGCAAGGAAGCCACCCTCAGCACGCGAGACAGTCAAAACGCGCACTGAACGCCACCCGCCCACAGCCACCAAAGGAGCCACTTGTGGACTTGAACCGACCTGCTTCCCCGCTCCAGAGCCAGAACAACGCCGCAACACCCCGAACGACGAGGGGCTTCGGAGCGGCGACCGCAATAGCAGCAGCCCTCCTCCTCAGCGCTTGCGGCGGGGGAGCAGCGCCCCAAGGTGCGGAACAAGCGGCAGCTGCCGACCCGGCGTCGGGCGCTAATGCCAGCGGTTCCGTGAACATCTGCGGCGTCAAGGACGCAAGCGGCATCTACAAGGGCACGGCTGAGGCGTTCACCAAGGCGAACGGCAAGGTCACGGCCAAGTACACGGAGATCGGCGCCACCACGGATGAAGCCCGCACGCAGATCGTGCAGCGGCTGGAAGGCAAGTCCACCGAGTGCGACATCTTCATCACGGACGTCATTTGGACCTCCGAGTTCGCCTCGCAGGGCTGGCTGCTGGATCAAACCAAGCTGGTGGAAGCCAACAAGGATCGACTCATTCCCTCCACAGTGGAAACCACCAAGTACCAGGACAAGTACTGGGGCTCGCCGTTCTTCACCAACGCCGGCTTGATCTATTACCAGAAGGACAAGGTGGCCAAGCCCGAGTCCTGGCAGCAGCTCTACGCGGAAGCCGCAAAAGCTCCCGGCAACGGCTTCGTCTACCAGGGCAAGCAGTACGAGGGCCTCACGGTGAACTTCCTCGAGATGCTCTACAGCGCAGGCGGCGAAGTCCTGGACGATCAGGGCAACGTCAAGATTGACTCCAAGGAAACCCGCGACGTCCTCAACTTCATGAGCGACGGACTCAAGAACGGCTCAGCCGACCGCGCCGTCCTCACCTACAACGAAGACCCGGCCCGCCTCGCCTACGAGTCCGGCGACTTCGGATACCAGCGCAACTGGCCCCACGTGTACCGCCTGCTCAACGCGACACCGCTGGCGTCCAGCTTCGGCGTCGCGCCGTTGCCGGCGTGGGAAGGCGGCAAGGCCTCCGGCGTGCTGGGCGGCTGGAACCTCGCGATCTCGGCCCACTCCACCAACCAGGCCGGGGCTGTCGCGTTCATCGACTTCGCCACCACCCCGGACTGGCAGAAGCACGTTGCCATGGACTACTCGCAGGCCCCAGTGAACGAGGCCGCTTACTCGGACCCGGCAGTGCTGCAGAAGATGCCGTTCGCCACCGAACTCCTCGCCTCCGTGAAGGGTGCCAAGCCGCGTCCGATCTCACCGGTCTACCCGCAGATCAGCCAGGCGATCTACAAGAACGTCTACGCCGTCCTCTCCGGCACCGCCTCCACCGAGGAAGCCGTCAAGAGCATGTCCGAGGAAATCACCGCCGCCAAGGCGAGCTTCTGATTATGGCCACCAAGACACTCCAACCGGGCCGGGCCGCACCGGCAAAAACAAGCGGCCGCGACCGTGCCGAACGGAAGCTCGCGTTCCGCATGACCGCGCCGTCGCTGGTCATCATGGCGCTGGTCGCGGCCGTCCCCATCGGCTACGCGATCTGGCTCTCGCTGAACCAGTACAGCGTCCGCACCGCCGGACTCTCACGCTTCGTCGGGCTGGACAACTACATCGCCGCGCTGACCAGCTCAGAATGGTGGGCCGCTTTCGGCCAGACCTTCCTCTTCGCAGGCCTCTCCGTCAGCCTGGAACTCATCCTCGGCACGGCTATGGCGCTGCTGCTCAACCTAGCGTTCAAGGGCCGTGCCGTCCTGCGCACCGTGGTGCTGCTGCCGTACGCGATCATCACCGTGGTCAGCGCCATCACCTGGCAAACCATGTTCCAGCCCAACATGGGCCTGGTCACCAACGTCCTCTCCACGCTGGGACTGCCGGGCGGCGACGTCGTCTGGCTCGGTGAGCACGGCTATGCGATGGCCGTGATCGTCATGGCCGACGTCTGGAAAACCACGCCCTTCGCGGCACTCATCATCCTCGCGGGTCTGCAGGTCATCTCGGCTGAAACCTACGAGGCCGCGGAACTGGACGGCGCCAGCAAATGGCAGACCTTCGTGAACATCACCCTGCCGCTCCTGCGCCCGGCGATCGTCCTCGCTGCGATCTTCCGCACCATGGACGCCCTCCGCGTCTTCGACCTGCCGTTCGTCCTCACCCGCGGCGCCAACGGCACCGAATCCATGTCCATGCTCGCCTACGGCCAACTGCGCGAAAACCGGCTGGTGGGCGAAGGCTCGGCGCTGTCCATCCTGACCTTCCTCACCGTCATGGTGGTCTCCGTCATCTACATCCGCTTCGGCGGCGGCAACATCCGCGACGTCGCGAAGGAGGAACAATGAGCACGCTGACAGCAGAACGCCCGACGCCGGAACTCGCCACCGCGCGCAAGGCGCCAAAGCGTCGCTTGCGTGGGGAATCGAAACTGCATTCCTTGGTATGGTTGTTCGTGGTTGCCGTCATGGCTTTCTCGCTCATCCCCTTCTACTGGCTGGTCAACACCTCGCTCAAGAAGGGTGCGAGCCTGTCCCAGGGCGAGCTCTTTCCGAGCCAGCCGACCCTCGAGAACTACTTGGTGGTCTTCCAGAACCCCGAATTCCTCCTGGCCCTGCGCAACTCGGTGATTATCGCCGTCGTGACCACAACAGTGGCGCTGGTGTTCGCATCCTTTGCCGCCTATGCGCTGGCTCGGCTGAAGATGCGCCGCAAGGCGATGATCCTGACGCTGATTCTCTCGGTGACCACGTTTCCGGCCATCGCCATCGCGGCCCCGATGTTCTCCATCTGGCGGGAAATCGGCTTGTACGACACCTTGCTGGGCCTCATCATCCCGAAGCTGACGTTCGCGTTGCCACTGGCGATCTACACGCTGACGTCGTTCTTCAAGGAGATCCCGCGTGAGCTTGAGGAATCCGCGTACATGGATGGCGCTACGCCGTTTGTCGCGTTCCGCAAGGTGATCCTGCCGCTGGCGGTTCCCGGCCTGGCGACGACGGCCATCTTGGTGTTCATCTCGGTCTGGAACGAATTCCTTTTGGCCGTCACGCTGACCACCTCGCCGGAAGCACGGCCCGTGCCGGTGGCGATTGCATTCTTCAGCGGAACCAGCGAGTTCGACCAACCCCTGGGCACCATCAGCGCCGCCTCGGTGATCATCACCGTCCCGCTCGTGATCCTCGTGCTGCTCTGCCAGAAGCGCATCGTGTCCGGCATGACGGCCGGCGCGGTCAAGGGCTAAGTCCGTCAGCAAACCAAGAAAACCACAGAAAGAACAGGAACAACGTGAGCATTCAGCAGCAGGCCCCATCCGCAACCCCCAAGGTAGGAGTTGTGGGCATCGGTTGGGCCGGCCAGCAGCACCTCAAGGCGTACAGCAACATTCCCGGCGTCGAAATTGTGGCCGTCGCGGGCATGGAACAGGAGCTCCTCGCCCAGCTGACGGAGGAGTACAGCATCCCTCATGCCTTCGCCCGCTGGGAGGACATGATCGAGCTCGAAGATCTCGACGCCGTCAGTGTCGCCGTGCCCACGTTCCTTCATGCGCCCATCGCGATTGCGTCGCTTGAGCGAGGCCTGCATGTGCTGAGCGAGAAGCCGATCGCGCGCAACGCCGTCGAAGGTCAACAGATGGTGGACGCCGCCCGCAAGGCTGGCCGCGTGCTGGACGTTGCGTTCAACCACCGCCGCCGCGGCGACATCCAGGCGCTCAAGGAAGTGATCGACGCCGGCACGCTGGGTCGCCCGTACTACGCCAAGGCATCGTGGCTCCGCCGCCAAGGGATTCCGATGTTGGGCAGCTGGTTCACCAACCCTGAGCTGGCCGGTGGTGGTCCGCTGGCTGATATTGGCGTCCACGTGTTGGACTACTCCCTTCACCTCCTCGGGGAGCCCAAGGTTCTGGCCGTATCGGCGTCCATACACTCCGAACTCGGCCCGCGCGGTCTCGGCGGCAACGCCCGCTATACAGCCTCGAACTCCAGCCATAAGTTTGAAGTGGAAGACTTCGCCTCTGCATTTATCCGGCTTGAAGGCGGCGGTACCTTGATCCTGGAAGCCGGATGGGCCGCGTACCGCGACGAGAAGGACCTGATGGACTTCACCGTTTACGGGACCGACGGCGGAGCAGACTTGCGCTCGGTGGGCGCCTCCGAGAATCCGGTAGCGGACGTGCACGTCTTCACGGAGAAGGACGGCCAGAATGCAGATTTCGAAGTGGTGGCCGAACCCGGGCGAGCCCACCAGGCCGTCGTCGACGATTTCATTGCCGCCGTCCGCGGTGGCGAAACTGTTTGGGGAAGCCATGACGGTTCGCTTGCCCTGAGCCGTGCCTTGATACTCGATGCTTGCTACAAATCCGCCCTCGAACAACGTGAAGTGGTGCTCTGAAATGTCTGAACAGAAATTGAAGGTTGTCGTCTGGAACGAGGCCGTGCACGAGGCCCGCAACGAGCCTGCAACTATCGGCGAGATGTACCCGGAAGGGATCCACGGCGCCATCGCTGCTGGTCTTCGTGGCTTCTACCCGGACTCCGAAATCTCGACTGCCACGTTGGCGGATCCCGAACACGGGCTCTCCGAGGAAGTCCTTGCACAGACTGACGTGCTGCTCTGGTGGGGGCATATTGCGCACGAGGAAGTCGCTGACGAAGTGGTCGAGCGCGTGCAGCGGCATGTGCTGGGCGGCATGGGTTTGGTGGTTCTCCACTCCGGGCACTTCGCCAAGATCTTCACCCGATTGCTGGGGACCACCTGCTCCTTGAAGTGGCGCAACGAGGGCGAACGTGAGCTCGTATGGACGGTCAAGCCTTCGCACCCGATTGCGGCTGGGATTGAAAGCCCGATCGTCATTCCCCAGCAGGAGATGTACGGCGAACTGTTCGACATTCCGGAACCCGATGACCTGATCTTCATCAGCTCGTTCACTGGGGGAGAGGTGTTCCGTTCAGGCGTGACGTTCTCCCGCGGCAAGGGCCGGATCTTCTACTTCAGCCCCGGCGACCAGGAATACCCGGTGTACCACCAGCCGCAGATCCAGAAGGTGATCGCCAACGGTGTCGGTTGGGTAGCTCAGCCGGGTGTGTTCCGTGAGGCACCCGAGGTCTCGAACCCAGCGCGGGGCTGGTTCGAGGCCTAAGAGGGTGATCGCTCTCCCTGTTCCCTCTGGCCGTCCCTTGGGCGTGACCGCCGTCGGCTAACTAGCAAAGAGAACTCAGTTTGAACGGGTTGATACCCTGCGCAGCCATGAGATCCCCTGCCGTGCGTTCTACTCGAGCGATCCGGGGCAGTTCTTTATGAGGACGACGTTCAAGTTGTCGTGGTCCCGTACGAAGAAGTGGGCCTTCCCAGCGATGCTCATGGCATTCCTCGTCATGGTCTTTGAAGGTCTTCCCTGGGCGAGCTATGGCCGATTCAGGAGTTCAAGATCGGGACCCAGGTCTTGGGCCAGCTCCTTCAGATCCTTCCCGCTGGGAGGCCTGTTTGTGGTTGTCAGTGGTTCCACTGCGGGCTTGCCTTTCAGAGATAGGCGCCTCTAAGATCGACCGTTGGCTTGCGAGCTGGGTCGCGAATCCAGTGCTCGCACGACAAGGGACGCAGAGAACATGCCGATACCCAGCGGGAGCATGAGCTTTGTCAGAAAAACTGCCAAGCCGAACACGACGAAGCTCCCAACCTGAGCATTAGGCCCCAATGCGGATGATGCGGCCGAAGCTACCGCAGGCATGATCCACTCACCAGCCAGCATGCCGAAGGACATAAAAGCGATGCCTAAAGTAAATAGGCGACGAGCTGAGAGCTTCGGAGGCCAACCTTTACCGCCCCCTTTCGCCTCTGAGTCGGCCAAGTCATCGTGCGAGTCCTCCGCGCTAGTCATAACTTCTTCCTCGTCCTCAATTAAAATCGATTTCTACAAACTTCGACTTTCCGGCCTGCAATGCTCTCGAGTCGAACAAACGAAGTTCATCCGACATGAAGCTTCGTGTCAAGTCAAATGCAACGGAATCGTGCATAGGGGCAGATGGGAGGATGGCCAGTCGCATCCTCCCATTTGCAACCTAAGAGGCAGCTTTATTGGAATTGCCCAAATCCACCAGTCCAGCTAATGGAACGAGCTCTGATCGCCGGATACGCTGAGACGTTGTCCCACGGGACGCCGACCACTGCGGAGCGACCGCAACCAATGTCATACCAGGCCCTCCAGAGCCCGAAGCTGCTTCCGTTGTAACCTTGGTAGTAGCCCACACCTTGAGCGCATGCCGTGGTATTACTGCTCCCGTCCATGAACCAGCTGTAGGTTTTTCCAGCAGACCCCATGAGGTATGTATTTCCTCGGATCTCACCAGTCCACCCGTTGCCTATGGGGACCCAAAAACTTGTAAGGCTTGTGCTTGCCCTTGGTGTAATGGTAGGGGTGGATTCCGTTGTGTCGCTTCAGAGCTTCGCCCTCTCGGTGATTTCGCTGAGAATACGGGTTTCTTCGGATTTTGCAACTTTTCCGGGCAGAACTTGCAGGTCCTTCGCTACCTCCGGGAGAACAATCAGCGAGTTTTTCGCATCATCCGGCAGTGGGTAAAAGGTTGCACCACCATCTTCCGCGGCGGAATCAGAGGTATTCTCGCTGATCACAAATATCCCGTTGTGCTTATCTCTCATTCCGGGGCCTTTTTCCTCAACCGCCGCGAAAGCGTTTGCGGGCCGCAGCACTGCCAAAGTAAGAATTCCAATTGCGAAAAAGCTTGAACTAACTCTTCGAGCCATAACCATGGTCTCATCCTCCCGATGATCTCACTTGATTGCCTCCCCAGCGAAAGACTGGTTGAAAAGTAACACGTAAGTTCCTGACTGGCGATACTTTATTTAGTTTTTTATTGCGATTATTTGCAGTTATCGTATTGAGAAAAGGCGCAGCAAATGATAACCGCGAGAGTCCTTTTGGAATTGACGGTGTAGGTGTGTTGGCAGAATTGATGACAAATGCGATCAGCATTGAGCGCGGATTGAATCCATAAACTGCGCTGGTTAGTTCAGGGTCGGTGTTTCATTTAACTAGCCAATGTAGAAGAAGAAACTCATACCATGCCTCCACAAGTCTCGGGTCAGTGACCTTCGGAACCTAACCCCAGATTTTGTGACTAGGTACTGAATGCGTGGAAACTAGGTGGTGATTGGTGCCCTCTAGGTGGTGATTATCAACAAAATGAGTGGTGGCTAGCATGGTCTAGGTATTCAGCGGCCTCAACGATCCTGAGCCCGCTTTCTCTCCGCGGAGCCGCCACCCAGCCCGACGCAAGCACATCGGTGCGCCACAGGCCCTTCAGCACGAGGTCTTGGGCGAGGTCGCCACCGGACGGGGTGGATGCCTGGATCCTCGGGGTGCTGAACAGCGGCCCTCTAGGTGGCGGAGGGCCCCCAATCGGGCGCTTAGCTTGGAGGCAAATGCCTCAACCCGCGCGAACACTTCGGCTTGGGCTTGCTGCGAGGCCCGCCAATCGTTCGGGATCTGCAAAGAGTGATCGGCTCCCGGCACCTCAACGAACGTTCCGGCAGTCTCGCCCCTACGTCCGCCATCCCACAGCTTGTCCAAGGATCCACCTATAAACAGGTCATCTTTCAATGATGTGCTGATCGAGCTCCTCACCAGCTCATCTGTAAGTAGGGGCGTCAACCATATACCTGGGGTGAGGGTCTCCTCGGCCCACGGAATGCACAACGTGCTGAAGGATTTAGCGACAATCAAGCGTTGAGCGGCGTCGGGCGAAGCGGCAAAAGCATGTTGAGCGGCATTCGCGGCAAATTCATGTGGATCGGCGCTTGGCGAATCGTCGGAAGTCCACCGGACGGCCTGAACATGCCATCCCTGAGATCCCAGCATTTCACCTATCCAGAAGAGGACCGGGCCTTCTACCGGGTAGCCGGAACCGGGAAGCAGAACAGCGACTTTGGTATTCTCCGGGTGTTCGGTGGAGGTTTTCGCCCACGTGAAGGATTCCATAAGGCATGCTACTGCGCGGGTGAGGGGATTTCGGCCAGCAGGAGTCATCTGATGAGCGGCAAACGAGGCACCACCTAGACACCCCTCATCCACCACCTAGGTACTACCAATTGACCCCTATTTTCGGCCCATTCACCACCTAGTTCCCCCCTTTCCACCCTGTGGGCCTCCAGCCCGCCCATAGTGTCCTTCTCAGAACGCGGCCCCGGATCATCCGCCGGGATTGCTGCAGAACTTGGACAACTATTGGGGTTGGGGAATTGAAGCTGAGTCAGCAACAGAGCATTGCCGCCGCTGTGGATCAGTGGATCACCGGCATATCCGGACGGATCCCGGGCCACGTCATTTTTGTCGAGAATCCCGAACACACGGGCTACGCGAAGACGCTCGCCGGTGAGGGCTCCACCATCCTGGTCTTGAACGGTGACAAGGCCGACGCCGGCATCGTCCCGGTATCAGGGTCTTTTGACGCTGCCGGGGAAGAGCTCCTGGTCGATGGCACGCTCAGCCTGGAGATCCAGGACTATGTGGCCATCCCTTTCGTGAACCTGGTGGGCGTGACGGTGGTCAGGATTACCACCGAGGAGGACTGGCAAGCCTTTTTCGACGACGCAGGAGAGGCGATTCGCTCGGGCCACTTTGTCCAACAGCTCACCGAAGTCAACGCAGTGTTGGCGGAACGTGGACTGTTGAGCGGGGCTGGCAAGGGCAACCTCCTGCTGGCGCGGCTCCACATTACCTGGGACGGCTCCGTCAGGACCGGGCCCTACGGAACCAAAATCGGCAAGGTAGGCGACTCACTGGTGGACCTGCGGGTCCGGGCTATTTCGCTTAAGCCAGAGGCCGCCGTCGCCTCTGTCTACTATCCCTGGGACATTCAAGATTCCCTCGCCGCCAAGCCCTGGATCCCGCGATACCTTGCCGCACTGGATGCTTGGAAGTTCATCCCCCGGGAAGACCGGGCGGACACACGTCTGCTCGGGTTCGGCCTGAGCCTTTACGGAGCCGCAGCCAACCACGGCCTTCCATCAGCAAGTGCGCCCTTCATTCTCAAGAGAGGAGCAGAGCACAGCTTGCTGGACACGCAGACGGGCCGGCTCTTCAAAATCGGGACGGACGCAGCAGCCATCATTGAAGCCGTCTCCAATCTGAAGGACATCAAGGCTGCCGCCAGGGTGGTGGCACCGGCGCTCAAGGTATCGGTCGCTTACGCCGAAGGAGCAGCGCGCGGAGTCCTGGAACGGTTCGACCAACTCGGCATCGACATCATGGGTGCGCGCTGATGACCGTTGTGCCTGTCCTTCCGACTCCAAGAACGCAGCTCCCGCTCTGGGTTCCACTCGTTACCCAGCACGACTTTGATGAGGACAGTTACACGGCCGTCAGCGCCGAAGGGGTCCACGTCACCTTCGCGGATGGCCGGCGACGAATCTGCGCAAAGAGTGGCCTTTGGAACACCAACCTGGGCTACGGAAACCAACACATGGCGGAGGCCATAGCCAAGGAGCTCCAGGAAGCTTCCTACCTTCCGCTTTTCCGCACGTCCCACCTCAAAGCAGTCGAGGCTTCGAAAGCTCTCCTGAGCCTGCCAGCACACAACTTCCAACGGGTGGTCTTTTCAACCTCCGGTGGGGCGGCCAATGACGCGGCGATGAAGCTCGCCCGTCATTACTGCGTCCTGAACCGGCAGCCCGAGCGGAAGCTCATTGTGGGTCTGAGCGGCAGCTATCACGGGCTGACGTATGGAAGCCAGGCCCTGAGCGGTGATGAACTCGGCCAAGCAGTGTACGGCGTGGACCGCCGCAATATCCGCCACGTCAGATTCGACGACGACGGCGCGGAACTGGCCCGGCTCATGCAACGGGAAGGCCACAGGATCGCTGCCTTCATCATGGAACCCGTTCTGGGCTCGGGGGCGGAACAGGTACCAAACCACTTCATCAATGAGGTCATCAAACACCGGAACCAGCACGGCTTCCTCCTGGTTGCCGACGAGGTGGCCACGGGTTTCGGCAGGGTAGGCGGCTGGTTCGCGTCGGATGAATGGTCCGAGCAGCCTGATGTCATCGTCACGTCCAAGGGCCTGACCAACGGCACCAGCGCATGCGCCGCACTGTTGATAGCCCAACGGGTGACCCAACTTTTTGACCAAAGCGAGGCCGTCTTCGTCCACGGTGAAACCCAAGCTGGAACCCCGGCGACGTGTGCCGCCATCCTCAGCACCATCCACGAAATGAAGCGCCTGGACCACAACACGCTGACCAAGCAGGTGGCATCAGGGCTCGACCACCTGATCGGGGAACTCCAAGGCATCCGCGGCGTAGGTAACTCATCCGGTTTTGGCTGCATGCGCGGACTCAAGCTGCATTCCAGGAACGGCATGCCCCTGGAATCAAACGGAGTCCTGGCTGTCGTCCGGAGCATCCATGAAGCCGGGGCCATCGTGCAGCCAGGACCCGGGCGGATCCAACTCTTGCCGGCGCTCACCTACACCGAGGAGAACTTCGAGGAACTGCAGACCGCAATGGAAACAGGCCTGGCATCGGCTGAACGTGACGGAGTTTTCGAATGATCGCCGACCACGGGTGGAGGACCCGTTGCATCATCGTCGACGACGGGACGCTACCCAAGTACGTCGGCGGCCTCACCCGTGGACGCACGGGCGTGGTGGTGGACAGCGCACTTACAGTACACCGCGACAAACTCCTCTCAGGTGACCTCAAAGGAGCAGCGGTCCTGGAACTGTCCGCCGAACCGGTAACGGTGCAAACCCTGCGGAACGTGGGCAGCTTCATTCGCGAAAACGGACTTCAGACCATCGTGGGGCTCGGCGGTGGCTCAATCCTGGACGCGGTGAAGCTCGCCGCGCTCTTCACGGCTGACCCAAGCCTGACGATATTTGCCGAACGTCACGCCAAGCGCTCCGGCCTGCTGGTCCTGCCCCCGATCACGAACCCCAAGGAACGTCCCAAGACAATTCTCATGCCGTCCACCGTAGGAACCGGCGCGGAAGTCAGCGGTGTAGCGTGCCTGGACACCGCCGTCGGACGCCGCCTGATTGCCGCGCGGCACCTGGCAGGTGAGGTTGCAATGCTCGACGCCGGACACCTCGCCACGCTGCCCGGGCACCTTGTTTTTGAAGGACTGCTTGAGGCTGTCCTGCGGGTGGCCGGGACCATGATCGGCAGCCGACAGAGCATCTTCGACGATGACGGCCATGCCCTCATTCAACGGATGGTCCGCCTGGGGCAGCTGCTGACCCTGCACGATGCCCCGGAGCTGCGGCTGACTGCGGCCCGCCTCAGCATGGAGACACACCTGGGTTGGGCGCTCATGGGCCGCAATCCCTACGGCGCCAGGCATTGGTACCTCGCGAATGAGCTTGCGTACGTGACCGGGGCTCGAAAAATGACCGCAACAGTGTCCGTGATCGGTCCCGTCTGGGAGGAAATCACGAATGGTGCAGCAGCTTGGGGCGATCGCCGGCGCCTCCAAGAGCTTTGGTCCGTGGTTACCAACGAGGTTCCTGGCCTTGATCCCAACCCGGCTCTTGGCATCAACGAACTGATGGCGCGGTGGGGCATTGCCGGACTCGAAACGATCACCGAGGAGACGCTGGTCCGAACCACGGACGCCGCCATCCGGAATTGGGGCGGAGCGCTTCCGATGCTTCGCGGCATCGACGCCGTGCAGATTCAGCACATACTCACGGCAGCGGCCAGCGCGCGCCCAGTTCAGCACAAACCAAGTCTTGTCAGGCCCAACGGGCGATCCAACAACGGCAAGGGAGAGGAGGTGAGCACATGAACAGCAGCACAACACTCCAGGCTTTGGACCTCAACATTCAGGAGCTGGAAGCCATGGACGTTCCGGACGACTGGGACGAGCGAATCAAGGGCATCACGGCAGGACTGGCCCTGGTGGGAATCGCCGTCAGCATCACCTGATCGCGCACATCCAGCCACAAATGCACCGAGGGGAGGTGAAAGCGCATGCAAAATCAGCTCAACATCTCCGTTCAGGAGATCGAGTCAATGGATACCCCGGACTTCAACAACTGGTTCATCGGTGTGTCCCAGGGAGTTGCCATCGGCCTGATCGCCGTCAGCATCACCTAGGCACTGAAATTGGGCCGGCATCCAGAGACATAAACCCGCATCCAGAGACACAAGAAAGGAGGAGCCAATGATCGCAACCTCGAACCTTCAGCTAACCATCGAAGAGCTGGAGAACCTCGACACCCCGGACGATACACCGTGGTACATCCGCGTTGGTGACGTCATCATCATCGCCGGCGTCGTCGTCGGCCTCGCCGCCACTTAAGCCAGTGCACGCGGGTGGTGCACGTTCCGCCGCCACCCGCGTGTAACCCCATCCAAACTCCCGGAGAACACGAGCTGATGAACATCGCACCAGATAAGACCGCTGACGCCATCCTGCGGGTCCTGGGACACGTCGATCCGCCAGAGGATCTGTACAGCGCTTCAGGATCCCGCCTTTACGACCAAATCACCGCCAACGACTTGACCGAGCTTCCCGAAATCCTCACCGCCGTGCGCAAAACCTCGGGACCCATCCTTGAACTTGCTGCAGGATCCGGACGGATCACCCGGCCGCTTCTCGCCCTGGGTCGTCCGCTTGCCGCCGTCGATTCTTCACCGGAGATGCTCGCCATGCTGCAGGAAAAGGCAGGCACCAGGACGTTCAATCCGCGTGGAGTGGCTGTCGAGTTGATGGAGGCTGACATGTCCCGCTTCGAGGTGGACGGCGGATACGGTTGCGTGGTTCTCGGGGCCAGTTCCATCACGCTCCTGGATCCTGCGGGCAGGCGCGAATTGTTTCGGAGGGTACGCGACTGCTTGACGCCGGACGGCCGTTTCCTGCTGACTGTCCTGAACGCTGACAGTCACCAAGGGTCGGAAGAGGACGACGACGGCGGCACTACAGTTTCGCCGCTGGGGGACGACGCATTCCTGATTACGTCCGAAAGCCGCGATCCCGTGAACGGAGCGCGCCACGTGACCATGATCCATGTCAGCTTCAATGAGGAAGGCACGTATCGATCCTCGGCGTACGCGAGCGACATCGCTTTTGTGAGTAACAGCCTGATCGAAGAAGAGATCCTGGCCGAGGGCCTCACCGTCCTGGAGCGCCGACCGGTTCGGATAGCGTCGCCGAGTCCCGGGTTGAAGGACGTGGAGCTCTGGGTATGCGGCAAGTGAGCGTGGATCCCGTGCGGACGCTCGACCCCTCCCTGGGACTCGTGTCCGAAGCCTCCGTGTACGCGCCCAACGAGGTAGGTCTTTGGCGAACCGTGGGGCTGTTGGCCAATGGGGCGCCCGGCGCCAGGCTCGCCTCCGCCGTTGGTGCCTTCGACGTCACCAGGCGTGCTTCCCTGACCCGCGGCGCAGGAGAGGCTGTTGAACGATTCGCGTTGGTCCCTGTGCCTGCCGATTCCGAATGCCTCCATGCTCCGACCGGCAGTCGCGACGCGAAAATCGACTTCGCCAGCGCCGGATTAGGACGCGCATCCGCCCTCGCCCATGACTTTCCTTGGTACCGTGCCACTGATTTGCTGACGGGGAAGCCCACTCAAATCCCCGCGGCTCTGGTTGATTACACCCCCGGACGCGAGGAGTCGAACCCTTGGGATGAGTTCTTCGATCCCTCACCCAACGGCGCGGCGTCCGGACCCTCCGAAGCCTTTGCCCGGACATCGGCCATCGCGGAAGTCGTGGAACGGGATGCCTTCCTTACAGCCTGGCGTCTGAGAACTCCACTGCAACGATTCGACGCCGAAAGCATGCCCGTCGCGGTGCGTCAGGCGCCGGAAGCAAGAGGTCTTAGCCTGCTCCTTATTGCTGCGCGGGCAGCCGGGGTTGAGCCTACTCTCGCCTTCATTCCTGGCGGTCATAGTCCGCTGCTCACTGCTGTGTGCATCATTGCGGAAGAAAAGGGAACCGCTGGTTATGGCGCCGTCGGACTCAAGACTGCCTCGGACCCGGTCATTGCCCTGAGGGGAGCGCTCCAGGAAGGTTTGCAGATCCGGGAGCTCTTCCTCGCCCGAAGGCAATCCGCCGAGACGATTCCCGCCGAGTCGATTCCCACCGAGTCGGTTCCCGCCACTCCTTCTTCGGCAGTGACGGATGACGACTCCCGTGCGGACTTCTGGACTTCCGCGCCCGCGGTCGCTGAGTTGCGCCAGTGGGTTATGTCCTTCAAACCCTCCACCTTTCCTGTCGGCCAGGCCGCACCTGACGTGGATGCTTTGGTGCAGTACTTGGCGGGACGGAATATCCGCTCGCACTGGGTGGACCTCACATACAGGCTTCCCCCAGCGATCCGCGACTTGGGCTGGGTGGCTGGCAAGGCCATCTGCCCGGGGGCCATTCCCTTGACCATGGACGAGACCAAGAATCTGTTTGAGATTCCGGACCGCCCCTCCACCCCGCATCCCCTGATATGAGCAGCTCAGGGAGGCCGGAGGTTGAATGGCCGGTGCAGCTTGCGCCGTCGGCCTCCATCGATAGGCCGCTGCAGGAGGGCGGGCCTTGGATAGTCGCCGTCAACGGTGTGCCGAAAGCGCGAGTCTCCGCCGACGTCGCAGATGTCTTGAAGACCGTGGACGGCCACCTGCAAGCTGCCCAGGTCGCTCAACTGCTGGGGTCAGTTTGGAAGCCTGCGGACGTGGAGGGGATCGTGCGCCAGCTGGCGCACACAGGAATTTTCGACGGCGGTGCGCAGCCAACGGGGATCCGACGGGTCCAGTTCAGGCCACCCCTGACTGTTCAGTTCACCCTTTTCAATCCGGCACCGCTGTTGGAAGCTCTTCGGCCGGCAATCACAGCCATGGTTCGGCCAGGCGGGGCCGCCGCATCCCTGTTGCTCCTGCTCAGCGGACTATTCGGCGTGTTCCTGGCAGGGCCCAACATGTGGCGGGTTCTATCGACGCCCCTTCCTTTGGAAGCCTATCTGTACGTGATGGCGGCGATGTTTGTCTCCACGCTGCTCCACGAACTGGGTCACGGCATGGCGCTCACTTACTTCGGTGGCACGCCGCGACGCATCGGGATCATGCTGTTCTACCTGTCGCCTGCCTTCTTCTGCGACGTGACCGACGGATGGCGATTGAGTTCCAGGAAGCAGCGGGTACTCGTTGCCCTCGCAGGACCTCTGGTGCACGTTGCGCTCGGGAGTTTTGCCATGACGGTACAACTGTTCCTTCCGGAGTCTGCAGCTAAGGACGCGGCCGTCCTCTACGGGATGATTTGCTACGCCGTGGCTGTGCTCAACCTGTTCCCCTTCATCAAATTGGATGGCTACGTGGCCCTCATGTCCGCCGTGGACATTCCTCATCTTCGGAAGAAATCGATGGAGGCGTTGGCCGACATCGTCAGTTCCCGGGTTCTAGGATCTGTTCGCACCTTCCCCAGCCGAGGTCTTTTGCCCTGGTTCGGGCTTGCGAGCTTTGTTTCGGGAATTGTTTTCATGGTGGTCGGCTACCAACGGCTCGTGCCGATCTTCCTGCAGCTTGGCTACGCAGGGCACCTTGTGGTTCTCGGGGTCCTTTGCCTACTGCTTGTGATGGCTGTCAGAAGCATCCTCCGGTTCTTCCGCTCGGCGGCCACGAACGGAAGCCCGGCGTGGAGGCGGGCCTTTGTCATCTTGCTGGGAGCGGCGGCTGTTGGAGCGCTTCTGATGCTCGTTCAAGTGAGACCGGTAATCGTGGCCGGCTACACGTTTGCCGATGGCGAGTTGCGGATCGTGGCGCCGATTCAAAGTGGCAGGACCCTGGAGCCGGGCGATCGTGTCACCCTGCAATCGCAGGGAATGATTATTCACGAACATTTGGGCCGGGCCACCGTTGGTGAGCAGCCGCCGTCGAACTCCATGGCGTCTCTGGACACCATCGCGCCTATCGCCCTTTCCGGCAACAATCTGCCGGTTCTTGCGTACCCGGGCCAGCTGGAATCGGGGATAAACCTGGCCTCATCCGGACGCGCCGAAGTGACAAGTCAACGGGTCACGAGTTTGGGGGAGTGGCTGTGGGACGTGGCCAGGAACTCCCCGCTCTGGCCAGCTCAGTCCGGGCAAAGCATCGAATCCCAGAAGGGGGACTTATGAGCATCCACGCCAGTTTCGAGGCGTTCAGCAAGAAGAGAGGCTCACGGTTCGCCGTCGAAGAGCTAACTTTCAACGTGCCGGCGGGGCGTGTGGTGGGCCTCATCGGGCCCAATGGGGCGGGGAAGAGCACTGCGCTCGCCGGGCTAACGGGGCTATTGGAAGCAACATCGGGGCGAGCAACAGTCTTCGGCAGTGACTACAGGTCCCTGAGGAGTCCAGCTACCAAAGTTGGCGTGAACCTGGATGGTATGGAAGTGGAGCCCGGCCTGACGGGACGCCGACACCTGCAGATTTGCAGCCTCGCTGTTGGGGTTGGTCGCGAGGACGTGGAGCGGGTTCTTGAGCTGGTGGATCTCGCGGCCGAAGGAAACAAGAAGGTGCGGGACTATTCGCTGGGCATGCGGCAACGCCTGGGTATTGCGTCCGCCTTGGTGGGCAGCCCGCAGCTGCTTGTCCTTGATGAACCTGCCAACGGACTGGACCCGGAAGGCATCCAATGGCTGCGGCGATTCCTCCGGGACTTCGCTGCGTCGGGAGGGAGTGCCCTGGTTTCAAGCCACCAGCTCATGGAGCTGGAACAGGTTGTTGACGAGGTTGTGATCCTCAAACAGAGAATGCTGTTTCGTGGAACGCTCAGAGAGGCGAAAGCCCTGGGCGGAGGCAGCTTGGAATCCGCGTACTTCAAGATTCTGGAGGGCGCCCCGTGAAGGCAGCCACGCTCAGTTTCGTGACTCGTGGGCTGCGTTCAGAGCTTCTCCGGTACTTCAGTGGGTATTCGGTTCTCGGCATTCTGGCATTCACCGCACTGGTCCCTTGGTTCGCCGCAAACTTCCTGGGCTGGCCAGCTAACTCGGGCGAGCTGTCGGCAGCGGACAACGTCCAGGCTTTTTGGGCTCTGGCAGCGAGCATTGCGCCGGTAGCTACGTTTGCCGGGAGCTACTTGGTAACCCGGGAGTCCTACTACGGGACCCTCCGGCGCAGCGTGGTGATGTCAGGACTGCTGCAAGTGGTGATGGCCAAGTACGTGACCGCATTGGTTGTTGGTCTGGCCACGGCTGTCACAGGAATAGCGATTTTGAGCGTAAGCATGGCATTTTCGCTAACTCCTGACGTTCTGACCGAACTTCTGACAGCCGAATCATGGATCCAGTTGCCTGGTGTGGTGCTGGCCTCGGCCATGGGCTCCCTGTGGGGTTGCTCGCTCGGATGGATCATCCGGCACTACTACGCGACGACGATACTCACCATGCTGATTCCGCTCGCCATCGAGTTACCTCTCCTCGCAAGCGCCCCCGAGATAGCGCGCTGGCTTCCCTCCGGCGCTTTGGCGGGGGTAGTTTCCCTGCCCTTCGAGGGCCTGCTTGATCCGTTGCCAGCCTTCCTTGTTGCCCTGGGCTGGCTAGTCGCAGCTGGTTTCTGTGTACACCGGGTTCTCCAAGGGAAGGAGTTTTAGCATGGCTCACGTAGTGCCCGCTTTCCTTTCTGACCTTCATCGGCCATCGTTGTGGCGGGGGTCAGCCATTGGTGCCCTGCTGGTGTTGGGACTCCTAGGAACGCTCGTGGCCACAGCAAGTCTGGAACCCCAAAAACCACCGGGGATTGATCGGGTTCTCCTGAAAGCAGGCATGTCGCTTATGCTCACGGTAGCTGCAGTGCTGGGGTCCTTCTCCTTCACGTCGGACTATCGATCGGGCTGCTTCACCCGCCGGGTACTGCTGTTCCAGAGGGGTGCCGCTTTCGCTGGCCGGGCAGCCGCAACTGCGTTGGCGGCCCTTGTGATGGGAGCAGCCGTAGGCGTGCTTTTCGGCCTCTCCGGTGAACTGCTGGATGGTCTACGGGGCTTCAACTTCCCAGCCGTCCTGGGCTTCGCCGGCATGGCCGGTATGGGGTCGCTGTGGGGCTTTGCCGTGGGCTCCTTGATTCGCAGTCATTTGGTGAGCCTCTTTGTGGTCCCTCTGACTTTGGTGGTTCCGGAGCTTCTGTCCGGCTCGCTAGGGCAGGCCAAACAGTTCCTCTTCCCGGTTTTGGCTGCCGATTGGGCTGACCACGTAGCTTTCCACATACCAGCATCAGGTTCTTTCGTGGGAGTCGCGAGCTGGCTTTTAGTGGTTACAGCGGTTGCCTTTGGGGCGTTCCTAAAACGGGATCTGGCCTGACTTTTCATCTCTTCAATTAAGGAATTCGCAATGAACCGCAGTCCGTTGGTTTGGCTCTTCTTGGCATTGGTCCTGGGCGCCTATGCTGTGTCCATTTTCGTTTCGAATTCGGACCAAACGTGGTGGTCCACCGCTTCCGGGATCATCATCGCGGCAGCATCATTGCTCATGCTGTGGAGGTTCAGTCGGGAGGTTAGGAAGAACCGCCAACCTTGAAAAGATGAAACGAACCGGGCGCCGCAGCAGAAACCCGCCCCGCAGGCGCCCTTCAAGGGTGCCTCCGAGGCGGGCTTCGTCCGCTCGAGGAATGAGTTACACGCTACTTGCCAGGGTTCAAGGGCTTCACCACCATTGCCGAACCTCCACCACGGCGGTCCGGTTCGGCGGCCGCAGTCAACGATCCGTCCTTGTTGAACTCGATGGCGGTTGCTGAGCCTATTTCGGCAGCAGATGTAAAGGCGTCACCGGCTGGAACCAGATCATGCCCCAGCGACTCCAAGGCAGGACCGTAGGCGTCGATAAAAGCAGGCTCGGAGCTGACCGTCGCACCGTTACGTGGAGAAGTTCGTGGTGCAGCGAGAGCTTCGGACACATCCATTCCCAGGTCGATGCGGTTGAGGATGGTTTGCAGCACGGTAGTAATGATGGTGGAACCACCGGGGGAGCCGAGAGCCAGGAACGGATCGCCATCCTTCAAAACGATGGTCGGCGACATCGAGGACCGCGGACGCTTACCTGGCTGAATCCAGTTGGGATCACTCTCTTTGTAGACAGTGCTGAAGTCAGTCAGCTCATTGTTGAGCAGGAAGCCACGGCCCGGAACGACGATCCCGGAACCGTGCCGCCGTCGGGACCGAGAACTGCCGTCAAGACTTGCCTGCCCATGAGCACCCAGGGCAGTCTGACTCAGACGCTTCGGGGCGGCTGGGGTGTGAGGCATCAGGATACTATGCCGACTGGAATAATTGGGTGCGGGCCATCAGCCGCCTCCTCCCCTCTGCTATAGGTAGCTCTTCACGCTTTCCCGGAGAACTTCGCGTGCTCGTAGATCTCGTCAAGCGAACTGATGGGCACGCGAGTCTCTTCCTTGTTTGCGTCGAACAGGCCGATGTATTTCTGTGCTCGGTTGAAGTGGAGACGTGCGATTGGCTTCCTGTTGTTATCGTCCAGGAGTACGGCAAAGTATGACTTTGCATCGCGCTGGACGACGCGGGTGGGCTTCACTTCGCTGCAAACTATCGCGCGGACAATCTGGTAGCCCTCAATTTCTTCAAGGGTGGTCTCCAATGCGTCCGCCTCTGCCAAATCCGCCTCGGCGATGGGTTTGCTGGATACTGTGGCAGCAGCTATATCGTCGCTGGCCGCATAGGCTTGGGCGCCAAGTGCTTTTTTGAGCCGCTCGTTGACCTGATCATTCAGGAATTGCTTGGTGGCCTTAGCAACCAGTGCTGTGAACTGCTCGCGAACGCGCTGGGTATACGCGCCCGTGTAAACGCGAGAAGTTAGGAACTTGACCCATTCATCTTCTGGCTCACGAAACTGCGCGGCGAGGGTCCGTTTGAGTTCACCGATATATTTCAGTTCGCCTGCCGCGCTGATGATGGAATCCAAGTCGAAGACATCTTTGGAGAGTTTTTGGAGCTCGGGCAGCAGGGTCTCATCGATGTCGTTTAGGTCCAGCACCAGGAACGGCTTGGCGTCCATCCTGTTTGGGGCGTCGAGATCGGTGAAAAACTGGTAGGTCTCCCCGTTGGTGAGGATGGCGATCCTGGCGTTTGTTACCGCGAAGTAGCGGAACAGTTGAGATGCATGTTCGATCTTTACCGGCTCAATCGATTTCTTGCACTCAATAAGAATCTGGACTTCGCCATCCTTGACGATCGCGTAATCAATCTTCTCGCCCTTCTTCACGCCCACGTCTGCGGTGAACTCGGGAACTACTTCAAGCGGGTTGAAAACGTCGTAGCCCAGGATTGAGGAGATGAATGGCATGACGAAGGCGTTCTTCGTTGCTTCTTCTGTCTCAATAACACCTCGTTGCTGACGCACCTTTGCTGCTAGTGCAGACAGCCGTTCTGCAAATTCCATGCGACCCCCATTGGTCTCAATTTCGACAGGTGTGCCTACCTTAGCCGAGCTTTGGACTCTTGGGGCGAAACGGCCCGCGCGCTTAATCATCCTGCCGACCAACTGGCAGCCGCCTATCAAACAACCAACCTCAGCGGCCGCTGCCCCAACTGCACCGTGATCTCCTGCCCCCACGAAGCCACCAGCCGGTCATCTTCCATCCCGTCGCCGAACACCACGAGCTGATCCGATGCCACGGTGATCCGCAGTACTTCTCCGGCTTCCAGGACACCCTCCGTCAAAGAAGCTCCCGTTACTGGTGATGGCCATGCTTCGCGGACGAACCACGCGAGCCGCGGATCGGTCGGGGCGGGAAGGGCACGTCCGCCGCGTTCCAAAGCGATCGAAGCGCACCATCCGGTAGCGCCGGTCCCGGTTGAAACGATAAGGCCCGACGACGACTGCCGCTCAGTCTGTCCGCCCGGCTGGGTGAAACTTGGCGCGGTGACGGAGTACTTTGCCGACTGGTGCGATGCGTGCCCCACGAAAACTTCGTTGAGCGCTGAAAGCTGCTGACCGTCGTCGAGCGTTGCCGTCACAGTGGTGAGGTTTTGGCAGCGCAGGCGCGCAACGTCGCCGGCACCCAGAAGGGCGGCTGCCGCTGCGGGCGTGTGACGGACAAGCACGCCGGGGTTCGCGCCGGGCTCGGGATCGATGCCGATCACCGGCTGGCCGTTCAGATACTTCGCAACGTTCGCCACCAGCCCGTCTTGCCCCACCACGACGATGATGTCCTCGGCGGTGAGCAGGAAGCGGCTCAAGTCCGCCCGTTCTACTTCAGCTTGTCGCCAATCGGCCGGCACTGCGGACCTGATGGTTGTGAGTGCGGAAGTGAGTCGATCATGCCGTTCCTGCACGTCCTGGATGCTCCGACCGCGGGTGCGGAGGAAGAACTCGGCCTGGCCACGGGTGGCGTGCCTGTCCAGGAGTTCCTGGAGTTCGGTCCGGCGGTGGACGATGACGATGCGCGGGGTTGCCATGACGTGTCCTTATTTGGTGTCGGCGGTGGCGGCGGGCTCCTTGAACAACCCGGCGAGTGCTCCACTGAGCAGGTCCGGGGTGATGGTGAGGTTCCCGATGTTCGGCAGGCTTCCTGCTGCGTCCTTCAGAGCCAGTGCCAGCAGCGTGGCCTGTTCCATGCCGCGGTAGACCTCCATGGTGGCTGCTTCCCGTGCGGCGGCTGCTTCACCCACCAGGCGGATCTGGTTGGCCTCGGCTGCTGCGCCAATTCCCTTCCGTTCAGCTGAGCTCTGCGCCTCAATCAAACCAGCGGCGGCCTTCTCCTCGGCAGCGCGTCGGGCGTTCGCACCTTCCTGCGCCACCAGGTTTTCGCGGCGGACTGCCAGTTCGATTTGGCTCGCCATTTCGTTCTCGGAGATGGTCCGTTCACGTTCGACGGCGACCGCCCGCCTCTCGTAGACGGCCCGGTCCGCTTCGGCTTGGAGCTGTTCCCGAACCGGTGTCTGCAGGGCACGTTCGACGTCGGATTCGGGCCGCACCGCCAACACCTGGACACCGAGGATTTCGATGCCGGTGGACTGGAGCCTTGCGTCGGCACGGAGCGCGTCGGTGAGGACCAGCCGGAGCTGGCTGACTCCGCGTTCGAGTGCTTCGGCGAGCGTGGTGGTGGCGATCTGGTCGATTGCGTGGCTCTGGCACAGCTGGCCGATGATGGTGGACACTTGCTCGCGGCCGGTTGCCGGCGCCTTGCCTGCAGTCTGCAAACCGAAATCGAGCCGGGTTGAAACAGCTACGGGGTCGATGAAGCGGTAGGTCACGTTGGCCTGGACGCTGACGTCCTGGTGGTCGCGGGTGATGGCGTGGAAAAGGGTGGGCAGTTCCTGGTCGTCCACGGGAACCTCGCTGAGCACGGAGTTTGCGGGGCGGAAGAAGAACGCCTGGCCCACTCCTTGGTGCTTGACGGCGCCCTTTTGCAGGTGGACGACGTAGCCGGTGGGGCTGCCGAGGAAGTGGCTGAGCCAGGGGTAGCGCTTGATGGTGGCCATGATGATCACTCACTTTCGTTTAGTTGTCGTCAACTTGACGATAACTAAACCATAGAGCCGACTCTGGATTATTGTCAACATGACGATAATTACCTACGATTACTCCATGCCTGTATCCCATCCGGCGCCCGAGCGCTTCCCGGTAACTGTCGACGTCGTCGCCCTGACCGTGCGTAAGGGCGAGCTGAACGTCCTTCTCATCACGCGGCTAATCGAGCCTTTTCGCGGCAAGCTCGCGCTTCCGGGCGGATTCGTCCTTGCGGGCGAGGACCTGCACGAGGCGGCGGCCCGGGAACTAGCGGAGGAGACCGGCGTCGGGCGCCTGCCCGGCCATCTGGAACAGCTGGGGAGCTACGGACCCAGGGGTCGCGATCCCCGCGGAGACGTCCTGACGGTGGCGCACCTCCTGCTGGCGCCGGACTTTCCGGTGTTGGCCGCAGGCAGCGATGCCGAGCACGCTGCCTGGTACCCGGTTCGGGCCGTCCTCGATGGAGAGCTGGAGCTGGCCTTCGATCATGCCCGCATCCTGGACGACGCCCAGGAACGGGCTAAGTCGAAACTAGAATATTCACCGCTGGGCGCTGCCTTCTGCGGCGAGGAATTCACCATCGCCCAACTCCGTGCCGTGTACGAAGCCGTGTGGGGGACCCGCCTGGACCCGCGGAATTTTCACCGCAAAGCGACAGGGACGCCCGGCTTCCTTGAGGGCACGGGTCGAATGACAGCGGGCGACGCCGGGCGGCCGGCCGCGCTCTTCAGGCTGGCCCCCGAGGCGCGTCCGACGGCGGGCCAGCCCACCCGGGCGGTCCTGAACCCGCCGCTGATGCGCCCGCGGGATTGAAGCGGCGCCTCTGTGCCAAACTAGGTGCCCAACCAGGGACAGCAAACGTTCCATGGAGGGGTCAGCGGGCCTTTATCTGTCCCTCAGTTTGCCGGCGTGGGTCAGTATGGAAGCGGCAGTGGACTCAGGGTTCGGCGTCGAGATGAGCCGCGTACGTCGAGGTGTCTCCAGGACGATGGCCGGTCCGCCAACCAGCAAGCCCCACGTGCGTTGGCCCAAGTACCTGACGCCGAATCCTTCGGTCAGGGAACTGGGCGGCGCGGGGGAGGCGTCAACGATGTCCTCCAGCGGGATGGTCCTTGAGTAGAAAGGCCGGCATCCGACAACCAGGGTCTGGTCCGTGGCTTCAACAGTCACGGTGATGCGGAGTACTGCCACCGTCAGCAAGGCGATGACCGCAACCAGCCCTGTGCTGATCAGCAGGACGCCGCTGGGAATGGCCATTGCAATGACGGAGAAGCAAGCCAGCCCCACGACGCTTGCAATGACCTTCTGCGAGCCGCCGCTGATCCCGGCCTCTGAAATCAGGGGCGACGTTCTAGGGCCGCTCAAGATCGTGCGTTTCACTAAATGAGCTCCTCTGCGCACGTTTCGATTGCACTAGCCGATCAACATATAGAACCGCCGCAACTACAACGAAGCCGATCAGCAGGGCGTAGATAAATCCGAGAGGCCGCACCAAGAGCGCGTATGTCCCGAATCCGAACACGAACGTCAGAAGACTCCGTCTGGTTTTGGCACTCATCAATCCCCCAAAGACCCGCCGTTGTTGGCATGGGGGTGAGCCTACCCGGCGAGCGGCAGCACGCAAGTCACGTGCCTTGAACGATCAGTTGGGGTGAGGGACGGCCGGTTCCTTTCTTGTGGCAGAGACGAGCCGGTTCAGCTCTGCCAACACCCGCTCCGGAGTCTCAGCGGCGTGCACCACCACAAACCCGTCGAACTCAGGCAGCGAATGGTAAGCGGAACGGAAAGCCTGCAGGTCAGCCGGTGTTTCCTTGTCCGTACCGCGCGCCATGACGCGATGATGGGCAACACGCGGGTCAACATCGAAATGCACGTGCAAGTCGGGGGAGGGAAGCTTTTTCAGAAGCCAGGGGAGCAGGGGGCCGCGTCGCAAACCGCTGGCTTGGCGAAGCGCCAGCTGGCAGTGCAGGTGGCGGTCCATGACCACCAAACCGTCGAACTGCCGGGCGCGCACATGGTTAACCAACACGTTGAAGAGGCGAACGCCGGTTTCGACGAAGTCCGAAACGCGGGGCGCCACTTTCCAGCCAAAGCGCGCCGATAGAAGCGACATCCTCCGGCGGGCGGCGTGATTGCTGAGCAGCAGGGCGCTTCGACCTTCAGCGCGAGCCGAATCGACCAAGGCATGGGCCGCCGTCGTTTTTCCTGATCCGTCAATTCCCGTCAGAACTATGAGCATGAGCCCTCCCTTCGTCTTCTGTGCGAACTCGTTCTTTGTACAACGCGGCGAAGGCCTCGGTTGTGCCGGGTGAGGTGCAGATCACGCCCCGGGCTGCCCAAAACGCCCAGCTATATGAACCGGGCTTTCCGCGGCTGAGGAGCGCACGGAGGCCGATCGGCATGTTGGAGTAACTCCGCAGCGGCTCCAAGAAGGGTACTAAGTTTCCTGTCCAAATACTTCGCCCTAGCGGAGTGCGCGCCTATCATGATGCTATGTACGTGCCCCTCGCGGACTGCGGTTTTGGTTTGAACCTAATTTCGTGGGGGTACGTAAGCGATATGGAGAGCAATTCTCCGATCGGTGCCCGTTGGCATGGGTGGCGCTTCAGAAATGGAGTACCAGCGGACGCCTTCCTGAATAGACAACCGTTATTGAAGGGATGCGTAGCTCAATGAATACACTTTTGATTATCGCCGGTGTTATTGCGATCATCTTGCTCTTGGTCGGCGGATTCAACCAAGCCCTCAGCTTCCTGCTGTGGGTGGGAATCATCCTGCTGGTGTTGGCCCTTATTGGCTGGGTTCTGGGCCGTGGCCGGTCGCGCGTATGACCACTGATCCAAGCGAGGTTGCCGGTTTCGCGCAGGTTCGCGACGGGACAACCACTCCGGGACATCCCATTCCCCGGGATCCGGGGACGCCGGAATCGAGCAGCCAGGTACCCGTGGGTGATTCGTCGTCGGAAAGTCCGGAAGACGCCGTCGACGCTGGTCCCAGCGAATCAGCCAACCCGCCCGGGCCGGCAGAAGAGAAGGACGAAAAGACTGCGGACAATCGTGGTCTGACAACCGAAACCAACCCTACGGACTGAGTAGGGCAGGCGCGGCCGCGGACGGGAGAGATCCTGGTCCGCGGCCGCGTTTCTTTGGTCTTCAGCGTGTTTGTCAGTATGCTTACTAATAGCTGGGGGTTATCAGTTCAGCGATTGGGGTAGTGATGCGAATCGGTTCGATTGTGGGACTGGTGGTGGTGGTATGGCTCATTATCGGGGCTGTGGCAGCGGGGCAGCGCGGGTACTTTACCGCTCCGCCCGCACAGTGCTCGCAGTTTGCCACCATCGCACTGAATATTGTCGCGGGCCCATTGAATTACACAGGTTTGGATCCCCAGGGTGGTTGTGAAATTCCGCAACCGTCTTGATGCGCAGGTGATTCAGGGCTGTACAGTAACGCCTTCGCTCTCTAATTGCTAAGATTACTGACTAATTTCGTCAGAGCATGGACATGCCACCAGCTGCACTTATAGGTTCGAAGTGTTCCATAAACACGTTCACCGCTTTGGAAAGGACAGGTCTCATGGACAAGCAGAATGCCACACCGGAAGAGGAAGTGGGAGGCTACGGCACTCCTACGGCAGAGCAGGAGGCCGGCGGCGGCCAGGCTCAGCCCCGCGTGGAAGAAGACATCGAGGAAGCCGCTCTCGGAGAAGGCACCGGCGCCCCGAATCTAAGCCACTTGGATCCGGAGGATTCCGATAGCTCCGGAGAACCAGGCGCGGGCCGTTTTGGCGGAACCGACGAGCAGTACCTGGCCGAGCAGTCCACCCAGCCGGACGGCAATGATGGGGACCTTCCCGACGGCAGCGGCAACGACCTCCCCCAAGAAGAGTCGCCCAACGACGATGATGAAGAAAGTTTCGACGCCGGCTAAGAGCTTTGGCTGGCGCGCTTAAGACAGGCGCGCCACTGGTTAAGCAGCCAGCCGGCTGGCGCGCCACCAGCATTACCGCATGAGCACCCGAGACACGATCGAAGGAGCAAAACCTATGGCTACGGTTAATAAGTCAATCGAAGTAGACGTCCCTGTATCTGTTGCCTACAACCAGTGGACACAGTTCGAGACCTTCCCTCAATTCATGAATGGAGTGGAAGCCGTAGAACAAATCGATGAAACCGGCCTCCATTTCTCAACGAATGTGGGCGGAGTCAAGCGGGAATACAGCGCCCAGATCATTGAGCAGGTCCCCGATTCCCTGGTCAGCTGGGCCAGCGTTGACGGTCCCCGCAACGGCGGAACGGTGAGCTTCGAACCCCTGGACGCCGGCAGGACCCGCGTCAACGTGGAGATCGTCTGGGAGCCGGACGGCCTCGCAGAAAAGGCGGGCTCGGCCCTTGGCGTAGACAGCCTGCGCGTAGGTGCGGACCTGGACAAGTTCAAGAAGTTCATCGAAGCCCAGGGACATGAAACAGGAGCCTGGAGGGGCACGGTTTCCGGTGGCGATGTTGACGACACCGGCGAAACCTTCGGCAGCGGCGGGGTGGCAACAGCCGAGTTCCCGCCCGTCGATCCGGACCTCGCGGCCCCGGCGGCCAACGAAGGTCCTGCGGAACCGCCGCAGCCGCGCACTCCCGGGATCTAGCGCGTTGGGGTTGATCTGACCCACACTGGTTACAGAACCAATAAGTAAGCTCCAGCGAGGGCCGGCCACCACAAACGGGCCGGCCCTCGCGGCATACCCCGAAAGGCAGGAGTCCGCGGTCATGGCAACCTCCAGCAATGTGGAAGCCGAGCAGAAGTTCGACGCCGAAGCGTCCACGCCGCTCCCCGCCCTCGACGCGATCGACGGGATAGGGCGGGTGGGTGACCCCGCAAATCACAGTCTGGAAGCAATCTACTTCGACACGCGGCATCTGGCACTTGCTGCCCGGGGAATCACGCTGCGCCGCCGCACCGGAGGGCCCGACGCCGGTTGGCACCTGAAGCTCCCGCACAGTGCAGGCAAGCGAACAGAGATTCATGCACCGTTGGGCACTGCCGATACTGTCCCGGTGGAACTCATGGACCGTGTGCTTGCCTACACGCGCGGTCACGCAGTGGCCGCCGTCGCAACGCTGAACACCGAACGTACCAGCTACCCCCTATACGGCCCCGATGACCGCCGCGTGGCCGACTTCGTTGATGACCATGTCCGCGCCAAAGCAGGGCTCGGTGAACCCCGCGAGCTGGAATGGAGGGAGTGGGAGGTGGAGCTGGCGCCGGACGAAGCCGACGACGACGCCTTGCTGAACACTTTGACACAGCAACTTTCCGACGCCGGCGCAAAGCCAAGTGAGCGTACTTCCAAGCTGGCCACAGCACTGGGAGACCTGTGGCCTGCTTCGCAGCGGGCAGACCGTGAAGAGTCCAGCGGCAACGGCGCGGCCGTCATTCCCGTCCTCGAATATCTGGACGAGCAGGTGGCCGAGCTGCTCCTTCAGGATTCCCATGTTCGCCTTGAAAGGGACGACTCAGTCCACCAAATGCGATCCCAAATCCGCCGAATCCGTGCAGTGTTGCACGGTTACAGGGCGCTCTTCGAACAGGCGCCTGTTAAGGACCTGGAAAGGGAGCTGAAATCGCTGGCGAAGACTCTTGGCCGCTACCGCGATGTTGAGGTGTTGCACGAACGCCTGAAGAACAGCCTCGATGAACTGCCGGGGAAACTCGTCCTGGGCCAACTCCACAATGAACTGGAAGAACGGATGGCGCTGAGGGCCGATACTGCGATGTCTGCCATCAGGAACCGTTTGAACAGCCCCCGCTACTTCACGCTGCTGGATGACCTGGAAGCCTTCATCGACGTTCCGCCCATCACATCACAGGGATCCGAACCGGCGAGGGAGACTACGGCAAAGCTCGTCAACAAAGCCGGCAAAAGGCTTCGCAAACGGCACGACGAAGCGGTGGGTGCCGCCGTCGGACCTCAACGTGACAAGGCCTTCCACGAAGTCCGGAAGGCTGCCAAGAAGCTGCGCTTTGCCGCAGCGGCCGTCGAAGGCATCCACGGCAAACGTGCCTTGAAGCTCGGGGACGCTGCGCATAAGGTTCAGTCGATCCTTGGCGACCATCAGGACAGCGTCATGGCGCGCGCTGAACTGCTGAAGCTGGGCTCCGCGCCGGGTGTCAGCAACGGTGCATTCACGTATGGAGTGCTCCATGCGATGGAACGCACCGCCGCCGACACCACGGAGCAGGAGTACCTGCAAAAAGGCAAGAAGGCGCGGAAATTGCGCCTCAAGGAGTAAGAAAAAGGTTACTTCTTGAGGAAAGCCAGCAACGCCTCGTTGATCTCTGCGCCGTGCGTCCACAGCAGTCCGTGCGGCGCGCCTTCGATTTCCAGGTACTCGGCGTTGGGCAGCGCGTCCTTGAACCGGCGTCCCGTGACGTCGACGGGAAGGATATTGTCAGCTGTGCCGTGAACGATCAAGGCCGGCACGTCGATCTTGGGAATGTCGGCACGGAAGTCCGTCAGCCATGTGGGCTGGGCGGCAACTGATGCGAACGCTCCGGACTTGCTGGCCAGGTTCCAGCTGGCATCCAATGCTTCCTGGCTGAGGCGGTCCGTGCCCAGGAAGGTGTCGGTGTTGTAGAAGTTCTTGAAGAAGTCGGTGAAAAAGGCGTAACGGTCGGCGGTGACTGCCGAGGCGAGGCCGTCGAACACGTCCTGCGGCACGCCGTCCGGGTTATCGTCGGTCTTCAGGAGGAACGGCTCCAGCGAACCGAGGAACACGGCCTTGGCAACACGGGCCGAGCCGTACGTGCTGATGTAGCGCGCAACTTCACCGGTGCCCATGGAGAAGCCCACCAGCACGGCATCGTTCACATCCAGGGTGTCCAGCACCGTCTTCAAGTCAGCGGCGAAGGTGTCGTAGTCGTAGCCCTCGGTGGGCTGGCTGGACTTGCCGAACCCGCGGCGATCATAAGTAATGACGCGGTAACCGGCGTCGAGCAGTGCGGCAGTCTGCTTCTCCCACGAGGACCCGTCCAGGGGATAGCCGTGGATCAGGACCACTGCCTGGCCGCTCCCGTGGTCCTCGTAATAGAGCTCGATCTCAGTGCTGTTTTCGTTTCCGACGGTGATGTAAGCCAAAACTCAAGTCCCTTCGATGCGGTTCAACACGAACGTTTCCAGCCTACTGTCCGGGGCTGACAGTGGCACGGTCCCGATCATGGTGCTGCCTCGACGCCGCCACAGCATCCATGTTGTCCTCGGCCCATGCCTTCAGGTCGAAAATGATCGGAAGCAAGGATCGTCCACGGGGAGTGAGCTCATAATCAGTCCGCACCGGAACAGAAGCCGTGACCTCGCGGTGAATCAGGCCGTCCCGCTCGAGTGTTCGGAGCGTGGAGGTCAGCATCTTCTGGCTGGCTCCGGGAATATGGCGGCGGAGTTCACTGTGCCGTTGCGGACCGTCCTCCAGGGCGAGCATCACCAAGGTCACCCATTTACTGCTGATGGCTTCCAGCAGCTGGCGCGCCGGGCAGAGCTCCAAGGAGGCGTTGTAGTGGTGCTGCGCTCTCCGGCGGCTCTGGTCAGCTGTGAGTGTCATGCCCTCATCATTGCAGGCACGTGGAGGTGCCTTGGGCACCATAAAGTGCGTTCTTACGCTGCGTGACATCCCGGGCGAGGATCGAGGAGGGGACAAGACGACCCCTGATTCGAAAGGAACACCATGCCCTCCATCCTCCACATCAACGCCTCACCCCGGTACGCCAACAGCGATTCCCTGCGCCTTGCCCGCCACTTCATCGACTCTGTTCAAGCTGCAGCACCGGGGACGTTCGAACTGGAGACCCTGAACCTGTTCGACGACGGCGCGTTGCCGGCTTTTGGTCGGACGGCGGCTGCCGCGAAAATGTCCGTTTTCACGGGCCAGGACCAGACACCCGATCAGATTGCGGCGTGGGAGTCCGCTCGTGCGGTCTTTGACCAGTTCGCAGCCGCGGATGCCTACGTGTTCAACATCCCCATGTGGAATTCCGGTGTGCCCTATGTCCTGAAGCAGTGGATCGACATCATCACCCAGCCAGGCTGGAGCTTCGGGTTCGACCCCCACAAGGGCTACAGCGGACTCATGGAAGGCAAGCATGCTGTAGCGATCCACAGCAGCGGTGTCTACGCGCCCGGCGTTCCGGCAGCGTTCGGGTCCGATTTCAGCAGCACGTTCTTTGCCGACTGGTTGAACTTTGTCGGCATCCACGACGCCACGCATGTCCGGTTTGCCCCGACAGTACTCAACGCGGATGTGGAAGGCACCCGCCAGCTCGCTGAAACGGACCTCAGCGACGCCGCCCTGTTGTTCGCGGGGAAGCTGTGGGCGCTTCAGCTGGTCACCGACTGATTCCCCTACAGGTTGGTCATGCGCTCACCGGCTTCGTTGTACCTGCCACCCTCCACGGTGATCTTCGCCGCGGCCGCCTCGATTTCGTCCAGCTCAGCAGGCGAAAGCGCGACGTCGGCCGCGGCCAGGTTTTCTTCGAGGCGGTGCAGTTTCCGTGTGCCTGGAATCGGCACGATCCACGGCTTCTGAGCGAGCAACCATGCCAAGGCGATCTGGCCCGGCGTCGCGCCTTTCCTTTCAGCGATCCCGGCGAGCAGGTCCACCACCGCCTGGTTGTTCTGCATGGCCTCCGGGGTGAACCGCGGGATGGTGCTGCGGATATCGTTACCGGATTCGAAGCTGGTGGAAGCGGTGATGGTCCCGGTCAGGAAGCCTTTGCCCAAAGGGCTGAAGGGAACAAAGCCGATGCCAAGTTCTTCGCAAACGTCCAGGACTTCTTCCTCGGGGCGCCGCCACCACAACGAGTACTCGCTCTGCACAGCAGCCACGGGAAGGACCGAGTGCGCTCGCTGGATGGTCCCGGCCGCAGCCTCAGACATGCCGAAGTGCTTCACCTTTCCGGCATCCACCAATTCCTTGACAGCTCCGGCCACGTCCTCGATGGGGACGTCGGGGTCAACCCGGTGCTGGTAGTAGAGATCAAGTGCGTCCACTCCCAGCCGTTGCAGTGATCCTTCCACTACCTCTTTGATGACTTCCGGGCGGCTGCTGACCTTCCCGCTGGCCTTCCGCGCTGCCGGGTCAATGTCCCAACCGAACTTGGTGGCGATCACCACCTGGTCCTTGAACGGAGCAAGGGCTTCGCCCACGAGTTCCTCGTTGGCGTAGGGGCCGTAAATCTCGGCGGTGTCGAAGAACGTTACGCCCCGCTCCACTCCGGTGCGGATGAGCGAGATCATTTCGTCGCGGTCCGGCCGTTCGCTGTACCCGCCGGTCATGCTCATGCATCCCATGCCGATGGCGGATACTTCCAAGCCGCCGTTGCCAAGTGTGCGCTTTTCCATGGTTGATCTCCTGTGTGATTCCGGCAGATTGCTTCTTCGACGGTATGGCGATGCTGCCGCTTGAGGGAGTCCCTGCCATTACCCCTCACTTCCCTCTAGTTGCCCGCAGCAACCAGACGTAAACTGGCCTTCGGTTCATATTGCCTGGCTCGGAGACCCCATGCTGTGGAAGGTACTTGTTCGCTTCCTGCGGCCGCATCGGCGGCTGCTGATCGCCGTCGTCGTGTTCCAGCTGGCGCAGTCCATCGCGTCCCTCTACCTTCCGACGCTGAACGCCGACATCATTGACAACGGTGTCGCCACCGGGGATACGGACTACATCCTGCGCATGGGCGGGCTGATGCTGCTCATTACTTTGCTCCAGATCGCGTGCGCGGTGGTGGCCGTGTACTTCGGCGCGAAGGCTGCCATGGGGATGGGCCGTGACCTCCGCGACGCGATTTTCAGCCGCGTGGGCGAGTTCTCTGAGCAGGAGGTCACCAGGTTCGGGGCGGCGTCGCTGATTACCCGGTCCACCAACGATGTCCAACAGGTGCAGCAACTGGTCCTCATGTCCTGCACGCTTATGGTGGCGGCTCCCATGCTGAGCATCGGGGGCGTGGTCATGGCGGTGCGGCAGGACGTGCAGTTATCGTGGCTGATTGCGGTGTGCGTGCCGGTGCTGCTGGTGGCTGTTGGGCTGATCGTGACGCGGATGGTGCCGCTGTTCCGCAAGATGCAAGTCCGGATCGACGCCGTGAACAGGGTCCTCCGCGAGCAGCTCACCGGAATCCGCGTGGTGCGCGCGTTCGTCCGCGAAGACATGGAAGCAGCCCGGTTCGGCAAAGCGAACGACGACGTCACTGACGTTGCGCTGAGGGCCGGGTGTCTGATGGCGCTCATGTTCCCCGTGGTCATGCTGGTGATGAACGTGTCGTCCGTGGCGGTCATTTGGTTCGGGTCGTTCCGGATCGAGGACGGCTCCATGCAGGTGGGCACCCTGATCGCGTTCCTGAGCTACCTGATGCAAATCCTCATGTCCGTCATGATGGCCACGTTCATGGCGGTGATGATTCCGCGCGCGTCCGTTTCTGCCGACCGCATCGGCGAGGTGCTGGATACCGAGTCAAGTGTCCAGCCGCCGTCGAACCCTGTCACGGGCGGCATCCGCCGCGGCGAACTGGAAATGCGCGACGTCGGATTCGCCTACCCGGGCGCCGAACGGCCGGTGCTGAGCGGGCTGTCGTTCATCGCCCGGGCGGGGGAGACCACTGCGATCATCGGCAGCACGGGCGCCGGTAAAACAACCCTGGTGAACCTCATGCCCCGGCTCTTCGACGCCACGTCCGGATCGGTGCGGATGGACGGCGTGGACGTCCGCGAGCTGCATCCGGACCTATTGTGGGGCCATATCGGCTTGGTGCCGCAGCGGGCCTACCTGTTCTCCGGTACGGTCCGCAGCAACCTCCAGTACGGCAAGCCCGACGCCACCGACGACGAGTTGTGGCAGGCCCTTAACGTGGCCCGGGCCCGGGACTTCGTTGCAGATATGGAAGGCGGGCTGGATGCGGCCATCTCGCAGGGCGGGACCAACGTTTCCGGAGGGCAGCGGCAGAGACTCGCCATTGCCCGGGCCTTGGTGAAGCAGCCCGAGCTCTACATTTTCGATGACTCCTTCTCTTCCCTGGACACAGCCACGGACGCCCGGCTCCGGCAAGCCCTCAAACGCCACACCAACGGAGCAACGCTGGTGATTGTTGCCCAGCGGGTTTCCAGCATCGCGGACGCCGACCAGATCCTGGTGCTCGACGACGGCAGGATCGTTGGGCGCGGAACGCACCACGAACTGTTGGAGACGTCAGAAACGTACAGGGAAATCGTGTCCTCCCAACTCGCAGCGGAGGAGGCAGCATGAGCGCAGTATCAGCTGGCCCTCGGGGTCCCCAGCGTCCGGCCATGGGACCTGGCCGCGGAGGCCCGTTTGCCGGGATGAACATTCCGGCCGAGAAAGCCTCCAACTTCTCTGCCTCCGCACGGCGTTTGCTGGGCACACTGCGGCCTGAACGTTTTTGGTTGACGCTGGTGCTGGTCTTTGCCGTGGTCAGTGTTGCTTTGTCCGTGATCGGGCCAAGGTTGCTGGGCGAAGGCACCAACCTGATCTTCGCCGGCGTCGTCTCCAAAGAACTGCCCGCAGGCGCCTCCAAAGCCGAGGTGATCGCAGGGCTGCGCGCTTCAGGTGAGGACAGCAAGGCAGACATGCTGAGCGCCATGACCCTGACCCCCGGCGTCGGAATCGACTTTGGCGCCTTGGCCTCTCTGCTGCTGTGGGCGCTGGCGCTGTATGTCCTGGCCTCAGCGTTCGGTTGGATGCAGGCGTACGTGCTCAACGGCGTCGTGCAGCGAACTGTGTATAGCCTCCGCGAGCGGATCGAAGCGAAAATACACCGGCTGCCCCTGCGCTATTTCGACTCCATCCAGCGCGGCGAGCTGCTGAGCCGGGTGACCAATGATGTGGACAACATCTCCCAAAGCCTGCAGCAATCCATCAGCCAGGTGGTCTCATCACTGCTGACCGTGCTGGGTGTGCTGGTGATGATGTTCCTGCTCTCGCCGTTGCTGGCACTGATTGCCTTAGTGACCATCCCGCTGACCCTGGGGACAACGCTGCTGATCGCCAAACGTTCGCAGAAACTGTTCGTGGCGCAATGGAAGAACACCGGCGAGCTCAACGGCCAGATCGAGGAAACCTACACCGGGCACGCCCTGGTGAAAGTGTTCGGACGGCAGGACGAGGTCCAAGAGAAGTTCCGTGCGAAGAACGGCGAGCTGTATCAGGCGAGCTTCGGGGCGCAGTTCGTCAGCGGCCTGATCATGCCGGCCATGACATTCATCGGCAACCTCGTCTATGTGGGGATCGCGGTGGTGGGCGGCCTGCAGGTGGCCTCCGGATCCATGCAACTGGGCGACGTGCAGGCCTTTATCCAGTACTCGCGACAGTTCACCATGCCGCTGGCCCAACTCGGGTCCATGGCGAACATGCTGCAGTCCGGTGTTGCCTCTGCGGAGCGGGTTTTTTCCTTGCTGGACGAGGAGGAAGAGTCGGCCGAGCCTGCTCCTGTTCCACGGTCCGGCCCTTCGCGCGGACGTTTGATATTCGAGGACGTGTCCTTCCGGTATTCGCCGGACAAGCCGCTGATTACGGACCTCAGTTTGGTCGCCGAACCGGGTCAGAGTATTGCCATAGTTGGGCCCACCGGCGCGGGCAAGACCACGCTGGTGAACCTCATGATGCGGTTCTACGAGCTTGACTCCGGGCGGATAACGCTCGACGGCGTGGACATCGCCTCAATCCCACGGCACGAGCTGCGCTCGCGGATGGGCATGGTCCTCCAAGACACCTGGCTGTTCGGCGGGACTATCCGGGACAACATCGCTTACGGGCGACCCACTGCTTCCGAACCCGAAATTATGGAAGCCGCCCAAGCAACATATGTGGACCGGTTTGTTCGGTCACTGCCCGAGGGGTATGACACCCTGCTGGACGACGAAGGCGGCAACGTTTCGGCCGGTGAGAAGCAGCTGCTCACCATTGCCCGGGCCTTCCTGTCCCGGCCATCAGTGTTGATCCTCGATGAAGCCACCAGCTCCGTGGACACCCGCACCGAAGTGTTGGTTCAGAAAGCCATGAACGCCCTCCGCTCGGACAGGACCAGCTTCGTCATTGCGCATCGGCTCTCCACCATCCGCGACGCCGACCTCATCCTGGTGATGGAGGCCGGGCAGATCGTGGAACAGGGGACGCACTCGGAGTTGCTGGCCGCTGGTGGGGCGTATTCGCGGCTGTACGAGGCCCAGTTCGCGGCGCCGGTCTCTGAGGCCTGAGGGGCGTGTGGCTTCTGGCCCAACTTTCGACGCCGGACGGTCGGTTTGCAACTGTTTTAGGTTGGTTTTGGGGTGCTGGGGGACTCAACGCAGGGCCATCCGAGCAGTCTTAGAAGCGCCGGCCTAGCCGAATCGGTCAAAGGGGGGATCGATCTTGGGCTCCCTTCGTGCTTCCCGCCGCTTGACCACGGCCAGCGTGATGCCAGCGGCGCCAAGCCCGACGACAACGGCGACGAGTCCCCGCACCACTATGTTCACGTCAGTTCCTACGGCAAGTCCAACGCTGATCACAAGGATGGTGATCAGCAGTGCCGCCGTCGAAGCCAGTTCGCCGGGTGGCTTTCTCCGCGACGTACCCTTGGCATGTCGCTGGTCATGGATATCGGCCATGTGCTTCCTCCGCAGTCGGTGGTCGGGCAGTCGGGGTCGCAATGGGTTACAGGGCCCGACGGCGGAAGACGGTAAGCGCCACTCCACCAAGGACAAGAACCCACACCGCAAGTCCAAGTTGGCCACCCATCAGGTGGCCCAAACCGAGGTCCTCGATGGTGGACCCGCTGATGGCTCGCATGTATAAGGGGGTGGGGGTTGCATTCATGACAGCACTGACCGCCTCCGCCGCTTGCTCGGGGATCATGGCGCCCACAGCGAAGACGCCCAGGGGGAGGACCAGATTGACTCCGACCAGCAGCAGTACCGCCCCGAAGGCCCGCCCTACAATATGGGCCAGAGCCACGGCAATCAGAACCATGCTTGTACTGCCGACGACCGATACCGCCACGCAGAATAGCCCCGGCCCGGCAAATTTGCCGTCGGACAGAACCAAACCGAGCCCGGCGATGACGATCGTGATGAAGATGGTGACGCCTGCCGTCAGGGCAGCCCAGGACAAGATCCTGGCTACGAAGAGCCGGTCCCTTTTCGGTGTCAGGGACAGGGCCAGGCCCAACTGCCCTGTGTGGTCCCGGCCCACCGCGAAAACAGCTGCGATGGAAAGAACCAGCGCACTCATGAATGCCCCGGCTTCGATCGGGGCCGTGGCCATAATAAGGGTGGGTTCCGGGGTGAGGGACTTGATGATGAGCGTCGTAAGAACCCCGCTGGTCAAGGCCGCCGTGATCGCCACGATGACAAGAACGGGAACGCCGCCCTTCCCCAGGAGTCTGTGTGTCTCAGCCCGGGTAACAGCGCTGAGCTTCTGAAACGGGGTTACGGCAGTGAGGTGGTCGGGCGGCGATTCAGTCATGGTCATTCCGTTCCTCTGGATGCGCTCCGGGCCAGAACCTCGAAGTAGGTGTCTTCGAGACTTCGGGTCACCCGGGACAGGTGCGAAATCCCGGCTCCGGAGGCCAACGCCATAGAAGCGAGATTGCTCGGGTTTGTATGGTGGACGAGCAGTCCCTCGCGTTCGCGGGAGACGCGGAAGCCCCGTTGCGCCAAGGCAGTCAGCAGGATCTCGGGCCTGGGTGACTCAAGATAGTATGCCGTTTCGTCCAGATGCGACACGAAGTCCCCAATGCTTCCTTGCCCCAGGATCCGGCCTCCGCCGATCATGACAATGTCATCAGCCATTTCTGCCAGTTCCGCCATGTGGTGTGAGGACAGGAGGACCGTTGCGCCTTGTGAGGCCGCGGACGTAAAGAAGGACCTGATCCAGGCAATTCCGTCCGGGTCAAGCCCATTGATGGGTTCGTCCATGACCAGTACGTCCGGACGGCTCACGGTTGCGGTGGCGATGCCCAGCCTTTGGCGCATGCCTAACGAAAACGTGCGGACCCGGTTGTGTGCCACTTCCGCCAATCCGACCCTCTCCAGAGTGTCCATGCCCCATAAGAGTGGGAGTCCCTGCGAACGGCAGATGTAGTTGATGATGCCAGCTGCGGTTGCCTGCACTGGTAGCCATTCCGCCGATAAGAACAGTCCCATGGTCCTTCCCGGTCGCACGGCGTGCGCGAAATCTGTTCCCTTGACCCTTACGGCGCCAGTGTCAGGGCGTACCAGTCCAGCTATGGTTTTCAGGGCTGTGGACTTGCCTGCGCCATTGGGTCCAACGAATCCGGTGACCTTACCAGGCGCGGCGGTGAAAGAGACGTCCTGGAGCACCCTCTTTCTCCCAAAGCTCTTACTAAGGTGGTCAACGTGGATCATGAATATACTCCTTGGCGGTGGGGTGCTTGACAGTGCTGCGCTGCCGGTGAACGGCAATTTTAGGTGCGGACTCTGTCACAAGTTGGCCTATCTGGTGGGGGACCGCTGGTGAAAAGCTAAGCGCGGCCAACGTCTTAGGCCGACCAGCGAAGTAGTGGGCCCTCACTAGAGATAACTTGGTTGTCCTCAAGCTGGCGGCGGAAACGGAGTGAAGGCTGGTTGCGGCCAGGACCATTTCCTGATCCGCGAAGGAGTGACTGGCCCAACCGACACTCGCGCCAACTACAGAGATCTCTGCCCTCGCACGGCGGACCGCCATTGCTAGAACGGAGCATATGAGGGCTGATCCCATTGCGTCCAAGATGAGGCCGCCGCCTACCAGCTGGTGTAGAACCCAACCGGAAGCCAGTGATAGCGCCCCTACCGTCGCGAAGATCGCCAAGGATTTGGCGATGGATGCACGGCCGGAGGAGTCCAGCAGGGCTGGACGCGGGAGTTCCGGCAGGGATGAAGTGAGAATCTGTGTCACCTGCAATCGCGGCAAGGATGGGAGGACCATGTTTGTTCCCATTTGGGCATCCGAGTCCGTCGTCAGGATGGCGACCCGGGCTCGGTCGAGGAACATCTCGATAAGGTTGCGGCGTGCAGTGATTCCACCGACGGCCGAGGATTTCACGTCACGATGGTTGGTGGAGAGCCATCCGTAGCTGATGGTCAACCCGGCAGAATCACCGGTCACGGTAAAACCGTGGTATTTCACCAGGGAAGCGACCGACCCGACGAACAGGACCGCGCCGCCCAGCACTATGCCTCCCGACCATGGATGCGAAGTTAGTACGTGCAGGACACCATCCAAAACCTCCAGTTGGCTGGCCAGATCCGCTACCGTGATGATGGCAGCGGTCCCCAAAGCCACGACATGGCCGTAAATCAGGTTTGCAGTCACGAGGTCTCGCTTCCTGGCCGTGTACAGGACTGGCCGGCCCTTCACGTATAGCTCCGGAGCTGAGTTGTGGATGCCCGTGGCGGTGCTCCCGGACGGCGCAATCTGTGTATTTAGGGTTCGATGGGCCCTTACCAGCTCAACGATGGCGTCCAAGACCTTGTGTTCAATGCCGGGTACATCGATCTTGGTGTCATCTTGGCCGCCGGAGCGCAGGGAGATGGTCCCGAGTCCAAAGCGTCGAAACGCCCATGGTGAGCTGATGTCCACAACGGAGACATTCCGCCACGAAGTAGTACGCGTGGTTCTGAAGATAAGTCCACGGGTGAGGACGAACGAATCCTCTGAAATTGCATACCTCAGAGTTGACCACGTGTAGATGGGATGGACCAGGCGGATGATGAGTAGGCTGGCAATCAGGTAAACCGCCAGCGGTCCCGGCCAGAGCTGGGGTTGATACCCGTACAGGAATCCGGCGAAAACGAGGCTAGCAACGCTAGGAACTCCGCGGAGAGAGATGGCGGCCACAGCCTTCAGAGGTAGGCGCTGCCAAGCCTCAGTTGCCACGTGTCGGCGCTTCCATATAGGTGGACAACGCTTGCCTGCGGATTTCTTCGGCCACAGTGCGTTCCACGGGACCAAGCGGTTCAACGTGGTGGAGAGTAACAAACCTGACTTTGGCGAGGCCACCTTGCCGTAACAGCGGCCCCTCGATGACGGAGACATTCAAGATCTGGGCGGTCGAGAGGACCGTGTCCTTCGACACTACAAAACCCCGCTTAATCCGCACGGCATCTTTATCTACTTCGTAGGACGTGTGGCGAATCGTGAGTCGGCTGACAATCGGCACATCGATAATGAGACCTGCGGCGATGAGGACTACCATCGCAAGAAGGCATGGTGCGCTCCAACTTGGCGGGACGAGCAAGATGATCAGACCGCATGCGAGGATTCCAGTTATCAGCACCTCGGCTACGGAGCGGATCATGAGATAGCGCAAGGCCGCGGGCGGCAGGCTTGATGCATAGTTATGTGAACGGGCGGTGCGACTTGGCCGTCCATCCGCATTTTCTCCGCTAGTGCTGGCCACTCGGCCCCCTTCTATTTGCTCTGCCACGTACTCACTGTTGGTGGCACCGGTATGACTGGAGGGCGTTGGGCCTCCGGCCACACCGGTGCCCGACTCATGTCAGCCGATCCCTAGAATCTGCATGATCCATTGCGCGATGGTAGCGAAGCTCACACCTCGCTCCAGCCACCGCAGGACCGTACCCCAGTTATTCCTTGCCCACTGGGCGACAGCATTCACTACGCCTACTCCCCAGCGCCAAACCTGGCCAAGGACCCAACCAACAAACCTCAATACAGCTCCCATTTACATTCTCCATCTGACAATTAACGGTGATGTGTGGGAATTCCCCGCACGCATTCAACGCTATTTTTCAAATGAAACGCGGAATAGTATTCTATTCGCATCCGGAAATGTACTTCTGTATATGGCGTTGGTGCATTTGGCTACTTAAGGTGCAATTATCTGTAGTCAAATGTTTTAGACATCATTCTCTTGTCACTACTTGAACCTCGCCGGATTCAAGGGCGGCTATGAGGACTTGCAGACGATCATAGACGCCCCACTTCCCCATAATTCGTGATAGGTGGCCTTTGACGGCCGCCTCCGAGACGCTGAGATTCCTGGCAATGTCGCGATTGGAGTGCCCTTGGCGGAGGCATGCAACGACATCCCGTTCCCGGTTGGTTAAAGGGGGCAGATCGGCACGCGATGCCGCCTGTTTGGCGGGGCGCATTCTTCGCAACATGTCAAGCATTGCGATTAATGCGGATCGAGATAAATAGATGTGGCCTGCTGTCACTTCGGTAATAGCGGTCTGGATTTCGCGAACCGATGCATCTCCGGTGAGGATTCCGCGGGCGCCCGCGTCAATGATCTCCGGGATTCCTTCGGGCGTGGCGGCGTCGATGAAGACCATGAGATATGCCTGTGGGTAGAAGGAGAGCACGGGGAGGTACTCCGGCGCCGCCTCCCCGCGTGGTTGCCGCGCATCAACAACTACGAGGTTCGCCTGGTGGGCTCTACAGTCAGCCGCGAGCTCCAGGGGTGACATTGCTCGACTAAACATCGCCCGTGATCGCGGATTATATCGAAAGATTGCCGTCAGTACTGATTGCAACTGCGCGTCTTGGACGCTAACTACTACGGATACTTCCTGCACGCGGTAAACACCCTTCTTCATGGCCTCGCCGGGCAAGTTAGTTCCAACCCAATGCCCACTATGGTGAGCGTCGGGGTCTGTCGGTCGTTAGCAACTTGCGTTTTCTCCCCAAACGAACTGCTCGGTTGGGGCTCACCATAACCACGAAAAACAGTCTCTAGGTGCTCCAAACGCCAACACCTGGTCCCATTCGCACCAAACTAGGTGGTGAATGCACCAACCCCTAGTCCGGAACGGACCCATCTAGGTGGTGAGCAAGGCTCTCGGAACCACTGAGGAATACCGAGCCAGGGACTGGCGGCAGCCTGCGGCCTTCAGGCAACTACGTCAGCCGTGACGGTCGCAGGACGTTGGGGTGCCCGGCCTTGCTTGGGTCCAGTGGCACGGGACTGGTCAGCACGGCAGGGCCCCGATGCAGTAAGCCGCCGCCGATCACTTGGCATCGGACGCCGCCGCGCCCACGCATCGCTTTATGGGCGCCCGGGGCGAGCATTTCATCCATCCAGGCGCAGGGGTGGGCTGGTCGTCCGGCCTTGAGCCGCACCACGTCTCCACGGGACTCAATCGTGAAGTCGCGGCCCAGCAAAGGAGCCAGCTCTACTCCCCGAAGGACAACATTGCGTCGGGTTAGCAGGGGATCAAAAGGCCCGGCCCCGAGTTCTGAGGCGATGGCTTCCAAGGCTTCCACCGCGAACAGTGTAACGGCGGCATCCATGTGTGCCGCCTTGCCGAAGAACCTGTCGCCAACAATGCCTTTGCCCGCTACCAGCTCAGCCTGCCCGGCGTCGGTAGTGGGAACGTCTGCCGCTCCTTCGCGGGCACGGCCGAAGTAGGCGTGGCCCGGCGAGACCAAAAGGTGCAGCACCTCGACGTCGTACCTGTATTCAGCGGTCATCTCTCAACGCTAGCTCCAGCGTGGGCAGTATGCACCAGTCATTGCCCTCCGGAGTAAAGGCGGGGCCCTTGCGCCGCCTACCCGGCCTTCTCGCTCAGTGGCAGGATCTTCGTCTCCGATCACACGGTAACCCGCGACTCCCATGGCGAGCAGAGCGTGGAGTTGCAGTGGATGAGGCAAGCAGGGGCGGGCGCGTTCCTGGACGTCCTTATCGTCACCGTGGTTGCTTCGGTGGTGCTGGCCATCGGCCGGTTCGAAGTCGCCGCACTTCCTGTCCTTCTCGGTCTTGTTGGATTGAGCGCGGTTGACGCCGGGCTGCGATACGTGGCCATTCGCCACCGCGCGCTGAAGTGAAGGCGCGCTGAAGTGAAGAACAACCTCGCCGAGCGCCGTGCCGAGCGCCGATGGACGCAAGCTGACCTGGCAGCGGCACTAGGGGTTTCCCGGCAGACCGTCATCTCCATTGAGCGGGAGAAGTTTGATCCATCGCTCCCCTTGGCGTTCCTCATTGCCCGGACATTCGACTGTGCCATTGAGGACGTTTTCACGGCGGAGTAACGTGCTTGTGTCCCACGCCGCAGCGTTTTGAACGCCTGCCGGATTGTGGCACGGTGAACTTTGCGCAAGCCGCCGACGGCGCTGAACTCGCCTGGACTTCCGAAGGCCAAGGGGAGCCGATGCTGCTCATCGCCGGGCAAGCGACAGCCATGGACGGTTGGGGTCCGACGGCGGAACTTCTGTCCCGTCATTACCGCGTCATCCGCTTCGATCACCGCGGGATAGGCCGCAGTGGGAAGGGCGAAGCCGAGCGCTACACCACGCGGCTTCTGGCGGAGGATGCCGCAACTGTCCTTGATGCCGCCGGAGCGGATTTAGCACATGTGTACGGTCACTCGATGGGTGGCCGCGTTGGACAGTGGTTGGCCATCGACAAGCCGCAGAAAGTCCGTACTCTGATCCTCGCCGCAACGAGTGGTGGAAAGAGGCCGGAGGCCGGGATGCAGCCGGATAGGGCGGCCCTGCAAGCGCTCGTTAGTGGAGACATGGCCCGGCTTGAACCGCTCTTCTTTGATGCCGAATGGGCGCGGAAGAATCCGGGAGCGACGCATACCTTCTTCAACTCGCATGCTTCGGCTTGGGTCAAAGCACGTCATTTCAAGACCAGCCGCGAGCATGATGCTTGGAGTGGCCTCGGCTCCATCAAAGCGCCGACACTGATACTTCACGGCACCGAGGACGCCTTGGCCCCCTTGCCGAACGCGCTGCTCCTTCGGGAACAGATTCCCCGCTCGGTGCTCGTGAGGGCTCCCGGTGCTGGTCACGGCCTGCACTTGGACCATCCTGAGACGGTGGAGTGGATCCGGCAATTCATCGCCCGGAAGAGCAGCTAGCGCGCGGGAACCCGCAATACCTCGAGGGCCGCCAGCAGATACGGCACGGGATCCGGTTCGGAACCGGCAGCCCACTGCATCCAGGCTTCAAAGGTCGCGGCGAGGTAAGCGGCGCTCAAGTAGCGTGCCGCCGCGTCCGGAAGGCCGCTCTCAACCAGGAAGGCCAAGGTCTTTTCGCGCTGTGGCGCCAAGGATTCGTAGCTTCGACTGGTCAGTTCGGGGTGCTCGGCTATGAGGCGGAGCCTGCCGCGGGTGACCGATAGGTCCGGAATGGCGGCCACCCCGGCGGTAGTTGCTTCACGCAACCCGGCCAGCACTCCGGCGTCGGACTTTCCCTCCCTGTGGAACGAGCCGAAGGCGAGCGTGGACGCTTCAACCACCGGATCGCTGCCACCCCACACGAGGTCTGCTTTGCTGGCGAAGTAGCGGTAGAGGCTCTTGCGCCCGATGCCGGCGGCGCGGGCGATGTCTTCCATGGAGGTGTTCTCGTAGCCGTGCTCAGCGAAAAGGCCAAGGGCCAACCCGGCCACGGCGTCGGGGTCGATGGTTGAGGGTCGACCACTGGCACGCTGGGGCTTGGCATCTTCCGAAGTCATTCCTCCAGTATTCACTCTTACATAATGACACAGAGTGTCATAAGGTAGGGGAATCACCCGGCAATCATCGGAAGGACACCATGGGCATCGAAACTTCATGGCAGGAGGCCACCACCGCTGGCCGTTTTGCCGGCAAGACCGTCATCGTCACGGGCGCTGCATCGGGTATTGGACAGGCGACAGCTTTGAGGATCGCGAAGGAGGGCGGCAAAGTCATTGCGGCTGACATCAGCAAGGAGCGGCTGGATGCTCTTGTGGAGGAGAACACGAGTCTTGACCTGGTGCCCGTCTCCGGTGATATTTCCACCGAAGAGACAGTGGCGGCCGTGCTCGCCGCTGCGGGTGGACGCGTGCATGCCTTGGCTAACGTTGCCGGCATCATGGACAATTTTGCCCCGATCCACGAGGTTGATGACGAGCTCTGGGGGCGCGTTTTCCGCATCAACGTCACATCGCTCATGCGCCTGACCCGCGCAGTGGTGCCGCTCATGCTGGAGGCCGGATCCGGCTCGGTGGTCAACGTCGCTTCCGAGGCTGGCCTTCGTGGTTCTGCTGCCGGTGCGGCCTACACCGCCTCCAAGCACGCGGTGGTTGGCCTGACCAAGAATTCGGCGGTGATGTACGGTCCGAAGGGCTTGCGGTTCAACGCGGTTGCTCCGGGTCCCACCATCACCAACATCATGGCGAACTGGGGTTCACAGCTTGCTGCCGAGCGCCTCGGACCCCTGATGCAAGCAACAGTTCCCACGCCTGCAACAGCAGCTCAATTGGCTGCTTCCATTACGTTCCTGCTGAGTGACGACGGCACCAACGTCAACGGCGCCATTTTGGCGTCCGACGGCGGGTGGTCGGCGCTATAAGGAATGCTCACCAAGGTGTCGGACCAAGGCGTCGACGATAGGGAGTTGCCCTTTGACGAGCTTGGTCCGGGCCACCGCTTCCTCAAACCATTGAGCGTCGTCGATCTCCGGGAATTCCTTGATAGAGCCTGAGCCTTTGGGCCATTCCATGGGAAAGGTGTTGCTGAGAATCTGCTCAGGTTGAAAGTCGCTGGCTTCGGCTGTGAACGCGGTGATCAGCTTGCCTGAGGGCTGCCGAAAAACGCCTAATAGTTCGTACTTGGCCGCTGGCGGTGGGGTGCCGATTTCTTCGGTGAATTCCCGTTGTGCAGCAGTCAATGCGTCTTCATCCTCGGGGAATTCTCCCTTGGGAATTGACCATGCGTGTTCGTCTTTGCGGGCCCAAAAGGGCCCTCCCATGTGGGCTATCCACAGTTCCAGTTGCCCGGCTGTGTTTCGTCGATGAAGGAGGATGCCTGCGCTTCGAATGGTGATGTTCCCTCCCGGGGTAGGGTGCAGTTCGCAATTTCTGGGACACGTCAAGGCTAATCGCTGCGTTGGCACCGTTATCCAATTGATGTCTTGTGGACGGTTTTGCTTGTTCATTTTGCTTCCGGCAGGACCATGCCTACTCGATAATCGAGGACAGGCGTTTCTCGGGGGGGGGGGAAACGTCGTTTGCGGTCTCCGGCATCAGCCGGTGACGGTTCTGGGCGCATCAGCAGGAGGAAACAGCTATGGCATTGTCAGTGAGGCACCTTCCACGTGGGGGAAGAAAAGCAATGGGGTTGGCTGTCGTCGTTGCAGTCGGTTTATCGATGTTCACAGGGATGGGCCCAACGCACGCGGCGGACACCACGCCCATGGCTGAGGATCCTGGCCCGGTGGGCAGCTTCGCGTGGAAAGGGTTCAACTGGCAGAAGCGCTTTTGGGGCGGGGCGCCCATGTATAACGCAAGCTGGGATGCCAACAATGTGAGCAACCCGGACGCCAACGGGTACGTCAAGCTCTCCATCAGCAACCCCACGGGGTCGGCTCCGAAGGGCGCGGAATTCCAATCCACGCGTGAAGGATTCGGCTACGGAACGTACAGCACCACGGTGGAAAAGGACGTCAGCGCACTCCAGAAGGAAGTGGTGTGGGGCTGTCTGTTCACCTATGACCCCAATGCGGTGCCGGGGTATACGGAGATCGACCTTTGTGAAGCTTCGGCCTGGGGTGGGGGCGCCGCCTATGGTGAAAACTGGCCTGTGACCCAAGGCCATGGCTATTGGTTCGACGCCACTTTGCCTCCAGGGCAGGGCAACAACACCGTCACCTTTGATGTCACCAACGCTCCGATCCTCACGCACAGGATGGTTTGGGAACCGGGCAAGCTGACCTTCGAGACGTTTGCAGGGGAGGGCTACACCGGAACACTCTTGAAGCGGACGGTTCTGGAAGGCTCCAACGTTCCGCTTCCGGCCAAGGAACAGATTCACTTCAATCTTTGGGTGACCGGCGGTGGTGGCGGGGATGCGGCACGTGTGGCACCTGAGACTGTGACCATCCGGGACTTCTCCTTTGTTCCCGCAAATCAGGGTGAACTCACGGCACCAACACCCACCATCTCCGGTACGGCAGCAGTCGGCTCAACGTTGACCGCAGCGCCGGGAACCTGGACCACCGGAACTGCACTGAGCTACCAGTGGTTCCGGAACGGCACGGCAATTAGTGGTGCAACGGGTGCCACCAGGGTGCTCGCGGCCGCGGACCAGGGCACCAGCCTGACGGTCCGTGTGACGGGAACCAAGGCCGGCTATGCCACTGCCACCAAGGAGTCTGCTCCCACGGCTGCCGTGGTGGCGGGGACTCTAGTAGCTCCGATTCCCACCATCACCGGAACGCTTGCAGTGGGTTCAACGCTGACGGCCAACCCCGGAACGTGGACGTCCGGGACTGCCTTGACGTATCAGTGGTATCGCTCAGGTGTGGCCATCCCCGGTGCAACAGCCAAGAATTACAAGCTGGTGAGTGCTGACCAGGCTGACGCGATGAGCGTGAGGGTAACCGGTACCAAAGCCGGTTACAGCACGGTGGCCAAGTACTCCGTAAGCACGGCGCTGGTTCCGTAGGCATGTAGCCCGGATACAACGAAACCCGCAGTTGTGTCGCGCTGGAGGGTGCGACACAACTGCGGGCCTGATTTTTGCTAGCTCTTCTGTGCCCGGACCGGAACAATCCTCTTGATGGCGAGTCCGAGTGCCAGCATGGCAAAGGCTGCCAGTGCGAACCAGAAGAGATCTCCGGCTCCGGTCATTGCGAGCGTTCCGGAGCCCATTCCGGCGGCTGCTGCCCCTGTCACTGGAGCTACTGGGTTGTTGTACATGAGTCGACTACCAAACTTTCTTTCTGTTGAGTGCTGCGTCCAGGTACGCCTTGGCGTGAACAGCCTGGAGGAAGATATCGATGACGGTTTCGTACATGGTTGCGGCCAGGAGCATGTACCTCCAGCCCCGGAAACGCACCGTTACTATGCGTTCCAGGATGAAAATGCCGGTGACGGTAATCCAGAAGGGCTGAAGGTTCAGGCCCATCCCGGATATCAACGCGAACAGGAGGGAGCCGAAGTAGGCCAAGGTCACCAAGACGCCGAGCATGGAAAGAAATTGGCGTCCCCAGTAAGGCCTGGTCACTTTGGTCCATCCGTATTGCACGCAGTTCTCCACCGCGCCGCGCTTCCACCGCAGCCGCTGTGACCACAGTTCACGCCACGTAGGCATGACCTCTGTGACCAACGTGCAGTTTGATGGGGATGCGATGCGGTAGCCCAGGGTCAACAGGGCAAAGGAGAGTTCGTTGTCCTCGGTCAGGACCGAGGTATCGTAGACGCCGCCCTTGCCGTTGCCGGGAGGGAGGGTGCCCTTCAACCGGGCGGCTACGACGTCCCGCAATGTCTTGACGCGGAAAAGGGCCGCTGTGCCGGTGACCACCAGGCACTTGCCGTGCAGTCGTTTCACATCGCGTGCATAGCGTGCGTATTCGTTGCGTTGCAGATGGCCAACAAAGCCGCCACCAGGACCACCGCTGAACACGCCGCCAACGGCGCCGAGCAGTTCGTCGGCCAATAGGTTCTTGGTGGCATTCTCGATGAAGTCGAGGGCGAGCTGCGAGTCGGCATCCTGGACCAGCACAAGGTCCTCAGGGTCGGCATCAGGAAGGAGCTCGCTGAGCGCGAAGTTCAGCGCGCCGGCCTTTTTGTCCTTGTTGCCCGCCGTCCGGATCACTTCGGCGCCCTGGGCCAGTGCAAGCTCTTCGGTGTCGTCGGTGCAGTTGTCCGCCACTACGATGATGCGGTCCGGCCGGTGGGTTTGGTTGTTCAAGGAGTGAAGCGTCTCGGTGATGCCGGCGGACTCGTTGTGTGCCGGAACCAGGACGGTGACCACACCGCCTGCCGCGCGGTGGGATCGGCGCGGCCTGACTGCCGTGTCCAGCGTGTTTCCCGGGGCCGGTGCAGCTGTGGTGGCCTTGGTTTCCGTAAGCATTGTGATCCCTCCGTTCATGCGTTGAAGCGTTGTCTCACTTAGAGTTCCAACGCCAACGCAAGATCAGAGGAGGGAAAGCATCAAGGAAGTCTCAAGGTTGCATCAGGAGTTTCTGAGTGCCGTCACGAACGGTGTCCACCGTGCACTAGGGCGCAAACACGGCGCGGAACCCGTAGTTGTTCGAATTACGAGCCGAACAACGCCGGGGGAGTCGGACAAATGCGGGAGGCGATTAACCTCGATTTTTCATGACGG
>NZ_JBLYIE010000014.1:0-115472 GCF_048537125.1 Paenarthrobacter sp. PPS72 | reverse complement strand
ACACGCTCCTCGTCGGCAGCGTCAGATGTGTATAAGAGACAGGGCAGGGTCCGGCTCCGGTATACAGAACCTCAGCCCGTCGCCCAGAATCCGTTGTTCCTACAGTACAGAGGCACCTGTACATCGCCGACGTCGAGCGCGGGGTTCCATTGACCACATTCGAATATGAAGACGCAAGTCTTCACAGCATTTGTCTGGCTCAACCATCCATATTCGCTCTTATCCGCTCATAGCCCGGTACGTATTCGGCAGCAGGAATGCCGACAGAAACCTCTAGAAGTTGTCATCTGGCAGTTCTAGAATCTGCATTGAAGGCCGTTTATGGCCGTTGGATCTCGCAGAGTAGGTGAGTAGCATGAAGAAGCACCTCGCACTTATTGCCCTTATCGCCGCACCACTTCTCGCCGGATGCGGAGGGTCACCCAGTTCCGACACTGGCACACCACCTCCCGGATCAGAACAACAAAATGCTGCCGAGCCAACTGTTGGAACTCCCTTCACTGCGGATATGGGCGGTGGGAATGTCGCAAAAATAACCATAGTGACGGCGCAGTTCGTGGACACGGTAAGCGCCAACCAGTTCGCTCCGAAGCCTAAATCTGGAAAGTTCCTTCAGCTAGATGTCTTGTGGGAAACCGAGAAAGGCAAGACTTCGGCCAACCCGCTCTACTTCAATGTTAAGGACGCTGAAGGCAGGAAGGCCGACATGCAGCTTTTCGGGGATGGAACGCTTGCTTCCGGAGAAGTTATAGCGGGAGACAAGGCGCGCGGTTTCGTGAACTATGACGTAGCTCCCGGCCCGGTCACCGTGACAGTCACCAACCCCGGACTACAAACAGTGGCCACAGTCAAGATCACGCCCTAGGCGTTGACTTAGAGCCGGTCTCCGGGGAGGTGTGGCACTTGATTCATTGGCGCATTCAGTAGAGTCAAGGGATGACGAGTCACGACTAACCGCACGTCTCCAGAGGACTGCTGAAGGTTTGGTTGTTCAGGCTTGAAGACGCCGCAAGGATTTATCGGGACGTGGGACCGGCCGGGGGGACGGCAGGGTCCGACGCCGGTATACAACAGAACCTCAGTCCCTCGCCCCAGGTACAGAGGCACCTGTACATCACCGACGTGAAGCGTGGGATTCCGCATCCGTTTGAGGTCAAACCCTATTTTTGTTCCACGACGTATTCGTATTCCCCCAAAGGTTTGAATCAGTGATCTGCGGGGATGTCTGCCCTGCCACTGGAGCTTTGCTTCGGTGAACCCCGCAGTTTGCGGAGCTGCATCGCCCGGTATTCCTGGCGGGACAACGTGACCATGTAGAGAGTGATGGCACCGGCAAAAGCAGTCAGGAACAGCCCGCCCCACATGGGACTTTGTCCTTGTCCCAGGGGAGCCAGCAGTATCACCACCGAAAACACAGTGAGCAGCCCGGCAACAACAGCGAGAATGCCCATCCCCCACCACGTGCTGACCTGGGCCTGCCCCCGGCCCGGCAAAAAGCCGATTTCGTCTGCGGGGTAACTGTGCAACTCACCGGTGCTGGTTTTACTCAGCACACGCTTTTCTCCGGCTGCCACCGCCGCCTTATGCTCGGCGTACACGGCATCATTGTGCCGTTCGTGGTCCGAATACATGGTCAGCCCCTCCTTAGAACACTGAGGAACTAAGTGTTTCATTAGATAGCGGAAAATGACGCACGCTTACGTTGGGAGCATAGCCGGCGCGACCGCTGAGGGGCCTTTTCGAAGGGTGCTCTGGAGCTCATCGGTCCACCAAGCCGCTACAGGTACTGTGAGGCCCCGCAGCCGGGTGCACGGAGATTGTTAGAAGCGGAACACCCGCCAGCGTCGGACATTAACTGTGCGGTGACGGAACCACCGTTCGGCGTGGCCCATGGCACGGGTTGCTACGGCCCAGTACGCCACGCCGGCTGCCAGGGACACGGCAACAGCCAAGCCTTTGCTGACCTCGACGAAGTACGGATACACCAACCAATGGGTGACGTAGATATAGAGGGAAGAGCTCGCGAGCAGCGCCGTGATGCGATGAAGGCCACGGGGCACGGGCAAGGTAGGTATCCACAGCAGAATGAGGAAACCCACCAGGATGGTGGCGCTACGGGATTCGCTCGGGAAGGATCCGGGAATGGTCAACAGTGCCAAGGCCGTGAGGGCGGCGCGTTGCCACCATCGCCGGGAGACCGCAGCAGCCCAACCGAAAGCGAAGAGCCACAACACCGGCCCCTGACCGGGGTAGGGCAGTTCAATGATGTCGAAGCGCTGCAGGAGATCGATCCCGGCAAGGACCAGCGGAAAAGCCCACGGCCATCTGCGCAGCGCCCTATCAACCCCTGGAATGGCCAGGAGGATCGCCAACCCGAGCAGGATGTGGACCAGCACCTCAACGAACCAGAAGCGCGACAGGTCAGTCCACCCTGGCGGGCCCACCAAAGAGTTCAGTAAGAAGATATTCTGCCAGCGATAGTCGTCGGTGACGACGAACGCGAGACCGATCACCGCAACGCTGGGCACCACAATCCGCGCAACCGCACCTAATTGCCGTCTAAGCCGCTCGCCCCTGGACCCCGTGAGCTGGAAGCGCGCAAAATTGTAGCCGGCCAAGGCCATGAGCACGTGCGCGGTGCCTTCCCAAGAGAAGAAGTCGATGTGAGTGGCGACGATGAAAACGATGGCAACAGCACGGAGGACGATCCCTGTTTCCATGCTGGCGAATAGCTTGCTGTGCCACTTCTGCACGGCACGGCCAACCGGGCCCGGAGCACCCGCTTTCCCCAGGTCTCCCGAGGGGGCTGAGTCCTGCGCGGGAACCAGTTCGCAGATGGGCATTGTGTGCCATCCCTGTGGAATACGGCCAAGGGCCTTCTCCAACCGCACGGACACCGCTACATAAGATAGCGAGTCTCCCCCCAAGGACACGAAACTGTCCGTGATGGCAACATTCTGGCGTTCCAAGGCCTCCGCGTAGATTTTCTGCACTGACCCCGTCGTTGCGGACGGATGTCCGTCGTCAGCGTCCAAAACGTCTTCCGATTGGGCTGGCTCCGAACGGACAGAAAGCGCCAGGATGGCGGGGTAGTCAGGTTTCCCGTTGGCCAGCCGCGGAATGGACGGTACAGAGTAAAGTTCGACGGCGGCACGCGGCACGCCGAGGTCCTGCGCCAGTGTTTTGGCGACCAGGGCTAGGTCATGGTCCCCTTCCACTGCGGCTACCACCATCTCGTCGGAGCCCGCTGCGGCGGCACTTAGGCCAAGGTCGGCGAGGAGCCGCTCCACTTGTCCCAGATCGACCCGCAGCCCAACGATCTTGACGAACCTGCTGCGACGGCCAACAATTTCGTAGAGTCCGCCAGTTCCCTGCCGGGCGAGATCGCCGGTGCGGAGCTCTGTAATTTCACGGCCGAGGGCCAAGTCCCCGGGTTGCTCCGCGTAGCCCAACATGACATTGGGGCCGGTGTAAATCAACTCGTGGGCATCCAGTTCCGGGACGGGTTCCAGCCGGAACGCTCCCCCGGGTACCGGCACCCCGATAGCGCCCGGGTGGTCCACCGCTTGGTCAGGTGGAAGGTAGGCCATCCGGGCGGTGGCCTCCGTCTGCCCGTACATGACAAATAGGTCCCAGCCGCGCTCCTGACCCAGTTGGGAGTAGGCCCGGACCCTTTCCGGGGCAAGTCGACCTCCAGCCTGGGTGATGTAGCGCAGGCTAGGAAGGTCCATGTGTTCGAAGCCCACCCGGTCCAGAAGATCGAACGTGTACGGCACAGCAGCAAACGACGTTACGTGCCGGGACCGGACCAGGTCCCAGAAACACGGGTCCACCACCGACAGGTCCGTCAGCGCGATCGAGGCCCCCACCAGCAAGTGGCTGTTGACCACGCTCATCCCGTAGCAGTAAGAGAGGGGCAGCGTGGTGGCTGCCGTGTCACTTGGACGCAGGTGCAGGTACTCGGCGATCGCTGCCGCATTGGCCTGAAGGGAAGCTCCGGCGAGACGAACAAGTTTCGGTGATCCAGTGGACCCTGAAGTGCTGACCAGGAGCGCCAACTCAGGGTGCAGTTCGTGCCGGGTCTCGAGCCTGCGGACGTCCAGGACAGAGCTGCCTTGGGATGAGCGGGCAATAACGTCGGGGTCATAGGCCGCGATGAGCGCTTCCGCGGCTTGGCCACCACCCGCGGGCAGGATCAGCAGTGGATGTCCGGACGCCAGCGCGGCGAGATAGACGGTCAAGGACGATAGCGTATTCTCGGCCTCAAGGGCGATCAGTCGTCGGGCAGGGCCCAAGGAGCGCACCATGGCCTCCACGCGGTAGGCAAGCTCGCTATAGCTAAGTGAGCGTTCCCCGACGCTGATGGCGGTCCGGTCTCCGAACGCAGCCAAATTTGCGGCGAACGACACTCCGGCCAAATCCGGCTGAATAGTCACATGCGAAATTGAACAAGGTAAAGCTAACCTAACTCAACTGGATAATGCTTGGCGTCATGAATATGACCTCGGCTAGGCGCTCACCGGGAACGCTACCGCCTCGCCCACCACGCGCAGGCAGAGCTCCGTTCCAGGTTTAGTGATGGATGCGTTCCAATGCCTGATGGTGATCACCTCACCGCCGCCCGGGTAGCGATGGCCGTTGCCGGAGCTTCCTCCGTCGGGAGCAGAATAAGAACCCAGCCTGATGCGCACGGTCGTTTCAGGCCCAAAGTAGTCGGTGTCCACAACGACGCCACGGATGGGGCCATCCGGAGCGATACGGATCTGCTCCGGCCGCAGCATGAGTTGGACCCTGCCCTGGGCAGGGGGGCGCCTCACGGGAATACCGCCCAGGGAGCATGTAGCCAGGGAGCCTTCCATCCAGGCGTCCAAAATGACCGCCTCACCCAAGAACTCCGCCGTGGCACGGTCCACGGGACGCGTGTAGACAACAAAGGGGTTGCCAATCTGGGCTAGTGTTCCATCGCGCATGATGGCCACCTGGTCCGCAAAGGATAGGGCTTCTGCTTGGTCGTGGGTGACCAGGATGGTAGTCACGCCGGCTTGGCTCAGTACCTTGGCTACGGCCCTCCGCGTCGCGACGCGGAGACCGGCGTCCAAGGCGGAAAACGGCTCGTCGAGCAGCATTAGTTCGGGCTCAAGGGCCAGTGCCCTGGCCAAGGCAACCCTCTGCTGCTGACCGCCGGACAACTGGTGAGGCCGGCGCTTTGCCATGGAGGCATCAAGCGAAACCATTGCGAGCAGCTCCTCAACCCGGGCCCGAACACCCCGACGACCGCCGTCGAGCTTTCCAACGTCCAGGCCGAAGGCGATGTTCTGCCCCACCGTAAGGTGCGGGAAGAGGGCGCCGTCCTGGGCAACGTAGCCCACGTGGCGCTTGTGCGCGGGAACCCAGACCCCGTTTCCCGCAACGGGAGTTCCCTTGAGGCTGATTGCACCGCTGGAGGGAACCTCGAAACCCGCGATGAGCCTCAGCAGCGTAGTCTTGCCCGAACCTGACGGTCCCACGATGGCAGTGGTACTGCCCTTGGACACGGAGAGATCGACACCCCTCAAGACCGGCTGTGAACCAAAATTCTTGGTGACGCCGGCAATGTCGAGGTGAATGTCCGTGGTTGGTGCAACAGAGGGCGCGATGCGCGGCGCCGCTATTCCCGGGGAAGAATGAGTAGTCACTGTCCGGCCACTTTCTTGGACTGTTGGAAGAGCAGATAGGTCATGGGGGCCGAGAGCAGGATCATCAGCAACGCGTAGGGTGCCGCGCCGGCGTAGTCAATTTCGCTGCTCTTACTCCAGAACTCTGTAGCGAGGGTCCGGGTGCCGTTGGGCGCGAGCAGGAGTGTGGCCGTGAGTTCATTGACGATCGCGAGGAAAACCAGGGCTGCTCCCCCGGCCGCGGCCGGGGCGGTGAGCCGCAAGGTGACTTTGAAGAAGGACACCAGCGGAGCCTTGCCGAGGGACTGGGCAGCCTCATCAAGCTCCTTGGGCGCCTGGGCCAGACCGGAGCGAAGGTTGACCAAGGCCCTCGGCACGAATAACAGGACGTAGGCTGCGATCAGTACACCCGCAGTCTGATAGACGCCGGGAATGGCACGGATGCTGACGGTGACGAAGGCAAGGCCCACCACGATTCCTGGCATTGAGCTGGTCACGTAGTTTGAGAGCTCAAGCATTTTGCTGAACCCGCTCGGGTGCCGGACCGCCAGGTAGGCCATGGGGAACGCCACCACGGTTGTAACAGCAGCGCCCACCGCCCCGTACATCAGGGTTTGGAGTAGCGCGGGGATGAATTCATCGGCTGCCCAGACCTCCGACCCTCCAGCTACTGCCCAGCGCAACACAAGCCACAACGGGAGACCAAAAGCCAGGACAGTCAGAGCCAGCATTGCCAGCTGCGCCGGCGCTTGATAGCGGCCCAGGGCAATCCGGGTGGCTTTGGCCTGGGCGCCGGAACCTATGCGTGCATAGCGTGCCGTGCCGCGGCTCTTGACCTCGGCGAGCAACAGGATGAGGCAGAGAAAGACCAGGACGCTGGCCAGCATGTTGCCTGCAGTACCGTTGAACGTCGACTGGAACTGGACCATGATCGCCGTCGTGAAGGTATCAAAACGGATCATGGCGAAGGCTCCGTACTCTGCCAGGAGGTGCAACGCCACCAGCAGCGCGCCACCGGTCATGGCGATGCGAAGTTGCGGCAGCACCACGCGGAAGAACACGGCCCAGGGGCCAAGACCCATGGAGGCGGCGGATTGTTCGATGGCCGGGTCCAGCCTGCCCAAGGTGGCGGCTGCCGGTATATAGACCAGCGGGAAATAGGACAGGGTGGCAATCAGCACGCCGGACCAGATTCCCTCCAATGAAGGAACCGCGGACACCCACGCGTAGCTGTTCACAAACGCAGGGATCGCCAGAGGCGCGGCCAACGCGACGGCCCACCAGCGGTGACCGCGGAGGTCGGTCCGCTCCACCAACCAAGCGCCCCCGACCCCCAGGATGAGGCACAGCGGAACCGTCAAGACCATCAGCATGACGGTGTTCAGCAGCAGCTCGCCAACCCGCGGCCGGACAATAAGTTCGACGGCGGTGTCCCAGCCTGTCGCCGCTGTCATATAGACGACGTAACCCAGCGGCACCAGCGAAAACAGTGCAATCAACACTGCCAACAAGGACACAGTGGAAACGCCGAAAGGCGGGCGGGGGCGCTTGCCCCCACCCGCCGTCGTCGTGCTTTCCGGACTCTGCGAGCCGGGAGCCGAAAGGCGAACGCTCACGGAATTACAGCAGTCCTGCCTTGGTCATCAGTTCGGTGACCTTGGTGGAATTCAGCTTGGCCGGGTCAACGGCAGGTGCCTGGAGCTCTTTGATGGGAACAAGCTTCTGGTTGGCCTCAACCTGGGAGGCGATGGTGTACTCGAACGACGTACCGTTCTTGAGGATCTCCTGGCCTTGCTTGCCCGTGATGAACTTCAGGAACGCCTGGGCGTCCGCTGCCTTCTTTGAGGACTTCAGGACACCGCCACCGGAGGTGGAGACGAACGCACCCGGGTCCTGGTTCTTGAAGTAGTACGGCGTGACGTTCTTGGAATTCTCGCCGGTCTTGGCCTGATCGCCGTAGTAGTAATAGTGGTAGATCAGCGCAGCGTCCACTTCACCGGCGTTGACAGCCTTCATGGCGGTGCCGTTGCCCTTGTAGGCCTTGAAGTTTTCCTTCATGCCCTTGAGCCAGGCCTCAGTAGCGGCCTCACCTTTGAGCTCGAGCAGGGCGGCAACAATTGCCTGGTAATCGGCGCCCGTGGGCGAAGCTGCCCACTTGCCCTTCCACTCGGGGTTAGCGAGATCCAGCATGGACTTGGGCAGCTTGTCTTCGCTGATCTTGTTCTTGTCATAGACCAAAACCGTGGAGCGGGCGGCTATGCCGGTCCACTTGCCCGTGGACGGGCGGAACTCCGCCGGAACCTGATCGACAGTAGCCTTGTCCACATCAGCGAACAGGCCTGCATTTTCAACCTGCGCCATTGCAGGTGAGTTTTCCGTAAGGAAAACGTCAGCCGGGGAAGCTGCGCCCTCCTGGACAATCTGGTTGGACATTTCAGTGTCCGAGCCCTGGCGAAGGGTGACCTTGATGCCGGTCTCCTTAGTGAAAGCTTCGGTCCATTCTTTGGCCAGGCTCTCATGCTGGGCGTTGTACACCGTGATGCCATCGCTTGCGGCGACGGATTCGGAAGCGGCAGGTGCGGTGCCGGCGTTGGAGCCACAGGCCGCGAGGCCGAGCGTTGCGGTGGCGGCGAGTGCGATTCCGGCCAGCGCATTCTTGCGGAACTTCATGGGGGCTACTTTCGTGGGGAAGATGAGGAAAGTTGGGGACTATCTCCTCCCGAGAAGTTTAGGTTAGCCAAGCCTAAGCATCCAGCCGGGGCCGGCGAGGTGTTGCAGGTGGCCGTAATGTTACGGCGGCGAAGGGGTTTCGATTAAGGGGTCGGACTCGGCGAAGCAGAGGAAGTTTCACCGCCCTCAGTGGCAGTCATTGTAGGTGTCGCCTCGGGCGACGACGAAGATGGCGATTCTGAAGTTGGCGATTCTGAAGTTGTCGATTCTGAAGTTGTCGAGGGAGTCGAAGCAGACGGGCTGCCCGAAGAGATGCTCGGCGTCGGGCTGCCGCTTCCGCTGCCGCCTTCGGCTTTCTCAAGCACCTGGTTGATCAAATCCTCAAGCTCCTTCTGGTCAGGATCGCCCAGGGTTGCCCCGCTCTTCGTAGCCACCACCAGCAACCTACCCTCAGCGGCGGACACCTGCATCAGCTTTTGCTGATTGTCACCCGAACGGGTGCTGATGGTTCCGAACGTTTCCGAGGCATTCGTCTCAGCCTGAAGTTTCTCGCTGGTGACGTCATACGTTCCGCCAAGTGCCTTCACTGTGAACTTCGAGCAGTTGTCCATCTTGGCGCTGATGTCTTGGAGAACCTTGTCGGCGTCCGGTCCTTCGCTGCCGGACTGTGCGGACAGGGACCTTGGCTGCTCGCCCTCAGACAGCGCGACGGCGATGTCTCCCTTTTCAACCTTGTCCATCAGCCCCGCGGTGGCGATGTCCTTGCAGTCAGCGGGATCGACTGTGGCGGTGCTCAACAATAGATTGGCGATGTTACTGCCCTGGTCCACTTGATCCTTTGAGTAGAGCTTCAGTTCGTTACCGTCACCGTCCTTCATGCCTGAGATAAGGTCCCGCAACTCATCCTCGTTGTAGACCTTGGCTTGGACCGACTCCGACGCCGATGCGGTGGCGGAAGGGCTCGAGGAAGGGCTTGCTGAACCGCCTCCGCCGCCTGTGCACCCGGCTAATGCCAGCGCCCCAACCGCCAACACTCCAACCGCTGGAACTTTTCGCATGTGATCAACCTCCGCAATAGCAAGGGTACTTAGTAAGTCCCAGCATAAACGGATCACCCCCGGGACGGAACGGTACGCGGCGTTAATGGAAAGCCTTTCCGGCGACTCAGTAAGACTTTGTTGCGGGCACCCTTGGGAATTTAGTAAGGGTGCTTAGTTCCAGTAAGATTTGTTCCCATGAACAGACCGGCAAGGCCCCAAACCTCAAAACTCAAGCAGTCCATTACCGGTCCACTTCTTTTCCTCTTTATCCTCGGCGATGTGCTGGGAGCCGGTATCTACGCGCTGGTGGGAAAGGTGGCAGGCGAGGTGGGCGGGGCAGTCTGGATTCCCTTGGCACTTGCCTTGTTCCTGGCCATGCTCACCGCCGCCTCCTATGCGGAGCTGGTGACAAAGTACCCTAAGGCCGGTGGGGCTGCCGTCTTTGCAGAGCGGGCTTTCAAAGTTCCCCTGATTTCGTTTCTGGTCGGTTTCTGCATGTTGGCCGCCGGAGTGACCAGCGCGGCCGGGTTGAGCCTCGCGTTCGCCGGGGATTACCTCAAGCCCTTCCTGGACGTACCCGCCACTCCAACGGCATTGTTGTTTCTGCTGTTGATCGCGCTGCTGAACGCGCGCGGGGTCAAGGAATCCGTCAGGGCCAACGTAGTCATGACCGTCATCGAAGTATCAGGCCTTGTCTTGGTCATCGTTCTGGTCGGCCTCATGTTTGGCCGCGGAGACGGCGATGTTTCCCGCGTGGTTGAGTTCAACCCGGCCGTTTCCCCCGGGGCGGGAATCCTCGCCGCTTCCTTGTTGGCCTACTACTCCTTTGTAGGCTTTGAAACCTCAGCCAACGTGGCCGAAGAGGTCCGGGACGTCCACCGCGTCTACCCCAAGGCACTGTTCGGTGCATTGCTGACCGCTGGTGGCATCTACATTCTGATTGGCCTGGCATCATCCATCGCCCTGCCTGCAAGCGACTTGAACAGTTCTTCAGGCCCACTGCTGCAGGTTGTTCAAGCCACTGGTTTTGGAGTCCCCGACTGGGTCTTCGGCCTGGTGGCACTCATCGCCGTTGCCAACGGTGCCCTGCTGACAATGATCATGGCCAGTCGCTTGGCCTTTGGAATGGCCGAACAATCACTGCTGCCGGCAGGGATGGGGCGGGTTCTCCCCAAGCGGCGCACGCCTTGGGTGGCCATTGCGGTAACCACTTTGGCCGCGATGGCGCTGACCGCCACCGGGGACCTCGGCTCGCTCGCTGAAACAGTGGTCCTGCTGCTCTTGTTCGTCTTCATCAGCACCAACGTGGCCGTCCTCGTGCTGCGCAAAGACAGGGTGGAACACGAGCACTTCCGCGTGCACGTCATCATCCCGTGCCTGGCCCTGGCCTCCTGTGCGCTTCTCCTGTTTCAGCAAGACGCGGAAATCTGGTTGCGTGCAGCCATCCTGCTGGGAATCGGGCTCGTCCTCTTCTTCTTTACGCGCTGGATTCAGGCCCGCAAAGGATCCAACTACCCCGCCGGTGAAAACCACGCCACGGTGGAGAAGGAGCCGCTAGAGTCCTAAACAACCTTGCGAACCAAAACATCGAGGAGCCTTATGCCGACTGACATTCCCTGGAACCGCGGCGAGTGGACCAACCAGCCAGCCGCCGTCGTCGAGCAGGCAGGTGACCTGCTGGTGACGGCCGCCGAAAGCAGCGACGCCTGGCGCGTCACGTCCTACGGATTCATCCACGACACCGAACACGCGCTGCTGGCTTCCTTTCCGCAGGACAGCGCCATGGAGGTTGAGTTCACCGCCGAATTTTCGCAACAGTTCGATCAGGCGGGCATCTTTATCCGTGTCAGCGCCGAGCACTGGATCAAGGCTGGCGTCGAATTCGCCGACGGCGCCGCTCAACTGGGCGCGGTGGTCACCGACCGCTTCTCCGACTGGTCCTTGGCGCCTGTGCCGGAATGGAATGGCGGGCGCGTACGAATGAGGGTCAGCCGCTCGGGCGACGCCCTGACCATCCGGGCCACTTCAGGCAGCAACGAACTCCAGCTGGTGCGAGTGGTGCCGTTTGCACCTGACCTCGTTGCAGCCGCCGGGCCGTTTACCTGCGCACCAACACGCGCAGGGTTGACCGTTCCTTTCCACTCCTGGCGCGCTACGCCAGCGGACAGTCAACTCCACTGATGCCCTCAGGGTGGAACGAGCTTGCGGGTCCAACCGTTCATGAGATTATGGAATTTCCTGCAGTCTGTCATTGAACAGTGCTGCGACTCAGCTGGCTCCGTAACAAGCCTATGGGGGGCACATCACGGTGGAAGATACTGCAAGTCTCTGGCGCACTGACCCTACGACGTTCCGCGACGTGGTGATCAACCGCCAAGCCCTTGAAGCTGCCCTGGCAGGCGACTGCCCTCCCGTGGAACGCGTTCGGTACCTCGCTTTGCTTGGCCGGGACGCTCAAGCCCTGGGCGAAGGCTTCAAGCTGCTACCCCACACACCGGACCGTCGCGAGCTGCTGCTGGTCCTTGCACAGATCAATCAACGCCAGTACCGCTGGCATGACGCCGCCGTGCTCCACGAGAAAGCGCTGCGAACAGCCCGGACGCCTGGAGATGAGGCCTACGTTCGCCACCACATCGGGCGCCGGCTTTTCGACGAGGCCCGTTTCCGTGCCGCTGCCGATGAGTTTCAGTGGGCAGCGGACCTCTACCGCGTCGCCGGCCAACCTGAACTTGCCGAAGACAACCGCCAAGCCATGCGGCACGCGCTGCAGGTCCACGCCGCGGAGCGAGGCCCGGGACGTTCGGCGTTCGAGCTCTCCTGAACCCGCTCCCCTGGCCCGGGAATACAGAACAAAGCCCCTGAGCTACAACGTGCGCAGCACCGAGTGTGAAGGCTAGGCATCACCACTACTCCGAACGCTTAAGGCGGGTTCCGCCGTCGTGCCCTTAGCACCTCATGTAGCCTAGTAAGCAAGCTGACTATTTTGGGAATGCGTGGGGGTGCCTGAATGCCTGACATGGAACGATGGCCAACCAGCCGGCTGCTGTCCACGGCAGCGCGGCTCGTGGAGCTGGCATGGAACGACAAACTACGCCCGCTGGGCTTGACCTATCCGGCGGTCCTTACTCTTGATGCTGTTGCGACGGCAGGGCCCATTACGCCCGGGGACCTTGCCCGAAGCGTCCGGGTCCAAGCCCAAACCATGGGGCCGCTGCTGTCCAGGCTTGAATCACGGGGCTACATTCGGCGTGAGCCAAACAGGTTCGACCGGCGCAGCCAGCTGATATCGATTACCGAACTGGGCCTGACACTGCTGGAGCAATCCCACCACCAGGAAAACAATGTGCTCTCGGCCGTCAACCTGGACTCTGAGGATCTCCGCGCAGAGCTCCTGGCAATCGTGCGCCACACCAATTTCAACTAAGTGATAGGTGATCCCGCGTAGACGAAAGCTCGTCTATCTAGCAGTATGGACTCATCCGCTGATGAAGTCCGGCGTCCCAAGGAGAAAGTCTCTCCAACTACAACACCGGGCTATAGACACTCAAAGTGACGCCCGGGCGAGCAAAAAGGGCATCATGAGTGAACTTCAAATAGGCGACAGCCTCCCCGTGGATCTTCTGAGTTTCAGGGCCGCAGAGTGCCTGGTATCAACAGGCGCACCTGAATCAGAGGATGTGTGCGTTCTGGATGCCGGCCACACCGGCAATCATCTGGCCGCAGGTGCAGACATGGTGGTTAGAGCCGTCTGGAGCTAGGCCACAAAAACAAGAAGCTGAGGGCAAGCGACGCAATTCGGGTCGCTTGCCCTCAGCTTTTCTCTTGCTCCAGCGTTCCCTACGTGCCGCAGAAAGTCCGGTAGGGGCCAAAGCTTTCCGGCGCGGGCTCGGCGTACTTTTCCAAGCCGGGGCGTTCGGTGTACGGCTCGGATACGGCGCTCAGCAACCGCTCCGTCGGGCCCGTATCTCCCTCAGTCGCGGCAGCAAGGGCTTCCTCCACCAGATGATTCCGGGGAATGTAGATCGGGTTGACCCTATCCATGGCATCGGCATCCGGTGCGAGTGCCCGCCAGCGTTTCAACCATCGATCAAACGCGGCCAAATCCACGATCTGCCGGCGCGCCGGTTCGGCCTCCCCGCGGGCTGCCCTGCTCAGGCTTCGGAAGAACGAGGTGTAGTCAGCGCGCGTCTCCTGAACCAACTGAAGGAGGTCATCCACCAAAGGTGAGGCAACGGCGTCGTCCAAGTCCTCCGGCAACCCAAGCTTGGCCTTCATGCCGTTGAACCACGTGGCGCTGTACTCCTGGCGGAACCCGTTGAGCGCCTCTACGGCAAGGGCCACCGCCTGTTCCTCATCCTCGTGGATCAGGATTGCGATTGATTCGGCGAAGCGGGCAAGGTTCCACTCCGCAATCACTGGCTGGTTACGGTAGGCGTAACGCCCCATCTCATCAATGGAGCTGTACACCGCGACGGGATCGAAACCCTCCATGAAAGCGCACGGGCCGTAGTCGATGGTCTCTCCGGACACCGTCATGTTGTCCGTGTTCATGACACCGTGCACGAATCCGACCAACATCCACTGCGCCACCAATTTCGCCTGCACCGATATGACGGCCTTGAGGAGCGCGAGATACCGGTTGCTTTCATCGGCCGACGCCGGGTGGTGGCGTTCGATCGCATGGTCGGCAAGCCGTCGCAACAGGTCCAGATCATTGGACGCCCTGGCGTACTGGAAACTACCCACGCGCAGGTGACTGCTGGCCACGCGGGTCAGAACAGCCCCCGGCAGGAGCGTCTCCCGCTGAACCTGACGTCCTGTGGCAACAACCGCGAGGGACCTGGTGGTGGGAATGTTCAGCGCATGCATCGACTCGCTCACGATGTACTCCCGCACCATGGGACCAATCGCCGCCAAACCATCACCGTTCCTGGCAAAGGGCGTGCGCCCCGAACCCTTGAGGTGAATATCGCGCAGCTTCCCGTCAGCACCGGCAACCTCACCCAGCAGGAGTGCGCGGCCATCCCCCAGACGTGGCGAGTAAAAGCCGAACTGATGGCCCGAGTATCCCTGGGCCACCGGAGTCGCCTCCTCAGGAACGGCGTTTCCGATCAGCAGCCTTACGCCCTCCGGGCTCCGGAGAAAATCAGGATCAAAACCAAGCTCGACGGCGAGCGGCTGGTTGAGCACCAGAAGCTGCGGATCCGGAGCTTCCTCCGCCCGCCACGGGATAGCCAGCTCCGGGAGCTCCCGTGCGAAGTGCCCCTCGAAGGCGATGGTGGAACGCGCTACGTCACTCATCTCTTAAGGATATAGACGCAGTTCCCCGCTCGAAAAGACAAGCAGCCCGGATAGCATGTGAACCACTGCCTTTTGGCGGGAGATCCATTGGGGGGCGGTATCCGCCAAAAAGTTAGGCAATACGTGGGTTCATTTGCGCAGCCGCGCCGATTTTCAGTAACAAACCGTTGGGCCGTGGGGTTCGCAGCCGCGTCTTTGGCGGCGTTCTTGGGAGCCATGGTCGTCTTGTTCAGTAACGTCCGCTACCTCCCGTGGACAGGCCCTACGCACCTCATACTGGCTGGATTCGTCGGCCCGCTCGCGGCGAGCTTTTCCGGCGTCGTGCTCTTGCGACGAGCTGGACGGCTGCCTGCCGGCGTCGCTCTCTTCACAGCCATAGGTGCGGTGCCGGCGTGGGCTCTGGCGTTCTCTGCAGCAGCAAGTTGGTCGGTGCGCTTTGACGAAGCCGATAAAGGTCAGGGCTTCAGTTGGTTTGGATCCGCCTTCCTTCCCTTCATGATCCTGGGCTGGGTTGCCGGGACGGTCTGCATAGCGGTCCCGCTTGGTTCACTCCTGGCCAGCCGGCGTTCGCTTGCCGTCCGCGTCTTACAGGCTGTACTCTTGGCCGCACCCACGGCTCTTGCACTCGGGGCTCTCATGCTGATGCCACCCATGGCGGGGACCCTGGGCGCCGTCGCACTCTTTGTCCTGGCCCTCCAGAAGGAACGCCCGGTGCCGTCGCGGGCCGCGGAAGTTACCCCGGTAGTGCCCTGCCAAGCATCGGCGCCGAACCGAAGCACCGTGGCCGGGACTGCACTGACATTGCTCCTGGCGGGGCTGGCGTGCGCTGTCTTTGCCGTCACGGGCAGCAGCTGGGCACCCATGGTCACCAATTCCACGCACGCGATGAACCTCGGTTTAGCCTACGGAGCATTCATCAGTATCCCCCTGCTGGTTCTTGCCGGACTGGTACTTGCCCAGCGTCTGGGGCCCGTCATGCCGTGGTCAGTCGCTCTCGGATGCGCAGCCATGGCCGCCCAGGGCTTCGCGCAACTTCTTGGAGCGGGACACCCCTCTCAGTGGCCTTCCACGGTGGTTGCGGCAACTCTTATAGGCTTCGCCATTGCACTCCCGTTGGGGCGGCTGGTGGTTGCCGGTCGCTTTGCCCGAATCGCCGTCGTGGCCTTGATGGGGCTTGCCGCTGCCACAGTCGGGCTCCCCATAGTGATGATGGCAGCTTTCCTCGCACCCCTCGGGTCGGCAGCATTGCTTATCTGGTCCTGGAGGGCCGGCAGGACGCGGTGGCTATGTCAACCAAACCTGTCACAGTCAGCTGCACCGGCTGCGCACCCGACTGATCATCCGGCGCTCCTCCAGCTAGCTGACGGACTGGTCGCCGAGATGAGACGCTAACCGCCCTGTACCAGCGCCCCGGATGAATGATTGGATATGGCATGCCTACTCCTCCCTCAGTAACCGTCTGCGGCCCGGCATCGTGGAACCAGCTCATTCTTCTCGACCATCTTCCGGAGCCTGTCCCGCACATGCAGTTTGCCCGCCGTTCTTGGGAGACCATCGGAGGGACCTCGGCGGGCAAGGCCCTGCACCTCGCAGACCTCGGAGTCAAGGTGCGGTTGTGCTCGCCGCTTGGAACTGACACGGAAGGCCAGCGGATCCGCAGCGCCCTGACGGCAGCCGGGGTCGCCGTCGAACGCTTGACGTCTGAACAGACCGAGCGCCACGTCAACCTCATGTCCGACGACGGCAAGCGGGTTTCGCTGTACCTTGCGGTTCCGTCGACGCCCAGCGAGCACGAACTAAGTGTCGCTGCTGAGGCGGTGGCTGCGGCCGACGTCGCGATCATCGACCTCAGCGAACTTGGTACGCTCCTGCTGCAACGTTTGGACCCCCAACAGACCCCTATCTGGGCCGACCTTCACGACTACGACGGATCGTCAGAATTCCACGAGCCATTCCTTCGCGCCGCCACCACAGTCTTCATGAGTGACGACAGTACAGAGGACCCATGGGAGCTTATGCGCGCTTGCCTGGAACGCGGCCCCCGCTTGGCAGTCTGCACCCGCGGGGCAGAAGGGGCCATTGCGTTGGAGGCCTCCGGTGCGCGGCATGAGGTCAGTGCAGTACCCGCCCATGTGGTTGATACCAACGGTGCAGGTGACGCCTTCATGACCGGTTTCCTGGCAGCGACGCTCCGCGGCGCAACGGTGGATGATGCCCTCAAAGCCGCGGCAGCACAAGCCCGCATAGCGATTGAGAGTGAGCACCTGCACCCTGTCTTGACCTCGCTGTAGCTCAGGTCACATAATACTTCAGGCACTAAATTTTGAGCCCAAATTATCTTCGGAGACACAATGAATGCAATCCCCGACCATTCAGGAAGCCCCGCCGGCGGCGAATCAGGCATGGACCGCTGGAACGCGTTATGGGAGCCGGCCGCCCGCCGCTATCAGCCGCTCGTCGATCCGGCGACACCAGCCGGGGACCCCGCAGCTATGGCATCTCCGGAGACAGCAGCGCAGCCTTAGTCCAGACTCGTCCCTTAGGGCCGCTTATCGCGCCCTTCGACGGATCAGCGTGGCCGACCCGGGGACACTTGTTCGTTGTAAGGAGCGCGGGGCAGCGCAGGCAGTTCATCGATGAGTTCGTTAGCCGCGTGCGCCAACAGGTCCCTCTGCAGCGAAGGCAGCGAGTGAAGCGACTGAAGGTAGGCATCGACTTCGTATTCGCCCACCATCCCGCCGATGGAAAAGTAGCGCAGCCACAAATCCTCATCCGGAATTCCCGCGCTTGTCAGGGCCTTGCGCAGACCCTTGAGCTGGAGTTGTTCTTGAAGGGATAGTCCCTCGCAACCGTTCCGCTCAGGTTCCGTCATAAGATTCTTCCTTCTTCCCCCCGCTGAGGATTTGGGCGCTGACGGACGCCAGGGATTGCTTGGTTTCTTGGGACAGGTTCAGAAGTTCCCTGACAGCGTCCTCCTCAGCCATGCCGCGCTGACCCATGAGGTAACCCTGGGCGCGGCTGATGGTGTCCCGGCTGTTCAGCGCCTCCACCAGGCCTTCACTGAAGCGTTTCGGTGTCTCAGAACTCTGAATGTTGTCCAAGAGGATGGCTGCGGAGGCAGCAAGCTTCTGCAGGGACCGCGCCGTGGTCTGGTCGTAAGCATCGGTGGCAGCGGCGTAGAGCTTCATGGCTCCGAGACACCTGCTTCCACGTATCAAGGGGACGCTGATGACTGAGGCAATGGCGAGTTCCCGTGCGGCCTCTGCCCATTCCGGCCAACGGTCATCCGTCTCGGCGTTGTGGACGATGACGGTGCGTTCGGTTGCCCAAGCGGTCAGGCACGGCCCCTCCCCCAACCGGTATTGCGACTGGTCAACCTGGATCACCAAAGGATCCGTGGCTCCGGCACTGGTCCTGTTGCCCTGCTCATCAATGAGAGACACTCCGGCTCCTGCACTGCCGGGGAACGCATCACGGATTCCTTCGGCAAGCAGCTGCACTGCCCTGTCTACCTTTTCCTCTGTCAGGAGCAAGCCCTTGATCCGGGCCAGAGTAAGGGTGAGTTCGTCGAGGGGAAGTTGCTGGGACATGATACAAAAATGACCTTCCACGGGATGATATTCCCGCCGATGACTTCAGGCCGCTTGCTGGACCTGATTCATTCTCAGAATAGGCACAGCAGGATTCGCTTCGTCAACGGACGTGCTGCTGATCAACTGCCCCCTTCCGCTGAAACAGCACTAAAATTGAAGTCAGAGGGAATGGCGATGTCTCTGGCTTTGATGATTGCCCTGGTCCTGATGGGCATAGCTTGCTTGGCTGCTGCGATAGGCGCGGTGGTCTTGGTGATCCGCGACGGCCGCGGCGAGATTCCGCTGGAACCACCCGTCCGGCCGTGGGTTGCCGGAAACCTTCCGAGCCGCCCGTACTCCACGCTCCCCCGCATCTGAAGCAGACGTGATTTAACGCGGGCGCGCTACTACGCTTCCGTACCCCACGAGTTCAAAATGCGGACACCACCAACCTCACGCGATTGATTACAGACCTCGGCTAGCCATCCGCAAGACCTTTGAAGCCTGCGCAGCCTGGGACTCCGCCTCCTCAATGCCGGGACCAGTAAAAGCGTGTGTTCCGCAGCCAGGTCCGTGAGGAATTCGTCCACGTCCACGGACTGCAGAACGAGGTCCTGAAGCTGCTCGGTGACGCTGTCACTACGGGATGCTTGGGGATCGTAAGCCATGTCAGCCTCCCTCCGAATAGTAGGGCCCGCCACCGCACAACGGAAAGTCTACGCCGCGCTTTTTGCAGATGACTAAGGCTGGATATGGCGCCTCAAAGCCTCCAAGGTGGTTTCCGGCGAGGTGTTGAAGCAGAACGGGATTCCGGGTGCTTCCGCGCTGCACGTGTTGATGACCCGCTCGAACAATTCTGTGTACTCCGGGACCATCCTGATTCCACCGCCGATCATCACCAGGCCAAAACGGTCACGGGCAAAGGCTTCTCGAATTTCCGATTCAGCCTCATCCGGCGAAGTGCCGATCAGACAGGACACAGCATCAAAGCCGGCGGCAATTGTTGCTCCGAAACCGGCCTCGATCCGTTCGGTCATGATGGCTTCATCCAGCCCGGGAGGCAGCTTGCTGTAGTCGAGCGCACTGGCTCGGATACCGATCATCAGGATTCGAGTCATGCCGATCACTTTGCCATGCGCCAAGTGGTCTGCATAGGAAGTGGCCTGTGTAGGAAATTGGCCTCAAACAGCCAAGAGGGCGGCCGAATGTTCGACCGCCCTCCAATCGCGAAAGCTATTTCGTGGTCAGCACGTTCCAAAGGATCAAGTCATGCGCGTGCCGGGCCTTGTCATCGCCACGGAAGTCGGCTTCTTTGATACTTCCCCCTGTGTCGATGCCAATGCTCGACGTCGAAGCGAACCGGCCCATCATCGATTTATTGGAGAGCATGGAGACGGAGCGGATGTTCTTGTAGGGCACAGACACGATGGCGAGCTTATTGCCCACGAAGCTCTTGTCTTGCAGAATGACGCGCATGTTCGTGATACCGACGAAGCCAGTGCCAACGCCGATGCAGTCGTACACCGCATAGACAATTTCGCCTTGCAGGAGACCCGCCCGGATTTGTTCTAATTGCTCCGGCTTGTCGTGAATGATGTTGGTCAAAATTTTCTTTCCTGCGTCAGTCGCGAAGAGGAACGCCCTTGGCGTCCCTCCGGAAGTAGTCGGCTCCGGCAAGGATCATGATGCCCTCGATAAGGCCCCACAGGCCCACCAACCCGAAAGTGAAGATGCCCACAACCACAGTGAGAACCAACTGAATGACACCGATGGTGGTGTAGCCCAGGTAGAAGCGGTGGATGCCGAGGCCGCCCAGGAAAATTCCTAGAAGGCCGGCCGCAATTTTCGACTTGGGCTGCGGATAAGCGTAGGCCATATTGGGTTGCGGCGGCTGTGCCCCGTACTGAGGTTGCTGGGGCGCCTGCGGCTGAGCGTAGTACTGCGGCTGTGGCGGCTGCGTGCCGTACTGCGGCTGTGGCGGCTGCGTGCCGTACTGCGGCTGCGGCGGCTGCGCCCCGTACTGCGGCTGCTGGGGCATCTGCGGCGGAGCGTAGTGCTGCTGCAGTTGAGCGGAATGATCCGGCTGCTGCGGCGCCGGAGGCTGGTGGACTTCAGGTGTGTCCGGATTGGGGTCGGGTTGCGGCTGTGTCATGTGATGCCTTTCGGAGAATGTTTATGCAGCCCACGGCGCAGGGTAACGACAGTCTCCGCCGAGGTCCCCAACATTCATGTGCCGATCATCAGTCTGACGGACACACCGGCGATTCGGCTGGATTGGACGCAACATTTCCCATTTCAAGGGGTCAAGCCGCTCCCCCAGGGAGCGGGACGGGCGCCCAGCCACCGTGGGCGGCAGCAACGTCGTCGTACTTTCGCCACGCCACGAGCTACAGAAGGTTCCTTATCTGTACGGTCGCCTCTGTACGGTCGCCGTCGAGTACACGATTGTTGGCTCTTAGGACGACGGCCAACTCTCCGTGGGAATGTTAGGCTCGGCTTCATTCACGCTGTTGTGTCACGGGCCTTGCAGGGGAACATGGGAAGCTTTCGATCATTTGCGTTCAAGTCTGCGGCACTTGGCGCATTGTTATTAGGCTCGACGGCGGTGGGCGCTGCACCCGCCGCAGCGGATTCCCAGGACTGGGTTCCTCCAATGTTTGGTATGCCTAACGTCGGTTCGGAACTGACCATAGGAAAGGCCGATTACGGCCTACAGGACTGCCCATCGACGGCGGAGGCCCCGCACGGCTTCGTCATGGAATGGTTGAGCAACGGCGACCCCCTGCCTCCGGAGCGTCAGGGCGAATTCCTGAAGCTCCTTCCCGAGGACCAAGGCAACCGCATATCGTTCAACGTTTACGGCGTGTGCTCTGAATCAGAAGTGTTCCAGAGCGCCGAGACCGCTCCCATCGCAGCATCCAATCGCTCCATGGGGTGGACCGGCCGCGGTAATTTCGAACTCCTGGGCCGCACCAATGACGGCAACTTGGTCCTCTACCCGCACGTCTACAGCCCGGAGTACTCGATCTGTCCGTCCGGCGCCCGGTGTGTCCTTTACAACCACACATCGGAAGCACCGCGGGTAGTAGGCCGGGGCTTCGGCATCTTCGACACCGTCTTCTCCACGGGTGATTTTGACGGCGACGGCAACAACGATCTCCTTGGCCGCGACAGGGCAGGAACGCTGCATATCTACCCAGGAGATGGCAACGGCGGATGGCTCCCTCCGTCACAAGTCGGCTGGGGCTGGAACATCTTTGACGCCGTGGTGGGACCAGGAGATTTCGACGGCGACGGCAACAATGACGTCCTCGCCCGGGACACAACAGGAGACCTGTACCTCTACCCTGGTGACGGCGACGGCGGGTGGCTGGCATCATCTCGTGTGGGCACCGGATGGGATGTCATGAACAAGCTGGTGACACCCGGCGACACCGACGGCGACGGCGCCGTGGACATTTACGCCCGGGACCACTCCGGCATCCTGTACCAGTACCCGGCGGATGGCAACGGCGGTTGGAAAGCCCCATCCATTGCTGGTCAGGGCTGGGAAGTCATGACCGAAATAAGCGGCGCCGGTATCTATGAACGGCTCTACGGGGCCCGCTACTCCGCTCTCAAACCCCTCAACGACATCGTGGGCATCGATGAAACCGGCGACCTGCGTCTCTTCATGAACTCGGAGTACGGGGCCGGCCTCTTCGGCAACATGCACATTGGTACCGGCTGGGGGATCTTCAACACCCTGATCTAGCTTCGCTCAGTGCATAAAGCCGCTGCCGTCCCAGTCGCGGTCGAATTTGCCACAGCTGGTGCAGCGCCGGTACCGTCCGCTGCCGTCCTCCGCGGATTCCACGTGCCAGCGGTGGTGGAGATTGAATTTGCACATGATCATCTGGAGCATGGCACTCTCCGTTCAAAGCACGCTGAACCGCCAGGCGCGTTCCAATGCGTGTGACTTATTTTAGGCCGCACGCCTTAGTTGCGGGTAGAGGGTTCCGCTGGGACGCACGCAATCATCCAGCTCCCTGAGCTGTATTCTCTATCTGAGCCACGTCTTGATGGTCTTTTCTGGTTTGGAACTACACCCTCCAGGTGCTGAACCATTGATGTTCCTGGGGGAACCATAATTCAGTCCCGATGCTCGCGGGTCCTTGCCCGCGTCAAGTCCATTCACCGGATTTCCGTGCCTCAAGAGCGGCAGCCCGGCTCCCGCATTCACTTATGGTGCTCTCACCGATGTCTAAGCCAGAGCCTACGAAACCTGCCCTTGTTCGCCCTGCTCAGCGCACAACTGCAAGTGGGACGAACAAGGGCGGAATCCGCAGCAGAAAGTGGGAGTTAGCCCTTGAAAACGGGTGCCCGCTTCTCCTGGAAGGCACGGAAACCCTCGGCGTAGTCGTCGGTTTTGCACAGCCGGGCCTGCTCGGTGTTTTCCTCGGCCATGGAAGCCCACAGGCCCAGGCGCTGGTCGCGGATGTGGGCCACGAGCTCCTTCGACGCATTGAAAGCGCCAGTCGCTCCTACAGCCACGCGAGAAACGATCTCCCGGGTCACCGGCAGCAGGGAATCCGCAGGCATCGCCCGGCTGAACATCCCCTGTTCCACGGCTTCAGCGCCGGAAATGAGATCGGCGGTGTAGATCAGGTCCAAGGTGCGGTGCATGCCCAGGCGCTCGGTGAAGTACCAGTGCCCGCCCGAGTCCAGCGTGGCTCCAAGCTTGGCAAACGGCGAGCCGAACTTTGCGTTGTCCGCCACGTAAACAACGTCCGTGGCCAGCAGCAGCCCCAGCCCAACCCCAAGGCAAGCACCATGGGCGGCGGCAAACGTGGGTGCCGGGAACGCAGCCATCTTCTTCAGCAGCGGCTCCACGAGTCCGCCGAGGTAAGCCTGCGCATCATCGGTTTCCGGCGTCACCCCTGAGATGTCGCGACCGGCACAGAACGCGCGTCCCTCTCCGCGAAGCAGCAGCACCCGCACCTCACCACGTGAGGCGGCGGCAGCAGCGTCGTCGTACGCTTTGTCCAGTTGGGCAAGCGCGTCCTCGTTGAGCGAGTTCAGCTTGTCCGGGTAGTTGAGGACTATTTCGGCAATACCGTTGGCAATGGAGAGCTCGATCATGGGGACTCCTTAGACGTCGAAGTCGACGGTAACTTCTTCGCTGGTGGGGTGGGACTGGCAGGTGAGGACGTAGCCCTTGTCCAGCTCGTCCTGTTCAAGGGCGTAGTTCTCATCCATGGTCACCGTACCGGTGATCAGCTTGGCGCGGCAGGTGCCGCAGACACCACCGGCGCACGCGAAGGGAACGTCCGGGCGGACACGCAACGCAGCGTTGAGGATGGACTCGCGGGCGTGTGTGGGGCTGGCGACGTCGCCGGTCAGCCCGTCCAAAGTAAAGGTGATCTTGTACGTATCCTGCGACTCGTCCTCCACAACAGGACGGCCGGCGTTGCCCTCGGGACGATCCGGACGGCCAGTGGTGAACAGCTCAAAACGCACGTGCTCGGGCTCAACGCCGCGGGCAGCAAGGGTGTCACGGCACAGCTGGACCAATTCGAACGGCCCGCACAAGAACCACTCGTCCACATCCTCGGCACGGATGGCACTACTGAGCAGTGCCTGCAGCTTCTCGGAATCAATACGACCCGTCATCAGCGGTGCGATCCGCTGCTCGCGTGACAACACGTGGTGGAGTGCCAGGCGCGAGGGGTACTTGTCCTTCAAGTCCGCCAGCTCTTCAAGGAACATGACATCCATGGCCGCCTTGTTTGCGTAGACAAGGTCAAACGTGGTTTCCGGATTGGCCGCCAGCAACGTACGTGCAATCGCGATCACCGGCGTGATGCCCGAACCTGCGGCGATCGCCACGAAATTACCCGGCTCCCCCGCCAACTCCTCCGGGTGGTTCATGGAATTCATGACGTTGTGCTGAACCGACGCGCCGTCCTTGCCGTGCCGCGAGATGAACGCACCCTGCGGGCTCATGACATCCAGGACGTCGCCGGCCTTCAGTTCGGCGTTGGCCCACGTAGAGAAGAGACCGCCCAGGTCCTTCTTGATGGCCACGCGGATCTCGCTGCTGCCGTCCCCGAAGCTGCGCGGCTCTGCGCAAATCGAGTAACTGCGGCGGACCTCGTGCGGCTCACCCTTCTCATCGGGGAGCGTGGTTCGAAGGGCCACGTACTGGCCGGGCAGGTAGTCGTATTGCCCGGCAAGCCCGGCAGGAACCCCGAACGTGACCTCAATGGCATCGTCCGTCAGGCGCCGGACTTCCGTGACGGTCAGGTTGTGGAAAGACGCACGACGGCGACTGGCCGTCTGGGTTTCGGTGGTCATGGAATTCCTTAGAGGACTTTGAAGTAGTCGAACGGTTCCTTGCAGTCCTGGCAGACGAACAACGCCTTGCAGGACGTGGAACCAAAGCGGGTGAGTTCCTTGGTGTTCAACGACGAACACTGCGGGCATTTCACGGCCAGGCTCAGGCGGACAGGACCGGAGTGGCCACCGGCAGCAGCCATGCCACTGGGCGGAGCAATCCCGTATTCCTCCAGCTTGGCCTTGCCGGATTCGGTCATCCAGTCAGTGGTCCACGCCGGCGACAGCACCAGGTTGATGTGCACGCTGGCGTAGCCCTCCTTCTGGAAGGCAGCCCGCAGGTCGTCACCAATGGCATCCATCGCCGGGCAGCCCGAGTAGGTGGGCGTGATGGTGACCTCGACGACGGCACTGGAGGCACCGCCGTCGTGCTGGCCTGGCGTTTCGGCAGAGGTGGGTGCTTCGGCAGGGCCGTGTGCTTCGGCAGGGGTGGGTGCTTCGGCAGGGGAAACCCGCACGCCGCGGAGGATGCCCAGGTCCTCGATGGTGAGGACTGGAATCTCCGGATCGCAGACCGTGGACGCGATGTCCCAGGCCCGCTGCTCGGCTGTCCTTGGCTGCGTTGGTGAACGGGTAGCCATGCTGGTCACCAGCTCGCGCCGGGGTGCTCGCGGGCAAGGACCTGCATCTCAGCGAGGATATAGCCCATGAATTCGGAGTGCTTGCCGTTGCGTCCACCGCCCAGGGCCTGCGGCACGCCGGGGATTTCCAGCTCCGCTTCGGCCATGATCCCACGGGTGAGGCGATCGAATTCTGCGCGGAGGCTGGACGGCTGAACTGTAACGCCAGCCTCGGACAGGCGGGTGGTGAGCTCGTCGTCTTCGAAGAGTTCATCCACGTACGGCCATACGAGCTTGAAGCCCTGGATGATGCGTGCGCGGGACTCGTCCGTGCCTCCGGCCAAACGAAGCACCCACTGGGCGCTGTGGTCGCGGTGGTAGTCCACTTCCTTGACGGCCTTCGCGGAGATGGCTGCGAGGGTGGCGTCGCTTGATGCGGTAAGCGCCGTGTAGAGCTCGTACTGGTAGAAGCTCACGATGAACTGGCGGGCGATGGTCACCGCGAAGTCGCCGTTGGGCTGCTCAAACAAGTGCGCGGAACGGAACTCGTGCTCGCGGCGGAAGTACGCCAGGTCGTCCTCGGACTTACCCCAAGCTGCACCGGCGTAGGTCAGGAACGAACGCGCGTGGCCCAACTGGTCCAAGGCAATATTGCCCAAGGCGATGTCTTCTTCAAGCTCCGGAGCACGCGAAATCCAGTGCCCCAGGCGCTGGGCGAGGATCAGGCCGTCATCGCCGATGCGCAGGGCGAACTCTGCCACATCTTCGCTGGGTTTGACCTGCCCACGGCTGATCTCCAGGGCGATGTCCTCCGGACGCAGCGCGTTGCCCGGCGTGATGCGGGTGGCGCTCGCCGAGCCGTCACCTGAAGCCCCGGCTCCGTGGACGCCCACGGAGATGTCGCCGTGGCCTTCGATTGCGAAGTCAGTGTCTTTAGTGTTGCTCACAGGTGCTTCACGCCTTCGCTCTTGGTGTAATACGTTGCGTGGCGGTAATCCTTACCCTGCGGGGACTCGAAGAAGGAACCCTTGGAGTCGGGATCGCTGGAGGAGATGGCCTCGGCCGGGACCACCCAGATGGAGACGCCTTCGTTGCGGCGGGTGTACAAATCCCGTGCATTCCGGAGGGCCATAGCGGCGTCCGGTGCGTGCAACGATCCTGCGTGCACGTGCGAAAGGCCGCGGCTGGAGCGGACGAAGACCTCCCAAAGGGACCAAGGGGTTTCTTCCTTGGCGCCGCCCAAGGTGACGTCGGGGCCTGAGACGCGCCCCGTCGTCGAGCTTTCAGCGTTGGTTGCCGCAACCTTGGGGGCTTCGCGGTTGATTTCGCTGGCGGCGCTGGCCGGTGCTTCCGGATTGCCGTGAGGGCTCATGCTGCGTGTTCCTTCTGTGCTTGCTTGCGGGCGTACGCCACGGCGGCTTCGCGAACCCAGGCACCGTTTTCGTGTGCCTCACGGCGGCGCTCGACGCGCTGCGAGTTGCAGGGACCGCGGCCGGCCAGGACTTCCTTGAACTCATTCCAGTCCAGGGGTCCGTGCTCCCACTTCTTGGTTTCCTCGTTGAAACGGATGTCCTTGTCAGGAAGGGTCAGGCCGAGGACCCGGACCTGCTCCACCATCATGCCGACGAACCGGCTGCGCAGCTCGTCATTGCTGAAGCGCTTGATGTTCCAGGCCATGGACTGCTTGGAGTTGGGTGAATCGTCATCCGGCGGACCGAACATCATCAGCGACGGCGCATACCAGCGGTTCACCGCCTCCTGGGCCATCTGCTTCTGCGCAGGCGTGCCGTTGGAAAGTTCCAGCAGGATCTCGAAACCCTGGCGCTGGTGGAATGATTCTTCCTTGCAGATGCGCACCATTGCGCGACCGTAAGGACCATAGGATGCACGGCACAGGGGCACCTGGTTGCAGATGGCGGCACCATCAACAAGCCAGCCGATGGCTCCCATGTCAGCCCAGGAAATCGTGGGGTAGTTGAAAATGGACGAGTACCGGGCCTTGCCGGCAATCAGGTCCTCCATCATCTGGTCCCGGGACTGGCCCAATGTCTCAGCGGCGGAGTAAAGGTACAGGCCGTGGCCGGCCTCGTCCTGGACCTTGGCCATGAGGATGGATTTGCGCTTCAGGCTCGGCGCCCTGGTGATCCAGTTGGCTTCCGGCTGCATGCCGATGATTTCCGAGTGCGCGTGCTGCGAGATCTGGCGCAGCAAAGTCTTGCGGTAAGCCGCCGGCATCCAGTCGCGCGGTTCGATGCGCGAGTCCTCCGAAATGATGCGATCAAAATACGCCTGTCCGGCTGCCTCCCGCTCCTGCTCTTCCGGGGACAGCTCAGCGGGCACTGACTGCAGATTCTGCGATGCCATGGTTGCTCCTAATAAATTACCGACCGTTCGTTCAGAATATGCGGAGCGGGTGATTTCAGTCAAGCGTTCGCTTGTTGGCACCGGACGTGTTCGGACTCTGTTCAGTGGCCCTGCGTTGTTGACAAGGTCCTCGCCACTCACCGTGTTAACTTGGGGTGGGACCTCAGCTGTCCCCAGTCACCGCCAGAAAAGAGCCTTACGTGGAATCGCCCCAGCCCTTCAGGATTCTCACCGTCTGCACCGGGAACATCTGCCGCTCCCCCGTTGCCGAACGGTTGCTGCAGGCCGGGCTCAACCAGGTCAGCCCGGGATCCTTCGAAGTCCGCAGCGCCGGCACGCGAGCCATGGTGGGCGAGCCCATCCAGCCGCTCTCAGCCCAAATCATCAGCACGTTCCGTGGCAGCCCCGACGGTTTTGCGGCCAGGCAACTCACGCCCAAAATCCTCAAGGAAACCGACCTGGTGCTGGCCATGACCTCCAAGCATCGCGGCGAAGTCCTCCAACTGGACGCATCTTTGTTGAAACGCACCTTCACCGTCCGGGAATTTGCCCGAATGCTGTCCGTGCTGGAGAACCGTGGCGATACCGCCTCTGCCGGCGACATCACGGAGTTCTGGCGTGCGCTCCCCACCCGGGCGGCATCGGTCCGCCACCTCGCTTTGCCATCCGACCCTTCAGACAACGACGTGGTAGACCCCTACCGACGAGCGGAAGAGGTCTACCACCAGATGGAGGATGAGCTGGCCCCGGCCATCCTGGGCATCCTCCGTTTCGCGCGCCTGACGGCGCCGGCCTAGTTCTTGTTTATCAGTTGAGGGCAATCACCAGTATCTGGCTGGTGCCGGGAATGCAGGTCTGCAGGACAACTGCCGGGAATCCCCCGAACACGGCTGCGACGTCGTTGGTAGTTCCCGGGTTGGGTACTTGGCCCCTACCGGTGGCCGTGAAGGTTCCGTAGCCCGGAATCGACACGGTTTCACCAACGCTGATTCCCGAGAACCGGCCCCAGCCTCCGCAGAAATCGTGCTCTGTGATGAACGTGGCGTAGGCATTGGTTGGCGTGTACTGGATGGGCCCGATGCAGGCGTCCACCATCGATTGGCCTCCCGCTCCGGCCACGTAGATGGTCCTGACAGCAGGAGCGGGTGCCGGCGCGGGAGCCGGAGCTACTGGAGCGGCTGCTGCCGGTGCTTGCGCGGGTGCGGCCTGGGCTGCTGGAGCGGCTGGAGCTGCCGGAGCCGGAGCGACGATCGCGATAGGAGGTCCCGTCAGCTTCAAAACCTGCCCCGGCACAATCACTGAGTAAGCGCTAAGGCCGTTGGCAGCCAACATCGCAGTGACATCCACTCCGTAGCGCGAAGCAATGGAACCCACCGTGTCGCCGGACGCCACCGTGTAGAGGTTGGGGTCGCCGGCAGGTGGTGCCGGGGCCGCCTCGACGGGAGCGGGTGCGGGTGGCTCGGGTGCGGGTGCGGGTGGTTCGGGAGCGGGCGCTGCGGGCGCCTCAGCTGCGGGCGCCTCAGCTGCCGGTGCTGCGGCTGCCGGCACTGCTGGCGCTTCAGCTGCAGGGGCTGCTTCCGAATCCTGCACAGGCAGAGCTGCGGGGGCTTTGGTACCTTCATCCTTCGCGGAAGGCACCTGCTCATTGGAAACAGTTTGGTCAACCTCACCCGCGGGTTGCGTAGCCCAATTGACGACGCCAAAGAATAGTGGGATCAGTGCCAATATCGCGAGCACTGCGCCGGCAATCAACAGCTTGGGTTTGCTGAATTTTGGCCGCCGAACATCAGCGTTGCTCTTGGTTGACAGGGACGTTTGAAGATCTAAGTCATTCATATTCATGGGAAACCCCGGACTCCATGGCTTGGACCGCGCATGACAAACCGCTGTGGGTCTGAAGGAGAAAAGCGCAGCTACGTATTGGGAGGGCACCACCTGGTATTGACGGGGGTGCAGTCCACCGCTGAGCCGGAGGAACGGAATTGCTATAAACCTTAGGAATTCCAATGCTACGAAGAGGACAATGTCTGCCGCACGAGTAGGAACTACTCGACTTTCCCTGTTTTGACCTGAACGGTTACTTGGGCATTACGCAGTTTTCCGAAATGGACTACTTGCCCTCACCCTCCGTTCATCCGCGCCCCGCACTGTGGAACCCATGACTGACCTCTCGCGCCGCTCACTCGTCAAAACCTCCCTCGCCACGCTCGCCCTCGCAGGCATTGCCACGGGCACTGCCGCGCCCGCTTCGGCCATCCCGGCTTCCGCCCCTTCCGCCATCCCTCTGGTACGTAAGAGGCTCACGCTTCCTACGGGGATCGCCACCGGCGACGTCACTACGGACTCCGCCGTCCTCTGGTCCCGCGCTTCCGGTCCGGGCCGGCTCACGGCTCAGCTTCAGGCCGTGGACAACGCGGGCGGGATCCTTCGGGGACGCTACGGTTTCAACCGCACTATCCGCGGCCCCCTGGCCACCGATGCCAGCGATTTCACCGCCAAAATCCACGCCAAGGGCCTGCCCGCGGGCACACGCTTCGCACTGGAACTGACCTTCGAAGATGAAAACGGTCCCGGGGAGGCAGTTCGAGGCACGTTCAGCACAGCGCCCGCTTCCGCTACGGGAAAGCACGACGGCGGTACTGAAGACGCGCGCGGAGGCGGCAGTTCGTCGTCGAACCCGCAGTCCTTCGTGTGGACCGGAGATACCGCCGGCCAAGGCTGGGGCATCAACGAGGAACTCGGCGGCATGCGAGGCTACAAAGCCATGCACGCCACGAAGCCCGACTTCTTCATCCACTCCGGCGACACCATTTACGCCGACGGCCCCATCGCCGCCACCGTCACGGAAAAGGACGGCCAGGTGTGGCGGAATATCGTCACTGAGGAAGTGTCCAAGGTTGCCGAGACGCTCAAGGAGTACCGCGGCAGGCACCGCTACAACTCGCTGGACGCCAATATGCGCGCCATGTTCGCCGATGTCCCCGTCATCGCGCAGTGGGATGACCACGAGACCACCAACAACTGGTACCCCGGCGAAATCCTGGACGACCCCCGCTACACCGAGCGCAACGTCAATGTCCTGGCCGCCCGCGGCCGGCAGGCGTGGCAGGAGAACATGCCCATAGCGGACGCCGCGGCACTCTGGCGCCCGGGAACTTACGACGCCGGCCAGTACCAGCCAGCGCGCATCTATCGGAAGATTTCGCGCGGGCCTCAGTTGGAGATCTTCTGCCTGGACATGCGGACCTTCAAGTCCCCCAACACCGACGGCAAGGAACCGTATGCCACCAGCATCCTGGGCCAGGAGCAGGTGGATTGGCTGATCAAGGAAGTCCGCACATCCAAGGCGACATGGAAGGTGATCGCCGCGGACCTGCCGCTGGGAATCATCGTGCCCGACGGCGCCGTGAACCAGGAAAGCCTGGCCAACCGCGACCCCGGAGCCCCTTTGGGACGCGAGCTTGAAATTGCCGGCGTGCTCAGCGCCTTCAAGAAGTACGGGGTCAAGAACACCGTGTGGCTGACCGCTGACGTGCACTACTGCGCGGCCCACCACTATTCCCCCGAGCGGGCGTCCTTCACGGATTTCGACCCCTTCTGGGAATTTGTTGCCGGGCCCATCAACGCAGGCTCTTTCGGACCGAGCGAGATGGACAAGACCTTCGGTCCCGAAGTTCTGTTTGCCAAGGCCGGGCGCTTCCCGGGCGAGTCACCCCGTGACGGCGAGAACCAGTACTTCGGGCATGTGGATCTCGCTTCGGACGGCTTGTTCACGGTGAGCCTGCGGAACGCCCTCGGGGCAACGATCTACTCGAAGACGCTCACACCGCAGCGCTGACCCATGTAGGCCTACCATCTGGTACCCAATGTGCCCCTTGCAGGGCACGTTGGGTACTTAGACGGTGATTTCGGCGTATGCTCTCCTCAGCGCAGGCAAGACGCGTTGTTCGCTTTTGGTGGGGCCACTTTCGAAGGCAGGGGTTCAGTGGCAGGAGTGAAGCACGGGGTTCTTCCAGTGCGCTCGTCGTTGCGGCAGGTTTGGGTGCTCTTCTTAGTGCCTGTCGCGGTTTGTCTGGTGCTGTTGGCTTTCGGTCTTGCAAGCGGAGCAGGGACGACGACGGCGCAGCTCGCCGGTGACTTGGCCATCCTTCTCGCCGCACTCACCGCGCTGACCACTCATACCCTCGCTGCCCGTCGGCGCCGGGACAACAACCCCGGCCGCTGGTTCATCGTGGCGGGCCTGGCCGTATGGAGCGCCGGGCAAACGGTGTGGACCATCAACGGCATCACCCTGAACCACCAATACCCGTTCCCGTCCTTCGCAGACATCGGCTTCGTTTGGTACGCGCTGCCCGCATCCATCGGACTTGTGCTGCTGTCAAGAGGACAAGGCCTGCGCATTTCACTGCGCCGCACCATTCTGGACGCAGGTGTGGTAGCAAGTTCCACATTCTTTATCGCGTGGAGCTCCGTGCTGGGACCCCTGGCCGGGGCCACTGACCAGGACGCCTTTGCCCACACGACGCAGATGGCCTACCCCATTGCGGACGTGTTCATGGTCTCCGTGGTGATCGTCCTGACCATGCGCGCAGCCCGCGGCCGCAGGCTCCCTTGGCTGAGCATGGGAATTGGCTTCTGGATCCTTGCCATCACAGACCTCGGATACATGAGCTTAACGCTCCAAGGCATCACGGGCGTTACAGGCTCCCCCTTGGCTCTGGGGTGGGTGCTGGCCTTCCTCTTGGTGGGGCTGAGTCCCTTGCTCCCCGAAGCCGGAAGCACCCAAAAGGATGGGCGCGCCTACGCCGTAGCCCTTGAACTTCTCCCCTACCTGCCCGTGTTCAGTGCGGTCTTCTTTTCGCGCAGCCGTCCCATCGGAGAGGACCGCGTCCTGCTGCTCACAGGGCTGGTGGTGATCGTCTTTGTCATCGTGCGGCAGGTGCTGATCGTCGTCGAAAACGTGACGCTGACCCGCGAACTCGAATCGAAGGTGGCCGAACGGACGGCCGAACTTGAGGGACTCGGGGCAATCGTCAACTCCTCCGGCGACGCCATCATTGGGGAAACCCCCGATGGCGTGATCACCAGTTGGAACCCTGGTGCCGAACGCATCTTCGGCTACCCGGCCTCGGAGGCCGTTGGTCGCAAAGGGGACTTCTTTGTCCCGAAGGACCTGATGGAGAACGAACGCCAGGCATTGGAAGCTACCGCGCACAGCGGCGTAGTGCAGAACTACGAAAGCCATCGGCTACGCGGTGACGGAGAGGTAATCCCGGTATCCGTGACTCTGTCTCCTGTCCAGGGTGAATCAGGCATCCGCGGCGTCGCCACCATCTCCCGCGACATCACCGAACGCAAAGCTGCCGAAAAGGAACTCCTTGCAGCCCGCGAAGCAGCCCTTGAGGCCAGCCGCCTCAAATCCGAGTTTCTGGCCACCATGAGCCACGAAATCCGGACTCCCCTCAACGCGGTGATCGGACTGACCTCGCTCATGATGGACACGCCCCTCAGTGAAGGCCAGAGGCAGTACGCCCAAGGAGTAAAGGGCGCCGGCGAGGTCCTGCTGACCCTGATCAACGACATCCTTGACTTCTCCAAACTGGAAGCCGGAAAAGTGGACCTGGACGTCAACGTCTTCGACCCCCGGGCGCTGGTTGAAGAAGTAGCGGGACTGGTTGTGGAAGCTGCACAGGGAAAGAACCTGGAGCTGATCTCCTACTGCCACCCTGACGTTCCGGTGCGCCTCATGGGCGACGCCGGCCGCATCCGCCAAATCCTGTTGAACCTGTCCTCCAACGCGGTCAAGTTCACTCCATCCGGTGAAGTGGAAGTCCAGGTCTCCGTTCTTGCCCAGGACCCGGCCAAGGCATCCTTGCGCTTCGAGGTCAGGGACACGGGCATTGGCATCAGCGCCGAAAACCATCAGAGGCTCTTCGAATCCTTCGCCCAAGCAGACGCCTCCACCACACGCCGTTATGGCGGAACGGGACTGGGCCTGGCTATCTCACGGCGCCTCACGGAAGTCATGGGCGGCAGGATCGGCTTGGACAGTGAGCCGGGAGAAGGCAGCAGGTTCTGGTTTGACCTCGAACTGCCCCTTGGCCCGGCCCCTTCGGACACCGAATCCTTGCCTGCCACCCTCACCGGGCGCCGGGTATTGGTGGTGGACGACAATGCAACCAACCGCCTGGTGCTGGAAACGCAACTGGCCAGCTGGGGAATGTTCCCGGTCTCGGTTGCGGACGCCGCCTCCGCTTTGGACGAGTACCGGGCAGCGGCCTCTTCGAGCGACCCATACGACATCGCCGTGGTGGACATGTGCATGCCCGATACCGACGGCCTCCAACTTGCCCGCAGCATCAAAACCGAGAGCAACGGCTCCGGCGGCCCGGGGATCATCCTGCTGACCTCCACCATGCAAGTGGAAAGGAGCGACCTCACCGCAGCCGGGATCCGCGAATACCTCACCAAGCCCGTCCGCAGCTCCGAACTCTATAACCGCCTCTTGCGTGTGCTGGCCACCAAGACCGCCGGCATGCCTTCCCCGCCTGTGCTCGCCCGCCCTGTTGAATCGGCGGATCCTGCGCCGTTGCTCGGGAGATTGCTGGTGGCCGAGGACAACGAAGTCAATCAACTGGTGGCCCGGGGCATGGCGAACCGCCTCGGTTACGAAGTTGACATTGTGGACGACGGCGAACAAGCCGTTTCCGCTGCGCTGTCCGGCACGTATGCAGCTGTGCTCATGGACTGCCATATGCCCGTCATGGACGGCTTCGACGCAACCCGGGCAATCCGGGCCCGCAACGGACACTCCGCCCGTATTCCCATCATCGCCATGACCGCCGGCGCCCTGGACGAGGACCGCGAGCGCTGCTTCGCCGCCGGCATGGACGATTACATCAGCAAGCCCGTGGATCTGGCCACACTCGCTGAAGTCCTCTCGCGCTGGGTGCCGCAGACGTCGACGACGGACGGCGGGGTGGATGCCGAGGCTGCGGCTGACGCCGGTCAACAGCAGGCGGAAGCACCGGCGTCGAACTCTGGTGTTCTTGACCATGACCGGCTGAAGATCCTGCGTGAACTTGGGCCCGCGGACGGTTTGGGGTTGTTACCCGAAGCCGTCAGGGCTTTTCGGCAGGATTCCCAGGGAGCCGTGGAGACGTTGCGTGCTGCACTGGAAAACGAGCAAGCCGCGGATGTGGAAGCGGCGGCGCACAAACTCGCGGGTGCGGCAGCCAATATTGGAGCGGTTGGTGCTGCCGCCCTGTGCAAGGACCTGGAACGGCTGGGACGCGATGCAGGACCGGAGCTGGGATCCGAAGGTGAACTGTTGCTGAGCCAATTGCATACGGAACTCGCTCGCGTGGACGAGGCGCTCAAGCGCACACTTTCTGAAGCACACTCACCGGGGGCACTGTGAAAATCCTCATCGCTGACGACGACCGGATCTCCCGGATGGTCACCAAGGCCGCCGTCGAGCAGTCCGGTCACGAGTGCATCGTGGCCGTCGACGGTGACTCGGCGTGGGAACTCTATAAGGAACACAGCCCCGAAGCCGTGGTGACCGACCTGATGATGCCCGGCCTGAACGGGCTGGATCTCTGCCGCGCCATCCGGGCGGCCGAGGAGGACAGGTATACCTATGTGATCCTGGTGACCTCGCACGGTTCGCGGAAAGATGTGCTGGCTGGAATGGAGGCAGGGGCAGACGACTATGTCACCAAGCCCCTTGATCCGTTCAGCCTGCACATCCGGCTCCTGGCTGCCCAGCGCATCACCTCGCTCCACGCGGACCTGGCCCGGTACCGTTCCGCGCTGTCTGAGCAGGCCCGCACGGACCCCCTCACCAAGCTGCATAACCGCCTGAAGCTGGCCGAGGACCTCGGCCAGTTGCATAGCCGCGAAGACCACGACTACTGCCTGGCGATGGTGGATGTAGATAACTTCAAGAGCTACAACGACATTTACGGCCACCAAGCCGGGGACGCAGCCCTGGTGGCCATCGCCACAACCCTCGCCCGAGAGATGCGGAAGGGCGACGCCGTGTATCGCTTTGGCGGTGAGGAGTTCCTGCTGGTGCTTGAAGACCAGTCGGCGGCTACCGCCGGAGTCGTCCTGGAAAGGGTCCGGTCCGCAGTGCATGATCTACGCATCGAACACTCGGGGGACCCCGACGGCGTCCTGACCATCAGTGCCGGTGTCTCGGCCTACGCTGAGGGGCATCGGGCAGGCAGCGAGCAACTTTTACGCGAAGCCGATCTGGCCCTGTACGCGGCGAAGGCGTCCGGGCGGAACCGGGTGACCCTGGCAAATGCACTCCGCTCAGAGTGAACCAGTCGGAGCTTGGAGCTGCCGGATAACCTCCTTGTAGTCCTCCACCGTGACGCCGGTGCCCGGCCGGCCCTTTTCTCCAAAGAGGTTTTCTTCGAAGCCGAACAGGAACATGGTCATGCCGCATTCCGAGGCATAGCGGGGCGCAGTTTGCAGTTGTTCGGCGAGGCTATGTGACTGCGGCGCCCCGCCAGTGAAGGGCGCACCGGGAGGCCCAGGGTTCTCACCGACCAATCCCAGGCCCGCCCCCCGGGCCAAGGCACTCGTGTACCTGTGGGAGGACCATTGTGAGACGTTGTCCGTCAGCACGCCTTCCTGGTCATGTGGACGGCACTGGTCTTGTGGCGGAACAGCAGCACGTGATCTGACATCCGAGACGTCATCCAGTCCGGTGAAGTCCACGTCCACCCCTGGCAACCGTGCCAGGATCCCGAACTGGGCAGCATAGTCCAAGCCGCGTTCCTGGGCGCCGTCCGGGTTGGCCCTTCCATCCAGGCGTCCCTCGATTGCTTCTGTCTTGTCATTCGGCAGCACTCCCCGCCCTGCCACAGGAACGTGGATCCGCCCTTGATATCCGAGCGAACGCAACTGGCCCACTTGCCATGCCACCGCCTCCGCAACGGATCCGGCGTACCAATCCCACCACCTCCGGACCTGTTCGTCGGTGACTGACCTGCCGTGCCACGAGCGGGAGCCCGGTACCCACCCCGGCATAGGAGAAGGCGCTACTCCCCAGGCCAAACCAATACCGAACTGGGGAGCGTCACCAAAGGCCCAAAACTCGCGATCATTCCCACCGTCCCCTGGGCCGGGGTATCCGAGCTCACCGCTGGCGTTCGTCCCCACCCGAATTGCTGCTACGCCCTCGAAACCCAGGTCAGATGCGAGCCGGGCGAGGTACTTTTGTGCAGCGTTCCTGGCCTTGGCGCTGAAAACCAGTTCAGCCCCGGCTTCCTGGGGCACACCCCCCGCGCTTCCTTTCAGCGCTCCACCGGGCAGGGTTCGTACCCACTCCGGCGGGTAGTGCAGGCCCGGGGAGAGCACCACGCCCATGCCGGCTTTGCGGCAATCGCTTAGACGCACCCGCACCTCGGCAACGTAGTGTCGGTCCACCTGATCTGCTTCGGGCTGGTAACGGTCCCAGGCCAGCGGCAATTCCACCACGGAAACCCCGGCCCTTTGAAGTGCTGCCAGCTTTTCCGGATCACAACTGGCTCCCAAAACCCCGAAGGACAGGGTCGGGGGTGCTTGCCCGGTCTCCGGGCTGCATCCGGCGGTCATCGTGGCAATGACGAACAGCAGCAACAGCGTGGGAACCAGCGCTCTCACTGATAACCGCCCGACACAGGCGGGAGCGTCAGCCCGCCGTCGACGGCCTCCTCCAACGTTGGACGGTCCACCTTCCATACCACCGTGTCACCTGACGTTGGTCCCGTGAAAGAGAAAACCGGCCGGGCGTTGTTCTGCAACCAGTGCAAGAACTCAGGCGAAGCGAAACCGTACCCCTCACTCAACTGCCTGCCCTGAGTCAGGACGTACTCGGCCCCTCCATCCCTCAGGGACTGAAGGGACGGCATCACAGCCCAGCCCTCATGAGGCTGCAAGGCGAATTCGCCCGTGACGGACGTCAAAGCTACCTTCGACGACGGCGGCAACCCGGCGTTCATCCAATCCCGTGCACGCACAAGCCCGTCATCCACCACTGACCTTGCCTGAACACCCAGAAAGAGACTGAGGACACCCATGACAGCCGCAAAAGCCCCTATCACCCACGAAGACGCGGCCGCCACTTCAGCACCATCACAGCGGCCACGGGCGTCGAAACCAATCCGGCCAGCACCACGCAATAGCCAAACTGTTCTTCTGCCGCACCAAAAAAGACGGAGTACACACCAACAAAGCCGGTAAAGACCGAGAACAAGCCCACCAACCGCCGTCCCGCCAGCGGAGACATGGCGGCCACGACACCGGCCACCATGGAAAGCCCCAACAGAAGATAACTGGTGCCAAAGCGACTGCTCAGGTCAATGAGCCGATCGGTAAGGCTCACACTGTGCACTGAATTGAAGCCGGTCATCTGGACGGCCCCCACCATCCTGAGGACGCCTACCGACTTTTGGTCCATAAACTCCCCGAACAGCCCGCTGGCAGCAATCAAGCACAGATACAGAAGATAGGGAACCAGGGAACAGGCGAGGACACGCAAAGCCGTGTGCAGTGGAACTGTTCTGCGCCACGCTACTGCGGCCAACAGTGGCACCACAGTGAACACGGCCGTCATATCCTTCATGACAATGGCCACTCCGAAGACCAGCCCTGCGCTGATTTCCAGCCACAAGCGCGAGCGCCCCGCCGGGCGGTGGAGTGCCAACAGCATCAACAGCCATCCCAACAGAACCGCCAACCCTGCCGGTGTTTCCATCATCAAGCGCCCATCCATGCGGAGGACAAAGGGATCGCTGGCCAGCATGACGCCCGCAAGCGCGGCCGGTCCCACCCCGGCCAGGCGGCGGACCAACAAGAAGCAAACCACTGCTGTCATGACCCCGAGCACGCTGTTGACCCAACGCAGTTGCAACGCCAAATCCATGGAGTGTCCTCCCAAACCCAGCACGCGGATAACCACTGCGTTGAGGGCGTAAGAGCCGGGAGGATGCAGGAAGAACGGGGTACCAAGGATGGATGGCATGTGGCCATCTGCTATTTGCCTCGCTATGTCCGCGTAGGTCACTTCATCGATAAAGACGTCATTGGCCCGTTGAACGCCGAACAGTCGGAACACCGCGGCCAGCAGTCCAACCATGGCCGCAACCCACACGTATCCCGGCACCGTCCGGTGGCGCCAGCCGGCAGACCTTCGCGCCCGATGCCCCGGCCGGGATACTTTGTGCTCCTCAGGCGACGTCACTATCCGCCGTCAATGATGGGTGCCGGCACAAAGTAGGTTTCCGGTTTCAGAGGGATTACTCCGCTGGGGAACAGGGCGTCTGCCTGCGTGGGATACTGCCTGATCCGACCGGGCTTGGCAGCGAGTCCCGTATCCCAGGTCCACGGCACGAATCCCATCTTGGACATGTGCGCTTCATCCGGGCCGGCAGCCAGGTCGTAGGGGAAATCGGAGTACATCACCACGTTCTCCGGGTGTCCCTTACCTACCTCGCGGGTGATCAGGTGGTCCACATGCTTGCCCACGCCGGCGGGGCAAAACAGCAGCTCCGCCTTGGTTAGTGCCATGAGCCCGGCCACGTCTCCACGGAGTTGGCGGATGAGTAATTGATCGCCCTTTGCGATACGGCCCAACGCGATATCGAAGCGATAGGTGGGGTATCGGTGGGTCAGCTCCGGGAGCAGCCTTTCCCACGCGCTGCTCCCCAGCATTGGTGGCTTGCGGCGGCGTCGAAACAGCGCATCCACTTCGCCGAGATGGATGGACTGAACCCCCATGTCCCGGAGTACGGCGCGGTCTTCCGCCCTTCTGGCCTCAAATAGTTTTCCGGCATCCGGTACGGTGCACTGACGCATGAAGGACCCTGCTGCGCGCGTATGCGGTGACTGCGTAGCCTCAGTGAAGAGTGTAGCCACGATGATCTCGCGCCCCTGGGCCTGCGCTTCAATGAGCGCACCGCAGGACAACACTGCATCATCCAGATGGGGTGACAGGAACAGCCACGGTGCGTCGCCTGCCATGGAACGTTCAACTCGTGATTGGAGAGGCATTCAAGGCCTTTCAGCGTGGGAGGCATGCGGCCGCCGGGTTGGAGGTTTCTTCAGTTCGGTCAGAGCGGTGCGGTACGCCTGGGCTTGCATGTCGGCGAGCGCATCCCAGTTGTAATTGGCTGCGAATTTCCGGCCCTGCTCGGCCACGTGCTCCAGCCCGGCCTGGGAGTAGCGAAGGGCAATTTCCTCGCCCAACGCCTGAACATCGAAGGCGTCGACTATCCACCCGGTACCCGGCGGGATGATCTCTTTCAGGCACGGAATGTCGAAGGCAATCACCGGAGTGCCAGCCGCCAGCGCGTCGATGGCCACCAGCCCGAAGGTCTCATGCCGGGAAGGCACTACCAGCAGCCGGGCATCGCTGAGAGCCTGGAACTTCCGCTCCCCGGACAACCATCCGAGCATCTGCACGCGCTCGGAGAGACCGCCGTCCTGGATGCCGGTACGCAGCCTTTCTTCGTCCGGGCCATTGCCGGCGATCAGCAGGTTGCCCTCTATGCTGCTGCAGGCGTGGGACCATGCCTCCAAAAGGAGATCCAAGCCCTTGTGCCCGTACTCCAGGCGTCCGATGAAAAGGACATCTTTCCCCAGCCGGGGTTCGATGTTCCAAGCGCCGGGATCCACACCGTTGCCGATCACGTCCACATGCAAGTCCGGGTTCAGGTCTTTCAGTCGATCGCCGATGCCCTGAGAAACCGAGATGAGCCTGCGGTGCTTCCGCACGCCCAACCGCTCTATCCAGTGGAAGGGCAGCTTGTACTGCCGTGCCTTGTCTCCGGCATGAAGCCACTGGACAACACCGATGGTGGGGCGCTTGGTCCAGAGGGGGGCGGCCATGGTGGAAAACGGAGCGAAGAAATCCTCCACCACCAACTCAGCAGTTGACCGGCGCTTGCGTACCTCGAAGGGCAGCCGTGCAATATAGGCCACCAGCCTCGTCAGGCGGTTACCGCCCGTTCCGAAGCCAATGGGCACATAGTGCACACCGTCCTCCATGCGTTCCTGCCAGCCAGGATACCGGGTAGTCAGGACGGTAACGCGGAAGCCCTTTGCCGCCAAGCGGCGGTTGATTTCGTGGGTTCGTACGGATCCTCCGCCTGCCCCGGGCATGCGTGGATCTTCAAAGCCCAAATGCAAAACTCTCATTTTTATCTTTCCGTCCCGAAGTCTTTGGAAGGCACCCCTACGTTGGCCGCGGCCGCTGCATCCAGGGCAGCCGGGTCCACGTACCAGATAGTGGTTTCACCGTTGGTGGGGCCAGGCGTTGTGACCATGGGAGTTGCATGGTCTTTCAGCCAAGTAAGCATGGTGGGGTTGGCATAGCCGTAGCCTTGGCTGGTGGGCTTCGACTGGGTGAGGATGTAATTGACGCCGTTCTGTTTCATCAGCGGCGCGGAGGGCCAAATACCAAAGCGGGGATCATGCATGTAGGCAAAGTGCCCGGTGCTGTTGGTGACACTGATGCGGGCATCGGCAGGGAGGTTGGCCTGGATCCAGTCATTGGCCCGGACAAAGCCGTTGTCCACTGTCAGGGCCGTGCGGAGGCCCAGTACCACGGTCAGTACCACGTAGCAGACGCTGATGATGGCCAAGGTTTTGCGGGTTCTCGGGTACCTTTCCCGGATCTCCACCACCACCAGGACCGAACAGATAGCCCCGGCCACCATGACACCGTAGCCGTACTGTTCCTCGAAAGTGCCGAACACTGCGCTGTAGGCGCCCGCTGCCCCCAGAGCCAAGCCGGCAAGCCCAATAAGACGGCGGCCCGCGTGGAGGCTGAAGCACAGCAGCAAACCAACCACGGGGCACAGCCCCAGCAGGATGTAGCTGGTCCCGAAATGCCCGCTCTGTTCAACGAGGCGGGAGATGATGCTCGGTGATCCTTCTGACGTGAACCCGGTGCTCTTTTCCACACCGGACATGCGAACCAGCCCGTTGGTCTTGGCCCACACCCAGCTGGGAAAGTGGCCATGGGCAGCCACCACTATCAGGTAGACCACGTAGGGCAGGAAGCCAAAGGCAGCCACCACCAGTCCCTTCCGCCACGGAAACGTCTTTTTCCACACCATGGCTGCCAGCACCGGGGCCACGGTGCAGATGAAGAAGAAGTCCTTGCAGAGGATGGAGTACCCCAGTAGGAGCCCAGCCATTGCAAGCCTGAGGAAAGAATGCAATGTGCTCTTCGGTACCTTGGTTGACACCAGGAGAAGCAGTCCGGCCAGGCCCGGCACCATGGCCGAGGTCTCCAGGAATGCATGGCTGTTGTTCCGCAGGATGAACGGTTCGAACGCCAGCAGCACGGCCGTAAGCCACGCTGCGGTAGGGGTTGCTAATTTTCGTACCAGTAGAAAACCAAGTCCTACAGTCAGTGCACCCATCACAGCGTTAAGCCAACGCAGTTGAAGGGTCACCTCAATGATCTCGCCGGTAATCCCAAAGATCTGGATGACCCCGGCTTCCAGCAGAAAGTACCCGGGTGGGTGAAGGAAGAACGGGCCATCAGGCAAAGTTGGGAACTCACCGGCAGCTACGGACTCACCCAACCGGACATAGAGCATCTCGTCCACCCATATTTCGAAGCCCCGCTCGAGGCCGAGGGCACGAACGCCGAACGCGGCAGCAACCACAGCGATGAATGCGGTCAGGTTGCTCGATAGCGCCCGGGTACCCCACCAGGCCGGAAGCGGACTGATGACCTCTGAGTCCGGCTTGGACCGGCGACCGGGAGCTTTGCTGCGCCTGCCAACCTGGCGCCGTCGTGAAATTTTGAAGTCGTTCCGGTGCGGGAGCATGCCGCGCTGGTGGGCAAGAACAGAGACACCGCTGATACCGGCCAGCAGCAACCAGAGCAGTGGCTGCAAGTGCGAGGTGACGGCGAGAACCACGATCAAGGCAAGCGCCAGAATGACGAACCTGCCCGCACCCTTTCCAGGGTTTGCAGATGCCAGAACGGGACGCGCCAGGACTGCCAGGACCAACCCGGCAGTCACCGCACCGGCAGCAGACCCAATGGCCATACCGGTCACGGCGTTCAGCTGCCAGCCGATCCACAGTCCGCCGATCACCAGAAGGCACGCACAAGCGAGGCCGATTTGGCAGCGGCGGTAGGCACGCATGGCAAGGAGGATGGTGGAAAGCACCATAAGGACGGCATAGCCGAGGCCGGAAGCCGCCAGCCATGGCAGGAGTCCGAGGGAACCGTGATACTTCTGCGGAACAATGACGCCGGACATCAGGGGCGGTGCCGTGGCGATGATGGCGAAGGCCACCACCACTAACTGCCCGAAGGAAGCGAAGGAGGCGCCAAGCACCTCGCTGACCTTGACGCCAGGGCTGCGAAGCAGAGGAAAAGCCACCAGCGCCGTTCCCGCAGCCACGTAAACAGGACCCTTTGCAATGGTGGCGAGCGCTTGGAAACCTGCCGCCTCAACCGAGCCGTTGTCCAGGAAGCCGACTACTACGACGTCGATGCCTACGAGCACGGACACTACGCATAGAACCGACGCGATATCACTGGTTTCGGCCCATCGCCACTTTTCAAGCAACACCCGGGGACGCCAACGGAGATCCCGATAAAACGACCACGGCACCACCAGCGGCGCCAGGCACCCCGCGACAAATCCCAGGACCGCTCCCCCTGCACCCCATGCCATCACGATCACCAACACGCTGAAGACCAAGCGCAGGACAACCTCGCCGATGGTAGACACGGCGTACCAGGTGAAGCGGAGCTCGCCCTGAAGCCAGCCGGCGGGTGCGTTCACCACGAAAATGGTAAAAGCTGCCAGAGCGACGGCTGCAGCCAGGGCCGGCGTGGCAAGCGCGAGCGTCACGCTGCCAGTGATGGCCGCCGCGGCAATTCCCGCCAGGCAGGACACGAAGGCCGAGAAGGCAACGCCGTTGCGCCGCTCTTCGGACCCTTCCGGATGCACGGCAACCACGTGGGACAGAGGAAGCGGAACCAGCGCATTGGCCACGATCCCCACCACGCCAAGGATCATCGCGGCAGCAGCGAACTGTGTGTAATCCGCTGTCCCCAGCATGTTGGCCATGAGCAGTGTGCAGGCGTAACTCACCACGCCCACCAGTCCGGCGGACACAGCGAGGAAGCCACTGTTTTGAGCTATGTTGACGTTTTGGTCCGGCGTCCTTTCCCTGCTTTCAGCTCTGGGTCTTAGGTTCACGGCTGTGGTCATGGTCTGTTCGCATCCATCCATGGATCAACTACTGTTACTGGCCATCGTTGGCATCGGCCGGTGCGAAGACGCTTCCGGGTCCGGCCAGCAAAGTGCTGCTGCCTGCGGATCGGATCTCCGCGGAGGCCAGTCCGATCTTCTTCATCGCGGCAAAGGCCTCGAACTCGTCCCGGCCTTTCATGATGATGGAGACGTGACCGTCAGCCACGGCGTACTCATCGGTAGGCCTGAGAGCGGCCTTGAAATCGGCAACCTCAGGGACTTCAACCTGAACCAGCGTGGACAAGTCGGAGTGGCTGGCCCGGGGGTCTCCGCCGTCACGGCGCATCTTCGCTTCCTCCAAAAGCACCCCGGTGAGCAGTAGCGTGCTGCGGTCCCAGGTGAAGCAGCGGGCCCATTCACGGCATTCTCCGGAGACGATGATGGCGGCCTCGGGTTCGGTCAACTCAGAGATCGCGTCAACCATGGCAGAACCGAAGTCGGTGGGATTATCCACCAGCCATCCGGTACGGCCGTCCACCACGGAATCCCTGATACCCGGAACCCGCAGCGCCAAACACGGCACGCCCCAGGCTGCGGCTTCAATCACTGAACAACCCCAGCCTTCTGAAGCCGACGTGGAGACAGTCATCCAGGCGCGGCTCAACAAGTTGTCACGAACCTGGTTGGATTGGTAGCCGTGGAAAGTCACTGCGTGGTCAAGGCCGAGGTCCATGGCGAGTTGTTGCAGCCGCGCTCTCTCGGGACCGTCCCCGACGATGTCCATGCGCAGATTGGGAAGCCTGCGCGCCGCCACGGCGAACTGGCCGAGCAGTAGGTCCAATCGCTTGTGGGGCACCAAACGACTCACGACGGCGATGGTGGGCTCCGCAGCCCGCGCCGTAACCGTCGGCGGGATATCGATGGTGCCGTTGGGCACCACGTGGATGGGACCCGAGAATCCAAGCTTCCGCAATTCCCGGCGCGTGGAAGGCGATACAGCCACGATGGCGCGTTGCCCGTACACCGTCTTGGCGCCGCTGCTTTCGAGGAAGCGGCCCACGGCGGCCATGGGCGGGGAGAACCTGGTGCGGAACTGTTCCTGGTGTACGTGGTGAACCAGTTGCACAATCGGGATATCCCCGCGAAGGAACAACGGAGAGAAAAATGGGATTCCGTTTTGGCAATCCACCACGGCGTCGAACTGGCCATTGGTACGCAGGAGCCTGAGAGCGGCTTGCCCATAGATGGAGAGCGCCCCGCCTCCCCGCAAAATGCGGATGCCATCTATGGTGTCCTCGGCTGACTGGCCCGAGTCCCGGCCGGTAAACCAGGTGACACGAACTCCGTTCTTGACCCACCTGCGGGAGATTTCATGCATGTACTGCTCTGCGCCGCCTGCTTGTGAATGCTTGACGTCGCGCCAGTTGAGCACCAGCACGTGCTTTCCAGCAAGTTGGGTTGGGGAGTTCATGTCAGTTGAGCCGTCCGTCATGATGCTGCTTTCTGAAGTTGAATCACCGAGGCGAAGCTGGCCACTCCGTCCTGGAAGGGGCGGAACGTGGACTCGGCTCCATCGGTCCAGGCCACAGGCAGTTCCACAATGCTGGCCTCGTTGTCCTGAAGCCGAAGGAGCAGTTCCACATCGAAGGCGAAACCTGTGCTGCGGCACTGCACCATGGCAGCGGTGAGGGCATCCCGCTCAAAGAACTTGAAGCCGCACTGAGTGTCCTGGATGCCTTTGACCTTGGATTTGGTCAGAGCCCGGAAGGCCGTGCCACCCATCCTGCGCCCGAGGTGTTGTGGCACAACAAAGGTGGAACCCGGGGCATGCCGCGAGGCGATAACCGCTGCAGCGCCGCCGGACAGCTGCGACATGGTTTCCGTGAGTGTCTCCAGCGGCGTGGCGAGGTCGGCGTCGAAGAAGCCCGTGTATTTGGATGTTCCGCTGAGGAGGCCGCGGCGTACAGCCGCTCCTTTTCCGCGGCGGGAACACCCCACCAATGCGATTGGTACCGCATTTCCCTTTTCCCGCGAGATCCGGCGGACCACCGCAGCAGTCTCATCCACGCTGCCGTTGTCCACCACCACAATGCGCGAAGTCCAAGGTTGGACTGCCAGGAAGTCCACCGTCTGCGTCAAGGTGTCGGGAATCCTCGCTGCTTCATTGAAGGCAGGAATGATGACTTCGAGGTCCACGTGGGAACGGCGCAAAGAGTCTGGATGTCGCCGGGTTTGGAGACGACCTCTCCTGCCGATGTGAACACTCTGCGCGTGAAGCGGAACCATCTGAACCTCCAATATCCGGGAACGGGCCGAAATCGTGCTCGCAATATATGGAGTGGGGCCACCACGCAAGTCATGACGCAAATCCAGACGGTGTGCTTCAAGTCATGGATCACTCTCATAACAGCGGATTGACCCGGGCGCTCTGAGCGAAATTGCTGGTTCCGTGTCGGACCCCGTCTATAGAGTGGCCACATGAGCCACACTTCATCCGCGCCTGCCGCTGCCAAGGAAACCACTGTCCAGCCTCCTGTCGCGAAGCAGATTCCCACCCGCCGCGAACATCACGGGGATGTCTTCGTGGATAACTATGAGTGGCTCAGGGACAAGGAATCCTCCGAGGTTGTTGACCACCTCAAGGCGGAAAATGCCTACCAGGAAGCGGTCACGGCACATCAGGAGCCGCTCCGTGAGGCCATGTTCCAGGAGATCAAGGGCCGGACCCAGGAGACTGATCTGTCCGTGCCCAGCCGCAAGGACGGCTGGTGGTACTACAGCCGTTCGGTGGAGGGCAAGGAGTACAGCATCCAGTGCCGCGTCCTGGCCAACAACACCGATGATCCCGTGGCGGACTGGACTCCCCCGGCAGTGGAAGCCGGCGTTGAACTTCCCGGCGAGCAGGTGCTGCTGGACGGCAACATCGAAGCAGAGGGACAACCGTTCTTCAGCGTGGGCGGTGCCGCCGTGACCATGGACGGCAACCTTTACGCCTACGCCGTGGACAATTCCGGCGATGAACGCTTCACTTTGCGGATCAAGGATCTGCGCACCGGGGAACTCCTCCCGGACGTCATTGAGGACATCTTCTACGGGGTTGCCTTCTCTCCCGACGGCACCAGGCTCTTCTACACAGTGGTGGACGATTCGTGGCGGCCCTACCAGGTAAAAGCCCACCTCCTGGGCACGCCCGTGGCTGAGGATGAGGTTCTGTACCAAGAGGACGACGTCGCCATGTGGCTCGGGTTCGACCTCTCCTCCGACCGCTGCCACCTGGTGGTCAGCATCGGCTGCTCAGAGTTCAGCGAAACGCGGCTGCTTGGCTTCGATGACTACGACGCCGGCCTCAGCACCGTCATTTCCCGGGACCATCACGTTCTCTACGAGGCCGAGCCCTTCCTCCTTGACGGCAAGGAAACCCTGCTCGTCACCCACAACAAGGACGCCATCAATTCGATGGTCAGCCTGGTGGATCCGGCAGAGCTCACCAAGCCGCTTGCCGAGCAGAACTGGCGGACCGTCGTCGAGCATTCCGACGAAGTTCGCGTCAACGGCGCCGGTGTAACGTCCACCCATCTGGTGTTGTCCGTACGCAAGGACACCATCGAGCGCGTACAGGTCCTGCCGCTGGCAGGTCTTGGCACAGAAGCGCAAGGGGCGCCGGTGGAGCCTGCCTTCGATGAAGAGCTCTACACCGCAGGTGTATCCGGCTCTGACTATGAAGCTCCCGTGATCCGGATTGGCTACACCTCGTACTTCACGCCGTCGCGCGTCTACGACTTCGTCCTGCCCACCTCGGAACACCCCGGTGGTGAGTTGCTGCTCCGCAAGGAAAGCCCGGTCCTGGGGGGCTACTCCGCGTCGGATTACGTCGCGACGCGCGAATGGGCCACCGCCGACGACGGCACACAGGTGCCGCTGTCAGTGCTGCGTCACGCCTCGGTCCAGCCGGATAGCACCGCAGCAGGCCTGGTGTACGGCTACGGGTCGTATGAAATGAGCATGGATCCGGTGTTCGGCGTGGCCCGCTTGTCCCTCATGGACCGCGGAATCGTCATGGTGATTGCGCACATCCGCGGCGGCGGTGAACTGGGTCGCAAGTGGTATGAGGACGGCAAGAAACTCACAAAGAAGAACACCTTCACGGACTTCATCGCTGCCACCGACTGGCTGGCGGACTCCGGCTGGGTTGACCCTTCGCGCATTGCTGCCATGGGAGGGTCCGCTGGCGGCCTGCTCATGGGCGCAGTGGCCAACATGGCCCCGGAAAAGTACGCCGCCGTGGTGGCGCAGGTACCGTTCGTGGATGCTTTGACCACCATCCTGGATCCTGAGCTTCCGCTGTCGGCCCTGGAATGGGAGGAATGGGGCAACCCCATCACGGACCCCGAGGCCTACGCGTACATGAAGTCCTACACTCCTTACGAGAATGTGGGGGCCGTGGCCTACCCTAAGATCGCTGCTGTGACCTCGTTCAACGACACCCGCGTACTGTACGTGGAGCCGGCCAAGTGGGTCCAGGCACTGCGCTCGGCATCCACGGGAACCGAACCAATCGTCATGAAGATCGAAATGGACGGCGGACATGGTGGTGCCTCGGGCCGCTACGTGCAGTGGCGCGAAAGGGCATGGGACTACGCATTCGTCGCCGATTCCCTGGGTGCCGCCGAGCTGCTCCCCGGCGCCGGCCTCAAGTAGCGCCGGCGCCTAGTAGCTGGGCCCCAAGAAGCTCGGCCTCAAGAAGTTGGCCCCAAGAAGCTATGCTCGGCGGGCCCGGAGCAGCGCGTAGTAGCCGGGAATGAGGTCCGGCGCCGAAGGATTGCTCAGCGGGCGCGTCTCGATGCTCGCTGAGCCCTCCTCCGAAAGGTTCCAGTCCGCCGTAGGGAAGGCCTTGGCACGTTGTGCTGCACCGAAACGCCCGGGCATCGGCAGTCCCCGGATGGCCCCCTCGAGCGGCGCCGGGATGGAGTTCCGGGTGGCGCCGAGGTGGCTGACGTAGTCCACGGGATTGCCCGGGAAGTTGGTCTCGGCCAGGAAAACGCCACCGCGGGTCCCGACGACGGGCAGAAGGTTTGCAGCCAGAGCCGACTGGCCTCCGCGGTCCAGTACGTGCAAAACACCTCGGATGAACACGTTTGCGTCCCCTGCCCAGCCCGCAGCTTCCAGTGCCGTGGCCACGGTCTGCGCAGCGTCAGGTGCCGTCATGTCGCACACGGCGAATGACGCCGTCGTGATCCCCACTGCCTCCTGCCGGGCACGGTCCACTGCATTGGCGGAGTAGTCGAGCCCCAGCGCGTGGGGGAAATGCTGTGCCAGCAGCCGGGTAAAGCTGCCGTTCCCGCAGCCGACGTCAACGATCGGTAAGGTCTGGTCCAACTGCTTCAGGGTGGGGAGATAACCATTGAGTTCATGGGCACTTCCCGAATCCCACAAGACATCGCCGGTGGCGCCGGTCGACCGGATGTTCCCCCAATACTGGTCCCATGCCGTGAACGGGTCCTTGGGAGCTGCCGAGGACAGCCTAATGAGGCGAGGTATCAGCAGGTACTTCCTGAGCGCAGAAAACATTCTCCAAATATATGGGGCGTTAGGCCTCCACCAGCCAGTCCAACGCTTCTGTTTCAGATGTGAAGAACTTGGTAGGGCAGGGCGGCTTCATGATGCCAAGGAAGAAGTTGGCAATGACCCTGTCCACGGGGGACGAACCCCAAAGAGCAATCCGGGAAGCCTGGCAAGGTTTGGCAAACACTGATCGGGCGCCCCTGGTGACGTCGTCCGTAGTAGCCATGTCCACAATCATGGGGTGCCGGTCTTGTCCGCAAAGTTCGTTGACCTTGTCCATTGCCCTTTGGGCATCCGGTTCCTTGATCCTGGCCCCCCGCGGCCACGTCAGGCGAAGGATCCCGGGCTCTTCGAGTTCCAACTCGAATTTCACCTGTTGCTGGTCTTGCGGTGTTGCTGGGTGGTCCACTATTCTCCTCGCGCATTTCACTACAGCTGCAAGGGGAAATCCGGAATGGATCCCCCGCACTCACTCCCTCAAGGCTGTCGAATCCGCGAGTCAAAGTAAAGATGTGTCCCACGACTCAAAAAGCCCGTTTACAGTTGGGCGACCACTGGCCACTATGCCGCTGATAGGGTGTTGCCAAATCCTGAAATACTGTGGACCAATGTTGGAACGGAAGGGGCTCAGTGGGCGAGACCGTTGCCGGTGAACAGCATGCTTCCCGTTCGGCTGTCGTGGCGGACTCAGACCATGACCGTCTCGCGGCCACTACGTCCGCGCTTGAGGCTGCGGGCTTCCAGGTTTTCCCTGCCAAGGACGCTGCCTCACTGGCCGTGAAGCTCCAGCAACACCGCCCGTCAGTGGCAGTGGCGGAGAACTCCCTCGCCCATGGGCTGGGCAACCCCGGGTTTCCCGTGCTGCTGCTTCTTGGCGCCCAGGAGTCCGTGGACCTTGCGGAAGTGGAGTCCTGGCGCGTAGCAGACTACATCTTCAGCCCGGCGCGGGCCGGGGAACTGGTCCATCGGGTTGAAACACTGATCGGCCGGGCAAAGGAACGCGCACGTTCCCGTGGCGAAATTGAAGCACTGCGGGAAAGCCTCCGGAACGTCTCTTCCGAAATCAGGCAAACCAATGATCCGCAGTTGATCGCCGAGCACGTGGTTCGCGGTTTTGGTGAGGCCTTGGGTGCGGACCACGTTTGGTTCGCCACTTTCCGCGATGAGCGGGTTCCCAGCATCCGGGCACAGTGGAACCGTCCAGGACTTCCGCTGCTTCCGGCAAAGCTGGGCGAGAGCGAGAACCTCATTACGGAGACGGCCAATCGGCTGTGGGCGGAAGCGGAGGTCCTCGCCGTTGCGGACCATCGGGAGGACCCCGACTCTAAGATCGCAAAGGCACTACGCGAATGGTCAGGCCAACTCAAGCCTATTTCCACGGTGCTGCTCCCTGTTGGCGAAGGCGCTACCGCCATGGGCATCATCCTGCTGTCAACTGTCCAGGAGCGGCACGACTGGACGCGTCCAGAGATCGCCTTGATGCAGCACGTCGCCGGGAACGTGGCCCACGGGCTCATCCAGGGACACCTCATCAGCGCCCAGCAACGCGTGCTGCATCAGCTAAGGCAACTGGACAAGGCCAAGACAGACTTCCTTGCCACCGTAAACCATGAGCTTCGGACGCCCCTCACTTCCATCACGGCCTATCTGGACATGATTCAGGACGGCTCCGGTGGCCCCATTCCCGAGGGCATCAGGAAAATGCTGGATGTCATTGCCCGGAACTCGGACCGCCTGCGCAGGCTGATTGAGGACATGCTCACCGTCTCCATGCAGGATGGCAGCAACCTGGACCTCAAGCCGGTGGACATCGACAAGCTCCTCCAAGTGGTGGTGACAACTCTCCGGCCGCTGGCCGAGTCCCGTCACGTTTCCGTGTCCTTCACTGAAGCCACCGAGGACATCGAGGTCACAGCAGATGAAGCCAAACTGGAACAGGTGTTCACCAACATTGTGGCCAACGCCATCAAGTTCACTCCCGAGGGCGGACGAGTCGGCATCACCAGCGCAATGTCGGCCTCCGAGAACGGCGGACGTGCGGCTCTTGTCCGCATCGCAGATAACGGTCTGGGTATCCCGGAACACGATCTCCCCCACATCCTGACCCGCTTCTACCGCGCGTCCAATGCCACCTCGGCGGCCGTGCCCGGCAGTGGACTGGGGCTGGCGATCGCCAACGACATCATCAGCCGCCATATGGGGCGGATGGCCTTTGACTCCACCTTGGGATCCGGGACCACGGTATCCGTTGAGTTGCCCGTAGGAGGACCATAGGCCGCGCTGGTGGTCACTGCGTGGCTGTGTCTGCGACGCGCGGCATTGAGGGTCTGAGGCCCGCGGCGCGTAACTCCCGCCGTCGGCTGTGACAGCAGTGTCACAGCCGAAGCGGAAGATGTGTCCTGCGGTCACTAATGCTCGACACCCAGCGAAACAAAACTGATGCCCCGGGCAACAGCCCGGGGCATCAATTTAGCTCTTTGGCCTTAAGAGGCGCTCCCCCAATGTTTAGTTCGGCCACCAACCGATGCTGGTGGTGTTCGTCTTACCAGTGGTGGTGCTGTTAGGCCACCAGCCAATTGCCGTGCTGTCCTGCGTAGGCTCGGCATTAGCCGGAGCAGCGAAACCTGTTACTGCCAGAACCGCCGCCATGAGCAGGGTTGCCGCAAATTTTTTCATCCGCTATGCCCTTTCGTACTGATGCGAATTTGTTGTCTGTGACTTGAATAAAGTCACGGGGCAAACTATACGAGCTTTTCTTCCGCAATGACATGGATAATGGGCACATGCAAAGTCCCCACCTGGCCTCCCACCTTGTTGCCGGACTCAATGCACGCGCCAAATGGAAGGCGCGGGACTTTGACCAGGCCTTGAGGCTGGCCGCGGAGGCTGCCGAACTTGCCCGGGACGCCGGCGACGAACTCGCCTGGTGGAACATGCGCTACCTTCAAGCGGAGTGTCTCCGCGATCAGGGAAACATCGATGAATACCTTGCGCTGGCATCCGCGCTCAATGACCACAGCCTCACCGCGTCCTCGCCCGAGCTGGGGGCCAAGGCAGGAACAATGGTGGCCATCGGGCTGCAAGGCCTCGGCAGGCTTGCCGAAGCTGCGGCCATGGCAGCCGACGCGGCAAAACTTGCTGCCACGGATCCGGATCTCCTTTATGTGCAGGTCCTGGCCCAGCGTGCCCTGATCGCGGCCCTGGCCGAGAGCCGATTGCTCGAAGATGCATGGCGGGAATGCCTTGTCCTGGAGACGTTGATTACCGATGACGTTGACGAAGACACCGCGGGCAAGGGTTACTGGGTGATCGGAAACGTTGCCTTCCTGGCTGACCGTGTCACCGATGGCGGCCGCTATCACGATCTGGCTGCCGAACGGCTTTCACCGTCAAAGGATGTTGACTTGTGGGCACGCTTCAACCGCGCCTCGGCTGAGATGCGCCTGCAGGCAAAACTGGGTGACGCTGCCACCCTTCGCTGCATTGAGAGGGCAGAGCTCGCCACGGACATTGTGGGCGGATCCGAGCGGGACCATCTGGAGATGTCCTTGGTCCGCGCCCATTGGAACTGCCTCATAGGTGATATGCAGGAAGCGTTGGCGATCCTTGAACCTCTTTGTGCCCGTTCCTCCATTTTGGCCATTCAAACGTCCGCGGAAGCGCACTTTCTCTTCGGACGGACTTTGCTGGCGTCCGAGCGAATTGAGGAGGGCCTGGATGCATTCGAAGAAGCAGCGAAGCTCTTTGACCAAGCGGCCTTGCCGGAACGCAGCGCCGCCGTTCGCGAGTTCCTTCGGCAAAGCGTCCGGGGAGGGCCGCACGGGGGGTGAGCATGTCTGACGCAGAAATGTACTCCGCCAACGACCCCCGATTGGGGCTGCTCCTGGAAGGTATCGTCAGGTTGGCGGCCGGCGACCTGAACACCAGGATCGAGGTCTCCGAAGCGCGGGACGAGATCGATGCGGTCATTATAGGCACCAACCTGCTGGCCGAAGACCTGCAGATCGTCTACGAAGAGCTCGAACAAAGGGTGCAGGCCCGGACACAACAGCTCAATGAAGCGCACCTTGCGATGCAGCGCATGGCCATGACCGATCCCCTTACGGGCCTCAACAATCGATCCGCGTTTGCCACCGCCCTGAGCGAGGCCCAAGCGAACGGCGGCCAAGGCAACAAACGGCCCGCGATCCTCCTGCTGGATATGGATGGCTTCAAAGCCATCAACGATTCCCTCGGCCACACCATCGGTGACAAAGTCCTGGAAACGGTGGCCAACCGTATCAGCGGGGCAGTTCGCGAACAGGACATGGTGGCCCGCATGGGCGGTGACGAATTCGCTGTCCTGCTCCCGGAAGTGACACCCGCTGAGGCCAGCGCCATCGGCAGCCGAATCCTCGCTGCCGTGGTGGGGGCGATGGAGATCGAGGGCCAACACCTTCGCTGCGGGGTCAGCATGGGCCTCCGGATGGCCGATCCCGGCCAGCGGGCGGAAGAGCTCATGATGGAAGCCGACATCGCCATGTATGAGTCCAAGGCGGACGGGCGCGGGAAGCTCAAGGTGTTCGCACCTGACATGCTTCTGGCCCGGCAGATGCGGAATCAGTTGGTGGGCGAACTCAAAGAGGCGATCTCGGGTTCCCAATTGGTGCTCTACTATCAACCCATCATCAGGCTGGACACCCGCGAAATTGAAGGCGTGGAAGCCCTGGTCCGCTGGAACCACCCCACCCGTGGGATCATCATGCCGGACGAGTTCATCCCCGTGGCCGAGGAAACGGGAATGATCTCGGACCTGGGCGGATGGGTGCTCCGCACCGCCGTCGAGCAGTTGAAGCAATGGCGAACCGATCCCATGACGGCGGGCCACAACTTCAGCATGCGCATCAATGTTTCGGCCGCGGACCTGCAGCGTCTGGAATTCATTGAAGACGTCCGCGAGGCGTTGGCGTCAGCCGATCTGGATCCGTCACTGCTGGTCCTGGAGCTGACCGAGAGCGCTGTGATCCAAGGGAACGATCTGGACCGTTACACACTCAACAGTTTGCGCCGACTTGGCGTCGGCCTGGAAATCGACGACTTCGGCACCGGCTATTCGTCCATCAGCTACCTTCGCCAGCTCCCGGTGGATACCGTCAAAGTGGACCGGACGCTACTGTCGGCCCTTGGCAGCGACCCCTCACAGCCGGCACTTCTCGCGGCCGTACTGCAACTCATCCGGGCCTGCGGATTGGCCGCCGTGTGGGAAGGTGTGGAGACCGCGGAGCAGGCTGAGTACCTGCTGAGTATCGGGTGCACCAGCGGACAGGGCTACTACTTCAGCCGGCCGCTGCCTGAGCCGCAGCTGACCGAACAGCTGAAGTACCACAAGACGTGGCCTGTCAGCTGATTTTCCGGGTCCATGGATGGTGCCTCGTGCGCCATTCCGAGTCCAGAATCGCGTAGATGTTCTCGGTCGCCCATTGCCCCTTGTAGTGCCAGTTGTCCACCAACGTGGCTTCCAGCCGCATGCCAAGCCGCTTGCAGATACCCGCGGAGCCGGAGTTGAGTGCGTCCAGTTTTGCATCGATGCGATGGAAAGCCAGCTTCTCGAACGCCAGCTTCATGACTGCCTCCGCTGCCTCCGTCGCAATCCCGTGGCCGCGCGCCTCCGGATGCAGTATCCAGCCCAGCTCTCCCTGCCCGGCGCCCTCCAGCCATTTCAGCACTACCTCACCCATCAGGCCGGGGTGGTCCTTACGCTCGATGGCGAGGCAAACCCAGTCCCCTACCTGGTTGAACTCGAAGTTCGCGTACCTGCCAAGGACCTCCATGGACTTTGTTTTGCTCAGCTCGTTGCGCAAGAGGTAACGGGCAGTTTCGGGAAGCGACTGGTAGCCGTGGAACCTCTCTAGGTCCTCGGCCTCGAAACGCCGCAGGATGAGTCGGTCGGTGATGATGGGAAGCTCAATTTCGGGCATGACTTCGAGGCTACTAGGTACAGGAGAATACTGGTCCAGTCTTGACACGTGGCGCGATCTGGGATTACCTAATGAACATTCGGTAAATAAAGCTGGAGGCAATGACGCATGGTTGAAACAACCCTCTCCGGTGCACAGCACCACATCCTGACGAACGACTACGCGTCCGAATGGATGGGCATCGAGGTCCTCAAGCTCGACGACGGGCACGCCACCATCCGCATGCATCTCCGCCAGGAAATGCTCAACGGATTCGGCATGGCCCACGGCGGAATGATCTTCGCCTTTGGCGACACCGCCTTCGCACTGGCCTGTAACCCGGCCAACCCCACGCCCAAGCAAGCCGCCAACATCACGGTGGCCTCCGGCGTCGATATCAACTTCATCAAGCCGGCATTCCAAGGCCAGGTGGTCACCGCCGTCGCAAACCGCCGCGCGAGCACCGGCCGAAGCGGCCTGTACGACATCCAGATTTATGCGGCCTCACCGGACGCTGACGCCACCGATCCCACCGCTTCCGATCCCGGGGAGCTCATCGCCGAGTTCCGTGGCCGCAGCCGCACCATCTCCAAGAAGTAGGAACCCCATGACTCAGAACACCGTGGCCGCACCCGCTACCACCTCCGTCGCCAGCGCGCCCGTGCTGGACCGCGAAGAAACCATCTCCCGCGACGAACTCGAGGCCCTGCAGCTCACCCGACTCCAGCACACGGTGGCTTACGCCTATGATCGTGTGCCCCTGTACAAGCGCAAGTTCGACGAGGCCGGTATGCACCCCACGGACCTCCGCGAGTTGAGCGACCTCGGCAAGTTTCCCTACACCACCAAAGAAGACCTCCGGCTGGAGTACCCCTTCGGCATGTTCGCGGTCCCGCAGGACCAGGTAGCCCGCATCCATGCCAGCTCCGGCACCACCGGCCGCCCCACCGTGGTTGGTTACACCAAGAACGACCTCGCCAACTGGGCAACCCTGGTTGCACGCTCCTTCCGCGCCTCCGGCGTACGCCCCGGCATGAAGGTCCACAACGCCTACGGCTACGGCCTGTTCACCGGCGGCCTCGGTGCGCACGCGGGCGCCGAAGCGCTCGGCTGCACCGTCATCCCCATTTCCGGAGGACAGACAGAACGTCAGATCCAGCTCATCCAGGACTTCAAGCCCGACGCCATCCTGGCCACGCCCACTTACTTGCTCACCATCGCCGATGCCATGCAACACCAGGGCATCGACCCCAGGTCCACCTCGCTCAAGTACGCCGTTCTGGGCGCCGAACCGTGGACTGAAGAAATGCGCCACGAGCTCGAAACCACCATGAACATCAAGGCCTCGGACATCTACGGGCTCTCTGAGGTCATGGGCCCGGGCGTCGCCGGCGAAGCTGTTGAAACCCAGGACGGCTGCCACATCTGGGAGGACCATTTCCGGCCGGAAATCATCGATCCGGTCGATCCCTCCCGGGGGGAAAGCGCAGTCCTGGCCGACGGCGAACCCGGCGAGCTCGTCTTTACTTCCCTCACCAAGGAAGCGCTGCCGATCATCCGCTACCGCACCAAGGACCTCACCCGCCTGCTCCCCGGCACCGCCCGCCCGGCTCACCGCCGCATGGGCCGCATCACCGGCCGCAGCGACGACATGATCATCCTGCGCGGCGTGAACCTGTTCCCGTCACAGATCGAGGAAATCGCGCTCCGAATCCCCGAGCTCAGCCCGCACTTCCAGCTCGAAATCACCCGCCCCGAGGGCAAACGCATGGATTCGCTGACGGTAAAGATCGAACGCCGCGAGAACGTTCCATCGGAGGCAGGCACGACGGCGGCACACACCTTGCGTGAGCAGATCAAGATTCACGTGGGGTCATCTTGCGTGGTTGACGTTGTGGAGCCCGGCTCCCTTGAGCGGTCCAACGGCAAGCTTCGCCGGATCTACGACATGCGTCCCAAGGGCTGATCGCCATACCCCGTTGAGATCGTGAGAAAATGCCAGCATGCCTACTGAGACCACCACCAAGCGCGGACGGCCCGGTTATGACCAGCAGTCGGTGCTCCGCATCGCCGTCGACGTCTTTAACCGCCACGGGTACGACGCAACGTCCATGGGCATCCTGGCCGAGAACCTTGGGATCTCGAAGTCAGCCATCTACCACCACGTGCCGTCCAAGGGTGATCTGCTGAAGCTCGCCCTGGACCACGCGCTGGGCGGTCTCGAGGCCATCCTGGAGGAGCCCTCCGCTACCTCCGGGCCCGCCGATGCGCGCCTTGAGTTCGTGCTGCGGCAGACCATCGCCGTGCTGGTGGACCGGTTGCCGTTCGTCACACTGCTACTTCGATTGCGCGGCAACACCGAGATCGAGCGGGACGCCTTGGAACGTCGTCGCGCGTTTGACCACAAAGTAGCCGAGCTGATCGCGGCCGCCCGGGAGGACGGGTCGCTCCGCCAGGATATTGATCCGCGAACGGTCACGCGCCTCCTGTTCGGCACCATCAACTCGATCGTGGAATGGTACAAGCCCGGCGGCTCGCTGTCGCCGGAGAAACTCGCCGACGACGTGATCACCATGGCCTTCGACGGCCTCCACACGGCCGCCTGACCCTCTCGCACATCCCTAGCCCTTCCGGCCAGCCCTCTCGCACATCCCCTTGGCTTCCGGCAAACCATCTCTCACATCCCGCAAGGTGACGCGCGTGGCAAAGCCTTGTGCCGTCGTCGTCGTGTAGTTACTCCTGGCTGCCTTCAGCCGAAACGACGAAACGCCTTTCCCCATACAGGTGGAAAGGCGTTTCGTCGTGGTGAGAGAGCGTCCCGCTCAAGCCCGAGGGATGTGAGAGAGCGTTACTTTTCCACGAGGGTGAGGACATCGTAGGTGGCTACGATTTCGTCGTTCTGGTTGGTCAGGACGGCGTCCCAGGCCACCTCCCCGTACTCGTCAGTCTCACGGGGTGTGATCTTTTTGGCCGTCAGCGTGACGCGGATGGAATCGCCGGCTGCAACAGGGGTGATGAAGCGCAGGTTCTCCAAGCCATAGTTGGCCAGGACGGGGCCCGGGGCGGGCTCCACAAAGAGTCCGGCAGCCCAGCTCAGGAGCAAGTAGCCGTGGGCCACAATGCCGGGGAAGAACGGGTTGGCCTCGGCGGCTTCCTGGTTGGTGTGCGCGTAGAACGTATCGCCCGTGGAGTTGGCAAAGGCAGTGATGTCCTCCAGTTTGACCTCGCGGAGATCCGAACGTACGGCATCGCCGATTCGCAGCGTGGACAGATGCTTCCGGAAGGGGTGCTCCCCCTCGGTTTCCACGGTGAAGTTCCTGTCCGCGCCGGTGTGCCAAAGACCGGTAACGGCTGTGAGCATGTTGGGCGAGCCCTGGATGGCGGTGCGCTGCATGTGGTGCATGACAGATCGGATGCCGCCCAGTTCTTCGCCGCCGCCTGCGCGGCCGGGACCGCCGTGGACCAGGTGTGGCACCGGGGATCCGTGACCTGTGGATGAGCGGGCGTCTTCACGGTTGAGCATGTGGACGCGTCCGTGGTGGGCAGCGATGCCGAGCACCAGTTCTTGCGCAACAGCGGGATCGTTGGTGCATACAGAGGCCACCAACGAGCCGGAGCCGCGGGCCGCCAAGCGGATGGCATCTGCAAGATCCGAGTACCCCAACACCGAGGATACCGGCCCGAATGCCTCCAAGGAGTGGACTTCTTCGGCCTCGGCGTCAGTCCAGCTCAGTAGCACCGGGGACATGAACGCGCCGTCTTCCACCACGCCTACGTTGCCGCCAACGGAGGTGACCGACGGCGAATCGAGAGATCCGTACGCAAGCTCACCGCCGGCGTCGAGCATTGACTGGACGGCAGCGCGGACGTCCGCGAGCTGTTCCAGCGACGCCAGGGCGCCCATGGTGACGCCCTCGGCGCGAGGATCGCCAAGCACTACCCGCTCGTTGATGCGCGCGCCGACCGCCGAGGCGACCTCGGCCGTGAGCTCCTGCGGGACGATGACGCGGCGAATGGCGGTGCATTTCTGGCCGGCTTTGACGGTCATCTCCGTGACCACGGCCTTGATGAAAGCGTCGAACTCGGGAGTGCCGGGGACGGCGTCGGGGCCGAGGATCGCAGCGTTGAGGGAGTCGGTTTCCGAGGTGAAACGGACGCCGCCCTGGACCACGTTCTTGTGGCCTTTAAGCGAATTGGCAGTGGACGCCGAGCCCGTAAAGGACACGAGGTCGCGGTAATCGAGCTCATCCAGGATGGTGCGGGCAGAACCGGAAATCAGCTGAAGCGAGCCTGCGGGAAGAATGCCGGACTCGATGATCGCCTTGACTGCGGCGGCGGCAACGTAACCTGTGGGCGTGGCGGGCTTCACGATGGTGGGGACGCCGGCGAGGAATGCGGGGGCGAACTTCTCCAGCATGCCCCACACCGGGAAGTTGAACGCGTTGATCTGAACCGCGACACCTGGGATGCGGGTGTAGATGTGCTCGGCCACGAACGATCCGTCTTTGGACAGCGTCTCCATGGGACCGTCCACCACAACCTGCGAGTTGGGCAATTCGCGGCGACCCTTGGAACCAAACGTGAAGAGCACGCCGATTCCGCCGTCAATATCGATCATGTTGTCGATCTTGGTGGCACCGCTCTGTGACGAGGACTCGTACAGTTCTTCACGGCGCCCGTTCAGGTACATGGCCAGTTCTTTGAGTTTGAGCGCGCGCTGGTGGAACGTCAGCTTCCCGAGTTCCGTTTGGCCGGTGGTGCGTCCGTAATTTACGACGGCGGCAAGGTCCAGTCCGTCGGTGCTGACGTTGGCCAGAACCTCTCCGGTGCTTGCGTCACGGACCGGCACCTTTTTCACGTCGGGCGCCGGCGTCCACCAGGCATCCTGGACGTAGCTGGGAACGGTTGCAACGGCTGTGGTTTCCGGGGCGACTGCTGTAGTGGTCATCGTCGACGGGTCCTTCCAAGGCACGTGAAATCGGCACGGTCCCTGCTGACTGGAGCCAACATTACTGACCGGCCGTTCGGTAATATATACAGGGTACATGAATGCCCCGTGGAGTACAGCAGGAATTTCCGGCTTTAGTTAGGGCGGCCCACGCCCAGCTTGGCCCGGACAGCGCCAACCGCTGCAGCATCACCGCGATCACGCCACTGCGGTCCCTGCCTGCGGAGCAATGAACCACCACTTTTCCCGGGGACGCCGCAATAGCTTTGAAGACGGCCGCGATCTTGTCCCCGAACAGGTGAAGGTAATCCCCGTATTGAGCGGGGTCCTTGAGGTACGGTCCGAAAAGCTCGTCGAAGTCACTATGATCAGGATCTTCGGTTGGGCAATGTACGACGTCGATCCGCACCTTCGCCTCGTCCGGCACCAGGGTGTCGGTGTCGCGTAGCCGCCGCTCGCGCGAGGCGCGGAGATCGATCACGGTGCGGACGCCGTCGTCGTACATCTGCTGCCAGCCGGATTCGGTGACCCATTCGTGGCGGCCCATGCGGTACACATCCCCGGCAATGCGCCAAGCGTTGACGGCGCCATCCCATTGGACGCCCTGAAGAGCTGAAGTCCCGTCCATAGGAGCCAGCTAAGCACATTGGTGCCCTGGAACGGGACGTGAGAGAGGGTTCGCCTGAAGCACGCGGGACGTGAGAGAGGGTTCACCTGAAGCACGCGGGACGTGGGAGAGGGTCTTGCGGAGGTTGAGTGACCCGTGTCATACTCGTTTTCGATGCGCATCGACGATACGCATCGACAATCACAGGAAACTGTTCAGCAGAGAGCACAAGGAGGTCCGGCCATGCCCACCAGCAAGGACGTCGCCCAGGCCGCCGGAGTAGCTCAAAGCACAGTTTCCTACGTTCTAAGCGGCAAGCGGCCCATCTCCGAGAAGACGCGGAAAAAGGTAGAGGCTGCGATCGAGGAATTGACCTACCAGCCGAATGCCGGCGCCCGTGCCCTGGCCGGCCGACGGACACGTGTGATCGGACTGGTCATTCCGTTCATCCCGGAACTCGAAATGGCTTCCCTCATGGAGTTCGTGTCGGTGATCGCTTCCACGGCAAGGCAGTTTGATCACGACATTCTCCTGGTCACCGAAGACGAAGGGGCGGCGGGGCTTCGTCGCGTTGTGGGTCAACAGATCTGCGACGGCTTGATCCTCATGCAAGTCGAAGATGAGGATGAACGACTCCCCGTCGCGCGGTCGCTCAATGTCCCCGTGCTGCTGATCGGCATACCCCGGGACCCCTCCGGCCTGGTCTGCATTGACGCGGACTTCGAAATGGCAGGTGAGCAATGCGTCCGCGATCTGGCCTCGGCTGGCCACAGCGTCATCTCGATCATCGAATGGCAACCCGCGGTGGTGAACCGGCACGTCAATTACGTTGACCGATTCATGCGGGGAGCCGACGCGGCAGCCGAATCACTGGGAGTGGCAGTACAGCATTTCCCGGGAGGCGCAGATGTGGCCATCATCTCCGAGTCCGTGGACAAAGCACTGGCCGCAACCGAAGGCATACCGGCCTTCATTGCGCCTGACCGCACCATCCAGGATATTCTCCGCCGTGCGCTGGCCGCACGAGGCCTGACTCCGGGGGTGGACGTCTCCGTCATAGGCAGCGCCTCACCCACCCTGGCCGAACTACAGCCCGTTCCCCTCTCCACCATCGATCTGCGCCCGAGGGAAGTTTCCCGCCGGGCAGTGAAGATCATCTGCGACCTCCTCGAAGCCGAGAACCAAGGACCACACGAATCCCTGGAACTGGTACCCACGGTCATTACGCACCGTTCAAGCACGCTCCGCCCACCCCACGGCAGCTAACACCCCTCTGTAACCACCTGCTCTACCTCCGATTCCAAAGTTCATCGATACGCATCGTCGATACGCATCGATAAATCGATTCCCAGAAAGGAACAGACAATGAAGTCACCACAAAGGACATCCCGTCCACTCGCATTGGCAGTCGCCGCCTTGGTGGGTCTACCGCTGGCCCTCTCCGGCTGCGGCTCCTCCACTGCGGCATCGTCCTCAGAGACCGTCACCGAACTCTCAGTCATGGATTACTACAACAACGAGCCGGACAAATCGTTCATCGGCGATGCGCTGACAAAGTGCGGCACCCAGCTGGGCGTTACCGTCAAGCGGGAGACGGTCCCCGGAAAATCTCTCATTTCCAAGGTCCTCCAACAATCCTCCTCCAAGACTCTCCCCGACGTCCTGATGTTGGACAACCCGGACCTCCAGCAGATCGCAGCCACAGGAGCTTTGGCACCCCTTGCCGATTTCAAGGTCAGCACTGAAAACTTCGCTGAAGGTGTGCTGAGCGCGGGCACGTACAAGGACAAGGTGTACGGCTTGGCGCCAACCGTGAACACCATCGCCTTGTTCTACAACAAGGACATCCTGGCCAAGGCGGGTGTCACCCCGCCCACGACGTGGGATGAACTCAAGGATGCTTCCGCCAAACTCACCGCTGGAGACCAGTACGGACTCGCTTTCAACGCCAACCCCACCTACGAGGGCACGTGGCAGTTCCTTCCCGTCATGTGGTCCAACGGTGGTGATGAGAAGAAGATCGACACCAAAGAGACCGAGCAGGCCCTGCAGCTGTGGACGGACCTGGTAAAGAGCGGCTCGGTTTCATCATCTGCCCTTAACTGGACCCAGGCTGATGTCAAAGACCAGTTCCTGGCAGGCAAGGCAGCCATGATGGTCAACGGACCCTGGCAAATCCCGGCTTTGGACAAGCAACCCACGCTTCAGTACGGCGTAGTGAAGATCCCTGTACGTGAAGCCGGGCAGACGTCCGTGGCTCCGCTCGGCGGCGAAGTATGGACTGTCCCGCAAACCGGTAACAAAGCCCGGCAAGCAAAGGCAGCAGAGATGGTTGCCTGCCTGAACAGCGACGAGAACCAATTGGCCATGGCCACAGCCCGTAATACCATCCCTTCCAAAACCACCCTCTCGGACAAGTTCGCAAGCGACAACCCAAAGCTCGCCACGTTCACCGAGCTGATCAAGACAGCCCGTGCACGCACCGGCCAGCTCGGAGAAGAATGGCCTGCACAGGCCACCAAGATCTACACAGCCATCCAGACTTCGCTGACGGGCAACGCCTCACCGGCCGATGCCCTCAAGCAAGCCCAAGGTCAGTAGGCAAGCTGCTATGTCATTAGCAACTGACTTACCTCACTCAGAGGGGCGGGCCACCGGCGAGGCAGCGAAGACTCCCGGAACCGACACCGAAAAGCCGGCACCCCGGCGTCGTTCCCGCCAACGCCGCGAGCGCATCTTCCAGTGGCTCTTCCTGGTTCCCGCCGTGGTCTACATGACGTTGTTCTTCGGCTATCCGGTAGTCAAGAACGTGGTGATGAGTTTCCAGGACTACACCACCTCCACGTTCTTCACTGGAGAAGCCCCCTGGGTAGGGTTCGCCAACTACGTAACTGTATTGTCGTCGTCGTTGTTCTCGACGTCTTTGCTCAATACGGTGCTGTTCACCATTGGCTCCATCATTGGCCAGTTCGTGATCGGCCTTTCGCTGGCCATCTTCTTCCAGCGCAAGTTCCCGCTCAACGGAATCCTGCGGTCCCTGCTCCTGCTCCCTTGGCTGCTTCCCTTGATCGTCTCGAGTGCCGTGTGGCGCTGGATCCTGGATAAGGACAGCGGTGCGCTGAACCGATTCCTGGGAGACCTCGGCATCATCGATACCGGCATTCCATGGCTCACCAGCACTTCATTGGCCCTTATTGCCGTGGTGGGCGTCAACATCTGGATCGGCATCCCGTTCAACCTGACCATCCTCTACGGTGGCCTGCAGGAAATCCCGGACGAACTCTACGAGGCAGGCTCCTTGGACGGTGCCACGGGCTGGAAGGCCTTCCGGCACATCACCTGGCCCATGCTCAGGCCAGTGGTGAGCGTGGTCCTGGTGCTCGGCGTCGTCTACACGCTCAAGGTGCTGGACATCATCCTGGGCCTGACCAACGGCGGGCCCGCCAACTCCACCCAGACCATCGCGACGCAGTCCTACAACCTGTCCTTCCACGAGTTCAAGTTCGGCGAAGGTGCGGCATTGGGCAACGTGCTGGTGATCATCTCCCTGGTTTTCGCAGTGCTGTATCTGCGGGCCAGCCGACGCGCAGTGGATGAGTGAGGACAGCATGACAACCGTACTAAAGGCACCCACGCTCCGGCGCGCGGGCGGAAAACCCCAAAAAACCGCGGGACGCAAGAACTGGGGCTACACAGCACTGGCCATCTTCTTCCTGGCCATCATGCTGTTCCCGGTCTATTGGATGGTCAACGCCTCCCTTCAACCCAACGGCACCACTTTGGAAACCTCATGGTTCCCTGTGAAGCCCGACTTCACCGGTTATGCCACAGCCATCAACGAGCAAGCGGGCAACCTGGGAACCAGCCTCATCATTTCGCTGGGCAGCGTGGTGCTGAGTCTGGCCATTGCAGCCCCGGCCGCTTACGCCCTTGCCTATTTCAAAGTCCGGGGTGCCGGAGTGGTCTTGTTCGCCATACTCATCAGCCAGATGATTCCGGGAATCGTGGTGGCCAACGCGCTGTACACCGCCTACAACGATCTCGGCCTTCTCAACTCCATTCCGGGCCTGATCCTGGCTGACTCGGCCCACGGCATCCCGTTCGCCATCCTCATCATCCGGGCTTTCATGAACGGTATGCCGGCCTCGGTGATCGAGGCTGCCCGGATGGACGGGGCGGGTCACCTCCGGGCGTTCTGGTCGATCGTGCTTCCGCTCAGCCGGAACTCCCTGATCACTGCAGGGCTCTTCACGTTCCTGTTCGCGTGGAGTGACTTCCTCTTCGCACTGACCCTCACCACCACCGAAGCCGTCCGGCCCGTCACCTTGGGCATCTTCCAGTACATCGGCGCCTACGTGAACGACTGGAGTTCGGTCATGGCGACGGCGGTACTCGCCTCCATCCCGGCAATCGTCCTACTGGTCGCAGCCCAAAAATACATCGCCGCCGGCACCACCGGCGGTGCGGTCAAGTAGACCGCGTACCCACACCTTCAAGGAGAAATCATGACTGAGAGCAAGCCCATCCGCGTCACCGTGTGGTCCGAGAACCGCCACGAGAAGCGCGATGAACTCGTGGCACGCCTTTACCCGGACGGTATGCACGGCGCCGTCAAGGCGGGCATCGAAGAGAACCTGGGTGCCGCCGTCGAGGTCCGGACCGCGACGCTGGACGAACCGGAACACGGCCTCACCGAGGAAATCCTCGAGAACACCGATGTCCTCACCTGGTGGGGCCACATGTCCCACGCAGATGTTGACGACGAGATCGTGGAACGCGTCCACCGGCATGTCCTGGCCGGAATGGGCTTGATCGTGCTGCACTCCGGGCACTGGTCCAAGATCTTCACCAAGCTCATGGGCACCTCCTGCACACTGCGTTGGCGCTCCGAGCAGGACCGCGAACTCGTGTGGACCGTGGATCCCACGCACCCCATCGCGAAGGGCGTCCCGCATCCCATCGAGATCCCGCAACAGGAAATGTACGGCGAATTCTTCGACATCCCCACGCCCGAGGAACTGGTGTTCATCAGCTCCTTCAGCGGCGGCGAAGTCTTCCGGTCCGGCTGCACGTTCCGCCGCGGCCACGGCAAGATCTTCTTCTTCAGCCCCGGCGACCAGGACTACCCCGTCTACCACCACAAGGACGTCCGGCGTGTCATCGCCAACGCCGTGGAATGGGCCGTCACCGACCGCCCGGAACGCGCCGTCCCTGAGCTCCTGCGGTACGAGACCGGCGACTTCTTCAACGGCAAGAGCTACCAGGGGGCCAACGCGTGAGCACTTTCGCTACCATTCCCGACGACGGCACTCCCCTTCGCGTCGTCGTTGTAGGCGCAGGGGGAATGGGCCGCGCGTGGCTTCGTACGGTGGAGTCGTCGCCGTTGGTTGAGCTCGTCGGAATCGTTGATCTGGACCTTGCGGCTGCCGCTGACGCTGCGGCGTGGTTAGGGCGCCCCGGCCTCCCCGTTGGCGCCGGTACAGCTCAGTTGGCGTCCGACGTCGGAGCCCAGGCGGTCATCAACGTCACGGTTCCGGCTGCGCATCATCCGGTAACCACCGAAGCGCTGGCCGCCGGCTTACCGGTTCTGGGCGAGAAACCAGTGGCTTCGACTGTGGCGCAGGGCCTTTCCTTGGCAGCAGCCGCGGAACTTCACGCCCAGCTTTTCATGGTCAGCCAGTCCCGGCGCTACAACAAGCACCTGTTCTCGGCCAAGCGCCTGTCCTCCACATTGGGTTCAGTTGGCATCGTCTCGGCCGAGTTCTTCAAGGCACCGCACTTCGGGGGATTCCGTGACGCCATGGATCACCCGCTCCTGCTGGACATGGCCATACACCAGTTCGATATGGCCCGCTTCCTGCTCGACGCCGACCCCGTCTCAGTGTTCTGTGAGGAGTACAACCCGTCCTGGAGCTGGTATCGCGGAGATGCGGGATCCACGGCCATCTTCGAGATGACCGGCGGCGAGCGCTTCGTGTTCACAGGCAGCTGGTGCAGCCCTGGCCAGGAGACCTCGTGGAATGCATCGTGGCGGATCAGCGGTGAGCAAGGAACTGTCTTGTGGGACGGCGACAATGAGCCGGTGTCTTCCCTTCCTACTCAAGCCGGCGATGCCCTGGTTTCCGGCGATGCCTTCCTTTCTGAGGATCCGGGTCAGGAGATCGCCGGGTCGCTGCGGGACTTCGTGTCCGCTGTGCGCACCGGAAGCACGCCCATGGGACGGGTGCACCAGAACATCATGAGCCTGGCCATGGTGGAAGCCGCGATTCTCAGTGCTTCCGACGGCGTCCGGGTTTCCGTGGATTCGCTGCTCGAGGACTCGTATCAGCAAGCCGTCCTTGACGAGCGCGATCCTGCCGTGTTGGAGGTGCTGAAGTCCTGGACCTCGGTGCGGAGTGCTTTGGCCGGGGAGAGCGTGGCGTTGTGACGGGCGCGCCGGCGTAGCCCTCGTCGAGGGGTTAGCTCTCGGGACTATCGCGCCCACTTACTGCCGAGAGCCCGCCCCTCGACGAAGACTCCCACAGCGCTGAGGGGTTAGCTTTCGGCTTTTTGACGTGTCGATAATGCCGAAAGCCCGCCCCTCGATGCGCAGAAACGGCTACACGCCGTACTTCGCCAGCCGGAACTCCAACCCGTTCCGCACGGCGGGCCATTCGTGTTCCAGGATGGAGAACACCACGGTGTCGCGGAGGGCGCCGTCCTTGCTGCGGGAGTGGTTCCGAAGCACACCGTCCTGCTTGGCGCCGAGCCTGGCAATCGCCTCACGGGACTGCTGGTTCATCCAGTGCGTGCGGAATTCCACGGCCGGGCAGCCCAGCGTTTCGAAGGCGTGCCGCAGGAGCAGCAGCTTCGAATCCGGGTTGGTTCCCGTGCCGTGCGCCGACGCGGCATTCCAGGTTGACCCGATCTCCAAGCGAGGAGTTTCGGCGTCGATGTTCATGTAGGTGGTCATTCCTATGAGCTTGCGTGTTGCGTTGGACCGCGTGGCAAACGGCACCATGGACCCTTTTGCCTGCAGGTCCAGGCGGCGATCGATTTCGGCAGCCATACCCTCCGGCGTAGGGACGGAGGTGTACCAAAGCTTCCAGAGATCGCCGTCGCGGGCTGCGTCCACCAGCCCGTCATGGTGTTCCTGGCTCAATGGTTCCAGGGTCACGAATTTACCGGTCAGGGTGGTGGGTTCGATTGAAGTCACCCGGTTAGCCTAACCGCCTGCGGGGGTTAGGCGCTCCACTCGAAGAATCCCTTGCCCGTTTTACGTCCCAGTTCACCGCGTGCCACTTTGTCGCGAAGGATCTGCGGCGGAGCAAAGCGGTCGCCGAGCGTTGAGTGAAGGTACTCCGCGATGCCCAGCCGAACGTCCAAGCCAACAATATCCGTGGTCTTCAACGGGCCAGTGGGGTGCTTGTAACCCAGGACCATAGCGGCATCAATGTCCTCGGCGGACGCCACACCTTCCTCCACCATGCGCATCGCCTCGAGGGCAATTGCGACGCCAAGCCTGGAGGATGCAAAGCCGGGAGCATCATTGACGACGACGGCGGTCTTGCCGAGTGCCTCGGTCCAGTTTTTGGCCGCAGCAGCGAGTTCGGGAGACGTTTCCTTGGCCAGCACCACCTCAATGAGAGTGGAGGCGGGCACCGGGTTAAAGAAGTGCAAACCCACGAAGTGGGCCGGACGACGAAGTTCGCTGGCCAGGCCGGTCACGGACAACGAGGACGTGTTGGAGGCAAGGAATGCATCCGCGGACAGGTGTTCCTCAACAGCTTTCAGCGCTTTGACCTTGAGGTGGTAGTCCTCAGGCACTGCCTCCACCACCAGGCCGCAGTGAATGAACGACGCGTAGTCCGTGGAGGTGCTGAAGCGGGACATCGCCTGTTCGTGAGACTCGTTCAGGGTGCCGCGGGCAGCGGACTTGGTGACAGCGTCGGCAACGCGATCCTGCGCTCCGGCTGCTGCCTCGTGGTCGCGTTCCACCACGATCACATTGGCACCTTTGGTGAGGAAGGCGTGCGCGATCCCGGCACCCATCCGGCCACCACCCAGGACTCCGACGACGTGCGGGATGGTGGGAGCTTGGCTCATTTCTGTGTCCTGTCTTGCGGGTCTGCGGTGGTTGTTGCGGGTGCGGCGGTGTCTTGGGATGCCTTGGCCGACTTCTTATCCAGGAATGCCTGCATTCGGTCAAACTTGGCCTGGGACTCGAAAAGAATCCCCTGCGCGAGCGTATCGATCAGCGGGTGTGCTTCTACCGGGGCGTGGAACACGGATTTGGTGATCCGCACGGCCAAGGGGTCCTGGCGTCCGATCCTGTCCGCCAACTTGTGCGCGGCATCCATGAGGTCAGGTGCTTCATGGATCTCCGTGATGAGGTTGATGCGCAGGGCTTCTTCGGCGCGCAGCACTGCGCCGGCCAGGAGGATTTCCTTGGCTTTGGGCTCCCCCACGAGTTCCTTGAGCCGCCAACTGGCCCCAGCCGCTGCAAGGATCCCCAGGCCGGTCTCCGGATTGCCGATGCGGACACTCGGAGTGCCAATGCGGAAGTCGGCGGCGTACGCGAGCTCTGCTCCACCACCAAGGCAATACCCGTCCAAGGCCGCGATGACGGGCATGGGCAACCTGGCGATGCGGACAAAGATGGTGGAGTTGATCCCCTGCAAAGCGTCGTCACGGCGGCGTTCGCGCAACTGGCCAATATCCGCGCCGGAGGCGAAAACGCCCTCAGTCCCTGCAATGATCAGTACCTTCGGATTCCGCTCGAGTTCAGCACACACCTGGTGAAGCTCGTCCACCATTGTCTGGTCAATCGCGTTACGGACCTCGGGACGGTTCAGCAGGACAGTGAGCCGGTCCTCGCGTTCCTCGATGAGAAGCGTGGTGAAGTCTTGCGGATCCAGCGCCATTACACGCCTTCCATCAGCATCGCGGTGCCCTGTCCGACGCCGATGCACATCGTGGCCAGTCCGAGCTTGGGTCCGGAGGATGACGCGAGTTCCCGCTCCATCCGACCCAGCAGCGTGATGGCGATTCGTGAGCCGCTGGAACCGAGCGGGTGCCCCAAACTGATGGCGCCGCCGTCGTTGTTGACGATTTCCGGGTTCAGTCCAAGGCGACGCATGCTCGCCAGCGACTGCGTGGCGAAAGCCTCATTAAGTTCCACGGCACCCAGCTGATCCACCGTGAGCCTGGAGCGTGCCAGGACTTTTTGGGTAGCCGGGACCGGGCCGATGCCCATGATCTCAGGCTCGCAGCCGGCAGATGCGCCGTCCACAATGCGGGCCCGGGGCGTTAGGCCAAACTTCTTGATGGCGGCCTCGGAAGCGACGATGATCGCCGAGGCGCCGTCGTTGAGGGTGGAAGAATTGCCGGCCGTAACCACGGATCCGCCCGGAACAACCGGCCGCAGCTTGGCCAGGACGTCCATGGTAGTTCCTTCGCGGGGGCCCTCATCGGTATCCACCAGCGTTTCGGACTTCCGGGTCTTCACAATGACGGGAACAATTTCGTCGTTGAATCGACCCCCGGCAATGGCGGCCAGTGCTAGCTCGTGGGAGCGGACGGCGAAAGCGTCAGCGTCCTCCCGGGAGATGTTGTCCACACGGCCCACTTCCTCCGCCGTCTCGGGCATGGAGTAAGTCATCTTGCCGTCGCGCGAGAGCTCGCCCTTGTTGAAGAGCGGATTGGTGAAGCGCCAGCCAATGGAGGTATCAAAGATCTGGCCGGGCTTGGCGAACGCCGTAGTGGGCTTTTCCTGCACCCACGGGGCACGGCTCATGGATTCGACGCCGCCGGCCACCACGATGTCCGCAGCTCCGGACTTGATCATCTGGCTGGCCATGATGATCGCGCTGAGGCCCGAGGCACACAAGCGGTTGACCGTGATCCCAGGGATGTGGAGCGGAAGTCCCGCGAGGAGCGTTGCCATGCGGGCTACGTTTCGGTTTTCCTCGCCCGCGCCGTTGGCGTTGCCGAGGATCACCTCGTCAATGGAGTCAGGATCGACGCCGGCACGCGCCACCGCTTCCCGGACCACCAGTGCAGCAAGATCGTCCGGGCGGACGGAGGACAGCGCCCCACCGTAGCGACCTACAGGCGTACGTGCGCCGCCAACAAGAAAAGCCTCGACCATGAGAACATCCTTCGCGAAGTGAAAGGGACCGATCCGGAATAATATACCGACCGTTCGTTCTATAAAGATTACACTGCCCGGAGGGCCGGTCAACAGCTGAAGCCCTCAGTTACGGACCCCAAAGGACCGGCCCTGGCCCGCATCAGATCACCCGGATACCCAAATGCCCGGCCAACAACGGCGCCATGAGGCTCAACTGGTAATCATCAATCACCACGCCTGCGAGCCCCGCCAAACCGTTGATTCCGCGGAACTCCGAAGTCCTCAGATCCACGTCCTTCAGCTTGGCGCCCGTGACATCCAGCGTGCCGATAGTGCAGTTCTTCAATGCCAACCGCGTTCCCGTGCACCCTCCGAGATCAAGTTCATTGATGATGCAATCGGAGATCTGGATATCCATGAGCTTGGAGCCGCGCAGGTTCACATAATCCAGCTTGCCGCCGTCGATTCGGACAGACCGCCAGTTTCCCTCATAAAGTTCAGCCGAACCCCACCGCGGATTGGTGATCTCTACGTCCTGCCAGGAAGTTCGCGCAGCCATGAAAACCGGGGCGTACGGCTCGGAAAAGATGCACTCACGGAATGTCGCGCCCCGCAACTGAGCCTCGTTGAAGGAGACACCGTTCAGCTCGCACTCAATGAAATCTGCACCGCTCAGTTCCTCTCCATCGGCGGAAACGCGGGTGAGCCTGACGCCGTCGTACCGTTCGCCGCGCTGGAAGTCCGGGGCGTCGTCGTCACGCAGTTCATCCAGCCGCACCGGCGAAATCTTGGGCGCGGCAACCTTTGCTCCCGCCATCAGAGCGTTTCCGCTTTGGCTGCGATCTCGGCGAGGTCCTTGGCCAGGGCCTTGCGGGTCATGCTCATCCCGATCTTCCCGAACAGAGCCACGCCCACCTTGCTGAGGAGCGACGGATTGGTCACCGCGGCCCCGAAAGTCAGCGTCAGATCGGTGCCGCCGTGGCTCTCGGTGAGGTTGAAGCGGCTGGTGTAGTCCGCACCGCCCTGAAGTGCCTTGACCGTGGTGCTGCGCGGAGGGTCCGTCTCGGAAACCCACATCTCGACGGTCTCCTTCTTACCCATCATGGTCCGGGTTTCCTTCCAGCGCGTGCCCTCCCCGTAAGGGCCATCGCTGAGCATCTGGATTGAGTCGATGCCGGAGAGCGTACCGGCTGATCCGGGAATGTCCGATATGACGGCCCAAACCTTCTCCGGGCTTGCGTTGACGTGCTGCGTCAGGGTGGTGGTGTGTTCCATACATCGAGCCTAGACCCGACCCCTGACACTCCCAACTGACAGGTCTGCCGCAATAGCACGCACAACAGGCCCCACAACAGGCCCCCTCCACTTGCGGGGCCCNNCACGCACAACAGGCCCCACAACGCAAAACGGCGCGTGCGACCAAAAGGAGGCACGCGCCGTCGAGCGTTTGAAGCGTTTGAAGCGTTTGGAGCGTTTGAAACCAGAGGCTTAGCTGAACAGCTCGCTCTTGGGTTCGTTGTTCTTGACCTTCTGCCATCCGAGCCACAGCACCAGGGCGAAGAACGGGATGGTCGCGAGGGTCCACAGGCCCAGCAGGAAGACCTCGCCGGTTTCCTTGTTGGTCATGGAGTCGAAACCGATCAGAACGGTGATGGCCAGCAGGGCAATAAGACCCAACCAGCTGGTCCACGGCGAACCCGGCATCGGCAGGGTGGAGACGTTGCCGCGCTTCTTCCGCAGTGCGATCTGGCTCGCGAAAATGGAGCCCCATGTGAAGATCACGCCGATGGACGCGGTGTTCAGCGCGAGGTCGAACGCGTACGAGCCACCCAGCCAGATGTTGAGCAGGATGCCTACCAGGTACACGCCACCGATTGCCAGGATGGCCGCGTACGGCACGTGGCGGGTGGACATCTTGGTGAGCCCCTGCGGAGCGTGGCCGTTGTTGGCCATGGTCCGGAAGATGCGGCCGATCGAGTACAGGCCCGAGTTGCAGGAGGACAGGGCGGCAGTGATGACGATCATGTTCATGACATCGCCCATCCAGCCGAGGCCCATCTGGCCGAACACGGTAACGAACGGCGAGGTGCCGGCAACGTACTGGTCGGACGGCAGCAGCATCGCGAGCAGCGTCACCGAACCAACGTAGAAGACCACAATACGGACCACGACGGCGCGGATCGCCTTGGGAACTTCGCGCTCCGGGTTTTCCATCTCGCCAGCAGTGATGCCGACGAGTTCAATGGCGTTGTAAGCGAAGATCACGGCGTTGAGGACCAGGATCATCACCAGGCCGCCCTTGGGGAACATGCCGCCGTTTTCGTGGAAGAGGTTGGCCACAGACGCGTTGCCGTCGCCCACCTTGGCGTTGGTGACAACCATGAACGTGCCAACAGCCAGGAAGATCACGATCGCCGCGACCTTAAGGCAGGAAGCCCAGAATTCGAACTCGCCGAACGCCTTGACGCTGAACAGGTTCACGGCCACCAGCAGCACCAGTGCTGCGATGGCGGACAGTTCAATAGGCACATTCGGGAAGAAGAACTGGAAGTACAGGCCGATTGCGATCAGCTCGGCAATGCCTGTCATGGCCCAGTTGATGAAGTACATCCACCCGGAAAGGAAGGCGCCCTTCTTGCCGAACATTTCACCGGCGTAACTCACGAAGGAGCCGGAGGTCTGGCGGTACATGATGAGTTCGCCGAGGGCGCGCATCAGCAGGTAAGCGATGACGCCGGCAATGGCGTAGGAGAAGATCAGGGCAGGGCCCGTGGAGGCCAGACGGCCACCGGCGCCCATGAACAGACCGACGCCGATAGCGCCACCCATGGCGATCATGGTGACGTGGCGGCGGCTCAGGGTCTTCTGGTATCCCTCGGCACTGAGGTTGGAGTCCGAGGCTACGGATGAGGCCTTGGAGCTCTGGAGATCTGTGGGAGTACTTTGCGGCACAGCTGTTCCTTGTGGGTTGGGGTGTTGCTGTTGGTGTTACGCCGGTGCCGGAACACGGGCGGCTTTGGCACACATAATTCGAGCTTTTCCTCGTTGGAGGGCCCGAAGTGTGACAAAGAACGCAGAACGCCGAAGCTTCGCGCAACCCGTCTATCTTACGGGATTAACCCCAATGCCCGTGACGCAGGCAACAAGGGCCTGTGGAAAAGCGCCTCTCAGCCCCGCATCAGCACGATGTTCCCGGCCTCATCTGCGAAGACTTTGTAAGACCGCAAAGGGTTGGCGCCCGTAGTGGAACATCCGCTTTCCAGCTCGAAGGCGTGTTGGTGAAGGGGACAGATGACCACGCTGTGGTCGATGGTGCCGTCGGCGATCGGGCCGCCTTTGTGGGGGCAGACACCCGAGACTGCCCGCAACGATCCGTCCCGTAACCTGAACACCGCCACCTGCTCGCCGTCCACTCCGAAGGCCCTGCCCTCCCCGAACGGAATTTGGTCCACCGGCCCTAAGACGCGCTGAAAGTTCGATTCGACGGCGGACAGGGACTGCGTGCTCATCGGACAGGCACCTGAGGCAGCACGGTCAACGGCAGGGAGGTCCGGAACTGCCCGGGCGTGAGTGGATCATCGCGTTCACTCCAAGGGTCAGCATAGGCATCCACAGAAGCTTGCATGGCTGCGTCCAACCGCCCGGCGATACCCTCTGAGTCGTCCAGGATGACTCTCCGAAGGTGTTCGATGCCTACCCGTGGCACAAAGGCGTAGGTCCGTTCCAGCCAGTTGGCGTTCTCCCTGTAGTACTGCATGAACCGGCCCGCCAGGAGGGTGACCTGATCAGGGGTATCCACGGTGACCAACAGATCTCCCTTGCGGATGTGGGCACCGGCCGCACCGCCCACATAGATCTCCCATCGGCCACCTTCCACCGCCACTACGCCGACGTCCTTGACCAATGATTCCGCACAATTGCGCGGACAGCCGGAGACCGCGAGTTTCAGCTTGGCCGGTGCCTCAATTCCCTGGAAACGGGACTCCAATCCAATGCCCAAGCCGGTTGAGTCGCCTGTTCCAAAGCGGCAATAATCCTTGCCGACACAGGTCTTGACGGTCCTGAAGCTCTTGCCATAGGCATATCCGGACGGCATGTCCAGATCAGCCCAGACCTGTGGCAGGTCCTCCTTGGGCACCCCCAGCAGGTCGATCCGTTGCCCGCCTGTCAGCTTGATCATGGGAATCTTGTGTTTCTCCGCGACGTCGGCAATTCTCCGGAGCTGTTGGACCGACGTCACTCCGCCTTTCATTTGTGGGACTACGGAGAACGTGCCGTCCCGCTGGATGTTGGCGTGTACGCGGTCATTGATGAAACGGGCATCGCGTTCATCAACGTACTGATCGGCCAGCATCATTTTCAAGAGGGATGCAAGGGCCATCTTCGATTTAGCGTCCTCAAGCTTTCCCGGGGCGAGAGCGGCAAACACCTGGGAAACGGAGCGCAGCCCTCGTGCCCGGATCTCAGCCATCAAAGCGGCCTTATCCAGCGGAATTCCGGGAACGTAGTAGCTCGCTGCCGGGTCTTCCTCCACCGCCCCGCCCGCGGCCCATTCCACCACCTGTGTGACCATGAGCTTGCACGAGCCACAGCCTTTTCCCGCCCGGGTAGCGTCCATGGCCGCGGATACCGAGGTGCAGCCACCCTTCACCACAGCAACAAGTGCCCCTTTGGAAACTCCGTTGCAGTTGCAGACCTGCGCGCTGTCAGCCAGTTCGGCCACGCTCTCCTCGGCACTTGGTCCACCGAGATCGAACATTAGCGATAGACGCTCCTCGGGGAGGGCCAAGCCCTGATCAAAAGCCTGGGTCAGGTAGGCCACCTTCCGGCTATCGCCCAACAACGTGGCGCCCACCATTTTGTTGTCGCGAATGACGATCGACTTGAACACGCCCCGGCCCGGTTCCGAGAACACGATGTGTTCATCTGTGTCGCGCTCCGGCCCGGCAAGCCCCATGGACGCAACATCGACGCCGGCCACCTTTAGTTTGGTGGCGGTCCGGGAGCCCAGATACACCGATGAACGATCCACCCCGGTGACTTGATCGGCCAGCACGGCAGCCTGCTCCCACAGTGGGGCCACCAGTCCGTACACCTCACCGCGGTGCTGCACGCACTCCCCTACGGCGAAGATATTCTCTTCATCCATGACGCGCAGGTGGTCGTCCACCACAATGCCCCGCTCCACTGCCAGGCCACTCACGACGGCGACGTCAACGTTTGGCCTGATGCCGGCGGTAACCACCACCATGTCGCAGCCGAGCTCGCGTTGATCGCGCAGGCTTACCCCGGTGATGCGCTCCGCGCCAAGGATCGCTGTGGTCCGGCTTCCCGTATGCACTTCGATGCCCAGCGCCTCGACGCTCCGCCGCAGTATTGCACCGCCGTCGGGCCCTAATTGCGCATTCATCAGATGCCCGCCGGAGTGAACCACAGAAACGGCCAATCCATTGGCCTGTAAGCCGTGGGCCGCTTCCAGCCCGAGCAAGCCGCCGCCGATCACCACTGCCCGGCTATGGTGCTCACTATTGGCGAACTGAATCATCTTCCGGGTATCGTCCAAGGTCCTGAACGTGAAGACACCGTGCCTGACTGCTCCACTGGGTGCAAAGACGCCCTCCATGGGCGGCAAGTGTGAACGGCTGCCGGTCGCGATGATGAGGTCGTCGTAAGGTTCCACCCGGCCGTCGGCGGCAAAGACGTGCTTGCTGAACTTGTCGATGCGGTCCACCCGGACACCGGCATGGAGTGTGATGTTGTTCTGCTGGTACCAGCTAAGAGAGTTGAGGAAGATATCCGCATCGCCCTCCTCACCGGACAGGACATGGCTGAGCATGATCCGGTTGTAATTCCCGTAGGGTTCGTCGCCAAACATGGTGATGTGGAAGAGGTCAGAGCCGCCCCTTGCCAGGATTTCCTCCACGGCCCGGGCGCCGGCCATTCCGTTGCCGATGACCACCAGCCGCCGGCGCATCAGTGCTCCACCATCCCGAGGTCCACCACAACCGAACCCCTGACGCCTGCGGGAGCCACGATGAACAGCTCGATCACCGACCCACCGTCAGTGTCTTCAACAACCCTCAGCGGAATATGGACGTCGCTTTTGGCCCCGATGGGGAAGTAACGGATGGGCACGCCGTCGCGCATGAGGACCACGGTGATGAGCTCGGGACTGGAATTGCCCCCGCGGAAGTACAGCGTTTGGTTCACGACGCCGTCCGGGACAAAGTGCGCCAGCTCGCTGTGGAGGGGGACTGGCTTTTCCATGCCGCTGCCCTCGAACGGGTAGATGCCCTGCAGGAAGAGATTCTGGATGATCACGGAAGTTCCTTTCGGCCGGCTTCCTTCCATGGTGCTCCGGCCGTGTTACAGGACGCCCGCCGCCGCGTTTCGGCCTGCAGGACAACGCGTAACCATCGCTTTTCGGGCAGCTCACAGGCGTGGACCCGCGTGAGGGCTACAGCAATTCGCCGCCCTGCATTCCGTACCTGACCCAATGGCCGCCCGTGCCGACCGGACCGCAGCGGTGTTCGACCGCGACATCGGCACGGGCACAGTGGTCAAACCACTCTCCCAGCGCGCGGTCGTGGCTCACGATCACCAAGGTCCCCTCGAAGGCGGCGAGCGCTGCCTCCAACTGCTCCACCAGCACCGGTGCCAAGTGGTTGGTGGGCTCGTCCACGATCATGGTGTCGTAGCCGCCCAGAAGGAGTCGGGCCAGGGCGAGCCGGCGCTGCTGCCCTGCGGAAAGGCCACCCACGGGAACATGGAATTCAGCCGGTCGGAACAGCCCCAGCCGCAGCAGGCCCTCAGCATGTTCGTCGATGTTCCCGCCGAGCCCCGCGGCGAATGCAGGTAGCAGGCGAAGCCCCGGGCGGGAGGGCACTTCAAGTTCCTGCTGCAGGTAACCCACCTTGCCGTTCACCGTGACAGAGCCTGTGGCCGGCTCCAGCGTCCCGGCCAGGATGGACAACAGCGTGGATTTGCCCGCACCGTTAGGACCGGTGATGAGCACTTTTTGTCCGGCTTCCACCCTGAGGTGGGTGGTCTGGAGTCTGCCGGGCGCGCTGATGCCGTGGGCTTCGACCGCGGGTTCGGACGCCGCCACGGCAATGACTCCCAGGGGTGCTGCAAGTTTCAGCGGCACGGGCGGCCGATCCACGGGGTTATCCTCGAGCCTGCGGAGGCGCTCCTGGGCATTGCGGACCTTGCTGGCCGCCGCGCGCTGCCAGGTTCCCGCTTTGAAGTCGAAACCCATTTTGTCGTTGTCGCGTTTTCGGCCGTAGCCCATGCCGTCTGCCACAGTGGCGGCTTGGAGTCGTTCAGCGGCCATGGCATCGAGCCATTGCTCGTATTGCTGGATCCACCGGGCCCGCTCGGCGGCTTTCTCCCGGAGGTAGCCTTCGTACCCGTTCCCGTAGCGGTTCACCGACCGCCGGTCAGCGTCCACCTCAATGATGGTGGTGGCTATCTTCCGCAGCAGGACGCGGTCATGCGAGACCACCACCACTGTTCCGCGATGCGCGGCCAACCGCGATTCAAGCCACGCAGTGCCGCTCGCATCCAAGTGGTTGGTGGGCTCATCCAGGAGCAACGCGTCTGCCGGATCAGCCAGCAGACAGGCGAGCGCTACCCGCTCCTGCTCGCCGCCGGATAAGGATCCAAGCGTTCGACGCCGGTCCAGGCCTCCCAGCCCCAGCTTGTCCAGCGCTGATTCCACGCGGGATTCGGCGGCGTAGCCTTCACGGAGCTGGTATTCCGTTTGCAGGCTCCCGTAGAGCTCGAGTTCGTCGGAATCAGCGTCGGCCAGGCCGGATTCGAGGTCCAGGATGCGCGCCTCCAGGGAACGCAGCGAAGCCAGGGAAGTGTCAATGGCGTCTCTGACGGTCAGAGACTCAGAGAAGCCATGGGTTTGCGCGAGGTATCCCACGCGGTAGCCGGGGTTGCCTGACAAACCTGCCGTGCCGTCGTCGGGCGTTTCAACGCCGGCCATGAGCCGGAGGAGGGTGGATTTGCCGGCGCCGTTTTCGCCGACGATCGCCACGTGTTCGCCGTGGTGGATGGCAAGGTCGACGGCATGGAATAGTTCGCGGTCCCCGTAGCCGTGGGAAACGCCGGAAAGGTGAAGGTGGTCAGTCAAGAGGAATCCTCGCAAGTCCGCAGTGGGTGGCAGAAAGCCGTGTGGGTACTGGGGATGCAGCCGGGAAGAAGGGCTGCGCTCAAGACTTCATCGCTCCAGACTGCCGGGCTTTGTGGGTTCGCGTCAAGCCACCACACCACAGGGCCCCCGCCCGCAGAACGGCATTGCTATGACACCATATTGGCGTCACAATGGTGTCATGCAGCTTAGCCAATACGTCAGCGAGGTACGGAAACAGCTGGAAAGCGCCGCCGAAGCCGGCGGCCCGGAGGCGCGGGCCCTCAGCGAACGCCTCACTGCCGCCGTCGAATCCACGGTTCGGCTGGTCCTGTTGGAGGCGCTCTCTGATGCCGCCAGCGAAATCACCTTGGAAATCGCCCCCGGCTCCGTAGAAGTCAGGCTCCGGGGCCGTGATCCGGAATTCGTGGTCAACAATCCGCCAACCAGTTACTTCGAGGCAATGATCGAACAGTCAATCCGAGGCCCCATGGCGCCGGAAGACTTCGATGGCACCAGCACCTCGCGCACCACTCTCCGACTTCCGGATCAGCTCAAGCAACAAGTTGAAGAGGCAGCCGGCAGGGAGCGCCTGTCCGTGAACTCCTGGCTGGTACGGGCCGTCGCCGAAGCAGTCCACGGCGGCCTCTCGACAAAGAAAGTACGCGCCACGAACCCGGCGAGCAGAACTTCACGGGATGGGCGCGCTGATGGCAACCTTCCAGATTCCTCAACCAATCGCCGTCGTGATTGATGTCTCTGTTCGCGGCGATATGTGGATCGTAGCCCGCGACCACCCGCAAACCGAGGTGACGGTCCAGCCCCGAAAGGCCAAGCGAAGCCTGGACGCCAGGATGGCTGAGCAGACAACCGTGGACTATTCGGACGGCCGCTTGCAGGTCAGGCTGCACCCCGGATTCCGCCACAGCTGGTTCAGCGACGGCGGCGCGGTGGAGATCACTGTGGAGGTTCCCGCCGGCAGCAGCCTGGAGTTGAGATCCGCCATGGGAGACCTCCGCTGCGAGGGCGAATTCGGCACTGCCGACCTGAAAACCGATCTGGGCCACATCCGCGTGGAGCACTGCGGCGAGCTGCAGGCACACACGGACATGGGCGATGTCACGGTGGAGCGCGCATCAGGGAGGTCCAGGATCAAGACCGGCTCCGGCAAGATCCGTATCCGGGATATTGAGGGCGTTGCTACCGTAAAGAACGGCAACGGCAACACCTACATCGCTTGCGCTTCCGGCGAGCTCAGCGTCAGTGCAGCCAACGGCGACGTCTCCCTGGAGCGGGCCGGCGGGTCCACTACGGTCAAAACGTCCAACGGCGACATCACGGTGGGGGAAGTGGCCGCGGGTACCCTCACCGTCCAGACCGCCGCAGGCGCATTGGCCGTCGGTGTTCGTGAAGGCACTGCCGCCTGGCTGGACCTCAACACTAAGTACGGACGTGTACGCAACGCACTCGAGGCCACCAGCGGACCAGGTGAAACCACCCATAAAGTGGAGATCCGCGCCCGCAACGCCTACGGCGACATCCATGTGGTGCGATCCCCCATCAGCGTCCGGCAGCCAGGAAGCTGACATGTAAGTTTCCGGGACGGGTGATCACCGCCAGGCAATCCGGTTGCCGTTGGTCATGGTCCCGTCCGCATCATCCGTGCACCTATCAGGCCGCCTGCGGGCGCCGTTCCTTGCCTACTATTACAGGCAGGAATCTGACGAAGAGCACCATGCCGATCAGCTCCACCAGCGTTTGCGTCACCACGGCAAGTGCGGCAAGCGCCAGGTGGTCAGGCAGTGCCAGGGCAAGCGGAAGGACCACCAGGGAATTACGGGTCGCTCCGCTGAAAACCACGGCGCGGGTAGCGGCAACATCGAGTCTGGCGGGTTTGGCGGCGAACATGCCCAGCGGCACCATGACGAGCAGGAACGCGGCATAAATCGGCACGGCAGAAAGTAGAGAGGTAAGTTCCTGTCCCACTCCTACGATTTGTGAACCGACAACGACGGCCAGCGTCGCCATCATGAGCGGCACCATAAACGACTGCATTACGGCCATCACGGCCCTGCCGGCCGCCGCTTTCCGGGCAAGAACCTGTGTCAGCGCCGCCGCACCCAGCGGGATGATGATCAGCACGACGAGGGCTTCAAAGAACGGTGCCGGGTCGACGGCTGACACCAAGTCCGGGCCGACAAAGAGCAGAAGGTAAAGCGGGAGCAGGAGCATTTGAGCCAGCATCAGCACCGGCGCGGTCGCCAGAAGCCGGTCACCGGCCCCGCCGGCGAGACCGCTGAAGACGATGACGTAGTCAACGCACGGCGTGAGGAGCACCAGCAGAACGCCGACCAACAAAGCTTGGTCCCCGGCAATGAACCGTGTCAGACCAAACACCACGACAGGGACGACGACGAAGTTCAACACCAGCACCGTGGCCAGGAAGCGAAAGTCCTTTGCAGCCCTGCCGATTAAGGCAAACGGAATACCCAAGAACGTCGCGTAAAGCAAGAGCCCAAGCACAGGGTTGATCCAATGCTCCAACGCCGGAGCTTGCCCCGGCGCCAAGAACCCGATGCCACCGCCGATGACAATTGCCGTCAGGTAGAGGCCAATCTGATGCTCGTCCATCCATGCCACGAAGTTCCTGTTTTCCACTCTTGTAATGCTAAGCCGGACACACGGATGCCAAGAATGAGAGCTTCACGCAGCAGGTAAAAGCTGACTTTATAGGCATTCCTAAAAGCTACTTTTCGGTATGCCTAATTTTCCTCTATTCTCTTATCAGACCGCCCCGATGATGAGGACCATCCGATGACTGCACCCACACTTGAAACCCGCCCTACTCCCCGGAAGGTGTGGTCCCGGCTCTTGCTGCTCGGTCCGGCCTTCGTTGCCGCGATCGCCTATGTGGATCCGGGCAATGTTGCGGCGAACCTCACAGCGGGTGCGAACTATGGGTACTTGCTGGTGTGGGTTTTGGTGGTGGCCAACGCCATGGCCGTTCTCGTGCAGTATCAATCGGCGAAGCTGGGCTTGGCCACTGGTATGAGCCTTCCCGAGATTCTGGCCAAGCGGCTCGGGACCAAACGGCGCAGGCTTTACTGGGTGCAGGCCGAAATCGTTGCGGGTGCCACGGACATGGCCGAGGTGATCGGCGGTGCGGTGGCACTGAATCTGTTGTTCGGGCTCCCATTGTTGGTCGGCGGTGTCATCATTGGCGTGGCCTCCATGCTGCTGCTGGCGTTGCAGTCGCATCGGGGCCAGCGTTCCTTTGAATACGCGATCCTGGTGCTCCTGGGCGTCATCGCGGTTGGGTTCATGTCCGGGTTGTTCGTCAACCCGCCAGACGGTGGAGCCGCCCTGGGCGGTCTGGTTCCTCGTTTTGAGGGCACTGACACCGTCCTGCTGGCAGCGAGCATGTTGGGCGCGACAGTCATGCCACACGCGATTTACCTGCACTCGGCCCTGGCACGGGACCGGCATGGGTTCTCCGAAGATCCGGCGGTGCGGACGCGCCTGATCCGCGCCACCCGTTTCGACGTCATCGGCGCCTTGTTGCTGGCTGGTGTTGTGAACATTTCGATGCTGCTGCTGGCGGCATCCAGCCTGCGTGGCACCGAGGGCACGGACACCATCGCCGGCGCCCACGCGGCAGTGACCTCGGCACTGGGACCGGCCATCGGCGTCATCTTCGCCATCGGACTCCTCGCGTCCGGGCTGGCGTCGACGTCGGTTGGTTGCTACGCCGGTGCAACGATCATGGGCGGACTCCTGAAAGTCCGGATCCCGCTGCTGACCCGCCGGGTCATCACCCTCATTCCGGCGCTGATCGTTCTCGGGGCGGGGATCGAGCCGACCCTGGCCCTGGTATTGAGCCAAGTACTGCTCAGTTTCGGCATCCCGTTCGCATTGATCCCCCTGATCCGGCTCACGGGAAAGCGTGACGTGATGGGCATCCACACCGACGGCAAAGCCCTGAAGATCGCCGGCTGGACCAGTGCCACCTTGATCGTCGGACTCAATATAATGCTCATCACGCTCACCTTCAGCGGACAATCCTGAGAACCCATCCTGAAAACTGAAGCCCTCCAGGGCGGGGCAACAGTTTCCACCCAGAGCCCCGCAGCAACCTCGTCACCAGAACGACATCAGCTCCGGCTCCAGCGACACGGTCAGCATCCCGGCCGCGAAGGCCTTGCGTTCATTGATGATGAGTTGCGCGGCCCGGACGAGGCACTTCCCGGCGGAGCAGTGAAGCATCTCGGCGCATCCATCCAAGACCAGCCAAATGACCACTGTGGCCCCGGCACCACCACGTCCAACTGGATCGTGCGTGCCGTGTCGGGGTGTTCGTCCGGCAAGGGGATCGGGTCGCCATGTGGGTCGTAGCGGGGCAAGGGCGGGTCTTAGTCCGGGTGATCTGCGGTGAGCCGTAGAGCTACCCACAAGCCGCAGCGACGGCAGATAAAGAATGCCTCTTCTCCCAAGGCGTGAAGCTTTTTCCGGGCCATGCTCCTGCCGCAGCAGGAGCATGTGCCGGAAGACTCAGAATCCATGATTCTTGAGGGCGCCGGTGACCTGCTCGACGGTCGGCATTCCTGTGAGTCCGTGCGGGGTGACGTACACCCTGCACGCGAGATCGTCGGCGGTTGCGCCGGTCGGGAAGATGTCTTTGCCGTCGACAGTGATGGTCGGGGAACCGGCGAATCCCGTATCTTCGGTCTCTGACGCGGAGTTCAGCTGCCGCATATGCACGGGAATGTCGCCGCGTCCCAGGATTTCGAGGGCTGCTTCCAGGCGCTCCTGCGCTCCAGCGGAGTTCGGACAGTCATCAATGTAAAGCAGTTCTATCCTCATGAGTTCATTCTCCCTCATGGTGAGGGCCACCGAGATTCGGTGCCAGGTCGCGGCGACGGAGAGCTCGAGCACTCAGATGGCTCTTCCGAACAGTTGCACTCTCATACCCCTGGGGGGTATACTCGGGGTGTTGTCAGTGAGTGGTCTGTCGCGGAGGGCTAAGTGATTTCCTCTTTACAACCGTTCAACCACAGCACCATCGAATCTTCTGCTTTGAATGGAACTGACATGCAAACACCATCACGTACTGAACTGCCCGTGACTTCTGCTTCCTCCACGGGATGTGGCTGCTGCTCCACGGAAACCGCGCAAGCACCGGAGTCGGCTCCCGGCATCGGGTTTTCCTTGGAAGGCTTGACCTGCGGTAGTTGCAAAGCCAGCGTTGAGAAGGCGGTCAACGCTGTGGAGGGAGTTGTTACCGCGACTGTTGAACTCGTCCCTGGCGGAATCTCCCGCCTGGTCGCTTCCGGATCAGCCACAGATGCAGCTATCCGGGACGCCGTTACTGCAGCCGGATACAGGCTGAGCATCTAGCTCAGTCTCATTTGGCCTGCTCCCCTCCCCGCGAAAGGCGGCCATACTCGGACGGGCGCGGTTCTGTTGTCAGTTTCCACAATCGTGGTAGCCCTGAACACCCAACTGCTCCGCCGAGTGAAACTGAACCTCTCGCAGGTTCGTTGACCCAACCGTGAGCCCGCGTTGGCACCGCCGTCCCGCAGGTTGGGGGCGGCGGTGCCGGCAGCTAAAACCAGACGCACGCAGGGAGGAAGGTCCAGTATGGCCGGACAGCGCACCATGACCAGTTCTGCCCTGCTCACGACGGCGCTTCTGACCGCCGTGCTGGCCATCATCGCCGGAATCCTGGGCATGCATGTTCTGACCAGCGCACACTCGGCACAGTCAAGCACCACTGCCGCGCGCATGCCGTACATGGCCGGGCAAAGTCCGGCAGCGCCTGGAGGTGAAGCGTCCGGGCACGACGACCATGCGGCCGCACCGGCGGAGCCTGCAATGGCGGAACTGTCCGCCGCCAAGGGTGCCGACTCCGCTGTGCAGTGCTCCTGCTCCGGGAAGTGCTCGAGTCAACACTCGATGGGTGCATCCTGCATCCCCTCGGCGACGGCCGCTGCTCTGGCGGCGCCCGTACCGAATGACACGACCTCCGTCACGGCACAATCCGCGGTCCCGACCAGCACACCTCGGATCCCATGGTCCTACCGGCCCGGGAGTCCTTCACCGGGTGAGTTGTCCATCAGCAGAACGTAGCCGTTCCTTCTGCCGGGCCAGCCCAGGCAGGTTTCAATGCGCCCTTGCCCTCAGACTGAGAGGCGTACAGCTGATGATCCCACCACCTTTGAACGGGCGTCTTCGCGCCCCGAAATTCTTAGGAAGGACCTGATTTTTATGAAGACGAAAAAGTTCTTACCCCTTGCAGCAACAGCCATCGCTGCCGCCGTCGCCCTTGCCGGATGCGGAGCGCCCGGTGGTTCCGGTGGTTCCGGTGGTTCCGGTGGTTCCGGTTCCTCCGTGACGTCCATGCCGGGAATGGACCACGGCAGCGGCTCGTCCGACCCGTCGAACCCGGCGGCCGCGGCGAACCATAACTCCGCTGACGTGACGTTCGCCCAGATGATGATTCCGCACCACACCCAGGCTGTTGAGATGAGCGAGATGATCCTCAAGAAAAAAGATATCCCTGCCGAGGTCAGGGACCTGTCAACCCGCATCAAGGACGCCCAGGCCCCGGAGATTGAGAAAATGACTGGCTGGTTGCAGGGCTGGGGCGAACCCACTCAGATGCCCACAGGGCACAGCATGGAGGGCATGATGGGCCCCGAAGAGATGACCAAGTTGGAAGCCGCCCAGGGCACTGAGGCCGCCAAACTGTTCCTGACCCAGATGATCGCCCACCATCAGGGCGCCGTGACGATGGCCACAACAGAAAGCAAGGACGGCAAGGATGCGGAGGCCCTCCAGCTCAGCAAGGACATCGTGAGCGCCCAGGAAGCCGAGATCAAGGAAATGCAGACGCTTCTGGCGGCACTCTGAGCAGCCCTTTCGTGGTGCCGGGCTTCCTCCCTGTGAGGGAGCCCGGCCCTCTTATATCCGATTCCCCATTTGGAGCCTTACTGCCATCGGCTGCCGCCGCTGCGAGCGTGCGTGCGTGCGCGGCGGTTTTGACCTCGCTCACCCAAGTGTCAGACCCAAAGGTTTATCAAGCGTTGCAGGGATCCTGATCCGATGAGGATAGTCAGGCCGAGCCCGATGAAGACTGCCGGCACCAACCAATGCTCAACTCTTTCCAGGGTTTCTACGACTCTGTGGTGAGTGCCGATGATCTTGCCCAGAGCGCACCAGAGAGCAACAAGTGCCAGAAAAACGACGACGGTGATGGCGGTGTCGGACGGGGCCATGGTTCGGAACACCGGGGTATAGATGGCGATGTTGTCCGCACCGTTGGCAATGGTGATACCCGCGATTCCGATCAGGCCAAGCCCTCCGGTGAGCTTATTCTCATCGTCATCGCCGTCTTCTTTCAGGCCCCGAATAAGGCCCAGGACGCCCAAAGTCAAGGGGAGGAATCCGAGAAGTCCCACCCACTCGTCCGGGACGATGCTTAGACCCAGCGCGGCCAGGAGGCTCAACCCCACAAGGGTGATGAATCCCGCGTACTGCCCTCCGACGATGTGCCAAGGGCGCGGTTTACCCTTTCTTGAGGCCAGGAAAAGTGCCGTCAGCACCACGATGTCATCGATGTTCGTTGCGGCAAACATGCCAGCCGCTGCCAGGATGGTCGCAAACACGGGAGTCCCTTTCGGGTATCAGGAGAGCCTTGAGTTTCGTGTGCTGCTTACGCCGTTTGCTGTTTTTTGGACCCGAGCAAAGTGCCCAGTATGTACAGTGCTACCCCAACGGTGACGAAGACATCGGCGAGGTTGAAGGTAGGAAACCAGCCGCTGTGCAGGTAGTCCACGACGCCGCGCCCATCGAGCCGGTCTACGAGGTTCCCGGCCCCGCCGCCCACCACCAGGGCAGCACCGGCCCGTGAAAGGGCTGACATGGTGGGGGCGGTGGAGACCGCGTACCAGGTCATGGCCAGGATGATCGCGGCGGTCGCGGCGATCACCAGCCATGGGGCCAGGTCATCGCCAAGGCTGAAAGCTACCCCGGTGTTGTACAACAGCTTCAAGTTCACCAGACCCAGATCGATGGTGGCGCCCTTGGAGAGCATGGCTTCGGCCAGGGCCTTAATGACCAGGTCAACCACGGCGAGTACTGCTGCCGTGATGAGCAAGGTGATCCTGACCCGCCGTGCTCTCCCGGCAACAGCTGACGTGCCGGCGGGACTTGCCGGCGACGGGACGCTCACGCTGCCGGCTCCAGAGCCGGCGTGGTCTTGACCGACGCGAGCGCGGTTTTGCGGCTGATCCGGCCGGCGCGGACGCCGTTGCCGATCACCACAATCTCAGCGAGTTCATGGATCAGGACCACGGCAGCCAGTCCCAGCAGGCCGAACAGTGCCAGTGGGATCAGGATTGCGATCAGCAGCAGGGACAGGCCCACGTTCTGGAGCATGATCGCCCGGGTCCTGCGGGCATGGTCCAGGACTTGTGGCAGGTGATTCAGGTCCTCACCCATCAGGGCGATGTCAGCGGTTTCAATTGCGACGTCGGTGCCCATCGCTCCCATTGCTATGCCGGTGTCGGCTGTGGCCAGGGCAGGGGCGTCGTTGACGCCGTCGCCGACCATAGCGGTGGGCTGCCGGGACTTCAGGGTCCTGATGATCTCCGCCTTGTCTTCGGGACGGAGGTCGGCGTGGACTTCGGTGATCCCGGCGTCCTTGCCCAAGGCATTGGCTGTGATGATGTTATCCCCGGTCAGCATGGCTGTGGTGTACCCGGAGGACGTGAGCCGGGCAATGACGTCCCGGGCTTCGGGACGAAGCTCGTCACGCACTGCGACGGCACCGATGACCTCGCCATCGGATTCGATCAGGACAGCGGTGGCACCTGCCGTTTGCATACGCTCAACCTCCCCGGCAAGGGAACCGGGGTTGATCCAGCCAGGGCGGCCCAACCGGACGGTTTTACCCTCGAAAAGGCCTTCCAGGCCGGCTCCGGGCACCGTGTCCACGTCGGTGACCTCAGCCCGGACAGGAGATGCGGCCAGGATGGCACGAGCAAGGGGGTGTTCGCTGCGGGCTTCCAGCCCGGCCGCGAGGGCCAGGACTTCTTCGCGTGTCGCGGTCCCGGTTGCGGCGACGTCGATGACTTCGGGCTTGTTCCGGGTCAGGGTGCCGGTCTTGTCCAGGGCGATGGTGCGGATCTTGCCGAGGGTTTCCAAGGCTCCGCCGCCCTTGATGAGCACACCGATGCGGCTGGCCGCACCGACGGAGGCCACAACGGTGACCGGGACGGAAATCGCCAAAGCGCACGGTGATGCGGCGACCAGGACAACCAGTGCGCGTTCGAACCATAGCAGCGGTTCTCCGACGATGAAGCCGAAGACGATGATCAGGACCGCAGCGATCAGGATGCCGGGGACGAGCTTTTTGGCGATGTTGTCCGCAAGTCGCTGGCCCGGTCCCTTGCGGGACTGTTCGGCCTCGACGATGTGCACGATGCGGGCCAGGGAGTTGTTCTCCGCGGTGCTGGTGACTTCGACTTCCAGTGGCCCTGTTCCGTTGATGGACCCGGCGTAGACCTCGCTGCCGGGACCGGCCTCCACCGGGACGGATTCACCGGTCAGGGCCGAAGTGTCCAGGGAAGTGCGGCCGGTGATGATTCGACCATCGGTGGCCAGCCGCTCTCCCGGGCGGACAATCATCCGGTCCCCCGGGACAAGTTCGGCCGGGTCTACTGTGACCTCAGTGCCGCTGCGCAGGACCGTCGCTTCTGCCGGAACCAGGTCCAACAACGCGCGGAGACCGCGGCGGGTTTTGGCCAGAGAGTATTCTTCAAGGCCCTCGGAAATGGAGTAGAGGAAGGCAAGCATGGCTGCTTCCTCGTACTCGCCCAATGCGACTGCGCCGGCGGCGGCGATCGTCATGAGGGTGCCCACGCCGATCTTGCCTTTAGCCAAGCGCCGGAGGGTGGAGGGAACGAACGTCCAGGCAGCGACCAGCAGGGCACCGATTTCCAGGACCAGGCGCAGCCACTCAGGGCCTCCGGTCAGAGACAGAATCCATCCGGTCAGTAGAAGCACCCCGGCCACTGCGGCGGCCCTGATCTCGTTGATTTGCCAGAATCCGACCGCTTCCTCAGCCTCTTCGGCCGCGGTTTCGGGCTTGTCGTCGCTGCAGCCGCATGCGTCGCTCATCGGGCGTTCTCCTTCGTAAGGTTCGTGTTTGTCAGCTCGGCGCGGGCACTGTCGGCGCCGTAGTTCGGGCACAAGCTGACAGCGTTGCCGGTTGCCGCAAGCAGAATTTCAGCTTGGGCAAGTACATCCATCAGCTCGGGGCGTGAGAGCGAGTAATACACGCTGCGGCCTTGGGCGCGGCCTTCAACCAGGCCGCAATCACGCAGGCAAGCAATATGGGCGGAGACTGTGGACTGTGCCAGACCCAGCTCAGCAGCAAGCTCACCCACCCGCACTTCTCCTTGGGACATGCGCTTCACAATGCCCAGACGTGTCGGATCGCTGAGCGAATGAAAGAGTGCGGCCGCGGGATCCAAGGGGGCGCAATCGCTCCCGGGGCCGGCCATATGAATCGTCATATGACGATGATAGCGCAAAGTCGTGATGTTATCGGCGAGGTTTGAAGGCCGCCTCAGTGACCGGATCCTGCGAATGTAGCGAAAAGGAACCTCGAAGGCACCGATCACTACCGCATCTGCGGGATCATGGTAGTCAAGCCCTCCACCAAACCCGAAGGACGACAGCCATGACCAGCACCGAGAAATCCGCTGCGAACTTGAAACCCGCCAACAGCAGTGATGCTTCAGCTGATGTAGGAACGGTTGTTCCCCGCATGACCCGGGACAAGCCGTTCGGCTGGTTGCTGGTCATCACCGGTATCGTCGGCTGGCTCGCCTCCGGCGCCCTGGTCCTTGAGAAACTCGAGGTACTCAAGGACCCCGGCTACAAAACGGTCTGCGACGTCAATCCCTGGATTTCCTGCGGCCAGGTCATGCAGACCTGGCAAAGTTCAGTTTTCGGGTTCCCCAACATGTTTATCGGAATCGTGGCGTTCGCCGTCGTCATCACCACCGGCATGGCACTGCTCTCCGGGGCCACGTTCGCCCGATGGTACTGGGCCGGGCTGCAGACCGGAGTCACGCTTGGGTTTGCCTTCGTTGTGTGGCTATGGTCCCAGGCTCTGTACTCCATTCACATCCTCTGTCCCTTCTGCATGATTGTCTGGGCGGCAATGATTCCCCTGTTCGTTTGGGTCACAGCCCGGAACATCGCCCATGGAGTCATTAAAGTACCCGCCACCACCGCCCGCGTTGTCGCTGACTTTGGCTGGATCTTTACTGCGCTGCTCTACGTGGCCGTTGCCGGAACCATCTTCTTCGCCTTCAGCCACGTCTTCCTGGGCACATCAGGACTCTGACCGTGGACATCCCGGAGAGGCGATGGTGGGGACTTACATCCATCCCTGCGGGTTCACGGTCTGTCCATTAAGGAGTACCTCGAAGTGCAAATGGCAGCCGGTGGAGTTGCCGGTGGTGCCGGCCGCCGCCAGCCGCTCGCCGGCTGATACGGTCGCGCCGACGGAGGTTTCGATCGCGGCCAGGTGGTTGTAAGTGCTCTTCAGGCCGTTCCCGTGGTCAACCACAATCCTGTTCCCGCCACCGTAGGGGGACCATCCGGCCTCCACGACAGTTCCGGCCCCGGCGGCGAACACGGCTACCTGGCAGGCCGCCACCAGGTCCAGGCCAGTGTGCAGCTCCCCGGCACCTGAGATCGGAGACGTGCGAACACCGAACGGAGAGGTGATTGACATGGCGGCCAAGGGCGCCCCGAGCCGGGCCGCTGAGACAGGTTGCACAGGGGCAGTCACAGGGGCAGGGGGCGCAGCGACGGGTTTAGGCGCAACCGCGCCGGAAGCAGCTACGTCAGCCTTGGCCGGTACCGGCAACGGCGCCTGCTCGGTGGTGACAGCCGGGCGTTCGTAACTTATCGAAGCCCCCAAGGGGGCTTGGACAGGCGCGCCGGCGGCGACGGTCCCCGTCGACTGCAAGGCAGGAGCTGCATTATTCGACGCCGGGCTGGCATGAGCTGCGGTGAGCGCTGCTGTTAAAAGCGCGGCCACGCTCAGCGTGGTGGCGGCCGTGACCTGTTTGTGCCGGCTCCCCCTCCCTCCTGCCTCTGGCACGGGCCGGTGGCGGCCGGTGGTCGTGGAAATCATCGGGAGGGCCATGCGGGGCGCGAAACCGGAGGCTGGTTTTCGACGGCGGCCATGGGGGGATACAGAAGCCAAGGGGGATCCTTTCGGTTCGCCTGCGAAGTTAGCTGTCGGGTTCGGGCCAAGGAAAATGCCCGGCCGTGGCCGGCGGTCAACAGACCACTGACATCACGGCTTCACCCCAAGGCAGGCTTGCTGCCAAAACTGGGTCCTCCACCCCCGCCGTCAAAGAGAATTGACGTTTGATGCCCCCGGCGGGGTCCAGCGTGGAGCATCAAAGGTTTTTAATACAGAAAAACCTGAATTAATGGTAGCCGTAAAGTACTGTCGTTACAATTTCGTGACTTTTGCGTTGACGGCCTCGGGCAGGAACGCCCGGCCCGGTGGTGATCCGCACTGACAGTATCTTCAGATGTGCAGCTACGGGCTCAACGATCCCGGCCGTGGCATGGTTCCCCGGCAGACCAGGTGATTACTCCTTCCGGGGGATGACGGTACGCCGTTCCGGGGCAGAGCCTTCCCTCGGGGGCTCCGTGCGGGTCAAAGTCCCATCGAGTCCAGGAGGGCGTCTTCTTCCTCTGCTCGGGAGCGCTTGCGCTTGCCCGGCCGCGAAAGGCTGGGCCTATGGACGCTGCTTGCCGTGTCCGGCAACGCCTCCGCGGCTTCAAGTTCCTCACGGTGGATGCGGGCCTGTTGACGTGCCATGTACCCGAATCCGACAAACGCGAGGACTCCGAATGTGATCCATTGCAGGGCGTAGGACAGGTTCGATCCCTCCTTGATGGCAGGTCGGGCAAGCGACTGCGGGACTGCGGGAGGCTGCGGTGACTCCGAGGCCATGACCCCGTAGCTGCCTGCCAGCAACGGGTACCCCAGTTGGCTCGCGTAGTAGGACAGGTCGATGCTTGCCAGTTGGCCCTCCGGAGCGTCACGGCCAACATCGGGCTCGGAGGGTTTGATCCGTACGACTGCCGAGACATCTCCCGTTGGTGGGGAGGGCACGGCATCGGGGTACCCGGGCCGGGCGTTGCCGATCGGCAGCCAGCCCCGGTTGACCGCGATCGTTTCACCGGAAGCAAGCCGGAACGGTACCACTACCTCGTATCCGGCAACGGAGTTGTTGGGGCGGTTCCTGATGATTCTCTGGTCCTCGGTAAGGTACCGCCCTGACACTAGAACCGTTCTCCACTTCGCGTCCGGGTCCGCAACTTCAAAGTAGGTGCGGGCATCCTGAAACGGCACCGGGGTTTTGTCGTAATTCTGCTGGACTCTTCGGATCTCGGCCACCGTCTGATTCCGGCGATCCATCTGCCAGTTCCCCAGCCCGACGCATGCGGCGGCGAAAAGTGCGGCCAACAGCAGCCATCCCGCCCAACGCCAGGACAGAAGGAACCTATACGCCACGCCGTTCCTCCTGGAGATACCATCGCTGCGCCAGCTGTCCGGGGATCGCCGTCGCCTCGGCTGCAGCGGGGTCCTGCGCCTGGTTGGCGGCCGACGTCGAAACGTCGGGTACTGTCATCGCTGGCGCTCCGGGCGATTGGCCAGCTGACGCAGGTATTCGTTGTAGGCGTCCAGGTCCGGGTCTCCCACTACAGCGGCCTTACGCTCGGATTTGACCCATCCCTTGGCCTCGTCCCGTTGCCAGCGAACCAGAATGAACATCAACAACAGCACTCCCGGCAGTTCCCCATAGGACCAGGCCAGCCCTCCTGCCAGCCCTTGGTCCTGCATGGGGTCCACCTCCCAGCTTTCCGGCGGCGCGGCGAAGAACTTAACCATGGGCGCAGTAGCCATCATGATCACGACACCGAAAAAGGCATGCAGCGGCATCTCGGCAAAAATGTCCAGCAGCCGGCCGAAGTGTGTCTGCCTGCTCGGCAGCGGGTCAGCGGAAATCAACGGCACCGTGAAGAGGATGCCCGCGGCCAGGAACAGCAATTCAAGGCCCACATGGCCATACCAGTTCGGCAGCAACAGGTCGGCCAGTCCCGAAAAGTAGACCCCGTAGAAGCTGAGCAGGAACAGCGGCACCATAAAGGCCGGGTGAATGGCCAACCTGCCGGCACGCGACCGAAGGCCCCAGAGGGCAAACTTCAGGACTGGCCGCCCCAGCAGATTGTGCGGGGTCGCCCGCAGCAGCAGCGTCCCAGGGGAACCGATGACCAGCAAGGGCGGGACAGCCATCATCAGGGTCAGCTGCTGGAACATGAAAATGGAGAACATGCGCAGCCCGTACCCTTCGATACCGGCTCCCATGACGACGATGATGGCCAGGCATCCGAACAGGAACGATGCTGTGCGTACCGGGGACCAGTGCCGGCCCTGCCCCCAGAGACTGATCGCGCCGGCAAGGTAGAGGACCGCGGCCAGCAGCGTCAGGGCAGGAATCAGGGGAATAGGCTGCAGGTTCGGTGCGAGAAACTCGCCCAGCGAGGGCGGTAACGAGGGAAGCCATACCGGGCCCTCGACTCCAGGCTCGCCCATATCAGTGCCCCCGTCCGGCCACGGCGGCCTGGCCAAGGGCGTAAGTTAGCTGTTGCTGACCATCTTCAGGCGGTCCTGACCGGTGTGACCGACGTGTGTGAGACCAAGATCGAGCAGCATGCGCACGTGGGAGTCGGCCAATGAATAGTAGGCCATCCGGCCGGCCCGACGGACCTCCACCACACGCGGTCCGCGCAGCAAGCGCAGCGCATGGGAAACAGCGGATTCGCTCAACCCTGTGGTGGCGGCCAAATCGCACACGCACATTTCCCCCTCGAGCAGCGCGATGAGGATCCTGACCCGCCCCTGGTCCGAGAGGAGCCCGAAAATGACAGCAAGATCGCTCACGTCCATGTCCGCCGGCATTCGGGACCGTACGGCCTCGACCTTTTCGGCATCCACCAGCCGAACTGCGCAGTCGTTGCCCGGCTGGCTGGACGTAGGCATAGCCTGTGCTGTTCCGGTCATTCATTAAGACTACCTCTACCTGCTAATGCGTCGCATTTGCCTTGTGACGTACGGTCCGCGCCTGATTGGGCCGTAATGCTTGGGTCAGGAAGCGGGCGTCGGCCACCGATTAACGTCTGAACAACTCTACAGATAATCTTGAATGGCGTCGGACTGCTCGGCGCCGCCTGGCTCCCCGGCCTTGAGGAGGCAGGTACGGGACCAGCCTTAAGGAACCATTGTGGCTTTGAAAGCCCCCGCTGCCAGCGGCAGCCCAACCACCTCGCCGAAATTGCGGTGGCTGGCCGCGGCTGGCGTGATCGCCGTCGTCGTGGTGCTGGTGGCGACGGCCTACGGCAGGGGGACCTTGCCGGCCGAAACCCGGGATCCCGGCGCCTTGGTCCGATGGGGCTACGGCGTGGCCCAGACCGTGCAGAATGTTGCAGCGGCGGCCACCATTGGTGCCTTGGTTTTCGTGGCCTTCATTGTGCCGCCGGTGATGCCGGGGCGCAGGGGCAGCCGATCCGGGTCCCGCACACCGGACATCTCGTCGGCGGGGGTTGCAGCCGCTGATGAGCATCCGGCCTTCAGTCGGATCATGGCGCTGGCCTCGGTGGCGAGCCTGGTTTGGACTCTCTCGGCCTTGACGGTGCTGGTGTTTAGTTTCGCCGATATTGCGGGCGTTCCGGTTTCGGGCAGTCGCGAGTTTGCCGCCCAGATTGTCTCCTACATCACTGAGCTTCCCAACGGTGCGGCTTGGCTGTGGGTCGTCATCATCGCCGCGGTCGTGGCCACCCTGACCTTTGGCGTCCGCTCCAGCGCAGGCCTGGCCACCGCAGCCCTCCTCGCGGTTGGCGGCCTGGTGCCGGTGGTGCTGATCGGCCACGCCGCCGGCGGCAACGATCACGAGCAGGCCATCAACTCCCTGGGTCTGCACCTGGTGGGAGTTTGCCTGTGGCTGGGTGGTCTCATCGCACTGGCCGTGGGCGGAACGGCCTTTGGCAAAGACACCGCCGAAGTCCTCAAACGGTTTTCCACCTTGGCTGGCTTCGCCTTTGTCCTCGTTGTGGCCTCGGGAATCATCAATGCCACGATCCGCATCGAGCTCCCGGCCGGCCTTGCCTCCCCCTACGGGGTACTGCTCATGGCGAAGACGACGGCGGCCATCGCTTTGGGGGCCATCGGGTACCTGCACAGGAAACGGCTTATTCCCGCCCTCAGCGTGAAGAACCGGACCGGGCAGGCCAACCGGCTGCTGTGGCGTTTCATTGTGGTTGAGCTGCTGATCATGGGCGCCGTCAGTGGGCTCGCAGCCGCACTGAGCCGGACCCCGCCACCAGCCGGGGAAGACATCCGGCCGGCCCTGACGCCCGCGGAGATCCTCACCGGATACCTCCTGCCGCCGGAACTGACGCCCGAACGCTGGTTCACCATCTGGCGGCCGGACTGGCTCTGGATCGCCTTCGCGGTGTTCGCCGCGTACCTTTATTTGCGCGCCGCGCAGCATCTGCGGCGCCGCGGGGACAGTTGGCCGTGGATCCGCAGCGTTGCCTGGCTCGTGGGCCTGGCAGCGCTGGTGTTCTTCACCTCGGGCGGACCGTCCGTATATGGGCGGATACTGTTCAGCGCACACATGCTTGACCACATGGCCCTGACCATGATCGTGCCGGTATTCCTGGTCCTGGGCGCACCGGTCACCCTGGCACTGCGGACCCTGGCGCCCCGCCGGGATGGCTCGCGGGGTCCACGGGAATGGGTCATGATTCTCATTCACTCCCGGGCGGCCGCGGTTGTGACCCATCCCTTGTTCGTGGCCGCCAATTTCGCCGGCTCCATCGTCCTGTTCTATTACTCCGATGCATTCGGGTTCGCCCTCAAAGAACACGTCGGCCACGAACTCATGACCGTCCACTTCGTGATCACCGGCTACCTGTTCGTCCTGTCGATGATCGGAACAGACCCCGTTCCGCGCCGCGCACCATACCCTCTTCGGTTGTTGCTCCTTCTTGCCACCATGGCCTTCCACGCCTTCTTCGGCGTCACGCTGATGGGGTCAACCACCCTGATCCAACCCGAGTGGTTCACCGAACTGGGACGCGAATGGGGCGCCCCGCCCTTGGAAGACCAACAGATGGCCGGTGCCATCACCTGGGGCATTGGCGAAGTCCCGACCCTGCTGATTGCCATTGGCGTGGCCATCATGTGGTCACGTTCGGACGCTCGCGAAACGCGGCGCGTCGACAGGGCAGCGGCCCGCAACAACGATGCCGACCTGGACGCCTACAACGCCATGCTCACTCAACTGGAAGAACGCGACACCAGAAGCCGTAACCACGACAGAAACGGCTAGCCAGGTATGCAAACACAACCGGTACAGATATTCCTGAATTCAAGACAGCCTGTAATATGACGGGTATGCGCATACTGCCCACGATTGATGTTTTGGCCAGGTTCGGGAAAGCCCTCGCGGATCCAACCCGGGCTGCGGTCCTGCTGCAACTCAAGGACGGTCCGGCATTCCCTTCGGACCTGGCTGAGAGCATCGGAGTCAGCCGCCAGATTCTCTCCAACCATCTGGCCTGCCTGCGGGACTGCGGCTTGGTGGCCGCGGAGCCGGCCGGACGCCGGGTCCGTTACGAACTCGCCGACGCTAAACTGGCCCACGCGCTGAATGACCTGCTGGGCACCATCCTGACCGTTGACACCATCTGCGGCTCCGGCGAGCCCGGGCATAACCAGGACACCACCACACGATCGTTCTCTTCTGACAACATTTTGGAGGTCCGCTCATGAGCGGTCACGGGCACGACCACGCCGCCGAGGCCACTGCCAGGCGCGGCAAACTCATCGCGGTCTTTGCCATCACGTTCACGGTGATGATTGCCGAGATCATCGGTTCTGCACTGACCGGCAGCCTTGCCCTGCTGGCAGACGCCGGCCACATGTTCACCGACTCGGCCGGACTACTGATCGCACTCATTGCCGCATCGCTCGCGTTGAAACCGGCAACCTTGACGCGTACATGGGGCTACAAGCGCGCCGAAATCATCGCCGCCGCCGGTCAGGCCGCGCTACTACTGGCAGTCGGCGGCTTCGTCATCGTCGAAGGCATCCGGCGGCTCTTCGAGCCCCCGGAAATCGGGGAATCGACAATGCTCTGGTTCGGCATCATTGGCCTGGCCGGCAATGTTATCGGCCTGCTCATCCTCGCCTCCGGTCGGAACCACAACTTCAATATGAAGGCAGCATTCCTGGAGGTCCTCAACGACGCCCTCGGGTCCGTAGCCGTCATCGCTGCCGCCATCATCATCGCTCTGACCGGATGGCTTCAGGCCGACGCTCTGGTGTCCTTGCTGATCGGCGTCCTGATCATCCCCCGCACGCTTAAACTTCTCCGCGACACCGTGAACGTGCTGATGGAATCCACGCCCAAGGGCCTGGACCTGGCCAAGGTGCGTGAGCACATCCTGGCCTTGCCGCACGTTATCGATGTGCACGACCTTCATGCCTCACTCGTGGCCTCCGGAACCCCGGTCCTGTCAGCCCACGTCACTGTCGAGGATAACTGCATGACCGACGGGCATGCCGCCAGTATTCTGGCGTACCTGCAGGACTGCGTGGCCCAGCACTTCGACATCAGCGTCGAACACTCCACCTTCCAGATCGAACCCGCCTCCCACCGCGACCAGGAAAGCATCCACCACTGATGACACAGACCAAAACGCCTCCCCCTCCCATGGACACAGCCAAGAAAGCCAGGGTCTTCATCTGGGTCTTGCTGGCCGTCCTCGTCGCCGTCGGGGTGATCTGGTACACCGTGTTCACACTGAACAAACCCTCCCCGGCCGCCCCGACACCAGTTGCGTCCGCAGAAGCCCAACTGGTCCGCGACGACAGCCACCGCGTCACCTCTCCAACCACGGAAAAGGCCCAGCTAGTGGAATTCCTGGACTTCGAATGCGAGGCCTGCCTTGCAGCACAGCCTTTGGTGGAGGAACTGAAGAAGGAATTCGGTGACCGGATCACCTTCGTCAACCGGTACTTCCCCCTGCCCTCGCACCGTAACTCAGCCACCGCAGCCCTCGCCGTGGAAGCCGCCGCCCAGCAGGGCAAGTACGAGCAAATGTATGCCAAAATGTTCGAAACCCAGCCGCAGTGGGGCGAGAAGACCGAGTCCCAGGCACCCCTGTTCCGCACTTTCGCCCAAGAGCTCGGACTGGACCTGGCCGCCTATGACGCCGCCGTGGCCGATGACAAGACCAAGGAGCGAATCAAGAAGGATATCGCCGACGGCACGGCTCTCGGGGTCAAGGGAACTCCGACGTTCTTCCTCAACGGCGAAATGCTGACCTTGGAAACCGAAGAACAATTCCGGCAGTTGCTCGCAGACGCCGCAAAATAGCGGCCAGCAGCACGGGTATACCGGGCATTATTGCCCTAAAATCAGCATTCTACATAACGTAGAACCATAGTTTCCCTGGAAGGAGTGGTGCGCGATGACTTCTATGCGTGCACCATTCCGCCTCCCCAGGGCCGCAGCCGTTGCGCTGGTGGTCCTGACATTGGCGGCCGCAGCGCATGTGCTGGCCGGCGGTGAACTCCCGGCCTTTTCGGTGATGACCGCCCTGACAGCTGTCGTTGCCCTGTCGGCAGTGGTGTTGTCGGGCAGGAAAATGACGGCCCCAATCCTGGCCGCATATCTCGGCATTGGTCAGGCGGCGCTGCATCTGGCGTTTTCAGCGTCGTCCGGCCCGGGCTCGCCCTTGGCCGGTGGCGCCCATCACGGAGGGCTGCCGGGCAGCAGCGGAGCCGTTGCCGCCGGGGCCCCGTATGACCATTTGAGCGCAGATGCCAGCTTGGGGATGCTCGGCTTGCATGTGGCCGCGGTCTTCATTATGGCGCTTTTGATGGCGCGAGGAGAGTCTGCGCTGTGGGCCTTGGCGGCCTGGCTGCGGCCCTTGATTGAAACGATTGAGTCCTCTTCAATCCCGGCCCGCCGCTATGTTCCTGTCACTGCGTCCGCAGATCCCGCTCCGCGCTGGAAAGATTCGGTCCGGCCGCCCGTACGGGGACCTCCGCTGCAGGGCCCCGCCGACGCGTACTGAGCCTGCGTTTCAGGACGTCCCGGCGCTGCCCGGTCATCTTCTACTCCAGCAGAATTGCAGAATCCCATCATGAAACCCCGTAATCCCCGAGGCCTCCGCCTCCGGCTGGCAATCGCAGTCGCCTTGCTGATCCCGGCCTTCGCCGCCACGCCCGCGCTGGCCCATGACGCTTTGGAATCCACCGTGCCGGCGAAGGACACCACGGTCACTGCAGCCCCTGGCAGCGTGTCCCTGACACTCTCGGAGCCTCCTCTGGACACAGAGCAGCTGAACCTGAGCGTCATCACCGTCACCGATGAGACGGGCAAGACCCTCAGTGACGGCAAGGTCACGGTAGAGGGCCCGACCATTTCCACCGCGATCACCGCGGGGGTAAATGGCGTCTATAAGGTCCTCTGGCGCACAGTTTCCTCCGACGGACACCCTATCGAAGGCAACTACTCCTTTACCGTTCAGGATCCTGCCCAGGCCGTTGTCGCCACACCATCAACGACGCCGACCACGGCCGCGGAAACGTCTACCCGCACCCCTGCGCCGGCGGCACAAACGGCACCCGAGCAGATTAAGCCTGACGACAGCAACGCGCCCGTAACCGTAGGCATTGCCGCGGCCATCCTTGCTGTCGTTGCCGCGGTGTTCTTCATCGCGCGCCGGCGCAGGGATAAGGGCGCGGGAGTCTAGCCGAACCGCACGAGCCATCTGAGGGCTCGCCCGTGGGCTTCGGGCAACTAACCCGAAGCCCACGGAAAGGTGTGTGCTATAACCCCCCGGCAGAAGCGCGCCGATCGGCCAGGAACCGTGAAATCCACCCCGCGATTGTAGCCAAGACCATAACTCCCAGTGCCACTAATCCTAAGTAAAACAACAGGTTCGGCAGGCCGGACGGTGCCGAGGTGCCGTCCACGGCAGCCATGATGCTCAGCCAGTACCCGACCGTGGCGATCACCCACAGACCACCGGCCGCCGCTGCCAGCCATGACCAGCGGGAAAACCACACCGGCTCCCGCCGATAGGACAAAGCCACAGCCACGGCGACGGCCCCCGCAACTGCCACCAACTGCAGACCGAAGAGATACGGACCGGCAACCAGCCCTACAGGAATGCAGAGTCCTCCTATGAGCACGAGGCGACGGGCTCCAACCGGCATCTTGGCGGCCTCCGCCGGTGCCGAGGGTGGACTCGCTTCGGTATTGGAAATCATCAGGTTACGGGGCTCCTCAAGAACGGGTGCTGCGGTTCAACCGCAGGAACAATATATGAGCATACTTTCATATGTTCCGGAGGTTGATTCCGGCGTCGCCGCAGCGGCGTGAAAAGACTGGAAGGTCTGAACACGAATCGGGGCGGAGGCCAGGCTTGAGACTGGCAAGCAGGGACCGCGCGGTAAGTGCGGTCCCATTTCGCAATGGGCGTGCCCACTCCAGGAGTTCTCACCGGACCACACTCGGCGACCACGCATGTTCGATGAACAGGCTGGGTTGGGACGCGGGGTCGGTGGGCAGCTTCCAGATGTTGCTGTCACCTTCAGCGGCTTCGTCAGCCAGACCGTAGAGCAGGGTCTGATTATCCAGCCACTCAATCTGGTCATCCACGCTGCGCTTCTCCGAGAGCACGGTTTCAGTGCTGGTTGCCAGGTCAAGCAGCGCCACGTTCCAATGCGCGGCCAAAGGCCCGCCGACGTTCTTCTTATATGCGATCCTTGTGCCGTCCGGCGACACCGACGGGCACTCAACGTTGTCGCGAACGGCTGTCAGCGTCCTGGCAGCGATGCTCCCACGGACCAACCAGATCCGTCCGGACGATGCGGCCGTGGCGTAGAAGGCATCACTCTGACCGGGGACGAAGGTTACACCCCAAATGTTCCTGTCTGCTGCCAGTAATCGTTCGCCGTTCACCACGAGCGCGAACTCCTCCAGGTTGCCCGGACCACCCGAGGGCAGGCTGATCTCCGTGGCTGTGGAAAACCCTGCCGACGTATAAGAATGGCCCGACACGAAAACCGTCGTTGAAATCATGGACCCATCCGGGCTTACGCGTGTCCGGCTCGGAATACCGGGGATCGGCCAAGCACGCTCTTGCTGCCAATTTCGGTCCAAAACTGCGGCCTCAAACGTCGTCACAAGACCGCGTTTCGTCCTCAAGCAAACAACTTCTTCTGCAGTACCGTAGACCCGGTCGCAGGCCTGCTCACTCACGGCACGGGTACCATCCGGCGCGGACAGCAGCACGGTCGCCGCATTCCCATACCCCTGCCCACCCGCGGTATTGCGGAACAAAACGAAAGGTGTGTCCGGGAGCGGCTGCCCCGCTATGACGCCCACAACTGACGCCGCGGTCCGACTCTCCTCAAAACGCTGATACGCGCCGACCGCATAGATCATGGCTCCTGCAAGAACCAGGGCAGTAACGACCAGAAGGATCGCCCAACGAGGTTTGCCACGCGCCATGGCGCTGCTCATCGGCCAGCCAGTCCAAGTCCAAGTCCAAGCCCGCCCCCGGCGGGATGCAGCCGAAGACGGCCGATGGGGACCGCGTCATCATATGCCTTACCCGGGCCAACACGTCCCGGGTCCAGCAAACTGAACCGGGCGAAGGCCCCAACTCCCCCGATGTGTGTCAACGGCAACAATCCAAGATCCTCGGCCATACCTGATTCTCACAGACAACACCCGGTCTGTCTCTGTCCGCACCCCATTTGACGCCTCCAGGGAGGCAGCCGCCGGTTTTTTGGTGCTGGCATTCATGCTCCAACTCGGCCAGAACGCCAACCGCCGTGGTCGCTATCCACTGAGGGGCCCGATGGAAACATGGCTGAATGTTTACTTCACGGTGACCATTACCGATGGCCATGCAAGACCTCGCGGCAAACTACGCTGGTCACATGGGCACTCTTTCCACTAAGGCGACTTTGTACAGGTTCACTGCCTTGGATGCCATTGCCGTGGCTATATATTTTGGCTTTACAGCCTACTTCCTGACCTCAGGACAGGCGCTCGAGCGGCTGATGCTTGACCTGTTTATCGATCCGGCCACAGCGAGCTATGCCGTCAACGCGATCTTCTATGTCGGCGTCGGAATATTTGCAGTGGCGTCGGCTTGGCGCGTGGTGGGCCGCGATCTCAGAATCCTGGGAACCCGCCCGTGGTTCACGCTGGCCACGGTCCCGCTTGCCATCGTGGTGATGCTGATTCTGACAGCTATTCTGGTGGCGGCCTTCGGGACCGCCCAAAGCTCCCAGAACCAGTTGGGTATCCAAGGCATGCTGCAACAGGTGCCGGCGTGGCTCATGGTGCCGTTGTTGGTGATTCTGGGACCGTTCGTGGAGGAGTATCTTTTTCGGCATCTCTTGATCGGCAAGTTGTCGCAGCATCTGAACATCTGGGTCTGCTGCGTGATCTCCGTGGTGGTGTTCGCCTCGATCCATTTAGTGGGCCGCGAAGGACTCGCTCTCCCTGCACTGGCTCCGTACCTGGGGATGGCCGTGGTGCTGGTGGCCGTATACGTCTGGACGGGGAAGAACCTGATGTTCTCCTACTTTGTCCATGCCGCCAAGAACCTCATGGCCGTTGTCCTGATCTACGCAGTCCCACCCGAGCTGCTCCCCAACTAGGTTCCGCTTAAGCACGTTCACGGAAAGTGACCGCGAAGACCTACCCTGCCGCCCGCCGTCAGGAATAGCTTGTTAGTTATGACGCTGAACATTCAGGTAGTAGTCGATCGCAAGAAGCCACACGACCTCGCCGACTGGTGGGCCCAGACCCTCGGGTGGAGCGTGGAGCCGCAGGACGAGGCGTTCATCCGGTCCATGATCGAGCAGGGCAATGCCACCGAGGAGCAGACGATCACCCACAACGGCAAGCTGGCATGGGCCGAAGGTTGCGCGATCGTACCCGCCGAAGACACCGATCCCAAGACCGGCCGGCGCATCCTGTTCCAAACGGATCCCAACGAAAAGTCCGTCAAAAACCGGGTGCACTGGGACGTCAGGCTGGACGGCCGGGACAAGGACGACGTGCGGAAACAGCTTGAGGCGCGCGGCGCCAAGCACCTGTGGACCGCCAATCAAGGACCTCACGGATGGCACACCATGGCGGACCCTGAGGGCAACGAGTTCTGCATCAGCTAAGGCCATTACTAGACTCGGAGTGTGAACAACCAACTCCCTGCCAAGGTTTCCGACGTCTTTGACCCCTCGCGCTGGCGCGCAGTTTCCGGCTTCGACGACTTCAAGGACATGACCTACCACCGGCAGGTGGAGCGCTCATCGGACGGCACAGTCAAGGACCTCCCCACGGTCCGCATCGCCTTCAACCGCCCCGAGGTCCGCAACGCGTTCCGCCCGGGTACCGTGGACGAGCTCTACCGGGCCATGGACCATGCCCGAATGACGCCGGATGTGGCCACGGTCCTGCTCACGGGCAACGGTCCGTCAGCGAAAGACGGCGGGCACTCCTTCTGCTCCGGCGGCGACCAGCGGATCCGGGGCCGGGATGGCTACAGGTACGCCGAGGGCGACACCCAAGAGACCATCGACCCCGCCCGCGCCGGACGCCTGCACATCCTGGAAGTCCAGCGGCTCATGCGGACCATGCCCAAGGTGGTGATCGCCGTCGTCAATGGTTGGGCTGCAGGCGGCGGGCACTCACTCCACGTGGTCAGCGACCTCACCATCGCCTCGCGCGAGCATGGCAAGTTCAAGCAGACGGACGCCACGGTGGGAAGTTTCGACGCCGGATACGGCTCTGCGCTGTTGGCCCGCCAGATCGGGCAGAAAGCCGCGCGGGAAATCTTCTTCCTTGCACGCGAATATTCCGCCGAGGACATGGTGAAGATGGGTGCGGTCAACGAGGCAGTCGACCACGAGCACCTCGAAGAAGTAGCTTTGGAATACGCCGCGGACATCGCCCGCCAGTCCCCGCAGGCCATCCGTATGCTCAAATTCGCTTTCAACCTCGCTGATGACGGCCTCGCCGGGCAGCAGGTCTTCGCCGGCGAAGCCACCCGTCTCGCGTACATGACTGACGAGGCCGTTGAGGGCAAAGAAGCGTTCCTCCAAAAGCGCGACCCGGACTGGTCCAACTTCCCCTACTACTTCTAGGACTCCCCTGTGGACATCGATCCCGTACTGAAAGCCCTCATGGCCGCCCTCCACGGTGAGGGCCCCGCCGTCGAAATCGTCCTGGACGAAAACGGTGCGCCACAGGCGGTTCCGGTAGAGACCGGCGTCGAAGATGCAGCGGTGGTAGTCCGAACCTCTGGTTCCACGGGGACACCCAAGGCCACCGTGCTGACCGTCGAGGCCCTCGCGGCGTCGTCCATCTCCACTGCCATGGCCCTGCGCGGCGAAGGCCAGTGGCTGCTGGCGCTTCCCTTGCAGTATGTGGCGGGCGTGCAGGTGCTGGTCCGCTCGCTCTATGCAGGCACGCGTCCCTGGGTCATGGACCAATCGAACGGCTTCACGCCAGAGGCCTTCACGGCCGCCGCCGAGGAACTGACGGACAAGATCCGTTTCACGTCCCTGGTGCCCACCCAGCTCCAGCGGCTTTTGGACTCCCCCGCCCCGGAAACCCTCGCCGTGCTGCGCCGCTTCAACGCCGTCCTTCTGGGCGGCGCCCCTGCTTCGCCCGAGCTCCTGGCGACCGCTCACGCCCAGGGACTGAACGTTGTAACCACCTACGGATCAGCCGAGACGTCCGGCGGGTGCGTTTATGACGGCGAGCCGCTGGACGGCGTCGAGGTCCGGATCGGCGAGGGCGAGCTGGAAGGCCGCATCCTGCTGGGTGGCGACACCGTGGCTGCCGGCTACCTGGATTCCGCCCGCGCCTCAAAGGCAGCATTCTTCGAGGAAGACGGCGTCCGCTGGTACGTCACCGGTGATCTGGGCGAGATGTCCGACGACGGCAAGCTCACCGTGCTGGGCCGCGCCGACGACGTGATCATTACCGGAGGCGTCAAGGCCTCGGCCGCTTTCATCCAACGCAAGCTCGAAGAGCTCGACGGCGTGACCGCGGCTTTCGTCACCGGCGTCCCCTCACGGGAATGGGGCCAGGCCGTGGCGGCCTACGTTGCCGTGACTGATCCGTCGCCCGAGGGCCTGAAGGGTTTCACCGCGCGCCGTGAGGAAGCACTGGGTGTTCTGGCACCCAAGACGGTGCTGGCTGATAAGAAATTGCCAATGCTTCCCAACGGAAAACCGGACCGCATGGCAATGATTGACCTGCTTTCCAATCTGCATCAGGGACAATAGGTAAGTTCTCCCCTCCAATCCCCTGACTAAGATCAATTCGCGAAATACACGAGGTACTACACGTGGCGACAGCTGCACAATGGATTCAAGGAGCCCGGCTCCGCACACTGCCCGCAGCCATCGCGCCGGTCCTTATCGGTTCGGCAGCGGCATACGAGCTTCAGGCTTTCCGGCTGCCGAACGCTATCCTGGCGGCACTTGTGGCCCTCCTGCTTCAAATTGGCGTGAACTACGCCAACGATTATTCCGATGGCATCCGCGGCACCGATGAGGACCGTGTGGGGCCCCTCCGTTTGGTGGGTTCCGGCGCCGCGAAGCCCGAGCAGGTGAAGTGGGCTGCGTTTGCGCTGTTCGGAGCGGCAATGATTTGCGGCCTGATCCTGGTGATCATTACCCAGACGTGGTGGCTGATCCTGGTAGGTATCGGCTGCGTCCTGGCGGCTTGGGGTTACACCGGCGGCAAGAACCCCTACGGCTACCTGGGCTTGGGTGACGTCTTCGTCTTCGTCTTCTTCGGACTCGTGGCCACCCTTGGAACCACCTACACCCAGGCGGGCCAAGTGAGCCTTGCTGCGGTCATCGGTGCGATCGGCACCGGGCTCATTGCCTGTGCACTGCTGATGGCCAACAACGTCAGGGACATCCCCACGGATGCGGCGGCAGGAAAGAGGACGTTGGCCGTCCGGCTGGGTGACCGGCACGCCCGTGAAAGCTACGTGCTGATGCTGGCCGTCGCCATCTTGCTGGTGATCGTCATGGCACCTACCAAGCCGTGGATGCTGATCGTGCTGCTACTGATTCCGGCTTGCCTGATGCCAGCCTGGCTCATGGTGAACGGCAAGAAGCGCAAGAGCCTCATTCCGGTTCTGAAGCAGACCGGAATGATCAACCTCGGCTACAGCCTGTTGTTCTCGCTGGGACTGATCCTGAGCCGCGGCTTCTGAGCCCCTGATACGAGTTTTTGTACAGCAAACGCCCCCAAGAAGCTGTCTTGGGGGCGTTTGCTGTACAAAAACTTAGACGGAACCCGGGCGTTTGTCGTTGTTCACGGCGATGTCCGGGTTTTTCTCCACCAGGCCGTCCTCGGCGGCGGCGTCTTCAACCTCACCGGCGGTACGGATGGGCTTGGCCCGCCCGGAGAAACGTTCACGCATGGCTGCCGTGGCGGCGTCGCGCTGTTTCTGGAAGAAGAGGTAGCTGATGGCGAAGGCAATAAGCCCGGCAAAGACAACCGCCAGGATCCAACCGACCCCTAAATAGGCGAACAGAACTAACAACGGCACGAACAGCACCAGACGGATGAGGGAGTATTTGAGGAAAGCCACCATCCAAGTTTAGCCGCCCCGATGGTTGCACTCTGATCACAGCCGGAAGCGGGCGCCCAGTGATTGGCTTCAGGCGACTAGACTTGGTGCATGCTCCGGGTTGTAGGCGTCGTTATAGTTCTAGTCATCTTTGTCTATGCCCTGGTGGACGTCATCCGCACGGACGGCCACCAAACACGCGGGATCTCCAAACCCGCATGGATTATTGTGATGATCCTTCTGCCCCTGCTGGGCGCACTCCTCTGGTTCATCTTCGGCCGGCCCTACGGCAAGCCAACGGCCAAGCCCGCTCGCCGCCAGCCCACCGCCCCGGACGACGACCCCGAATTCCTCCGCAATCTGGAAACCCGCCGCCGCAAGCAGGCTGAAGACGACCGCCTGAAGAAACTCAAGGCAGACCTTGAGGCCAAGGAACGCGCTCTGGGCGACACGCCATCCGATGGCAGCGGGGATGCCAAAAACAACGGCTTCAAACCCGGCGAAGCCAAGCGCAGCGAGCCGGATCCCCATGACACGGACGAGCTGAAGTAGGCAAATATGGCCCAGCAAGCTGATGGATCACGGCAGTCATCTTCCTCCACACCATCAGTCAGCGGGCCCGCATCACCTTCGGCGCCGCCGCCACGCCCCGGCATTTCCCTGTCCACACCGCCGCCCATAGCAAGGGTGGTTCGTCCTCCCGGACCGGCACGATCCTCCCGTAGTCTGTGGATGGCCAGCTTCGTGGCCGGAATCGCGGTGGTGGTGACAGGGTTTCTTGGGCGTGATTCCCACTTCGAACGCCTGAAGGGCATCATTGCCGGCATGGTGCCCGACGGCGACGCCGAGGCAGTGGAGGGGGCAACCGCCGTCGTGTTCCTGGGGAGCCTGACCATGCTTGTGCTGGTGGTGGCCATGGAAACCGTCCTGCTGGCAGTCCTCTTCAAACGCCGCATTTGGGCTCGCTGGGCCCTTGCCCCTTTGGTCCTGCTACATGCAGTGGTCACCGTGATTACCGCCGACTTTGTAGTGGCCCCCGGCGCGGACGGTGTCCTGACGATCGTGTTACTGGCGGCTCAATTCATCCTGGCCGCGGCCGGGCTGATCCTTTTGTTCCTCCCGCCCACCACCAAGTGGCTGCTAAGCGAACGGGTTGCCTAGCGAACGGGTTGCCTCGCGAACGGCGAGTTGGCGGCCAGCATCCCTTCGCAGCTGCGGAGGACTACGCGGCAAGCTTCAAGTGCGGCCGGTTCAGTCAGCGGGTTCTCCGCAAGCAACCGCCAACGGTTCAGGCAGTTCCGAGCCGCTTCACTGATCTGCTCCGGGCTGGCCTCCGGATTCAGGTCCAACCTCAGCGGTAGCGTGCTGCCACGGCCGCCCACCAGCCGCTCAGCCTCTGCCGACTGCCCCGGGGTCAGGCTTATCCCCTCCGTCCGCAGTGTGGCGAGGAGTTTCAATTCCCGGAACTCGTGGGCGCCCGCCTGAAGCTTTTCCAAGTTGGCTTCCAAGAGCAACGCGACGTCCTTGGGCGTACTGCGCACCAGGGCTTCCAAACCCACGACGGCGGCACGCGCCTTGAGCGCCGCCGCTCGCGTTTGGAACAGGTAGGCGATGTTGTCGAGTAACTGGCCAAGTCCACTTCTCCGTGCCAGCTCATGGGCCAGTTCGGTAGGATTGCCGATGCCACCTCGAATCAGGGCGACAGCAAGGCGGATCCCGAACAGGCCGAATCTTTGCACGAGGGACGCTTTTGCTGCTTGGCCCAGCCCTTCGGGCTCGGCAGCGCGGACAAAAAGATCCGCCGACAACATGAGCCTCTCCCGATGACGCCTGTCCAATTGCGCCAACAGTTTCATGGCCTCAAAGTCCGATTGGCGCATGGTCCGCGAACTTTGCGCCAGCAGACCGGCAACCGGGACAACACCCAAAGCAAGGGGCTTAAGGTTTTGGTCCCGACTGTATCTGTCAGCGATCACCGCAGCGGAGATGAGCGAATCGATCCTGCCGGCTCCGATCTCGTCAGCCCTGGACAGAACCGCCAACGCGTTGACAGTCCCGGATTGGCCTGCGGCCGTATCCTTGAAGGATTCCAGGAAGCGGACATCGGAGGCGTGGAGATGCCGCATGAGATAGATGACGGCATCGGCCGCCATGGGAGCATCTTCGGGGAGGAGGAAGGCCTTGGACCGGCCTGAGACATCCTGTGACAACGACGCGATCCCCGGGGTATCAATCAAGGTCAGCTCCCGGAGGCTGGCAGATGGCCAATCCACCACCAGCCGCTCCACGTCCTCGGCCCGGACATCACCCAAATTGAAGACCAGCCTGCCGTCCTCGCGGGTCACAGGGAGTGCTTGTGGCTCACCAATGAACGGATGGAGCGTGATCCTGGGGGTGTGTCCATAGCGGTACCACGTGACGATCCGAGTACATTCTCCGGCGTCGGTGGGCGCAATTTCTTCCCCGATGATCGCATTGAGAAGCGTTGATTTGCCGGCCTTCACCATCCCGGCTACTGCTACACGTAAAGGCCCTTCCAGCCTGCCTTCGAGCTCATTGAGCACCGCGAGCGCCGTTGGGTCGTCATGGAAGACCTCCCTTGCTTGCCGGAGCAGGCCCGCGACTCCGTCGATGCCTGGCTCGATCATCTCGCCGGAACCGAGGATGGCGCTGTTTCGGATCGCGGGGACGGGCTGGACTGGGATACGGGATTGGGCTGGGATGCGGGCGGCCCCTCCTGCAACTGCCGGGAAGCTTTGGCCAGGGCATCCACTACCTTGAGCTGATTCCGTATCTCTTTGATTCTCCTGTCCCGCTCCACGGCATAAGTTGCGGCCGCTTTCTGCGCGGCCGCCACGGATTCCGCCAGGGAACGGTGGTGCTCCTCGGCGATCTCCGTAAAGTGGTCCCTTGTGGCCCGTTGGACCAGCCGCAGCCTGTCCTTGAGTTGCTTTCCCACTTGGAAAACAACATCGTCCACGTGCTTGCGGACCAGGACCTTGGCTTCTGATTGCCGTTGCTTGAGCCTGGCTTCCTTATCCTCCCGGTAAGCTTTCCGCCCCAGCATCAAGCCCGCTCCGACGGACAGTGGGTTGATGAGGGCCATCCCAAAGATGCCGGTCAGCAGGCCAAACATCAGCACGCCGCCGTAGGACCCGCGCATCCCTACCAGAACCTTCTGCATCGGTCCGAGGCGTCCGTCTTCCATGTCCTGGATGTCTGCCACGGGGTCCAGGACACCGCCGGTATCGGCTACTTTCAACGCGGGGAGTGCCACTTCTTCTTCTGAGAAATGATCCGCCACTTGAGTGGCCAACCACTGAGACCGTTCGCTGGTCCATACGAAAGTGTCGGATACCGCTGCCGCCGTGCTCTGTTCCAACCACTGGGTGAACTGCTCCCACACAGGCCCGGGGTCGCCTTGGTCGATGGCAATTTCGGCCTCGCGTTGGATCCTGCGCAGCCTGTCCCTCAGGTCATACTCCATGTCCGCGATGAGGTCGCCGATGCCATCATTGAGCGTTATCTGCCAACGCGCGGAGCGTTTGCGCAACGAGTCGGCGTCCTCCTTCGCCGCATTCAGCCCGGCAATCATCTGCGGAGTTCCTTCCGGATTCACCAGGGCGCCAAGCTCCGACTGCAGTGCGAGCCTGAGGTTCTCGGTGACGGATAACAGGTCATTGCTCACGGCTTTGCGTTGAATCCTGGCCGCCCCGCCCACGATGTTGTTCCGCAGGTGCGCGATCAGCGCAGGAAACCCTGATTCGGCGTTCAGCTCGGGGTCCTGCAGCCGGGCCGCGTGGAGTCGCAACTCCGAAGACACGGGAAACAGCGGAATGTCAGGAGCCACATCAGCCAGGTGCCTTTGGTCCAGCTCCGCGATCTGGCGCCAGGTCGGGTAAAGGTCAGTCTTGGACAGCACGCATATGACGTTGGGGCTGATGCGCATCGCTTGCCGCAGGAACCTCATCTCAGGCTCGGTGAATTCCTGGGAAGCATCGGAGACAAACACCATGGCATGTGCAGATGGCAGGGCGGTCAACGTGGTCAACGTGTGCGTTGAGCCCAGGCCACCAACTCCTGGCGAGTCCACGATTACCAGTCCGCCTGACAGCAGTTTACGGGGCAGGGAAACTTCGGCCGCGATGATCTTCTTAGTGTTGCCCGGATTGCCCTTTTCGGAGACATACTCTGCGAGCTGCTCCAGCTGGACCGGTTGCCGTTCCAGCATGCTGTCCGGTCCGCCGGCTTCCCCTTCGGGATCGGTGCCCTTCTGACCGGGGACCAGGACAGCTGCCGACGCCGGATCCCCCTGCCGTACGACGGTAGGGACGGAAGTTGCGATGTCATCATCAACCGGGCAGACCGGTGCGTTCACCAAGGCGTTGATCAGCTGGCTCTTGCCCTGTTTGAACTCACCCACCACCATCACGCGGACGCTCGGATCGCGCAAGCGGTTGAGGGTATTCTGCAGCCGGCGCCGGAGGTCGTTCCGGTCCCCTACCAGCGCCATGCCCTGCTCAACCAACGTGGTCATGTGTCCTGTGTCCGCCACCGTCTGTCCTTTGCTCTGCCTGTCCCGGTGCTGCCGTCTGATGCAGTGAGGCCACGAAGTGCCCGGCAGACGGTGAGCTGTCTGCCGGGCACTGCTGGGGCTTCACATCGTGTTAATTGACCCTTTCGCTGTTTGGTTCTCCTCGGTACTAGTCAATTTCCACGTCGTTCTTGGCGAGGACGATCGAGTCGTCAATGTCGTTGTATTCGACATCGAGCTCGACCTCGTTGTCGGCAATGACCGTGTTGTCCTCGACGTTGGTGTACTCGACGTCCACCTTGTTGTCCTGGATAACCGTGGAATCGTAGTTGACCTGCACGTCTTCGACGTCGATCTCCTTGGAATTGTCGATCTCCAGCTCGTTGTCCTGGATAACGGTGGAGTCGTAATTCACTTGGACGTCCTCCACGGTCACGTTGGTGGACTGATCGTTGGTGTACTCCAGGTCCACGTCGTTGTCCTTGATAATGGTGGAGTTCTCGATGTTCGTGTACTCCACGTCCACGTCGCCGACTTCCAGCTCGTTCTCAGTGTTGTAGGAATCCTTGTTGAACGAGTCGTTGTTGGTGATGGTGGTGTTGTTGGTGGTATTGGTCGTGTCGTTGGAGTTGTCCTCATTGAAGGAATCCTCAATGTCCACATCAACGTCAACGTCCGTGTTGTAGGAGTCCTTGGTCACCGAGTGATCGTCGTTGAACGAGTCCTTTACCTCGATGTCCGTGTTGCCAACCTCAACGTCACCTGGACCGGATTCATTGATATTCACCGAGTTATCCGTTGAATGGTCGTCAGTGTTGGTGGTTGTGGTCGTAGTATTGCCCGCATTGCTGACATCGTCACCTGCAGCAATGGCGCCATCACCCGAGGCAACCACAGAGTCCTGGTTGAAGAGCTGCGTGACATCGCCGTCGGCCCAGATGTTCTGGTTGACCGACTGGTCCGTGATCGTGTCGCGGTCGTCGATCGTGGTGTAGGAGTAGTTATTCACCACATGGACCAACTGCTGGACTGCATGCGCATGATCGTCCCAGTCGCCACCGCCACCGCCGCCGTTTCCGCCGCCATCGTCATCATGGCCGTCCCAGCCACCGCCACCGCCGCCGTTTCCGCCGCCATCGTCATCATCGTCATCACGGCCACCCCAGCTGCCGCCCACGCCAGTGGACGCGTCGTTGCCGCCGGTGTTGTATTCGCGGTCGAACGACGAACGGGCATTGATGGGTGCGTAGTCGAGGACCACCGGCCGGACGGCGTCGACGTCGGCCGAAGAGACGTCTCGCAGCCCCGCTGCGGCGAGCGCTGCTTCAGGATCCCGGACGAATTCTTCAGCGGCATCAGGATCGTTGAACAGGCTCATCAGGAACTGCACGAGCTGTTGTGCGAGTGTTGGCATTGGAGTGCTCCCTCAAATTCTGTGATGGATAATGGTTCGCCCGGCGCCTTTGCCGGGCTTGCATTCAACGTATTGCCGGGGCCGGGGACCGGGCATCGGGGGTGGTCCCCCTACCAGTTGCTTCCCCGTTAGGGGATTGCGTGTTTGCCCGTTAGGGGGTGGAGGGGTTGCCGCTTACGGAGGCGGGTATCCCTCCCCCAAGGCCAGTCGCAGCCGGACCAGGAGTTCGGAACGGCTCCCGGCCCCCAAACGCCGGCGCATGCGTGCCACGTGGTGCTCCGCAGTGCGGGGTGAGATGTAAATGGTTTCGCCGATTTCGCGGTAGGTCTTGCCCTCCAGGATGAGCCGAGCCACTTCACGTTCCCTGGCGCTGAGCCCGGAGGAGTCAGGAGGTCGGGGCCCGCCCCCCTTGTCCAAGACGGGCTGAGCGGGAACGGCAGTGTGAGAATCATTCGGCTGCTCTGAAGCTCCCGGAGGCGGGGCTGAACCTTGAGGGTGGATGTCCCTGGCGCAGGCCAGCAGTTTCGCCATGTCACGTCGTTCATCCGCATGCGCGGCGGCATGGCCCGCCAGGCGCGCGCCCTCCCAAGGCATGCCGACGGCGGCCAAACCGCGCGCCGCTTTTTCGACGTCGGAGGCGTCAAAACGGCCGGCCAGGACAGAAACCCACGCCCTACCGCCAGCGGCGAGCACGGATGCCAAATGGCTATGCTCCGAGGCGCGCACCAGTGCTGACGCGTGCGGTGCAAGCCCTGCAGGGTCCTCGCTCAGCAAGGCCGCCTGCACGGCCGCCCAATGTAGTGGCACCGACCACAAGGGCGGATTTCCCAGCCTGCCCAGCACATCCCAAGCGCCCTCCAGGTAGTGCGAAACCCTCCTGGTTTCCCGCAATCGCGCAGCGCAGATCATCAGTTCTCCCCACGGAAGAAGGCTGTAGAGATCCACTGATACGTGCATCATGGCTTCGCGGGCCCTGTCCCAAGCCAGTACAAGCTCGTGTACGTCACTGCCCCGTCGGGCAAGGCCTACTTCCAAGGCAGCCAACAAGAACTCATCCCGGGGCGCCAAGGCCCAATGATTGGCTTTCACCGCCTCGTTGATGGCCAAACGGGCGTCGTCGGAGTTGTCCTGCTGCATGGCGGACCACGCGCGCAACAGGAACAGCCGGGGACGGGCTGCGTCACCGCCTTGGCCTGCAGCCAGCGCTGCTTGGAGCACAGTGTCGGAAACAGCTGGCTCCCCGCTATGAAGGGCAGATAAGGCCGCCAGCGCAGCGGGGGTTTCCGGCAAGGGGATGGAGGTGCCTGCCGCGTTCATCATGTCCGAGGCCCTGATGAGCTCGGGAAGTGCCAGTTCCGGTGCCATCTCCAAGGTTTTCCGGAGCCCCTGCTGCGTCAGGGACATCGCAACCGCCAGGAGCGTAGGCGAACCGCTCGGAGGAGCCGCGGTAACAAGCGCCTCGGCACCCCCCGGGTTTCCCGAACCGATCATGGCCACCGCTGCGAGCGGGGCAGAACCATCGATCCTGTCCGGGCCCAGCCAGCTGTAAGTATCTGCGCCTCGCGCAAGCATTCCGCGTTGCGCCCAAACGGCCGCTGCCACGTCCACTCCCAGACGAAGCTCGGGTGCTTCAGGGGTAGCGAGCAGGCGGTCCACGATCCTGCCCGCGGCGTCCAAGTCACCGCTTGCCGCCGCAGCCTGCGCACGCCTCGCCGCCTTGGCAACATCGTCTCCCCCGGCCAAGAGGGCTTCGGCGTAAAGCTCGGCGGCCAGCCGTGGGTCAAATTCCAATGCGGCGTCAGCACATCTTTCAAGCTCAGCCGCGACACGTGGGTCCTGTAAGCCACTCCTCGCCAGGTCACGAGCCAGATCCCCTAATGCCTGGCCCTCTTGGAGAGTCTTGTCCACCAGCTCCCTTTGCAGCGCCCGGATGCGGGCAGCGGGAGTTCCCTTTAGCAGGGCGTACCGCACTGTACCCACCACGGTCCCGTCCGACGACAGCAGGCCGGCGTCCTTGGCTGCGGCGATCACCGAATCCAGGCCGTCGTGGTCGCCCACGCCGTCCAGCAGGTGCTCCTGGAAGCGGTCAGGCAGGGGCGAGGAAAGGGAGAATCCCACGGACAGGGCCAGGAGCAGCTCGCGAACAGCTGAAGTCCCGGCCGCCAGCACGTAGCCCGTGTCCGGGCCCGGGGTATCGGTGACTTGGTTGAGGGGGTGATCGTCTGCTCCGGAAGGAAGGTTTCCGGGCTTATGGTCATGTCCCGTCATGGGTCAGACCGCCGAGAGCAGCGCTGGATCTGGAGTAGGACTGGTTTCCGCGGGTAAAGGCTCGGGGTCAGCGACCACCGGCGGCGTGATCTCCTGCGGCACTATTGGATCCGGCGACGCCGGCGGCTCCTGGACGAGCGTAGGCTCGGGCTGCGGCACACTTGGCTCCGTCGAAGGCTGTGGGGTGACCGGATCCGAAGGAGTGCCGGGAGGTGTTGTTGGTCCGCTCACCGGTGGTGTTGTCGGCTCTTCTGCTGGTGGTGGCGTTGTGGTTGGCGGAGGAGGCGTCGGTCCGCTCGCGGCACCCCCTGTGGGATCAGGTTGAGGGTTGCTCGGTGGCGTGGTCGCCGGAGGCGGGGTCTGAGTTCCCGGGGCTTGGGTGCTGGGGGCTT
>NZ_JBLYIE010000013.1:24409-24593 GCF_048537125.1 Paenarthrobacter sp. PPS72 | reverse complement strand
TCAGGGCCCGAAACAGGCCCGACGGGACAGGACCTGGACCGCCGCTCCCGGGCCCAGAAACTCCTCAACGGCCTCGTCGGCGCCTGCAGCCTCGCGATGACCACCGGCAAACTACCCTCCAACGGCGGACTCCGACCCCAACTCACCGTCACCATCGACCACCGCGACCTCCTCAACCAACTCC
>NZ_JBLYIE010000013.1:0-24360 GCF_048537125.1 Paenarthrobacter sp. PPS72 | reverse complement strand
CCTCAGCACCGGCACAGCAACCTTCACCGGCCCCATCCACCCGAACACCATCCGCAAAATCGCCTGCGACGCCGACATCATCCCCGTCCTGCTCGGCAGCGACTCCCGCATCCTGGACATCGGCCGCACCACCCGGATCTTCCCACCCCACATCCGCAAAGCCATCACCGCCCGCGACGGCGGCTGCGCCTTCCCCGACTGCACCATCCCCGCACCCTGGTGCGAAGCCCACCACACCACCTACTGGTCCCACGGCGGCACCACCTCAACAAACAACGGCACACTCCTCTGCAGCCACCACCACCACCTCATCCACAAAGAACAATGGACCATCAACATCACAACCGGGGCCCCCTGGTTCATCCCCCCACCCCACATCGACCCCAACCAAACACCCCGACGCAACCACCACCACACACCCCAAAGAACATAGGAGCTAACACCGGAAATCCGTTGACACGTGACTAATTGGTCACCTATTCTGAACCCATGGACGTAGTGTTCAAGGCCTTGGCAGACCCCACCCGCAGGGAACTGCTGGATGAGCTGTTCCGCGAGGACGGTCAGTCTGCCTCCGCCTTGGGAGCCCGGTTCGAGATGACTCGTTTCGGCATCGCCAAGCACCTCAAGCTGTTGGAGGATGCAGGTTTAGTGGTCACCCGCCGTCGGGGGCGCGAAAAGCTGCACTTCCTGAACCCGGTTCCTATCCGCCTCATCCACGATCGCTGGGTGAGCAAATACGCAGAACCATGGGCCGCTGTCCTCAGCGACCTCAAATCCAGATTGGAAAGTCCCATGGAAAAGATCTTCGAAATCTACATCAAGACCACTCCTGAACGGCTATGGGAAGCCATCACCAACAGTGAGATCCGCAGCAAATACCAGTTCGGAAACACGTTCACCTCGGACTGGACTGCGGGCAGCCGCTTCGAAATGCACAACGTCAAGGCGGACGCTCCACTCGGCGAAGGCGAAAACATCGAAGTCGATCCCCCACGCCGGCTCGTCCAAACAATGCGCGCGCTCTGGGGAGAGGATGTCAAGGCCGAAGGAACGTCGCGGATTACCTGGGAGATCGAGCCTGTCGGCGATTCCTGCCACCTGACCGTCACGCACGATCAGCTCCGTGAAGGCGCGAACGACCAACTGTACGGCGGCTGGCCCATGATCCTTTCGGGCCTCAAGACCTGGCTGGAAACCGGCGAAACCCTCACCACGCCCGGCTCCCTCATGTACGCGTAGGCACTCTGGAGAACCACGCGCTAAGAGAGGACGACGACGGCGGGCCACCGCCGTCGTCGATACCTCCGTCTTCCGCCAGTCAGGCGACGGGTGCCGCTGCCTGAGCCTCAGTAAGCCAAGCAGCCTGCATGGTGCCCAGCAGGTGCGGTGCGAAATCCTCGCCGATGGCCAATACCACCCGGCAACGTGCGCCGCGCTGCTCCGGGAATCCCGCGTACTGGCCGCGAAGATCGCAGACTGTCTGGCCGCGGCCGGGTCCGTCGGTGGTATCCACCTGAACACGGACGGTTGGCGCGAGCGTCAACTCCACTCCCCTGACGGCTATGGCTGCGGCAAGGGGATCGTGCATTGCCGAGCAAGCCCGCCCGAAGATATCAACATAGAAGCCGAAGTAGTAGCCCAGCATTTCACCCAAGGCCTTCGACACCGGGTGATCGGTGGCCAGGAGTTCCTGCCGGTGGTTTTCTTCCAGGACGTTGGTCATGGTCACATCCAGCGGCACCAAGGTCACGTTCCAGTCGGCGGCAAGGACCTCGACAGCGGCCTCGGGGTCGTTGGCAATGTTGGCCTCGGCAACAGGCGTGATGTTTCCGGGGGCCAGTGCCGCGCCGCCCATGATGGTCACCTCGGCAATGAGCTCGGGCAGTTTCGGATCCAGGCGCAGCGCTTCTGCAATGTTGGTCAAAGGGCCTATGGCCACGAGGCGCAACTCCCCTGCATACTGATGCGCCAACTGGACCAGCAGTTCCGCGGCCGTGGCCTTGACGGGTTCGCGGTCAGACGGGACCAAGCCCACCCCGCCGATGCCATTGTCGCCGTGAACGTGCGGGGCACCGCCATGGAAAGTACCCACTTGCGGATCGTGCGCGCCGATAGCCACCGGAACGTCCGGGTGGCCGGCCAAGTTCAGCAGGTCCAGGGTATTCCGGGCTCCGCGAGCCGCACTGACGTTGCCGCTCACTGTGCCGATGCCCACGAGGTCCGCGCGCGGGGAGGCCAGCAGGTAAGCCAGGGCCAGGGCGTCGTCGATGCCGGTATCGCAGTCAAGGAAGAAGGGGGCAGGCTGGGTCATGATGGTCTCTCGTTTCAGGTGTAGCGGACTGCTCGTTATGCGGAGTAGGCGGAAGCTGGGGTGCGTTGCACGCGCTGCCGCGTGCCGACGTCGTGCGTTAGATTTTTTCGCCCTTGGGGGCAGCGATGAAGAGGCTGACGATGAACGCAAGCGCAGTGATGGACACCGAAATCCAGAGGGCCGCCGAGTATCCGGCTGCCGTGCCTTGGCCGGCGAACGGCGCAACGATGACGACGCCGAGGCTCGCCCCGATGCCGAACGAGGCACCGTTGATGCCTGGTAGCGCGGCCGGCGCTTCCTTGGGCGATAGCAGTACGGACAGGCCGTTGATGGCGGTGAGGAAGAAGCCGTTATAGAAGATGCCGAGTGCGGCGATCGCGATGAGGACAGCGATCTGGTTGTGGGCGAAGAGCGCTGCCACAATGGCGCAGGCGAGACTGGTTGCTGTACCCACCCGGACCGTCTTGATCCAACCACGGCGGTCGGCAATCCAGCCGGCGAGCGGTGCAGCGAACACACCGATGAGCGCGGCGGGCGTGAGGAACAGCAGGGCTGCGACCGAAGCGGACAGTCCGAAGCCGTTTTCCTTGTCCTGGCTCAGCAACACCACGGTGAAGTTGATGATGGCGAAGATGCCAGCGAGCGTCAGCACAGTGGTGGCGATGACGGGCCATACTTGGCGTGAACGGAGGTGGTGAACAGCCACCAGCGGGGTTTCGCGTTTCTTCTCGATGAGCCAAAAAGCCGTGAAGGACGCGATGCTGCCGGCTAGCAGGCCGAGGGCCGCAGGCGACGTCCAACCAGCAGATGATCCCGTGGACACGAAGTACGTAATGAAGACCAGGAACACGGAGAGCGAGCCTGCGCCCCACCAGTCCATCCGGCCGGGGGCCACCGCAGACTTGCCGCCCGGGACCACCTTGATGACACACACGACGGCGATCGCGGCCAGCACCAGGACGGCGATAAAGATGGACTGGAAGCCGAGGGTCTCAGCCATGAGTCCGCCGAAGTAGCCGTCCACGCCGCCAACCCCGCCGTTGATGGCCGCGATGATGCCGATGGATGTTCCAAAGAGTCGGGCGGGCAGGTACTCGTTCAGGACGATGTAGGAGAGCGCGAAGATGGCGCTGGAAACACCCTGCAGGAAGCGGCCGGTAACCAGCAACGGCAAGGTGGGCGCGAAGATACACAGCACGGTTCCCGCGCCCATGATGGCCAGCACCAAAAGAAGTGCGTTGCGGCGTCCGATGAAGTCGCTCCATCGCCCGATCACGGGCCCGGCGATGGCGCCGGCGAGGAAGAACATCGACTGCACTTGGGCCACGGCTTCAGGTGTTTCGCCGAAGAAGGAGCCGATGTGTGGCAGCGCCGGAGTGATCATGCTGGCGTTGAGCTGGAAGGCCAGCACGGCCAGGACCAGCGTGGTGATCAGCAAGGCCGCGGCCTTGCCTTGGAAGCGGCCCTCGTCTGTGGCTGCTGCAGTTGTTGTTGATGCGGCCTGGGGGTCTACAGCCTGCGGGTCAACAGTCTGCGCGCCTGTGGCGGTGGGGATGTTCACATCAAACTCCTTTGTCCGAAGGCGCTGGGCGGCGCCGCGAGATGTGAGTTGTTATACAAGCATGTATTACGAGCTTGTGCAACCTATCACAGTCATCCGGTACAGTGTCCGTAACCCATCTCAAGTGAGGCACCCTTGACCGACAACGCCGTCCAGTTCCTGTCACGACCCATCGCCGCCCAAGCCGGACAGCCTCTGCGCGTCGCGGCTTACTCCCGCATCGCCGAAGCGATCCGGACAAAGATCCTGCCGCCAGGTTCCCTGCTCCCCACGGAGACCGAGCTGGGCAACATGATGGACGTCAGCCGCACCGTGATCCGGGAAGCGCTGATGTTGCTCGAAGAAGACGGCCTCACCCGGGCACGCCGCGGAGTCGGGCGGTTTGTTGCCGATTCACTCCCCCGGATCGGAATCGAGCACATCCGCCCGTTCGATCAGCTTCTTGGCGGACCGGACCAGGACATCCAAGTCAAACGGGTAGCGGCCATCAAGCAACCGGCGTCGGAATTCGTCGCGCCAGGCATCGGCGTCCAGCCTGACGAGGACGTGTGGTTCTGGGAAAGTGTGCTCATCCGGAACGGCGAGCCCATGGCACATCTCCAGGAGAACGTGGCCCAAGGGATTCCCGAAGCCGAAGCGCTGGCCGAAGCTGCACAAGCTCCCACGCTTTCCGCATCAACGCTCCTGGAAATTCTCGGCGGGCTGCCCGGCGCAAGTCTCGGCCCGGGTGAATGCCAGATAAGCCTCAGTACAGCAGGCCCCAGCCGCGCGAAGCTACTGGGCCTCCGCCCCTCCGATCCCGTGCTGGTCCTCACCCAATACGTCCGCCGGAACGGTTCCCCGTTTTATCTCGCCAAGTGCCTGGTCGCAGCCAAGGCCGGGCATCTCTCCGTCATCCAGTCCTCCTGACAACTCCCTTAGCTAATCTCCCGAGAGGTTCTCCCATGAGTACGTCCCTGCAGCCCGCTGTGCCCATTGTGGCCCCTACGCTCACGGTGGTGGGCAGCATCAACCTCGACATCACGGCGACTGCCAGCCGTCTACCTTCACCCGGGGAAACCGTGGGTGGCGGCGTTCTCCGGCAGCAGCCCGGCGGAAAGGGCGCCAACCAAGCCGTAGCCGCGGCCCGACTTGCAGGCTCCTCCCGCATGGTGGGGGCCGTGGGCCAGGATGACGCAGGTCTCAGCCTCATCGGCGCGATGGCGGGCGCCGGCGTCGACGTGCAGGACATTGCCCAAATGGAAGCTGCCACGGGAACCGCACTGGTCCTGGTGGATGCTGAGGGCGAAAACCAGATTGTGGTGTGCCCCGGCGCCAACGGGTCCCTGAGCCTGGAAGGTGTCTCGTTCGCAGACAAAGAGGCAGTCCTCTGCCAGCTCGAAGTGGACCAGAACGTGGTGCTGGAAGCGGCCCGTCGGACCAAGGGATTCTTCGTTCTGAACGCCGCCCCGGCCGCACCGATCATCCCCGAGTTACTGGAACGCTGCGACCTGGTGATCGTGAACGAGACGGAATATGAACTCATTCCGGCCCTCCGCGACGCTCCCTTGGTGGCCGTAACGTACGGCGGCGAGGGTTCGGCGATCTTCGTCGACGGCGAAAGGGTGGCCGAGGCTCCGGCCGTGCGAGTCAGCGATATCGCCAACACCATCGGAGCCGGGGATGCCTTCTGTGCCGCGCTGGTCCTGGCACTCCAGTCCGGCCTTGAGTACGGGCACGCCCTCGCTGCAGCCAACGCCGTCGGTGCCGACGCAGTCAGGGACAGCTCCTCGCAGCCTGCGCTGAAACCGCTGGAGCACTACATCGAAGCATCGCGCGCTGCCATTCAGCCTGCCTGAGACAGCAGACGACCCCTCCAGCCCGGGGCGTGCTACGATTGCTACGGAGGCTGATCATGACAACTATTCCGCACCGGGAACTGCGTAATCAGAGCAGTAAGATTCTGGAACGCGTCAAAAATGGGGAAGTCATCGACGTCACCAACAACGGCGAGGTGGCAGCAACCCTCATTCCACCGTCGGCTTCACCCTTTGAGCGTCTACTCCAAGCAGGTAGCGTCCGGCCGGCAAGCGAGACACCTGTGGACTTCACAATCTTGCCCCGCGTCAGCAGCGACATGACTACAGCCGACATCCTGGCCGATCTGCGCGGCGACAGGTGATCGTTTACGTTGACACTTCTGCGGTCATGAAGTTGGTGGTTAGCGAACAGGAGTCGGCCGCCGCTGCTGCCTACTTGGTGGAGATGGCGGCCTCCGGAGCACATCTCGTGGCTTCCATGCTGCTCTACACGGAACTGCACTGTGCGGCTCGTCGGAGGAACATGGCCTTCGACGTCGTCAATTCCGTTTTGACCGGAATCAACTTGGTTGACGTAACCCGCTCAGACCTCATGTACGCAGCGGCAGTCCCGGGACAGTTGAGAAGCGCGGACGCTATTCACTTGGCAGCAGCCATTCGACTGCAGACCGACAGGCTGGTCGCCTACGACCACGAGCTACTCCTCGCCGCTACCGAATCAGGGCTCACCACGGTGTCGCCCGGGACCTAGCAAGGACCTAGCCCAAAATACGGAAGTCGTCGAACTCTCCGGTTGCTTCGGAAACCTCAAAGTCAACATTCGCTACCCGCCCTGGTGCTTGCGTGGAGTGGAGCCAAGAGGTGAGATGACTGACCTCGGATGCCTCCCCCTCAGCGACCAACTCCACGGAACCGTCAGAGCTGTTGCGGACCGTCCCCTTCAGCAAGAGCTCGTTAGCTTTACGGGCAGTCCAGTAGCGGAACCCGACCCCTTGGACCACTCCGGTGATTCGGGCTGTGAGGCGAAGGGCTTCATCAGTCATGGCTCCACTTTAACCAAACCTGCCCTTGTCCGTCCCACACTCCGTACAAGGCGACGTGGGCCGAACAAGGGCAGGTTTCGAGCCTGGAATAGGCTCAGCCGACCACGATATCCCGTGTCGCGTGGCTGTACGTGATGGTGACGGGGCCGCCGTCGTGGTTCAACTCGTGGTTCGCGCCGTCACGGGCACCGAACGCACCATAGTTTTCGTCCCATGAGCGGTTCAGCGCGATCTTGTAGGTGTAGAAACCGGCCGGCAGTTCAGCCGTTAGCGTCCACAGCTGGACGATGGGGTTGAACTCCATCTGGGCTTCGTCGTACTGCGGCGCCCAATCCTCGGGGGCTCCCAGGATTTTGTTGAAGTCCCCCGCAATCGCCACGGCGTCAGGCTGCGGCAAAGTCGCGACGGCGGAGGCCGCCGCTGCTTTCGCCGGCGCCTTGCTGGTGGCCTTCTTCGCGGCGGGCTTCTTCGCCGCGGGTGCAGCCGAAGCGGGTGCAGCCGAAGCAGGTGCAGCCGCCGCGGCCGAAGCCTTGGCTGTTGCCGCCTTGGCTCGTGGCGCGGAGACCTTGGCCGCAGCGACCTTCGGCTCAGCTACCTCAGCGGCCGCGACTTTAGGCTCGGTGGCCTTCTTCGCAGCGGACCGCTTGCTTGCAGCAGCCTTCTTGGCTTGGGGCTTCACGGGCGGAGCCGTGGGAACGGCGACGTCGGCTGGTACCGGAGTTCCGGCGTCGAGCGCTGCTCCGAAAGTAGCCGCGTCCGGGAAGGCGACCGTCGCGCGCAGGCCATCCTCCGGAATCGTCCAGCCCGAACGGCCCTTGACCAGCCATCCGGCCTTGACCAGCTTGGCCGACGCCGACGTCAGGGTCTTGTGCCCGCGTGGGATGCCGCCACTGAGAAGTTCAGCCTCGTGGTCATTGAACGGTACTCGGACGATCGCCTCGGCCAGCACCTCGCCGGCATTCAACGTTGCCCCGGACCATACGCTCTCAGCGAGGATGTCCAGTACGGCCTTCAGACGAAGGTTGGTGTTCTCGGCGGTGTTCGCGCCCATGCTTCTCCTTCAATGGTGGATACTCCCTAGAAGTTTGCCAATGAATTGTTAATTCCCGCGACTGCAGGAGGTAAACACCGTGCGTCGTGACTGAGTGTGACATCACAGACGCCGCAAGTGATTTACGGGTCTCGGCTGGCGCTCTTCTAGGCCGGGGTGACCGTTGCCTTGACCCACTCAGTGACCTCATCCAACAGCACAGCTTTGCGGGCTTCGCTGGCGAAGGAGGAACGGATGGAGTTGGCTGCCAGAGTTGCCTGTTCCGGAACCGAGAACTCCAGGACCTTGGCAAGTTGCTCGAAGTTGTCGTCCACGTAGCCGCCAAAGTAGGCGGGGTCATCCGAATTCACGCAAACGTTCAGCCCGATCGCGAGCATCTCGGGCAACGGATGGTCAGCCAGCTTATCCACGGCGCGGAGCCGGACATTGGACAACGGACAGACAGTCAGGGGAACCTGTTCAGCGACGAGCCGCTGCACTACATCCGTGTCTTCCATGCAGCGGATGCCGTGATCAATCCGCTCTACGTGAAGCACATCCAGGGCCTCAGTGATGTAAGACGCAGGCCCTTCCTCGCCGGCGTGCGCGATCCGCCGCAACCCTGCCTCACCGGCGCGCTGGTACAGACGCTCAAATTTCGACGGCGGATTGCCCACCTCTGCGGAGTCCAGGCCGATGCCTGCGATCGGAGCGTGCATCGCAAGAAGCTGGTCCAGCACCTCAAGCGCCGATTCCTCGGACATATCGCGCAGGAAGGCAGCGATCAGGAGAGTCGAGACGCCGAAGTCTTCCTCGGAGGTGGCCAGCGCGTTGGCCACACCATTGACGCAAGTTTCCAGGGCCACACCCCTCGAGGTGTGTGCTTGGGGATCCATCATGATCTCCGCATGGCGCACTCCCCCGGCGGCAGCCCGCTTCAGGTAGGCGCGGGTCATGTCAGTGAAATCCTGCTCTGTCTGCAGGACGGCCATATTGGCGTAATAGAGGTCCAGGAAGGATTGCAGGTCAGTAAATTCGTACTTTTCCCGGAGTTCCTCGATGTCTTCGTACGGCAGTTCGATGCCGTTTCGTTCGGCCAGGGCAAAGATCAGCTCTGGCTGGAGAGTCCCTTCGATGTGCAGGTGCAGTTCGGCAACCGGAGGCGCCGTGGTCGTAGTTTTCTCGCCAAAAGTTTCCACCCGACAACTCTAGGCCCCAACAGCGGCACGTGTCCCGGAGCACTCAACTTGGTTCTCAGGCCCGGCACCCTCAAACTGAAAGGATGCAGACTTTCCTCCCCTTCGCCGATTTCCGTGAGAGTGCCGCGGCGCTCGACACTTCAAGGCTCGGCAAACAGCGCGTCGAAGCCCTCCAGGTTCTCCGCGCGTTGGTGATCCCGGAGTACGGTTGGCAGTCCCACCCCGCCGTGCGAATGTGGATGGGCCACGTCCCCGCGCTCACCATGTATGGCCTGGCCATGGCCGATGAGTGGATTGCGCGCGGACACCCGGACAACACCCGCACCAACATCACGGAGTTCGCACCGCAGGCGGCCCACCCGGATTACGCCTCCAGGATCATCATGCCGCCGTGGCTCGGACACGAGGACCTGCACCTCAGCCACCGTTCCAAGCTGATCTCCAAGGATCCCAAGCACTACTCCCAGATCTTCCCGGGTACCGAGGAAAAGCTGGAGTACGTGTGGCCTGAACCCAAGCACGAGTTCCACCCGGAAGACCCGGAAGAGGATCGCCTGCTGATCCTTCGCGCCAACGTGGATGACCTCCGTCCGGAGCAGCTCACCACCGTCGCCATGCCGCCGCACGGCAAGGCCCGCGCCGCTGCCCCGGCAGACCCCGAGGAATACCAGTTCGTGTACGCGGAGGAGAAGTCCCGCCGCCAGGTTAAGGGACCGAAGAAACGGCCCGTCAAGCAGCTTGAGAAGAAGCCCACGCGCAAGCGCCAGGCTCAGGAGCAGGCGTTCAATACACTGCCCGGCAAGACCGAACTTGCCGTTCCCTTCGACGGTGGCCAGATCTTCGCTGTTGGCCTGATCCAGGGCCGGCCCATCACTGTTGACGGCCGGTTCGCCCGCAACTTCGAGGTCACCAACGTGATCAAGCGCACCGACTTCGACTACCCCGCGCTGCTTCAGGATCCCCGGGTGTTCTTCCCGGTCCCGGCACCCGCACTGTAGCGGCCGGCGCTGTAACGGCACTTTTCAGCAACGTTCGACGGCGGCAGCCGGGTTCTGTTTTTCCGGAACCCCGCTGCCGCCGTCGTTGTTTGCTGCGTGCGGCGGCTGCTGCGTGCAGCGACTCCTCTGTGAGACGGTGGAGGCACGCACCTAGGCAGGGAGGGCCATGGATTTCCAGCACGTCATCGAAGAAGTCGGCCGGTACATGGACTTCGCGGGGGTGGCAGTCATGGTGATCGGAGCCGTGGTTTCGGTTCCTCTGGCCCTGCGCGGGTACCAACCCAAACGTGCCCGAGGCCTTGCCCCGTTCTCTCCGTACCGCTCCTACCGGCAGCTGCTGGGCAGGTCCATCCTGCTGGGGCTTGAGCTCCTGGTGGCCGCCGACATCATCCGCACGGTGGCCGTCACTCCCACCTTTGAGAGCGTCGGCGTGCTGGCCATCATCGTGCTGATCCGTACTTTCCTCAGCTTCTCCCTCGAGCTGGAAATCACGGGCCGCTGGCCTTGGCAGAAAGAAAAAGACTCATGACCCAGCCTTGGATCCCGGACATCCTTGGCGATGGTTTCGAGCAACAAACGCTAAAGCTCGACGACGGTGCTGTCGCCACCTTGGTGCGGTACCTTGGCACCGAGCCGGAGTGGCTCGGGGCCGGGGACGGGGCTGCCGACAACACCGGAATCGACGCCGACGTCCTGTACGTCCACGGCTGGTCCGACTACTTCTTCCAACGGCACGTGGCCGAGTTCTGGCACCGGGCCGGGGCTCGGTTCTACGCCCTGGATCTGCACAACTATGGCCGTAGCCTGGGTCCTGGCCTCGTGCCCGGCTACGTCACCAACCTTGCCGACTACGACCCCGACATCGAAGCAGCACTCACAGCGATGGGCCGCGGTGGCGTATCGAACGGGGGCATTTCCGGCGAGGAACGGCCGCTCATTCTATTGGGCCACTCCACAGGTGGGCTCACCCTCAGCCTGTGGGCCGCACGCCACCCTGGCTTGGCTTCGGCACTGATCCTCAACAGCCCTTGGCTGGAATTCCAGGCCACCGAGCTCGGAAGACGCGCGATCGCGCCGTTGGTGGGGCTCCATGCCCGCCTTCATCCGTTGACGCCGTTACCGCCAGTGGATCCCGGCATTTATACCCGGGCCGTATCAGCCACCCTTGATGGCGAATGGGACTACAACCTCCAGTGGCGGCCAGACCGGGGTTTCCCCATCACCCCTGCATTCCTTGACGCCGTATTCCGCGGCCAAGCCACCGTTGCGGCCGGTTTGGGCATCGATGTTCCGGTGCTCGTCTTGCTCTCGGACAAGAGTTATCTCCAACCGAAATGGTCGGCCGATGCCCTCACCGCTGACGTGGCACTCAACGTCGACGCCGTGGCCCACCGCTCCCTGTCACTCGCGGACACCGTCACGGTGAGCCGGCTGCCCAACGCATTCCACGACATCTTCCTCTCGCCGGAACCTGTCCGGCGAGAGGCGTTCGAGCGCATCGGGCGCTGGCTGCCCATGGCTTTGCAACCTTCCAATGCAGAGGTGTGGGAGGCAAGGACCGCAGGTTTGTAAGGGCCGGGGGCGGTTCGACCCTTTACGAATCCGGCCCTTGTTCGTCCTACTCGCCGCAGAACGGAGAGGCACACGAACAAGAGCGGGACTCGCGAGCGGCGAGGCTTACTTCCCGAGTCCGGCCCTTCGCAGTGCTTCGGCCATGGCCGTGTTGGCAGGAGCGGCCGGACCCTGCTGAGGCTTGCCTTGGTGGCGTGCACCGCCCTGACGGCGATCACCCTGGCCCTGACGCGGTGCGCCCTCCCGCTGAGAACCCTGGCCGGGCTGGCCGGAACGTTGGCCGGGCTGGCCGGAACGCTGCCCACCGGCACGTGCGCCAGCACTCTGGCCGTCTGAAGCACGGCCGTCTGAAGCACGTCCACCCGAGGTGCGTCCGCCAGCGGTGCCGGGTTCGTCGTCGAGCCTCAACGTCAGGGAGATGCGCTTCCGCTCTGGATCTGCCTCCAGCACTTTGACCCGCACCACCTGTCCGGACTTTACGATCTCGCGCGGATCCGAAACGAACTTGTTGGACAACGCGGACACATGGACCAGCCCATCCTGGTGCACTCCGACGTCCACGAAGGCGCCGAACGCGGCTACATTGGTGACCGTCCCTTCCAGGATCATGCCCGGTTTGAGGTCGGAGATCTTCTCAATGCCCTCAGAGAAGGAAGCTGCCTTGAAGGCCGGGCGGGGATCGCGGCCGGGCTTCTCCAGTTCGGACATGATGTCCTTGACCGTGGGCAGGCCGAAGGTGCCGTCGACGAAGGCCTGCGGATCCAACGCCGTGGCCGGACCGCCACCGGCTGCAACAAGGATCTTCCGGGCCACGGAGTATGCTTCAGGGTGCACGCTGGAGGCATCCAGTGGCTCTGCTCCGCCGGTGATCCGGAGGAAGCCCGCGCACTGTTCGAACGCCTTCGCTCCCAGCCGGGGCACCTTCTTGAGGTCGCTGCGCTTCGCGAACGGGCCATTCTCGTTCCTGTAGGCCACGATGTTCTCACTCAGCAGCGGCCCGACGCCGGCCACCCGGCTGAGCAGTGCCGGGGAGGCTGTGTTCACGTCCACGCCCACGGCGTTCACGCAGTCTTCCACCACTGCATCCAGCGAACGGTCGAGCTTCGCGGCTGTGACATCGTGCTGGTACTGGCCCACGCCGATTGACTTGGGTTCGATCTTGACCAACTCGGCCAGCGGGTCCTGGAGCCTGCGGGCGATGGACACGGCCCCGCGCAAGGAGACGTCCATGCCCGGAAGCTCCGACGCGGCAAGGGCGGACGCCGAGTACACCGAAGCCCCGGCCTCGGACACCACGAGCTTTTGGATTCCCTTGGAACCGGCAGCTTCCAGGGATTTGATGAGCTCAGTAGCCAGCTTGTCCGTTTCACGGGAAGCCGTTCCGTTGCCGATTGCCACCAACTCCACGTTGTACTGCTTGGCGAGACGTCCCAGGGTGGCCAACGCTTCGTCCCACTTTTTCGCGGGTGCGTGGGGGTAGATGGTGTCCGTGGTGACCACCTTGCCCGTGCCGTCCACCACGGCGACCTTCACCCCGGTACGCAGTCCCGGGTCGAGGCCAAGCGTGGCCCGGTTGCCCGCGGGTGCGGCCAGCAGGACATCGCGCAAGTTGGCGGCAAACACGCGAACAGCTTCATCTTCCGCGTCTGCGAACATGCGTCCGCGAAGGTCCGTGGTCAGCCGGTCCAGGATGCGTCCCCGCCACGCCAACTGCGCGGTTTGCATCAGCCAGCTATCAGCAGGACGCCCCTGGTTGGAGACCCCGAAGCATCTGGCCACAGCGTTCTCGTAGCGGCCGCGGGCGGCGGCCAGGGCGTCGTCGTCGGCCGGGTCCGCTTCTGCGAGATCCAACTCAAGGACGCCGTCCTTTTCGCCGCGCAGCAGGGCAAGCACACGGTGCGAAGGCATGCCGGAAGGCACCTGCGTGAACTCGAAGTAGTCCTTGAATTTCTGGCCCTCCGCCTCCATGCCCTTCTTGACCCGGGACACCATGCGCCCCTGCTTCCAGAGGCGTTCGCGGAGGTCCTCGGCCAGGTCAGCGTCCTGTCCGACGCGTTCCACCAGAATGGCACGTGCCCCCGCGAGCGCCGCGGCGGCGGCGTCGATTGAGTGCTCGGCGTTCAGGTACTTGCTTGCCTCGGCGGTTGGGTCGAGCTGCGGGTTGGTCAGCAGGACGTCGGCCAGCGGTTCCAGTCCGGCTTCGCGGGCGATCTGGGCCTTGGTGCGGCGCTTGGATTTGAAAGGAAGATAGATGTCCTCCAGGCGCGCCTTGGTGTCAGCACCGACGACGGCGGCTTCCAGTTCCGGGGTCAGCTTGCCTTGGGCGGCAATCGCCTCCAGCACGGACTTGCGCCGTTCTTCCAGTTCACGCAGGTATCTGAGGCGTTCCTCGAGATCACGCAGCTGGGTGTCATCGAGCGTCCCGGTGACTTCCTTGCGGTAACGGGCGATGAAGGGAACTGTGGATCCGGCGTCGAGCAGTTCCACCGCGGCTTTGACTTGCCAGGTCTTGACGCCGAGTTCTTCGGCGATCAGGGCATGGATGCCGGAGTCAGCTGACTGGTGTTGGAGATTTGAAGTCACCATGACAGTTTGCCTCACATGGCCGACAGTTTCCGAGGCAGGTACCGCTAAGGCCTATCCGGGCAGCCGTGTTAGTGCTGTAGTTGGACCATGCAGGAACGTGAATAAACGGGCCGCGAGGCGTTCCTCTCAAGGGATGCCTCGCGGCGGCTGGTGTGGGTGTTATCGGTTTGGGTGATCAGTGCGTTTGGGTGATCAGTGCGACATGCGCTCCTTGGCCGAAATGTGCTCCACCATCTCACCGAGGCGCTGCTCTGCATAGTGGTTTCGCGCGATGTCGCCTTGGCTGATGATGCCTACCAACTTGTGGTCGCTGATGACGGGCAAGCGGCGCACCTGATGTTCCTCCATCATGGTGACGGCCTCGTCAACGCCGGCATCGGCGTCCACCCAGTACGGCTTGCCGGTGGCGAGTTCGCTGGCGCGGACTTCCCTGGCATCCTTACCTTCGGCCAGACACTTGACCACGATGTCGCGGTCGGTGATGAAGCCAGTGAGCTTGCCGTCGCGGCCGCAGATGGGAAGTGAACCGCAGTCCATGTCCCTCATCAGCCTGGCGGCTTCCTGAAGAGTCTTGTCCTCTTCGATGCACTGAGCGTTGGTTGTCATGAATTCACGTACGGCACTCATGGGTCCTCCTTCATCGATTGGGGTCATCGACGCGGAGCCTCTCGGCACCGACGCCGATGATGCCAGCCTACGCTTGGCGGCTATCGGTGACTAGGCGGTTCCGCACCCTTTGGACGTTCAGTTTGCTGCTGCTATTCGGCGATGTCTTCAGACCACAATTCGGGGTGTTCCTGCTGGAAAGTGCGCATCATGTCCACACACCGGGGGTCGTCCAACACCATGACTTCCACGCCACGTGAACGCAGGAGGTCGAACTCTCCGGGGAAGGTTTCGGCCTCGCCAACCACCACTCGCGGGATCTTGAACTGGATGATGGTGCCCGTGCACATCGCACATGGCGCCAAGGTGGTGTAGAGCGTGGTGTCGCGGTAGCTCTTTTGGCGTCCGGCCGCCCTCAACGCGGACATCTCACCGTGCGCAATCGGGTCGCCGTGCTGGACACGTTCATTGTGGCCGCTGGCAATGACTTCCCCTCCACGGGCCAGGGCGGCTCCGATGGGGATCCCGCCCTCGCTGAGGCTCTTTTGTGCGGCTTGGTAGGCGGCTTCGAAAGCGGGGTCCGGGGCTGCGGCTGTTTCAGTCATGGGTGCAGTCTAAAGTGGATGCTCCATATTGTCGGGGACCTAAATTGTCAGGGCCCGCTGATAGCTTGGCTGCAAGGGTTTAATGACGGTATGGAGAGGTAGGTGGGTCGCTGTGTTCTTTCTCGATCCTGGGATAGCGGGCGCCCCGCGGGACCTGGTGTTCTCAGCCAGTGACCTCGTCATCGCTGCCACATGCGAGTACCAGTTGCTTCGGAAACTCGATGAAAAACTGGGCCGCACGCCAAAGCCTGACTTCGCAACCGATGCCATGCTGGAACGCACCGCCAAGCTTGGTGACGTCCATGAGCACCGGGTCCTGGATGAGTTTGTGGCTGAGTTCGGGCTGTGGGATGCGGCTACCGGGAAAGGCGTTTACGACGTCGTCCCCGCCACAGCGATGGACCGCGCCACGCTTTTGGCAAAGCATGTGGAATCCATCGACGCCCTGCGCTCCGGAGCAGACGTCGTCTTCCAGGCCGCTTTCTTCGATGGCCAATTCCATGGCCGCTCCGATTTCCTGGTCAAGCGCCACGGCGGGCAGTACGCCGTCTTCGACACCAAGCTCGCACGGCACGCCAAGGTCACTGCCCTCCTGCAGTTGGCCGCCTATGGAGATCAACTTATTCAGGCAGGGATCACGCCGGATCCCACGGTCACCTTGGTGCTGGGCAACCGCGTCCACAGCGACCACCCCCTCACCCGGATCCTCCCGGTCTTCAAGGAACGACGCGAACGCTTCCTTGGCATGACCGAGGCGCATCTTCTTGCTGACGGTCCCATCGAATGGGGTGATCCCCGGTACTCCGCGTGTGGCCGCTGCGACTACTGCGCTGAGCAAGTCCAAATGCACAGGGATCTCCTGATGGTGGCCGGTATGCGGATCAGCCGGCGCAAGAAGTTGATTGAGGCTGGTGTTACCACCATTGATGGGCTGGCTGCCCTTCCCGAGGCGGGTGACCCCACGTTGCTGCGACTCCGTGAGCAGGCCCGGCTGCAGACCGGCACAGGCACGGCGGATGGCACGGTCACGTACAGGGACAAGTCCGGAGAAGCCAAAGCCATCAGTTACAACGTGTTGCCGGACAACACGCTGGGGAGGCTGCCCGCTCCGGATCCGGGCGACATCTTCTTCGATTTCGAAGGCGATCCCCTCTGGCAAGATCCTGTCACGGAAAAGTGGGGGCTGGAGTACCTTTTCGGAGTCATCGAAAACCCCGTGGAGCCTGGCGCTGCGCCCGTATTCAGGCCTTTCTGGGCTCACTCGCGGGCTGAAGAAGGCAAGGCGTTCGTGGACTTCCTGGACTACGTGGCCAAGCGTCGCGCCACGTATCCCGGCATGCACATCTACCACTACGCTGCGTACGAAAAAACCGCCCTCAGGAACCTCTCCTTGACGCACGTGGTGGGCGAGACCGCCGTCGACGACCTCCTGCGCCAAGGTGTCCTGGTGGACCTCTACGACACCGTCCGGCACAGCATCCGGATCTCAGAGAACTCGTACAGCATCAAGAAACTCGAACCTCTCTACATGGGGCAACACCTTCGCTCGGGTGACGTGACCGACGCCGGCGCCTCCGTCGTTGCTTACGCGGACTACTGCACGGCCCGGGATACGGGGAACCAGGAGGAAGCGGCAAAGACCCTCGAAGGCATCCGGGACTACAACGAATACGATTGCCTATCGACGTTGGAGCTACGCAATTGGCTCCTTGCCCGTGCCGCTGAGCGCTCCATCATGCCCGGCGGCCCGACTGAGGAAAATGAGGTTCAACCTGCCGAAGAGTCACCGGCGAAGTACGAGGCGGCGCCCGAAGAGACGGCGCTGCTGGACTATCTGGCTGTCCTGTCAGAAGACGAACGAACCACGGCTGATGCGCGTGCAGTAGGAATTGTGGCCGCCGGCGTCGGGTACCACCGCCGCGAAGACAAGCAGCACTGGTGGGGACATTTCGACCGTCTTGAGAAGCCCGTTTCGCAGTGGGAGGACGGCCGCGACATTTTCACGGTAGAACGTGCCGAGTTGTTGCAGGACTGGGCGAAACCCGGCCCCCGCAGGAATCCTGTGCGAATCGTGAAACTGATCGGCCGATCAGGGGATGGATCCGGGTTGGAGCCCGGCAAGAAGTATTTTCGAATGTTCGGTCCCCCGCTGCCGACAGCTTTGGCGGAGAAGGAATCCTCAGTGCTGGGCCGCGCGGGTTGGGGCGGCACGGAAGTCGTCGAGGTGGGAGAAACGGACGACGCCGAGACCGTCACTATTTCCGAACGGCTCCCCCGCGGGGCCACCGAATACGGCGAACTGCCGATGGCCCTGACTCCGGACAGCCCCATCTCCACCGACGGACAAAGAGCTGCACTCGCGGCGTTGGCAACAAAACTCAGCGCCTCCTTGCCGGCCTGGCCTCGGGACTGCTCCTTGGACCTGGTGCGCAGGCTGCCTCCGAAGCTTCGTACACTGCCGGCCCTGCCCACGGTTCAAGCGGGTCCGGACGGCTACATAGATGCCATCACAGCGGCAGTCCAGGACCTGGACCAGTCCTACTTGGCCGTCCAAGGACCTCCAGGCAGCGGAAAGACGTACGTCGGATCTCAGGTCATCGCCCGGCTCGTCGCTGCAGGCTGGAAAGTCGGCGTCGTGGCCCAGTCCCATGCCGTGGTGGAGAACATGCTCTGCGCTGCTGTTGAGAAGGCCGGTGTTGATCCACAGCGTGTGGCCAAGGAAGTCAAACACAACGACCCCCTACCGTGGACCCAATGCGCCAAAGGGGACGTGGAAGAGCTGCTGTCCACGGCAGGCGGGGCCTTGATCGGCGGTACAGCTTGGACCATGGTGGGCAGCTCGGTTCCTGCCGGCTCGCTGGATCTCCTTGTCATAGACGAGGCCGGACAGTTCTCACTGGCAAACACCATGGCCGTAAGCCGGGCAGCCAAGCGGCTTCTGCTTCTAGGCGACCCGCAGCAGCTGCCACAGGTCACCCAAGGAAAACATCCCGAACCCGTTGATGAATCAGCACTTGGCTGGCTCTCGGATGGGTACAACACCTTGCCATCTGACTTGGGCTACTTTTTGGCACTCTCGTGGCGTATGCATCCGGAACTCTGCAGCGCGGTTTCAGAGCTTTCCTATGACAACCGGCTTGAAGCAGCCAGGGCGGCAAAGGAACGACACCTGGACGGTATGGCTCCGGGCATTTCCTGCGTCTACGTTGAGCACACCGGTAACTCGACGTCCTCACCCGAAGAAGCGGCAGAGGTGGTCCGGCAGGTCCAAGCCCACCTCGGCCTGGCCTGGCTAGACCCCTCGGACTCGCCGGACCCTCGACCCCTCAAGGAGGCCGACATCCTGGTGGTTGCCGCGTACAACGCCCAGGTCCAATTGATCAAGCACTATCTCCGAGGCGCCGGGCTGAGCAAGGTGCGTGTTGGCACCGTGGACAAGTTCCAAGGCCAGGAAGCTCCGGTGGTCATCGTTTCCATGGCCGCGTCTGCAGCCGGAGAAGTTCCGCGCGGCATGGAGTTCCTGCTCTCCCGGAACAGGATCAACGTGGCGGTATCGCGCGGTCAGTGGCGTGCCGTCGTCGTTCGTTCCTCCGAACTGACCAACTACCTGCCGACGCATCCCGAGGGCCTTGAGAACCTTGGAGGCTTCGTGGCCCTCTGCCAGCGGAGTTTTTGTACACCTAATGCCCTTTAGAGGGCCTCTTAGGGGCATCTGCTGTACAAGAACTCAGGGCTTCGTCGAGGACTCGTCCGAAGTTTGTGGCGTCGTGCGCAAAGCGGCCAAGAAAAAGCCCGGACACCCCGTCCAGCTGTGGCAACAGCCCTGGCTTCGCGGAGCCGCCGTAGATAATGGGCGTCCGGGCCAAGCCGTGCCGCGATAGTGAATCCCGCACTGCGGCCACCACCTGCGAAACGTACTCTGCCGAAGCCGGCTCAGGGGCACCGATGGCCCACACGGGTTCGTAGGCAATGACCAACCGGGAGGCCGCCGACCAGTCGCCGGAAACGGCGTCCTTAACCTGCTGGTAAACCGTGTCCGCCGCTGCTTCCGCGGGCAGGACGTCCGGCTCCCCCACGCACAGCAGCGGCGTCAGCCCGGCGTCGACGGCGGCCCGTACTTTTAGCGCAATCATCGCTTCATCCTCGGCGAAGTAGCGTCGACGTTCCGCGTGGCCGATCTCCACGAGGCCGACGCCGAGTTCCCTCAGCATCGATGGAGAAATTTCACCGGTCCACGGGCCGTCGGACCACCCACAGTTTTGGGCGCCCAGAACCAGCGGTGTTCCCGAAAGCAACCGCCCCGCCTCGGGCAGCACCGGAAACGACGGGATCACGAACGGGACCACCCGCCCGGCCGCGAGGGCCGGACGGGCGTCCACTTCAGCTACCAACTGTTCCAACCACTTCAAGCTCTGCGCATAGCCCAGGTACATCTTGGTGCTGACGCCTACGAACACAGTGTCCAGCTCAGTGCCCGGCGCAGAGTCCGCAGTAGAAAAAGCAGCAGGCAGTTTCATGCGTCGGAGGAAAAAGTCATGTATGTCTTCTCCTGAAAGTTAGTTGATGGGGGCCGGGCCGAGCTCTTCAATGAGCTTCTGCATGGCGACGTAGGCCTTGTTGCGGTAGGCGATGAGTTCCGGAGTGCGTTCGGCGGGAACGTTGAGGAAGCCCGCGCCGGTCTTGGTGCCGAGCTTGCCTGCTTCCACGAGGTCGGAGAGGATCTTCGGCGTCGCGAAGCGTTCCGGGAAACCGGTCTGCAGGGACTTGTAGCAGAAGTTGTAAACATCCAAACCGGCCATGTCCGCTATCGCGAACGGACCAAAGAAGGGCAGGCGGAAGCCGAACGTGGTACGCACCAGGGTGTCGACGTCGTCCGCTGTTGCGATTTCCTGCTCCACCAGTTGCGCTGCCTCATGGAACAGCGCGTACTGCAGGCGGTTCAGGACGAAACCGGTGACGTCCTTGACGACGGCGGTCTGCTTGCCGGCCGCATGCACCAGTTCGCGGGATGCTGCCACTGTTGCCGCGGAGGTCTCGGCGTGGGGGATGATCTCAACACCGGGAATGAACGGCGACGGGTTGGAGAAGTGCACGCCCAGGAAGCGCTCGGGATGAGTGACCGCTTCAGCGAGCGAAGCGATGGAAATGGTGGACGTGTTGGAACCGATCACGGCATCCGGGCGGGCTGCAGCGCTGATCCGGGCAAGTGTCTGGTGCTTGATGTCCAACACCTCAGGCACGCATTCTTCGATGAAGTCAGCGTCGGCCACAGCTTCCTCGATGTCTTTGGCGGCCCATAGGTTCTGCTTAAGGATTTCGGTGGAGCCTGCCGGGAACAACCCATCTGCAACAAACTGGTCCGACTCCACCAGCAGACGATCAAAGTTCTTCTGCGCAATCTCGGCAGACACATCGGCCAGCGCAACACGCGCCCCGCCCAGCGCCAGGACCTGGGCTATGCCGCCGCCCATGTAACCGGAGCCGACGACGGCGATCTTCCGGGCGGCGTTCTTTGCAGGCACTTCAGTAGGTTCAGGATTGGTCATGATCAGACTGCCTTCGTGTAGTCGGGCTCGTACGAGCAGATGGCGTCCACCTTGGCGGCGGAGGATGAGGTTTCGTCGAAGTGGTGGTCAAGCCACTCCCCTACGAGCTTCTTGGCCAGTTCCAAGCCAATCACCCGTTGACCGAGCGTCAGGACCTGCGCGTTGTTGCTCAGCACGGACCGTTCAACGGAGTAGCTGTCGTGGGCTGTGACGGCGCGGATTCCGGGGACCTTGTTGGCGGCGATGGCTACTCCCAGTCCAGTGCCGCAGATCAAGAGTGCCCGGTCCGCTTCACCTTCGGCCACTTTGCGGGCGGCGTCGACGGCCACGTGCGGGTAGGCAGTGGAATCGTTGAATCCGACGCCGACATCCGTCACCGATGCCACGCGCGGGTCTGCTTCCAGCAAGGCAACGAGTGCCTGCTTGTATTCGACACCGGCCTCGTCGTTGCCGACGATGATGCGCCAGCCTTGGTTGTTGCTCATGCTTGTGCTCCATTTCCTGCCGCTGCCGCTGAGGAAGCGGGCGCCAGTTGCGAATCGGTGACCAGTTGCGAATCGGTGACCAGTCGTGAAGTGATGAACTGCGAAATCCTGGCGGCGATCAAACCGAAGGACACTGCCCCTGGATCGGGGTGGCCGATGCTCTTTTCCGCGAGGGGACGCGCCCGGCCTTTGAGCGGCCGCAGTTCGGCTGTCTTCGCGGCAGCGGACTCGGCGGCCGCAGCGGCAACTGCCAGGGCCCGATCGACGGGAGTCCCGCCGTCGAGCTCCGTGAGGAAGGTGTCCCGGAACGGCAGGAGAGCGTCCACCATGGTCTTGTCCCCCGGATCGGCTTTGCCGAGTTCGGTGATGGCACGGACGAAGGCCTGCACAGCAGCGGCCGCATCCTCTGAGGTGTACCTTTCACGGTTGCCAAGCGACAGCCCGGCCGCGATCACCGCGGAACCCCAGAGGGCTCCCGACGTCCCGCCGGCCCGTTCACTCCAGGCTTCCCCGGCTGTTGTCAGCACGCGCGCCACGGTAGAACCCGCAGCGGCCTCGCTGGCGGCAGCTGCGGCATCGACGCCGCGCCGCATGCCGATCCCGTGGTCACCGTCACCGGCGATCGCGTCCAACTTGCCGAGTTCCTCTTCATGTTCGACGACGACGTCACGCATCTGGGCGAGGATGGCCACCGCCTGCCGCCCGAGTTCTGCGGCTGCCGGGGTGGGCTGTTCGACGTCGGTGGTGTCGGCGTCGACAATTGCTGCCTCAGCCCGAGGCGCGCGAAGTGACATGCTGCCTTTGCGGAACGCCGGAGTGTCAGCCGGTGCAGCCCAGTATTGCTCGAGTTCCTCGTCCAGCCACAGCAGCGTCAGGGAGAGTCCGGACATGTCCAGGCTGGTCACCAGCTCGCCGCACTCCGGTTCCACCACGGTGAGGCCCTCAGCGCTGAGGAGTTTTTCTATCTTGCCGAACAGAAGGAAGAGTTCGTCGTACTTCACCGTGCCAAGACCGTTGACTATCGCCACCACACGGTCCCCGGCGTCCTCCGGCTTGTCCGCGAGCAGCTTGGTGACCAGCAGATCCGCCAGCTCCGAGGCAGTAGGCATCGGATGCTCTGAGATTCCGGGCTCGCCATGAATTCCGAGGCCCAGCGACATCTGCCCGGCAGGTACGTGGAATAGCGGATCCTTGGCGCCCGGCAGCGTGCAGCCGTCAAAGGCCACCCCCAAAGACCGCGTGCGGTAGTTGGTCTTGATGGCCAGACGCTCGACGTCGTCAAGGTCCAGTCCCGCTTCCGCGGCGGCGCCGGCAATCTTGAAGACCGTCAGGTCACCGGCAATTCCACGGCGCTTCCCGAGTTGCTCGATGGGCGCGCTGGCGATGTCATCGGTGACAGTGACGGTTCGGGTCTCGATACCCTCGGCGTTGAGCCGGAGCTGTGCTTGGCCAAAGTGCAGGACATCGCCGGCGTAATTGCCGTAGCTGAGCAGGACTCCGCCGCCGGCGTTGGCCGCCTTCGCTACGCGATACACCTGACCTGCTGCCGGGGAGGCAAACATATTTCCGCAGGCCGAACCTGTGGCGAGGCCAGGCCCCACCAGTCCAGCGAAAGCCGGATAGTGTCCCGAACCGCCGCCCACCACCAGGGCAACCTGGCCGGAGGGCACCTCCGTAGAGCGGACCACGCCGCCGTCAACGCGGGCGACATAACCGCGGTTGGCGGCCACAAAGCCGTCCAGCGCTTCATCGGCAAAGTCTGCCGGGTTGTCGAAGATCTGTGTCATTTCCTAGACTCCTGCGAGCTGGGTTGCCGGTACTTGGCGTCCTTGGGCAACTTGGCTCTTGCCGAGTTCGTAGCCCTCGGTCTTCGGTAGGACATGCCTGCGGAGGTACTCCTGGTTGCTGGCCGTAACGCTGAGGCCGTCGCCGCCGTAGTGCTCCGTGCAGAGGATGCCTTGGAAACCGACGGACAGCGCGAACTTGAAGGCCTCGCGGTAGTTGATGAGCCCGCTTTCCATCGGGGCCGGCATAGTGATGTAACTGTCGCGGGCCACATCTTCGTCGCGGAAGTAGTTCTTCATGTGCCAGTAATTGGAATAGGGAAGGGTCTTCGCCACCATCTCGCGCCAGTCCTCGATGGGCCGGTGCAAGCGGATGAGGTTACCCAGGTCCGGGTTCAGGCCAACGTTGTCCAAGCCGATGTCCTGGACCAGCTGCACGGACGAATCAGCGGTCCCGAGGTAGGTGTCCTCGTACATTTCAAGCGAGATCAGAATGCCGGATTCTGCCGCATGCTTTCCGAGCTCCCGGATCCGCGAGACCGCGTTGCCCCAAACTTCCTTGTCCCCCACGGGGTCCTTGTAGCCCTCGACGGTCCAGAACCACAGCTGCTTCTGCTGTTCCGGAGTGATCGCTTGGTGCAGCCCGAAAGAGACTACTTCACAGCCAAGCTCGGCAGCGGCGTCGATGGTGCGGTGGCTGTAGGCGAGGTTGTCAGCCCAGTCGGTGGCGTGAATGACGCTTCGCCGAATGGCGGAGATGACGGGGACACCGATCCCCACTCCATCGGCCGTCTGCTTGATCTCGGCGAGACGCTCCTTGCTGAGATCCCCCGGGCGGACCCAGCTATCGGTGAGGTCGGCGTTCGCGAATCCAGCGTCCTTGACTTCTTGGAGGACGGACGCCCAAACGGAAGCCTCGGCGTCGTTGACGTGCTGCCCCGCGGCGTCAGTGCCGGGGAACTGCAGGAGGGCCGCGGTGATGGGCCAATTCTTGGCGGTATACGCCATGATGATCACTCCTTCGTGGAATCCTGTTTCCTATAGGATTTACGAACGAAGCGACGCTGTCAACCCTTGTACGAAACTTCCTAGATCCTATATGTCATACATATGCGTGTGAAGAGGGTCATATTTATAGCATGGAGCGCAGTTTCTCTCGGTGCGGCCCCGCACCCCTACCCGCCCATCGCCCCCGTAACCTCCGGCGCACTCCGCGCGAAAGGGTGCGACAC
>NZ_JBLYIE010000012.1:0-24870 GCF_048537125.1 Paenarthrobacter sp. PPS72 | reverse complement strand
CCTCCGTGGGCAATACACCTAGAGAAGAACCAACTCAGCCAACTGGTCCTTGATGGCTGGGAGCACTTTGCAGACGTGGAGGACGAAGCCGAACTCAGGGGTATCGTCAAGACCCTGATCCGCACCAGCGCATTACCCGGCATAGATAAGTGGGATGTCCCAAGCATCTGGCAGGCGATCGAACATCGCAAAGCCGGTAAGGGCATTGAGCTCGTCTCAGAAGGCGACATCAAGGGCCCCGAGTGGGAGGTACTGACCTCAAGCAGTCCGCCGAGCGACTGGCCCCACTTCATGAGTACAGCCGTCAACCCACCAGTTGGATATGAGGCTCAGGTCAAACGCGTGCTTCTGCTCGAACGACTCAGGGAAGTCAACGCACTCATCGGATATACCCGCATCGAAGCGCCCGAGGAAACGAGCGATCCTGACGAACGCCCACCCATGGCCGCGCTCACGCGAGGCACAACTGAGTGGGTTCTGGCAAGTGAAGTTCACGGCGAAGGGATCTTTATCGAGTTCAACGAATCCGCCATCAAGTCGTGGGAGCAGAATCCGCATGTAGCCGACCGCGACAAGACTCTGTTCGTTGGTCACGAGGGCTGGCGGAACGCTCGCCATCTGAAGCCCGACGTGGGCTTCCCCCCGAGCCGGTACACCATGCTCCACACCATCGCGCATCTCCTCGTTCGCGAGCTCGCGCTTGAGTGCGGATACAACGCCGCAAGCATCCGAGAGCGTGTCTATGCGAGTTCAGACCCCGAGGCGCCGATGGCTGGCATCCTGCTCTACACAGCCGCTGCCGATTCGGACGGGACGCTTGGTGGCCTCGTCGACCTCGGCAAACCCGACTTCCTGGGTCGGCTACTCGACCAAGCGCTCGAACGAGCTTCCATCTGCTCGTCAGACCCTCTGTGTTCCGAGCACGATCCGAGCAAGGATCGCTCGCTCCACGCAGCCGCTTGCCACTCGTGCACGTTCGTCTCAGAGACCTCGTGTGAGCGCGGCAATCGCTACCTCGACCGGGCCCTCGTGATTCCCACGCTGAGGGACGATCAGTCCTGCCTGTTCCATAAGGGCAGTTCCTGACGTGGACGAGCTTCTTGCCGTTGTCGCGGAACTGGGGCTGGAGCTCCACCCTGATCGCGTTCGTGTAGTTGCCTCCAAGATCGAAGGACTCGGATCAGTGGAGCAGTTCACGCTGGCCCGCCCGGCCTTCGGACCCAACGCCGACAAGGTGCTCATCGCCAAGCTTGGTCACGCATGGCATGGCGCAGACTCAATGTCACCACGGGATGTGGCGACCGCACTTCGAGGGGCGTCGGCAACGGCTGTCGAGCAACAGCGCCGCGGCTCTGTCGAACTCACTTGGACAGGGCCGTCTTCGGGTCAGGTGCCAGTCCGGCACACCGAGCAGGTGCTCATGGAAGTCATCAATGCAGCACAGCGGCGTCTCTTCATTGTGAGTTTCGTGGCATACCAGGTGAATTCGATCGGCAAGGCGTTGACCGAGGCAGTCGCCCGCGGGGTTCAGCTCGACGTGCTGCTTGAATCCTCGACCGCGCATGGCGGGAAAATCGATCACGACTCGGCGGAGGCGATGCGGAAGCTTGTGCCCTCAGCCCGATTGTTCGCATGGTCGGCCCACGAGAAGGGTGCTGCGGGTCAGTATCCCGGAGTGGTCCATGCGAAGTGCGCCGTTGCCGACGGTCGAGTCGCTTTCATCACGAGCGCGAATCTCACTTCCGCGGCGATGGAGCGGAACATGGAGCTCGGAATTCTCGTCACGGGCGGGAACCTTCCTGACGAGCTCCATAATCATCTTGAGGCACTGATCGCGACAAAGGTGCTGCAGGCTGTCGAGATTGCGTAGGCAGCGACGGGAAACAAGGTGCTGGCTAAACCGAGGCAGGAAACGGTAGCAGCTTATGCGCACATTGGTGCGAGACGCGACTCATCAGCGTAGGGACTGGACACCGCGAGGAATCCCTCCGCAGCTGTTGGCTTTCGCTGCCGATCGCGTTCTCATCAACGTTTGTATACTGTATTCAGTCCCGCAGAAAAGATGCCAGCACATCATTCGCGAGAAGTCGAAGGTTTAAAATTACAGGTTCCCAAGATTTGCGACAGCCGAATGACAGTTGAAATAGACAATATTAGCGCAAATTTTAGAATTTTTCCTGCCGAAATACCATGGACGAGTAATTCAAGGATTCAATTGGGTCTCATACCCATATTGTTCCCACAGTTTCAGGTTCCACTCCCGCCAGAGCATCCATTTTGATCGAGATGCGACAAGGCTTTCAAGGCTATTCTGGATGACACTTTCGGTCCGCTCTAGTTTTGAAACAATGGCTTATTGCATCACCTAACAATCTGCTTAGCGGACAAGTATCTGATAACTTTTGGTGCCCCACACTCGACTGGTCGCCAGAATGGTCACCAGAAACCCTCCTGGGGTCACCAGATTGGCTGGCATCGGCCGATAAGTTGGCCATGAGAATCCCAGAAATAGGCGGTTTTTCGCCAGATTGGCGGGAGTCGATTTTTCCGGGAGCCCTAAAGTTTGCTTCGTCCAAGCGTTGGCGGTGAGTGGCTGTTGAAGCTCCATGGATCAGTCAGCAAACCAGACACAATCGTGCTAACCCGGGACGACTATCTCGGCTTCAACAGCAGTCGCGCGGCCTTGTCCGCCCTGGTCAAAGCACACCTACTGACACATCACTTGCTGTTCGTCGGCTTTGGTGTTGCTGATGACCATTTCCGCGCTCGTTCACGACGTTCGAAGGGTTATGCCGAGCCACGACCCGGAACGGCAGCAGATGGGCACAGTTCTTGGCCTGTTTGACGAGCCACACCAACAGCTGGTCTGGTCCGGCAAACTTGACATCCTGCCCATGGCTGGCCCGTACCCCCACGGGACAACAAGCAAGGACAAACGGGATGCGGCCATTCAAGAGGCCGGCCGCGACATGGAAATCTTCCTGGACATGACAGCTGCATACGCCGCCGACGACCACTCGTATCTGCTTGCTCCCGCATACACTCAAGGGTTCAGCACAGACGAGATTGAACTGCGTCGGAATCTGTTGGCACTTGCAATGCAGCAACAGACACCGGCCACCGGCCACCGCGGAAGTATGGGGTGTCATCAGCAAGACGCTGACCAATTTGGGATTCGACCCCATGCGGTTTACACGGACAGGGCAGAGCATGAAAATTGATCAGAAAGTCTTGGAACAGGTAGCCGAGCACTTGGGCAACTACGCGTATATGCTCCTGGACCCAAGAACGTCAGTACCCTTCTACGTGGGCAAAGGTTCGCGGACTCGTGTGGTCGACCATGGGCTCGAAGCCGAAGCATTGTCCTCGTCCGAGGACGAATCGGCAGTTGAGCATTCTCGCAAGATCCGAGCCATCCAGGAAATTCGTGCGGCAGGATTCGAGCCAGACATCTGGATACTGCGACATGGCATGGGCTCGGAGTACACGCAAGTGGAGGCAGCGGCCATAGACCTCTTATCGACATTCTTGGTCCAGCCGGCACGAGACTTGCACCCGCTGGCCAACCTCGACCAATTGACCAATGAGCGGCGCGAATCCTCGAAGGGCCATGGAATAGAAACGTTGGCGAATATAGTGGCGGAATTCGGTGCTCCTGAGCTTGCTCCTCAAACTCCTCCGCTTCTTCTTATTACGCTAAAGCCGTGGGTAGATCTGGAGGAACCTCTACCTGATGGCGGAGCGCGCGCTGGCTATGGTTTCCGAACTGAATGGCTGAGCGCCTCCGATAAGTCGCTAATCGCGGCTGAACTCGGTGACTCGGTGAGAGCATGGTGGCGTATCGATCCAAAAGCCGTGGAGAGACTGAAAGTCAAACACGTGGTGGCCGTCCACCGCGGAGTAACTCGAGGCCTGTTTCAAATCCGTCCGGGCAGTTGGGAGTTGGACGCCGAGACGGGTCGCCGTGGGTTCAGCGTGGACCCTGTTCTGAGCGGACCGTTGCACGACCAGGTCGTGGGAAGGTACGGCTATCGGACGCCTCCAAAAAAGCGTGGCGACATCAGCGCCTTACCTACTGGCCCAAGCAGTAGGAAAGCTGAACAGCGCGACCACGAAGCCCTTCTGCGGCCCGCAAACCTTGCAAACAACGCAAACTAAGGATTCGACCATGGCCTTGCCGGAAATTCTCTCACCTGAGCGCGTGGACGAGGCTGCTGCTCTCGTCAACGAGTATTACACGAAGCTCTACCGCCACGGAGTCCCTCAGACCGGCAGGCGCTTCGACGACTGGGCCGGAGGAGGCGACCGGGTTGAGGTGGCAGATGCCATCACGGCAGATGATCTCCTCGCCGTTTCCTTCCTATCGGTGCAAGTATCACCTCCCGCGATAATCGGGCTCCTTGAAACACGTGGAGCGGAGGTTGCGAGGCTGCTCGAAGAGATTCCGACCGACTTGGATCTGGCAGCTGTTACGGCCGACGAGTACGAAACCGTCCTTGGTGCTCTGAGTCCTGCCAACAAACTCCGGCGTTTGCTACGCGGCACAGACACGTACCGGTGGGGCATCGGGCCCACCACGGCGAGCAAGATAATGGCCCGGAAGCGCCCTCACCTCGTCCCTATCTACGATTCTGTAGTAGGGCCCCTAATGGGCCTGAACAACAACGACACTCAATGGCGGACCTGGCACACTGCTCTGACCGACGGAGGCGGGCTTCCTGACCGGCTTACGGCAATTCGGAAAAAATCCGGAATTGCCCTGCAGATTTCTCAACTGCGCACCATGGACGTCGTCCTCTGGATGCACGGTAAGAAGCTAGGCATGAACGTTCAGGACGATGGGGCGCCAACTCATAGGAGAGCGGGCGCAGGTCCTCATTCTGTTCTGACCTGACCCCGGCAGGCCGCCACCACCTGCTTTTGCAGCCGAGCATCTGCTCCACAATCACCTCAGCGTCCCCGGCTTTTCCGGAGGTTTGGGCCAGCCTCAGCCCCCGCCCGCTGCACCAAAAACACCGACCCCAGCACCAGCACCGCTCCCACGATCTGCCACCCCGACAACGACTCCCCCAAGAACACAAACCCTAGCACCGTAGCCACGAGCGGGCTCAGGAATCCCAGGAACGAGACCACCATCGTCGGCAGCCGCTGGATCCCCCGGAACCACACCGCATAGGCGGCCAAGGCGCCAAGGACACTAAGGTATGCAAACCCCGCCAGGTTAGGCAAAGTAGCCGAGCCCGGCAACCCTTCAACCAGCAACGTCACGGGCAGCAGCATGACTCCACCCATCGCTAACTGCAGGCCGGTAAACCCAAGCAGGCCCACGCCGTCGGGCCTTCCCCAGCGTTTGGTGAGCACAATCCCCGCCGCCATACTCAGCGCACCGGCCATACCGGCGAGCACACCAACAAAAGTCAGCGAAGCGTCGGAACGCAGAACGAGCAAGCCGACACCCGCCGCTCCCACCGCGCAGGCAACCACGTGCATAAGGCGAATCCGCTGCCCCAGCAGCAGCGCCCCAAGGAAGAGCACGAACAGGGGCTGGATGGACATGACCAGCGCAGCGAGCCCACCCGGCAGTTGGTATGCGGTGAAGAACAGAAGGAAGAAGAACAGCCCGATGTTGAGAGCCCCCAGCGCCGCGGCTTTGAACCACCAGCTCCCCCGCGGCCACGTTCGGGTGACGAGCATCAGCACAATGCCCGCCGGCAGCGCCCGCACGGTTGCGGCCAGGAGCGGCCGGTCGGCAGGGAGGAACTCGGTGGTCACCAGATAGGTGGATCCCCAAACCATGGGCGCAAGCGCTGTGATGAAGAGGTCTCAAGGGGACGCCTTAGCCATGCCGGAACCGATCGGCTTACCAGCGGTCGTCAAAGCCATCAGATGAGCAATACAGACGGACCCACCCGAAGCGGGATCATCGGGGCGGATGACCGGAGATCGTTGACATATTGGTGTGCATCGATCCAGTCGTACCGCTACCAGTTGGCCGTTCACCGGTAGTACCTTTCCTGGACGCTTTTCAGCACCCGACGAGTCAGCCCTACTGGACACCTTGTCGCCGAGATCTGGGCCCAGCGTGTAGACCATCTGAGTTAGCTCCACTGAAATCCCGAAAACGTAGCACATCTAGTAGAGAATCGTTATATGAGAAATCGAGAGCGGACTCCCGAGGACTTCGCCGAGCGCAGGAAGGCGGTTCACCGACGGGCACTGGCTTCTTCGAGGCAATTCGGCCGATACGCGGCGAACTCGTCAAATACGGGCGTTACTCCACTTTCGGTCAGTGCCCCGCGACCCACCGACCACGGCGAAGTCGTCGTCACAAACTTTCAAACCACCCGTCAAATAGAGCGAGCTGGCGGTGCAGGGGAATGCCTAATCACGCTGAAGCCGAACGTATCCGCTCGACTCGGTCCTGGCCTGCTCACCCATTTCTTGGCAGCAGAATTGTCGCCGTTCTGTCGCAGCCAGCTCGTAGTTTCGGACGAACGATCGTTCCTAGGATCCTTGAATCAGACCAGCGCACGACCCACCGTGCTGCGAGTCGACGGCCGTGCATTGGAGGGATGGACGCTGGATGGAACGGAAGGATGTGGCGTTGTCGCTCAGCACGACGGAGTTGTTTTTATGTGGCTGGGCGTCCTAGGCTCCACACCGCCGTTGGATATCTTCACGACCGATCTAGGTGCCCACGTCCACGCCATAGTTGATCCCCCCAGCTAAGTCAAGGTCTTGTCTCACTTAAGTTAGTGTGCAGGCTCCCCGATATTGGGGGAGTTGAATTGCCGAATTGGTGAATCTGCATTTCCCCCATAATCAAGGAGGAAACATGAAAAAAGCTAGATTGGAATCCTGATAAACCCAGACGGATAACCCGCATCCAGAAGGATAGAGCATTGGAGTTACATGAGATCCTGCATTTTTTTCTTTTGGCTCAACCTCGGCGTACGCCGTGGTCGTGGCGGATAAGACCTTTGCACCTGAGGTAGGCGAAGCCTGCCAGGTTGGGCGCAGAAACCGACCCCGGCAGCCCCTCAACCAGCAACGTCACGGGCAGGAGCATGACTCCACCCATCGCTAACTGCAGGCCGGTAAACCCAAGCAGCCCCACGCCGTCGGGCCTTCCCCAGCGTTTGGTGAGGACTATGCCCGCCGCCATGCTCAGCGCACCGGCCATCCCGGCGAGCACACCAACAAAAGTCAGCGACGCGTCGGAACGCAGAACCAGCAAGCCGACACCCGCCGCACCCACCGCACAGGCAACCACGTGCATAAGGCGAATCCGCTCCCCCAGCCACAGCACCCCAAGGAAGAGCACGAACAAGGGCTGGATGGACATGACCAGCGCAGCGAGCCCACCCGGCAGTTGGTACGCGGTGAAGAACAGAAGGAAGAAGAACAGCCCGATGTTGAGCGCACCCAGCGCCGCGGCTTTGAACCACCAGCTCCCCCGCGGCCACGTTCGGGTGACGAGCATCAGCACGAGGCCCGCCGGCAGCGCCCGCACGGTTGCGGCCAGGAGCGGCCGGTCGGCAGGGAGGAACTCGGTGGTTACCAGGTAGGTGGATCCCCACACCATGGGCGCAAGCGCTGTGATGAATAGGTCTGGAGGGGACGCCTTAGCCGTGCCGGAACCGATCGGCTTATCAGCCGTCCTCAGAGCAGACATTTTTCACTTCCATACATTTCGATATCGAACTATTTGACGTACGACAATGTAGGTGCTGTACTGTTTGAGGTCAAGCATGGGAGGCCGATGGACCGCGACGCAGTAGACCTGATTCTCGAGCAGTGGAACAAGGAGCGACCCGACCTGGACGTCAGCTCCATGGGCGTTCTGGGCAGGCTCAACAGGGCTAGTCGCTTGGCGTCACTGGACGTGCAGAAGTTCATGAACCGGTTCGGGCTGGAGCCCTGGGAGTTCGACGTCCTGGCAACTCTTCGACGCTCGGCGGCCGAGGCTCCGCTCACGCCGGGACGACTCGCCAGCCTGACCATGATCGGTTCCGCAGCCATGACCAACCGCGTGGACCGACTCGTCAACCGCGGACTGGTTCATCGTGAGACCAACCCGGACAACCGCCGCCAACTGCTGATCAGCCTCACCCCCGAGGGACGCACCCTGGTGGATGAGGTGGTGGAGCACCACGTCGAGAACCAGCACAAGATGCTTGAAGGACTGTCCAAGACCGAGCGGACGCAGCTCGCCAATCTCTTGCGCAAGTTCCTGCTGACAAACGACGACGGCGCACTCTCCTAAGCGGGCCCGTGCAAGGATGAGGCGTGGACACTTCCTCTGAGCACCTGGCGATCGCAATCGGAAAGGCGCTCGGCGGCGGACAGGCAAGCGCCTACACAGGCACCTCGTATTGCCAAAGCGGCAACCATCAGATGAGTTATGCCATCTCGGTGCACCCGAGGGCTTTCATGTGGACCGCGAAGGAACTGCCGGACGGACGCACCCGAACTTTCGACCCCCGAAGACTGATCATCCAGACCGACGGCGTGGATGATCCTTACGGCCTCTCTATTGAACGCATCCCGTTCTCGTTTCCTGAAGCCGTCCAGCTTTCATTCCCGCTCTCCCTGCCCATATGGGGCCGGCAGCTGGACGACTACCACCCTGTCGCTTGTGAAGTGAACGGCTCGGACACGACGCTCCTGCTGAGGCACAGGGTAGACCGGACAATCTTTGGGTCCTTCACCTTTGATACAGAAAGCGGAATCGCGAAAACGCTGTTCACGCCGACGACGGCACTGAAACTGGAGCGCGAGCTCCCTCCGGAGAACGGAAAGTACGACTTCGGCTTCGTGGCTGGCTAGGGTGACCCCGATTTGCAGAATCGCCTTCGCCCCGACGAAAACACCCTCTAACAAAGAGATGGCCCACAGACGTTAGTCCACAGGCCATCATCAACTTCCCGGTTACTCAAGCTCGCTAGGCTCCCCGCTGGACTCCTCACGTTTGCTCCGCCGCAACACAAAGACGCCGTAGCAACCGAACCCCAGCATGAGTACAGCAGCAGCGGCACGCCACCATGCGAAAGGTTGCCAAACCGCGAAATTGACGGCCATGACGAAGAACATCACTACTTGCAGTGGATGCGGAGCCCTTTTCACCGCTTGCTCCTGCGAATAAGGCGCCCGCGCGTGGTGAGCTCACGGTACATTCCGAGGATCGCAGCAATGCTGAGAAGAGGGGTCAGTACAAAACTCAACGGGTGTCCCCTGAGAAGCAACGCCAACGTGGTCACCATTACGCAACCAGCGCTGAGTCCGGCCATGCCCGCTTCCGCCGAATCGGACGGCACCCACCCCCATTTCTTGTAGTGCAGGGCTGCGGCAAGGAGGAGCATCAACAACAAAGTGCCGACGACGAAGATCATCGGCTCAGGAACCAGCCCCACAGACACCACACTCGCCCCCAGGATGAGTGACAAGGTAAGCGAGTACTGTTTGGTCTTCATCGTCGTTGCCGGCACAAACTCTCCCCCTGAAAACGGAATTGCTCGGACTCGCATAGCCTGCGCCCATAAATCGGCCTCTAGGTGTCAGAATCCGCGAAACTAGGTGCTCCCAGGGCTAAATTAGGTGGCGGAAAGCCCGAACATGAGTGCTCAAACACAGCGTCTAGGTGCTCCTACCCGGACCGTCAAAAATCCGAACCTCCCACCCCTAACAAAAGCCACCCAGCAGGACTAGGCTCCGTTGCATCGCGTGATGACGATGTTGCTAATGGGGGTAACAGTGATGTTCCGATCAAAGTCGACCAAGAATTCCTGCCACAAATCACCCGAAAATCGAAGGCACCCGCTTTTCGTAGGGACAACTCTGGCCGCGACCGCAGCCCTGCTCATGGGCACAACGGCGTTTCCAGCACAGGCAGAACAGCCGGGCATACGCGCAGCGAGCGTCCCGGCAAACAACTGGGACTACGTCAACATCAACACCGGCTACAACGACGACGTCCTGGCAAGAGATACCGTCGGCGACCTTTGGGTTTATCCGGGTGACGGCCAGGGCGGCTGGAAGAAGACCCGCTTCAAGATGGGCGAGGGCTGGAACGTGATGACTGCAATCATCGGTGCGGGCAAATTCCAAAGCGAGTTCAACGACGACATCCTGGCCCGGGATATCAATGGCGACATGTGGCTCTACCCCGGCGGTTACGGATACCTCAAACCACGGACCAAAGTAGGTGTCGGCTGGAACGCCATGACCGCCATCATGGGTCCGGGCGACTTCGACGGCGACTACTGTGCCGATGTCATCGCCCGCGACACGGAAGGCCGCCTGTGGTTGTACCCCGGAGATCATGCCGGGGGATGGAAACCCCGGAGCCAAATAGGTGTCGGCTGGAATGTGATGACAGCCCTGATCGGTCGCGGCGACTTCAACGAGGACGGCAAAAGGGACGTCACGGCCCGGGACACCAGCGGAGCACTGTGGCTCTACCCCGGCGACGGCAAGGGCGGGTGGCTGCCCCGCATGCAGGTGGGTGAAGGCTGGAATGCCATGACGGCGATTATCGCCACGGGAAGATTCGACGGCAACTACCCCGGCTACTCACAGATCATCGCCCGCGACGCCAACGGCGACCTCTGGCTTTACCCTGGCGTTGGCAGCCGGCATCTGGAACCCAGGAAGAAGATCGGAGAAGGCTGGAACGTCATGACCGCCCTCATCTAAATCCCAACCGAAGCGTCAGCCCAGCGGCCGCACCCAAGGCGGGCTCCGGCGTCGTACGTCTGAAGCGCGAGTGTTACTTTGTACGGAAGCTGCTGGTTCAGGGGGATGACATGGAAGCTTGGGAATGGGCCTTGGTGCTGCTGGCGGGACTGTCTGCGGTGTTCGTGATGGGAGCGAACATTTGGGCGATCTTCGATGTCCTGCGGCAAGACGGCCTCGATCAAATTGCCCGGATCATGTGGGCGCTGCTGTTCTTCGTGGTGCCGCTGTTCGGTGTTGTGGTGTGGCTGTACGCGAAGCCGCGGCTGACTAACGCGAGCGGACGCATACGCCTTCGCAGAACCCTTTAATGCCATGGATTCACTGCTGCAAGGCCCCCGAGGACGTCGCCTCTGCCTTGAACTCGCCATGGAAATGGACCAGGACATACGGATCGCCGTCTTCCATCTCGGATACAACCTTGATCCTGGCGCCGGCATGTCACGAGTCTTGTTGACCATGAATCCCTCCGGAGAGGTGCCGCCTCCCCCGCCGGAACCGACCGTGAATGAGCTCGCAGCGTTGATCACCTCCTTGGATCTTCAGACCATCACGGACGAGCTGATTCAACACGCGCTTCAAAGGGCAGTCGACACCGCAAGATACTGGCAGGAGCCCGACGGCGAAGACGTCCTCGCCGCCACGGAGGAAATCAGAGAGTCCCTGGCGAATATCGCCAAAAGCCTGGCGGGTTCACCCGCAAGCCAGTGGTGGGACCAGAAGGCCCTGCCCGGACAATGGGTGATCGACTGGCGCGCAGAAGCAGATCCCGCACCGCTCCCTCGAAACCAAACCCGCAACAAACCCTGAGCGAATGGGCACGAAAGGAACGGGCCGAGGAAATCCGCGCGGCCAAGGAACAGCCACAAGACCCTCACGCCAACTTCAGCGGTGAGTGGTGGTCGATCCCCCACGGGCTGATCCACACGGTGGCGCGGATCCCCGACGGGCTCAGCCTGATTGAAGATTCCCTCGGGTGGGAGGAAGCCACCGTTATCCCCGTCGCCGGAACAGGCCGGATCTTGGAGATCACCACAGAAGAAGACTGGATCACCCTGTGCAGGGATTTCCCCTTGGAGGTCACAGCATCCCGGTGTCACGACTGGTTCCGCACCACTGGCCGCCATGGCCGCTGGGTAATCCCCGACTGGGAACGGGCCGCCAAAGAATGGGATGCCGTACACCTCACCGTCGCCTGCTACCTCAACACTGCTGGTCGGGCCCTACGAACAGACGAAGACACCGCAAGCGTCATCGCAGGCTGGGATCCCGGCACCACCATCTGGCTCACGGACGTGGCCCGTGAAACGGAGAGTCCGCGGCAGTTCTGGCACCGACCTCACAACGAAGACCTGTGGCAGTGGGCCCCGGGAAACTAAACCCGACCGCCCAGGCCGGGCCGTAAGAGAGCTTTCAGAAGAACCACCCGCATGGGGCACAATCAGGGTTATGGGCGGATCAATGTACGAAGCAGCGAACGCAGATCCTGCGCGCGAATCAACCCGACAACAGCATCTGGCGTCAGCTGACGACTTCGGCGAGTTTGCGACGTCCATATCGCGCCCAAACCAAACGCAGTTTTCGGTGTCTGGTCCAACGCAAACCGGGCACGGGATAGCTGTCGTCACGCATATCAGTGAAACGGGCCGAGTGGCTGGCCCTCCAAGTGCAGCGCATTGCTTTGTCACCCTAAAACCTGCGCCTCACTTCCGAGTGCAGACCGCCGCCGTCCTCAACGTGCTGACCACGGAACTATCAGATTTTGCGCTCCGTCAACTGCTCGCGTCGCATGAGGATGGGATCGTGGAGGTCCTCAAAGGCGTCAGCGCTCAGCCCTCAACACTTCAGATCAACGGCGTCAGCATTACCGCGTGGAGCCAGGAAGCCCGTGGTGTGCGCGGAAGAATCGCCGGTTACCAGGATCGCTTGATCATGTGGCTCGGTGCTGGCCAGCACCAGGCTTCCCCATCGTTGATTACCAGAAATTTGGGCTCGCATCTTCGGGAAATCAGCGCAGCCTAATGTTTAAGGGGCACCGGGATCAGGCCTCCGCTGGTCCACGCCGTGAGCTTCTCGACTTCTTTGCTATCCAGTTGCAGACCCGCGACACGGCACATGCCTTCGACGTGCCCTACCCACGCGAAAGCCAGTTCAGTTTCAGTCAGTGCGTCGGTGAGATTGACCTTTGCGTAAATAAGTCCCTGAATAAGGTAGTTGACCGCAGACCGTGCCACGGGAATGTCCGCTGCGAGGCATTCGTCGCGGACCGTTTTTGCCAGCTCGCTGCGATTCGTGGTCTCCTTCAACTTGCTGGCCAACGAGACTAAAACCTGCCTGTACTGAGGTGCCGACAGCGCGGGGATGTCCGTGACTCGTGCAATCTGCTTCTCGAATGCTTCGGTAGATTCTGTTTCTGAAGGGAGGTCCGCCTGCGAGAAACGCTTCGAGTCCCACACCCAGCCAGGAGACGGCACAGGCGCGAACTCAATCCGGTCGTCGACCCGAGCTACCCAGGCACCGAACTTCCCGTGTCCGTCCCAATCAGTGGACAACGATGAGTTAGCGCTCAGTGCGCGTTGGGCCACCACGGCAGATTTGATGGGCCCGGCCGCAGTCGTGACCAAGTCACGCACAGCAGCTGCAGCCGTCGAGAGGCCCGAGGACTTCGTGGCCGCAGCATCCGTTTTCTTCGACCGGGCGGTGAATGGAGCGACTGCTGCTACCGAGGTATCGGTTCCACTCAACAGGGCCAGGAAATCATGCGACTGGATGATGGTGTCCGCCATTTGCCGATAGGCGGCGGCAACGGGTCCGGCAACAATGACGGTGGTTCGCCGATCAGCCGCCCGGAACCGCTGGACCAAAGAAGTGAAGTCAGCGTCGTCCGAAGCTATGAGGAACTCTTCGACGTGGGCAGCCCCGGCCAGCACATCCACCGCGTCCAGGACCAGGTTGATGTCGGTGCTGCTCTTGCCCTGCTGTGTGAGCGACGGACAGTCGATGACCTTGAAGCCCGCACGAGTCCAGAATGTCCGGTATTTAGCATAGACAGTCGGATTCAGATAGCAGTTCCTGATGAGGAACCTCACATTCTTTCCACCTGATTCGTCGGCCTCCGTAATGGCGTCCAGCCATTGCCCTGGATCCGTTGCAAAGCGCTCAGCAGCACCGGGATCCAAGGATTTGAGGCCTATGTATACGTTGTCGAAGTCAACGAATATTGCAGCTCTAACCCGCGGGTTCGCACCGCCGGCAATAGGGGATGATGTCATGGCCCCAGTATGGCGGCTGTCGATCCAGATGCTGGGCAATGGCACGTCCCCAGCATGATCGGATGAGCATGCACGCCGTCGGCACTCAACCCAGCCAGCCGCCGTCGTCCTCCCGTTAGCGCCCGCACCACCAGTCCCGGTAAATTTGATCCCAAGAGTTTGACCCTCGGTGAGCAACACCACTCGCGCGCCTCACGAAAGCAGGATCATATGACTGTCTCTCCCCTCATTTGGGGCATCACCATCGTCGTCATTCTGGCGCTCTTGGCCTTCGACTACTTCTTCCACATCCGGAAGGCACACGTCCCCACCTTGAAGGAAGCGGCCGTCTGGTCCTCCATCTACGTGGGCTTGGCTGTGGTCTTCGGCATCCTGGTCCTGGTATTCGGCGGCGGCCAAATGGGGTCGGAGTACTTTGCCGGCTACATCACGGAGAAGGCCCTTTCAGTAGACAACCTGTTCGTGTTCCTGATCATCATGGCGAGCTTCCGGGTACCGCGCGAGGATCAGCAGAAGGTCCTGCTCTTCGGCATCGTGTTCTCCTTGATCGCCCGGACAGGCTTCATCTTCCTGGGCGCCGCACTCATCAACTCGTTCGCCTGGGTGTTCTACATCTTCGGCCTGATCCTGCTGCTGACGGCAGGGAACCTGCTCAAGCCTGACGGCCACGGAGATGATCAAGCCAATAACTTCATGATCCGGCTCGCCAAGAGGTTCTTCCACACCACGGACAAGTACGACGGCGACAAGCTCTTCACCGTGGTCAACGGCAAGCGGGCCCTCACCCCCATGCTCCTGGTGATGGTGGCCATCGGCGGCACGGACATCCTGTTCGCCCTCGACTCCATCCCGGCGATCTTCGGCCTCACGCAGAACGTCTTCATCGTCTTCACGGCCACCGCGTTCTCCCTGATGGGCCTGCGCCAGCTCTACTTCCTCATCGACGGCCTGCTGGACCGCCTCATCTACCTTTCCTACGGCTTGGCGGCCATCCTCGCGTTCATCGGCGTCAAACTGATCCTGCACGCCCTGCACGAGAACAACCTGCCGTTCATCAACGACGGCGAGCACGTCAACGTCATCGAAATCACCACAGGCCTCTCGCTCAGCGTCATCATCGGCGTCCTTGTCATCACCGTGGTGCTCTCACTGATTAGCCCAGCGGGCAAGGCCCAGACGGCCATCAACAACGCCCGCCGTCACGCCGTGAACTACCTCGACCTCGACTACACGGCCGATGCCAATGAGCGTGAGCGTATCTACCGCGCGTTGACCGCTGAGGAAGCGCAGATCGTACAAATGCCCCTGAAGTACAGGAATAAGGCCAAGGACGTGGAGACGATCCGCGAGCAGGTGGCCGAAGCGCACCGTCAGCACGAGGCGTTCCTCAACCGCTAGGACCCGCCCAAGCGCTAAAGTCAGGCGCCCAGGAGCACGCTGATCTGATCCCGGATCTCGTCGCCAACCTGGGCGTCTGTCAGTTCGATAGTGGCCGAGGACGTCATGCTGATGAACATGATCGAGGAGATAATCCGCGCCAGCTTGGCGGGATCACGGGCAAGCAATTTCTTATCCCGACCCAGGACTCCGGCAATGGCTTCTTCCGTGCGCATCGTCAGTGACAGCGCCTCGGCGTGGTGCGGCTCGGCCGGATCCCCGAAGACGATTTCCTTCAGGTAAGTCCGGCCGTTCTCGATCTGGACCCGGTTGCACTCGATGATGGGACGGATGATGGCCATCACCGCGTCGAGCACTGCTGATTCAGCAGCCGCGGCATCGACGCCCGAACCAAGCGCAACAGCATACTTGGCGTTGTGCACCAGCAGAAGCAGCTCCGCCTTGGTCTTGGCGTACAAAAACAGGGTTCCCGATCCGACGTCGGCCTTCTCAGCCACTTGCTGGGTGGTGACCTCATCCACTCCGTACTGGGTGAAAAGTTCACGTGCTGCCGCGGTGATGCGGTCAAGCTTCTCCTGCTTATTCCGCTCACGTCGGCCAAGGGTCTGGGGCGCAGGCTGCATTCAGCTACCGTATCAGCGGGCCGGCGTCTCAGCGTCCCAGGAATTCGAGGGCTACGGGGACGAACCTGTCGTGGAACTGGAAGATGCCGCCGTGCCCGGAGTCGGGGTAGATGACCAGTTCACTGCCGAAAATCCTGCGGTGCATATCGCTGGAAAGCACGGACGGGACCATGCGGTCGTTGTCGCCGTTGGCGATCAGGGTCGGCTGGGTGAGGACTCCCAAATCGGACGACGGCGATAGTCCCCACCTGCGGATGGCCTTCAGTTGGGTTTGGAACGCATGGAGCTTGATGGGTGTCTCGCGATTGGTGGTGCGTTCCTTGAGCCGAGCAATGAACGCCCTAGCAGCAGGTTTTCCGGCGGCATTGCGGTTGAAGAACAGGAACTCCTTGGGATCCTGCCGGGTCAAGGTACCTCGGAGCACGTCGTAGTACGTAGTTCCAATGATTTTCTGGATTCCTTCTCCACCGGCAGGGCCCGTGCCGGCAAGGACAAGCTTGCGAACAAGGGTTGGGTGCTTGAGCACCAGCGACTGGGCGATCATGCCGCCGAGTGAGAAGCCGAACAGATCCACTGTCTTATACCCGAGGGCTTTAATGAAGCTCGCGGCGTCGTCGGCCATACTTTCGATGCTGTCAGGAACAGTTCCTGTTGAGGCTCCCACGCCGCGGTTGCTGAAGGTGATCACGTGATGTTTGCCGGCGATGGGATCGATGATGCGCGGATCCCAGTTGTCCATGGTTCCGGCAAGGTGGATGAGGAAAATAACCGGGACTCCACCCCTGGGGCCCATTTCACGGTATGCGTAGCTGACACCGTTGGCCGTCACGGTTTTCGTGGGCACCTGGATGTAACTGCTTTGGTTTTGCTGTTCACTGCTCATGGTGTTCGTCCTGTCGGTTTGGATCGGTTAGGGCTGGAGGTGGCTGACCACGGTCTTGCCGCGAACGCCGCCCTTTTCAAGTGCAGTCAGGACATCCGAGGTCTGATCGAACGGAACCACCCGTCCCACTACCGGCCTGATATCTCCGGCATCGATGAGTGCCGCAATCTCCCTCAACTGGCTGCCGTCGGCGTGCATGAAGAGGAACTCGTACGTGACGCCCAGATGGCGGGCCTTACGGCGGATACCCGAGCTCAGCAGGGTCATCGCACCCAGCAGCACAGGGTTTCCACCCAGCTGGCGGGCGAACCCGGCATCCGGCGGTCCCGCGATGCCGATAGCTTTGCCGCCCTTCTTCAGCACCTTCAGGGACCGCTCCAGGTTCTCGCCGCCGAGGCTGTCCAGGACGAGGTCGTAATCGTGCAGGATCTCAACGAAGTCCTCAGACCTGTAGTCGACCACTACGTCCGCGCCCAGCTCGCGAACGAAGTCCTTGTTCCCGGCACTGACCGTGGTGGCTACTGTGGCGCCCAAGTATTTGGCCAACTGGATGGCGATGGAGCCCACGCCCCCTGCCCCGGCATGGATGAGGACCTTCTGGCCCGGGCGCACGTTTCCGCGCTCCACCAGGGCCTGCCACGCCGTCAATGCCACCAGCGGGAGCGAACCGGCCTCTTCCATGCTGATGGTGGCCGGCTTGATGGCCAGGTCTTCCTCCGCGACGGCGATACGCTCGGCGAACGTGCCGATGCTGCGGTTGCCGGGCCGGGCAAACACCTCATCGCCAGGCGTGAAGGCCCGCACTTTGGGTCCCACCTTCAGAACGACACCGGCTACGTCATGGCCCAGGACCTGCGGAAGTTTGTAGGGCAGGATCTGCTTGAACTCCCCCAGCCTGATCTTTTCGTCCAACTGGTTCAGCCCTGCGGCGTGGACGCCAACCAGCACATCGTGGTCCCCGAGTACCGGCTCGGGCACGTCCACCTGCTGGAGGGGTTCTTTGTACTGCTTGAGGACGAAGGCTTTCATGGGGGACTCCTTGGTGAGTATTACTGACTTAACTCAATTATGAGCGCACTCAGTAATTTAAGCAAGAGCATTCCCTGACCGCCTTGTCGGCAGATAGTAAGCATGCTTAGGTTAATGACAACCCGATTCCCACCCTCCAGCGGGAACCGGGCCTTGCCTACTCGAAAAGGAAGATCCGCCATGGCAACCTGCGATACCTGCGGCAACGACTACGACAAGACGTTCACCATCACGCAGGGAGAGCGAACCGGCACCTACGACAGCTTCGAATGCGCCATCCACGCCATGGCTCCCAACTGCGGGCACTGCGGGTGCCGCATCCTGGGCCACGGCGTGGAAAATGAACTCGGCATGTTCTGCTGCGAGCACTGCGCCCAGCACACGGGCGCGTAAGAGCCCCTAGACCGCGGGCTTCCGCCACATCACTGCCAGCACCAGCACCACAGCACTGAGCCCAAGCATCACCAGGACCATGATCCCCCAGTTCGCCTGGCTCACTCCCGGGCCGTACAGCACACCGATCAGTACCGTCGCGGTGATGGCCCCGAGGTAGCGGCACGTCTGGAAGATCCCGGCAGCCACTCCCCTCTCTTCGGGGCGGGCGGAAACGTAAAGGCCTTGGTTCGAGGCCGTGCTCACCACCCCGTAAGGAACACCCATCACGGCGGTAAGCACGAACACCAACGGCGCCCACAACGTCATGGTCAGGAACCCCAGCGTGCCGGCCGCAATGGTCAGAATCAGTACCCCGGTGATCAACACGGAACGCACGCCGAACCGCTCAATGAACCGCACGGTCAGTGGCGTCACCACAACCGACAACGCCGCAAGGGGCAGCATGAGCAGGCCCACCACGCCGGCGTCGTAATTCCCAGCCTCCTGCAGCAACTGCGGAAGGCCGAAGAAGGCGAAGTAGTAGACGCCGCTGAACACGACGAACAGCAGGTAGACCAGCAGCAACGGCCGGTTCCGGCCGAGCAAGCGGAGATCCAGGAATGGCGGCTGGAAACGCAGCTCGCGCCAGGCAAACAGCGCACCGATCACGGTGGCGGCGCCCAGCAGGTACCAGCGGTAGCCGGGCATCACATTGAGCAGCGCCATCATGGCCAGCATCAGGGAGGTGACGAACGCGAGAATGCCGGGGATGTCGGAATCGCGGATCAACTGCCCGAGCTTGCCTGTCTCGCGCCCCGAGTCCACCGGCGCTACCTTGTAAACCACCATCATGGCCAGCAAAGCGATGGGCACGTTGATTGCGAACAGCGCCTGCCACCCCACCAAGCTCACCAACAGCCCGCCCACCACAGGACCCACAGCGGCGGCTGACGTGTTCGCCATTTGAATCCGGCCCAAAGGCCGCGTAGACGGCAGGTTGGCCAGCCGACTCAACTCGGTGACCATCACGACGGCGGATGGGTACGCCGTCGCAGTCCCTACAGCCATGAGCGCACGGGCCACGCAAACCAGCGCGAAGTTGGGCAGGAACGGTGCGATTGCGCAGGTGACTGCCACCAACGCCATGCCGAACATGAACAAGCGGCGCGGACCGAAGCGGTCGGCGAGCCGGCCCATGAGCGGCTGGCCCGCAGCAGACGCGAGGTAGAACGAGGTGATCACCCAGGTGACCGTGGCGACGTCGAGCTCGAAGTGCTCCCGCAAGACCACCAAGGCCACAGCAATCATGGACGAGTTCAGCGGGTTAAGCGCCGTCCCGAGGCTCAGCGCAGCTATCGCGAGGCCGGGACGGGGTTTCTTGGCGGTCACCCGTCTAAGTCTGCTCTATGGTTGCCTCGGGTCACGAAGCGGGTTCGGTGGACGGACCTACTCCTCGAAGTGCGTCGTAATCTTCCCCGACGAAACTGCGGAGATGATCGACTTCGCCAGGTGCCGCAGCTTGATGTTGCGGTTGCTGGATGCGGTACGGAGGATGGTGAAGGCCTCGTCCTGGCTGCAGTGGTTCTGCGCCATGATGGCCCCCACCGCCAGATCGATCACGGTGCGCGACTGCATGGCCGCCGCGAGGTCGTTCCGGGCATCGCTCAGCTGCGCGATCTTCAGGGCGAGCCGCAACGACTTGGAGGCGTGGGAAGCGAAGACTTCTGCCCGCTCTATGTCGTCGGCGCTGAACGCGTCCGGCTGCTCCGAGTAAAGGTTCAACGCAGCCCGCGTGTCACCCTCCACCAAGAGCGGGACGCTGAGGATGGATCGGAGTCCCTGATGCGACGCTGCCTCGACGTATTCGGGCCAGCGATGCTCACGGAGCAGGTCGGACACCATCACCGGAGTGAGCTTGTCCATCGCCGTGAGGCAAGGGCCATCGAAATCGTTCTGGAGTTCGTCCATTGCTTTGGCGCGATCGTCACTGCTGGCCGCAGTGGCCGACTTCTTGCGACGCAATACTGTGATGCCACAGAAGACGGGTGCTTCCGGATGCGAGAGGCTCTCGGCGGAGAAAGCCGCGAGATCGCCGAGAAAAGCTTCGACGTCTTCGCTGCCCAGGACGAGATCCAAAAAGTAACCATTCTGGAGAGCTTCCTGCTCAGGGCGGGGGTTGACCATGCACGTTCCTACTGACTGAAATGCGTCCCCAGCAGACAGCAAAGGAGCGAATATTGCCGCCCTCTGCAAAACGGTCTGGAAATACCTTATCGTCCAACGATCACCGGTACAAAGTGCAGCCCGAGTGGTGCTGACCTGCGGATACATTTGGACCGAAGAGGCGTTTGTCAACCCCGGGGAGGGTTTCGTATGCTCTCGGAAGTAAGTAGGCTTACTAATGCAATCCGAGGTCCGGTATTACGGACCATTCGTGCAAAGGAGTCGTTCTGATGGGCGTAGAAGACAGCATCCGCAAGGCCACCGAAAACGCGATGGAAGATCTGGCAGGCACTTCCGATCCCGTCAACGACGGTCAAGTGCCGGCGCCGGGCGAGAAAGACGACGACATCCAGGTTCATTCCTCCATCAGCGAAGGCTCGAACGCCATGGATGAGGATCTCTCTCCGGATAACAACCAGCAAACCCGCAACGCGACTGGCGATGCGGCGAGGCACCGCGACACGGAAACAGACAACACCGCCACGCACGACGCCGGGACTCACCAGGACAGCCATACGGACGCTCATGTTCCTGCCGGCTCAGGCGACGTATCGGGCCCGGCCGGCTTGCCCAGCGGTGACCCGGACGACCTTCGCGCCGATCCCTCGGAAGGCGGCGGCGACCCGTCGACGAGCATGGGCCGCGGCTGACAGGGCTTCGGGGATGCTTCCCCACCCGACAACCCGCGTTCGCTTTCGCGAGATGACGCCCGCTGATCTCGATGTGATGAGCTCGATGCTGGGTGACGCCGAAGTGATGAAGTACTACCCGGCGCCCAAATCACGGGATGAAGCAGCGGCGTGGATCGGGTGGAACCAGGCGAATTATGCTCGCGACGGTTTTGGGTTGTGGATCGTGGAAACGCACGACGGCGGGTTCGTCGGCGACTGCGGACTGACGTGGCAACAAGTCAATGGGCGGTCCGAACTCGAAGTCGGATACCACGTGCGCTCCGCGTTGCAGGGGCGCGGGTATGCGACGGAAGCGGCCCTGGCGTGCTTGGAACTTGCTCGGGATGTCCTTGGGGTTGCTCGTCTGCTGGCGATTATCCACCCGGACAACATGGCCTCGCGCCGGGTGGCTGAACGGCTGGGAATGCGGGAGCTCGAGGACGATCTGGGCGGATCAATAGTGCGGACGGTCATGGGTGCGGATTTTGGCTAGCCGCAGGAAGCCATAACTCACGGCCTCAAGCGAGTCGCGCATCCGTGTCAGGGTCCTTGCGGGTGTCCAACATGCTGATGATCTTGCTCTCGAGTGCGGCCACCGTGGCCTCCGGCAGGACGATCAAGCCATCAAGTTCCTTGCGGGCACGCTTGTAAGCCGTTTGACGTTCGGCTGGGGTGGCTGCGGTGTCTTCGGCGATACGCAGCAGCTTCCTTGCCGTAGCCAGCCTTTGCCGCTCCGGGCCGGTGAAATTCCCGTCCTTGATGCGTCTGGCTTCCCGTTCGGCAACGTCGAAAGCGAGTTCAAAACTGTGGACAGCTGCCCGGTACTCAGCCAACCGGGCCGGCGTCGAAATGTCTTCCGGAGCTGCGGGACGTAGGCCGTCGGCCTCTTTTTTGGCCCGCAGGAACGCGACTGTAAGGGGTTCGCGGACGTCTGTCATGAGCGGAAAATCAATGAGGTTACCCACATCGAGCTCATATTCCAGCCACCTGTGATTCACCGCATCATGCGCGGCCATCAACGAGACCACCTCGGCCTGGTTGGCTTCCTCGTGCACCGCCAGTTGGTTCCGTAACTTCAGCAACTCAACCTTGCGGCGGTGCCGCTCCTCGCTGGCCTTGGACCAGGACCTTGCCCAGCCACCAGCCATCCCGCCGATAGGGAAAATGAGCCACCAGTAACTGCCAAGGAAGTCGAAGAGGGGTTCCACGGCTCCATCCTCCCACCAGCCTTGACCGGGCCTCAACAGACCCCGCTAGTCCGCCTAGTTAGTGATGTTGAGGGGCTTCGTGGGGAGGACGCAGGATGCCCTCTCCAGTTGCAGCTCGCCCTGGGCTACCCGGTTGTTCCTACCGGTGTCGTCACACCAATCGACGCCGTAGGGCATGGCGTTCACAGCCATGGCACCAGGCGCGGACTGCAAAGGAACTTCCACCGTGAAGGTGAACCCGCCGGCGTCGGCCATGGGTGCCGTTGAGTTGAGGACCTCCACCCCGGCCGCATCAATGAAAACGATGCTGATCCGGGCGTCGGCACCGTATCGCGGATCGCAGGTAGCATCCGGCGCAGCAACCGTCACAGTGTCACCCGCTTTTGCCGAGGACGGACTTACGGCAAACTCCGGGGGCATACAGGGTGGCGCCCCGCCCACCGAAGCGCTGCAACCCGCAGAAGCCAACGTCAGCAACGTCGCCGCCGATAACCCCAGCGCAGTGAGTTTGAGTGGGCGTCTAGTCAGGCCTGCGGAGGAAACCATGTCCCATTGTTGGCATGACTGTGCCGTCAAGGTGCTCGTTGCCCGTGAATGACCACCGGATCGTTGCGAAAGCACCTCAACGGGGCCCGCCGCCGCGATGCGGGTCAGCTGCCGCCGTCGTACCTTCCCGTTACCATTCCCGTATGGACCAGCGACTGCACTTCCTCACGTTTGCCACCAAGGATCTCGACGCCGCGCGCGACTTCTACAGGGACGGGCTCGGCTGGGATCCGGCCATGGATGTCCCCGGCGAGATCCTCTTCTTCCAGGTCGCGCCGGGACTGATGCTCGGCCTGTTCGATGCCGCAAAATTTGATCAGGACCTGGGTGCCGCTGCTCCCCCACCCGGAGTCAGCGGCGTGACGCTCTCACACAACGTCGGCAGTCCCACGGAGGTGTCCAGCACCATCGATGCGCTGGTGGCTGCGGGCGCGACGGTGGTGAAGCCCGCGCAGGAGGGCGCCTTCGGGGGTATCTTCCACGGTCACGTCAAGGACCCGAACGGCATTGTCTGGGAAATCGCACACAACCCGGGTTGGGGCATTAACGACGACGGCACGGTGGTTTTCGAATGAGTTGATCATTCAACCTTCGTGGAGAAGGTGTGGTTTGACGAAGACACCATTGCCAGTATCCAGGCCGCTCACCGGGAAGCATGCGAAGCCTCCAGAAGGTCGGCAGCTCCCCTTGGGCTCGACGACTTGGTATTTGGCAACCGACGCGGTCCGCTGCCGCTTAGATGGGTGTACCTGCACATGCTTCGGGAGCTCGCCCAGCACTGCGGGCATGCCGATATCCTGCGTGAACAGGTCAGCCGGTAGCAGTGAGCTAATAATGTCGGACCCCCATGACAGTGTTGCTTTATGGGAATCATCGGGCAGATTGTGGCAAGGCGGGTGCAGGCGCGTCGTGCCGATGCGCTGATGCATCAACGGTCCCCGCAATCTCTCAGCGTGCCAGCCAGACGTGCGGAATATCAACGCACGACGGCGGCAGGCGCCAACGCGTATAGCTTCAGAGGCGCTGGACTGCTCCCCGGATTGGAGTCACGGAACGGCTCACCGGATTTCAGCACCCAGGGCTTTAGCTTTGGGGACACTGAGCCTGGATTGCGCGTAATTCCGGCGGCCGATATTAAGCGCAGGGCACGCCTGATCGATGAGGGCCAGCTTTCACCCAGTCCTGAGGACGGGCCGCTGACCCGGGCAGGCGAAGCGTTGAGGTCGCTCCGTGAGTCCGCGGCCGACGACGCCCGGTTGTTCGGCTTTGTTGAGGCTGCTGATTTTGCCGGCAAGGTTGAGGAGATTTCCCGGTCGTTGGAGTACTTGCAGCTTGTCGCGGCGCAGGCTGTGGAACGAACCCGGAAGGAAGCACAGCTGTCGGGACCCGGGTCGTCAGCAGCAGCACCGGAATGGCGGACCGGCTGGACAGAACCAGAACCAGAACCAGGACCCCACCCGGCATCAGCCTGTCCTGCTGAAGCACGCTCCACTGTCGCAGCGCCTCCCATGGGCGACGCCGGCTCCGGATCCACCGCCGGTTCGAAGGCTGACGCGGCTTTGAAGGCCGACGAGGGTTTCATGGTCGGCGCGGGTTTTGTGGCTAACGCGGGTTTGATGGCTAACGCGGGTTTTGTGGCTGACGAGGGTTTCATGGTCGGCGCGGGTTCCGGTGCGCTGGGCGCCGGGTCAACAGCGAGCCCCTTGGATGACGGGTACCCGAACGCCGCGGAGTTCTTACGGGCACGGTTGCGGATCGGCATTGGCGAGGCCCGGCGCAGGCTGACCCTCGCCGCCGAGATCCTTCCGCAGGCAGGAATGGCCGGACAGGAGATCCCCGCCCGACGCCAGGTCCTGGCCGAAGCGGTTGGAGCCGCGCTGGTACCGTCGAGGGCGGCGACGATCATCA
>NZ_JBLYIE010000011.1:22815-66672 GCF_048537125.1 Paenarthrobacter sp. PPS72 | reverse complement strand
CCTAACGTCCGTGGTCAATACATCTAGGGGGATGGCAAGCACGGAGAGGGTAACCGGGAACCAGCTGTTGGTCGCACCGAGCAGGATCGTGCGTGGTTCTTGGGTGCAGTCCTCGTACGAGTCGAGGTGAGGATGCCGCCCCCTGCACCCAGGAAGATTGTCCGCGGCGTCCTTTCCGAACGCATGGACGAGCGAGCGAGCGTTGTGGCAGGTATCGCACTTCACCCAAAGGTTCTCGGTTTGCAAGGACGCGCCCCGCTCAAAGAACCGGAATGTGCCCTTGCAGTCTGATCCACCATGGATGAACCAGTTCCAAGGGAAGTCATCAAGGTGCCCGTTACGGCAGGCGAGGAGGAAGCGAGCAGGCACGGCGTCCGCGTGCTTCCCCTTGTCGCAGTTCGTGTGCAGAAAGTGCGTTCGCTCTGGCCGATACGGAAAACTCTTGATGTCGAACAGGCCCGAGTCATACTCGGCGAGAAGTCCACACTTGATGCAACGCAGCCAACGCGGGAAAGGGCTGACCGGGACGCCAACACGGCCCTCGGCAGAGAACGGGTCCGGGCGATCCTCCTGGAGGAATGGGGGAATGCGGAGCCGCTGCACCTGCGGGCCGAGGACACGCTTGACCTCGGCGAGCAGTCTGGCTTCTTCGACTGGCGGGCACCTATTGGGGTCCCACTTGTTCAGCCCCATCGTGACCACCGACAGGTTCGGCAGGTCAACGATTGAACCGGGCCCGTAGGCCCACAGGAGCTGGCTTGGACGGACCTGGCCGACGACATGGTTGTTCGTGCTCATGCGGCGCCTCCGTCGCTGGGTCGAGACCGTGGTTTCCACGGAGGCGCATCAGCCGAGCGTCTTGACGCGTCCATGAGGAGTTGGACGCCGGGTTCTACCTCCCGCATAGACATCAGGACAGTGAACTCATCCCAAGCTTGGGCGCCAGGCTTCCTCAACAGCCCGACTACATCGCCTTGCCCGCGCTCAGTCTCATAGCCGAGGCGGCGGCCGCCCATTGCGGCTTCCTTCGCCCAACGGTCGGTCCGGTCACGGGCCATCCCGAGAACGAGGTCGCGTGCGGCCTTGTCTTTGGCTTTCCATGCCCGTTCAGAGACGGCTTCGATCGCCCGGGTTGCTTCTGGCCCGGAGGTCTTGTCCAGCAGCTGGGCACCGAGATTCGGGTTCAGCGAGTCGTTACCGAGCCGCATCAGGCTGACCATGGTGCCCGTCAGCGCACGATCAAGTGCCCTGGGGGCGAACGGTGTGACGGACTGGGCTTCTACGTGCTTGTAGAACGTCGAGTGGTAGTGCTCGAACGTCTCGTAGTGCGACAGGTCGCGTGGCCTGCTCCAGGTGAGGACGGTGACAACGAGACCGGGGAACGAACGTCCGACGCGGCTCGTGGCCTGGATGTACTCGGCGGTGTTCTTCGGTTGTCCATTGACGACCATGAGGCCGAGACGGTTCACATCAACGCCAACTGACAGCATGTTGGTGGCAAGAACGATGTCGTAGGCGCGGGCCTCTCCAGACTCCCACTTCTCCTTGAAGGGCAACTCCAGCCGGTCAAGCTTCTGCGGGATCTCTTTGCTGGTCACTCGTGAGGTCAGCTCGTCGACCTGGTTCACCGAGCGTTGTGTCAGGCCGGGCCGGCTCACGTCGCTCATCTCGACCCGATAGGCACGAGTCTGCACATCATCCTCGGCCAGGCGTCTCATGCCTCCGAGTTCGCGAAGTGAGTTGAAGTATCCGACGAGGGTCATGTAGGGGTCCGCAGCGGCACCGAAGTCTTGGAAGAGGGTCTTGGCGGCGGTGAGCAGTGCGACGTACACGCGGATGAGCACCGCAGGCCGTGAGCTGCCTGGTGAGCAGATGCCGAGGTAGAGCCTGCCGGGCCGGTCTTGTGTGGAGCGCTGTACCGAGAAGAAGTTGTCCTCGACGTCCAACCCGTGCGGCGGGAAGATCGCTACTTGGCGCAGGAACACGTTGTTCACCTGTTCCTCGGCCTTTCGGACGGTGGCGGTCGAGGCGATGACCTTCGGCCGGACCTTCTTGTCGCCTAGGCTCCACGTGGACAGTTCATCGACGGCCGTCTCATAGACGCCTACCATCGTTCCAAGCGGTCCGCTGATGAGGTGGAACTCGTCCTGGATGATGAGGTCGGGTGGCCGAAGCGGCGAGATCACCTTCACGCGGGTCGCGGGCTTGCCTCGCTCAGCCTTGTGGTTACCTTGGCAAGGGCTCCCAGGCCACAGCAGGCCATGACGTGGGCATTCCGACGTGGCAGCACCGAACAATGTCCGAGTCTGTCCGCGCCAGGCCATCATCGCGAACTTATCGACAGTGGCGATCAGCATCGACGGTGGACGTCGATATATTTCCTCATCCACCACAACGACTGGGAGCCCAAGCTCGGGGTATTGGGCCTTGGAGAACTCGCACCGGCCGTACTTGTCGCTGCAATATATGAACGTCTGGTCAGCGCCAGGGTACTTCTCGACGGTGATGTCTCGGCCAGGGTTGATCGCAGAACCGCACCAGGGACAGCTGGTCAACTGCGCGGGCGATGAGCCTGTGTCGCGGCGGTTGTCGCGCTCCTTCTCGATCGCCTCGTGGCTGTCTTCTGTGCGGTTCGGTGTCACCTTCCCGCCAACCCAGAGGCCAAGAGTGAAAGGCTCCGAGCCCCAGGTCTCGGGGTCTTGTTTGCGGAGCACCTCCATCGCGCAGATGAGGGTCGAGGCTCGCTGGAACTGCTGCAAAGTGAGGAGGCGCAGTGTGTAGCGCATGATGACGGCGAGACCGCGGGTGGCATCGACGCCGCCAAGCATTCCTTGGAGGCGTCGGATCGACATGGCGAATGCCGCGACACCAAGGTACGCCTCGGTCTTGCCGCCACCGGTTGGGAACCAGAGCAAGTCGGCGTATGCGGCCAGCGGTTCTGTCCGGTCCGCGTGCTCGGGGTCTGCCAACGCCGGGACAGATAGGAGCAGGAAAGCCAACTGAAACGGATGCCAGGTACGGTTCGCAGGGATGTTCAACTCGTCCACCGTAACCGCCTCGCCCTGGCGACGTTTGCGGGCGTAGATGCCACGAACGCGCTGTTGCGCCATAGCGCGGTTGGCGAACCGGAATGCCGACATGGCATCCGTGTTCAGGCGCAGCATCGAGATGCCTTCCTTGAGCCGTTCGAGGATGAGCTCACAACGCTCCATAGCTTCCTGGGCTTGGGCGTCATAGCCCTCGACTGCTACCCCGATGGCAGCGCGGTTTTCTGCAATCCAGCCCTCATAGTCCCCGGTCAGAACGGTGAGTGCTCCGAGAAGTTTGTCGTCGGACAGCTCGGCTGAATCAGCTAGTTTCTCCATGTCGAGCCAGCCGTGCGCCCTCAATTCGCGTAGTGCCACACGGTCGGCTGGGTCCGCACCAGGGGCCTCGGTGATCTGGATTTCCTGATCGGGGATGACCGCGGTGCGTATTTCAGTCGAAAGTTCAGGGTCGGACGCACTAACCACTGCGTGAACCGAGGTTCCGTGGCCGGTTGCGAACTCAACACGCCTCCTGTAGATCATCTCTAGCGACAACCGTTCTTCGTCGTGCTGCTCGACATCAAGCAACGGACGACGGCGGAAGACAGCGCCGCCAGCGTTGTCTCGTACAACGATCTCCGGCTGGAAGACCCAGGCTTGGTCACGGTTCTGCTGTGGCTCGGTCTGCCCGTTGACCAGAAACAGCGTCACCAGTCGATCGCCTTGGCCGACGTGCCGACTCACGCTTCCTTGGAGACGAACCTCGGGGACTGCGTTGTCCACGATGCATGGCGTGATCGATCCTTCGCTCAGGGCGAGCGTGACCTTGCCGCCCGCGGGGATTCGCTTCCAGCAACGCTTCCCCGAGTCTTCCGACTTGCTTCGTATGTAGCGGCCCCACGAGACCAAGACCTCGACAGCTTCCTGGTCCTCTGGCACGCAGAACGTCAGTCCCATGGAGGACGGAACCAGTGACTGACTCTCGGAGGCGTTGACCTCTGGTTCGTCGTCTTCCTCGGCCGGGCTCGTGGCCGGTACGGAATCGCGGCTGATGTGTGCCTCATTCCCGTACACACGGAGATCCTCAGGCGTATCGCCATCAGCAACCTCCTCCTCCGCGAACTCGGATTCCTGTTGTGCCTTGTGCACAGGATCAAGGGGCGCGAGCTTGCCAACCAGATACCGGTCACGCACGCTCATGCCCACGATCTCCTCGTGTGGACCGTCGGCTGGGCCGAGCAGATCATCGACGACAGCAAGCCGGAGGAGTTCCCGTAGGTAAGCCTGCTCCGCCTTCGTCTTGCCGGACAGCGTCGGGAGGCCACCGAACGAGTCACCGGTCAACCGAACTACGGCCTCCTCGAAGAGGTCCCATTCGAGTCGAGTAGCGCCAGAATCCGCCTGGACCTCGACACCAAGGTCTGCCAGCGAAACCGAATCAGTGGCAGGAACAAGCTGATCTAGGTGGAGGACTATGCCCTCAGCCGTTTCCTTCACCCTATAGACACGGCCAACCGCCAGTGCCGCGCCCTCAGCGGAGAGGGCCACGCCATCTCCCATTTGGATTTGCTGGCCTCCCTCGACTTCGTCGAGAACGATCGTAAATCCGTCAAGCTGTCCTCGCGCGTGCGCGAGCATCCAAGCGTTCTGCATAGTGTTCACTGCCCTCCGGCCAATCGTTCGCCATCCAGCAGGGACGGAATGGCCGACGACATTCCACGCTTTCCTCGCCTGACTGGTCCTCGTGTTGATCTTTTGTCTTGTTCTTCCTTGTAACGCTCGTGGTTTAGCTTCGATAGGCGGCGCAACACCTCGAGCCGAGCTCCTGGTGAGAGCGTGAAGCGCAGGCAGTCCTTCGGCGGCAGATACTCCAACTCGTAGAATCCATGGCCAGGGTCAACGTCTGACCACCCGTAGGCATGCAAAACCGCATGATCCATCTGACTCCGGAGTGTGCGCAACTCCTGGACTGAGCCTTCCCGGTTGAGCGGATCGTGTATTCGGTTATATAGCTCTGTCAGCCCGATATCCTCAGAGCCTAGTTCAGCCTCACGCCTCTGATGATATTTCCTACCTATTTCGTCTAATGCACTCAAGTCGCGGGTCGGCATCGGCCAGGTTTCCAATGAGGTGGAAGTCGAATACCTGAGCGTGGACGCACCCATTGTTCCTGAGTTCCAGTAGGCCCATTCCTGGTGCAGGCTGGATTGGAGCAATGCAAAATCCGACCATTCATACAAGAAATAGAGCTTGGTTTGGTGGTTGAAGATGTTGGCCGTGGAAACGAATCGGAAAGTGGGATACTTAGCCACTGTTCCGGAAGCCAAGATGGTCCGGTGGCCTTCGACTTCACGCATTAGTGAAGGTCTCAAGTCCCACAACTTCCAGAAGTCCTTTTGATGGATCTGCCCGGTCAAAGAATCCCGATATGGCTTCACTTGCTCCTGTAGGCGGGCAAACGCGATCGGATACTGTCGAGCCTTGGACTCGTCCCAGTCGCGGAAGTAGATGATCCAGCGCGTTGGGACCAATGTCGGCATCTGGTTGAGGTCCTGTCCAGTAAAAATCGGGAAAATGACAGCAGCGGCTGCTGGCTCATCCTCCAGGAGGGCTGCTCGCTCCTCGGCTGATAGTTCGAAGCCCCGGCCCATAGTCTTCTGGCCTTCAGAGAACCGCCCCTTCAGTGCCAACAGTTTGTGTGGCCTAGCAATCTTCGCGTCTGCCTCCAACGCGCTTGTGATGGATTCCACCGGCGCTCCCTCAAGGAGCACTTCCCCTGACCAGACGCCCACATGAATCCACACTATTGAGACGACGACCGACGCCTTGCCCGGCCACGGTTTGCGTCGGATAGCACGACGAATAGAATTCCCGTGCCGAAGGATCTGATCCAGGCAGACGACTCGCGTTCCTGTCTCGGTTATGGACTTGGTGGCAAGCAGTCCGACCTCACCGCCAGTCTTTACGATAGATAGCGCGCGAAGGAAAAAGTATGCGCAGAGGTCCGGTGAGCCCTTGACCTGGTTCCTGACATAGCCGAGATATCGAACGTATGCCTCGCCGAGACTCCTGCCTATCATCCGCCCACCGGAGAACGGCGGGTTCCCGAGCACCGCGTCGAAGCCGCCTTGAAGGAACACCTCCGGGAACTCAAGCGGCCAGTGGAACGGTCGTCTGTTGGCAGCGCCATCAGGTAGATCAATGTTCAACGTCGCCTGCGGGTGCTGGGCAAGATAAAACTGCTCTGCGGAAGACTCTTTGAGTAGCTCGGACGTTCGGAGCGCAAGCGAGTCGCACACGCCGTTGAGGTTCTTGGATTGGGGGCCGAGCCGTACAGCCTCGCCCATGAACGCATCAGCAAGGAGGTCAACCCCGCGTACGACGCTTCGTGCTTGACGATCCAAGGCGGCAGAAGCAAGTACGTCCGTTATGTCAAGTGCTCGTGAGGTTCGAAGTCGTAAGCGAATCGCGTTGGCATGCTGCACTGCCTCAGTAACCACATCGTCGAGGAGCCCAGTCTGACGTTCACCGAAGGCCGGACTGAGGCGCATCTGCACGAGTTGTTCGGTCCGGTGGATTCCCAGCAAACTATCGCCGGAGCGCAAATTGTGATCAAGGAATCCGAACGGCCTGCCCTCAGACAGAGTCACGAGCCAGATCGACAGCTTGGCGAGCTCGACGGCCAGCGGATTGATGTCCACCCCATAGAGGCACCGCAGTGCAACAAGCCTTCGTGCGATGTTGACTCGTTCGTCTGCCTGCCTGGGAATCGGGTCCATAACTCCGAGCCCACTGACCACCTCGCCGTTCGCGGTGATGCACCTGCCGTCAGCTTCGGCGTTCGCCCATGATTCGACGAGTCGTTCAGCCAAGTATCGGCAGGCTTGCACGAGGAATGCTCCCGATCCCATCGCGGGGTCACATACTTTGAGGTCGAGAATAGCGCTCGGAGTCTTGAGCATCCATTGCTCCCTCGGTTTGCCTTCGGCTGGGCCGATATAAACGAGGGGTTCGAGTGCAACGTCGACGATTTGTTCAGTCAGCGACCGCGGGGTGTAGTGCGTGCCGCTTTCTCGCCGATCCGCGCCCGGGGTCACCATGAACGAATGAGCCTTGTAGACGATCAACTCACCCCAGGCGTCGCTTCTCACAAGGTTGACGAATTGAACGATGCGCTCAAATAAAGCACTGCTGCCATTCGCAGCGCTCAGTAGGGCGGTCCGCGCCGTATCTGGAACTGGCCTTGCGAGTGCCTTTTCGATCGTTGTTTGAGCTCGCCCTGTCTCTTCGGCGATCTTGGAGACGAGTGCGTCCTGGCTTTCGAATCGCAGCGACTCCATCTCGGCCAGGCCTATGGTCGGATAGCGGTTCTTCGCTGAACCCTCAAGGCCGAGTGTGATGTCCGGGACGCGAACCACGGTGTGATCGAGTAGTCCTTCGTAGACGTGTCCGATCTGCTCGACATCCAGGGCTCGATACGACAGAGCGAGCGCGCCGTGAGATTGCTCCAGCACCTGCAAGGAGTTTAGGAGCAGGAGGACAGTGCGGTTGTCTATCGGCAAGGGCTGCGAAGTGGTGTCCAGCCACGAGGTGCCCATTGCACGGCCTTCGAGGAACGGGTATTGGTCGGGGTCGAACAGGGAGCCACCCATGGCGGGTAGCCGTAGGTCTTCGTGCTCGATACCTGCGTAGACAGCGCGGAACGCAGCCAATAGTCTCGCCCAGGCGTCGAAGCGGCGTTCCAACACTTCATCGCCCAGTTGGTCTGCTTCCTCCGCGAGCTTGCCACGAAGTGTTGAGACGGCGAGGTTCTCGTCGTACACGGCGTCGCCGAGGAGGAAGAGGCCCCGCTCTTCGGCGCACAACACGAACACGAGGCGCATCATCACTGTGAGGGAGGCTTCGTAGAGCAGCGAGGGCGGCACATCGCGGAGGAGTTCCCGATTGCGGTCCTGGTCCGCCCTGTCGAGCGCTTGGATCAAGACCTCGGTGGCCCGGCGTACCTGCTCACCGAGTGTGTCGGTGACTTCCTCCTGGTGCTTCAGCGACTCGTCGAGAAGCGCTTCGAGGGTCTGGTCGGTGGGTCCGAAGCAACGTCGCACGCCGAGCAACGACTGGAACGCCTTGAGCGTCGCAGGCTCTTGGAACCAGAAGCGCGAGCACCAGATGGCCTTCCCAGAGGGTGCGTCTGCGGGCGCGTTCATGAGCACCCACGATTCGCCGTTTGTCACGATCCCGACTCGAACCCCGCGCTCTCGACACAGGAGGGTCATGCGCTCCACTTCGCTGGCGATCCAGCCGTCGGGCTGAGCGGCGGACTCCAGGTCAACGTCGGGGCCAGTCACTGCGATGAACGCGCGCGGCTCCGCTGAACCTGGAGCGTGGATGATCCATGTGGGCGCATAGTGCGCGGTCCCATCAGGCGACGATACCGACAAGGAACCGTCCTCCCAGGAACAGCGAGGCGTTGCCGACTCCTCGTCGAACTCAAGCAACTCGGTGAGGACCAGGTTCACCCACGCGTCGTGAAGTTGAGGCAGAAGCTCGTCGTCCTCGTCGACCGCTTCGCGCCACTCAGAGTAGGCGGAGCGGAGTTGTTGGCGTCGAGGGGTCTCGATTGATTCGAGGCCTTGTGGGAACGCCTGTTCGAGGACCGTGAGGGTCAGGAACGGCCCGCTGGTCTCGACCAACGAGAGCCATTCAACTTGCTGCGACTGTGCGACCACGCGGGCACCCCCTCAGAGCCATGGACTCAGGGACCAGGAAGATCACCGCTGCGGGGAAGGTGCGTGCGACCGGATCGGCGTACTGCCGCTTGATAGCGGTCTCCTCAGCCGCGCGTTCCCCCGGGATGCGGGCGAGTCGGCTTTCGAGGGCAGCGATGTCCTTGGATACCTGGCTCATCTCTTGCGGAGACAGGCCCGGTAGATAGAGATCGCTCTCGGCGTCGTCGGGGTTGAGCTCTCTTGCGATTGCTTGTTCGAGCTCGTCGAGAACAGAGTGGAGGTCGGTCAAATCGTGGTCCAGTCGATCCTTAAGAGTTTTGTCGAGGCTGTCGAGGCGCTCTTTGGATCGGGCTTCGACCGCGCTCATAACGGACTGCTTGCTGTTCGCGAATCTCTCCTTGAGTACGGCGAACAGCGCGTCGCTCGGCTCGACCGGCGCGGCCGATGCGAGGAGCTCTTCACGCTTGGCAACCTGGGTAATCCGGCTGAAGCGGTCGTGACCAAGCTCACCCCCGGACAAAGTGAGTTCTTCGTGAAGCCGCCGGTGGTCTCCGCCGGTGATGACGAGTCGCGACCAAAGCAGGACGACAGGCTGCGCAGCAAGGCTGTCCGGCACTACCCGGACGGCTACGCGGTGCAGCTTCTTGGTGTCGTGCAGCTTCCAGACTTCCTCGCGCAGGAGTCGCAAGCACATCTGGACCAGTCGGTGCCCGAGGTGCGCAAGCACCACGTCATCGCGGCCCTTGGAAGCTTCATGATCAAAAGTGATCGGGCGCCGCGCCTGGGTGTGCGGATGCTCAAGTCCACGAGTCGCCTTGCCCCAGGAGCCAGTGAGCTCAGGCACAGTGAACACGACGGCATCCGACGCGCCGGACAGCTTCACCGGAGTCAAGGAGGGCTTCTCGGCCAGGTCGAGGGCCACCCTGACTGCGCGTTCAATGTTCTCTGGCGACATGCGAAACTCGCTTCGCGCTTGGATCAAGGTCTGGTGCAGGCGCTGAATCCGATCGCGCAGTTGACGCTCGGCGGCGACGAATCGGCGGGTGCGTGCTGCGTTTGCCTCAGCCAAGACCGTATCGAAGCCGTTCCGTCGGCCGAGCATGATCTCTTCGATCTGCCGGGCAAGGACAGGCCCAACACTGCCAAGGTCCTCGCGGATGGTCTCGACCTTGTTCGCCGCTCGCATCAGATACTCATGGTCGCCAGCAACCTCACCTGGGGTGAGCGCGCTGACGCCGCGTGATCGACCCACCGGGTGCCAGATGAAAACGGTGTCTTCCTTCTGACCGTGGCGATCAATGCGCCCGTTGCGCTGCTCCATAACGTTCGGATTCCAGGGAATCTCGACGTGGATGAGGTAGTTGCAGTGATTCTGAAGGTCGATCCCCTCGGAAGCGGCATCAGTTGCAAGCAGAATGCGCACTGGAGACACCGCCGGATCAGCTTGGAAGGCCGCCTTCACCGTCTCACGGTCGTCCGGGTCCACATCGCCGTGGAGGAACGCCAGTCGGTCGCCGCCGTATCCGTGGCTTGCGAGGATCTGCTGGAGCCAGCTGTGCGTAGCTCGATACTCGGTGAACAGGATGACGCGCTTGTTGCTCCACTGGCCATCGGGTTCTTTGAGATGCGACTCGATCCATTCGAGGATCGCTTTGGCCTTCGAGTCGGGCTTGTTGCGCGCGCCTTCGGCCCAGACGGTCAGCCGGTCCAGTGTGTCGCGCTGGCCCTGGGTCAGCGGTACGGCGAGCTCGGAGGCCAGTTCCACGGCCTCGTGCTGGGCGTCTTCCAACGTGGAGTCACTGGCCTGATCCTCCTCTGCGCGAAGGATCGCCTTGCGCAGCACACGATCATCCATGGCGCCGAGGGGCTTGGATGCGCGCGAGCCGCGGCTCAGCGTCTCGCGGTGGCGTGCGAGCGTCGTCGCGAACGCAAGCGGCGAAGAGAACAGGCGCTTCTTGAGGAGCTTATGAGCGAAATCCGTGCCGTAGGCATACTTGCCACCGCCGACGGACTTTGAGCGGTCGGTGATGAAATGCTGAAGCAGCGCGTGTGCTTCTATCTCGTTGTCGGTGTAGGCAACTTCGAGCGGGACGAGTTTCCGCTCGGGGAAGAGGCGCTTCCCATCCGGGTCCGTCATGTCGCTCTTGAGGCGGCGAACCATGACGCGATGCAGCTGTTGCTCGTCCGGCATGACGGAGCGAGCGAAACGCTGGTCGTCTAGCAGCTCCAACAGCGACGTGAAGGACGCCTGGTAGCCGTTGTGCGGGGTGGCGGTCAGGAACAAGCGGTGGGAGAAGTTGGGAGCGAGGGTTCGGATCAGCCTCGTTCGTTGGCTCTCAAGGGCATACCGCATGGCTGCGGCAGGCGCGACGTTGTGCGCCTCGTCGACAATGAGGATGTCGAACTTACGCGGGTAGGTGCTTGAGGCAGGGAGGATGTCCTTGAGTAGCCGAAGGCCCTCGCCTGACTTGGCCCAATCCACCGAAGTGATGAGCCGTGGGAACGAGGTCCACGGATTTGCTTGGATCCCTCTGCTTCGTCGTAGCTGCTTGACGTACTCCGTATCTACGATTCGGAACTCCAGGCCGAACTTCTCCTGCATCTCGGTTTGCCACTTGATCTGCAGGCTCGCTGGGCAAACTACGAGAACCGTGCGGGCTCGATGCCGGATCAGCAACTCCTGGACAACCAGGCCGGCCTCGATGGTCTTGCCGAGGCCCACATCATCCGCGATAAGGAGGTTCGCCCGTGCCATGTCGATGGCTCGGACGAGTGGCTCAAGCTGATAGTCCTCAATGGAGATGCCGCTGCGGAACGGTGCTTGGAGGAACGTGCGGTTCGCGTTGGTTGCTGCTCCCCAGCGCACCGCATCAAGGAAGGCCTCCAGACGGTCATCCGAGTCCCAGCCGGTAACTTCTGGCAGCCCGGCCTTTTCGAGTACTTGCGCACCAGGCTCAAGTTCCCAAATCACCTGGAGCTCTTCTCCCAAGGCGTCCTCGTCCAGCGATGAGAGCGTGACGAGATGTTGCGGATGCGTCCCGGGCAGCGCGCTCCCCGTCGGCGCTTCGGACACAACCCACTGGCGACGACGTACCTCGACGAGCTGGCCGGGTTCAGGAATAGTCTGAGTCGAGGGTCCTTGGTCTGGGGTCATGCGAGTTGGCCCTCGGCGAGCAGACGAAGGACATCCTCGCGATGCGCCTTGACGTGGGCCTTCATACTCCGGCCGATGAGTTCTCCAAGGGTGACCGGTACTGCGTTGCCGATGAGTCTGCCGATGGTCTTCATGTGTACGGGGGCACCTGGCGCGACGAACTGGTAGTTCGGGGGGAAGCCCTGCAAGATTGCTCCCTCTCGTAGAGAGATCGCTCGATCCTGGGATGGGTGCCCGAAGCGTCCGTTGCCGAACCCGTAGAACTGAGTGGTCATGGTGGGGGCGGCGTCGTCCCACGCCATGCGACCATATACGCCGGGGTAAGTCTTGCCGGACTCCTTCTTGTGGCATTCAGCGACAAGTTCGTCGGGCCAGTCACGCCAGGTGCCGCCGGGTTTGGACGCCTTGATCCTGCGCAGATTGAGTGGGGACAGCCCGGAGGCTTGGTGTAGGCGATCTGCTGCATCTGCTGACCCCGCTGCCAGGGCTGGCACCTTTCCGTTGCCGATCGCTTCACGAACGCTCGTCGGTTTCGCCTTGAATTGAGCAGGGGTCAGGAGGCTGATCGGGCCAAGGCGCGAAGCGAGGAGCACCAGGCGGTTCCGGTGCTGCGGAACACCGTAGTCTTGGCAGTTGACGACCTGCTTGGACACCTTGTAGCCGCTGGCTTCGAGCGATGCAACGAACTCATCGAAGACGGCATGGTCGAGCAGACCGGGCACATTCTCCATGGTGACTAGCTCTGGGAGCAGCTCTCCTGCAAGCCGCGAGAAGTGCCGCAGCAGCCACCATCGGTCGTCGTCGGTTGACGCCTTCTGGTTGTAGGAAGAGAACGTCTGGCATGGTGCGCAGCCAGCCAGCAGGCGAACGCTTCTCGGTAGGTAGTACGAAGCGAGTTCGTCGGACTCAATCTCACCGACAGACTGCAGCAGGAACCTGGCCTTGTTGTTCTCCGTGTAAGGGTACTCACACGCAGGGTCGACATCGATGCCCACACGGACGTTGATTCCGGCCTTGGCAAGGCCATGTGTCAGCCCGCCTGCCCCGCTGAACAGGTCTACGGCGTTGATCCGTATGCGTGGCGTGGTCACTTGGCCCCGCCTTCGGGAGCTTCTTCGCGCGAGTCGCCCGCAGCGCCGCCAGCTTCGACCCAGGCATCAACCTGGTCTCGTTTGAACTTCCACTTTCGCCCCATCTTGTGGGCGGGCATGTCTGAGCGATCGATCCAGCGGTAGACGGTGTCGCTGCTCACTCCGAGGTGCTGGCAAATCTCTTCGACGGAGAGCCAGCGATCCTGCACGTCAGCCATGGGGGTCCTCCACGATCATACGAGATTTAAGATAAGAGACCTCGGATCGCGGACGGTTAGCGACCCAATTGCTCAGTGTCGAGACTACCGTAGTTTGCGGAGGCGAACCGCAGAGGCACGTTTAAACCCGTTTATCTTCGTGCGCCACTCCGTTGACTCTTTCGCCGCGAGACTGAGTTTCCCCAGAGATCTCTTCAACCACCGCCGGTGCCTTCGACGCGGAGCTACCGTTAGCCAGGCGATTTAGCAAGAACTGGTCAGGGTTGTACTTGTCCAGGAATGTCGACAACCTTCGACACGTCAATGCATCGTGGCTGTCGTACGCCGGGTAGTCCTCAGGACTGTAGGCCGTATAAAGGAGGAGGTCACCGTGGCACTTGCTCAAGTCGAGGTTGGTGAACCAGCAAGTGTTACCGAAGCTACGCCACTTGTGGCCTCCGTCATCGACCCAAAGGCGAGTGGAACGAGGCTCGTAATAGGAGCGCACCTTGAAAGCCATGTCCCCCGCTTTTGTTGCCCAAACAAAGCTTGTTTCCTGGACGAGCTCGACGACTGCCCTATAGCTGATGGTATTTGGTTGCCGACAATGATGAGCTATTTTTCGTACTTCATCAGCTGAGTCATGTACTGGCCGAAAAGAGAGCACGGCGGGTTGGTCACCACGACGTCGGCCTATTTTGAGCAGTTCAATGCTCTCGGTACCGCGGAAGTCGCTGTCTCCGGTAAGCGGCTTGACGCCGATCTCTCCGGGGTCAGGCGCCATATTGTGGTTCTTGTCGCCGTCATACTCAAGCCAAATGGCCTCTTCGGAGTCCTTCTGACTAAAGAGGTCTGCTTCCTGGCTCATGTAGCGTGCGATGAGTTTCTTAAGGCCTAGCTTCTCGAAGCTGAAAGAGAAACCGCGGAAGGAATTTCTGACCCGGAGGTCGTCGCAGTTGAGGTAGACGATCTTGTCCTTGAAGTGCTGATTGAAGTGCTGATTGAAGTGCTTGAGTTCCTTCATAATGTCGCTGAGTTGCGTGTGGAACTCATCTTCCTTTGTGTCTTGGCCGCGCTGAGGCTGCCGTTGCTACTCACTGAAGGTGCCGTCATGTCTGTTCCCCTCATGAAGGACAACCGACAGGCTCACGAGGCGGGGGCATCTGGGCATCACTTGGAAAGGCTATCGCACCGAAACGCCCATTCCTGGCAGGGAATACGGTCCAGGCTCACTACCATTGGAACCAAAGAGAAAAAGCGGCTTGAGGCCGTGATCAAAACTGGGGGAGGGGCTAACTCGTATGGAGCTGCTCTACGTTGTCGATCTTGAAGTCACCGGAGGTGACAGCTACAACAGGGTGCTTGGTCACATAGCTGCATGGCTTTCCAGTCCCTCGAAGCCGCTTTCGGCTGACGCTCTTCAGGAATCAGGCGAACAGGATCTGGCCCCGGGTCGTAGCGTTGGAGGGACAATTCCCCGGCGAGGAGAGTGGCAGGTTGTCAACAACGACCATGCGCGTGCCCTCAAGCTCGTTGTTCGGCAGGCAGCCCTTGTCGGCCTGAACCTCACTACCCGCATAACCGTCGGGACGACCGGCGACAAAACGCAGTTTCGGATCGGGATCGGCCGTGCGACCACGCACAATGCATTGGTACCGGTATCCCCAACAGAGGTCTACCAACCAAGCATTCTGCGTCGACTGGACTTGGATCCAACGCTGTCACTTTTCTCCGCGGGGCAGCCGGTCGAGGGCCGGTACCTTCAGATAAAGACACTGCCAGAAGCCACAGCGGTCGCAGGGTCACTCCCGCGTGCAAACCGACTCCCGACGGTGTTGGTCCACGTCCGTTCTCCCGAAACTTGGGATCTCGCCCGCGAGCTCTCCCACAAGCTGCTTGGCCTTGCTCAGACACTCACTCTCAACTTCGCTACGTCACAAGCGATCACAGCGGTACATCCCATAGTGACCGTGCCTTTCGGCGGTTTAACCCTCGCTTGGCCGGCTCTCGCGGCCAGCTCGGTCACCATCAGCGCCGAGGAGATTCGCGAACGAGGAGCAGAGCAGATCCGGCTCTCCCTGACCCGACGATTGGGCTCCATCGCGGCTTTAGGACACGGGCGGGACAAAATCTGGGCGGCCGCCAAGACAGCGGATTCGGAAGCGCGGATGCAGGAGTTGCTCCTGCAGGCTGAGTCAGCCCGTGACCGCAGGGACTATACGGGTGAAATTGATGCACTGAATCGACAAGTCGAGGTGCTGAACGCCTCCAACGCAGAACTGTTGGAGATCGGCGAAGATGCGATGCGTGACTACGACTCAGTAAGCGCTCAACTGGCAGCTCGCGAAACGGACCTGGAGAGGGCACTCCTGGAGGCAAAAACCTGGCGGGAATCGTATGAAGGGGCCGTTTCAAACGTTGAGGCCATTCCTGACGATCCGTGGGCCGAAATCCCTAGGCTAGTCCCTCGCCAAAACCCTGCGGAGACGTTCACGGCAATTACCGATGCCGCGATGGATCACATTGTATTCACGGAACGCGCGCACAAGTCGTGGCAGGACATTGAGTACCCAGAGCCGGAGGACATGACCGAACAGCTTGTGCAGCTGGCACGCGCTGCGGTGGCGCTGTACAGCGGCGAGGAACAGAGCATGCCCCGCCTGGACGACTGGTTCAAGGGCGAATACGGCGTCACGGTTGCGCTGACCGACCAGACCATTAGTAAATGGAAGCGAAAGGACATGCGCTGGCTAAACTCCTTCGAGTATGAGGGGGTCACGGAGCTTGATGCCACTCCTCACGTCAAGGTCAAAGATGCCGTGAAGTTCAACGAGTGTGGCAGAATACATTTTGCTCTTGAACCACAAAAGGGCCGTCTTGTTGTTCAACATGTTGGCGTGAAGACCTACAAGTAAGAACCTGGCCCATCAACGTCCATCTAGTGCACTATGTGCACTTCCGTGGAGCGAGTATCGCGAACCTTCCCAGGCGCTCAAAATCGTATTTATAGATTCTCAGACGATTCTGAGACCTATGGCCGGATGGACGCTCTTGCGCGACTACTTGTTCATCGGCATCTACATGGATTTCTTGGGCAGCCTTGCCTTGGGTTCCTTCGGTGCTTTGGGCGGCAACTTCGCCACGTTCTCGAAGGCCTTGGCCACCCATTCCGCAGTTTGCGCGGCGTCGTCCTGCCAAGACTCGGGAAGCCCGACATAACCGCCCATCGGGCGCTCTTCCGGGCCGAAGGGTTGCGTTTGGTGATTGGCCTCCAGCTCCTGCTGGTCGGCCATGGATAGCTTGACGCCGATGGTGGGGCCAAACAAGCCGGCAAACATGTTGCCATTGACGAAAGCGCCGAGGTTCCCGAACATCGGCTTGACCACCACGTCTGGACTTTCGGGGACGGCCGAGCGGAAGCGTTCCTTGTTCGCCTCTGAGGGCTTGGGCATTTGCATGGAATCGTCCTCCTGGGAGCGTTTCATCTGAGTGTGGAATTGATGTTCACGGGCCGGAGATTCGCTCAGCGACATATCTGGCATCCAAGCCCACGCCACCGACTATGGCTGAATAATGCCGGGTTAGCCAAGGGAGCCCGACGACGTACAAACCCGGAATCCCGGTGACGCCGCGCGTGTGCTTGGGGTAGCCCCATTCATCGACAAGGGGCATGTCGACGAACCGGAAGTCGAGCTTGAACCCGGTTGCCCACAAAACGGACGTGATGTCCGCATCGACGAGGTTCAGCACAGCCTGATCGAGGGGAAGCCAATTATCCGGCGGCGTGGGAGGCTGCTTCGGGGCATCTATCCCTGCCGCCGCGATGTACGCATCAATTGCTTTTCCCGAGCGTTGGGCGAAGATCGATTCAACTGTTGCCAGGCGGTCGGGGAGGTCATCGCTGAAGGTGATGTCGCCGTCGTCGATTGTTTCCAGGTGTCCGTGCAGGTGCATGCCGCGGCGGCCGAGTTCGCGGAGGTGGATGGCATGGCCACCGTCGGTACCCGAGAGCAGGGGATTGGGAGCGAACCGTGCGGCGGGGGAGGGCAGCGCCTTGGTGGTGAGGGCGTTGACGCCGTATTCGGGGCCGTGTTTGCCCGTTTCGAGCATCCAATAGATGAGATCCTGGCCGCGGTATCGGCGGGGCGCTTCGGGGACGATTGAGACTGCGATGTGAACTTCGCGGCCGGCGGCGTGGAGTTCCTCGGCGATCTGTCCTCCGGACTGCCCGGTGCCGACGACGAGGACAGCCCCTTGGGGTAGCTGCTCCGGGTTGCGGTAATCGTGAGTGTGGAGTTGTGTCACGCCGGCGGGGAGCTTGGCGGTTAAGGCTGGAACCTTGGGCACTTGGTAGGCGCCCGTTGCGAGGACCACGTTCCGGGCCCATATGCTTCCCGTCGACGTTTCGAGGTCGAAGCCACCATCCGGTGCCGCGGTAAGCCGGGTGACGTCCACACCCGTGCGGACCGGGGCGGAGATCAGCTCGGCGTACCGCCTGAAGAGGTTTACCACAGCGGCGCGGGAGATGAACGCGTTCCGGTCGTCGCCGTCGTACGGCATCCCGGGGAGGTCCAGCGCAAGGTTCGGGGTGTTCATATAGAAGCTGTCCCAGCGGTCCTGAAACGCGCCGCCCAGTGAATCGCGTCGTTCCAGGATTTGATGCTCGACACCGAGTTGCGTGAGCCAGTAGCTCGTCGCGAGGCCCGCTTGGCCTGCGCCGATGATGACCGTGTCATGGGTCGGTCCCATGGGTGCACTCTACGCTTGGGGCAAGCGTTTGGGCATGGGTGAAGGTGTGTCCTCCTATTGGTCCTGCGCCTCGAAAAAGGCCGCCAATTCGGTGTCCGTTGGCTCACGGATCTCGACGGGCCTGTTTCTGATATTCAGCGGGCTTTTGGACAACTTCTGGGTAACCGCGTGCCTTATAGCGACCGCCGCTCCCGCAATTGCCAGCTGGGGTAATCAAGGACAGGAACCAAGGCGCAAGCAACGGTGACGAGCCGCAGTAGTGCCAACCGACTCCCAAGCTGTCAGTGCCGGATGCCATGCTGGCTGAACGGAGCGAATTCCGTTCGGCGAGCACCTGTCCATTCGCGAACAAGCCCGGCTTTGGTGGCATGACGGAGGCGGTGCCCGGGTCCACGGATGGTCAAGCCGGCAGTGGCCTACGGCGTCCGGCTGTCTTGTAGTTGTGGCGCTCGTGCTCACAGCTCTGGCTAGCGTTGTGGGCGACAAACTTTCCGCGACGTTTCTCTTGGCAGGTTCACTAACTCTCATTGGGATCAGCTGGCACGGACTCTATTCAGTACACAAGGCCTTTGCTGCTACGGTTCGGCCCGAGAGATAGAGCGGCGGACGGCAGGGGAACCCGCTGATAACGCTGGTCGTGTCCTGACTCGGAAGAGGCCGCACAGGATGCTGCGCTGAATGCCTGGGTGGCTCGGCCATATCTATCCGATGGACACTAAAGCTTCGTTGAACACCTACCGGACAGCTATTGCCTTGTCCCGCGGGTTTGCTGCGAATCGAACCGACCGGTCGTCAGTGTGCCTCAGCTATCCAGAAGATACTTTCGAGCCGTCGCAACCTTCAAATACAAGCGGAGATCATCTCCGCCTGTGGATTTGAAGCCGTGGCGGGTGTAGCAGCCAATCAGTCCGGGATTGTCAGCGTCGACCACAATGACCTGCCCGCCTCCCACTGAAGCGGCCTCAACGATCGTTTCCAATGCAACTCTGAGGAGTTGCCAGCCCCATTGCTTTTCAGAATCCCCGCGAAGAGAACGGTCAAGGGCAAGCTTTGCCAGTAGCCAAGCGGGCGTGCTCCGCAGCAAATTCCGCTGGAGGGGCTTGGGCATATCGTCCCGGACCACCTGCGTCGGACAAATGGCAAAGTATCCAACAACCTTTTGCTCGGTGGATACCTGGCTCTCAATGAAGAGGTAAACCATGCTGGCACCGGATTCCACTGACTTCGGGGCGTGCTCAGTGAGCCACAAGTTGTAACTCTCCTCACCACAGTCGAAGGCCCCCAGATCCATCCCGGGGGCCAACTTCACTATTGAATAACTGGGCTGGGTCATCGACGAATAAGCCGTGGAAGCTTGGACAGCGTCTCCAGTTCGGACGACTCGTCGGCCACGTCGAGAGAAGCCATCATGGCGTCGAAAATCTCCGGGGCCATGAGGGTGGTGTCCGCTCGCGCAACCACTCGTTCGGCGGCCTGCCTGGCAGCGTCAGTGACAAACGCCGTCTTGGAAACGTGCAGTAACTCCGCGGCCTCCGAGATCAACTGGTCTGTGGTCTCGTCGGTGCGTAGTTCCAGCCGTCGGGTCTTGGGTACAGACATGGTCTCTACCTCCTTGTTCCAGTGTACGGTATTTGTACGGCATTAGGCAGGGGGTCTATGTCGCAATTGTTCCAACGCCCACTCCCACCCAATCAGCTCCTGCTCCAGCCGCACCCGATCCCCATATGAGCCCGACTGCAGACCCTCGTAAGCCCGGGCCTCCTCCACAGTGAGCCGGCCCAGCGCAGCCCGCGAAGGCGAAGTCTCCTCGCCCCACATCTCACGATGTGCCAGCAGAGTCGCTTCGTCCATCAGCACGCTCGTCACCTGCGGATGGACTGCCCGGAGCTGATCCAGGATGCCAAAACCGTGGGTGTCCAGATCGCCCCAGTACAGTACCTCGCAGTCTCGCAACCATGCCGCGTCCCGCAGTGCGGAGAAGCCGTAGCCCTTGCCAAAGATCGCCATGGCACCGGCACGCTCGGGGAGAGCGAGGAAGTTCACGAGGTTCTCGGTGATGATCACCGTCGTCACGGGAAGCCGAAGAGACCGAAAGGCAGACGCCGTCACCGTCACGTCCCGGGCATCACCGAGCAATGGAATCGAAGGGTCCAGCATTCGGAAGCGCAGCTGCTCCGGCGGATGAAGGAATCCGTGACGCGAAGCGAAACGCGCTGCCGGTGTCCGGGCAGCCGGAGCACCAAGTAAACCCTCATCGGTATCCGTGGCGATCGGCAAATCTGCTGGATCATCCAGCGGCGCAGAAGCCTGCGATCCCACCAGCACAGCCACCATTTGATCGATAGTCCTGCGGTGAGTCTCGATGAACTTTGTATGCACCCCAGGAAGGCTCAACTGCCGGACAAACACACCAGGAGAAGGATGTTCCCGGAGCCACAAGGCGACACGCGCAGCCGTCAGCGCGGCTTCCCCCAGATCAAGGAGCGGCTTTGGCCGCCGAGCAGCCCACCCCCGCAACAAAGGGTCCAAGCCCGCCAGCGAATCAGCCAAGGACAGGAATCGAGCCAACTCCCGTGATCTGCCAACAAAGGCCGCTTCATCCGCGGCTGATGCAAACACAGCCACAGCGGGAAGCTGGTTAGACCCGATAGTGGTGCGGCCGACGTCGACCGTTTCGAGGCTGTAAGGCCCAGCGGCGGTGAACAGAGCCGCAGCCCATTCGCGTGCGGCCGCGTAATCGTCTCGAAGCTCCGTGGCGGAAGGCCGCTTCAAGGCCCGGCGCCGTGGATACACACCCGAGGGCTCCAAGGCCTCTCGCATGAGTTGGCCACGGTCCCACGCCGTCAGGGAGAGCGAACGAAGCGCAGCGAGCGAGGTCCACCGTGAAGTCTTAGACGGCACGCTTCTCCCGTTCCTCTCGGTATTCGGTGATGGTCATGTTGCGCAGCTGGGAATCGTTGCCGTTCGTATTCGCGACAAATCCCACGTGCGCCACAAACGGCTCGATCACGTTGATCTTCTGCAGCGGGGTGACGATCAGGAGCTGGAGTTTCATCCGCTGGAACAGTTCCATGCCGTAACGGGCAGACTCGTCGGAGCCTCGACCGAAGGCTTCGTCGATCACCACAAAGCGGAAGCTCCTGCCTTTTCCGGGGCCGGTGCTTCGTGCGGATCCTTTGCTGGAAGCCAACCCGAACTGGAAGGCCAAGGCGGCCGCCAGGATGGTGTACGCAAGCTTCTCTTTTTGGCCACCCGATTTACCTCCGGAGTCCGTGAAATGCTCAAACTCCTCACCGGTTTCTGTCCATTTCTCAGACGCCGAGAAAGTAAACCAGTTTCGGACATCGGTCACTTTGGCAGTCCAGCGCTCGTCCAGGGTGGAGAAGCCTTCTCGACCCCGGAACCGCTCAATCAGCCGCTCCACCTGCAGATATTTCTGCTCCGAGTACTGATCGTCGTCACCAATGGTTCCCTCAGAGCAGGCCCTTAGATCGATGCCGAACTGCCGGACATCCAGGTCAGTCGAGTTCTGGTGTTCCAGCTGGATGTGTCTGCCAGGGTTGTATTCGATATCAGCCAGGGACAGGTTGATCTCGCCGATCCTGTTCACGATGTCCTGCCGCCTGCTATCCAGGAAGGCGTTGAACGCCACTACCTCATGGATGGTGTTCTGCGTCAGTGAATCCTTGAATCGTGCCTCGAACCGGGGCAAATCATCACGCTCAAGCTGTTCCAAGAGCCCGAGGTACTCATCGGCAGCCTCAAGGGTCGCATCTACTTCTGTGGTCTCGTTGGGGTATTTGTTGCGGAAGTCTGCCATCAGCCGCACCGTGGATGCCGCGGCTGTCGCGATCTTCTTGGTGAGCGCGTCAATCCTGGTGGTCAGCCCCGAACGAACCGAGCTTTCGGTGGACACGGTGTTCCGGTAGGTGAGCGTCCGGTCCCCGAGGGTCTCTGCAGTGAGCCGTTCGACGGCGGCCAGCACGCCGACGTCGTTCGTCAGCGGCTGTCCTTGGAGGGTCAGGCGACATTCCTCGATTGCCGCTGCGATATCGCGGGTGTCCTTGTCGTTGGCCCCGATTCGTTCACGAATCTTGTCGGACCGTTCCTGAAGCTTCCCGATCCGTTCATCGATTTCCGTTTCCTTGGCGGTGAGCTGCTGGAGCACGCTGCTGGCGGATTGAAGCTGGCGCTTTTCCTCCACCAGGTCCTGGACTCTGCGGGCAGTCAGTTGCCAGCTGATCTCCGAAAACTCATTGACGGACCCGACGTTGCCTAGCAGTTTGATCATCCGCCCTGAGTCCTTCAGGGACGCGTCCACCTTGGCAAGCTGGGCACGAACGCTGCGGCACTTGCCATCAACGTCATCCCGCTCGGCACGAACTCGCACGATCTTCTCGTGGTTATCCCACCCCAGAACAAAATTGCGACGATCCATCAGCCCAGCGCGGTCATCCTTCTCATGCCGTCCACGGGCACCCTTCAACTGGCCATTGATGGTCAGGGCCTTTGGCAGCCGACGGAAGTCCTCCATGCTTTCGCAGCAGACGTAATCGAACCTGGTGTTCAGTTCATCCAGAATGAAATCGCGGAACGGCGTGCCCTGCTTGATAGCGATCTTCGCCCCCAGCGTCCCCACTGCAGGCGTCCGTTGTGGATAGGAATCGCCAACACGGCGATACACCAGTTTGCCCTTGAGATCATTGCCATCCACCCAGGAGCTCACGGCAGCATAATGCTCAGCGGACACCAGCAGCTGCAACGCAAAACTCCGGAGCGTTCGTTCGGCAGCGCCTTCCCACTCAGCTTCGCTGTCGCGAACACGCAGGAGCTCGGCAGCATACGGAAGTGCCGACTCAGCAATGCCCGTGCCCTGGCAAATGCGGCGACGAAGCTCCAGTTGCTGACGGCCCAACAAGGTCTGGCGCGAACCAAGGCTCGTCAGTTCAGCGTCCAGGTCCTCCCGCCGGGAGTTCAGCTCAAGCACCTCAGAATGGAGGGCGGTACGCCGATCCTGCAACTCTGCCGTGGTAGCCGCCAGGTCCTGCTCCACCCGCTCCAGCTGCTGACGGTTCGCATCAAAGAGCACCCGGTCATCCGGCGTTGCCAGTCCAAGCTCGACGACGGCACTCGCGTACTGCTCGAAGCGTCTCCGTTGCGTGTGGGACAAGTCTTCAAGCTGTGCCACCTCAGCGTCGATGGCAGCAAGACGGCCACCGCCACTGGTCCGGATATCCTCCTGAACAATCGAGAGGTCATGCCGAAGCCGGGCGATGTCCGAGGCAAGGTGGGTGCTGTCTTCAAGGAGCTTTTGCGCCGTTCGCTCCAGCTCGCCCTGGTGCTCCAGGCTCAGGGTCAATTGCTGATCGGTGAACCACGGATGCAACTGATCGCGTTGCTGGCGGGCAAGGTATTCCTCGGTGCTGAGCTTGACGTGACTGGCGGCCCCCGCGCAGATCGGCCTCAAAAGCTCAATCTGATCCTTGGCCCGAACCACGGCTTCATGCGCTTTCTTGAGGTCATCGAAGTGGCCGATCAGCTTGCTGATCCTCGCCGCAACGTCATCGTCCTCCAGCATGTTGGTCCGGACGAAATGGGTGATGTTCTCCACCTGCTTCATGGAGACAGTCCGGTGGAACAACTCCATGGCCTGATTGCCGCTAATGCCAAAGTTTCGCTTGAAGGCCGCCGCGTATGGATCGAAGGCGTCTTCCACCTTGACGCCGTTGTCCTTGAGTCTCTTCTTCAGCTTTGCGGGATCCTGCCCGAAGTTGGAAAAGTCCTCCGCAATGGACTGCTCTCCTTCCGCCAGGGAATAGAAGCGCGTGGGGGTGCCGGCTTCCTGCATTGTCCACAACGTGACGCCCAAAGTGATGGTCTTCCCCAGCACGGCGTTGTGGAAGATGCCCAGAACTACCGTGAGGGTGCCCGGCGCCCTGAGCGCGACGGGTTTGGAGTACTCACCGCCTGAACTGCGGGTGCTCTTGTGATAGCCGCGAACATAGGACATCAGCGTCCGCTCCCGCTTCTGCGCACCAGCGGCCTTGTTGTAGTCGATCCGGTTGGCTGGCAAAAGCAGCGTGGTGATTGCGTCCACCACGGTTGATTTTCCCGAGCCGATATCGCCCGTCAGCAGGCTGTTGGTACCATCCAGACGGAACGTCCGAACTCCGCCGTGGAAAGTGCCCCAGTTGAGCAGCTCCAAACGCTGGAGTCGAAACCCGGGCAGCAGGCCGCCGTCGTGCTCCTTATCCTGTGTCTCCTCGATGCTGAACAGCGTGTCCTGAACTTCGGTGGTCATGACTTATTGCCTCCGGTGAGTGAATCGCGGTAGTCAGCCAGCCGCGCGTCGAATTCTTCCAACCACTGGGCGTCCACGTAGGCCTTCACGATGCGCATGACCTCGTAGGCTTCGGTTTCACCTTTGAGTTTCCGCAGGAAGCCGAGCTCCATCACCTTTTTGATGTTGGTACCCAGCCTGTCCCGGATCCGGGCCTCATTGCTGGACTCGGGCAGGAAAACGGACACCATGTCCTTAATTTCCAATTCCGTCATGATGAGCCGGAGTTCACTGCTGTTGGTGTCGAACTCCAGCATCCGCTTTCGGAGCAGGACCAGCATCAGGCTGACATCGAACGTGAGTTGCCGGCGCGGGACGAGCCGGGGGAGGGCACCTTCGGGATCCTCCTTTGACTTGAGGAACGCGTAGCCCTCCGACTCATCGACGATCAGATTGAGCCCAAGAACCGCCACATAATCCCTCACCTGGGACGTCAATGTGATCAGGGACTGCCACATCTTCTGGTCAGCCTCCGCATACATCACACCTTTGAACAGCCGGGTCACTACGGCGGGCAGCTCTTCGGGGGTGCTTGCAGTTTCAGTGCTCATGCCGGCCTCACAAAAATGATCTGGTCCATGGTCGCTTCCTTTAGCGTTCCGTCCGGGAGTTGCCACCGAAGGTTCTGAGTCGATTCCGGATCGATAGTGGCCCAGTCCGACTCGACCGCAAGCTGGTAGTACTGGACGAGTTCCGCGAGCCCTTGGGACAGTGGATGGGCGTCGGTAATCTCTGCGAGAGTTGCCTGGTCTTTGCGTTCCAGGACGTCATCGATGTTCCATTTCAGCCGCTCCCTATCCACATGGAACTGATTGAACAGTGCGCTCGCATCAAGGTCTTGATCATCCGCTGCCACTATTTCATCCACCACCATCACACGGCTGCCGGGTTCATAGAGCGGCCGTTCGAACGGCAGCGCGACGTCCACGGACGATGCGTCCAGGTCCATAAACACGCTCGACGGCGGGCGGTCCCTCGTGTCCAGTGCGCTCGTCTCGATGCTCCGGATCAGCTGCATGATGCGCTTGTTCTCCAGGAACACTTTGTCGTCAAGGAGCCTCCTCATCTGTTGTGACAGCTGCCTGACTGTGCCTTGAGTTTGTTCAACTGCCGGCAGCCAGTCCTGATGCAGGTTGGTGATGGCATGGAGGTTCTCTGTTCCCGCCAAAGCCTCAATGTGGGTAGCCCTTCTGAGGAGATCGCTGAGTTCGTTTCTGAGTTGGGGCGACATCAGATAATCCCAGAAGCCTTGGAACGTGCGGCCCTGAAGGGAACTGCCGATGTCCTGCTGGTTGGCGAAAATAGTGTCAAGAAGTTCACCCTGACTGCCGTCCCAGGTGGCGATCTGCTCCCGGACCTGGCGGTCCAGCTTCCGGAAGTTCTGTTCGACCTCACGGAAATCGGACAGCAGGTCTTTGGCCAAAGCGGTGAGCTGCTGGAAGTGATCCAAAGCCTCCGGGCCAGTCATGACTTTAACGTCTCCACCGCGGATCCGATCCATCTCCTGGTCTATCTGATCCCTTTGCCGTTGGAGTTCGGCAAGCCGCACCTCGGGGTCCGTCTCGGATTGCTGTACCAGTGTTTTCAGGACAGCGAAGATGCTGGTGAGCCGGGACTGGGTAGCAACAAAATCGCGGCCCTTGAGGCTCTCCACCCATCTGACGACGTCCTCCGCTGCGGCTGTGAGATCGAAGTGGGGCTCGTCCTCACCCGGGACGTAATATTTGCGCAGCCAGGCGCGTTCCGGGGCTGCCCAGTCGTCAAGGTATTCAGAGGCGCTGCGGGGAAATCTGTCATCGCCGAAGGTTTCCCGGACTCCGAACAGGACATCGTCCAAGATGTCGATGAGCTGCTGGCGTCCAACGTTGCGCTGGTTGGGGCCCGTGAATGCGGCAATGAAGAAGTGCAATGCCAAAGGAGCGTTTTGGGCGCGGAGGAGCGCCCAACCCGCGTGGTTGTCACGCAGTGCGTTGATGGCGTAGAAGTCCATATGATCTCTCGGGTGATCCGGGGTCTGTACCAGGCTCTTGCTGGTCTCCTCATTCACAGGCTAAGCCAGATCCCCGACACTTTTTGAGTCCTTCGATCAACGTCCGATGGATAAATTTTTCCCAGCACTAGCTATCTGCTCAGATCTATGTAGACTTGACGGTGTTGTTGTGTTTGGCATTTGGTAGTTCAGGCAGTCCCCACGATCCTTCCGGATCGTGACCTTCTGAAGTAACGGTGGAGAACACCCCACACCCGGAGACCCGAAAGTCGGGACAATCTCCACCTTCAGTAAGGACTGAAAAAATGGCTACAGGTACCGTGAAATGGTTCAACTCCGAAAAGGGCTTCGGCTTCATCTCTCCTGAAGATGGCAGCCAGGACGTTTTCGCTCACTACTCTGCGATCAACTCCTCGGGCTACCGCTCCCTCGAAGAGAACCAGAAGGTTTCCTTCGACGTCGAGCAGGGCCCCAAGGGTCCCCAGGCAGTAAACATCCAGGCTATCTAGTCTTCGGATAACTAAGAAGCAGGGCCGGTCACTGACCGGCCCTGCTTTTTTGGCTGCCCATACTGACCGTTAGACAAATTTCGTCATCCGTGACCAGATAAGGACGGACACCAAGGCAACGAAGACCAAGCCCCCGGCCATGAAGGCCAGACCGACTTCGACCTCCACTGGAAATGGCGGGCGTGGACTGAACCCACCCCAGTAGTTGAAAACGCCCTGTCCGGCGGCCGTAAGAATATTTCGTGGATCGTAGGGTCCAGCGAAGGGTGCCACCATAAGCAGCCCGCCGGCAGCTAAGCTTGGTATCAGCATGCTTCTAGCCACCAATCCGACAAACAGACCTAGTAGCCCGAACATGATTGCCGTAGACGCGCTGAACGCAATTTGGACTGCAGGGCTTCCAACGGCCACAGTCGTCACAGGGTAAGGGAAGCTGCGATCCACGGAGTGTAGAAAAGCGGCTCTCAGGACGGGTGCCGCAGCAAGGCTCAACGTTGCCGCGATCAGGACCGCAGCCAAGGAAACGGCTACGACAGTAGCCGCCTTAGCGACAACGTACCAACTCGCACCTTGCATGACCACCCGGTCCTTCAAAATCCGACGGCGCACGTCGCCGGCAGCCACTCCGCACCCGTATACGAAAAAGAGCAGCGGGATCACCAGGAAAGTGATCATTTCCAGCCCGGTACCGATCGCATTCGTTCCTTCGAGGGCTTGGAAAGCAAAGTGCGCCCTCTCATAGTCATAGCGAAGTGGATTGTCCACCAGCTTCTGACCATCTTGGACCACCAAGCTGATGGGCTGCTCCATGGCGTGAGCCAGGGACAGTCCGTTGGCTGATGCTTGCGCCTCCGTCGTCTCAAGACGAGTCATGCTGGCGTCAACGTTGCTGACGTTCCCGGTGAATGCGAATACGAGAGCCAACGTAAGCCCACCGAAGGGAAGCAAAAGCATCCTGCCCCAGAGCTGATATTTCAATTCGGTTCGTACGGAGCGTAATAGGCTAATCATCAAAATCATCGACTTTGAAGGGCTGTTTGGATGGATCTCGCTGGATTTTGCCATGCCGAATGCTGAACTCAGATGAGGCGACCTTCCGGTAGAATGCGGATTCATGATCAGAGATAAGAACACAGGTGCTGTCTGAGGTAACTTCCAGCAATTCCAGCAAGCCCTTTCGGCCTGTATTGTCCAGGCCCGAAAGTGGCTCATCCAACAAGATGCATGGTTTCCGTGCAGCGAAAGCAGCCGCCAGTTTGATCTTTTTTCGTTGTCCTAGAGAATATGTTGCCGACCGTTTAAAAAGTAGCTCTTGAGTAAAGAACGCTTTGATGGCGTCATCTTCCGCGACCTGATCTATTGGTGTATCCAATAGTGCACTCAGGTTCTGCAATCCACTGAGGCGCCCATGCAACGCAGAATCATCAAAAGCTGCAGAGATGTTGTTTGCCAAAGAATCATTATGCCAAAGGATACTCCCTTGGTGACGTTCCAGCCCAGCCAAACACTTGAGTAGCGTAGTCTTACCGCTGCCATTTTCTCCGCGAAGGATATGTATGCCAGTCGAAGGAATGGTCAATGATGCGTTTTGCAATACTTTCTTGCGCCCGTACCGTTTGGAAAGTTTTATTATGCGTAGCATGAGTCCTCACTGATGAAGGGGTCGACCGCTAACGGCCCCCTTTGGGCCAAGGGTCGGTCGACTACCCCTGCCACGCATACCAGGCGCCGTCGCCGTACACATTTGCACTCTGGACGACGGTTGAGTGGTAAACATTGACGTTGCCCCAAGGGGTTGGAGTTCCTACACCCGCGTCGGTCAGGGCTCTGTAGGAGTGCTGCCAGTTGCTCGTATAACTTCGATTAATGCCGAGTGCCTGAATCGTGTTGAACCCGAAAGCGCCGACGCGTTGATAGCCGTAACTACTCGTCACCCTGCTCCAGTCGTAGTAGAAATCCACATTTTCTTCCGTAAAGAGCATCCAATTTCCGGAGTACATGCTGGCACGGCGAGATCCGACAGCTGTTGTAGAGTACGTCGGCTCACCCTTCTTTAGGGTCAACTTGTTTATAGCTCCTGTGCTTGATGCAGATTTTGGTGCTGTGATGTCTTTAAGTGTCTGCGTGCTATCGGGCTCATCAGCTGCATGGGCCGGAGTCGCGAGAGTTGCGATGAATTCTGACAGAACTACTGTCGCGATGCCGGTGCCAATTTTCATGATCGTATTTCCCCAAATGGAAGTGATCTCAAGAGCTACTTAGGCTGACTTGATTGAAGGTTTCCCGACACCCTCGCGGGAATTGGGCTTGGTTGAAGTGCCTTGCTAGCTAGTGCAAGAGAAACCACTTCACTGTTGTGGCTACTGCTCCACTGGTCGTTCAGGTGATTGAGCAATACTCTCAACCCAACAACTGCATTTGTCAAACTCGGGTGCTCACGTCTTTTGGCACGACGCCGATATCCCAAGGTTGTTTCGTGACGAATAATACGTTTCCTCACCTGCCCACTACCTAGATGAAGCTCGTCACCACCTACTTTTGCCAAAATTGCCACCTAGATGGCCCCAGAAGCACCTGTGCAAGGTCGGTTCACCACCTAGTCCAGGTTTCTCGATTTGGCTTGCGAATTAAGCTGCATTTCGGGTATCCGCAAAATAGAAGGTATGGTCGACGGTGCGATTCCCAGGTTTCCGCGACTCGTTGACTTCGTTCCAGGCGGTACGTGGTCCATCTTGTCGACCTGCACAGGCAGCGGCGACTCGATGGGCTTCGGCTCCATCTCTCCTGAAGATGGCAGTGGGACGCTTTCGCGCACTACTCTGCAATCGACTCCTCAAGCTGCCACTCCCTCGAAGAGAACCAGAAGGTTCCTTCGACGTCGAGCAGGGCCCAGGGGTCCCCAGGCAGTAAACATCCAGGCTATCCAGTCTTCGGATAACTCAAAAAGCAGGGCCGGTCAGTGACCGGCCCTGCTTTTTTGTCTGCCCTCCGATAGAAGATGTTTTCTAGTACCCCAAGTGGATATAGAACACATATCCACATAGCGAATTACACCCATGTAATTCGCTCCCGGCCTTCCGTAGCGTGGAAAGTAATCCACCCACAGCGCTAAGGGAGCACCATGGACTGCCTGATTTTCGAACAGCCCCACCACCTAGACGAGTCCCGCCACCACCTAGATTTGCTCCAATCACCACCTAGGCGGCCCCAAAACTGTCTGTGCAAGGCCGTTTTGCCACCTAGTCCCGTTTTCAAGATCTAGCCTGCGAAGTGAGCCGCATGTCGGGCATCCACAAAAACAGAAGGCTAGGTCGAGTGTTCGATTCAGAGGTTCAGCGAATCCTCGACTTCGTTGCGCGCGGTATCGGCGTCAGGGTTGTTGGCGCACCCGGGAGCGGTAAGACATCGGTAGTGCGCAACGTCATGAGCAACCTGGAGAAGACCGGTGTTTCCGTGCACTTCATCAGTGGTCTCCGTACACACCGCAGCATCCCGTACTCGGCCATTAAAGGGCTCGGCCTGGAAATGAGGCCCGGCCGGAGCGGGGTCTTCGATATCGCCGATGTTTTCTCGAGCCAGCTGTCCAAGGCCGGTAAGCACCTGCTGGTGGTTGATGACCTCCACTTGGTGGACAGTGAGTCCCTGGCAGTGTTGGAGGCCGTCAGGCGGAGATCCGATTGTCCTATGGTGGCCACTGCCCCTGAAGCATGGGCTTTCTCCAGAGGCCAGTTAGCCGTCCTGAACACCGGTCGGGAGGCGCACCTGCAACTGGACCCACTCCACTACGAGCAGGTCCATTTACTCATCGCCCAGGTTCTTGGTGCGCCGGCAGACGCTGACACAACTGCCCGAATTCTCACGAAGTCAGCCGGCAACCCGCGTCTCATTGTGCGGATCGCAGAGACCGCTTCACTCAGCAAGCTATTGGTCATGAAGGACAAGCAATGGTGCATGGCCGCCGACTCCTTATGGAACGAGCACCTTCGTGGCACACTTGAGGCCCTCCTGGCTGAACTGACTGCGGACGAGTACACGGCACTGCACATCATGGCGATTCTCGGTACAGCCAGGGTGGACGTCCTCCACAAGGTCATCCACCCGGACGCCTTGGAAGGACTGGAACGTAGGGGATTCCTGTCCGTCCTGACGGACCACCACAATGGCTCAATAGCTGCCATCAGTCCGCCCGTCATTGCTGATTACTTCCGCGGAAACAAGCAGCTCAGGGATCGCAAACTACTCCACAGCAAGATCGCTGGAGTCCTTGAAGCTACTACTCCACAGGCGGCCCCGGAGAAACACACCACAGAGGACTGCCTCTCCCGGGTGCTTTCAACTCTCCGCCTTGAGAAGGGCGACGACGACGCCATCACCTCCCGGCACTTCCATGATCACAACGCGGACAGGGAACGCATCCGCTTCGAACGCTGGCAAGCCAACAAGTCTGCGTCCAATGCGGCCGCGCTCCTCCGGATCTACTGGGGTGCTCCCGTCAATGTTGAGCGTGCCAGGCTTGTCTGCGCCGAAACAACAGACTTCGACGCCGATCCCAGCGACCTCCTGTTTGTCACGATCACGGAGGCCATGCTCGCGATCCACACAGGCCTTGGCCCGGGTGCCGCCGTCGACATCCTCCAAAAGTTCGCAGGGCAGAACCCGCACCTGAAAGCTGAAATCGAGAACGCCATCCTGTTCCTCAGCGCTTCCCACGGCAGGGTTCCACCGAACACACGCAAAGCGTCGGGGGCTTCTAAGAATCAAAAGTCTGGAATGGGGAGCTTGGTTGATGGGCTGCTGGCGCTTTACCGCTTCAAGCCAGCCGCGGCCCTCGAAGCTGTTGAAGGACTGGGAGACGATGATGCCTTTTCACATCTTCGACCTTTCATACGCGGCTTCGGGCTATTCGCCGCAGGACGCGTGGAGGAGTCCTTGGTCTTCGCGCTGGACTGGCGGGCCGAAGCACGGAAGAACCTGGACCAGTTCGGCGTGGTCACCAGCAGTTACGTTGCTGCACATGGATTGCTCTATCGGGGACACTTTGAAGAGGCCGAGTACCTCATGAGCAGTGTCTTTGCGATGGGCCGCCCGGGCTTCGTTGTCGACTCGCTCTACGATGCCATGCTCAGGCTGGCTGGGCTCCGTCACGCGACAACGGCCATGTTGCCGGCCCTTTCCATAGCTGCCCAGGCGCGGACGGAGGTGCCCGACGTCGGACCGCTTCCCGGCATCGGCAAGGGAGCTTACGAGCTCATTGCTCACAACAACGCCCAACCTTCAGCGTTTGACCGAAAAGCCAGCAAACTCATTAGACGACAACTTAAGAGCGGCTACGTCCTCGAAGCCATGATGACTGCGCTCCTTTGTACGTGCCTTAGCCCCGGTCGGCCCGTTCTGGACCTGCTGCAGAAGATTCTGCGTGAGAGCGGCATCACGGTCCATGACCAGCTGATTGCCATTGCTACTGCGGTGGTGGAAGGTGACCAAAAGCTGCTTGGGCTGCTCCTTAAGCACTACGAACCTGACATCGACACCTACCAGGTAGGAATGCTGCTCCGAGGAGCGCTCAAACGCCACGTGATCGACGGCGATGCTGCCGCGGCCGACGCCATGGCGCAGGCTTCGTCGATCTTCGCTGTCCGCTTCCCGTCGGCTAACGAGCAGCTTTCCTTCAATTCCTTCAGGACCACTCCGCTGACCGAAAGGGAGATTGAGGTCGCCGTGCTGGCTGGACACCGCAGCAACGTGGAAATTGCGGAACATCTAGGCATCAGTGCAAGGACCGTGGAGAACCACATCTCCAATGCCTTGCGGAAGACTGGCGCAACATCCCGCAATAGTCTTTTCATGCTCGTTGGGAATTCACTTCCGCCCCGCTGACGCGGGATAGGCTGGATTCACCTCCAACACCGGTCTCCGACGCGCAGCGCTGAGCCCGGTTCCGCAGTGTGAAGGGTATCCGTGAGCAACTCCCCGGCTTTGGCCCGCCGACTCGGCACATTTGACGCCTCACTCATCGGTCTGGGTTCCATGATCGGAGCCGGTGTCTTCGCAGCGTTCACGCCAGCCGCTGCGGCAGCCGGATCCGGCCTGCTCATCGGGTTGGTGGTTGCTGCCTTCGTCGCGTTCTGCAACGCCACATCATCCGCCCAACTCGCTGCTGCCTATCCAACATCCGGCGGTACCTATATCTACGGACGCGAACGGCTCGGCCCGTGGTCCGGGTTCCTGGCGGGCTGGGGATTCGTCATCGGCAAAACGGCGAGTGCCGCTGCCATGGCGATGACCTTCGCCGCCTACGCCGCACCGCAAGGTTGGGAGCGCCCGGTGGCGATTGCCGCCGTCGTGATTCTGACCGCCGTGAACTATCACGGGGTGACCCGCACGGCCGGGCTGACTCGGGTGCTGGTGGTTGCTGTATTGGCTGCCCTGACAACTGCCGTCGCTGCGGTCTGGGGTGGTTCCGGTCCTGACTTTGGGAGTTTCGTAGGGGAGGGGTTACTGGGTCACGGTTGGTACGGCATCCTGCAGTCAGCGGGTCTGCTGTTCTTCGCGTTTGCCGGGTACGCGCGGATCGCGACGATGGGTGAAGAAGTACGCGAGCCCAAGCGCACCATACCCAGGGCGATCAGCATTGCCTTGGGAATCACCATCGTCATCTACGCGGTCATAGCCGTTACTCTGCTGGCGGCTCTCGGCCCTGACGGCGTTGCGGCTACGGCGACCCCGTTGGCGGATGCCGTAGGTGCGGGCACCTTGGCCTGGGCTTCGCCAGTGGTACGAGTCGGTGCCGCTGTTGCCTCCTTGGGCGCGTTGTTGGCGCTCATTGCGGGACTCGGAAGAACGAGCCTGGCCATGGCCCGCGAGCACGACTTGCCGCACTGGCTCTCCGCGGTGCATCCGAAGTACAAGGTTCCGCACCGGGCTGAGATCTCGCTAGCTGTGGCGATCTGCTTGATCATCGCAGTGACTGATCTCCGTGGGGCAATAGGCTTCTCGTCCTTCGGAGTGCTGCTGTACTACTTGGTGGCCAACATCGCCGCCTACACCCAGCCACCGGAAGACCGCCGCTACCCGAAGTTCCTGCAGGTGTCGGGCGCCGTTGCCTGCGTGGTCCTCGTTGCCACCTTGCCGCCCGTGTCTGCCGGCTTGGGTGTGCTGATGTTCGTGGTCGGAATCGTTTACCGCTTGGTGCGTTTGCGGTTGAGTCGTCCGGCCCGCTGACATTCCGGCTGGGCACGGCCCCACCCGGGGGTTTGTAGGTGGAGCCGTGCCGTAGTGCCTCCGACGCCAGGGCGGGTGGGGCTCCCGCCGGACACCGGGATACCCGCCCCGGAGGCACAAGAAGAGACTATGGGCGGTTCCCGGTCCCTAGGTGCTCCGAAGTGCCTTCTAGGTGCTGGCTGCGAGGAAAATAGGGGTAGTGGGGTGCAAATTAGGTGCCAGCCGGGAGCGCCTAGGTGTTGGCCCGCCGTCGAGCGTTTCTGCGTTCCACTGACTCCATGTAAGTGACAATGCTCGCGATAGTCAGGCCGATAGAGCAGACAACCGCCGTTGCGGTGGACGCTTCCTGCAACGGGACCACCAACAGTGGGCTGAGCATCATGGCGTTCCCGAAGCCCGAGACGGCGAAGATTCCTGCTTTGAGAAGCAGGCACTTGAGCGGTTCGACAATCAACATCGTGATGGGCGCCACAACTCCCAGAGCCATCGTCAAAACGACGGCAGTGGTCCGCAAACCTGAAGGATCAAGGAACTCCAGCCCCTCAGGAGGGGGCGCCGTTCCGAGCAAGGTGGCTGACACCGCAGAGCAAACAGCTATGACGCAGGCGATGATGCGAAGAGCTGCTGGGTAGAAGTGCGTGATCACTAATGAATCCTTGTCGTTGACGGTTCAACCCCTGTCCGTAGAGGTAGTAGTCCGAACCAAGGACAAGTGACGCGAAACCCTTCGTTAGCGCTGGCAGGCTGGCGGACATGGATTCACCCAGCACCGTTCCGACCGTCGAGCTCCGCATTTCCATCAGTGAGACTGAACCGCTGAGCTGGCGGCAACTCGTCCTCCCCGAAACGCCACAGTCGCTGAGCTGCACGGTGCCATCCAGTGCGCGTTCGGGCGGAAGAACTCTCACCTTTACGCCGTTGCCGGCCATGACCCCACGGGCAGGAAACGCAGCATTATGGGCGTCGACGACGGCGATGTTCCAGTAGGTACCGAGCTGGCGGCTGATGTGCGGCCAGCTGAGCTTATTGACCCGCGTTCGCCGGGCCCAACCACAGACGCGCCCGTCCCCAACCCGCGGACCGTCCACCCCGCACTTCGCCAGGCCTCAGCGTCCAGTACGTTTCGAGCGTCCAGCACCATCCGGCGTCGTACGAGTGACCCAGCAACAACCGGTGAGAGGGAAACGTACTCGTTCCATTCGGTGAGCAGCAGCACCAGTTCGGCGCCTTCGAGGGCGCGCTTGGTGGAGGCCTCGAAGCGGATTTGCGGGTAGCGGATCCAGGCGTTGTTGATGGCTTTGGGGTCGGTGACGGTCACATGTGCGCCGGCGTCGGCGAGTTGCTGTGCGACGTCCAGGGCGGGGGAGTCGCGGATGTCGTCGGTGTCGGGCTTGAACGCGGCGCCGAGGATGGTCACCGTGCGGCCGGACAGGAAGCCGCGGCACATCTCGCGGGCCACCTCCACGGCGCGGGATCGTTGGTCTAGGTTCACCGAATCAACCAAGGCCATCCACTCATCCACGGACGGCACGGAAAGCTCACGGGCCTGTGCGCGGAACGAGCGGATGTCCTTGGGCAGGCAGCCGCCCCCGAAGCCGAGCCCGGCGTGCAGGTATCGGTTGCCGATGCGCGGGTCCAAGCCCATTGCCTCGCTGAGCTCACTCACGTCGGCGCCCGACGCGTCGCACAGCTCGGCCATCGCGTTGATGAAGCTGACCTTCGTGGCAAGGAACGCGTTGGACGCCGACTTGATGAGCTCCGCCGTCGCAAAGTTGCAGACCAAACGCGGGATGCCGGCGCTGATCAACGGCTCGTACACCGCGTCCAGCACGGCTGTAACCGGAGCACCTGCGGCCGCGCCCCTGCCACCGGGGACGCCGTAAACGAGGCGGTCGGGCACCAGCGAATCCTTGACAGCCGTGCCCTGACGCAGGAACTCGGGGTTCCAGCCGAGCAGCACGTCGGAGCGTCGAGCCAGCAGCGCGCGGAGCGTCTCCACTGTGCCTACCGGCACCGTGGACTTACCGACGACGGCGGCACCCTTGGCCAGGTGCGGCAGGAGGCTTTTCGTGGCGCCCATCAGGTAGGAGAGGTCGGCTGTGTCAGAGGTCTTGGACTGCGGAGTACCTACGCAGAGGAAGTGGACCTGGGCATCCGCAGCCGCGGCGAAGTCCGTGGTGAAGACGAGCCGGCCGGTGGTGCGACCGTCCTTGAGGAGCTCATCCAACCCGGGTTCGTGGAAGGGCGCAATCGCTTTGTTGAGCTGCTCAACTTTGGAGGCGTCGACGTCGATACCCACCACGGTGTGGCCCATCGAAGCGAGCGTGGCGGCGTGGACTGCGCCGAGGTAGCCGCAGCCGATCACGGAGATCTTCATGAGGAGGGTCCTTTGCTTGAGGTGAATTCGCTGGGCCCTGATGTTCCGCAGGGCACGCCGGAGATGACTTCGTTGTAGTGGCGCACCAGGTCCGCGCTGAGGACCGGCCACGTCCTGCCCTGCACCGAAGCGGTGGCGGCCGTGGCGAACGCGCGGCGCTTGGCGTCGTCGCCGATCAAGTCCTGCACATAACCGCGCAGCTGGCCGAGATTGCCGGGTTCATACAGCCAGCCCGTGCGTGAGTTCTCCACGAGGTCCAAGGGGCCGCCGCGGCCTGTCGCGACCACGGGTACGCCGGATGCCATGGCTTCCTGGATGGTTTGGCAGAAGGTCTCGAATTCGCCGGGGTGGACGAAGAGATCGAAGCCGGCGACGGCCTGAGCCAGCGCATCCCCGCCAAGGAAACCGGCGAAGTGGGCATTCGGAAGAGCCGCTTGGAGTGCTTCCCGCTGCGGGCCGTCACCGACGATGACAAGTTTCGTGTTCGGCAAATCTGCCAGCACCGCGAGGTCTTCAACCTGCTTTTCGACGGCGAGCCGGCCGACGTAGCCAATGATGCGGTGACCGTCGGGCGCTACTGAGCTCCGCCACGCCGTCGAACGCTTAGCGGGGTTGAAGCGCGCGGTATCCACACCGCGGCGCCACATGTCCACGCGCAGGATGCCGCGGCCGCGCAACTGGTTCAGCGCGAACGTGGACGGCACCAGGGTTCGGGTGGCCAGGAGGTGGATGTTGTCCACACGGTTCCAGGCCCAGTTCTCCAGGAACGGCACACCGTAGCGGGCGGCGTAGCTGGGAACCTCGGTTTGGTAGATCGCGACAGTCGGAATGCCGAGCTGATGGGCGGCTTGCACGGCGCGCCAGCCGAGGACGAACGGGGAAGCGAGGTGCACCACGTCGGGGGAGAAATCGGCAAGGATTCGCTTGACCCGATTCACACCACCCAACGCAACCCGCACATTCGTGTAACCGGCCAGCGGCACCGAAGGAAGCCGGTGCACATACGCACCCTTCTCGACGCTCGAAACATCAGTGTCCGACGTCGACGGCGCGATCACCATCACCTCATCCCCGCGCTCTTGCAGATGCTCCAGCACCCGCAGTATCGAGTGGGTTACCCCATTCATCAGTGGCAGGAATGATTCGGCGACGATTGCGATCCTCACGCCTACAACGGTGGTCGCGGCGGTTGGCTTGGCGGGTTCGAACGGGTGGCTTGTGGGGGAAGAGTTGGTTAACAGGTGGGTTGGGGCCTTACGCAATTTCGTAATACTTGGGAGGAATAATAGTTGCATTGTTCGCGCTGGTATCTTGAATTCCTAGCGAGTCCTCGGGAAGCATCTGGCAAGCCCGCCTTTCCCGAATGCCTGGGCTCGCTTCAAAAAGGGGACATTTTGAAGAAAACACTCGCACTGGTTGTGCTCACCGGTCTTATGCTGACCGGCTGCGCGACAAAACAGGCCTCCAGCCAAACGCCGGCGACTGCAGCTGCATCGGCTGTAGCCGGTCTAACTGTCGAAGTGCCGGACGTCGTCGGGCTCACCCTCGACAAGGCCACGGACCAGCTGAAGGACCTCGGTCTCAAGGTCGAGGCCAAAGATGTAAACGATGACAAATCAATCATCGTCAAAAAGAACTGGCAGGTGGTCAGCGAAGATCCTGTCGGTAAGACCAAGGTAGCTGAGGGATCGACTATCAAACTTGGGGTCAAACATCTCACTGACGAGACGGCCACCCCGACACCCACTCCGACGCCGACGCAGGCGCCGGTTCCCTTGGTTGCGCCCGTCGCTCCGGAGGTGCAGGCACCCCCAGTCGCTCCCGTTGCTCCGCCAGCCCCGCCCGTGGTGGAGGCGCAGCCGGCTCCTGTGGCTCCTGTGGCCCCGCCGGTGGTGGAGGCTCCTCCTGTTGTGGCACCGCCCGCCCCGCCCGCAGCTGTCTACTACGCCAACTGCGCAGCCGTTCGAGCGGCAGGTGCGGCCCCGATCCACATCAGCCACCCAGGCTACGGAAGTCACCTTGACGGGGACGGAGACGGCTGGGGCTGCGACAAGTAAAGCTCAGTAGCAGGTTGTAGCAATGGCCACTCCGTTTCGGGGTGGCCATTGCCATGCATGGGGGGGCTAAGAATGCTGCGTGTTACTCGTCAACGCCCATGGGTTTCTGCGCCCGCTTCAAATCCTTCCGCAACCCCCGATTGTCCTCCCGCAGCCCGCGGTTGTGAGTGTGCTTGGCCGTCCCGCTGGCTATTATCGCTTGCGGGGACTCTTCTGGAGGCGGTGGTAAAGACGTTCCTTCACGTCAACATCGGGCAGGGAAGGGAGGGCAGGGCAGGACTGGAATGGCCGAGAGTCATTGGTATGAAGAAACGGCAAAACCCCCGCTGACCTGAACTCACAGATGAGCCGGAACATTTGGCCCATTCTCGAACAGTGATTCATGCCGGCGAGGGTTCGGCAGTTTTCCCTCTACTTGGTGGCTACGAATACTTTGTCGCCGAGCATTCCGGGCCGGACTGCGAGGGTCGCTTGTCCGGCCGATGCACTCGGAACTTCAAAGACTGCATTTCCTGTTGCGCTAGCGCCTTTGTAGAGCGTGCTCGTGCTATCAATTGGCTCTGGTGCGATGACAAGCTTGTCGAAACTGTTGATAGTTTTGCCTTCTGCGGTGACGTACTCGACTGATACAAACGCTGGCATCTGGCCGTTACCATCGTCACCTGTGTAAGTCACGGAGTAGTTCACCAAGATGTACTCCGATCCGGCGGCGGGTGGTTCATTGATCTGGCTGGCTGCCACCACTGCGTCCGTTGCCGCCAAGGTGACCGAATTGACTACGACACGCCAGTCTTTGGATTCGATGACTGAACCAATGGCATATGGGCTTTCTCGAGTTCCGGCATTCGTGGCTGCTTCGGTCTTTGCTCCACCGTCAGTGGCTCCGTCCTTGGAAGGCTCCACAACCTTTGTGTCACCGCTGCCGAATGCGCTGTCGAACGAGGTGGCAACAACCGCTGTGAAGACAACAACCCCGACTATCGTCCCGACGACTGACGTGATCAGGGCTGTAATTCCCATCCACTTGGCTTTGTCTTTCAGGAAAAGGGAGACGATAGCCAAGATAAATGCGATAGGCAGCAAGACCCAGCCGACTATCAGGGCGCCGGGAATGCATGCAAAGATGAACCCAAGCACGGCTGTTATGAGTGCTATAAGGCCCACAATGTTTAACTGTTTTTGCGGACCCGTCGGCGGGGCTGAAGGAGTGTACGGAGGTACACCTGCGCCCTGCGCATATTGAGGGTGCTGAGGATGAGGCGACGGCTGCTGTGAGCCCGCCCCCGGGAACTCTGGAGTTGTCATGGCATAACTATGGCAGAGGTCAAGGTTTATGTATCCTGAAAACATCTCGCAATGAATTGCTTTTCAATAACCTTATTGCTCGGGGTGCATCTAATATGTGATGCCATCCTTCCATTTATCCATCAGAAGGTCCGCTGTTGTAGATCTGACGGCTAGGGCTTTTACGGATGCGTCTATTTGCAAACAGCGGGACTCGCCGGGCCTGGCCTATCTTGCAACACCCCGCGCCCGCTTCAGATCCTTCCGCAACCCCCGGTTGTCCGCCCGCAACTCCCGGTTGTCGTCAGCCAACCCCTTGTTGTCCTTCGTCAGCCCCCGGTTCTCGGCCTCCAGCTCCAGCACCAGTTTCACGCCGGCCAGGTTCAGCCCCTCGTCCAACAAGACCCCGATCCGGCGAAGCGTCGCAAGGTCGCTTTCGCTGTAGCGGCGCGTGCCGCCGTCGGTCCTGTCCGGGGTGAGTAGGCCTTTGCGCTCGTACTGCCGGATGTTCTGCTGCCCCGTGCCAACGAGCTCCGCCGCCACCGAGATCGCGTAGACCCCACGCGAGTCTGAGTCCACACCTGAGGTGCCGTCCGCAACAGAAGCCGACCCTCCGCCGTCGTACTCTTCAGCGGCAGTCTCACCGTCCGAAGCTGCCATCAAAGACCTCCAAAAATCTTCCGGAAAACTACTTGCATCAACTCTCTCACTAGTGCTATAAAAAATCTATACCAGCCAACACAGATTAAGCAGGACTGAGCAGGCTGGTACCAACAACAGAATCAGCATCAAGATCCAAAGGAGTGAGAACCACATGCTGATGCGCACTGACCCGTTCCGCGAATTCGACAGGCTCGCCCAACAGGTTTTTGGCACAACAGCTCGCCCGGCCGGAATGCCGATGGATGCATGGCAGGAGGACGGACAATTCGTTGTTGCCTTCGATCTGCCTGGTGTAAGCCCTGATTCAGTTGAACTGGACGTCGAACGGAACGTCCTCACGGTAAAGGCAGAACGTAAGTCGCCCGCGGGCGAGAACACCGAGATGATCGCCGCCGAGCGCCCACAGGGTGTCTTCAGCCGCCAGCTCATCCTAGGTGACACCCTCGACACCGACGGCGTCCAGGCCAGCTACGACGCCGGGGTGCTCACACTCCGCATCCCCGTCGCCGAGAAGGCCAAGCCGCGGCGCATTGAAATCCAATCCAAGGAGCAACGGCAGGAAATTAACGCCTAATCCCTTCCGCCCTGCCGGAAGGCTCACCCGGGGGTGGCCGACCGGCAGGGCGCCAGCCGGGAACAACGGAGGCGGCCGCATCGGAATAGTTGGGCGCAGGCTTCGCGCCACGTCACAGCGTTTTTTAGCGCACATGAAAGCGACCCCCGCCCGTCGTCTCCCGAGTGATGGCCCCCGGCTCAGCCGGGGGCCATCTCCCAATCCGCAGCACGAACCGGAACCAGCAGTGAGCACCCAACCTGACCACTACGCCACCCTCCACGTGTCGCCGGACGCGACGGCCCGTGAGATCAGCCGCGCCTACCGCACGCTACTGCGGACCCACCACCCGGACACACGCCAAAAGGTCGACGACGGCGAAACCACCTCCGCTGCCAACCTCCAGGAACTGCACGCCATCATGCAGGCGTACGTCGTTTTGTCGGACCCGGGGAAACGGGCGGCATACGATCGTGCGCGGCGAACGCCCGGTGGTACGGGCGGGACCCCCGTGAAGGTCCGGTTCCATCGGTCCGAAACTGCGCCCGGCGGAGGAGCATCAGGCAGCGGCGGAACGTCAGGAAATGGCGGAACGTCAGGCAGCCGCAGGGCCCAGTCTCCGCTGGTGTTCGGGCCATCCCGTTGGGAACCTTCACCCCTGAGAACCCGAAGGAGTAATCCATGAGTGCTTGGCGTCCATACGACGGCCACATCATTCCCGCGTTCTATGAGCGGTTCGAGAAACGCTGGGGGAGAGGGACGGCCCCGTTCCTGGACCCCGAAGTCCATGAACAACCGCTGCCCCGCGCCCAGTGGATCAACCCGGACACCGGGGCGGCCGTTGCCGTGGTCCCCATCTGGACGGACGACCCCGAGCACCGTTCCTTCGGTGTCTTCTACCTCCCGCCGGCCGGAGATATTTGGATGCTTCGCCCAGGACCAACGACGTTCCTGGAACCCAGCGGCGGAGCCAACAAGGAGCAAGTGACTCTCCGCAACGACGCCTTCAAGAAGGCCGTTAACCATGCCAAGGAGTTCATCTACGGCCCCCAACTTTAGGGGGCGCGGTGGTATTGGCTGCCAGTCCGCGCCCTAAGGTGATCACTTGACTTGGGGCATGTCCAACTGAACCGAGGAGCATGACTCTGCAGCTTGCTGCCCATCAAGAAACTGGACTGGCAGGAGGGCGAGAACAACACTGTCAGTGGGGAACGAAGAAACTTTGCCGCCATTCTTGAGCGGCTCAGCAGAAGGGCTTCGCGAGGCGACGATGGTTTGATTGTCGCGGGTGCCCAGGACCCATACGGGGTGGGAAGTTTCCGGATTGCTGAGTTGCTGCAAACATGCCGGCATGGGGTAGTTCGCCTTCGCGAACGCTTGGGTTCCTTGGATGCGAAGGTTATATCCGGCGACCATCTCTGTTTGGACGACAGTAAGTAAGCACAGAAGCACGGAGGAGACGGTAACAATGCGCATCATAAAGAGCAGCGAGTTGCCACTCTGTTTTCCTACCCACACAAGCAACCACGTCACGGCAGCTACAGCGGTCAGCGCAAGAAGCCCGGGGGTAAAGGAAAAGACTTGAGTCCAACCTACGGCGCTCACGAGAGATCCGGTGCCGAGACCCTCCAGATAGGCCCACGCCGGAAGCCGCGTAAACAGAGTAAGTACTATGGCGGCTGAGCCTATGTTGAGTGCCAGTCCCGGTAGGCCTCTGCCGCTTAGCAGCCAGTGAGCAGCCGCGAGACGGGACACCAACCAGGCCAACGTCATTCCGGCCGTCAGCCAAGCTGCCGCTGCCATGCCTCCCGGCAGACCGGCAGCGATGGTTCCACAGACCCAGAGGATTCTCCCTACGAAGTAGCTCACTCCAGCCCCAGCCAGCAAACTGAAAACGGTTTGGATCTTCAGGTATGTTTTCGTGCCACTGTCTGCCTTTGAGTCCTCGCCTGGCCAAGACCAGCCAGCAGCCTCGCGGGGCTTCTGCGGAAGGGGGAAACGAATAAGGACTTTGGATCCTTTGAACGCCCCAAACGGTACAACAGCCCAGAGTGCCGCGACGTAGATGAAACCAAAAAGCAATGTCCAGGCAAGAATCAGAATGTACGATTCCGCTGCAGACCACGATTCCTCAGGGAACCAGGCCAGTAATCCATCCATGGCAGGGAAACCATGAAAGGTAGTTTTTGTTGTTTCGGCTGTGAGGAAGCCTAGAAGTGACAGGGCCGTAAAGACGGCCGCGAATTTCCAGCCGTGACTCTTTGCAGAACTTTGTCGGGCTAGGCGAGACGCTGCATTGGAAGCTCTTAGATCGCCGTCGGGGAAGGACTGCCTCACTTGTTGCAGGACAGGGCCGTGCTCGCCATAGATGTAGAGGGGGCTCTTGTCGGAAGGATCTGGGTTTGAATCGCCACTGCCTCGATCCACTACCCATCTGGGCATCTGTCCGTAGTCAGGGCTCACGAATGTTGGTTCAAGGACGACTGGAGCGTTGGGGATGCTGGACAGAACTGTTCGGAGTTCATGAATGAACTGCTCCCGCGTCGCAGTGCCGACGACGCGAAGACCTGTGCGAACCAATGTCATGCGGAAGTCGGATTCCCATGTACTGGCTTTTTCGATGACCCAGCCAGCTTTCGTGACGGCGCTCTCAATAGGTCCACGGAAGCCCGATGAGGTGAATTTCACCTCGACGACCAGCGAACCGTAACCGTTGAGTTTGGCATAGAGCCGTTCCCCAAACGAGCCACCAAGAACGGAACCAACTTTGTTGTATCCAGTAGTCCACGCTGACAATCGATTTGCTCCTAAGTCTGATGGGGCCGACGCATAGTGCCTCCCTCTAACTTGAGTGAGCTGCTGTAGCAATAAGTGACGGGGGAATGGTCGAGCGTTCAATCGTGAGGGGTTAGCTCTCGGC
>NZ_JBLYIE010000011.1:0-22797 GCF_048537125.1 Paenarthrobacter sp. PPS72 | reverse complement strand
GCCCCTCGGCGAGGGGTGGGCGAGGCCTCGGCGGGTGGTGAGGGCGAGTGCGAGGGCGGTCGCCTGCGGGGAGACCCCAAAAAGAAGGCTGGTGCAGCCTAGGGAACGAATCCAAGGCGGCTGCACCAGCTGCTAGTACGACTTTCTGTTATGAGTTATGACACCTATCCATTGGCCGCTCCTAGTTCCCGGCTTCGTTTGTTTCCGGGCCTTTCAAAGTCTGCGCAGGGCGGGGCGGAGCTGAGGTGGTCATGGAGGGCTCCGTCCCCGGGAGAACACCTCCCATTTTACGGCGGCTCATGGGAAAAAGCGCTGGAATTCGCGGTATTTCAGGGGCGCCTGCCGGGGGAGTGCTGCCTGCCGTGGCACGATAGATCACGATGAAACTGCGCGCTGATCAGACCGGAAACCGTGGCCTCCCGATGCCCCTTTGGCTGCAGGGTGGTTTGGAAGCGGCTCAGGCAGCGTTCATTTCAGCCATTGTCGTGGTGTTGCCGCTGGTGGGAGTGTGGGCCACCGACGGGTTCCAGAACCGGAACGTGGATGCTTTGGCGCGCCTCGCCGGCCAAGCCTGGTTGCTGATCCACGGCGTTCCGTTGGAGTTGGCGCACGTCAACGTTGGCACTGCGGCACAACCAGGTTCGGGGCTGCTGTCCCTCATTCCACTGGGCCTGACCCTCATCCCGTTCCTGCTTGCGTGGCGGGCGGGCCGTCGACTTGCCCGGGCGTCGTACACCGACCAACTATGGCAGGCGTTCCTTGGTGCTTTCGTGGTGTACGCGGCCTTCGGGACGGCCACCGGATTCGTGTGCCGAACACCCGAGGTCGTCATCAACCTCTGGTTCGCCATGACGCTTCCGTTGATCTCCTTCGGCCTGGGCATGATCGTTGGCGCCCGGCGCGAAGCTGGCTCGTGGAGCCGACTGATCGGCGTCGACGCCGTCGCCTGGCTAGCCAAGACCAGCCAGCATTCCCGCTGGGCAGGCTCGTACGTGGGCTCCGCGTTGAAGGCCGGCTTCGTAGCGACGATGGCCGCTGTCTGTTTGGCCGCGCTACTGCTCGCTGTGACTATCGTGTGGCATTGGACGGACATCATCGCCGTCTACGAAGGTCTGCAGGCCGGTGCAATGGGCGGCGCCGTGCTCACCATCGCGCAACTCGGCTTCCTGCCGAACCTCGTGATTTTCGCCCTGTCCTGGTCCACCGGCGCAGGCTTCTCACTCGGCGTAGGCTCAACAGCGGGTCCGCTGGGGACCGCCGTCGGACCGCTCCCGGCCGTCCCCGTCCTTGGGGCACTCCCCGCAGGACAGCTCGACGCCGGTGCCATGGCGCTCGCGCTTCCCGTGGTCGCCGGGATCCTGGCTGGTTGGTGGTTCCTGCGCGAGGGCGAGAACCATTTTGACGAGTGGCTTTCCATCAAGATCAAAGCCCGATGGTTCACGGCCACCGCGTCCACCCTGTTTTTGGGCGCCTTCATTGGCATCGTTGCAGGGCTTCTCGGCGGAGCCCTGGCGTGGATCGCACGCGGTTCAGCAGGCATCGGACGGCTCACGGAAATCGGACCCCACCCGTTGTGGACGGCAGTCTGGCTGGCCGCCGAGGTGGGTATCGGCGTCGTGATTGGCTACGCCGTGGGGCCGTGGCTGGAACGCCGCCAGAAGCTGCGCGAGGCGAACCTCGACGAAGTAGCGTACGACGACGAACACGCCTGAGCCGGTCCGCTCAGTAACGCTGGGGTGCCGCGGTAAAGCTACCGCAGCGGCCCCGGCATCGAGTCCTCGAGCTGGGACAGGCACTGTGTCTTGGCGGATTCCGTCAGCGCCCCGCGTGAGCAGTCCTGGTAAGTGCTGACCTGGTTGAAGAAAAGTACGGATGTCAGGATCAACAGGCACATGACGGCCGTGACAACCAAGCCTGAAATTGTCCCGAAGAGCATCAGTTTCGGGTGTTTGTGCTTCAGTGTCCGCACCAGGACGACGATGCCCAACACCAACGCTGCAAGGGTGAGGATGGCGCTCAACCACACGTAATTCACGTTCAGGGAGAACACGAAGAACGCGCCCAAAGCCGCTAGAAGGAAAGCGCGGAAGAGGTTCTGGCTCACGCCGAGGGCGGACTTTTCGGCCTCGGAGCGGGGTTGTTGGCTCGGCTTGGAACCGACGTCGGGATTCATGTTTTCCAGCCTACGCGAGCCGCCCATAAGCTAGTGCAATGCGCATTGTTGTCCTCGTCTCCGGTACCGGTTCAAATCTTCAGGCAGTCATCGATGCCGTGAAGTCGGGTGAACTGGACGTCGAGATCGCAGCTGTGGGCGCCGACCGGCCCGACACATACGGCGTGGAGCGCTCCGACGAAGCAGGCATCGAGACCTTCGTGGTCAACTTCAACTCGTTCGAAACCCGCGCCGAATGGGATGCAGCCCTTCGCGACAAGGTTCTGTCCTACAAGCCGGATGTTGTGGTGTCCTCGGGTTTCATGAGGATTGTCAGCGAAGACTTCATCAACGCCTTCGGCGGCAAATACGTCAACACACACCCCGCCTTGCTGCCGTCCTTCCCTGGAGCTCACGGAGTGCGCGACGCCATTGCCTACGGCGTCAAAGTCACCGGCTGCACAGTCCACTGGGCCGACGCCGGCGTGGACACCGGCCCCATCATTGCGCAGGAAGCCGTTGCTATCCTCCCGGAGGATTCCGAAGAATCCCTGCACGAGCGCATCAAGGTAGTGGAGCGCCGCCTGCTGGTCCAGACCCTGGCAGAACTCGCCGCCGCCCCAACCCCCTTACCCAAGTAGGTCGCAGATCAGGTCGTTCTCAGCGCTGGGAACGACCTGATCTGCTACACAGATTGCGTTCCAGCGCCGAAGGCTGTGGATAACGCTCCACGCGCGCGCCGTTTTTGTCAGCATGGGGCATGAAGTATCCACGCCCATTACCTGGGTCCCTGTCGGCAACGTCCTTTACCTTGCAGCAGGCGCTCGACGCCGGTGCATCCCGAGGGCGGCTACGGCACCCGAGCCTTGTCTCGCCAAGCCGCGGCATCCGGGTATCGCGGCAGGGCGCCGAGAATGGCATGATCCATGACGTTCGTCCGCTGACCTATGTCACGTCTTTCTCCGCCGCCTCGCATGCCACTGCTTTTTTACTGTGGGAGTTTCCGGGTTTCCTGCCTGGGAGCAACCGGCCCGGTATCCACATTTCCCGTCCAGACACCATGGCGATTCCCCGCCGTGCCGGAGTGGTGGGCCACAGGGGGCAGTTTTTCGATGACGAAATCACCACGCTCAATGGCCTGCTTATCACCAGCCGTGCCCGGACGTGGCTGGATTGCGCGCGGAAGATGGATATTGACGAGATCACGGTTGTGGCCGATCACTTGCTCCGCATTCCCAGGCCGGAATTTGAGGGACGCAGTTTGCCGCACTGCACCATGGATGAGCTGGAGGAGATGCTGGACCGGCACTGGGGGACACCGGGTATCCGCAAGGCCCGCCTCGCCTTGGAACAGGCCTGCGTGGGGGCCGACTCTGCCCCCGAAACGCGACTGAGGCTGGCGCTCAAGTGGGCTGGGCTGCCCACAGCGGAAGTCAACGTAGCTACAGAACTAAGTCCCGGCGTCGTGCGCCAACCGGACCTCACGTATCGAGAGCAGCGCGTTGCCGTTGAATACGAAGGTGAGGGGCATTCGGACCAGGAACAGATCGTGAGGGACATTACCCGTGAGGAGGACTTCAGCCGTGCCGGATGGATCCTTGTGCGAATCTCCAAGCGCCACATGTCTACCGGCGCGACGACCGCAGTGGCCAAGGTGAGGCGGGCGCTCGAACAACGTGGCTGGGCACCCAAGTAAGTCGCAGATCAGGTCGTTCTCAGCGCTGGGAACGACATGATCTGCGACTTAGTTGGGTACGGAGGGGCGGCTACTCGAGGACGCGCTGCTTTGTCTCCGGAGCGAAGAACGCCATCCACAGCACGGAAAGCAGCACCAAGCCGCCAGCCATCGCAAACGACTGCGCCAAGCCGAACTCCGGCCAGAAGAACGAGGCAAACACCAAGGGCCCGAAGCCTGCGCCTATGCGGGAGAACGTGGAAGCCCAGCCGAAGCCGGAGCCCCGAAGTTCGGTGGGGTACAGCTCGGACACGTACGCGTAGAGAACCGGAATGGCCACCTGCACCACGAAGCCGAACACCAGGAGCCAGAACACGGCAGCCGACGGCACGTCCACCACGAACGCCACGATCACCAAGGTCAAGGCGGACAGAGGTCCGGTAACGGCGAGGATCCATTTACGGCCCACACGCTCCACCAGGAGCGCTGCCACCACCACGCCCAAAAGCCCGACGGCGGCCATGCTCGCCGTCGTGACGAACGCCTTGTACTCCTCGAACCCGGCACCGATGAGAATGCGGGGCATCCACGTCAGCGACAAGTAATAGACCAAGAGGATGCTGAAGAACAGGGCCCAAGCGGCGGTGGTGATCTTCCAGTTGAACTGCCAGATCCCTCGCAGCTGCGCCCAAGCGCTGCCGGGGGAGAGGCGCGGCGCAGCCTGGGGTTCAGGAAGGCTGTAGGCACGCTGCTCGGCACCGGTGGCCTGCACCAAGCCATCAATCACGGCCGCTGCCTCCTGCCGGCGGCCCGCCCTGATCAGGAACAGCGGAGATTCAGGAACCGAACGCCGGACCCAGAAGACCAGCAGGGCGGGCAGCACCATGATCAGCATGGTGAGCCTCCAATCACCGAAGGCAGCAACCAGCCCGGCCGAGACGAAGCCACACAGGGCAGCGCCGATCGGCCACCAACCATCCATGGCGGTGAGCACCTTGCCACGTTGCTTCCGCGGCGTGAACTCACCCACCAACGCATAGTCCACGGGGATGCAGCCGCCCAAGCCGAAGCCAGCCATGAAGCGGAAGATGCAGAACCACACGATGTCCGGGGCAAAGGCGCCCATGACCGTGAAGATGCTGAAAATGAGGAGGGTGGCAGTGAACGCTTTTTTGCGGCCGATGGTGTCCGCGATGGTGCCCCACGCGAACGCACCCACGGCCATGCCGATCAAGTTGGCCGTGCCGATCCACGCGGCGTCAGCCGGTTGCAGCGACCAGTGCTTGGACAGCAGCGGAATCAGGATGCCGTTGAGCGTGACATCCCACGCGTCGAACATGAACCCGAGCCCGCCGATCAGGAAAATCCGGCCTTGGACCTTCCACCGCCATGGCAGTTCCTGTACAACTTGTTCGCCGCTGGGCACGGCTGTGTATGTATTCATTTGCCCTCCTGCATGCAACTTTATGCGCTGGGGCGAACACCGCCGTCCGCGTTACTTCCGGTTCTCGATGGCCCTCCGCAGGAAACCGCCGGCTTCCTCCAAGGCACCCTTGGCCTGGCCAGCCTCGATACCTGTCAGGAGCACCAAAATGGCCGCCTTCACAGACCCGCCGACCGAGTCCAAAGCTGCTGCGGCTTCCTCTGCAGAGACGCCGGTGGCGTGCTGGACGGTACGTTGCGATCGGGCCAGCAGCTTCTCGTTCGTGGCACGCAGGTCCACCATCAGATTCCCGTACGTCTTGCCAAGCTTCACCATCACCAACGTGCTGATCATGTTGAGGACAAGTTTCTGGGCCGTGCCCGAGTTCAGCCTGGTGGAGCCCGCAATGAACTCCGGACCCACTACAACCTCGATCGCGGCGTCGGCCAAATGGCTCACGGCGGAGCCCTTGTTGCATGCCAGCGACGCCGTAAACGCGCCCCGCTTCCGTGCCTCTTCCAGCGCGCCGATCACGTAGGGCGTCCGGCCCGAGGCCGTAATACCTACGACGGCGTCGGCTTCAGTCACGTTGATGTCATGCAGGTCGCGCGCGCCGGCGGTTGCGTTGTCCTCGGCATATTCCACTGGTTGCTGGATCGCTTTGGTACCGCCGGCGATAAGCCCGACGACGAGTCCCGGCGAAGTGCCGAACGTCGGCGGGCATTCACTCGCGTCGAGCACACCCAGTCGTCCGGCCGTCCCGGCGCCCACATACAAAAGGCGGCCACCACGCTGGAGTCGCTCCGCAACGGCGTCGACCGTTTGAACAATCGCTGGACTCGCGGCCTCAACGGCTGCGTGTACTCCTGCACTGTGGGCGAGCATCGCAGCAACCAGCTCTTCGGTGCCCAGGATGTCCAGGTTCTCCAGGCCCTCGGCCGTGGCCTCGGTAGCCAAGCCGGCGAGTTCCGTGCGCAGACCCGCTAGATTGTCGGCGTTAGTCGGGCCAATTTGTTCCGTCACGGTGGATGTACCTTTCCTGGATGAGCCCGCGGCGCGTCGCAGCGAGGGCAGCACCGTCCAAGCCATCGCCCAGCGGTGCAACCACCTCAATCCCAGCCGAAGCGAGGGACTTCCGCAAGAGCGCCGCGAAGAAGTCCGATCCCACCACGCCGCCCAGGATGGTTACGCGGGACGAGCCGGCGTCGCCGCTGGCGAGCCCCACGGTATTGGTCAGGATGCGGCACGCCTCGCCAACGATGTCATGAGCGACGGCGTCACCCGCCTCCGCTGCGTGCAGAACCAGCGGCGCGAAACGGGCCATCGCCCGGTAGGGGTTCTCGTTCTCGGCGAGCCACCCCGGAAGCATTTCCGGCGACTCCACCAAAGCGCCGGCCGCGGCTGACAAGGACGTGGCCGGGCCGCCGTCGTGCGCTTCAAGAACTGCTTGCAGACCCTGCTGGCCGATCCAACGCCCACTGCCGTGATCGCCCAAGTAGGGTCCCCAGCCGTCGGCCCGGTGCAGGACGCCGGCTTCATCGAAGCGGAACGCAACGGCACCCGTGCCCACGATGAGCGTGGTTCCGGGGGCGCCTTGGAGCGCGCCGAGTTGGGCTGCCGTGGCGTCCGAGAGGACGGCCGCCGGAACTGAGAACCTTTGGGACAACATGGTGGCGAGCTCCTGCGACTTTTCCGCAGAGGCTTCGACGCCGGCCACAGCCGCGCCCAAGCTGGTGATTGCGCCTAGGGGGAGGCCGGGCGGCAACAAGCCCACAGTCTCGAGGAGGAGTTCGAAGGCAAGGGTGGGCCCGTTATCCATGTGCACCCCGGGGAAGCCATGCTGGTCGGCGGCGCCCAACAACTCCGTACCGCTGCGCAACTCCACGCGGCAACGACTCTTCCCTACATCGGCAACAAGAACAACCTCGGTGGCATCCATGGATCAACCCTATGTTGCGGGGCCTGCTCTGCGTGCTTGGTTGGTGATTTGCCACGCAGAACGGGCCCCACAACGGCAGGGCTACGAGTTGTGGGGCCCGTTTTACGCCCCTCGCGCTCTGGATGGAACGCAGAGCGGGCCCCACAATGGGTGGGCTACGAGTTGTGGGGCCCGTTTTACGCCCCTCGCGCTCTGGATGGAACGCAGAACGGGCCCCACAGCGCCTGTGGAGGAGCAGTCAGTAGTACCACCGAGGGCGATTTCTGTGGATAACCGAATGAGAGGCATCGTTTCCCGCAAGCATGGTTCCATGCTGAAACCCACTCCTTTGCCGTCGGATGTCGATTCCCAGGGCTTCCTTGTCGCCGATGCCTATGCTGCCGGTGTACCGCGATGGCGGCTCCAAACGAGCGAGCTTGTAACGCCGAGTCGTGGCATTCGTCTCGCCAAGGAGCACGAGCATGACCTCGAATTGCTGGGCCGGCTACACACCGCTGTAACTCCGCGCTGTGCGGTCAGCCATGTCACGGCAGCGTTGCTGTGGTCGATGCCGCTCCCTATCTATCTTGAGGAGGAAGGCGCCAGCGGTCCGATTCATGTAACGCGCCGGCAGGAGATCGGCAGAGTCAAGCGCCGCGGTGTGATCGGTCATCGGGCTCCGCTCTTGGCCCGGGATGTTCGTCTCTCGAACGGAGTTAAACTGACGTCGCCTGAGTGGACCTGGATGGACTTGGCCCGACATATGGGAAGGTCATCGCTCGTGGCGGCGGGGGATTTTCTGTTGGCACGGGAGAATCCGTTGTCTTCGATCGAGGCAATTCAGGAGGTCATTGACCGACGGCCGAAGGTCAAGGGAATCAGAATGGCCAGGGAAATACTTCCTTTATTGCGTTCAGGCGTCGACTCACCCCAGGAATCGCGGTTGCGGTTGAAAATCGTCGACGCCGGACTACCCGAGCCAGCGATCACGCAGCCCGTCTTCGATGAGCATGGCAGGTACATATCCACGCCCGATCTGCAGTACAAGGAATACAAGATTGCCATGGAGTATGAGGGCGATCATCATCGATCCGACCCCGTGCAGTGGGGGAAGGACATTGAACGCGACGACCGGCTTCGCGCCATGGGCTGGGTCGTGTTGAAGTTCTCGGATGTTCAGATGAAAGGTGGTTGGGCCAACGCCGAACGAAAAATGCGCGATGCGTTGGCATCGCGCGGGTGGCGAGGACCGTCGTCGTAATTTCGAGGACGAGGCCAACTTGTGGGGCCTGGTGTGCGCCCCTCGGCCCGCGAGTGGGGCGCAGAGTGGGCCTCGCAACGTGAGGTGGGAACTTGTGGGGCCTTGTGTGCGCCCCTCGGTGCGCGAGTGGGGTGCAGAGTGGGCCTCGCAACGCAGGGGGGACGAGGACGCAAAACCGGGGCGCCAACGAAACGCGATAAACTCTCCGTATCCCCACCACCCGCGAGACCACCCGCGACATCTACGCGAACTAAGACGGAGACTTTTGTGAGCTTGACGCAGCTTGACCGTGTTCCCATCCGCCGTGCACTGATCTCGGTTTACGACAAGACGGGACTGGAGGAGCTCGCGAAGGGCCTGCACGCAGCCGGCGTCGCCATTGTTTCCACCGGCTCCACCGCCAAGAAGATCTCCGCCGCAGGCATCCCGGTCAAGGAAGTCGAAGAAGTCACCGGCTCCCCGGAAATGCTGGACGGCCGCGTCAAGACCCTGCACCCGCGCGTGCACGGCGGCATCCTGGCTGACCGTCGCGTTCCGGCGCACATGGACACCTTGGCCGGCATGGAGATCGAAACCTTCGACCTCGTGGTGGTGAACCTGTACCCGTTCGTGGAGACCGTGAAGTCCGGTGCAGCGCCGGACGATGTGGTTGAGCAGATCGACATCGGCGGCCCCGCGATGGTGCGTTCGGCCGCGAAGAACCACGCCGCCGTCGCCATTGTCACGGACCCCAACTTCTACGGCGCAGTGGTCGAGGCCGCAGCACAAGGCGGCTTCGACCTGAACACCCGCCGCCGCCTGGCTGCCAAGGCCTTCGCGCACACTGCCAGCTACGACAACGCTGTTGCTTCCTGGACCGCCAGCCAGTTCCTGGACGAAGACGGCGACGGCATCATCGACTGGCCCGCCTATGCAGGTCTTTCCTTGGAGCGCTCCGAGGTCCTCCGTTACGGCGAGAACCCGCACCAGCAGGCCGCCCTGTACGTGGACAAGGCTGCCCCGGCAGGCATCGCTCAGGCCGACCAGTTGCACGGCAAGGCCATGAGCTACAACAACTTTGTCGACGCCGATGCCGCCCTCCGCGCTGCGTTCGATTTCGCCGAGCCCGCCGTTGCGATCATCAAGCACGCCAACCCGTGCGGTGTGGCTGTCGGTTCAGCTGATGCTGCAGATCCGATTGCGGACGCTCACGCCAAGGCCCACGCCTGCGACCCCGTCTCCGCTTTCGGCGGCGTCATCGCTGCGAACCGCACCGTCACCGCAGGCATGGCCCGCGCGGTTGCCGACATCTTCACCGAGGTTGTCATCGCCCCGGACTTCGAGCCCGAAGCCGTGGAGATCCTTTCCAAGAAGAAGAACATCCGCCTTCTGGCCCTGCCTGAAGGCTACGGCCGCTACCCCTCCGAGATGCGCCAGGTTTCCGGTGGCGTCCTGGTCCAGATGAGCGACAAGGTAGATGCCGACGGCGACAACCCCGCCAACTGGACCCTCGCCGCAGGCGAAGCCGCCGACGAAGCAACCCTCGCGGACCTCGCCTTCGCCTGGACCGCTTGCCGGGCCGCCAAGTCCAACGCCATCCTGATCGCCAACCACGGTGCAGCCGTGGGCATCGGCATGGGCCAGGTCAACCGCCTGGACTCCTGCCGACTGGCCGTGGAGCGCGCCAACACGCTGGGCGTGAAGGTGGAGTCCGGTGGTGCAAGTGGGGGCGATGCCCCCGGCGGTGCGTCCAACGCCAGCGGTGCCAACGCACCTGAGCGCGCACGCGGTGCCGTTGCATCCTCGGACGCGTTCTTCCCGTTCGCTGATGGGCTGCAGATCCTGGTCGATGCCGGTGTCCGCGCGGTCGTCCAGCCGGGCGGGTCAGTCCGGGACGAGGAAGTTATCGCCGCAGCCAACGCTGCCGGCATCACGATGTACTTCACGGGCGCTCGCCACTTCTTCCACTAGTCCCCACCGCCTCCCTGACCTCGCTGCGCTTCGGCCAGGGAACCCGGACGGCGTGGGCCCACCCAGCGCCACAACGCAAGGGCGGCCGCCCCCGAAATGGGACGGCCGCCGTCGTGCTTTATCTGCACGTACTTAACAGGGACGTGCCAATAAAAGAGGGTCCGCTACGAAGCCGCCGCAGCAGTGTTGTACGTGGACTGGATTACGGTGCCCCAGTACGGGCCGTACATGGTGGTGGAGTTGCTGCCGTATCCGTAGCTGTTCACGGAGTTCTGGTAGCCGGTGGAGCTGGTGCCGATGAACCACGGACCGCCCGAGGACCCGCCGGTCATGTTGCAGGGAATTCCCTGGCTGTTGAACTGCGGGTTGTAGGGATCGTTGGTGGCTTTGCCGGAGCAGCTCTTGAGCGATTCACCGTTGAAGGGCGAGCCTGCAGGGTATCCGAAGGCCTTGTAGCTCAGGCCGCGGGCGGCGTTGAACTGGACGCCGGAGGAACCTACGACGTCGGCGAGGCGCTGGCCGTTGAGGGTGTTCATGACGGCGAAAGCGGTGTCGTACTGCATGTTGCCGTTGGAAGCCCACTGGGTGGGGGCGTACAGCGCCTTTGCCGTCCACTTCCCGTAGGGTGCCGCACCGTTGAGGTAGGCGGGAACGAAGACGAAGTTGGTGGCGTACGCGCCGGGGCCTTCGTTGAGGCAGTGTCCGGCGGTGGACACGGTGCTCTTGTTGGCTGCGGTGACGGAGTTGCCTGAGCAGACGTAGTTGGAGCCGCCCAGGGTGAAGAAGATCTTGCCGATGTGCTTGACCGGCGTCTCGCTCTGGTTCACCTTGCGATCGATGGTCTTGGAGTCGGTTGCTGCAGGCTGTCCTGCGATGCTGCTGATGGAGCCCGGGGCTTCGGCGACCGGGGCTTTGCCGAGGTTGAGGAGCTTGCCGCGTTCCAGTGCTTTGGTGGCGAGGATTTCGCCGGACTTGGCACTCTTCATGCGTTCCGGCGTCCAGTAGTCTGCAGCGCCGGCGTCGGACACTGCATGGCTGCTGACCGCAGCACCGCTGGAGTCTGTGGTGTTTACCGGTGCCGCGTTGGCGCTGGTGGTTCCAACCAGCGCCAGGATTGCGGCAGCGGACAGACTCAGCAGGCTTGTGGCCAGGGTCTTGGTTTTTGTCACGTTGTTCCTACCTATCGAGGGAGTGAGGCGGTCAGTGATGGCGACCGCCGACTGACGGAATTGAAGGTATCGAACGTATGACAAGTTTGTAAAGAGATGTTTCATAGTTTGTGATAATTTGCTGTCACTTCCTGTTAGGGCCAGTGGGGCTATGTCTGCGCGCCTCGGTTCGGGAGGAGGGCAGCGTTCGACGCCGGTCGGCAGCAGCGGCGGTCAGGCCGTCGTCGGGCGTTAATCACCGAGAGTGGTAACGAACACGTGATCCCGGACACGAAGAGCCGCCAAAACGGTCTACTCGGGTAAGTTAGGAGTGTTGAAATCTGCAGACTTTCAGGGAGAACCCCGCCAATGGCCAAGATTATCTATACCCACACAGACGAAGCGCCGATGCTGGCAACCTACTCATTCCTGCCGATCATTGAAGCGTATGCCTCAACCGCAGGTGTGGAGGTTGAGACCCGCGATATTTCGCTGGCGGGCCGCATCATCGCCGTCTTCGGCGATTTCCTGACTGAAGAACAGCGCACAGGCAACGCCCTTGCTGAGCTTGGCGAACTGGCAAAGCAGCCGGAAGCCAACATCATCAAGCTGCCCAACATCAGCGCCTCCGTCCCGCAGCTCAAGGCTGCCATCGCCGAGCTCCAGGCCCAGGGCTACGCCCTCCCGGACTACCCGGACAACCCCTCCTCGGACACCGAGACGGACATCCGCTCGCGCTATGACAAGATCAAGGGCTCCGCTGTGAACCCGGTTCTGCGTGAGGGTAACTCCGACCGCCGCGCACCCCTGTCGGTGAAGAACTACGCCCGCCAGAACCCGCACTCCATGGGTGCCTGGACCGCTGAGTCCAAGACCAACGTTGCCACCATGGGTGAGAACGACTTCCGTTCCAACGAGAAGTCCGTTGTCCTCAAGGCCGATGACTCCCTGACCATCCAGCTGGTGCGCGAAGACGGCACCACCAAGGTCCTGAAGAAGGACTTCCCTGTGCTTGCCGGCGAAGTTGTGGACGCCACCGTCCTCCGCGCCGACGCCTTGGATGAGTTCCTCAAGGCGCAGGTTGCCCGCGCCAAGGAAGAGGGCATCCTCTTCTCCGCACACCTGAAGGCCACCATGATGAAGGTCTCCGACCCCATCATCTTCGGCCACGTGGTCAAGGCCTACTTCTCCGAGCTGTTCGATACCTACGGAAAGCAGCTCGCAGCCGCAGGCATCAGCCCGAACAACGGCCTCGCAGCCATCCTCAGCGGCTTGGAAGACCTGCCCGAGGATGTCCGTGAAGGCGTCAAGGCAGCCATCACAAAGGGCCTCGAAGACGGTCCCGCGCTGGCCATGGTGGACTCCGACAAGGGCATCACCAGCCTGCACGTCCCGTCGGACATCATCGTTGACGCCTCCATGCCGGCCATGATCCGTTCCTCCGGCCACATGTGGGGCCCGGACGGCAAGGAAGCCGACACCCTGGCCGTCATCCCGGACAGCTCCTACGCCGGCATCTACCAGGTTGTCCTGGACGACTGCCGCGCCAACGGTGCTTTCGACCCCACCACCATGGGCACCGTTCCCAACGTGGGCCTCATGGCACAGGCAGCCGAAGAATACGGCAGCCACGACAAAACCTTCGAGATCCAGGCAGCCGGCACCGTCCAGCTCGTGGACAGCAAGGGCAACGTCCTCACCGAACACCAGGTCTTCCCCGGTGACATCTGGCGCGCTTGCCAGACCAAGGACATCCCGGTCCGCGACTGGGTCAAGCTGGCCGTTACCCGTGCCCGCGCCTCCCAGACCCCGGCCGTGTTCTGGCTGGACGAGGGCCGTGCGCACGACGCCAACCTGATCGCCAAGGTCAACGAGTACCTCAAGGACCACGACACCGAGGGCCTGGAGATCAAGATCCTTTCCCCGGTTGCGGCCACGGCCTTCACGTTGGAGCGCATCCGCAAGGGCGAGGACACCATCTCCGTCACCGGTAACGTGCTCCGCGACTACCTCACGGACCTGTTCCCGATCCTCGAGCTCGGCACCAGCGCCAAGATGCTCTCCATTGTTCCGCTGATCAACGGTGGCGGCCTGTTCGAGACCGGCGCCGGTGGCTCCGCTCCCAAGCACGTCCAGCAGCTGGTCAAGGAAAACCACCTCCGCTGGGACAGCCTCGGGGAGTTCCTTGCCCTGGCCGTCAGCTTCGAGCACCTTGCTACCACCACCGGCAACGCCCGCGCACAGGTCCTGGCTGACACGCTGGACCGCGCCACGGGTACGTTCCTGCTGGAAAACAAGTCCCCGCGTCGCAGCGTCGGCGAGCTGGACAACCGCGGAAGCCACTTCTACCTGGCCACATACTGGGCCCAGGAATTGGCCAAGCAGACCGAAGACGCCGAGTTGGCCAAGGACTTCGCGGCAATCGCTGAAGCCCTGACCTCCAACGAAGAGGCAATCGTCGGCGAGCTGGCGGCAGTCCAAGGTCCCGCCGTCGACCTCGGCGGTTACTACCGTCCGGACGCCGCCAAGGCCGCTGAGATCATGCGCCCGTCGGCTACGTTCAACAAGGTCCTCGCGGACCTCAAGAAGTAGACTCCACAAAGCGAAACCGGCCCGCAGGCGCTGCCTGCGGGCCGGTTGCTTTTAAGTTTGAATTCAGCGTTCCGCGTGGAACCGCTCCGGTGCCGTGCCGCCGTCGACGATGTCTTTCAGCACCCGGCCGATGGCCGGCGTGAACTTGAAACCATGGCCCGAGAAGCCGGCGCCCACCACCAGCGGACCGAAGTGGTCCAGCACGAAATCCTCGTTGGGCGTGGTGGTGTACGTGCAGCTGATGGGAACCGCCGTGGAAGGGTCGACGCCGGGAAGCCACTCTTCTGCATACCGCACCAAGGCTTCCATCTGGTGGGGGATGGGCTCGAATGTGCGCTCGTCCGGATCCATGACCGGACCAACGCCGTGCCAGCCTGCCTTGACCCCTTCGCCTGGGGTGAGCATTCCGTAAACGGGGCTGTACCAGTACTCGTAGGCGGGGTCGTCCATGTCCGGGCTGTGGTTGAAGCTCGGCCACACCAGCGTGTTGTCCTTGGGAGTGAAGTGGGCCGGCTGCTCCTGGGTCACTACCAACGCCGGCAGGTCCGTGAGCTTGCCGATGAGTTTCGGGGTCCAAGCGCCTGCCGTGACTACTACCCGGCTGGCCGTGTACTCCACCTCCTCCGTCACCACCACCACTGATTCGCCGCCGGTGACGCGGATGTCCTTGACCGGCGTCGAGTAGTGGAACACCGCGCCGTGGGCCTCAGCTGATGTGCGCAGCGCGAGCAAAGCGTCAGCGGAGCGGATGCGTCCGGAGCCGGGCACGAAGAGGACGTCGGTTGCGAAATTCATCCCGAGCCAGCGGTTGGCGGCTTCATCAGGGGAGATGAAGTAGCTTTCGATCCCGCGCGCCTCGTGGGCCTCCCGCACTTGCTGCAAACGGGGGACGTTTCCGTGGTTCACGAGCCCCACTATGTCCAGGAGCGGTGCGCCGTGCTCCGCCGCGAGCTCATCCCACAGGATTTTCGACTCGGCGAGGAGGTCCAGGTAGTCGGCCTCGGCGTACGCGGTGTTGAAGTTGCGGGTGGCACCGTGGGAAGCACCGATGTGGTGTCCGGCCTCGAACTGCTCCAGCAGGACCACGGAGCGACCCGCCCGGGCGAGTTGCCAAGCGGCCGCCGATCCCATGGCTCCTCCGCCAACAACTACAACGTCAACCTGCATGCCCGCTCCATCCACCGTTGGCCCTCTTGAAATACTCGACCCCCGAAGAGGGCCACCTCCCATTCTGCCCCCACTCGCCCGCAGTTGGGTCAATCATGCAGCGTTACGCAGCCAGGCGCCTGCGGATCCACGCGGAGAACTGGTCCACCACGATGATCAGGACCAACACGATCAGGATGTGCGTGAGCATGGAGTCGAACTGGAAGGACTTGATGGACTGGTTGATCAGCAACCCGATGCCGCCGGCACCCACAAGGCCAAGGACCAGCGAGGACCTCACGTTGACGTCGAAGCGGTAGAGCAGCAGGCCCACGAACTGCGGGACCACCATGGGCAGGGTTGCGTTGGCTACCTGCTGGATCCGGTTGGCGCCGGCGGTGCGCAGCGCTTCTTGGGGCCCGGCGTCAATTTCCTCCATCGACTCCGCCCACAGCTTCCCCATCACACCGGTGTTGTGGCAGATCAGCGCCAGCACTCCGGCAAAGGGCCCAAGGCCCACGGCAGTAACAAAGATCAACGCAAAGACAATGTCCGGAACGGCGCGGAAGAAGGACAGGATGGCGCGCGCAGCTTGATACACGAGCCGGTGCGGACTGGTGTTTTCAGCGGCCAGGGCTGCAAGCAGCAGGGCGAACGGTACTGACAACGTGGTCCCCAGCAGACCGATCCACAGGGTCACCAGCGTGGCTTCGAGGCCGGGCTTGAGCGTCTTCTCCCAACTGAGGTCCGGCGGGAACGCGTCACCAATGAATGCGGCCATGCCCTTCCAACCATCCACCAAAAGCTCGGGTTTGAAGTCCGTCCCTTCGATGGCCACGGCGTGAAGTCCGACGGCGGCGGCTGCCACTGCCGCCGTCGTGATCCACCGCAGCGGCTTCTTCGGGCGGACCAGTGCCACGCGGGTTTTGCTTGTAGAGTCCCGGCGGGCGACCGCCGGGGTCAAAGTGTGGGGTGTCATGCTGCGGATTTCCTGTCTGAAACGGCACGGTCTGAAACGGTCCTGTCTGAAACGGTCCTGTCTGAAACAGTCCTGTCCGGTGCGTACAAGGTGTCGAGGTGTTCCGGCGTGATCTCCGTGGAGGGGAGGTCGAAGGTCATGGAGCCTTGGAGGAGCCCGATTGACCTGTCCGCGTACCGCAGCGCGAGATCAGGTTGGTGGAGTACGGCGGCCACGGCCAGCCCTTCGGAATGGGCGAGTTCGCGCAGCAATGCCATGACCTGCTCGGCGGCGTGCGGGTCCAGTGCGGAGACCGGCTCGTCGGCGAGTACGACGTTGGCCCGCTGGCAGAGCGCCCGGGCTACGGCGACGCGCTGCTGTTGTCCGCCGGACAGGCGGCCGACGCGGTCAAAGGCACGATCAACCAGACCGACGCGGTCCAGGCAATCAAGGGCTTCCTGCTGGACGTCGGCAGGAAAAAGCAAGGGACTCAGCGACCGGACGGTGGGGATCCGCGAAAGGGCCCCGGCGCAGACGTTGTCCAGGGCGGTGCGGCGGGGGACCAAATGAATCTTCTGGAAGATCATGGCCATCCGTTGCCTCGCCTGCTGCAGATCACGGCCCTGCAAGGTTCCCAGGGGAGCACCATCGATGCTGATGCTGCCCGAATCCGGGGAAGTGATGCCCATGACGCAGCGCAGGGTGGTGGACTTGCCTGAGCCGTTGGCCCCCAGGAAGGCCACCAGCTCACCGGCTGCAACGGAGAAGTCGACGCCCTGCAGCACGGTCCGTCCGTTGAATGATTTGCGCAAGCCCTGCACAGACAAGCCCTGCACAGAGAGGAGTGAGCCCTGACCGGAGGGAGTCATTACAGATCCTTTTCAGTGAGGCCCATGGTCTCGGCGAGCTCAAACAAGGGCGTGTAATTGTCCTTGGTGACCTCCAGGAGCGGGCCCGGAGGAGTGACATCGAGGAACTCGCCCACCTTGGCGACGTCGGCGGGCTCAAGGCTCAAGAACGCATCCTTCACTGCGGCCTTGAAGGCGGGGTCGGCGTCGCCCCGGACGGTGATGGGGTCGTTGGGGATGGGGTTGGACGTCCATACCTGGCGGAATTCATCCGGAGTGAAGGTGCCGGCGGCAATCGCCGTAGCAAGTGTCTGCGAGTTTATCTGTGCTGCATCCACCTTGCCGTTGGTCAGTGCCAGCAGGGCTTCAGGGTGGCCGCCGGTGTAGTCCATCTTGATGTCGGCATCGGCGATTCCTGCTTCACGGAGTCCGAAGCGGGGCAGTACATCGCCGGAGGTGGAGCCCACACTGCCCAGGGCAAGGGACTTGCCCTTCAGGTCGCCAATAGCTTGGATGGGGCTGTCCTTGGGAACCCAGATCCCCGCGGTGTAGGTGCTGAGTTCCTTCTCCGCGGTGCCAAAAGATACCAGCGGCTCAGCACCGGCTTTGGCGTCAGCGAAAACGTAGCCCAAAGGACCGAACTGGCCCAGGTCCAGTTTGCCGTTGCGCATGGCCAGGACTTCGGCGGCATAGTCTTCCACCACCTGGACGCTGACCGGGCAATCGAGCTTCTTGGACAGTGCTGCTGCCAGGACGTCGTAGGCCGGCTTGAGCTTGGCCGGATCCTCGTAGGGCTCGATGCCGAACTTGATCTCGCCGTTGGGGCAAGTGGCCTTGGTGGCCTCGGGGGAGGACTGTGCCGAGCCGCCGCAGGCAGTGAGCGCCAGAACGGTGGCGAGGGCAAGCGCGGAACCGGTGAGGAGCGTGGTTTTCATGGGAATCCTTATGCGAAGGGGATGAGAGGAGAGGACGGGTGCCAAAGATGAGTCAGTGCAGGCGCGAGACGTTGCGGTGCGCCAGACCGAAGGACAGGGTCATGCCGACGCCGGAGGTCACGGACACCACCGTGACGCCGGGCTGGACCTCGCGGACCAGGATCGGTGCCACGTCGGAGGATGCGTAGACGCCCTGCCAGCGTTGGATGATCTCCAGGGGTTCGCCGATCCGGCCTGTGATCTCGGTGTTGAGGGTGTCGGTCACGGATTCGTCCAGGAACGGATCGGCCGTGCGGTGATAGTGGTGGGAGTCGCCCAGGATGATGGTGCCGTCAGGGCGCTGGGTGAACATGACGTTGGCACCGATCTCCAACAGTTCGGGCTGCTTCTCCAATACCTCGGAGCGCAGGGCTGCGGCAGCGGGCATGTCCGTGAAAGCCGGGTACCGGAGCATGGAGGTCGCCGTGAGGACCGCAGGGGCGAACTCGACGCCGGAAGGCTTGGCCGCCAGCGACATTTGCAAGGCGCACCGTTGAATCTTGTGTTCCTCTGCAAGGACCGGGAAGAGGTAGTCCACGTCGTGGCCAACACACACGAACACCTGCTTTGCCCGAAGCTCGCCGCGCGATGTCTGGACAGTCACGCCTCCAGGGGATTGGCTGAAGCCCTGTGCCGCCGTGTTCCAGTGAAGTTCGACGCCGGGCTGCTGGCCTAGCCACTCGGCCAACTTTGCGACCGTGGTCCGGGGATCCACCCGGAGGTCGTCCCGAAGGAAGGCGCCGCCAACCAGGCCGGGCCATCCGCCGCTTTGGTGAGAGTCGTCGTCGTGCGCTTGTTCCGTGACGGAAGCGGAGGCACCCAAGCGAGCCCGGGTCCCGTCGGGGGAGAGCAGCTCAACCTGTCCCGGTTCCCGTACCGCCGAAAGCTCGCGCAGGACATTCATTTCGGCCTCGGTTCGGGCAAGGACTACGGCGCCTGCTTCGGAAGCCCAGAAACCGGCGCGCTCGGAAAACTCGAGCCAATACTTCCGGGAGGTCTGCGCGAGTTCATACAGTTCGCCGGATTGGGCCGTAATGCAGCAGTGGCCAAAGTTGCGTACAGAAGCGCCGGCCGCGTGATGGTCGCGCTCGATGATGGTGACGGTCAGGCCGTTGGCAATAGCTTGCGCCGCGTGGGCCAGGCCCACGATTCCGGCGCCGACAATTACGACGTCGGTGGGTTGGCTTGGGCTGCTGTTGGCGGCTTTGGGAGGGATGCTCGGGTTGTTCACACCACTGACATTGGCGGCTCGGGGAACGGGAATCAAGCTAGATCGGGACTTGTATATACAAGTTAATCTGAATTTAACGTTTGTTCATCCTAATTCACGGTGAGTTCATCTTGAACCCTGGCAAACCGGCTCCCTTGGCCGGATCGACTTGTATTATCAACTTGTGAGCACACAGCAGAACGCACCCCTCCACGTCCGTCTCAGCGAGGAATTCATGCGCCGGATCACCGACGGCGACTGGCCGCCGGGCTTCCAGCTACCCAGCGAGGCGGAACTGTGCCGCGAGTTCGGAACATCGCGCGGCCCCATCCGCCAAGCGCTCGCATTTCTCCGGTCGGAGGGAGCTGTGACCGGTGGCCGGGGCAGGCCGCCCATGGTTCGCTCGTCAGTGCCGTCGCAGTCGTTCTCAACGTTCAACTCGTTCACTGAGTGGGCCAGCGGGATCGGCAAAAAGCCCGGCCAGCGGACGCTTGAAGTGGCAAGGCGCGAAGCCAGTCCGGAAGCTGCGGAGGCGCTTGGTTTGATGCCGGGTACCACCGTGGTGGAGGTCCTGCGCGTCCGCTACCTGGATGACGCCCCGGCCATGATCGAGCGCACCACGTTCATCCTGGACGTGGGCCGGAAACTGTTCGACTTCGACACCGACTCGGGGTCCATATTCGCGTTCCTCAAGAAACAAGGCGTGGACCTGCACAGTGCCCGTCACACCATCGACGCCGTCGCTGCAAGTGACGAGGACGCCGAACTCCTGGAGCAACCCGAAGGTATTCCGCTGCTGCGTGAACGCCGTATTACCCGCTCGGCCGATGGGCAGCCCCTCGAATACTCGGAGGACCGCTACCTGCCGGCGCTGACCAACTTCACCATCGACAACACCGTGGAACGCCGGGCCGCCCTGGTCCGCATCCACACCGAAGGAGCAACCCCATGATCAAGCTTGTTGCCTGCGATATGGCCGGAACCACCATCGACGAACACGGCGATGTCTACGTAGCCCTTGCCCGCTGTGTGGAGGAAACCGGCGTGACCACCAGACCGGAAGCTGTGCAGGAGTGGATGGGGGCGGACAAAGTTGAGGCCATCACGGCGCTTATTGAAGCGGGGGGAGGAGCAGCTACGTCAGAAGTAGTCGCTGCCGCCTTCAAGCGCTTCAAGGAGTTGCTCGTGGAGTTCTACGACGCCAACCCGCCGGTCGCGCTCGACGGGGTGGAAGATGCCTTCCGCGACCTCCGCCGCCGGGGAATCAAGGTGGCCCTGACCACTGGCTTCTCACGAGACGTCGCCGAGCCCCTGCTGGAGCGGCTGGGCTGGAGCGTCAACGACGATAACCTGCTCGACGCCGTCGTATGCTCCGACGAGGTAGCCGCCGGCCGCCCGGCACCGCACATGATCCACCGGGCCATGGAACTGACGGGCGTGCAGGATGTCCGCGCCGTGATGGCTGCCGGCGATACCCTGAACGACCTCGCCGCTGCCAACAACGCAGGCGTCACCGCCGTCGGTGTCCTCACCGGAAAGCTGGACCGCGAAGCCTTGGCCGCACACCCGCACCACCACATCCTGGACGGAGTGAAAGACATCCCGGCGCTGCTGTCCTAGCAGCCCGCGCGGGTTGGCGGCGGCTATGTTGACGGTTTGGCGGGTTGGCGGTGGACACGCAGGCATGGAAGATTGGAACCCGTGAAATTCCTGCACCCGTCTCCCGCTTCCTCTGCCCGCGGCGTCACCATCCTGCGGGTGGTGTTCGGCGCGCTCCTGATGGTGCACGGCTTCCAGAAGTTCATGGCCGGGCACGCTGCGTTCGCCGCCTCTGTTGCTGCCATGGGAGTACAGAAACCGGAGATCGTGGCGTGGCTGGTGATTGCCGGCGAATTGGGCCTGGGACTGCTACTGGTACTCGGTGCCCTGACCCGGGTGGCCGGATTCCTGGCGGCGGTCATGTTCGCAGGGATCTGGTTCGTGACGGAAGCGGGAAAACCCCTGCTCACCGACAAGTCCGGCGTCACCGCCGAACTCCTGATCATCTACGTAGCCATCTCCATCGCCTTCGTGTTCCTCGGGCCGGGCGCACTGTCCGTGGACCGCAAGCTGGCAAGGCATCCTGTGCGGCGTTAACACAGCCAGGTTAACTCTCGACGGCGGCACACGCCGCCGGGGTCTGCTCACCTGGCGTCGTTGGGGTACCGAATCCCGAGCTGAGACCGCACGCCGTCAAAAAGGCGCATGACGTTGACCGAGTCCTCCAGCGGCATGACCGGGCTTTCCGTCAGGCCCTGCTGGATGCAGCGGGTCACTTCCCGGAGTTCGTAGGTGTAGCCGATGCCCACCACGTCAAAGTGTTCGCGCCGCGGTTCGTCCCACCCAATCCGGATCATCAGCTCGCGGGGGTTGTTTACCGAGCCCACGGTCTGCAGGAACCCGAGCCCGCCGGCCACCGTGGCGGTTCGAGGTCCATGCGCCATCAACGACGACGTCAGTTGCGCCTGGGCGCCTGTGTCGTAGCCCAGTGTCAGGGCATTTTGGCTGTCCACGCCGTCCTCGTTGAGTGTGCCGATCGCGGTGACTGACTGCGGAAAGCCCAGCGTTCCCAATGCCCACAGCAGGGGGTAGACGGTGATGTCCAGGAGCGCGCCGCCGCCGTCGTTGAGGGCCCATATTCGTGCTGCGGGATCGTAGGGTGCCGGGAACCCGAGGTCGGCACTGACCCACTGGATCTGTCCGAGCTCCCCGGAGGCCGCGATCTCGAAGGCGCGCTGCATGCTCGGCAGGAAGCGGCTCCACACCGCTTCCATGAAGAACACCTTCTGTTCCCGGGCCAGCCGCACCAGCTCGGTGGCTTCCCGGGCGTTGATGGTGAGTGCTTTTTCGCACAGCACGTGCTTGCCGGCACGCAGGGCTGCGGCAGCAATCTGGAAGTGCTGGGCATGCGGGGTGGCCACATAGACCACGTCCACCGCGGGATCGTCGAACAAACGCTGGTAGCCGGGAACACCGCCGTCGTCCCCGTAGCCCTTGGCGAAACCAAGCGCATGGGCGAACGCATCCGCGGCGGCCTGGGTGCGGGAACTCACGGCATACAGCTCGGCATCTTCAAGCAGTGACAAGTCCTGCGAAACACTATTGGCGATGTTGCCGGTGGACACCACACCCCACCGCAGGGGCCGCCCCGTGGCAGCGCGGGGATCCTGGTTGCTTTGCTCGGACAGCCACGGCACGGCGATAGGAAGTGTCATGCCGTTTATCCTCTCATTCCGGGCAAGTCATGGCGGGGAAGGGTCGGCGGGGTTTGGGTTGGCATGGGTCGCACCCTTTTGCGCCGCACGCTGCCGTAACCTCTGGTGCGCCGGGCGGGAAGGGGTGCGCCCTCAGGGAACGTAGGGTGCGGCGGGCGGGAAGGGGTGCGCCGAGAGGGAGTCCATGCGAGGCCGGTCCAGACGAGTGCGGGGGTTTGGGTGAGGCCTCGTTCGCACCCTTTTGCGCCGCATGCTGTCGTAACCTCTGGTGCGCCGGGCGGGAAGGGG